>CAWAUZ010000004.1:0-607375 GCA_963785365.1 uncultured delta proteobacterium | reverse complement strand
GACATCGTGCTCTCACCGGGCACCTGGTACCACATCGCGGCCACCTACGATGGGTTTTCGATGAAGATCTACATCGACGGCACCTTGCGAGGAACCACGACGGTCTCCGGTGTGATCCCCAACGGCGGCCGGGACATCTGGGTCGGCGGCAACGAGCCCTGGGGCGAGTACTTCGACGGGGTCATCGACGAGGTGTTCATTTATGACAGAGCGCTGAGCGAGTCTGAAATTCAGGCGCTGATGGATCCGACGACGACCGAGCAGTACACGCTGACGGTGAATGTTGTTGGCAACGGTAGTGTGACGCTTGCGCCCTCGGGCGGGGCGTACGACGCCGGCACGCAGGTGGATCTGGAGGCGTTGGCCGATGCGGGCTGGCAGTTCAGCGAATGGTCCGGTGACCTGACCGGCGCCGCCAATCCGGCCCTTGTCACCATGGACGCCGACAAGACCGTGACGGCGACCTTTATTGAAGTGCTGCCCGAGCAGTACACGCTGACGGTGAATGTTGTTGGCAACGGCAGTGTGACGCTTGCGCCCTCGGGCGGGGCGTACGACGCCGGCACGCAGGTGGATCTGGAGGCGTTGGCCGATGCGGGCTGGCAGTTCAGCGGATGGTCCGGTGACCTGACCGGCGCCGCCAATCCGGCCCTTGTCACCATGGACGCCGATAAGAGCGTGACGGCGACCTTTATTGAAGTGCTGCCCGAGCAGTACACGCTGACGGTGAATGTTGTTGGCAACGGCAGTGTGACGCTTGCGCCCTCGGGCGGGGCGTACGACGCCGGCACGCAGGTGGATCTGGAGGCGTTGGCCGATGCGGGCTGGCAGTTCAGCGGATGGTCCGGTGACCTGACCGGCGCCGCCAATCCGGCCCTTGTCACCATGGACGCCGACAAGACCGTGACGGCGACCTTTATTGAAGTGCTGCCCGAGCAGTACACGCTGACGGTGAATGTTGTTGGCAACGGCAGTGTGACGCTTGCGCCCTCGGGCGGGGCGTACGACGCCGGCACGCAGGTGGATCTGGAGGCGTTGGCCGATGCGGGCTGGCAGTTCAGCGGATGGTCCGGTGACCTGACCGGCGCCGCCAATCCGGCCCTTGTCACCATGGACGCCGATAAGAGCGTGACGGCGACCTTTATTGAAGTGCCGGTCGGTAATTATGTCGGTTACTATAGTTTTGACGACGGCACGGCGGCCGACGGCTCGGCCAACGGCAACGACGGCGACCTGTACGGCACCACGTTAGTCGACGGCATGGTGGGCAACGGGCTGGATTTCAACGGCTCGGGTGATCACGTGCAGATTGCCGACAGCGACACGCTGGATTTCAGCACCAACCAGATGACGCTGGCCTGCTGGATGAATGCCGACACGCTGACCAGGAATTGGTCAACCCTGCTGCAACGGGCCAAGGCCGATCTGAACTGGTTCGACTGGCAGCTGTACGCGCGTGCATCCGACGCGTCCACGGCCAACCGGCCCGTGTTCCGGATCAACTGGGACGGGAACAACGGTTTCAACGCCAGCGAGGAGGTGCAGGGCGACATCGTGCTCTCACCGGGCACCTGGTACCACATCGCGGCCACCTACGATGGGTTTTCGATGAAGATCTACATCGACGGCACCTTGCGAGGAACCACGACGGTCTCCGGTGTGATCCCCAACGGCGGCCGGGACATCTGGGTCGGCGGCAACGAGCCCTGGGGCGAGTACTTCGACGGGGTCATCGACGAGGTGTTCATTTATGACAGAGCGCTGAGCGAGTCTGAAATTCAGGCGCTGATGGATCCGACGACGACCGAGCAGTACACGCTGACGGTGAATGTTGTTGGCAACGGTAGTGTGACGCTTGCGCCCTCGGGCGGGGCGTACGACGCCGGCACGCAGGTGGATCTGGAGGCGTTGGCCGATGCGGGCTGGCAGTTCAGCGAATGGTCCGGTGACCTGACCGGCGCCGCCAATCCGGCCCTTGTCACCATGGACGCCGACAAGACCGTGACGGCGACCTTTATTGAAGTGCTGCCCGAGCAGTACACGCTGACGGTGAATGTTGTTGGCAACGGCAGTGTGACGCTTGCGCCCTCGGGCGGGGCGTACGACGCCGGCACGCAGGTGGATCTGGAGGCGTTGGCCGATGCGGGCTGGCAGTTCAGCGGATGGTCCGGTGACCTGACCGGCGCCGCCAATCCGGCCCTTGTCACCATGGACGCCGATAAGAGCGTGACGGCGACCTTTATTGAAGTGCTGCCCGAGCAGTACACGCTGACGGTGAATGTTGTTGGCAACGGCAGTGTGACGCTTGCGCCCTCGGGCGGGGCGTACGACGCCGGCACGCAGGTGGATCTGGAGGCGTTGGCCGATGCGGGCTGGCAGTTCAGCGGATGGTCCGGTGACCTGACCGGCGCCGCCAATCCGGCCCTTGTCACCATGGACGCCGATAAGAGCGTGACGGCGACCTTTATTGAAGTGCTGCCCGAGCAGTACACGCTGACGGTGAATGTGGTGGGTGATGGTTTAGTTAACATTGTTCCTGACCAGCCTCAGTACGCTTCGGGAACGGTGGTTCAGGTCGAGGCCGTGGCCGATGCCGGTTGGGAGTTCAGCGGCTGGTCGGGAGATCTGTCGGGGTTAGCCAACCCGGCGAGCATCACCATGGACGGCGACAAGACGGTGACGGCCACGTTCGTGGAGCCAACGAGCTTGTCGGCCGGGGACGTCATTATTTCGGGTCTTCAGTCCTGGAACAATCCTAACGGCCAGAATCCGGGAGAGTTTGTGGAACTGTTCAACACGACCGATCAGCCGATCTCGTTGGAAACGATGGCGCTGATCTCTCGGGCGGACAACAACGCCGATGGGGTGGTGGATGTCGACTGGCAGCTTTCGGCCGATTTAAGCGGCAAAAGCATTGCTCCGCACAGCTTTTTCCTCATTGCCGAATCCGGCGTGTCGGCACCGTCCGACGTCCACGACGTCGATGTGGATATGGATTTGGCTACGGGCGAGGGTGGTTCAGCTGAACGGGCGATTGGTCTTGAGCTGGTGATTGACGGCGTGCATATGGACTATGTGCTCTACGGTCGCCATGACGGTTCCATCCCTGCGGGTGAGATACCGGAGGGCGATATTGCCTTTGATGGGACCACCTGGCCGCGCAGCGAGGTGATTCGCAATACCATGGGCACCAGCAGTTACCAGGAGGGATTGCTGCGTCGCGAGTCAGCGGCAGACCTTTACGCAGGCTACAACGTAGCGGGCTTTTATACCGATGAGAATACCTTGGGAGACGGTTATCCCAATGGTGTCTGGACGAGCCCACACGATGAGCTTTACGGTTCCTACGAGGCCAGAAACTCCCTGTCGCCGGCTGTCCTGCCGGTTGGCACCACCTGCTATAATTTGACTCTGGACCACACGGGCCAGGGGATTGACCCGGTGGCCACACCGGCCAACTCAGACGGTTGCGCAGCCGGCAGCTATTTTGCGGGCGAAGTGATCGACCTGAGTGGCGCCGTGGCCGACACTGGTTGGCGGATCGGCAGCTGGAGTGGCACGGATGATGACACGAGCACGGCGGCAATCAATTCCTTGACTATGCCGGCTGGTGTTCATTCGGTGCTGGTCAACTATGTCGAACTGGGCCCCGGACCATCACCGAGTGGTGTGAACGAGGGCTTTGACACGTACATCCCCGGATCGAACATCGGAAGTTACGATGGGTGGTTTGACGGTGGTAGCGGTCCGTCCGTAACAGACGGCATCGGTGTGGATGGCTCGATGGGCCTTGCCCCTTCAGGATCCATCTTCACATGGACGGCATATCCTTTTGACTGGAACGATCCGGATTTGACGGGCGTTAAAGTCGGTATGGATTTTCAGACCGACGGCAACGGACAATTTGATGATGACCGAATCGGGTGGATGATCACCGACAATGACGTCAGTTCCGCCAACTTCTTCGGGATCCAGCTGGATCACAGCGATGGCGGTATCGTGACCTACTGGCGGGACAGCGGCGACACCCGTATCCAGGAGCCCATCGTTCCGTTGTCTAGTTTTTCCCCTAACACGTGGTATCGCTTAAGGGCGACAATCACCAAGCTGACAGCCACATCGGCCCGAATCGATTTCAGTCTCGAAGGTTTGGATGCCTCCGGCAATTCCACCGGCATCTTATTCGCCGGGACGGTCGACGACACCAGCCTGTGGCCGGGCGGGACGCCGGATGAGAGTTATTTTAACGCAGCGACAATGTGGCCGGCATTCAAGAATTACGATGCCCTGGAAGGTGCCGCTGACAACGCTTATTTCGAGGTCATAACCAAGGAAACGTTCGCGTTTGTTGTTGTCACGGACCTGCACACCAGCGATGCCTGGCCGAATGCTACCGTTTCGGATAACTTGCAGCAGATCCGTGAATGGATCGACAATCCCACATCCGACATGCCGGCCCCTGCTTTCATGGTAATCAGTGGAGACTTTCCAAACCTTTGGCAGACTGAAGAGAGTATTGACAATGCACTGGGAGCCGATTTTCTCTGGTACCCGGTCATCGGGAACCATGAAATCAGTGACAATATCAACAATTTTTACGAGATACGCGACACAAAAGTTCCGTCGTTGCCTCATATTGTTGACTACGGTCCAGCGGGAAGTCTGAATACTTCCTATTCATGGGAATATGGGAACGCACACTTTGTAGCCGTCAATGCATACTGGGATGGGACCACCAATTCAGGTTCAGACCATGCGGCTGGTGGGGACATCCGTCCGCAGCTGCTTAACTGGATTGATTCGGACCTTTACGAGACCCCGGGTTCCGATAGTCCGGAGTTTGTCTTCGTCCACGAGCCCGCCTACCCGGAACACAGGCATGTCGGGGACTCATTAGATCAGTACCCGGCCAATCGTGACGCCTTTGTTAGCATGTTGAACGATAACCAGGTCGAAGCATTGTTTTGCGGACACACCCATTACTACGAACACGATGTGGCACCAGAGTACCCGTTGGGTGACCTGCATCAGATTACCAACGGTTACTTACGCGCCTACGACAACCCAACCATCACCTACGTTTTGGTGGACGGCAACAGTACCACGTTCAGGGTTTATCGCAGGACGAGTAGCAGTGTTCCATTCACCCTTTATGAAGAATGGACAATCGGAAGTGTGCCGGGCCCCGAATCGGTTACCGCTTCCTTCCAGGAGGGAGCCAACGGTTATGCGGGCAGCGTGGATACCCATATCATGGAGAACGAGCCGACTGCGTTGCACGGAGCGCTCGACTCTGTCGAGTGGGATAACGACGATCCCCTCGGCACCGGTCTATACAAATACGCCCTCATCCGTTTTGATGATATCTTTGGTAGCGACACGGGACAAATTCCGGTCGGTGCAACCATTCAATCGGCGACGTTGACTTACAATGTCTTTAACACGGGCGATCCCGCAAATGTTTACGAGGCAAGTGTCGACTGGACGGAATCGGCTACCTACAGCGACTTCGGAGGCGATCCTGGAGTTCAGTCAGATGAATACGGGGCCGCCCTGGCCAGTGCTGCCGGTGCATCTATGGGTGTGCAAGGGGTGGATGTGACGGCCAGCCTTGCCGCCTGGGTCAACAACCCTTCAGCCAACAAGGGCTGGATTTTCCTTCCCACAGGCACAGACGGTGTCGACTTCCGGTCCAGCGAGTATACAACCGCTGCTGATCGGCCCGTTTTGACAGTGAGATACCTCCCTCCGACCGGTCCGCCGGTTGTTGTTCCTGATGTGGTGGGAGCAGCACTTGCTTCTGCCGAGTCTGCCATCACATCTGTGGGCCTTACCATGGGTGAGGTGACCGAAGTCTACAGCGACGACGTGGATGCGGGCAATGTGATCAGTCAGGATCCTGCGGCAGACACGGAGGTTCCGGCCGGGTCGGCAGTCAATCTGGTGGTGTCTCTCGGAGTAGAACCGCCACCTGTTATCGTACCTTATGTCCTGGATTTGCCGCAAACCGATGCGGAACTTTCCATTGAAGGTGCCGGTTTGGTGGTGGGGACGGTGAGTGGATCTTTCCATGACACGGTGCCTATAGACCATGTGATCAGCCAGGATCCTGCAGGTGGTGAATCTGTTCCTTCTGGATCGGTGGTCGATCTGGTTATCTCTCTCGGCGAGGCACCTCCTGGCTTGCAGGATGGTTTTGACGCCTTGGCACCCGGATCGACTATCGGGAGTTATCCCGAGTGGTATGACGGTGGCGGCGGTCCTGTTGTGACGGCTGGCAACGGTGTCGGCGGCTCCGCCGGCCTTGCTCCGGCAAGCAACATTTTCACATGGACGGCACATCCGTTCGACTGGAGTGACCTGAATGTCCTGGGTGTGACGCTCGGGATGGATTTTCAGACCGACGGCAGTGGCAATTTTGATGACGACCGCATAGGGTGGATGATCAGTGATAGTGATGTGAGTTCATCGAATATCTTTGGGGTTCAGTTGGATCACTCCGATGGCGGTATCGTGACCTACTGGCGGGATAGCGGCGACACCCGTATTCAGGATCAGATCGTGCCGTTGAGTGGTACCTTACCCAACACATGGTACCGTTTCAGGGCCGTAATCACAAAACTGGCCTTGCTGACAGAGGCAAAAATCGAGGTGAGCCTTGTCGAACTGGATGGTGGCGGCAACCCAGTTGGAACTCCTTACAGCGGTATCGTTGACAACACGGGTCTGTGGTCCGGTGGCGTACCGGATGATATATATTTTACGGCCCCCACCATGTGGCCGGCATTCAAGAATTACACGGCAGCTGCAGCACCGGCCGACAACGCCTATTTTGCTATCCATTATGGTGTTCCGCCGGTGTATGTCGATGTTCCTTTAGTTGAGGGGTTGCTGCAAGCAGACGCCGAGTTGGATATTCTGAATGCGGGATTGATTGTTGGCACGGTGACAGAAGCCTACAGCAACACGGTGTCAGCGGGTTATGTGATGGGCCAGAGCCCGGCGGCGGGATCTTCTGTGGCGGAGGGTTCGGCGGTCAACTGTGTGGTCTCTATGGGTCCGGCGCCGTTGCCCGTTGGAGCGGTCGGTTACTATAGTTTTGACGACGGCACGGCGGCCGACGGCTCGGCCAACGGCAACGACGGCGACCTGTACGGCACCACGTTAGTCGACGGCATGGTGGGCAACGGGCTGGATTTCAACGGCTCGGGTGATCACGTGCAGATTGCCGACAGCGACACGCTGGATTTCAGCACCAACCAGATGACGCTGGCCTGCTGGATGAATGCCGACACGCTGACCAGGAATTGGTCAACCCTGCTGCAACGGGCCAAGGCCGATCTGAACTGGTTCGACTGGCAGCTGTACGCGCGTGCATCCGACGCGTCCACGGCCAACCGGCCCGTGTTCCGGATCAACTGGGACGGGAACAACGGTTT
Organism: uncultured delta proteobacterium; assembly: GCA_963785365.1. Lineage (GTDB taxonomy): Bacteria > Desulfobacterota > Desulfobacteria > Desulfobacterales > Desulfosarcinaceae > Desulfosarcina. The sequence continues at coordinate 599,936 of CAWAUZ010000004.1, read as the reverse complement.
CAACGCCAGCGAGGAGGTGCAGGGCGACATCGTGCTCTCACCGGGCACCTGGTACCACATCGCGGCCACCTACGATGGGTTTTCGATGAAGATCTACATCGACGGCACCTTGCGAGGAACCACGACGGTCTCCGGTGTGATCCCCAACGGCGGCCGGGACATCTGGGTCGGCGGCAACGAGCCCTGGGGCGAGTACTTCGACGGGGTCATCGACGAGGTGTTCATTTATGACAGAGCGCTGAGCGAGTCTGAAATTCAGGCGCTGATGGATCCGACGACGACCGAGCAGTACACGCTGACGGTGAATGTTGTTGGCAACGGTAGTGTGACGCTTGCGCCCTCGGGCGGGGCGTACGACGCCGGCACGCAGGTGGATCTGGAGGCGTTGGCCGATGCGGGCTGGCAGTTCAGCGAATGGTCCGGTGACCTGACCGGCGCCGCCAATCCGGCCCTTGTCACCATGGACGCCGACAAGACCGTGACGGCGACCTTTATTGAAGTGCTGCCCGAGCAGTACACGCTGACGGTGAATGTTGTTGGCAACGGCAGTGTGACGCTTGCGCCCTCGGGCGGGGCGTACGACGCCGGCACGCAGGTGGATCTGGAGGCGTTGGCCGATGCGGGCTGGCAGTTCAGCGGATGGTCCGGTGACCTGACCGGCGCCGCCAATCCGGCCCTTGTCACCATGGACGCCGATAAGAGCGTGACGGCGACCTTTATTGAAGTGCTGCCCGAGCAGTACACGCTGACGGTGAATGTTGTTGGCAACGGCAGTGTGACGCTTGCGCCCTCGGGCGGGGCGTACGACGCCGGCACGCAGGTGGATCTGGAGGCGTTGGCCGATGCGGGCTGGCAGTTCAGCGGATGGTCCGGTGACCTGACCGGCGCCGCCAATCCGGCCCTTGTCACCATGGACGCCGACAAGACGCGTGACGGCGACCTTTATTGAAGTGCTGCCCGAGCAGTACACGCTGACAACGAGTGTGGTGGGCGGCGGTCTGGTCAGCATTGTTCCTGACCAGCCTCAGTACGCTTCGGGAGCGGTGGTTCAGGTCGAGGCCGTGGCCGATGCCGGCTGGGAGTTCAGCGGCTGGTCGGGAGATCTGTCGGGGTCAGCCAACCCGGCGAGCATCACCATGGACGGCGACAAGACGGTGACGGCCACGTTCGTGGAGCCAACGAGCTTGTCGGCCGGGGACGTCATCATTTCGGGTCTTCAGTCCTGGAACAATCCTAACGGCCAGAATCCGGGAGAGTTTGTGGAACTGTTCAACACGACCGATCAGCCGATCTCGTTGGAAACGATGGCGCTGATCTCTCGGGCGGACAACAACGCCGATGGGGTGGTGGATGTCGACTGGCAGCTTTCGGCCGATTTAAGCGGCAAAAGCATTGCTCCGCACAGCTTTTTCCTCATTGCCGAATCCGGCGTGTCGGCACCGTCCGACGTCCACGACGTCGATGTGGATATGGATTTGGCTACGGGCGAGGGTGGTTCAGCTGAACGGGCGATTGGTCTTGAGCTGGTGATTGACGGCGTGCATATGGACTATGTGCTCTACGGTCGCCATGACGGTTCCATCCCTGCGGGTGAGATACCGGAGGGCGATATTGCCTTTGATGGGACCACCTGGCCGCGCAGCGAGGTGATTCGCAATACCATGGGCACCAGCAGTTACCAGGAGGGATTGCTGCGTCGCGAGTCAGCGGCAGACCTTTACGCAGGCTACAACGTAGCGGGCTTTTATACCGATGAGAATACCTTGGGAGACGGTTATCCCAATGGTGTCTGGACGAGCCCACACGATGAGCTTTACGGTTCCTACGAGGCCAGAAACTCCCTGTCGCCGGCTGTCCTGCCACCGTCACTGCAATACAGCCTGACGGCGAATGTGGTGGGTGATGGTCTGGTCAGCATTGTTCCTGACCAGCCTCAGTACGCATCGGGAGCGGTGGTTCAGGTCGAGGCCGTGGCCGATGCCGGTTGGGAGTTCAGCGGCTGGTCGGGAGACCTGTCGGGGTCCGTCAACCCGGCGAGCATCACCATGGACGGCGACAAGACCGTGACGGCGACCTTTATTGAAGTGCTGCCCGAGCAGTACACGCTGACGGTGAATGTTGTTGGCAACGGCAGTGTGACGCTTTTGCCGGACGCAGGGGTATACGACGCCGGCACGCCGGTTCAGGTCGAGGCCGTGGCCGATGCGGGCTGGGAGTTCAGCGGCTGGTCGGGTGACCTGACCGGGTCAGCCAATCCGGCCCTTATCACCATGGACGCCGACAAGACGGTGACGGCGACCTTTATTGAAGTGCTACCCGAGCAGTACACGCTGACAACGAGTGTGGTGGGCGGCGGTCTGGTCAGCATTGTTCCTGACCAGCCTCAGTACGCTTCGGGAGCGCCGGTTCAGGTCGAGGCCGTGGCCGATGCGGGCTGGCAGTTCAGCGGATGGTCCGGTGACCTGACCGGCGCCGCCAATCCGGCCCTTGTCACCATGGACGCCGACAAGACGGTGACGGCGACCTTTATTGAAGTGCTGCCCGAGCAGTACACGCTGACAACGAGTGTGGTGGGCGGCGGTCTGGTCAGCATTGTTCCTGACCAGCCTCAGTACGCTTCGGGAACGGTGGTTCAGGTCGAGGCCGTGGCCGATGCCGGTTGGGAGTTCAGCGGCTGGTCGGGAGATCTGTCGGGGTTAGCCAACCCGGCGAGCATCACCATGGACGGCGACAAGACGGTGACGGCCACGTTCGTGGAGCCAACGAGCTTGTCGGCCGGGGACGTCATTATTTCGGGTCTTCAGTCCTGGAACAATCCTAACGGCCAGAATCCGGGAGAGTTTGTGGAACTGTTCAACACGACCGATCAGCCGATCTCGTTGGAAACGATGGCGCTGATCTCTCGGGCGGACAACAACGCCGATGGGGTGGTGGATGTCGACTGGCAGCTTTCGGCCGATTTAAGCGGCAAAAGCATTGCTCCGCACAGCTTTTTCCTCATTGCCGAATCCGGCGTGTCGGCACCGTCCGACGTCCACGACGTCGATGTGGATATGGATTTGGCTACGGGCGAGGGTGGTTCAGCTGAACGGGCGATTGGTCTTGAGCTGGTGATTGACGGCGTGCATATGGACTATGTGCTCTACGGTCGCCATGACGGTTCCATCCCTGCGGGTGAGATACCGGAGGGCGATATTGCCTTTGATGGGACCACCTGGCCGCGCAGCGAGGTGATTCGCAATACCATGGGCACCAGCAGTTACCAGGAGGGATTGCTGCGTCGCGAGTCAGCGGCAGACCTTTACGCAGGCTACAACGTAGCGGGCTTTTATACCGATGAGAATACCTTGGGAGACGGTTATCCCAATGGTGTCTGGACGAGCCCACACGATGAGCTTTACGGTTCCTACGAGGCCAGAAACTCCCTGTCGCCGGCTGTCCTGCCACCGTCACTGCAATACAGCCTGACGGCGAATGTGGTGGGTGATGGTCTGGTCAGCATTGTTCCTGACCAGCCTCAGTACGCATCGGGAGCGGTGGTTCAGGTCGAGGCCGTGGCCGATGCCGGTTGGGAGTTCAGCGGCTGGTCGGGAGACCTGTCGGGGTCAGCCAACCCGGCGAGCATCACCATGGACGGCGACAAGACGGTGACGGCCACGTTCGTGGAGTCAACGGGCTTGTCGGCCGGGGACGTCATCATTTCGAGTCTTCAGTCCTGGAACAATCCTAACGGCCAGAATCCGGGAGAGTTTGTGGAACTGTTCAACACGACCGATCAGCCGATCTCGTTGGAAACGATGGCGCTGATCTCTCGGGCGGACAACAACGCCGATGGGGTGGTGGATGTCGACTGGCAGCTTTCGGCCGATTTAAGCGGCAAAAGCATTGCTCCGCACAGCTTTTTCCTCATTGCCGAATCCGGCGTGTCGGCACCGTCCGACGTCCACGACGTCGATGTGGATATGGATTTGGCTACGGGCGAGGGTGGTTCAGCTGAACGGGCGATTGGTCTTGAGCTGGTGATTGACGGCGTGCATATGGACTATGTGCTCTACGGTCGCCATGACGGTTCCATCCCTGCGGGTGAGATACCGGAGGGCGATATTGCCTTTGATGGGACCACCTGGCCGCGCAGCGAGGTGATTCGCAATACCATGGGCACCAGCAGTTACCAGGAGGGATTGCTGCGTCGCGAGTCAGCGGCAGACCTTTACGCAGGCTACAACGTAGCGGGCTTTTATACCGATGAGAATACCTTGGGAGACGGTTATCCCAATGGTGTCTGGACGAGCCCACACGATGAGCTTTACGGTTCCTACGAGGCCAGAAACTCCCTGTCGCCGGCTGTCCTGCCACCGTCACTGCAATAAAGCCTGACGGCGAATGTGGTGGGCGGCGGCAGTGTGCCGCTTTTGCCAGTCGCAGGGGTATGCGATGCCGGCACACCGGTTCAGGTCGAGGATAAAGCCATGGTTGGTATCCACGGACGCATGTTCTTTATGTGCGATGGACTGTCTCTATCCGGCATTGGTAGGCCAGAAACATATACCGCATGAACACGATGCTGGTATGGGGATTAATGAGTCGAAGTCCCGACACTGGATCTCTTTGATTAGTTTCAGATGCTGCTTGGCTATTTTGAAGAACACGTCGATGTCCCAGCGCTTGCTGTAATTACTGATGCCCAACCTGATCGATTCACCTTTCTCGGAGAAGGTCGATGGTGAAAGATATCGGTTTGGTACCATTGATTGTAGGGCTCTAAAGATGAAACCCATTGGGTTTGCCGATCTCACCACATCTTCGGCGTTAGATATCGCCGCGCATAGTTGACTATAGCGCGACGACATCTGCCTTGAATATGCGGCAAGCTCGACAATCGCTCAGCTTGGGTGATGATCTCTTCGTTTGCAATGTCAATGTCCATGGACATCAAGGCCAAACAATTCTTTTTGCGGCGGTCTTGAACGAAGACCAGTTTCACTTTGGGTCCATCTTTCAGCTTTACAAGGGTGCTGGCCTTTTTGCGCTGCTGCCAGGCATAGCAGCGCTTTTCCATGGATTTATAGCTTTCACAAAGCCGCTTTTTTGCATCAGCCGATGACAAAAGGGCAAAATCCATAGGCAGGCAGATGGTGCCGTAAGACCAGCAGACCGTGAGCATGCGAAACCCATTGAGGAAACGCCCGCTGCTGTGATCCCAAACCCGGGAAAAAAGTTCCACCACCTTCGATAAAGTTGAGTCATTATACTTTGAACCGCCATCGATTGCGATTTCTGTTAACCCCCTCCTCCCGTGGTAAAGGGCTGGGGTGAGGGTTAAAAATCGAAGATTGTGGCCGTTCAAAGTATACTTGGTCAAACATGCCAAAGCCGTCTTGACTGATTCAGGGGTAATAACAGAGGAAACCACGGTTAGGTGTGGAGACGCTGCCCACGGATGTCGGTTTGCGATTGGATCTGGCCAGTGCATAAGATAGAGAGGGTATCATCTATCGCGCCATCGATGAATACCGGCAGGCGTTGATGCTCACCACCCACGACCCCAATGCTCGCGAGGCACTCGATCGCCTGATGTAAAACTATTAGCCACCGACTCACGCAAATAAGAGAAAAACAACACTCATGGCAAAACCATCCAATTTCAGTGCTGAGGTGCTCGAAATTGATGCGGAGAGGGAAATTGAACGTATCACGTCAGGTCTTCGCAATATCCTGTCAACACAGCTAAAACGCAGGGGCTTGGTCGTTGCGCTGTCCGGGGGGATTGACAGTAGTGTCACCCTGGCGCTGGCGGCTAAAGCGGTTGGACACGATCGCGTTTTGGCCCTTCTTTTACCCGAGCAGCACTCTGCGCCCGATACCCTCCACTTGAGTCGCACCGTTGCTGAATTCTGTCAAGCTCCATACCAATATGAAGATATTTCAAGGATCCTCGACGCAGTCGGTTTTTACAGGCGTTACGATGAGGCGGTCCGTCAAGCGTTACCAGCTTACGGCGAGGGGTGGAAGTCCAAACTGGTGATCCGGAACATAATGGAGAGCAAAGGGTTCAACTATTTCTCGATAGTCGCCCGGGATCCTGAGAACCACGAGCACAGAAAACGGTTGACCTTGAAGGCTTATCTAGGAATTGTTGCCGCAACCAATTTCAAGCAGCGTATCCGAAAAATGATGGAGTACTATTACGCAGATCGATACCACTATGCGGTTGCCGGAACCCCCAACCGGTTAGAGTACGACCAGGGATTTTTCGTGAAACTTGGCGATGGGGCCGCCGATGTGAAACCGATTGCACATCTGTATAAAACCCAAGTCTACCGGCTCGCCGCATACTTGGAACTACCCGATGAGATCATTCAGCGGCCCTCGAGCACCGATACCTATCAACTGCCGCAAAGCCAGGATGAATTCTACTTTTCCCTGCCTCACGACAAAATGGATTTGTGCCTATATGCCAAAAACAACGACATTCCGTTGGCCGATGTTGCAAAAGTTGCCGGGTTAACCGTTGATCAAGTCCAGAGGGTGTTTGATGACATCGATACCAAACGAAGCACCACGCGGTATCTGCATTTGCCGGCGCAATTAATTCAAGCCGTGCCCGAGATCGGTTGGGAGTCAGCACCCGCCAGGCTCGATTTTTAGAGAACTTGGAGGGGTATTGGTTCCATTGACGCAGAAGCGTTGTTTTTCAGCATTGCGCACTTAGCGTTTTTTCGAAAAAAATAACACCCAAGTGGAGTGATTGTCGAGCTTGCCGCAGATTCAAGGCAGATGTCGTCGCGCTATAGTGGACTATGCGCGGCGATAGCTAACGCCGAATATGTGGTGAGATCGGCAACCCAATGGGTTTCACCTTTTGAGGAACCCGATCGATCATAACAACCTGAAATCGAGTGTATTCGAACATTTCCGAAAAAGGTTAATCGCTCAACTTGGGTAACAGAAATGGCGTTTTTTCAATGCCATGGATGGAACAGCAATCGAAAATCAGGACGTTCATTGTCGACAACTTTCTTTTCGGCATTGAAAGTGGGCTCAACGATTATACCCCTTTTCTCGATGCAGGGGATAAACTGGTCTTGGACTTACCCGGAGGCGAAAATAGCGCTTTCGCCTTTGCGAAAATGGCGGCGCTGCGGTAAACCACATAAAATGCTGATCCACAACTTTCTGGAAAATTCAGCTGCCCGTTTTCCCGATAAGGTGGCTTTGATCAAAGATCAGAACCGGGTTTCTTACGGTCAGATCAATGCTGATGCCGACGGTTTGGGATCGTTTTTGGTGGATCGAGGCGTCCAAAAAGGAGACCGGGTCGTCATCCTGCTGGAAAACGGATATGCGTATGTGGTTTCATACTTTGGCATCCTCAAGGCCGGTGCCGTGGCGGTCCCGATCAGCATAGACCTCAAGTCCGGCAGCCTCGAGCAGCTGCTGGTCGAACTCGAACCAGCGGCCTTGATTACCTCTTTCCGTTTCGAAAAATGGCTCCAGTCTATCGATCAGCTGGTTTCCCCGCTGAAAACGATTGTCATTCACCAGCCCAAGCAGAAAACGGAAAATCATGGGATCGCTGGCGTATCATTCCTGCACGCAATCCAACACACGCCGATGCCCGTGAATGGCAAGGTCGATATTCAAGCTGAGGATCTGGCCAACATCATCTACACATCCTCTTCAACCGGAAAACCCAAAGGCGCCATGCTTTCCCATGGCAACATTGTGGCCAATTCGCTGGCCATATGCGACTCTTTGCACCTCAGTTGGCAGGACATCCAGATGGTGGTGCTGCCCTTTTCATACGTCATGGGCCAGTCACTGCTCAATACCCATGTTGCCGTCGGGGGAACAACTGTGATCAACAATCGGTTTGCCTATGCGGCCTCCGTATTGGCGCAGATGGTGGCGGAAAAGGTCACCGGTTTTTCGGGCGTGCCCGCCACATATGCCTATCTCCTGCAGCGCTCCCCATTGAAGGGTTATAGAGATAAGCTCGTCGATTTGCGCTATTGCACCCAGGCAGGCGGCCACATGGCTCGAGCTCATAAGGAAGCACTCCGTGAGGCTCTGCCGGACCACACCCAAATCTATATTATGTATGGTGCCACAGAGGGGTCCGCACGGATTTCCTACTTGGAACCTGATCAGTTCGCAAACAAGATAGAATCTATCGGCAAGCCGCTGCCAGGCGTTCATATCGCCATCCTGGACGAAAATGGGGTCGAAGTGGCACCGGGGCAAATCGGTGAATTGAATGTGTCCGGGCCCAATATCATGTCAGGCTACTGGAAAGATGCCGACACCACTGCACAGGTATTGGGATCCCACGGTTACCGGACCGGTGATATGGGTTATCAGGATCCGGATGGCTATCTATTTCTTGTGGGCCGACGGGACGATATAATCAAGGTCGGTGGGCATCGTATCAGCGTCCTGGAGGTCGAGGATTTTCTGCTGGCCACGGAACTGGTCAGCGAAGCGGCCGTGTTTGGCATCGAAGATGAACTCCTGGGGCATGGCCTCAAGGCATTGGTTGTCCCTAAAGACCGTGCGATAGATAAAAAACGCATATTGAAAGCCTGCAGCGCGATCATGCCCAAATATAAGATTCCATCGGCTCTCGTGACCGTAAGAGGCATCCCAAAAACCGCCAATGGGAAGGCAGACCGGGCCACCTGCCTGAAAATGATTGGTCCTGAATCAATACAAGGCGTCAAGATATAGCCATGTGTGGAATCGCGGGAATCGTCGACTATTCCCTCCCTGAGGACAAGCGCCTGCTTCTCACCCGGATGGTGAACCTGATGCACCATCGTGGACCGGATGCGGCGGGACTTTATACTCAGGGACCCACAGGGTTGGCGCATGCGCGCTTGAGCATCATCGACCTGAGCAGCGCCGGCATTCAACCGATCCATAACGAGGATCGAACGGTTTGGATCGTCTTCAACGGCGAGATCTTCAACTACCCGGAACTAAAACAGGACCTCCAGGTCAAGGGACACCGCTTCCACACCCGGACGGACACCGAAGTGCTCGTCCACCTTTATGAGGAACTGGGAACGGAGATGTTTCCCCTGCTCAACGGCCAGTTTGCCATGGCCATTTGGGACCGGAACGAGCAGACCCTCATCCTGGGGCGAGATCGGGTGGGTATCCGACCATTGTTCTATTACCATCACCAGGGACGCCTCGTCTTTGCGTCGGAAATTAAGGCGCTTTTGGCCGACCCGAAGGTCGAACGCCGGCTCGACCCGCAATCGCTTGCCGATATACTGACCTGCTGGACAACTTTGGGTGAACGGACACCGTTTGCGAACATCTCCCAACTGCTGCCCGGCCATTGTGCCAGAATCAGCCGGACCGGAATGCAGATCCGGCCCTATTGGAGCCTGGATTTCTCATCGGAAGATGATGGCACACGGCCTCTGACCGATTGGATGGAGGAACTAAATGCCTTGTTGCTGGACGCGTCTCGAATCCGTCTGAGGGCCGATGTGCCGGTCGGCGCCTACCTCAGCGGTGGCATCGACAGCACCTTCATCAGTTCTCTGGTAAAGCGACACTTCAACAACCAACTGAGCACCTTTTCGGTCAGCTTTACAGACAAACGCTTCGATGAATCCGCATTCCAAACCATTGCCCTCCAATCTCTCGATACCGATCATCATGATATCCACTGTTCGGAAGGCGATATCGGGACTCTTTTTCCGAAAGTGGTCTGGCATGCTGAGTCGCCGATTATCCGAACCGCCCCCACGCCGTTGATGATGCTTTCAAAACTGGTGCAGGAAAGCAACTTCAAGGTCGTCCTCACCGGCGAGGGCGCGGATGAGTTGTTTGCCGGTTACAATATTTTCAAAGAAGACAAAATCCGGCGATTTTGGGCTCGCCAGCCGACCTCGACCATACGGCCTAAGCTCCTTGAAAGGCTTTATCCCTATATTCTCAACGGAGCGAGTCAACGATCTGGATCGTTCATTGAGAAATTCTTTAAAAAGGAATTGACGGCCACGGATTCACCGGTATATTCGCATTTACTGCGGTGGGCCAATACGTCTCAGCTGAAAACATTTCTGGCCGACGGATTTCGACCGCCTGAAGATGGTTTGAATACATTTATCCAACGGTTAAGCAGCTTTTTGCCCGACAATTTCATGTCCTGGCACCCGTTGTCACGAGCCCAATACATTGAAATCAGACTTTTCCTCTCCAATTACCTGTTGTCCTCCCAGGGTGACCGAATGGCCATGGCCAACTCCATCGAAGGCCGCTTCCCCTATCTGGACCACCGCTTGATCGAGTTTGCCGGTCGGGTTCCGGTTAAATTTCGTATCCGCGGGCTGGATGAAAAATTCCTGTTGAAAGAGGCGGCCCGAAACCGAATTCCGGATGCAGTGGTCAATCGCCCCAAACAGCCCTATCGGGCACCCATCTGCCGCTGCTTTTTCGGTGAACACAAGCTTGATTATGTCGACGAACTGCTTTCCGAATCTCAGATCCAGGCTACAGGCTACTTCGATGCCCAGAAGGTATCACGGATAGTTGCCAAGTGCCGAACCCGCCAGGGCCACCTGCTCAGCGAACGTGAGAATATGGCCTTGGTGGCCATCCTGTCAACCCAATTGCTCGATCGACTATTTATCCAGGACTTTCCACAACATTCCTCCGATTCATTTAAACACCCTCACGTGTTCTCCTGAGCCCAGCGCCCGAAGATCCATTGAAAAATAATACCCATTTGTTTTGTTGGTCCTACCTTAATTGGGTAGTCTTTCGTCCTTCCAAAAACCATGGAGTCTTTTCCTGCCTGCCAACCGATCCCAATGCTATATACTCAACTCCCATCTAAGACGGTACCTGTCGCTCCCTGATCCCACCTACAGACCTTCACGACGTTGTCACTGTTGACGACGACCCCACCGCTTTTCCCTCCGTTGCGTCCATTATCCCATCCCTGCGGCCCAATAAGCAGATTTTGTCACGGAGGTTCCAGGGCAAGTAGCCGGGTTCGCGCTTCGGGTGCATTTCGCCTGGGGGTTCTCTGAAAACGGACAACTGGCCGGCACCTTATTGCGAAGCACCGGGTCTAATACCCCGTCGCTTGCGACGATTAAAATGATCCATTCAACTCTCGCCGGTTACGGCGATACCCCGCTGCTTGCGGCGGGGTAGTTCATTTTTTCGTCACCCTGAAGCGTCCATCTGAACGGAAACTCCGGGTTGATCTATACCAACGACTCGTATATATTTCGCACCGCTCGTTCGAAATTACCCAATGCCCCAAAACCCAACTACATGATGTCTGCCCCATGCCCACACCCAACCTGACCGTCGACATCGGCGGGCTGAAACTGAAGAACCCGGTCATGACCGCCTCGGGGACCTTCGGCTACGCCCGCGAGTACGACCATTACCTTGACCTGAACCGCCTGGGCGGCATCATTGTCAAGGGCCTGTCCCTGGACCCGTCCAGGGGCAACCCGCCCCCGCGCATCGTCGAGACCGAGTGCGGCATGCTCAACGCCATCGGGCTGGAAAACGTGGGCCTGGACGCTTTTGTGCGGGACAAACTGCCGTTTCTGGAAACGCTGGAGACGCCCACGCTGGCCAACATTTACGGCAAGACCGTCGACGAGTATGCCCGGCTGGCCGAGCGTGTAGACGCCCTTGACGGGGTCGCCGGAATCGAGGTCAACATCTCCTGCCCCAATGTGAAAGAGGGCGGCGTGGCCTTCGGCTCGGACCCCAAGCTGGCGCGCGACGTGGTCCGGGCCGTGCGCGCCAGGACCGGCAAACACCTGATGGTCAAGCTGTCGCCCAACGTGACGGACATTGCCCAGATGGCCAAGGTGGCCGAAGCGGCCGGCGCAGACGCGCTGTCGGCGATCAACACCATCACCGGCATGGCGGTTGATCTGACCACTCGCCGCTCGAAACTGGCCAATGTTACCGGCGGCCTTTCCGGTCCGGCCATCAAACCGGTGGCCCTGCGTATGGTCTGGCAGGTGGCCCAGGCCGTCAATATCCCCGTCGTCGGGGTCGGTGGCATCATGTCTGCCGCCGATGCCCTGGAGTTTATCATGGTCGGGGCCACGGCCGTCCAGGTCGGCACGGCCAACTTCATCAACCCGCACGGCACCATGGAGATCATCGACGGCATGCAACAGTGGCTGATGGATTCGGGTTTAGACAATGTCAATCAACTGATCGGAACGCTGGAGACATGAACGAGGAGAGCCAAATGAAAAGATGTCTAACGAGTAGTATCCTGGCCGTTTTTTTCGCCGGTGTGGTTGCCGTGATCGCGCAGGCCGAAGAGGTGGAAATTATAGGCGTCAAATTTCCCACCGAAAAGGTGGTCGCCGGCAAAACCCTCAAACTCAACGGCGTGTCATATCTAAAAAAGATGGGTTTTGTGAAGGTTTACGCAGTCGGGCTTTATCTCGAAAATCCGTCCCAGGATCCTGAGGTTGTCATCGAATCCGAGCAGGTCAAGTACATGCTGACCCATTACCTGACCGACAGGGCCACGGCCGAAAAAATCAGTGACGGTTTCATCGAGCTCATGGAAAAGGGCAATCCGGCCGACCTGGTGGCCGCCAATCGCGCCGACATCGACACCTACGCGTCCTGGCTGGACACGGACATGCAGCCGGGACTGACCTCCGAGTCCGTCTACATCCCCGGAGAAGGGCTGACGCTGACCTACCAGGGCCAGGTCCGCGGTACGATTCCGGGAGACACCTTTGCGCAGATGTACTACCGCTACAATGTGGGCCAGCAGGCAGACAAGAAAATCCGTGAAGGCCTGCTGGGGCGATAGAAAACCAAAAGCCGTGCCGTGCCACCCATGTGGTCATCACCAGACACCGCCGGCGGGATCAGCCGCGGGCGTCGCATCCAGGCGCGCGTTCGGCATCCGTCTGGCGACGACCGGTTAAAGCTTCGATTCCTGCGGCCGAAAAGCAGGTTACCACACCACTTCCGATGTTTACGTGATGGGCGCTGCGATCGGGTGGCGGCGCTGACGGCTGCGAGCTGCAGCAACCATTGAGAAAGGGTTTGGAACGCAATCGGAACCCAAGCTGAGCGATTCACCTTTATCGGAGAAGGTTGATTGTGAAAGACGTCGGCTTGGTACTGGTGACTATCATTTTTAAAGATGAAACCCATTGGGTTTGCCGATCTCACCACATCTTCGGCGCTAGATATCGCCGCGCATAGTCCACTATAGCGCGACGACATCTGCCTTGAATATGCGGCAAGCTCGACAATCGCTCAACTTGGGTGGAAGACGGTGCAATGACTGAAACGAAGCAGGGAGGGGCATCGTATCACGGCGGCGCCCATGTCAACCGGATGGTGGATCCGGCGCGTTCGGCAATCCTGAAACAGCTGTCTACGGATCTTGCCAGCATTACCCTGGACGACCGCCAGCTGTGCGATCTGGAGCTGCTCACCACCGGTGCCTTTTCCCCATTGACCGGTTTTATGAGCCGCAGCAACTACGAATCCGTCCTTGACCGCATGCAGCTGCAAGACGGAACGCTTTGGCCGGTGCCCATCTGCCTGGATATCTCCGCCACGGTCACCAAACCGCTTGAGGCCGGACAGTCCGTGGCCATACGCGACCCCGAAGGATTTCTGCTGGCCATCATGCACGTCGAGGACATCTGGCGGCCGGACAAGGAAAAGGAGGCCACGCTGCTGTTCGGCACCACGGACAGATCGCACCCGGGGGTGGCCAATCTGTTTCGAAAAACCGGTGAATATTATGTCGGCGGCCCTTTGGAGGTGCTCAGTCTTCCGCTCCATTTTGATTTCAAGCAGCTGCGCATGACACCGCCGGAGGTCCGCAGCCTCTATCAGAAACTGGGATGGAACCGCATCGTCGGCTTTCACACCATCAACACCATGCATCGGCCGGAGTTCGAGATGGCCATTCGCGCCATGCAGCAGAGCGCTGCCAACCTGCTGCTGCTGCCAGGGGTGGAGATGGGCGGCCCAGGTGACTTCGACTACTACACCCGTGTGCGCTGCTACCGCCATGTGGTTGCCTATTTCCCGCCCGAATCGGCGGTGATGAGCCTGCTGCCCATCAGCACACGTATGGCCGGACCCCGGGACGCCCTGCTGCAATGCATCATTGCCAAAAACTATGGCTGTACGCACTTCATCATCGGTCACCAGCATGCCGACCCGGGGGCGCAAAATGGATCGGCACCCTTTTACAACAGTGCCAAAACCCAAGCCATCGTGCAGGAGATGGCCGATGCGCTCGGGGTTGCCGTGATTCCCTTCGACAAACTGTTGTATCTTCCTTTTGAAGATGAATTCCAGCCCAAGGATGAAGTGCCTGCCGACACGGAAACCGTTTCGCTGTCAAGCCTTGATATTCGCGAGCGCATCCGCACCGGCCGGCGAATTCCTCGCTGGGCAACGTTTCCCGAAGTGGTCGGGGAACTCAAGAAAGCCTATCCACCCCCATCACGGCAGGGCTTTACGGTCTTTTTCACCGGTCTGTCCGGATCCGGGAAGTCAACCATCGCCAGGGTGCTCTACGCCAAGATGCTGGAGATCGGCAAACGGCCGGTGACCCTTTTGGACGGCGATATCGTTCGCCTTAATCTTTCCAACGAGCTTAGCTTTTCCAAGGAGCACCGCGACATCAATGTGCGGCGGATCGGCTTCGTGGCCAATGAAATCACCAAAAACCGCGGGGTGGCGATCTGCGCCCCGATTGCCCCCTATGCGGCGACACGCGCCGAAATCCGCGCCAACATCGAAGCGGTCGGCGGGTTCGTCGAAGTGCACGTGGCCACGCCGTTGGAAATCTGCGAGCAGCGCGATCGCAAGGGGATGTACGCCAAGGCCAGGGCAGGGCTGATCAAAGGCTATACGGGTATCGACGACCCCTATGAAATTCCCGAGGCGCCGGAGGTGCGGGTGGACACCAGCGGAAAAACGCCTGACGAGGCCGCCCAGGAGATCCTGCTCCATTTGGGACAGCGGCGCTACATCTGAGACCGGTGCCCGTCCAGAAACGAGACTATCGAACGAGCCGGATGCGGTGGGTTTCCTGCAGCCGCTGCCAGAGCAGCCGGATGATGTCCCGGCCCAATTCGGTGTCATTGCCGACCTGCCGGTCGATGTAGATGTCGAAGGCATACTGCAGATAGGGCAGGCTCTCGGCCTTCATGTGGGCGATGAGCGACTTTTCCTTCAACGACATGCCGGCCAGGATGTCGCTGACAATGCGCTGCATCTGTTTGGCGGAGGGGCGGTTGGCGGCCATGGGTCGTTTCCGAAGGCGCTACAACCGCTTTGGCGGCGCCCACGGGCCGGTATCGTCGTCGGACGCGCGCCGGTAGGGTGCGTTTTCGTAATCCACGGCGATGATGTCCGTGCACATGCCGCCCAGTTTTTTTACGACCACCTGGTGATCGGGATGCATCTGATAGTGTTTCAAGGTGTCCAGGTTGGCAAATATGGAGACCAGGGCAAAGTCGTAGGAGCGCTCCGAGTGCACCACGTCCCGGCCGAAATCGTAGCTCTGGATCTCATCGATCTGGTCGGGCAGGCGATCCAGCAGGGCTTCCAACTCGTCGATGTGGGCGGCGGTGATTCCGGCCTTGAACTTCATCATGACGACATGGGTAATCATCTTCGAATCCTTTGTTCACGGTTACCTGCTAGGGCACCATACAAAAATTCGCCGTACTATTCAACACGTGAACGGGTGCCCATTGGGATTACGACAACAGATGCCGAAAAAACCAGGACGCGGTCCAGAGGGACGGTTGTGGACACCGTCGCGATGCGGTTTTATAAAACGCAGGGACCGCTTCACCATCACAACACCCAACGGCGTGAGATGACATGACCGCAATCGACACGACCCACGGCGTCGCTTCCATTATCATGGCCGCCGGAAGAGGCAGCCGCATGAAAGGCTATGACGGCAACAAAACCCTGCTGCCGTTGATCCCCGACACCTCCGCGCTGACGGGCCGCCACCCCATCATCATGCACCTGATCGGGAACCTGCCCCCTGGCCCGAAGGCCGTGGTGGTCAATCACTGCAAGGATGCGCTCATGGCCGCGACGCGCATGACCGGCGCGGTCTATTGCGAACAGCCGGTGCTCAACGGCACGGGCGGCGCGATCCTGGCCACCGAGGATTTCATTCGATCGCAATCGGCCGAACAGGTGATCATCACCATGGGCGATGTCCCCTTCGTTCGCCAGGCGACCTATGCGATGCTCATTGACGGGCTTGCAAGGCACGATTTGATGATATTGGGGTTTTCGCCTAGAGATAAAAAACAGTATGGGGTCGTGGAGACTGAGAACGATCGGGTGGCGCGAATCACGGAGTGGAAATACTGGAAGCATTACCCGTCCGACCGGCAGACGTGCCTGACGGTCTGCAACTCAGGGATCTATGCCGCCCGAAAAACCGCCTTGATGGCCTACCTGCCGATTCTGGCGTCACGGCCGCAGATCGTTCAAAAAGAGGTCGACGGACAACTCACCGATATCGAAGAGTTCTTTTTTACCGACCTGATCGAAGTCATGGTCGGCGACGGCAAACGGGTCGGGGTTCACGTGACCGCCGACGAATTCGAAACCATGGGTATCGACGATGTGGCGGCCTTGGAAAAGGCCCAGGCGATATATGCCGGCATCCGGTGACCCTTTACTCGACGGGGAGGCCATCGGCTTTGTCGCCGACGGGCTGCAGTTGGCCGGGGTGCTCCACCGGCCGCCCCAGCCACCCTGGGCTGTCATTATCGGATGCCATGGACTGATGGCCGACAAGCAGTCACCCAAGCAAGTCGCCTTGGCCAGGCGTTGCCATGCCGCCGGCATGGCTTACTTTCGATTCGACCACCGCGGTTGCGGCGCCAGTCAAGGCATTTTCGACACGGACACCACTTTAGCCAACCGCCGGTCCGATCTGCTGGCGGCCGTAGGTGAGATGGGTGTCCGGCTGGGCGGTTCAATGCCCATCGGCCTGTTCGGCAGCAGCCTGGGCGGTGCGGTTTGCCTGGCGGCGGCCGGACGCGTGGCGCCCTTCGCCATGGTCACCCTGGCGGCGCCGGTTCACAGCCAAACCATCGATTTGCCCGAAAACGCGCCCACATCGTTGCAGGCGGAACTGCAGCAGGGGCGGCTGGCCTTCGATGTCAGCCGATCGATCCGGGCCGTCGATCACATCCTGGTCATTCATGGCAGCTGCGACGAAACCGTCCCCATCGAAAATGCCCGCACCATTTTTCAATTGGCCGGTCAGCCAAAACGGGAGCTGATTTTAGCGGGCGGCGATCATCGCATCAGCACACCCGGCCAGCAGCGCTGCTTTGTGGAAGCGGCGGTGGCCTGGTTCGTCCGCTGTCGCGACGAACGGTACCCAAGTGCCGGTGACCCCTGAATCCGATCGCTAGGCCTGCGGGGCAATGATTTCGATGACCACCTTGCGCCGGGCACCGTCATGGGGCACGGTGGTGCCGCCGGGCCCCTCGGTGTCGGGTCCCAGGGCCATGGTCGAGATGGCCTCTTCCTTGACCCCCCGGCCGACCAGATAGGTCTTGACCATGTTGGCGCGAAATTCGGACAGCTTCAAATTGTAGGTGCGCAGCCCCGACCGATCGGTATAGCCTCGCAACACGAGGATCGATTCGGGGTTCTGCATCCAGAACTGGGCAACCATGCCCAACATATCGTAGGCCGCTTCGTCGAGATTGTTGGAGTTGACGTCGAACTGCACTTCGGGGTAGGTGCCATACCTGGCTTGAATGGCCTCCAAAGGGACCTCTGGTGCCGCCTCTTCACGGATTTTGGATACCAGCATGGACAAGACCCGTTTGACGTCCAGTGATTCGTCGTCGGCCAAGGCGTTGCCGGCGGCCGGGTCTGCCTCCGCGGCGTCGGGCTTGCCCGGAATTCTCGACCGTTTCACCATCCAGTGTCTCCGGCAGGGAGGGCATCTGCAATGGGGTTGCCTCGGCTGTGGCCTGGTCGGTCGCATCCCGGTTGGCGGCCGTGTCGGCAGCGGTTGTTTCGGTCGGCGCCGGGTCGGCGGTGGCCTGGTCGTTTACGGCGCTGTTGGTTGCATCGGATGTGCCTTGGTTGAAGAGGTAGGCGGCGACCAATCCAACCCACAGGGCAAGAATCACAATCAAGGCCAGCATCAGGTGCTTTTTGGGCTTCAGGTACTGTTGCAATGCGGCCGTCACCTGGTCGAATACGGACGCTTCTTTCGCGGCTGCCATTCTGGCTTCAGGAATGGCCTCGCTGTAATCGATGGGTTGCGACGTTTTGATTTTGAGTTCATTGGCGCATTCGGCCACGATCTGCTCGTCGACGTGGCTGCGCTCCTTGACAAAGCCGGTCAACAGGGCCTGGTCGCAGATGATATTGATCAACCTGGGGTACCCGTTCGAAAAGTGATAAACCTCCTCGATGGCACGGGGTGTGAAGATGGTCGTCATGGCCCCGGCAACGTCCAGGCGAAAGCGGATGTACTCGTCTGTCTCGGTTTCAGACAGGGCCGAAATGTTGTAGTTGATCGTAATCCGCTGGCGAATGGCCCGGTTCTGCGGTTTCAATATGATATCGTTGAATTCGCTCTGGCCCACAAAAAAAATGTTGATCAGCTTGCTTTCGGCTTTTTCGATATTGGAGAGCAGGCGGACCTCTTCCAGTAGTTTCTGGCTGAGGTGCTGGCACTCATCGATGATCAACAAGGCCTGCCGGCGTTGTTGATTGAGGTCGGTCAGGAACCGTTTCAAATAGATCAAAAATTCGCCTTTGCTGGCGAATTGTCGGTTCATGCCGAACGAGTCGGCGATGAAGTTGAAAAAATCCATTTTGGTCAGGCCCGGATCAGGTACCATGGCCACGAGCACGTCATCTTCCAGGCTGTCGACCAGGGCGTTGAGGAGGGTGGTTTTTCCGGTTCCCACATCGCCGGTCAGCAGGAGGAATCCCTTGTTGTCCTGAATGCCGTATTTGAGGACGGCCAGCGCCTCCTGGTGCTTTTCCCCAAGATAGAGAAACTTGGGGTCGGTACTGATTTGGAAAGGCTTTAACTGTAGTCCGAAGTGGTCGAGATACATGGTGGTGTCCAATGGTTCAGGTTAACAATCGACGATATGTGATCATGTTGCCAATTTGCGGCCGCCGGTAAGCGGCTATACCACACCCAGGGCCTGACCGAGATCGTCGATCAGTTCCTGGGCCGCTTCGATGCCCACGGACAGGCGTACCAGGTTTTCGCCGACACCGGCTTTGGCGCGTGCCGCAGGGCTCAGGGCGGCATGCGTGTTGGTGATGGGCTGATTGGCCAGGCTGGTGGTTCCCCCTAAACTGGTGGCCAGTTTTATGGTCTGCAGCCGGTCCATCACCTGTTTGGTGCCCTCGAAATCCAAGTTTACTTCGAAGCTGAGCATCCCGCCGTAGCCCGACATGCGCAATTTGGCGATGGTGTGGTCGGGGTGGGTGGGCAGTCCCGGATAGTGAACGGCGGCCACATTTGGGTGGGATGCCAAAAACCGGGCCACGGCCATGGCATTGTCGTTTTGCTTGCCAATTCGAAGCGCCAGGGTTTGCAGCCCGCGCAGGGTCAAAAAGGCGGTCATGGGATCCATGACGCCGCCGAGAATTTTGCGAAGCTGCCAAATCCGCTCCCGGCAAGGCGTGGTGCAGCAAACGAACCCGGCGGTCACATCGTGGTGCCCGCCCAGATATTTGGTGCCGCTGTGGATGAGGGCATCGACCCCCCAATCCACGGGGTGTTGGTTGATGGGCGAAGCAAAGGTGCCATCCAGCATGACCACGGCGCCCTTGGCATGGGCGGCCTCGGCCAGCACGGGCACATCCACGACCCGCAGCAGGGGATTGGTGGGCGACTCCAGGTAGAGCAGGGTCAGCCCGCGCTCGATTTCGGCTAACATGGCATCGGTTTTCCAGCAGTTGACATAGGTTGTCTGGACACCCAGGGCCGGCAGCACCGTGTCCATCAGCTCGAAGGTTCCCCCATACAGTTCACGGGTGGTGACGATGCGGTCGCCGGAGCGGACATGGGCCAAAACGGCGGTGCTGATGGCGGCCATACCCGAGCCGAAACCCACGGCGTGCGCAAAGCCCTCCAGGTCGGCCAGGCTGCGTTCAACCTGCACCACGGTGGGATTGTTCCACCGGGAGTAGATGTATCCGCTGTGATTCTGGACCACGTCGATCAAATCGTCCGAGTTGTCGAATTTGTAGGTGGCCGTCATATAGATCGGCGGGATCACTGGATTTCCCTTCACAGTCAAAACTCCTTTCGGCATCGGTGCACGGGCATTGTCGACGGGCGCTGTCAAGTCTGATTTTACTTTTCAAAATAGATAGGCTAATGGATCTGCTCCGAGAATTCAACATGCAATTGTGTGCAACAGGGGAGATGTGCCGATGAACGATCGCATGCAGGTGTTCACCCGACATGAAATCGGATTGATACATGATGCCTCCATGGAAATTTTGTCTGAAACCGGCGTAAAATTCGATTCGAGCGAAGCCCTGGATCTGTTCCGCCAGCACGGATTCAAGGTGACCAATCCACGGGTTTACATCACTGAAAAAGCGGTCATGCGGGCCTTGGAGACCGTGCCCTCGCGCTTCGTCGTGCACGCGCGCAACCCCTGCTACAACGTCGCCATTGGCGAAGACGATTTCGTTTTTCTGCCCACCGCCGGTGCGCCGAACGTTTCCACCGCCGACGGCTTGCGCCGGCCGGCCACCATGGCGGACTATCAAACCTGCTGTCAACTGGTGCAGACCTCCGATCAGCTGGACATGAACGGCTATTTGATGGTTCAACCCTCGGACGTGCCCTCTCAGATCGCCCACCTGGAAATGATGATGGCCAACCTGACGATGTGTGACAAAGCCTTTTTGGCCTGCAGCAATTTTCGCCAGGGGGCCGTCGATTCGGTCGCGTTGGCTGCCATTGCCTGGGGCGGGAGCGCCAATTTCAAAAAGCAGCCGGTCATGCCTGCGGTGGTTCACGCCACCTCCCCGCTCAAATACACGCCCGAGATGGCGGAGATCATCATCGACATGGCGCGCTTGGGGCAGCCGCTGATCATCACCGACATGGTGCTGGCCGGTACCAGCGGACCGGTCTCGCTGCCGGGCCTGCTGGCCATGTCCAATGCCGAGATCTTGAGCGGCATCGTGCTGTCGCAGTTGGCCGGTCCCGGAACGCCGGTGGTGTATGGATCGGTGTCGGCACCGCTGGACATGCGCACCGTCGCCTCGGCCGTGGGGGCTCCGGAAGCGGTGGTGTTGGCATCTGCAGTGATCCAGTTGGCGCGCTATTACCACGTGCCCAGCCGCACCGGCGGCATGCTGACCAACGCCCACTGCCTGGATTCCCAGGCGGCGGCCGAAGGGACGCTGATGATGAGCACGGCCGTTCGCAACGGGGCCAACTTTATCCTGCACGCCTGCGGTCAGCTGGGCTCTTACATCTCCATGAGTTTCCAAAAGTGGATTCTCGATGAGGAGGTCTGCCGTACGCTGCGGCGGGTGCTGACAGCCATGGACATCAACGTGGAATCCATCGATGTCGACACGATCAAGCGCATGGGCAGCGACGGCAATTACCTGACCCATCCCACGACATTCAAGCACTGCCGCAGCTTATACCAGCCCTTCTTGTTCACGCGCGATGACTACCAGCGCTGGGAACGCCGCGGTGCCCGCTGTGTGGCCGATAAAACCGAGCAGATCCTGGCCGACCGGTTGTCGCGGTATGAAAAACCCCCGATCGACCAGGGGCTCGAGCAGGAATTGCGTGACTATGTTCACTGGCAGAAAAAACACCTGATGGAGAAAAAGTTCATTTTTTAGAAACCGGTCGACCCCTAAGTGCGCGGCGTGACGCCGACAATGGCCACTGATGCGCCCACGGATATCCCATGGCACTGAGCAAAACCGAAATCCAGCGAATGCTGCGTGAAATGAATGTCAAATTCGATACCGACGAATCCTACGAGGCGCTCATGCAACGTCTGCAGCAAAAAAACCACAGCCTGTGGCTCAAGTCGGTCCACGGCCTCGCCGGCAGCGTGCGTGTCCGGAAACGGCCCAAGCCCCTGCCGCCGCCGCACGGTCGCACCGGTGATCCGGTCCCCAGGGTACCGGCGATGCCGGGTCCCCCGGGACCCGGCCGGCCGACGGCACCGCTGGCCGCCCGCAAGCCCGCCTGGCGACCGCGCCCCATCGACAAACCAAGCCCTGGCAAGCCATGGAAGCCGGCTGCCGATGGCACCCAACCGTTCAACCGGACCCAAAATGTGTTTGATTTCGTCTTGCGCCGGGCACGCAATTGTTGTGAAGGATGCGGCTCCCGGTCAGGACAACTGTCCGATGGCGGCAAGCTGCAGCCGTTTCACATCCTGCCGCTGTCACACGGCGGCCAACACTCCGTCAAAAACGTGGTGGCCCTGTGCACGGTGTGCCGGGAGGCCTTGGAGACCCACCCATCCCCTAAAACGATCAAAGACCTGAAGCGTAAAACCCGATCCAAACTTTACGAAAACGTTAAAACCGTTCGAAAAAAACCCCTCGGCAGGCGCCCGCGCTATCCTACCCGGAAAAAATAGACCGACGGCCAACGGCCCCAATCGCCCCGGGTGCCTTGACCTGGGCCCCATGTGCCGGCTGTGGATGGGCTCCGGCTATCGCGACACCAGGTTCCGGTACTTGACCACCACATTATTCCAGCGTCGAATCACCACGTCGTCCTCGGAACCCCGCACGCCGTTTTTGGTGAAGAAATTAATGGCATTATCGTAATTTGCCTTGGAGATGGACTCTTTCAGCCGGATTTCGCCCTGGCGGTACATGCGGCTGCCGATGGCCAGCATTTTTTTCAGCATTTTGGTCCGACGGTGGTGGTTGCGCCGGTTTTTCGCAAAATAGGTCAATGCGGTTGCATAGGATTCCAAAAACGGTTCCATGGTTCCGCTGAGAAAAAGCAGTTTGCGAAAGCCTTCCGAGGAGAGGTTGTAGGTATCCGGCATCATCGGGTGGGGAACCAGGATGGCGCTGTCGATAAATGCCTTGACGGTTTTGCGGACGACATAAGCAGGCGGGTGGCTTGCGTCCGGATTGAACTCCTCGGAAAAGAGGTGTTCGATCTGCCGGTAGGTGTCGTGCAGGTCCGCCGCGGAAAATTGAAACGCATCTTTTTCCAGGATGGCCATGGCGGTAAAAGCCGATGGAACGAAATGGCAGATGCTGATATTTTTGTAGTAATCCAAGGCGTTGCGGCGGTTTTCAACAATGCGGTAGACCGCTGGGGAGGCTGCGCTGTTGACCTGGCCGTCAACACCTTGAATGAACTTGCGTCCCTGATAGTAGTAAAGGGCCGCGTTCACGGAAGCGGGGTAATCTTCGGCCATGCTATCTGACAAACATGCCCCTTGGGAACAGAACAACTCCATGGAGGCCTTGATCCGAAACATCAATTCGGGATGCGAGACGACTTCCCGGCCACCGGACAACAGGGCAGCGGCAACCAGGGACTGGGGGCTGACCACCGTCTGGCGGTCAATGGCGTTCATCATGCGGGCACCGATTTCCCGGCAAAGGTCGTTTTGCTGTCGGGTTGACAGGTGGGCGCCATTCAGGCCGTGATCGGCCAGTACATCGTTCATGATCAGGGGCGGGCCGAAGTTCAGGTGCACCTTGCCGTAGCGGTTGTTGAGCATGCCTTTGGCCTTGAGCATCTGCCGGAAGCTTTCGGGAGCCTTCTTGCCGCCGCTGATTTCACGCAGGTAGGCGCCTTCATCGGGGATGCGGTCGTAGGCGATGAACACGGGGACAAAGATCAAATTCTTACAGGCCCCTTCGAAAAAAGCGTGCAGTAAAATGGCGAGCATGCCCAGCTGGGGGTGCAGCAGCTTGCCGCTGCGGCTGCGCGTGCCTTCGATGTACACGGCGATGTTGAAACCCTCTTTGAGCACCTGGAAAATGTAAGCCGAAAACACCTTGGCGTAGAAAACGGCACCTTTGAAACTGCGGCGCACAAAAAAGGCCCCGACCCGTCGAAAGACCGGCGCCATGGGCCAAAAGGCCAGGTTTTTGCCGGCGAACACCAGAGGGCAGGGCATGTGGTTGTCGTACAAGGTGAACGAGAGCAGCAGCGAATCCATGTGGCTCTTGTGGGCCGGCACGAAAACGATCGGACCCTGGCGGGAGATGCGCTTGATGGCGGCCAGGGCTTCCGGGCTGGCGGTGACCGATTCAAAAACGAGCCTCAAAAAGCGCCCCATGAGGCGATGCACGACGGCGATAAAAGAGGGGCTGTAGGTGGCCGCGATTTCGTCCACGTACCCCATGGCTTCGCGGTGGACCCGGAAAATGGTTGTTTCACGACGCTTGGCATAGGTGGCCATGAACCGGCGCAGGGTTTCGCCGGTCAGGATCTCCTGCTTGATCTCGTCGGGTGTCTTGATGATCGGTCCGGTGATGCTTTTGCGATGGGCGTTGATCTGGATCAGCAGGTCCTGCCGCAGCTTTGCGGCCAGGTGAACCTTGCTTCGGCCGCGGTTTTCCGGCAACTCTAGAAATTGCTTGAGGTTGACGCTGTCGGAAACCTCGATGAAGATGCGCTCCGGTTTTCCGATCAAAATCGCCAAACGCCGCCATTTGCCCGGTTTTTGCGGGGAGCCGAAAAAGCTGTCCAGCAGGGTGGGGCGGGTCGATGCCGGCGATTTGCTGAAGAACATCAGCTGTGGGACGATGCAGATGGGCCGCGGCAGGGTTTGTTGCATTTCGATGAGATGGTAAATCGGATCGGTTTTGGACTTGATGAAGCGACGGTGAAAATCGCGCTGTTCCAGCAAGGGTAAAAACGCGGTGGTGCCCTTGTGGATTTCGGAACGAATGAAACCCGTCTGATAGGGGTCCCGAAAGGAGAAGTGGCGCAGAAAGTGGCCCGACTGGTAAAAGAGGATGCGCAGCATGCGCAGCAGGGGCTGCCACATTCGGACATGGCAGTCGAATCCCAGCTGCGGGTAAGGCAAGCCGGCATGCATGTAGCGCGCGTAATAAAAAAGAAACTCGAAGTAGCTCTTAAATTTGGAGACGTAGACGATCACGGCGTCTGGGTCGAGGTTTCTCAATGTCGCCGTGACCTGGTTGTCCAGCTGGATTCCCGTAAAAAGCCGCCGCAGGATGAACATGGGCACCAGCCCCGTTTTTACAGGCAGCCAGCAGGAGAACAGGTTGTCAGTCCGCTTGAATATGCGCCGGATCCGTTGCATGGGCGAGGGGTCGTTGTTCATTTCAGATCACACACGCTCTGTCGGCGTCGATGATTCCAGCGGATTTGGCAGGGAGGTCTCGCACGCCAACCGGTCAACGTTTTGAAACCCGCGCGGCAGTTTTTTGCCGCGGCGCCCGCGCTCGGCCACATACTGAGCCAGATTGCCGGCGGTCAGCTTAAAGAACCGTTTGCCGGCGAAGATGGTCAGTGCGTCGGCTTCGGTGACGATGCACAGGTGGCTCAACAGTTCCTGGCGCGCCGCGGCGCGCTTGGTGGGGATGTGGATGATCTTGTTGCCCTTGCCCTTGGAAAGGGTCGGCAGCTTGTCGAGCGGGAATACCAGCATGCGGCCCTCGGTGGTGACGGCGGCCAGCAAATGGCCGGCGGTGGCCGCCACCGGCAGGGGCGGCAGGGGCCGGGCGCCTTCGGGCAGCGATATCAAGGCCTTGCCCTTGACATTGCGGGTGGTGAGGTCTTCGAAGCGGGTGATGAACCCGTAGCCGGCGTCGCTGGCCAGCAGCAGCAGGTGGTCTGGCGGTGCCATGACAACGGCGGTGAAGGTCGCCCCGGGCGGCAGGGAAAACCGTCCGGTCAGCGGTTCCCCGTAGCCGCGTGCCGATGGCAAGGTGTGGGCCGCCAGACTGTAGGTGCGGCCTGCGGCGTCCAAAAAGGCCACCTGCTGGTTGGTCTTGCCGCGAGCGGCATCCAGGTAGCCATCTCCGGGGCGATAGGCGGTCTCACCAGGATCGATGTCGTGGCCTTTGGCGGCCCGGACCCACCCGTTGGCCGACAAAATGACCGTCACCGGTTCGACCGGGGCCAGCTGCTCTTGGGAAATGGCCTGAGCCTCCTCGCGCTGGACGATGGCGGTTCGGCGGTCGTCGCCGTGGGTCTTGGCATCCGCCCGCAGCTCCTTTTTAATCAGCGTCTTCAGGCGCGCCGGAGATCCTAATATGGCCTCCAGGGTCTGACGTTCGTCGTCCAACACTTCCTGTTCGGCGCGTATTTTGATCTCCTCCAGTTTGGCCAGGTGGCGCAGGCGCAGTTGCAGGATCGCCTCGGCCTGAGCATCGGAGATGGAAAAGCGCGCCATTAGCACCGGCTTGGGTTCATCCTGGCTGCGGATGATGCGGATGACCTCGTCGATGTTCAGGTAGGCCACCAGAAGGCCGTCCAGGAGATGCAGGCGTTCCTTGACCTTTTCCAATCGAAATGCCAAACGATCCTTAACGGTTCGGGTGCGAAAAGTAATCCATTCGGTGAGCAGTTCGGCAAGGCCCTTGACACCGGGTTTGCGGTCCAGGCCGATGATGTTCATGTTGATCCGAAAGGTCTTTTCCATTTCGGTGGTGGCGAACAGGTGCGCCATCAGCGCCTCCTTGTCCACCCGGTTGGAGCGGGGCACGATCACCAGGCGGATGGGGTCTTCGTGGTCCGATTCATCCCTGAGGTCCGCCACCATGGGCAGCTTCTTCTTGTTCATCTGGGCGGCGATCTGCTCCAGCACCTTGGCCGGGGACACCTGGTGGGGCAGGGCGTTGACGACGATATCGCCGTTTTCCAGTTCGAAGGTGGCCCGCATGCGGATGCCCCCCCTGCCGGCTCGATAGATGTCGACGATTTCCGATTGGGGGGTGATGATTTCAGCGCCGGAAGGGTAATCGGGCCCGTGGATGTGGTTGCACAGCGCCTCGACGCCGGCGTCTGGGTTGTCGATCAAATGAATGCAGGCCTCGACGACCTCACGGATGTTGTGGGGCGGGATGTCCGTGGCCATGCCCACGGCAATGCCGGTGGTGCCGTTGAGCAGGATGTTGGGCAGGCGAGCCGGCAGCACCCGTGGTTCTTTCAGCGTGCCGTCGAAATTGGGCACCCACTGCACCGTTCCCATGCCGATTTCCGAGAGCAGAACCTCGGCATAGGCCGAAAGTCGGGCTTCGGTATAGCGCATGGCGGCAAAGGACTTGGGGTCGTCGGGGGCACCCCAGTTGCCCTGGCCGTCAATCATCGGGTAGCGGTAGGAGAAGGGCTGGGCCATGAGAACCATGGCCTCGTAGCAGGCCGTGTCGCCGTGGGGGTGGAACTTGCCGAGCACATCGCCCACGGTGCGGGCGGACTTCTTGTGTTTGGACGACGCCTTGAGGCCAAGTTCGCTCATGGCATAGACAATGCGCCGCTGCACCGGCTTGAGCCCGTCACCGATGTGGGGCAGGGCGCGGTCCATGATCACGTACATGGCGTAGTCGAGGTAGGCCTGCCGGGAAAACTGCTGCAGGGGCATGCGTTCGGTACCCTCGACGCGGATGGGGGTAGCGGTTGATGTCATAAAATTATTGATTTCAGTACGTTGAATTTCGTTTGGGTCTTCGTTGCTTTAGATATGGATGATAGGCTCTGGGCCGCATGCCTTGGGCGATGCACCTTCTCAATCCACTGCTGCCAGGTCGCCGCTGTCCTCGATCCACTGGCGGCGGTCGGCGGCACGTTTTTTGGCCAACAGCATGTCCAGCGTCGAAAATGCCGCTTCCTTCTCGTGGGCGGTCAGTTGGACCAGCCGGCGGGTGTCCTGGGCCATGGTGGTTTCGCGCAGCTGCAGCGGATTCATTTCACCCAATCCCTTGAATCGCTGAACGTTGATTTTGCCGTTGGGTCGTTTGGTCTCCATGCGGCGGATAATGGCGGTCTTTTCGGCCTCATCAAGGGCGTAGTGTACCGCTTTGGCCATGTCAATGCGATACAACGGCGGCATGGCCACGAAGATGTGGCCGGCTTTGACCAGCGGGGTGAAGTGCTGCAGGAACAGGGCGCAGAGCAAGGTGGCGATGTGAAGGCCGTCGGAGTCGGCATCGGCCAGGATGCATATTTTCCCGTAGCGCAGCCCGTCGATATTTTGCGACCCTGGGTCGACGCCCATGGCCACGGCTATGTCGTGAACCTCTTTGGATCCGAGTATCTGGGCCGAGTCCACTTCCCAGGTGTTGAGAATCTTGCCCCGCAGGGGCATGACCGCCTGGGTCTGCCGGTCCCTGGCCTGTTTGGCCGATCCGCCGGCCGAGTCGCCTTCCACCAGGAACAGCTCGCTGTGTGCCGGGTCCTGGCTGACGCAGTCGGCCAGTTTTCCGGGCAAGGCCGGGCCGGCGGTGATTTTTTTGCGCTCGATCTTCTTGCCGGCCTTGAGTCGGTTGCGGGCGCTCTCGATGGCCATCTCGGCCAGGCGCTCACCGACTTCGGTGTGCTGGTTCAGCCACAGGCTGAAGGCGTCCTTGACCACACCGTTGACAAAGGAGGCGCACTGGCGCGAGGAGAGGCGCTCCTTGGTCTGGCCCGAAAACTGGGGATCGGTCATCTTGGCCGACAACACGTAGGAGCAGCGTTCCCAGACGTCGTCCGGGGCCAGCTTGATGCCCCGGGGGATCAACTTACGAAAGTCGCAGAATTCGCGGATGGCGGCCAGCAGCCCGGAGCGGAAACCGTTGACATGCGTACCACCCTGGGGGGTGGGGATCAGGTTGACATAGCTTTCGGTGATGGCCTCGCCGCCGTCGGGCTGCCACACCACCGCCCAGGACACGGCTTCGCCGTCGCCGTCCAGTTTGCCCACGAAAGGTTCGTCGGGAATGCGCTCGCTGCCCCCCAGCCCGTCGGCCAGGTAGGCTTTGAGGCCGTCCGCGTAGTACCACTGCTCTTTCTCGCCTGTGCCTTCATCGGTGAAGGTCACCGTCAGGCCCGGGCAGAGCACGGCTTTGGCCCGCAGGTTGTGGCGCAGGCGGCGTGTGGAAAAACGGACCGTGTCGAAAAAAGCCGGGTTGGGCCAGAAGCGGATGAAGGTGCCGGTGTTGCGCTGGCCCACGCTTCCAGTGACTTCGAGCTCCTGCTGTTTGTGGCCGTCGGCAAACCAGATGAGATGCTTTTGGCCGTCACGCTTGATCTCCACTTCCAGGCGTGACGACAGGGCGTTTACCACCGACACGCCCACCCCGTGGAGGCCGCCGGAAAACTGGTAGTCCTTGTTGGAAAACTTGGCCCCGGCGTGCAGCTTGAGCAGGATCACCTCAACCCCGGTGATGCCCTCTTTGGGGTGGATGTCCGTGGGCATGCCGCGGCCGTCGTCGGCCGCGCTCAAGGACCCGTCCGTGTGCAGGATCACATCGATGCGGCTGGCGAAGCCGGCGATGGCTTCATCGACGCTGTTGTCGATCACCTCCTGGGCCAGGTGGTTGGGCCGCTGGGTGTCGGTGTACATGCCCGGCCGGCGGCGCACCGGATCCAGACCCTTGAGCACTTCCAGGGATGCGGCGTTGTAGTCGCGCCGATTGGTTCCGTTGGCGTTGAAGAGTTGATCGGTTTTGATGGGACTGCCTCCTGACACAGATTCTGCTTGGACTTCTTGGGAATCAAAAATGCGTAAAGATTAAAACTGGACGTCGGACATCAAATATGATGGATATCGAATAAAAAATCAATACAATATGTTGTGGTTTCATGGCGAAGGATCCTGCCCATCAGGCGCGTCGTCTTGGTCGTAATCGCTTTCGACCGCCCCAGCGTCCTTTTCCAAAACAGCTGGACTGCGGTCGGGATCGTCGCCCGCCGGCGTTTCATCCGCCAGGTGGGCCTGGCTGAGCTCGGCGATCTCCTGAGGGGTGGGCAGGTCCTTGAGGTCCTTGAGTTCGAACACCTCCAGAAACTGTTTGGTGGTGGCGTAGATCAGGGGCCGGCCGGGAATTTCCTTTCTTCCCAGTACGCGAATCAGTTTGCGCTCCAAGAGCATGCGAATGACGCCCCCGCTGTCCACGCCGCGGATGTGTTCGATGTCGCTGCGGATGATCGGTTGATGGTAGGCCACGATGGCCAGGGTTTCCAGGGCTGGTTTGCTCAAGCGCGGGGTGTTGGGTCGGATCAGCCGTTTGATCCAGGGGTTGAACCGGCTGCGGGTGCGAAATTGGTATCCGCCGGCCACCTGTTTGAGGACAAATCCGCCGTTGCGCTGTTCGTATTCGGCCGCCAGGGCCGCCAGGGCGCTGTTGATCGATGCCGGGTCTTCACCTGCCAGGATGCCTTTGAGACGCTCGAGGGTCAACGGGGCTTCCGCGACGAACAACAGGCTTTCGATGATGGGTTTGAGGTCGTCAATCATCTATTGATAGAAAATTCGGATGATTCCCGTTGGTACATGTTGAATGATGCGCACCAGGGCCAACTTGGCCATCTCCAAAATGGCCAGAAAGGTGACGATCACGTCCTCCCGCTGGTCTCCCTCGGCAAACAGCTCGTCGAAGGCCAGCGAACCGCTGGATTCCAGCAGGTCGGTCAGCTGGTTGATGCGCTCCTGAACGGAAACGCGGTCACGGGCCATATCGACGCGGTGCCCGGGGGTCACCTTGTCCAGGACACGTTGAAAGGCGTCGATCAGTTCGAAAAGGCCCACGCGGATCACCTGGGCGTCGGCCGGATCGGCGATGGTTTCCAGCTCCGGTTTGCGCGTGAAGGTCTTTTCTCCCAAAAGATTGCGCTCGGCCAACTGCTCAGCGGCCGATTTGATCCGCAGGTATTCCAGCAGCGGCCGCGCAATTTCCAGCCGGGGGTCCGCCTCCTCGTCGTCGTTCTCGGGAACCGGCAAAAGCATCCTGGACTTGATGTGCGTCAGGGTGGACGCCATCAGGATGAAATCGCCGGCCACATCGATGTTCATCTGTCGCATCCACTCCAGATAAGCGATGAACTGCTCGGTGATGCGGGCGATGGGGATGTCGTAGATATCCACCTCGGCCTTTTTGATCAGATGGATCAAAAGGTCCATGGGACCTTCGAAGACGTCTTGCAGGTTGACCCGATAGCGCTGTGCCGCTTCGTCTTCGGGTGCATCGTCCGTGATGGGGTCCATTGTGAGGGGCATCATTTTTAACCGCGTCTTCAGGCCCTGATCTTTATGGCACGGCGGACTTCATCCATGGTCGCCCGGGCGACCGCGCGGGCCTTTTCGCTGCCCGCGGCGATGATCTCTCTGACCCGATCCGGTTTGGCCTTGAAATGGGCCCGCCGTTCGTGCAGGGGCTGCATGGCGGCGATCAGGTTGGCCGCCATGATTTTCTTGCATTCCACGCAGCCGATTTCAGCCTGACGGCACTGGGGGTCGATGGCTTCCCAGGTTTGCGGCGGTGAATAAATTTTGTGGAATTCGAAAACGTTGCACACATCCGGGTTGCCCGGGTCGGATTTGCGCATGCGCTGGGGATCGGTGACCATCTGGGACACTTTGCGGGCAATTTCATCGGGCGTGTCCGACAGGTAAATGGCATTGTTGTAGGATTTGCTCATCTTGCGGCGATCAAGCCCCAGTATCTTGGAGGTCTTGGTCAGAATCGCCTCGGGTTCGGGAAAGACGTCGCCGTAGAGGAAGTTGAATCGCCGCGCGATCTCCCGGGTGATCTCAACGTGGGGCACCTGGTCGATGCCAACCGGCACGCCATGGGCCTTGTAGATGATAATGTCAGCCGCCTGGAGGACCGGGTAGCCCAAAAAGCCGAAAGTGGACAGATCCTTGTTTTCAATCTGCACCATCTGGTCCTTGTAGGTGGGGTTGCGCTCCAGCCACGGCACTGGGGTGATCATCGACAGAAACAGAAACAATTCGGCGTGCTCGGGAACCAGCGATTGAACGAACAGGGTGCTTTTTTCAGGGTCGAGTCCGGCGCTGAGCCAGTCGATCATCATTTCATCGACAAAACCCGTGATAGCCTCAGGGTTTTCGTAATCGCTGGTAAGGGCATGCCAATCGGCAATAAAGAAAAAACAGTCATAATCGTCCTGCATGTTGACCCAGTTGGCCAGGGCGCCGTGCAGATTTCCCAGATGCAAGGGGCCGGTAGGCCGCATACCGCTCAAAATCCGCTTCTTGACAGTCATGAACACACTCCCGCGTGGTTGGAGGTTGCCTTGCCCGGTTGACCGGCCAAGATGGGCCGCAACCATAAAACCAGTTATAATAGCCTCAAGAAACAAGGCAATCAAGCAAAAAAAATCGCTGCGTGGCGCCGGGCAAAGGCGATTTCGTCCTCGCGGGTCTTGACCTGCCCGTTGAGTTTGGCATCCAGCACCATGTGCAGGATCTTGCCGAATGTGGGGCCCTGGGGCACCCCCATGGCCAGCAGGTCCTTCCCGGTAATGGCAATGGCCACGTGGCGCAAGCGGGTGTGGTACAAGGAGATGCGCTTTTTGGCCTTTTCCGAATGGGTGCAGATCATCAGGTACAGGATCAATTCCGTCTTGAATCCATTGAGCAGGTTGACGATTTCGGCGTTTTCCATGTGATCGCGCTGTTCCAGGGGCAAAAGGCGTCTTTCCGCCCGGATGCGACTCTCGGCGAACATGGTCACGAAGCGCGGCGCGATGGCCAGCTGCCGTCCGATTTCGTGGGTCGCTTCCAGACTGCAGTGGCGGATCAAGGTCATGAAGTACACGGCCCAGCGCTCGTAGGTTTCATCGATAAAGAGCAGGTCGTGCCAGTCGGTTACTTTTTTGGCCGTGTCGAGCAGCGCTTCCAGATCGCTCTCGATCTTTATTTTGGGGTGAATGGTTCGCAGCAGATCGTAATCCAGCAAGCGCAGGATGATGGGGGTGGGGTTTTCCTCTTTGAGGATCAGTTTGAGTTCGCCATAGATCCGTTTGCCGGACAGGCGCTTGAAAAAATCCATCTTGACGGCATTGGTGATCAGGCTCGAGGTGAGCTTGCCGATGGTGAATCCGAAGCGCTGCTCGAAACGCAGGGCCCTGAAGACCCGCGTGGGATCTTCGACAAAGCTCAAGTTGTGAAGTACCCGCAGCACCTTGTCCTTGATATCCTTCTGGGCCGAGAAAAAGTCGACCAGCCGGCCGAACTTGCCGGGGTTGAGCTGGATCGCCAGGGTGTTGATGGTGAAGTCTCGACGAAACATGTCCATTTTAATCGAGCTCATCTCCACCACCGGCAGCGATGCCGGGAACTGATAATATTCCATTCTTGCCGAGGCCACATCGATCTTGAAGCCGTCGGGAAAGATAATGACGGCGGTCCCGAATTTGCGGTGGGTGTGGGTTCTGGCCCCCAGCGCCTGGGCAACCGCTTTGGCAAAAGCGATCCCGTTGCCTTCGACGACCACATCGACATCTTCGTTTCGGCGATAGAGAAACAGGTCGCGGACGAAACCGCCCACCACGTAGGCGTTGTAGTCCAATCGGCTGGCGGTTTCACCCAGCTGAACCAGGGTTTCCATAATGGCGGTTGGAAGGCGCTCGCGCATGAAGTTGACCACCACCCGGGAGCGCTTGCCGCCAGACCCGGCATTGGGGTGGAGCAGATCGCGGTCGTTGGGGGGCTGGTGTCGAACCAGGGTGTTGAGCAGGTCCGTGCGGGTGATCACACCGACGACGCTGCCCTTGTCAACCACCGGCAGCAGGCGTTGTTTGTTGCCGATGATCTTGTCCTGAATTTCTGCGATGTCGGCCTCCGGCGACACCGAGGCGATCTCCGTGCTCATGTATTCGCCGATGGGGATGTTGTCTAGATCATGAAACAGGGCTTTTTCGATCACCTGCCGGGTGATGTAGCCGCAAAAACCGATCCTGCCAGGCTTGTTCGGACGGACCAGAAGGGTGTTGATGTTGTAGCGGGTCAACAGGGATTTGGCCGCCATGCAGGTCGTCTCTTCATCGGCCATGATGACCGGCGACGACATCAGGTGTCGGGCCTGGCGTTGGGGGGCTATTTTGGCATAAAGGGCCTCGAACAGCAGCTGCTCGGTTTGGGCGATGGTCTTGCCCTTGACGGTGGCCGCCGCGGCGGTGGGGTGGCCGCCGCCGCCCAATTGGGACAGGATTTCGCCGACATCCACATCCTCGGTGCGGCTTCTGGCAACCAGATAGACCTTGCTCTCCATCAGCGCCAGCGCAAAAAGGGCATCGATGTTTTCCATTTTGGCCATTTTCTGCACCAGGAACGCAAAATCGGGGAAGTAGTTGTCCAACGTCACCCCGGTCACGGCAATATCAACGCCGTTGATCGTGCAGTGTCGTGAGGCTTGAATCATATCGTTGAGCAGGCCGATCTGTTCGGGGTTGAACTCGCGCGTAATCATGCTGGAGATGGCGTTGAGGTTGGCGCCCTTGGACAACAGATAGGCCGCTGCCATGAAATCGGCTTCGGTGGTCGACGGAAAAGTGAAAGAGCCGGTGTCTTCGTAGATGCCCAGGCACATGATGGTGGCTTCCTCGGAGGTGATCGCCATCTTTTTTTCCCTCAGAATGCCTGTCAGGATGGTGACCGTCGCGCCGGTCAGCATGTGGCACTCATGGTCGGCGGCGATGTCATCGGCTTTTTTGGGGTGGTGATCGTAAATGTGGACCTGGATGCCGGGGTTGTCCAGGACCTTTGCGATGTTCCCGATCCGATTGCGGCGTCGGGTGTCTACCAGAACCAGCCGGGTTACCGTGGAAAGGTCGATTTTTGCCAGCTCGGCGATATTGAACAGGTAGACCATGGAGTGGATAAAAAAGTTTCTCAGGTTCTTTTCCTGGGAGCCGGGAAAGACGACCAGTGCATCGGGGTAAAGTTTCTGCGCGGCCAGCATCGACGCCATGGCATCGAAATCCGAATTCACATGGCTCGTGATGATGGTCAGCGATTTTTCCGCTGTGGTGGGGGGATCGCTCATCGATTCGACTATATCATCTTTTCCAGGCCTGGAGAACCTGCCGTTTGGCTGGGTCTGCCGGCCCGGTCGCCCAAATTCCATTAAACCGGTTTCAGATTTCATCGATTGTGCCGAAATTGTCAAATATGAATCTGCACAACGGCACCATGCCGTCAACAACCATTTATACTTTATGAGTTAGGGGGAAAGGAATGCAGGTTTATCTGTGGGAAGGCAAAAACCGGAACAACACCATTCAGAAAGGTGAAATGGAGGCAGCCGGTGTGGACATGGTCCGATCCTATTTGAACCGGCTGCGCATAACACCGACCAAAATCAAGAAGAAACCCAAAGATCTTTTCGCGAATGTCGCTTTACTCCAGCCCAAGGTGACGCAAAAAGATGTCATCTTGTTTTGCCGCCAGTTTTCGACGATGATCGATGCTGGGCTCCCGATCATCCAGTGCATGGACATCTTGCACGCCCAGCAGGAAAATGCCACCTTTAAAAGGATGTTGAAAAATATCAAGGAGCAGGTGGAAAGTGGATCGACCCTTGCCGACGCCCTGAAGAAATACCCCAAGCAATTCGACGACCTGTTCGTCAACATGGTTGCGGCCGGTGAGGCCGGCGGTATCCTCGACACCATTTTGCGGCGTCTTTCCGCCTACATGGAGAAAGCGGCCAGGCTCAAAAGCCAGGTCAAGGGTGCCATGACCTATCCGATCGTGACCCTCATCATCGCCGTTTTGGTGGTGGCGGTAATTTTGGTATTCGTGATACCCGTGTTTCAGGAGATGTTTTCCGACATGGGCGGAACCCTTCCGGGGCCAACCTTGATCGTCATTGCCATGAGCGAATTCGTCAAATCGAAGATTCACTGGATGATTATCGGCCTCATCCTGTTCACGTTTGCGTTTAAAAAATATTACGCCACCGAGAAGGGGCGCAGGATGGTCGATGCCAGCATGCTGAAAGTACCCGTTTTCGGCATGCTGCTCCGCAAGGTGGCCGTGGCCAAGTTTACCCGGACCATGGGAACCATGCTCTCCAGCGGCGTGGCGATCCTCGAGGCCCTGGACATCGTTGCCAAGACATCGGGGAACAAAACGGTCGAGCAGGCCATATACAACGTGCGCAGCGGCATATCGGAAGGGCGCACCATGGCCGATCCGCTGGCCGAAAGCGGAGTCTTCCCGGCCATGGTGTGCCAAATGATATCCGTCGGTGAATCCACCGGTGCCCTGGATGCCATGCTCCAGAAGATTGCGGACTTTTACGAAGAAGAGGTCGATCAGGCGGTCGAGAACCTGACATCCTTGATCGAGCCCTTCATGCTCGTCTTTTTAGGCGTCGTCATCGGCGGCCTGGTGATCGCCATGTACCTGCCGGTCTTCAAGATGGCCGGAAACCTCTAGCTGTTAATGACCGATGGTTGGACAGCCGACAAACGTATACAATTTGATACAGACTGAATACTTTTTTAGGTGGCGGCCATCCAATCCATCGGTCACGCCGCGCAGCTTGCATTTCCCGGAAAGCGCCAATAAGCGGTCAAAACCGCTCCAAACCAAACCATTTCTGCCCGCATTGCGATTCTCGCGAATCTCTCATGGCAAGGTGACAATATATGGCATGAAAATCGCATAGATGTGAAGCATCAACATTTCTATCAGCTCGATAAAGGCAAAACATCCGAAAGGGTGTGACGCAAAGCCGACGGCCTAAAACCAGTCCATCTGGTCATGGCGGCAGGGCTGCCGGGCGAACACGGCATCTTTCAACCTGCTAGTGGTCGCAAGGCAACTAACCGTTTGGGAGATGCTCTATGAACCTATCGAATCGACTCATCTTTAAAGTTTTTCTGGCTTCGCTAGCCGTCATTGCAATCACGGTGACCTCCGCTTTGAGTGCAGATGTCGCCGTTGCGGTGGGATGCCAATGTGCCCGCCCCGGACGGATATCGTATTTTTTCGCGACAAAGCGACCAGCCATATGACTACACCGATGCTTTTTGGGAGGGCACGAGCACCTCTTGCACGTTGACCGGCCTGGTTGAAGGGGTCACGTATCATTTCGTGGTCCGGGCCTATGTCGGCGACCTGGAGAGTGCTGATTCGGATGAAGTCGAGTACACCCCGCCCAAACCCCCCAACCTATCGCCTGTCGCCGATGCCGGAAAAAGGCAGGAGGTTGAGGAAGGCGACCGGGTAACCCTGGACGGTTCCGGGTCAACAGATGCTGGACGGGGAAATTGAAAAGTATTTTGTGGAAGCAGATCGGTGGTCCCGCAATAACCCTGGACCGGAAAATTGAACACCAAGGCCGCTTTCACCGCACCGATAGTCGGTTTCGATGGTCAGACATTTTCATTTGAACTAACGGTAACCGATGACGATGGGGCGTTTTCAACGGCAACCACCACTGTCCGTGTCAACAAGTCCGCCGAAACGGATGTCGACGGCGATGGTGTTCCGGATCTGTTGGATCCGTTTCCGAACGATCCTCTGGAATGGGCCGACAGTGATAAAGACGGCAGCGGCAACAAAGGTGATCTGGACGATGACAACGACGGCATGCCAGACGTCTGGGAGAACGAGTATGGGCTTGACCCAACCGTGGATGATGCCGCTCTGGACCCCGATGGGGACGGGTTTACCAACCTGGACGAGTTCACGGCCAACAGCGATCCCACGCAACACCCTGACAATATAGCTCCGGATGCGCCGGTGATCGAAAGCATCGATCAGATCGAGCGTGTCGGACTGACCCCCCTGCTCGTTTCCGGGGCCTATTTTGACCCCGACACCGACGACCACGTCAAATCCACATGGCAGATCAGTACGGAACACGATTTCGTTGACATTATCCTGGAACGCACCACTTCTAAACAACTGACCACATACAGCGTCGGTGATATGGTGCTGGATGTGGACACGGTCTACTACTGGCGCGTGAAACACATCGATTCACGCCACGGCGAATCGGACTGGTCGGATACGGCAACGTTTACAACCATTGCCGCCGCCGACTCCGACGATGAAGATCTCAACGGCACGCCCGAGGCCCAGGAAGTGGATCCCCTGGTGGACGTCAATGCCAATGGAATATTCGATGTCGATGAAGACAACATGCTGAGCGTCAACTCCGTAGAAGGGCAAGCCGTGGTTGGCGTCAAAGTCCATTCGGAAAACGTGGCCTTGGTCTCGCTCAAGTCCCTGTCGACCGACAAGATTGCTGACAAATCGGTGACGACGGCGTTCGGCCTGGTCGGCTTCAAGCTCTATCTGCAAGAGGGGGTCGACACGGCGTCGGCCACCATTCACTTCTCGACCCAGGTGCCCGAAGATGCCAGCCTCTACAAATACACCCATGACACGGGGTGGTACCGCTACGACAATGCCGTATTCGCACCTGACCGCAAATCCGTCACCTTGACGCTGGTAGACGGCGGCGATGGCGACGAGGACGGCGTTGAAAATGGGGTGATCATCGATCCCTCCGGCATCGCCTATGCGGCTGCCGAACCGGTCGAGGAGACCACGCCGTCCACGGACGCTGCGCTGTCGACGGGAACCACTTCCACCGCCGTGGACGGCGGGGGCAGTGGCTGCTTTATCACGGTTGGATCCAGCCATGTCGCTGGCATCGACTGGCGTGGTTCGACTGCCGCGATGACTGCCCTGGTGCTGCTGGCGTCGGTCCTGCTGCTGGCGGCGGTGGCGGTAATCAAGCCACGGTGTCGGTGCCGCTTGTCCGAGTGATGCTGCCCGGCGGTGGTTGAAACCGATTACGCCCTTCCGATCTGAAATGGTCGGGGGGGCGTATTTTTTTCCGGTCAACGGGAAACGGGCCGACCCATCAGACGCAGGGCAATCGCGGCGACCCGGTCCGAGGCGCCGGCGCCGCCGAGCAGGTTTTCAAGACCTGCCAGTTCACTTTTGATCCGCTCCAGGCGGTCCGGATTCCGGATCAGCTGCATGACGGTGTCGGCAATGCGGGGAGGAGATGCGTCATCCTGGACCAATTCGGGCAGCAGCGCTTTTCCGGCAATCAAATTGACGATACCGATGTGTTTGACCTTGATGAGCCGTTTACCCAGCCAGTAACTCATGGGAGAGACCTTGTAGACGATCACGGCCGGCACGCCGTGCAGGGCGGCTTCCAATGTCACCGTGCCCGACGCCGCTATCAGCAGCCGGCTGCGCGCGAACAGGTCGACGATCGCGCCCTGGACAATCTGCGGTGCCACGGCGGCATCGTAAGGTCTGGCGATGGAGGTGACCAGATCGGGCGAGATGGTATCGGCGCACGAGACCAGGAACTGGGCCGTCGGCATCTGCCGCTTGATTCGGCATGCGGCCTGCAGCATGACCGGCAGCAGTGTCGTGACCTCTTTGTCCCTGGATCCGGGGACCAGTCCGATGACCGGCCCGGTGGGTCGTGGTCTTTGCGGCCGCGTGCCGGGTGTGGGGTCGATGCGGTCGAGCAGGGGGTGGCCGACGAAGGTGACCGGTACCTGGTGTTTGCGATAAAAGGCTGCTTCAAAGGGGAAGATGACGGCCATGTGATCGACCAGGCGCCTGATCGTCTTGACCCGGCTTTGACGCCAGGCCCAGATTTGGGGGCTGATGTAGTAAAGGACCGGAATCTGCAGCTTCTTGGCCACCTTGGCCACCAAAAAGTTGAAGTCGGGGAAATCGATCAGGATCAAAAGGTCCGGCTTGATGCGTCGAAGGGCCCGGGTGACGATGACGAATCCGTGATGGATGACTGGCAGCTTGGCGACGACTTCCGTGATGCCCACCACCGACAGCGTTTTCGAATCGAGGATCCGTCGCACGCCCGCCGCCTGCATGGCGCTGCCGCCGACGCCGAACAAA
Organism: uncultured delta proteobacterium; assembly: GCA_963785365.1. GTDB lineage: Bacteria > Desulfobacterota > Desulfobacteria > Desulfobacterales > Desulfosarcinaceae > Desulfosarcina. The sequence continues at coordinate 560,055 of CAWAUZ010000004.1, read as the reverse complement.
GCGGTGCGGCCGGATCGGTTTTGGAGGGCCTGGGCCAGTTTGGCGCCGTGCTGGTCGCCCGAGGCTTCGCCGGCAATGATCATGATAGACGGTTGACTCATCTGGGTGACCTGGACCCGGCTCAGCACGCCAGGTGCCGGCTGCTCTCTTTGATCTGGGTCATGATCGACAAGGCGGTTTTGAGGGCGTCGCGGCCCATGCGTCCTGTGACCAACGGTTCGCGCTGCTGCATGACCGATTGCACGAAGGATTTTAATTCAGCGTCCAGGGCATCGCCTTTGCTGAAGTGCAGCTGTTCGATCTTCATGCCCGGGATGATCCCGGCGGACTGGGATGGGTCGGGATGGACAAAGGTGATGTCGTGGTTGGCGAAATCGATTGAAAAATATGCCTTTTCCTGAAACAGGCGCAGCTTGCGTTCGTTTTTGGCCGAAATGCGGCTGGCAGTGACGTTGGCGACGGCCCCGTTGGCGAACTCCAGGCGGGCGTTGGCAATGTCGATGTTCCCGGAGATGACCGAAATACCAGCGGCGTGGACGGATTTGATTTCCGATTCAACGAGGTTGTGGATTAAATCGATGTCGTGAATCATCAGGTCGAGAACCACGCTGACATCGGTGCAGCGCCCCTGGAAAATACTCAGACGGTGTGATTCGATAAAGCGCGGTTGCCGGACCTTGCCCTCCAGGGCCACCACGGCCGGATTGAACCGTTCCAGATGCCCCACTTGAATGATCAACCCCTTGGTGTCGGCGATGTGGATCAATTCATCCGCGTCCTCGAGAACGCTTGTGATCGGTTTTTCGATCAGAACGTGGACACCGTTTTCCAAAAAGGATTTGGCGATGCCGAAATGCACCGGTGTCGGGGCGGCGATGCTGACGGCGTCGACTTTTCCAAGCAGCGACGGGTGATCGCGGTACCAGGCCGTGGCGTTGTCGTCGGCGACGCCGCGGGCCTGGGCTTCATTGGTGTCGACGACCCCGACCAGTTCCACATCCGGCATGTTGTGGTATTTCTGGGCGTGGAATTTTCCCAGATAACCCACACCCACAACACCGACCCGTAGTTTTTGCATATGTGATCCCATTGGTTACAGCAGGTTAAGGCAGCGCGGCGTGGCGGGTCTCCTATTGGCAAAAAATGGCGATATCAGCCTCGTCGGCTGCACGGACCATCTTTTCACGATCGAATACCAGTGTCTTTTCGGCTTCGATGGCCAGGGCGCACACATCGGCGCGGCGCATGGTCTCGATGGTCTTGATGCCCACCGACGGCACGTCGAAACGAAAATCCTGGTTCGGTTTACAGACCTTGACCAGAACCGCCTGGCCGCCGCCCAGCCGTCCGCCGCGTTCGATCGTGGCATCGGTGCCGTCGATCGCTTCCACGGCGAGAACGGATCCGCCGCCGATGACCACACTCTGCCCGATGTCCAGACGGCCGATCTCCCTGGCGATGGTGAAGCCCAGGGCGATGTCTTTGCGCTCGGCCCGGGACGGGCTGCGTTTGGACCAGACGCCCGGGGTGGCCAGCAGTTCCGGCAGCAAAAAGGTCGACGGTGCGATGGTAATGCCCTCTTTTGCAAGGCTGTCGGCGAAGGCTCGCATGATGGCGTCATCGTGCGTGTGGCGCATGCCGGCGATGATGGCGATGGCCTTCATGTCCGGTTTGACATCCGTAAACAATTTGGTTTTGCGGACGCCGCCCAACATCACCGCGCGGCCGATCCCGTGTTGTTTGAAAAAACGGATTAGCCGCTTGACCTGACCCAGATGCAGCCACTGGATCTTGGCCGACAGGCGCTCCAGCTCGGTATCGGCCTCGTTGACATAGGCCGCCGTGAAGATCTCGAATCCCTTCTGATGTGCAATCCTGGCAAAAAGGATCGGGAATTGTCCATTGCCGGCGATGAGGCCGATCTTTTCACCCATGCTGCGGCCCTGCCCAGAGGACGTGACACCAGCGCTCAAAGGGCTTCATCGGGTCACGCCTCGTGAGGAGGCCTTGATAAAGGCGATGAAGTTTTCCACCTCGGGCACCCGTTCGACTTCGGCGTGCACGCGCTCGATGGCTTCGTTCAGGGTCAGTCCATAGCGGAACAAGATCCGATAGGTTTTTTTCAATGCGGCCAGGGCCTGATCGGAGAATCCGAAGCGTTTCAGCCCCACCCGGTTGAGACCGTGCAGGACAGCGCGGTCGCCGGCGGCGATGACATAAGGGGGGACGTCCTTGACTACGGCGGATTTGCCGCCCACGAAGGCGTAGTCGCCGATCCTGACGAACTGATGGATGGCCACCAGGCCGCCGACGGTGGCGTGGTCACCGATGGTAATATGCCCTGCCAGGGTGGTGTTGTTGGCCAAAACCACCATTTTACCGACGCGGCAATCGTGGGCGATGTGGGTGTAGGCCATCAGAAACGATTTTTCGCCCACGGTCGTGACGCCGCCTCCCGGGGTCGTTCCGCGGTGAATGGTCACAAACTCACGGATGGTCACATGGGGGCCGATCTCCACATAACTCGTTTCGCCGCCGAACTTGAGGTCCTGGGGGATGGCACCGATGGCCGCGAACTGAAAAATTCGACAATTCGGTCCGATCGTGACATGGGGATCGATCACGGTGTGGGGACCAATCCAGGTTCCCGGACCGATGGTGACATCGTCGCCGATGATGGCGTAGGCACCGATTTGAACCTTATCTCCAATTTGCGCACCGGGACTGACGATGGCTGTCGGGTGAATCATGTTAGTCTCCATAGGCCGCCAACAGTTGGGCTTCGGCGGCAATTTCCCCGTCGACCCGGGCGACGCCCTCCATTTTGACAACTTTGGATCGCAGTTTCAGAATTTTCAGCTCCAGCAGCAACTGGTCACCGGGCACGACCGGTTTTCGGAACCGGACGCGGTCAAATCCCATGAAGTAGATCAGTTTGCCGCGGTTCTCGGGGGGGGTCGATTGGATCACCAGCACCCCGCCGGCCTGACCCATGGCTTCGATAATGAGTACGCCGGGCATGATGGGGACATCGGGAAAGTGCCCTTGGAAGTAGGGTTCGTTGATGGTGACGTTTTTCAGGGCGACGATTCGCTCCGACTTGACAAATTCGACGATGCGGTCGACCAGCAGAAACGGGTAGCGGTGGGGCAGGTCCGCGAGAATCGTTGTGATATCCATTTGTGTTTCCATGGGTTTATTTTTTCTTGGTGTCGGCGTACTGCGCATTGTATTTTTTGATGACCTCGTCAGTGATATCGACGTTGCCGGGCGCATAGAGAACGCCGCGTTTGTCCATAATCAACAGATACCCTTCGGCCTTGCCGATCTCATCGATGATCTCCAGGGTCTCTTTCTGCAGGCTGCCCATCAATTCATTTTGGAAGCCTTGAAGATCGGCCTCGTACTTCTTTTGCAGGGTCTTGATATCGTTGATCTTGATCCTGAACTCGCGCTCCTTCTCTTCGCGCATGTCCTTGCTCATCACCAGGGACTCACGTTCGAGCCGTTTCTTGATCTCTTCGATTTCAGCACCTTTGGCCTGAAGCTCCTCCTCCATTTTTTTGCTTTTTTCGGTGAGCTGAGCCTTGATTTCCTTGCCGGCGTCCGAGTTCTCAAACAGGCGTTGAAATTCGACGACGGCGATTTTGGCGCTGTCCGCGCACAAGCCGGTGCCGCCGCCGCCGACGACTGCGATAACGGATGCCAAAATGATCCACTTGCTTAAAGGTTGCATGACTTTTCCTTTCATTCCCGAAAACTCGATTATGCTGAAGTGTTTAACATTTATGGTGATTTTAATCAATGCGTCCGGTCCCATCCGATTGGTCAAAAAGCGCCGCCCATGGAGAACTCCCATTTGACGCTGGAGTCCTCCCCGAATTCCTCGATGGGATCCAGGATGTGGCCGCCTTCGATGCGAATCGGGCCGATGGGCGAATACCACCGGATACCGTAACCGGCCGACTGGCGCAGGTTCCCCAGATCGATCGATTCCTCTGCGGTGAACACGTTGCCGGTGTCATAGAACACGACACCGACGATACCGATGTCCTTGAGCAGCGGGTAGGTGAGTTCGAAATTGAACTGAACATACTTTTCGCCGCCTTCCTCGGAGATTCGGCCATCGCTGTTGATGGTTTTGATATTGACGCCCTGAAAATCGAAGCCGCGCAAAGACCCCATGCCGCCCAGATAGAATTTTTCGTAGTCGGGTAGAAAATAGCCGTCGCGTTCTTTGACGTAACCGGATTCCCCGTGCAGAAAGGTGACCAGGCCTTTGTAGACGGGAATGTGCCAGCCCAGTTTGCCCACTATCTTGTTGAAGCCGATGTCACCGCCGATCCCTGCAAAGGTGTAGGTCAGACTGTGATTTTGTCCCTCGGTGGTATTGAAGGCGCGGTCCCTGGAATCGTAGGTGACAGCGGGCGTGATCGAACTGGTCGTGTTTCTTCCTTCAAGTTCTTTGATGTTGTCGGAGGCGTCTTCGGTTATGTCGGTGATATTGGTCACATCGTAACGATAAGACAAAGAGGCCCGGGTGTAGTCGTAGATCGGGTAGCTGAATCCCAGGCCTGCGCCCGTGCTGGTTTTGTCGTAGGTGTCGAATTCGCGGCCGGTTCGATACAAATTGGCCGTGCCGGAAAGCGGAATGTCGAACATCCAGGGCTCCGTGAAACTGAGGTTGTACAGATCCGAAACGCCGCCCACCTGGCCGCTGAGCTTGAGGATCTGTCCGCGCCCGAAAAGGTTGCGCTGGGAGATCGAGCCGGTAACGAAGAAATTGTCCGTGGTGCTGTAACCGGCCCCGAAGGTGAAGGTTCCGGTGGCTTTTTCAATCACTTCGATATTGACATCCATCTGATCGTCGGTGCTGCCCCGAACGGTGTCCACCTTCACATCTTCGAAGAAATCAAGGCGATGCAGGTTGCGAACACTGCGCTTCAGGCGGCTGCCGCTGTAAAGCTCCTTTTCATTTATACGGAGTTCACGCCGGATGACCTTGTCGCGGGTGCGCGTGTTGCCCGAAATATTGATGTTTTCGAAGCGAACCTTGGGGCCCTTGGATATCGTGTAGGTAATGTCCACCAGATGGTTCTCGCGATCTTCACGGGTGCGCGGCGTGATTTCGGCAAAAGCGAATCCGACATCGGCATAAAGGTCGGTCAGCCAGAGAATGTCCTGCCTGACCGTGTCGCGATTGAAGAACGGTTCGCGCGAAATTTGCAGGTCAGGCATGAGTCGCTCGCGGGGCAAAAAGAATTCGCCCTCGATGTCGACGGTGCCGACCTTGAAGCGCTCGCCCTCTTCAATTTTAAACGTGATGTAAATCCAATCATCCTTGAACACGACGTCGGGGTCGGACACCTTGGCGTGGATGAACCCATTGATGTGGTAGTGCGCTGTCAGGCGGGCGGCGTCCTGATTCAAATCCTCACGGTTGTATTCTCCAGATGAGGTGATCCAGGAGAAAAAGCCCTTTTCCGATGTCGATATCGTTTTTTTCAACTCTTTGTCGGAAAAGGCTGCGTTGCCCTCGAAGGCAATTTCCTTGATCTTGATTTTCTGGCCTTCCTCGATCTCGAACTGGATGTCGGCCTGGTTGTTGTCGCGGTTTTCGATGGTGAAGTCGATCTTGGCATTGTGAAAGTTTTTTTCCTTGTACAAGGCCTGGAGCTGCTCGATATTGGATTTGATGGTGAAGATGTTTAGGATCGAGCCGGTGCTGATGGTCAGGTTTTCCCGTAACTTGTCATCCTTGAAAACCTTGTTGCCGCTAAAGGATATCTCTCGAATGGTCGCTTTTTCCGTGACGTGAAAAATGACTGTTTTCCCGCCATCACTCTGTTCGGCTTCGACGCGGATGTCCTCAAAATAGCCCATTTTGTAAATATTCTTGACGTCCGTGGAGAGGTCGCTCACCCGCAGCACGTCCCCGGCTTTTACCCGGATCACACGCTCGATGGCATCCGATTCGATTCTTTTGTTGCCGGTGATGCGAACCTGGGTGATCACTTCCTGGCCAAATAGCTGGCGGGCCAGCTTCTCCGACGCTTTTTTGACTACCTGCCGCAAATTCTCCATTCCCGTGCCCGCTTCGTAAATGGAGAAAACCGGTTCGGCATCAGCCGTGTCGACCATGTTGATGTCGAGGCTGATGCTGTTGCCCAACCGGGTCATGCTGCCCCAGATGACGTTATCGGCGCCGGCCTGCCGGCCGGCCTGCTGCAATGTCGCGGCGTCATCGGTGAGCGTGGACAAGGTCTCGAGATCGGTTGTCTTCGGCCCGACAATCTCCGCGCCTTCGGCTTGCAGGTATTCGCCGACAACCTTGGGAATATCCTGGCTCAGATAAGATAGATCCCGCCCCTGGGTATGAATCTCGAAAGGCAGCACCAGCACGCGAACCGTTTCCAGAGCCGCCGCACTGAGGGGACACAACAACATGCCGCACAACAGCAGCCAGAGCGTGCGCATCAACATCGAATCTCCCGGGTCACCGTCGATCTGATCATCGATCAAGCCTTAATTCAAAATTCCTGAAGCGCGCCGTTGACGATGGTGACCCGCCGGCCGACCAGGGCCGCCAATTCCATGTTGTGGGTGACCACCACCAGGGCCATCCCCATCTCCTGGTTCAGTTCCAGCAAAAGGGTGTGGATGTGGTCGCTATTTTTGCGATCCAGGTTGCCGGTCGGCTCGTCGGCCAACAGGATGGCCGGATGCAGCACCAGGGCCCGGGCCAGGGCCACGCGCTGCTGTTCCCCTCCGGACAGTTCATTGGCGCGGTGGTTCAACCGATGCGACAACCCGACCCGCTCCAGGATCCCTTCGGCCGCCGATCGGGCACTCTTGCGGTCGGCACCGCCAATCAGGGCCGGCATCATGGTGTTTTCCAGGGCCGAAAACTCGGGTAGCAGGTGGTGGAACTGAAAAACGAAGCCGATGGACCGGTTTCGAAACCGAGCCAACCGGTTGTCGTCCAAACCCAGAATGTTTTCACCGCGATAGTTTAATCTGCCGCGATCCGGCCTGTCCAGGGTGCCCAGAATGTGAAGCAGGGTCGATTTGCCGATGCCCGACGCCCCCACGATACCGATGGTGTCGCCCGGATCAAGCGAGAACGACAACTGATCGAGCACCACAATGCGGTCCGGGCCGGGATTGTAAACCTTGCTGATACCGTCCGCCGCGATCAGCGGGACGGTAGCGTGCAACGGGGCGTTCAGGGCGTGCCGGCGGGGCTGGCCGTGATCGTCAACCATGACGGATGGCCTCCACCGGGTTGATTTCGGCGGCCTGCCGGGCAGGATAAAGGGTCGCCGCGAGGCAGATGAACAGTGCGCTGGCGGCGATCGTCAATACATCCGACGCCTTCAGATGAACCGGCAGGGTGTTGATGTAGTAAACATCGGCCGGCAGGCGCACGAAGGCATAGCGCTTTAAAAGGGCGCACAAGGCCACTCCGGCGCAGGCTCCCAGGGCGGTCCCCGCCAGGCCGATCGTCAACCCCTTGATGACGAAGATGCGGCCGATGGACGCCGATGTGGCCCCCATGGTTTTCAAAATGGCGATGTCCTTGCGTTTTTCCATGACCATCATTACCAGCGAACCGGCGATGTTGAAGGCGGCGACCAGAATGATCAGGGTCAAGATGATGAACATGACCGTTTTTTCCAGCTGAAGGGCCGAAAAGAGACTGCGATTCATCTGTTTCCAGTTTTCAATGGTGTAGTCTTGGCCGATGGCCGCCGCGATCTTACCGGCGATCACATCGGCCTGGTCCAGATTCTCCAGGCGGAGCTCGAGGCCGCTGACCTGACCGGGCATTCGCAGCACCTGCTGGGCCTGGAGCAGGTCGATGAACGCAAGCGTGCCGTCGAATTCATACATTCCGGATTCGAACAGGTCGACGGCTTGAAATTTGATCATGGCGGGGATGTGGCCGGCCGGAGACAACATTCCCCGGGGAGAGATGAGATAGACGGTGTCACCCCGAAGCACGCCCAGGCTGGCGGCCAGTTCGCGGCCCAGGATGATTCCGGCCGGCTGCCGGCCGTTGCGCTCGTCGGCCGGCGGTGATGCCAGCCGGTGGGTGTTGACCCCGCTGTAAAGGCGTGAGGCCGTGTTGACATCGATCCCTTTCAACACGGCTCCCGCGGCACGGTTGGTCGACCGCAGCACGACCTGGGTCGTGACAAAGGCCGATGCCGAGGCAATGCCGTCGATCGAATCCAGGCGCTCGAGCAGTTGACCGTAGGCCGTGAAAGGACCCTCGGTCCGGGTGATGGTCAGGTGGGGTCGAATGCCCATGATACGGGATTTGAGATCGCTTTCGAACCCGGCCATGACGGCGATGACCACGATGAGCGCCATGACGCCGATGGAGACCCCGGCGATCGACAATACCGTAATCAGGGAGATGAACGTCCGCTTCTGGCGGGTTCTGAGATATCGCCGGGATACAAATGTCACAAATGACATGGCAATCGCATAGGATGGTCGGGCACGACCTAAACGCCCGCTCTGGGTTTCATGTGCGGAAACAAGATGACCTCGCGGATGGATGGGGCATCGGTGAGCAGCATGACCAGGCGATCGATCCCGATCCCCTGGCCGGCCGTGGGGGGCATGCCGTATTCCAGGGCTTCGATGTAGTCGTCGTCCATGGGATGCGCCTCGCTGTCACCGGCATTGCGGTCTTCCACTTGCTGCCGAAATCGTTCGCGCTGGTCTTCCGGATCGTTCAATTCGGAAAATCCGTTGGCGATTTCGCGGCCGGCGATAAACAGCTCGAAGCGTTCGGCCAGATCCGGATGGGCATCGCTTCGGCGTGACAACGGGGATACCTCGGCCGGGTAGCCGGTGATGAAGGTGGGTTGGATCAGCTTGGGTTCCACCAGGGCATCGAACAATTTGGTGATGATTTTACCGATGCGGCCGGTTTTGGTGACCACGATGCCCTGCGACGCCGCAACCGTCAGCAGGGCGTCCCGGTCCGTCAGCAAGTCCGGCTGGACGCCGCCGATCTGTGCCAGGGCGTCGTAAAGGGAGATGCGCCGCCAGGGACCCTGCAGGTCGATTTCGTTTCCCTGATAGGTTACCGTACTGCTGCCGGTTACCGCCGATGCGATCTGAGCGAACATCGCTTCGGTGAGGGCCATCAGATCTTCGTGGGTGGCGTAGGCCTGATAGAACTCCACCATGGTGAATTCGGGATTGTGCTGGGTGGAGATGCCCTCGTTTCGGAAATTGCGATTGATTTCGAACACGCGCTCGAAACCGCCCACCACCAGCCGTTTCAGATAGAGCTCCGGTGCGATGCGCAGGTACAGGTCCATGTCCAAGGCATTGTGATGGGTTTTAAACGGGGTCGCCTCGGCCCCGCCAGGCACGGGCTGCATCATGGGCGTCTCCACCTCCAAAAAATCCCTGGAGAGGAGAAAGTCGCGCATGGCCTGGATGATCCGGCTGCGTTTGACGAAGATCTCCTGAACCTCGGCGTTCATGATCAGGTCGATGTAACGCTGACGGTAGCGTTTTTCGGGATCCTTCAACCCGTGAAATTTTTCGGGAAGCGGCCGGGTGGATTTGCAGAGCAAGGCGATGTCCGTGGCCAGGATGGTCCATTCGCCGGTCTTGGTTTGAAACAGGGTTCCGGACAAATGTACGAAATCGCCCACATCGAGGCGCTTGAACAGGGCATAGGCCGCAATGCCCACCTTGTCATTGCGTACATAGGCCTGCATGAGGCCGGTGCGGTCTTTGAAGCGGATGAAAGCGGATTTGCCGAAGCGGTTGATGGCCATCATCCGACCGGCCACGGTGAAGCGGGCGGTATCTTCATGCACACCATCCGGCAGGTGCGTCAGGTGGTCGTTGATATCCCGGATGGTGTGGCTAACGACCCAGCCGTTGGGAAACAAGTTGACCCCGTCCGACTTCAGATTCTCCGACTTTTCCTTGCGCTTGCCAAGCAAGTCCGTTGCTTTTTCCATCTTCACTCCGCCTTGTCGCCACAACGCAAACCGGTCAGAAGGGGTGGCTGCTGACGATCTGTCGCTTATTTTCGCGTTGAACCCGGCCGCGCTGCCATCGGCGCGCCAGCGTCTGATGGCAGGCGGTGCCAGATTCGCAACCGACACCAAAAAAGGTAAACCATTTTTGCTATCTCATTTGTCGATTGGTGTCAAGGACAGCGAAAGTCACGGCAATCAACGCCAGATACCGATTCAAATCCGGACAAAGCGGTTACGGGTAAGATGGCGCGGCAACCAAGTGGGAGGAGACCCATGGCCTGTTCCGGCTGGCCAACGAGAGGCAACAGCGCCGGTGCAAGGGTCAGCAGCACCCCCCGTCGCCGCAGTCGCAGCCGCTGCTGGAACAGTTGCAGCCGCCTTGAACTTGGGTGGCGGTGTCGTTGATCCCGACGACCTCGATGTCGAATGTCAAGGATCTTCCGGCCAGGGGGTGATTCAGGTCGAAGGTCACGTTGTCGTCATCGATGCTGTCGACGCGGGCGGGAATTTGCTGCCCCTGGGGTGAGTGCAGCATCAGGGTCTGACCTACCTCGGGTGTCATGCCGGCCGGAATGTCGGCGCGGGGGAATTCATGCTTGCGGCTGTCGTCCCGATGGCCGTAGGCCTCTTCGGGGGCAAGGGTGAACGTTTTGGTTTCATTGAGCGACATGCCCATCAGGGCGGTTTCGAATCCGGGGATGATGCCTCCGGAACCGATCTGGATCTCCAGCGGCTGACGACCCTCGCTGGTATCGAAAACCTCGCCGTTGTCCAGCGTTCCGGTGTAATTCACGCTGACGAACAGACCGTTGTCTACTGTTTGCATGCAAAGCTCCTTTGGTAAGATGAACGATGACTTCAAGATTAGGACATATGGCGTAAAGTCAAGCCGCCGGCCCACCGCACCCGTTTGCGCCGCCGCGCCGCCGGCACCGGCCGCCGCAAAGTATCACTGGCCGGCCACGCCGTTTGACCGCCTGGCAGCCATTGGTCGGGTCGGCCTTGACAGGCTGGCGGCCTGCGCTACTCTCAGGGATATCCAAATCCAACTGCCGGGAGGTGATTCATGCGCATTGAAAAAGATTCGTTGGGAGAAAAACCGGTTCCCGACGATGCCTGGTACGGTATTCACACATGCCGGTCCCTGGAAAATTTTGGCGTCGCCGGGGAGGCGATGCCAATGTCGATCGTTCGCGCCATCGTCAGATTGAAGGCCGCCTGCGCCACCGCCAACGTAAAGCTCGGGCTGCTGGATACCAAGCGTTCCGGGGCCATTCGCAAGGCCTGCACGGCCCTGCTGGCCGGCCGCTACGATGACCAGTTTCCCATTGACATCTTCCAGGCCGGATCCGGCACATCCACCCAGATGAACGTCAACGAGGTCATTGCCAATCTGGCTGCCGTAGACCTGGGCGGAAAAGCCGGTGATCGGGACCGGGTCCATCCAAATGATCACGTCAACAAAGGTCAATCCACCAACAACATCTTCCCCTCCGCCATCCGGGTGGCCGGTGTTCGGCGATGCGAGCGGCTCACGTCGCGCTTGGATCAACTGATCGCCGCGTTTTACGATAAATCCGAGCAGTTCGCCAAGGTTGCCAAGAGCGGCCGTACGCATCTTCAAGATGCCGTGCCGATCACCTTGGGCCAGGAGTTCGGGGCCTATGCGCACGCCCTGGAAAAGGGACGGCGGCGTGTCGCCGCCGCCGGTCAAAATCTGTTGGCCCTGGGCGTCGGTGGCAATGCGGTCGGTACGGGCATCAACACCAAACCGACCTTTAGATCCCTTGTCGTCAAGGCGCTCAATGACGACACCGGCATGGCCTTTACCGTGGCCCGAAATGGGATCGAAATCACCCAGTTCATGACCGACATGGCGCACATGTCGGCCGTCTTGCGGCTGTTGGCCCTGGATCTGCTCAAGATCACCAACGACTTGCGGCTGCTGGCATCGGGACCCAACACGGGCCTTGCTGAGATCCGCCTGCCGGCGGTCGAGCCGGGATCCTCGATCATGCCGGGCAAGGTCAATCCCAGCATCTGCGAGGCGGCCAACATGGCCTGCATCCAGGTAGTCGGCTACGATGCCGCCGTGGCCATGGCCTGCGGGCTCGGTCAGTTGGAACTCAACACCCACATGCCGTTGATCGGCAACAACCTTGTCAAGGCCTTCGAGATCCTGATCCGGACGGTTGACATGCTCGACCAAAAATGTGTCCGGGGCATCGCGGCAGATGAGCGGCGTTGCCGGAAGCACTTCGAGGCCAGTGCCGGATTGGCCACGATCCTCAACCCGGTTTTGGGATACGACCGGGTAGCTGAACTGGTCAAGGTGGGTTTGCACCAGGACAAATCCCTGCGGACGCTGGTGTTGGAGCAGGAATTGATGAGCGAAACGGCACTGGACGAACTGCTCGGCAACGCTTTCGGCCCGAATCTGTGAGCCTGGGCCGGGCAGGCTTTGCCTTATTTTCGCGCTGGCCGCGGCGCAACGATTGAAAAGCGTCAAATTGGTTTCCAGGCGGGCGCCGGCCATCAGATCCGCCATGGCCGTGCGGTAGTGCTCCGACTCGATATAGGGAATCGAACGATGCCGGCATATGTCGGCCAAAACAGCCATGTTCTGCATGCGAATGTCGGGCAGTTCGGGCTGGAAAACCGATCTGACCGCGACGTTGCGCTCCCGGCACAGAGACTGGACCTTTTCACCGGTGACTTCGGCGGCTTGATTGAGACGCACGGACAACGGTTGCCAGACCGTGTCGTAATAGATCAAGGTACCCGTTTCCTTCAGCATGGTACCCGCCGCGCGCAAGGCCTCGTGGCGTTCCAAACAGACGGCCAGATCGGCCTGACCGGCCGGAATTAGCGGTGATTGAACGCTTGTACCCATGCGAATCTGGGAGACCACGATCCCGCCGCGTTGGGCCAGACCGTGGGTGTCCACGCTCTTGACACGCTGCCCTGCGTGATCCGCCGCCCGCAGGATGATTTCGCTGATCAGCCCGATGCCCTGGCCGCCCACGCCGCTGAGATAGATGTCGAAGATCGTCACGGGGCCTCTCCTTTGCCCCTTTTTCCTGCCGGCGCGATGGCTGTGGTGGGGCAGGTCTGGATGCAGGATCCGTCGCCGATGCAAAGGTCCGTGTTGATGGTGACGGTGCCGGCGGCGCTGCGGGTGAAGGTGGGGCAGCCGAATTCGGCCACGCAGGCGTGAATTCGTTCGCAAACCTGCTGGTCAATCTCCACCTGGCGCTGCCGATAGGTTGGCTTTTGACGCTGTTCGCGGGTGAATTTTAGCATGCAGGGGTGGCGGGCGATCACGACGCTGAAATCGTCGATCGCCATGGCCTCGGCGACCTGCTCGGTCAACTTGGCCTGCTGGTAGGTGTCGGTCTCGAAGATGTGCTTGACGCCCAGCCCTTCGAGCACCTGCCGCACGGGGATCTTGTCGGTCGCATCGTTGACGTTCCTGCCGCTGGCGGCATGGTCCTGGTGACCGGTCATGGCGGTCGTGCCGTTTTCCATGAGGATCAAGGTGATGGGGTGCCGATTGAAAACGGCGTTGACGATGCCGGGCAGGGCGGCATGGAAAAAGGTCGAGTCGCCCATGAAAGCCACCACCTTGCGGCTGGTGTTGAACAGCCGCAGGCCGCTGGCCATGGCCGTGGATGCCCCCATGCACATGAGCAGTTGACCGATTTCGTAGGGTGGCAAAAACCCCAGGGTGTGGCAGCCAATGTCCGCCACGGTGATGTCCGCCGGCGCCAGGGCCTGCTTGACGGCGTGAAAGGCGCTGCGGTGGCCGCATCCCGGACACATCTGCGGCGGCCGATGGGGGGCCGGATCGGCCATCGACACGGCTGGATTGGGCGTCACCATGTCCGGCCAGGTTGCCGCCATCACCTGCCGCACCTTGTCGGGCGTGTATTCGCCGATCCAGTCGTCGACGCAGGTCTTACCGACGATGGTGACCGGCAGCCGTTGGTCAAAAGCCAGGGCCTTGATCTGGTTTTCGAGTACATCGTCCAGCTCTTCGAGCACCTTGACCTGCCGGTGAGTGGTGAGAAAGTCGAGAACCGGTTGTCGCGGCAGGGGGTGGACGACGGCCAGCTTCAGGATATCGGGTGGCGTCGGCGACTGCCCGACAACCTCCATCAACGACAGAAAGGGCAACCCCATGGTGATCACCCCTTGCTGCGGATTGCCGTTGTCGACAAGGCGGTTCAGCCCGCTCGTTTCCGCTTCCCGGCGAATGTGTTCCAGTTTGGCCAAAGCGGCCCGCTTCTGGTCGATGGCCAAGGTGGTGATGGGAATGTAAGGGCCGTTGGCCGGATCGAATCCAGGGGTGTCATCCGCCGGGGATGGCCGCCATGCATCGAAGGCCACTTTCTCCTTGGCGTGGCACACGTGCGTCGTCAACCTCAATATGACCGGCATCCGATGGCGACGCGACAGTCGCGCCGCTTCCCGGTAGAAATGGTACACCTCCGCCGGATCCGCCGGTTCCAACACCGGCGTGTAACTCAGCAAGGCGTAGTGCCGGTTGTCCTGCTCGTTCTGGGACGAGTTGGCCCCCGGATCGTCACCCAGCACCACGACCATGCCGCCGATGAGGTTCATCAGGCTCAATTGCACAAAGGTGTCGGCCGCGACGTTTAGACCGACGCTTTTAAAAAAAACCGTCGCCAGGTGACCGTTGACCGCAGCCCCGTAAGCCAGCTCGGTAGCCACCTTTTCATTGGTTGAAAATTCGAAGTAAAACGGACGCCGCTCCTTGGGAATGGAACGTATGGCCGTGGCGATCTCCGGCGTCGGGGAGCCGGGATAGGAGGTGACCACGCGGGTGCCAGCCTCGACCATGGCCCGGACGATGGCCGTGTTGCCCATGACGATCTCGGAAAAAGCGTCGCGACGAAGCAGCATCTCTCCCATCTTTTTCACGGCAAGCCTCCCGAAGTGATCGGTTTCGCAACGTCAACGCGGCGGCGGACACCTGCATGGGGCCATCAATCGTCCGGTACGGACGGGGCTGTGCGCTTCACGCCCCATGGCGATTGACCGATTGCCCATTTACGGAACGGTAATGACCAACATTACGGTTCGTGCCGACGCTTGTCAATTGCCGACCCGAAACGGCGATTTCCGATTTGACATCCAGATCCATGGGAAATAATCTGATCGGTAATCGACATCCACAGGAGGCCACCATGCCAGATACCGCAAGAGCCCATTTGATCGTCACCGGTCGGGTACAAGGGGTCTGTTTTCGGGCCGAAACCCAGAAAGCGGCCACCCGTTTCGGGGTCACCGGCTGGGTCCGCAACCGGCGCGACGGCTCGGTCGAGGCGATTGTCGAAGGGTTGAAAACGGATGTCACGGCCCTGATCGACTGGTGCCGCGCCGGCCCGCCCATGTCGCAGGTGGCTGGGGTTGCCGTCACCTGGCAGGCCCACCGGGGCGAGTTTGGCGATTTTGGAATCCGTTTCTAAGGCGTTGGCACCCCTTCATGGAGGACCGCATGACCGTGATAAAGTCCCTGCAGAAAACCGGGAAGTTCGAAATTGAAAAATATACCGGTGCCAAGGATATCCGTTCGCTTTCCAAAAGCCACGTACCCTACACCGGCTCACCCCAAAAACATCCCCTGGATCCGGAACAGATCATTTTGATCTGCGATCCTTACAACAGCCAGAGTGCTTACCTGGAATTCAGCCGAACCGACATCACCCATGTGGAGAAGCTGGCCAATATGGTCAACATGGCCGGTGAAACCGTTACCATGGCGCGCATCTGGGTGAAAAAGGGCAGTGTCGCCGTTCAGTGTACACCGTTTCAGGTGTCCGCGTTCTAAACTGCTGCGCCGCAGCGGGTTTCATGCCAAACGGTTGACAGAATCGCGGCCGGCATCTACTTTGGTTCGGGTGCAGCAAAACCATCCAACCATTGCCGACAAGCAGAGAAAGGCGGATTCTCGTGAAAGTGATTCAATATCATCAGGTGCCTGAAACCCGTTTCGACAACGAAAGCGTCAAAGGGGTTTCCGGCCGGGTCGTGATCGGCAAGGCCGACGGCGCCCCCAATTTTTGCATGCGTGTGTTCGAGCTTGCATCGGGTGGGTTCACCCCCCGGCATCAGCATGCCTGGGAGCATGAAATATTCTTCCACAGCGGCCGGGGCGAGGTGTGGCAAAACGAGGCCTGGGTTCCGGTAAAAGCCGGCAGCGTGGCCTTTATTCCCGGTGACACCGAACACCAGATCAGAAATCCCGGTGCGGAAAAACTGACCTTCGTCTGTCTGGTGCCTTCCGGGGCGCCGGAGTTGTGAGATGGCCGGACCGTACCGCAACCCTGTGCCGACGGTTGACATCATCATCGAGATGGCGGGCGGGATCGTTCTGATCGAGCGGAAAAATCCGCCCCATGGCTGGGCGCTACCGGGCGGATTCGTCGATTACGGCGAGTCTGTGGAGCGATGTGCCGTTCGAGAGGCGCTTGAAGAGACGGGTTTGGTCGTTCGTCTCACGGCGCTGCTGTACGTCTACTCCCGTCCCGACCGGGACCCGCGCCATCATACCCTGTCAACCGTTTTTGTCGGTTGTGCAAAGGGCGACCCCGTTGCCGGGGACGATGCCCGCAGCGCCGACGTTTTCACCGCCGACGCACTGCCGGCACCGCTGGCCTTCGATCATGCCCAAATCGTGGCCGATTATTTTCAATGGCGACAGGGTGCCGCCCGCCAGCAGGTATTCGAAAAGTATTGGATCGCCCGAGGCGGATAACCAAAATCCATCAACCCACGGTGTCAGCCGCACCAGACGCCTGCCGACACGACCCATGACACGCCCGCGACCGCACTTTGGTGATCGTCCCTTCCAAGTCCTCGGCAGATTGATGGCCGAACGGGGTATCCATCTGCCCGAGGTCAGCCTACCGGAACTGCCCGAGCGCCAACTCACGCCGAATGAGGAGGGGGCTTTGTTTCGGCGCGCCATGCGCGATGTGGCACCGCTGGCCGGGCGGACAACGGTGTTGCCGCTGCGCCGGCGGACTTGTCGCGACCCATCACCGTGCGGCGATCCAGACGCGGAGATCGTGCAGCGCCTGAGAAAGCTGGTGGAAACCGGGGACGGTTTCGTCCTTGAGCACACCGCCGAATATGTCGAAGGGGCCGCGCGATGGATACCGCCGGAGCTGTTCCGACGTCTTCACCGCGGGCACTTCGCTGTTCAGGGCCATGTCGATCTGCACGGCTTGAACCTGGCCGCTGCCTGGGATTGCTTCGATCGTTTCATGGTGGGTGCCGTCGGCGCGGGCCTGCGGATGGTACTGATTGTGCACGGGCGGGGGCGCTGTTCGCCGGGACCGCCGGTGCTGAAACGCAATCTGCTGCGCTGGCTGAACAGCGGGCGCTGGAAGCGCTGGATCATGGCTTTTACCAGCGCCAGGTCCTGCGATGGGGGTACGGGCGCAACCTATGTGCTGCTGCGCTGCCGACCGCAATCAAAACGCCCCCGTACAACGGAAGATCGAACAGGAGTGAGACGATGACGATTGAAGCGCAGTTGGAGTGGATCCGGGACCTGCAGTTCGTCGCCCGGGCCGGCCGTGGTCCTGCCGTGGTGCTGGACACACCGGACGGCAAGAGCGGCGCCGGGCCCATGGAACTGGTGCTGATGGGCACGGCCGGCTGCACGGCCATGGACGTGGTGAGCATATTGAAAAAGAAACGGATGGGGGCCATCTGAAAAGGACTTTCATGATCACTTTGCTGGACTACGGCGCGGGCAATGTGCGCAGCGTCATCAACGCGGTCGAGAAGCTGGGTGACCGCATCGCGGTGGCCCGGACCGGACAGGATATTGTAAATGCCGAAAAATTGTTATTCCCCGGTGTGGGCAGCTTTGGCAGTATGATGCGCAACCTGCGCCGACAGGGGTATGTGGCGCCGCTGACGGCCTACCTGAATTCGGGGCGGCCATTTTTCGGGATTTGTCTGGGGATGCAGGCCCTGTTCGCCGGCAGCGATGAAGCTCCGGACGAGCCTGGGCTGGACATCCTGCCTGGGCGGGTAAAGCGCTTTGCGGTCGACCTGGCCGTGCCGCACATGGGCTGGAACGGCGTCAGCGTCAAACAGCCCACCGACCTGTTTTTCGGGTTGGACGGGGATGAGAAGTTCTATTTTGTGCACTCCTATCACGTGGTGGCCGACGACCCGGCCGTGATCCTTGCCACCACCGATTATGGTTGCACCTTCGTCAGCGCGGTTCAGCGTGGCAGCATCCAGGGCACCCAGTTCCACCCGGAAAAAAGCGGTGCCGGCGGGCTGCGCCTGCTTGAGAATTTCATCCGCAAGGACCGCCCGGCGGCCCTTCCCGCCAAACGGTTGCGTACTACCCGTCTGGCCAAACGCATTATCGCCTGTCTGGACGTTCGCGCCAACGATCAGGGCGACCTGGTGGTGACCAAGGGTGACCAGTATGACGTGCGGGCCGACGGCAACGTGCGCAACCTGGGCAAGCCGGTCGAATTGGCCGGCCGCTATTTCGCGGAAGGGGCCGATGAGGTGACCTTCCTCAATATCACGGGCTTTCGGGATTTCCCCCTGGCGGACATGCCCATGATCCGGGTGCTCAAAGAGACCTCACGCAGCGTGTTCGTGCCCTTGACCATCGGCGGCGGCATTCGGGATTTTACCGACGCTCATGGCCGGCGCTACACGGCTTTAGAGGTGGCGGCAGCCTATTTCCGGTCCGGCGCCGACAAGGTCTCCATCGGCAGCGATGCGGTGGGCATTGCCGAGGATTACCTGCGCACCGGCCACAAAACCGGGCGCAGCGCCATCGAACAGATCGCCCAGGTTTACGGCAGCCAGGCCGTCGTCATTTCCATCGACCCGCGCCGGGTATACGTGGACTCGCCCGATCAAACCTCCCACACCACCGTTGAAACCACGGTTGCGGGCCCCGACGGGCAGCGCTACTGCTGGTTTCAGTGCACGGTCAACGGCGGGCGCAAAGGGCGGGATATAGACGCCGTGACCCTGGCCCGGGCGTGTGAACAATTGGGTGCCGGTGAAATCCTGCTCAACTGCATCGATCGTGACGGGACCAGCCTGGGTTTTGACATCGAATTGATCAATGCCGTCAAGTCGGCCGTCACCATCCCGGTGATCGCCTCGAGCGGGGCCGGCTGCGCGGCCCATTTTGCAGAGGTGTTTGACAAGACGGGCGCCGAGGCGGCCCTGGCCGCCGGCATCTTTCACCGTCGGGAAGTACCCATCGCCGACGTCAAGGCACACCTGGACGGCCGTTTTGAGGTTCGACGGTAACCGTGCAAAAGAGCCCGGCACCGTTTCCCGTACCGGTTTGAGGACCAGCTATGGTAAGGATCTGCTAATGCGTGACCTGTCACCCGGCCCGCCATTGGTGGTGCACATTTTGATCGCCACCATGGTGAACGCGCTCTTCTTTCCACTCATTTACCATTGGACGGGTGCGATCCTCTACGCCTTTCTGGTCAGCGTCGGGTTGCTCGTCATCTACGGATTGATCGTCATGTGGTGGGCTCGGCGCCGACACGGGTAACCTCGTAATCGCCGCATGGTAAAGATTATGGCCAAACCTAAATTTTACGCGGTGGCAGTCGGCCGATGTCCGGGCATCTACACGCAGTGGTCCGGTGACGCCGGCGCCCAGGCGCAAGTGCACGGCTTTGCCGGCGCCCGCTTCAAAAGTTTTCCGACCCGGGAGCAAGCCCGCCAGTTCGTAGTGCAGGGGGGCCATCCGCAACCTTGTCGCCGCCATGCCAAGACCCCTTCGAGGCAACGACCGCCGTCGACCGCCGCGTCCCGGGCAGCGGCGCCGTGCCATGAAAACCGGATCGTCATCTACACCGACGGGTCCAGCCTGGGGAACCCCGGTCCGGGTGGATACGGGGTGGTCATTGCCCTGCCGGAAGGCGAGCGAGAATACAGCGGTGGCTATCGCCTGACCACCAACAACCGCATGGAACTGATGGCCTGCATCGTTAGCCTCGAAGCGATAACGTCGCCCGCGGCGGTGGTGCTGCACAGCGATTCGCGTTATGTGGTCGACGGCATCACCAAGGGGTGGGCCAGGGGGTGGCAGCGCCGGGGCTGGCGTAAAAGTTCCGGGGAACAGGCACTGAACGTCGATTTGTGGGAACGGCTGTTGGCCCAGTGCGAGCGCCATGACGTGGTGTTCGTCTGGGTGAAAGGGCATGCCGGCAACCCCGGTAACGAACGCTGCGATCAACTGGCCACCCAATCCGCGGCCCAGCCGGATCTACCCGCCGACCCGGGTTATGAGAAATCATCCGCCACGGCAGGCAAATCCGTGGGGCAACCGACCTAAAGTCCTGCAGTTACATGGCGATACTGACTAGCAGGCAGACAGCTCAATTGACAGGACATGGCACCATGGCTCAGGAAACCGACACCGTTTACCACCTAACGACCAAAACCAGGCCGCCACCGGCGCCAAAGGTGCTGAGGGTCTATGTCAACGACCGTAAAGAAGGCACCTTTTTGTGTCCAGTCTGCGAAAAGGCCGTCGTCAGGGATACGAGCGAGTTCAGCCGGGTGCGGTCGGTGGTCCGGATCAAGTGCCGGTGCAGTTGTGGACATGTCTATCGGGTGCAGCTCGAGCGCCGGCGGCATTTTCGTAAATCAGCCAATCTGATGGGAATGTACCTGTTCAAGGGCGGACCGGACGGCCGCCCGGCAAAAGGAATGATACGGGTGCGGAATATTTCGCAGTCCGGCGCCCAGTTTACGGTCAACAGTATTCCGGCCTTCACGATCGGCGACCCGCTGACCATCGAGTTTACCCTGGACGATAAGGAATGCTCCCAGATTCGCGAAGACGGCGTTGTCAGACGGATTCAGGCCAATACCGTCGGCCTGGAGTTCAAGACGACCGACCGCTATGGCCGGCTGGGACAATACCTGTTTCGCTAGCCACCAACTGGCCGTCGGCATCCATCCAGGCCGGAAACACCTTGCGATAATCGGCCAGCACTGAAGCGGATAGTTTGCCCACAACGATCGCCTCCTCATGGCGCTGTTCGGCCACCAGGCTTCCGGTAGGATCGATGATGCAGGTGTCTCCCCGGTAGGCGATGCCGTTGCCGTCCATACCGACGCGGTTGACCCCGGCCACATAACATTGATTCTCGATGGCCCGGGCCCTCAACAGGATCCGCCAGTGCGCGGATCGCCGTTCGGGCCAGTTGGCCACGAAGATGGCAGCGTCGTAGGTGTTGCCGATGTTGCGGGTCCAGATCGGAAAACGCAAATCGTAGCAGATGAAGGGACGGATTTTCCAGCCCCGGCAGGTTACCAGCAAGTGGCCGCTTCCCGGCTTGTAAACGGTTTCCTCGCCGGCATAGCGAAACAGATGTCTCTTGTCGTACCAGGCCAGCGTTCCATCGGGCCGAGTCCAGACCAGACGATTGCAGTAGGCGGTACCGTCGGCGATGATCAGGCTGCCGACCAGGTCGGCCTGGGCGTCGCGCGCGCAGGCCTGCATCCAGGCCACGGCCGGTCCATCCATGCCTTGGGCCAGACGGGCCGGCTCCATTGAAAATCCGGTCGAAAACATCTCCGGCAACACGATCAAGTCCACATCCGTCTCGATCCGCTCGATTTTGGCACGAAACCGTTGCAGGTTGGCATCTTGATCCTCCCATGCCAGGTCCGCTTGAATCAAGGCTACTTTCAGATCCTGCATGGCACCTCCGCGGCCTGCGCCAGGGGATTTTCATGTCCGACGCCAGGGCAGACATCACAGTGCATCGGGTATCGCCTTGGCATGCGCCTCATGGGCCCTGCCGGTCGCCTTTGCGCTGCAGCCGGAACAAAACCATGTGGTGCACACCCTCGGCTGAGCGCAGGCTTTGTCGACGGGCCTGAACGTGATAGTCGTGCTGCATGCGCTCCCAAAATGCCACGCCGCTGCGCCGCACACTTTCGGCAACGATAATGGTCCCGCCGGGGTCCAGACAGCGATCGAACAGTTTTTTGATGCCGGCGATGTCTTGATTGCGGTAGATGGTTTCGGATCCGACGATATAGTCGAATCGATGGTCGATTTGTGGTGCGTTCCAGTCCAGCCGCGTTATGGTGATGCCGGGGCAGTTGTTCATCAGCGCGTTGGCCCGGGCAAAATTGAGGGCATCCGGATCGATCTCGGTCATGGTAACCCGGTGCCCGGCCGTGGCCGCAGCGATGCCCACCAGTCCCAGGCCACAGCCGATTTCCAGCATGGTCTTGCCCGGATCCGGCGGCAGATTGAACAGGTGACTGGCCAGCAAACCGGAGGCTTCCCAGATCTTGGCCCACAGGGGAAAGTGGCTCATCGGATCGTCGGGGTCGATGAACCGGTCGATGGCGGCCGGTTTAAAGAGCGTCATGGTGCGGCCGTCGATGGTCACTGGTATGGAAACGGTCTCGTAGGTCTGGTGGAACTGCTTCATGGAAAACATGCCGATGTCCGACTCCGTTAGCATGATGTCAATCCGTCGACGATCTGGCCCTCGGTGAACTGCGCAGGATCAGGCCAGCATGTGGTCGGGCATCCGCACCGCCACGACCTTGCCGGCGGCACACACCTCTCCATGGGCGGAAACGGTGACCGATACCACGACCTTGCGTTCCTTGACCTCCTCGATCAGGCCCCTGATGGTCAATTCGGCGTCGATGGGTGTCGGCCGCAGGTAGTCCACATGCAGCGACGCGGTAACGAAGCGCAGCGGGGCTTGTTGCGGATATTTCCGCCCCGCGGCGGCCGAGGCCGTGCCGGTGCCGTGGCAGTCGATCAAAGAAGCGATCAGGCCCCCATAGACATAGCCGGGGATAGCCATGTGGCTGGGCCGGGGCCGGAACCGGGCTACGGTTTCATCGCCGTCCCAATAGCTTTTCAACTGCAGCCCGTCCGGATTGAGACGGCCGCATCCATAACAGTGGCTCAATTCGTCGGGATAGGCGTCCTGGAAAGCGTCTGCGCTCATGGTTTCTCCTTGTCTGGCGTGAAACGGTTCGGCATGCGGGCGGTAGCATCTGTGCGGTGGTAAGGCCGGACTCACCCAAAACCGCGCGACTTAGGTCGAGATCGAGGTGTGCGAAAGAGGTTGCCGGCGGCATATGGCGGATAGGTCGAGGAGAACATTTTTCGAACGACGCAACGGTCGGGCAGCATACCCGGTTGTGGATGGGCCTAAGGTTGAGTCGTGTAAACGAAGACAAACTGCTCGTCATTGATGTCGACGGTCACGTCGCAGCGGCGTGATTCGGCATAATCCAGCCATCCCGGCTTTCCGGCAATGCGGCTTTCGGTGTCGGGATAGGATTTACCGGTTGTGGCGTCATACCACGAAACCAGCAAGGGAACCGGGCACAACGATCGGACCTTTTCGTCGGCCATGGACCGGGCGGCCAAAAGATCCAGGTCGGCATGATCGGTTCTAATCTTAAGCGGGTTGATCAGCATGTACTTCAACGGCTGCTTGGCCATGGCTTGCTCCTCTTCTAAACACCAGCGAACCTGCTAAGGGGATCTGGCGACAATAGTACGCGTCGTCGTAAAAATCAATAGGCCTGAATTGAATTCCTTGCTCTTGCCAGAGACAGGTGCATTGATTTATAGTCAATCCAGTTTTTTTAGCGATAAACGGACAAGCGGCCGGCGCCATGATGTCCAGCGCTGCGCGTCAACGGAAAGGATATGCCTTCATGCCACGCACCGACCTGGATTCACTGGAAACCGTCTGCCGGCGAATTGCCCTCAATATACCCGACGACTGCCATTGGCGATGGGATCGGGAGTTCAACTTGGCCCTGACGACCATCGACAGTCAGGATGCCGTCATGGTCGAACTGCCCCTGGCAATCGAATTTGCCCATCAGTGGGACTTCACCTCCATCGAGGAGGCCGACACGCCGGTGCGCGATTTTTTTCACGCCGGGGTCGGTGTCGTCCCGGGTCAGAAAGTGTTCACGACCGATCCGGTCGAGGACGTCATTCTGTTTGCCGCGTGGTGGCCGTGGGGGGACGATGCCCAAATTTCGCTGCGGGTCGGCCTGATGACTGCCCACCCCGGTGCCCTGGACCCTGCCGAGGCCAAAACCCTGATCTGCAGCTGGTTCGACATCCAGTGAAAACCGGACCGTGAGACCCGGAAAAGGGGAACGGATGATTGTTCAATTAATTTCCTGCGGACCGTCAGGTATTGCGGCGGCGGCATCGGCGGTAGCCGAAAAGCTGGGTCTGGATCACGACGATCCCTGCGGCCGGGGTCCATTGGCCACCCGCGGCACCTCTCTGGAGAGCGCGGTCGCTGCCGCTCACGGGTCGCTCTATTTTGCCGACGGCGCCGGACCCACCCTCCGGTTGGAAACCGTCAAGAAAGCGGCCCTGCGTTTAAACAAGCCGATCCTCATCCTCGATCGAACCCATGAAAGCGGCTTTGCCGCCTCGCGGCGCATCGCCGTCTGGATCGCGGAGAACCGGATCAACGCGCTGCACGTGGACGGGGACGATCTGGCAGATTCGGCAATGGCGGCCGCATTCAAGGATATCCTGGAAGCCACCTTTTTCCTGACGATGATGGAGGCCGACATCAGCTCGCCACTCAAGCCTGAGGTGCCGCGTGAACCGCTGTCTGGCAAAGCGGCGCCGCCGGAAACGGTCGCGGCCGCCCTGGATCACCTAGAGGGCAGCTTGACCTTGAAAGACCGGGCCACCATCGCCAACATGAGCCCGGGCGAACTGGCCTCCTTGAACTATTCCCTGGGCAACACCATCAACACTCGCTTCGACCTGTTTACGACCAACCAGGGGTTGCTGGACGACTGCCGGCGACGGTCCGGGCAGGTAGACCTGTCCGCCCAGCACGCCGCCGCAGTTATCATTCGTGCCTTGTGGGAGCGCTTGCGTGCCACCTGCCGGATCCGGATCGTGAAGTGATGCGGAGCTTTCCGTGAAATTGCCCCCGACCGTCCCACCAGGCCCGCCGGGCGGGTTCAGGCGGCTGGTGAAACAGCGGCTTTGCCAGTGGCGCCCGGAACCTTTCGCGTTCACGGCGCACGACGACCTGAAAGGCATTTCGGCCGTACTTTTCCTGCTGGGCAGCGGGCCTGATGGCGAGCCGACCCTGATATTGAACAAGCGATCCCCCTATGTTCGCCAGGGTGGCGACCTGTGCTGTCCGGGAGGCGGTATCCTACCCGCCTTTGACGGTCTGATCGCCCGGGGCCTCGAGCTTCCCGGAACCCCGCTGTCGCGGTGGTCCCAAGGCGCCTGGTGGCGTCGTCATCGTCGGGCGGATTATCGAAAACTGCGGCTTCTGCTGGCCGCCGCCCTGCGGGAAGGTCTCGAAGAGATGCGGCTGAACCCCTTTGGGATCACGTTTCTGGGCCCCATGCCGGTGCAGCATCTGGTCATGTTCAAACGCGACATTTACCCGATGGTGGCATGGGTCAACCGTCAACGCCGCTTCTACCCGAACTGGGAAGTCGAAAAGATCGTCCGCGTACCGATCGATGCCCTGCTCGACCCCGGCAACTACGCCCGTTATCGGTTCTCATTTAAAACCGGTGCCGCGGGCGTGCCGACCATGCCCCCCCGTGACATGCCCTGTTTCGTCCATCGCGACAAGGCCGAGGTGGAACTGTTGTGGGGAGCTACGTTCCGGATGGTCGCCACGTTTTTAAAAGCGATCACCGGCCACCACCCGCCACCCACGGCGTCCCTGCCGGTCATCCAGCGGCGATTGGGCCGTCGCTATCTCAATGGTGTGCCGAAACGACAACCCTAAAACCGTTAACAACGACCCACCGCAGTGCAAGGCCATCTCTTTGGCCAGCAGGCGACAAGCGTCATCTTCATCTTCGCGATCTTCGCGCGAAAAGGCGCCGATCAGTTGTTCGAAGTCCGATGCGGCGATATCGCGGTGGGCGCCTGCGGCATGGCCTGCTTCAACACCGCGGCCAGTTGATCGATGCTGTAAGGCTTCTGAATGAACCCGTCCGCGGACATGCCCTGGGCCTTGTCCCCCAGCCCTTCGAGGCTGTAGCCGCTGGAAAGAATGACGCAGACATCGGGCTTGCGCCGTTTCAAGGCTTCCAGGACCTGGCGGCCGGTCAAGTCGGGCATGACCATGTCCAGCAGGACCCCATCGATGTGATCGCCGTCGCGCTCGAACATGGCAATGGCCTGCTGACCGTTGCCGGCGGTGATCACCTGGTATCCCAGGGTCTTCAGGATCGTGGTCGAGACCTCCAAAATGACCGCTTCGTCGTCCACCACCAAAATGGTGCCGGAGCCTTTTAGGGCCACGCCGGGTGCCGTCGGCGACACGGGCGGCTGCTTTCGGGATGCCGCCGGCAGGTAAATGGTGAAGGTCGACCCCTGGCCCAGTCGGCTTTGCACGTCGATGATGCCGTTGTGGTTCTTGACGATGCCGAATGCCGACGCCAGCCCCAGGCCGGTTCCGCGCCCCATCTGTTTGGTGGTGAAAAAGGGCTCGAAGATCCGGTCAATGACATCCGGATCGATGCCCTTGCCGTGGTCCTGGACGCTGACGGAGACGTAATCTCCTGGATCAACCCCGAAAGTGGTCGCCCAGGCCCTTTCCATGACCACGTTTTCCGTGGTCAAAATCAGGGTAAAGTTGTCGGTCATGGCCTGCCAGGCGTTTACGAACAGATTGACCAGAACCTGCTCGATCTGACCCTGATCGGCATCCACCGGCCAGACCCGCTCCTGGTAGTGGGCTTGGATCTGGATCTCTTTTTTGGTGCGGCCGAACATGTCGGCGGTCCGTCGCACGATCTCGTTCAAATCGATCGTTGCGGTCTGATACTTGCCTCCGCGCGCGAAGCCAAGCAGTTGACGGGTAAGGGAGGCGCCGCTTTCGACGCATTGCTCGATGGTCCGCAGGTACCCGGAAGTGTTGCTGTCGGTGGCGATGCTGATCTCGAGCAGGGAGACGTTGCCCATGATCCCCATGAGCAGGTTGTTGAAGTCGTGGGCGATGCCGCCGGCCAGGGTGCCCACCGCTTCCATGCGCTGGGCATGGTTGAGCTGGTGCTGCAGTTTTTCATGCTCTTTTTCAGCCGCGATCTTGGCCGTGACATCACGGGCCAGGCCGCGAAATCCTACGATCCGGCCCGTGGCGTCGCGCATCAGGGCTGCGCTCAGGTCCAGCTCCTTCTGGCCGCCGTCTTTGGTGATAACCGGGTAGGCGATGGCCTGCTCCGGGTTCCCGGATTGGATGATGCCGCCAAAGACCCTGATCAGACGCCGCGTCGACCGGTGGCCAGAAAAGTGCCTAAAGTGCATGCCGGACAGTTCACCGAGGGGATAGCCCATGATGCGGCAGGCGGCATCGTTGACAAAGGTGATCCTGCCGGCGCGGTCCAGCTCGAAATAGGCTTCGTCGATGGTATCCAGGATGGTCCGGTATTTTTCTTCGCTGATCCGCAGTCGTTTTTCGGTGGACAGGCGCCGGTCGATCTGAGCCACCAGGTTGTCGTTGGCCTGCTGGACTGCTAACGTTCGCGCCTCGACCAGCTCCTCTAAATGGTCCCGATAACGCAGCAGATCCTGCTCGGCAATTTTACGGTCGTTGATGTCGCGCAGCGAGCCGATAATCCGGTACGGCTTTCCGGAAGGGGTGCGCAAAAGGGTGGCATTTAGGGCACAGTGGCTCGAGCGGCCGTCTTTGTCCAGAAACGTCACTTCATAATCGTTGATCCGATCAACCTCTTTGAGTCGTTCGATGACGCCTCGCCGCTGATCGGGGTCGACGTACAATTTTATCAGATCAGTCCCGATCAACGCCTCGCGGCGGTATTGGGATATCTTCTCGATGGACGGGCTGATTTCGATGATGATGCCCTTGAGGGATGCTTCGTAGTAGACGTCCTGAACGTTGTTGAAAATTCCCTGGTATTTGGCCCGGGTGCGTTCCACGGCCGTTTTCATTTCCGAAAAGGCGTCTGCGGCATCCTGGATTTCGGTGTAGGCGGACCGAATTTGCGGCAACGGGTCGGTCAGGCCCTTTTTGATCTGACGGGAGGCCAGGCCCAACTGGGCAATCGGGCGGATGACCCCGCGTGCCAGAAAAAATCCCAAAATGGCGGCCAGGCCGGAGATGAGCGCGGTCGCCAGCATGTTGTGCAGTCGGTTGGCCTTGATGGCCCCGAGGTAGTCGTCTTCCGGCAGGTAGACGCCGATGATCCAGGGCCACTGGGGGGTCGAGAAAGGGGTGAACATGGCATGATAGACATCGCCGTCCTGGGTGAAGCTGGCAAAATGCGGGCCGTCCATCATCAGCATGCCGGAACCATCGATGTGAATGCCGGCCGTTTCAAAGGCCTTGCGGCTGTGTGGGTCATCCAGTTCGTAAATCTTCGCCAGCCGGGATGCCGTGGCATCCGTCGTGGGGTTGAAGATGAGCTTTTCCAGGTTTCCGAAGGCCACCACATCGGCGTTGCGGTTGAGCATGAAGGCCTTGCCGTGCTTGCCGATTTTCAGGTTGCCGATGAAAACCGACAACTGATCGATCTCGATATCGACACCGACCACCCCTTTGAGCGTTCCCGTCTCATCGAAAAAGGGCCCGGCGATGGTGATGCCCGGTTTCTGGGAGGTGTAGAAAATGTAGGGATCGGTCCAGACGATGGCGTTTTCGGCCACCGCCTTGCGGTACCAGGGGCGTTGGCGCGGATCGTAGCCGTCTTTTATGTTGCTTTGGGATGAGAGCCATCGGAACTGGGCATCGCGGTTCACCATCCGGACCTGCCGTTCACCACCCTCGTTCAGGATGACCTTGGTGCGAAAACCGTCTGGCGCCGTGGCCTCGAAATGGCGCACATCGTAAAAATCCCCCTGGGGGGTGCCGACGTAGATGCCTGCAAACTGAGGATTGACGGCCAGCTGGTCGTAGAGGTAGCGCTCCAGGGCGTCGATTTGGTCGGGCCGGTTGCCCACCACGTTGGCCGCCATGAGCCGCCGCGTCAAGGCCGCAGCACCGTGGGCGTGCAGCAGGTGGCGCTGGGACTGCTCCATGGCCAGGTCGGCGATGTTCTCCATGATGTCCTGGGCGTGCTGCTGCAGCACTTCCTGGGAGGTCAGGTATGAAGAGGTTGTGGTGATCAGGTGGGTCCCCCAGATCAACCCCAGAAAGCCGGCGATCAGGGCCCATCGTATGGAAATTTTCATGTCTCTCTCAGGCGGTTGACAAGGGGCTGCACGCTCATCGGGCCGCCTGCGCCGGTGAGGCGAAATTGCATGACGGCACCCCTTTCTGTTATAGCATGGCAGTAAATGGTTGAGGGTATTGATTTCTATACGTGTCAGCTATTGAATTCAAGGTAAAAAAGGCGCTTGCAACGATGACAGGCACACCGGAAGTTGCCGGTCGGGTGCTGTTGGTGTCCGCACCGTGGCCGCTGTTCAACCGGCCCTCACTGCCGCTGGGGGCCCTTACCGCCTATCTGGAAGACGCGCTGCCCACCGTTGGCGTGGAGGCCTGCCATCTTTTTTTGCCGGTGGCCCGGGCCTTGGGTTACGAGCCTTACCAGCAGGTTTCCCGGCGCGTGTGGCGCGCTGAGGCGGTTTTTGCTGCCCTGCTCTATCCTGACCGGGCGGATCGGGCGGAAGCGCTCTACCGCGGCACGCGCCGGCGGGGGGGCGGCCCGCTGCCCGATTTCCAGGTGGTGGTCGAGCGGGTCGACGCCTTCACGCAGCGCTGGCTGGCCGGTGTGGACTGGCAGGCGTTGTCTTTGGTGGGGTTTTCGATCTCCTTTTGCCAGGTGACCGCCTCCTTGTACCTGATCTCGCGCATCAAGGTTCGCTGTCCGGATTTGCCGGTGGTGGTGGGCGGATCTTCTTTTTGTGGGGAGCAAAGTGCCGAACTGCTGTCTGTTTTCCCGCAGATCGATTATCTGGTCGTGGGGGAGGGTGAACGCCCCCTGGTCGAACTGATCCGGTTGCTGAAAAAGGATTCGCCGCCAGCCGGCCAAGCCCTGCCCGAGGGCGTCTTCGGTCGCGCGGCGGCACCCGCCGGCATGCGCCCAGTGTCACAGTTGGACCGCCTTGACGACCTGCCGATGCCGAACTACGATGCCTATTTCGACGTCTTGGCCGGCTTTCCGCATCAAGCGCAATTTTTCGCCACCATCCCCATCGAGGCCTCTCGGGGTTGCTGGTGGCGCCGGCAATCGGCCGACGGGCGATTCAGGGGCTGCGCGTTTTGCAACCTGAACCTGCAGTGGCAGGGCTATCGCACCAAGCCGGCCGAGCGGGTCGTGGCCGAAGTGGACCGCCAGGTCAGCCGCTACCAGGTGCTCTCTTTGACTTTCGCCGACAACGCCTTTCCAGTTCGGCATGCCGGGGCCATTTTCGACGGCCTAAACGCATTGGGCCGCGACCTGTCCATCTTTGCCGAACTGCGGGCCACCACGCCTGTGGCCCTGCTGGCCCGGATGCGCCGGGCCGGCCTCGACACCGTTCAGGTCGGTATCGAGGCCCTGTCCAGCCGCCTGCTCGAAAAAATGAACAAAGGCGTGCGCGCCATCGACAACCTTTTTCTGATGAAGCAGTGTGAAGCCCTGGGAATTGTAAATGCATCGAACCTGCTGCTCCATTTTCCCGGCAGCGATGCCGAGGATGTGGACGAAACCCTGCGGGTCCTGGATTTTGCCAGTTGGTATCGTCCCTTGAAAACGGTCCGCTTCTGGCTGGGACTGGAAAGCCCGGTCTATCGACACATGCGGCACTTTCACATCCGGTCCGTCTGCAACCATCCCCATCTGAAAAAGCTCTTTCCGGCAGCGGTCGCCGACCGGATGCGCTTTATGATCCAGAGCTACCGCGGCGACCGCGGGCGTCAACAGCAACTCTGGCGACCGGTGGAGCGCGCTGCGCGCCAATGGCAAGGCATCTACACGGCCCTGCAGCGTCGCAGCGGTGGGAGGCCGGCGCTTTCCTATCGCGAAGGGGGTCGCTTTCTGATTATCGACCAAATTCGACCCGAGGGACCCCCCGTCCGGCATCGCCTGACCGGTGTGTCGGCCGATATCTACCGATTCTGCCATTCGCCGCAGCCCGTCGAAGCGATCATCGCGGCCTTTCCCGCCCTTGACGGTCAACAGATCCTGGCCTATTTGCGCTCCCTGATGGTAAAGCGGCTCATGTTCGCCGAAAAGGAGGTCTTTTTGAGCCTTGCGGTGCCGGTGCCGCGGCCGGCATGAAGACCGCGCCGATCATACTGGCCCCGTTGCGGGGCTTTACCGATGTGGTATTCCGCAATGCCTTCCAGCATCATTTCAAGGGTGTCGACGAGGCCGTGGCCCCGTTCGTCACCGCCGTCAAGGGGCGGCGAATCAAAACCGCGCACCTGCGGGAGCTGGCGCCGACTGACAATCGCGCCATGCCGACCGTGCCCCAGGTCCTCGGCAACGATCCCGACCAATTGATCCGTCTGGCCGACACGCTTGGCGCCATGGGCTACCCTGAGGTCAACTGGAACCTGGGGTGTCCCTTTCCGATGGTGGCCAAAAAAATGCGCGGATCCGGGCTGCTGCCGCATCCCGACACCATCGACCGGGTGCTGGAACAGCTGCTGGCCGGCTTTTCCGGCCGGATTTCCGTCAAGACCCGCCTGGGACGCTTTTCGGCGGCAGAGATGGATCGCCTCGTTCCCGTGTTCAATCGCTATCCTTTGTCACGGGTGATCGTGCATCCGCGCACGGGTGTGCAGATGTACACCGGCAGCGTCGATCTAAAAGCCTTTGAGGGCTGTTTGGCCACCCTTGTGCATCCCGTCGTTTACAACGGTGACATCAACGACACACGAACCTTTGCCGAGCACCAGCAGCGCTTCCCGACCACGACCGGTTGGATGCTGGGGCGCGGCCTGATCGCCAATCCGTTTTTGGCGGAGATGATTCACCAGGGTACCACCGCGGTGCCTGACGCGTTGGCGCGGTTCACCCGTTTCCACGACGAACTGGTGGCCGGCTATGGCCAGCGGTTTTGCGGACCGGGTCACGTGTTGGATCGCATGAAAGGCTTCTGGCGCTATTTTGCGTCCGGATTTTCCGATGGCCGGCGCATCTTGATGCGAATCCGCAAGGCCGCCTCCCTCGATCACTACCGGCGCGAAGTGACCGCGGCCCTGGACACCCACGACGGCTGGTCCGGCTGAGGACTGAACCGGAAAAAAGATTGTGTAAAAAAGCGCCGCCATGGTAGATTGGCGCTTCATGCAACGAGCGCTTGCGGTGGGAATCGGCGCTGCGGGACAGCAGGTAAGGACAACTGTGAAGAGATCGCGTATCAGCCACTTGATCCAGGAGAACCGGACCCTTTTCATCATCATCATCGTGGGCCTGTTTTTACTGGAGTTGGAGATATTCGCCCTGGCGGCCATGAAGTCGGGCCGCAAGTCGTGGCTGCAGGTGATCGATGTCGACGGCAACGTCATTCATGAAACTAGCGGTCGGAACCTGAGCGAATTCAACAAGTACTACTTTGAAAAGACCTTCGGCCCCTTCGAGAACTACCAGGTCCGTCTGCAGACAGAGGACAAGCCCTTTCCGTTCCGGGCCTGGTTCGTCGCCGCCATCGGCATCCCGGTGGGGGCCATGCTGCTGTTCGGGTTCGTGGTCAAGGCCTATGCGGCCATCTTTCACGGCAGTGAGCTGCAGGGCAACGACACCCGGCCCGCCTGCGAGCCCGGTTTTGAGACCCGCCTGGAAGCGCTGCTCTACCGCATCAGCCGGATGAATATTTTTATCATCGGGTTCCTGATCTTCGTCGGGGTGATTTCCTACTGGATCATTCCCAACATGATCACCTACGTCGGCCGTACCGGCGTCGACACCATCATCCGCTTTAAATGGGTCTTTATTTCCGCTGCCGCCCTGGTGGTGGGGGTGGGCCTCTGGATCGTCTATCTGCGCTACCTGCTGGCCCGAAAGAGCATCGAAAGCCAAACCGAAATCGAAAAGCACCGTCTCGAACTGGAGTACAAGGTCCGGAAGGACGCGCCGGCGCTGCTGGAATCCCCGGCCGGGGACCGGGACACCCCCACGGCCTTGGCGTGGGATCGCGGTGGCGACGACCATCCGTCGACGACCGATTCATCATAGCTCATGCAGATCATTACGACGCACCGCAACACCGACTTTGACGGCTTCGCCTCCCTGGTGGCTGCCAAACTGATCTACCCTGACGCCGTCGCCGCCGTTCCCAGGGCCGTGAACGCCAACGTGCGCGCCTTCATGTCCATTCACAAGGAGGTCTTCGACTACGTGGAGCGCCAGCACGTTGCGGTCGACCAGGTGAGTCGTCTGATCGTCATTGACACGGCCGACTGGAATCGATTAGGGCCGCTGGCCCAGCTCAGACGTAAACCGGATCTGGAAGTATGCATCTGGGATCACCACGTTGGCGGGGACATCGACGCGGCCTGGAAATGCCAGGAATCGGTCGGCGCCACCATTACCTTGCTGGTGCGCGAGCTCAAAGTCCTGCGCACACGGATCACGCCCATCCAGGCCACGCTCTTTCTGGCCGGGTTGTACGAGGACACCGGCCACCTGACCTTCTCTTCCACTACACCCGAAGATGCGTACGCCGCCGGCTGGCTGCTGGACCACAAGGCCGACCTCGCCCTGGCGAATCGGTTCCTGCGCCCGGCCTACGGGGAGAAGCAGAAGGAGGTGCTTTTTGAAATGCTTAAGGACGCCCGCCGATTGAAGATCAACGGCTACGCCGTGTCCATCAGCCGCATCCGCATCGACAGCCACGTGGGGAACCTGGCCCTGGTGGTGCGCATGTTCCGGGACATTCTCAACGTTGATGCCGCCTTCGGTCTGTTCGTCAGTGAAGGCAAAGACGGCAAGCCCAAGTGCATGGTCATCGGCCGCAGTGAAAGCGACACGATCGATGTCGGCACCCTGATGAAAAGCCTGGGCGGCGGCGGGCATCCCGGCGCCGGCAGCGCCATGCTCAAGGGGGTCAACCCCGAAGCGGTCGAACGCATGATCATCGACCTCATCCAGGGCAATCAGCAGTCGTCCGTGCAGATCGGCGACCTGATGTCCTTCCCGGTCTTTTCGGTCCCGCCGGACACTCCCATGGCGGATGTGGCCGTGATCTTGCGAGAGCGCGGCTGCACGGGGCTGCCGGTGGTGGACAACGACGCCCTGGTCGGTGTCATCTCGCGTCGGGATTTCAAGAAAATCCGCAAGAAGCGTCAACTGCAGGCGCCGGTCAAAGCATTCATGAGCACCCAGGTGATTACGGTCGCGCCGGGCAAGAGTCCCATACAGGCCGCCCGCATCATGGTGCGGCACGATATCGGCCGACTGCCTGTCGTCGCCGACGGGCGGGTCATCGGCATCCTCACCCGTTCGGACGCCATGCGTTATTTTTACGACCTGTTGCCGGATTGAAGATTTCACCCAATCCGCAAGAAGGGATTCGAGTATGAACACCCAGCTTGTCATCGATCACATCGTCAAGTGGCTCAACGCTTACCTTGACCGATCGAAGCTCAAGGGCTTTGTCGTCGGCGTTTCCGGCGGGATCGATTCGGCCGTCACCTCCACCTTGTGTGCCCGAACCGGAGCCGCCGTCAAGGTGCTGAACATGCCCATCTACCAGGCGCCCGACCAGCTCAGCCGTGCCTCGCGCCACATCCGGTGGCTCGAGCAGGGCTATGCCAACGTGGAAGGGCTCACCGTGGACCTGACGCCGGTCTTCGCCTCCATCCAGGACACCTTTCCCAAAGCGATTCAAGACGGCCTGAGCATGGCCAACACCCGCAGCCGGCTGCGCATGCTGACGCTCTATGCCGTTTCGACCCATGACCGTCTGCTGGTGGCCGGCACCGGCAACAAGGTGGAGGACTTCGGCGTGGGTTTTTTTACCAAATACGGCGACGGGGGCGTGGACCTGTCGCCGATTGCCGACCTGCTCAAATCCGAGGTCTATGCCCTAGCCAGCGCGCTGGGCATTCTCGACGACATCATTAAGGCCCCGCCCACCGACGGGCTATGGAGCGACAACCGCAGCGACGAGCACCAGATCGGCGCCAGCTACGACGAACTGGAGTGGGCCATGGCGTTCGAATCGCAGCCGGGGGACGAAGCGGCCCTTGCGCCCCGGCAGCGGGACGTGCTGGCCATATTCAGGAAATTCAAGCGTGCCAACCGGCACAAGATGCGGCCGATTCCGGTCTGTGAGATTCCGCCCGGGTTGAAATGACCGGCATCGCTCCCGGATCTGTTAACCGACCCTGACCAAGGAGAACCTCATGGAACTGGAAGCCGCCCTCAAATCCGCACTGCTGTTCGAAAACCGCATCCGGGATCTTTACATGGAGGCTGTGGCCGACACCGGCGACCCCGCCGGCAAAAAGATTTTCCAGGCCCTGGCCGACGACGAGCAGCGCCATGTGGCCTACCTGGAAAACCGGCTGGCCGAGTGGCAGAGCGCGGGCGCTATCTCCGCCGAAAGACTCGAATCGATCATCCCCGACAAAGCAACCATTCAGAAAGAAGCCGGCCGGTTGCAATCGAAACTGAGCGAAGAGAGCCGCGGGCTCAAGCAGCAGATGCTTTCGCGGGCGCTGGAGACGGAGATCGAGACCAGCCGCTTCTACGAGCAGCTGGTCCAGCAGGTGCCTGACACCTATCGGGCCATGTTCACCCGATTTCTGGAAATCGAGAACAACCACATCGAGGCGGTGCAGTTCGAACTGGACCACCTGACCCATACCGGCTTCTGGTACGGGTTCGAAGAGTTCGACATGGAGAGCCTTTGATGGTTGCTGGGTCGTTGGGTGGCCGCCGGCTACTTCCAGCCGGCTTGCATTTCGTCGAGATTTTTGATGGTGTCTGCATCCAGTGGTGCCGGACGATGGCCCATCTTTTTCAAGGTCGCCTCCTGGAGCCGCTGCTCGAAAGTCTTGGCACCGGCACTCCTCCACTGGTCGTAGACCATGCGTTCAAAAATATCCGAGTACTTGATCGACTTGAAGTGGTTGAGGGTATGGGGGTCTTGTAGAAAATGCCCGCCCGGGCCCACGCGATGGATCACGTCCAGGGCCAGGGTCTCTTGGGTCACCGGGATGCCCCGCATGTAGTGCTCGACCGAATCGACGATGTCATGCACCAGCACCATGAATTCCGGCGAGGCCACCGAACCGTGGTCCATCCAGCTGCTGCAGTCATGCACCAGGCCCGAGCCGGCCGTGGCGGCCGACAGGATCTGCCAGGCCGCCTCTGCACCGGCTTGGGCGTCGCAGGACTTGGCGTCCGTCGCACCGGCGGTGCCGAAAAAGGGCAGTCCGTATGATTGGGCCATCTGGGCCATGGCGGCCGTCATCAGACTCATCTCCACGGCACCGTAGGAAAAGATGGTCGAGCGCATGTCCATGATGGTGGTAAAAGCACCGTAGATGAACGGGGCACCGGGGCCCACCAGCTGGTGGATCACCAGGCCGCTCAGGCTTTCAGCGCTGGCCTGGACCAGGGCGCCGGCGAAGGTGGCCGGTGAACTGCCGCAGCACTGCGGCGCGGGAAAGTTAATCAGCGGGATGCGGTTTTCGGCGCAGTACATGACCTTGTCGATGGCCGGGTCGAAATAGACCAGGGGCGAAATCGGCTCGGAATAGTGCACCACGGTGGGGGCCTGGTCGAACTTCTCTTTGCCCCCGCACAGCAGTAGCGCCATCTCGTAGATGTCCTTGACGCTGTTGGTGTCCTTGCAGCAGAATACCAGCGGTTTTTCGCAGTTTTCGAACACCTGCCGTGCGATGACACGGTCGGCGATGTCGGCGGGCACGTCGTCGGCCATGCCGATGGTCATGCACCACTGGAAGTTGGGCAGGGCGTCGCAAAGGGCCGCCGTTGCCTTGACGTTTTCACTGACAAAGCGGGACCGTGCATGGGTGCTGGGGTCCAAGTAGTCCACGCAGTCCAGGCTGGGGCCGAAAAAGCTCTTGTCGCGTTCTAGAACCACCGTGCGCGCGCCGGTGCGTTTGGCCAGTACGATGCGCGACGGGGCCTTGCGGATGGCGTCCTCGACCAGCCACCCGGGGATCTTGACCCGGTCGCCGTTGACCCGGGCGCCGGCCCCGGCCAGGATCTCCAGGGCCCTGGGGTGGGTGATCTTGACCCCCGTGCGATCGAGCACATCCAGGGTGGCCATGTGAATCTGGGCGATCTGATCTTCGTTGACAACCTGAAGACGGGGTTTGAAGTAAAGCTCGTCAGTGATCATTCCCATGATTCATCTCCTTTTTGGGTTACTTTGGCGGCGATTTCAGGGTAGGGTCGACCACATCCAGACCGAGCGTTTCGACGCGCTTTTTCCATTTGCGGCGGGCCAGGGCCTGCATGTCCGCTTCCCCGTCCATCTCGTCCACGATTTCCGTTCCCAGCAGGGTTTCGACCACGTCCTCGAGGGTCACCAAACCTTTGGTGCCGCCGTAGGCGTCGATTACCAGGGCGATGTGCTGGCGCTGTTCGAGCAATTCGGCCAGCAGGTTGGACAGGGGCAGGGTGCCCGGTACCGTTTTTATATCCCGCTGCAGGCTCTCGAGCGGGGTCTGACCGCGACCCTGCGCCTTGGCGAGCAGCAGGTCATCTTTGAGAATGAACCCGCTGATGTGGTCCAGGTCCCGCTCGTACAGCGGCAGTCGCGAAAAGGAGACGGGTGTTTTGACGTTCAGGGCCGCATCGACCGTCAGCGTCCGTGGCAGGGCCGCGATGACTGTGCGCGGCGTCATGACATCCTGGGCCGTCAGGGCCCCCAAACGGAACAAGTTGGTGATGATCCGGGATTCGCGTGGATCGAGCTTTCCGGCCCTTGCGCCGATCCCGGCCATGGCGACAAACTCGTCGCGGCTGAAGACGTGGGCTTTCTGGTTGCCGGCGATCAGACGCGTCAGCCATTCGGAGACCCGGATCAAGGGGTAGAGCACCCAGATCAGGATGCGCACGAAGCGGGCCGTGGGGCCGGTCAGAGAGCGCCAGTAAACGGCCCCGATGGTCTTGGGGATGATTTCGGACAAAAACAGGATCATCAGGGTCATGAGCGCCGAAAACAGGCCGAACCAGGCATTGCCGAACACTGCGGTGGCTTTGGCTCCCGAGCCGATGGCGCCCACGGTGTGGGCGATGGTGTTCAAGGTCAAAATGGCGGCCAGGGACTGATCGACGTTGTCCTGTTTCAGGCGTTTCAACAGCTTGGCGAGGCGGGGGTTTTTTTCATGCAGCCCGGCAATGTAGGAGGGCGTGATGCTCAACAGGACGGCTTCGGCGATGCTGCACAGAAAGGAAAAGACCAGGGCCAACAGGACGTAGGCGACCAGCAGAATGACGTCGGCCTGGGTTGCCGTGCCCGCGCTCGCTCCGCCGGGCGGCAATATGGCCGCGGCCCGGCAGGGGGACAGCAGCAATGCGGCGGCCGAGATGGTCCACAATGGATTTAGAGGTGCGATGGCCATCTTGTTTTGAGGTTGCCCCACACCTGCCATAAACGCTTGGAGACATGATACCGTTCCGGCTGGATTGGGGTCGGCATGGTTGGTCGCTTCAGGCCTGTGCGACGATGGCGTCGATTTTTTCCCAGATGAACTGGGCCACCTCTTCGGCGGAATTGGTTTCGATCACGGCCAGGTCTTCGCACAGCGCACCGATGGTGTCCTCGTCGATATCGGTCATCTTGTTGACCAGAAAATCGTCCACCTCACCGTCGGCCGGCAGCAGGCCGCAGGCCCCGATGGCCCCGATGAATTTGCCGTCCACGAAGATAGGCACCACGATTTTCATCAGCCCGGCGTCGCACTCCTCGATTACCGGCCGCTTTTCGTCCCTGGCCTGGTTGGCCAGGTTCATGTGAGCGACCGCACAGATAAAGGCCTGGCCCTTTTCGGTGGCCTTGATGGCCGGGCAGAGCCGATTGACCCAGGCCTTGTTGTCGGTAATGCGGATGCCAGCCGTATTGAAGACGTTCGATTCCAGACCCGAACGCCGGTGAATTTCATTTTCCAGCTCGGACCACTTTTCCAGCGGCAGTAGATCGGTCAGTTCCACAGGCAAGCTCCTCGATTCGATGGGATGTTCACTGGGTATGGTCTCTATTAGCACTTTTTAGGCCGATGGCAAACCGCTTTCCGTCAGCCAGGCCGCCAACCGCCGCAGGCCTTCGTCGATGGAGATCTCCGCCGAATAGCCCAGATCGCGTTTGGCAGCCGATATGTCGAACCAGTGGGAGGTGGCCAGCTCCCGGGCCACAAAGCGGGTCATGGGAGGCTCTTTGGCGATCTTGAAGGTCCGGTAAGCCCATTCCAGAATGGCGCCGATACCATAGGCCGTCTGGGGTGAGATGCGCCCTTTCACCGGCGGTTGGCCGGCCACCGCCAGGATGCGGTTGACCATCTCCCAAAGGCCGATGGGGTCGTCGTCGCTGATGAAATAGACCTTGCCCGACAAGGCCGGGTTTTTGGCAAGGGCCTGCATGGCCAGCCGGTGGGCCCGGGCGGCGTTGTCGATGTAGATGGTGTCGACGCGGTTGCGGCCGTCCCCCACCTGTCGCATCCGCTGGGCACGGGCGATGATACGCGGCACCAGGTGGTTGTCCTCCGGCCCCCAGATCAGGTGGGGCCGCAGGGCAATCGTTTTGAGCTGCCGGTCGGCGGCGGCCACGACCGCCTGCTCGGCCATGGCCTTGGTCTGGGGATATGGGGCATGGTAGCGGGCCGGGTAGGGCACCGACTCGTCTACGCCGGCCATGTCCTTGCCGTCAAACACCACGCTGGGGCTGCTGGTGTAAACGAGTGTCGAAACACCACCGGAACGGCAGGCGGAAATGACATTGCGGGTGCCGGTGACGTTGGGTCGGAAATAGTCGTCGAAGGCCATCCCCACGCCGGCCTTGGCCGCCGCATGGAAAACGACATTGCGCCCCTGGACGGCTCTGGCCACGGCCGCGGCATCGGCAATGTCACCGCTGATCTGTGCAACGCCCAGACGATCGAGCACCGGGTAGTGCCGGCGCGAAAAACTGGCCACCCGGTGGCCGTCGGCCAGCATTTGCCGGATGATGGCCTTGCCCAAAAAACCGCCGCCGCCGGTGACGAGGATGGTTTTGGCGCGCTTGCCTGCAGCTAAAGTCGCTTCGCGGCCCATACGGCCAATTGCTCCCTGAATATTTTCGAGTTGTGGCGGACGTCCACAGGAAATGCCCGGTGGAACAAGATGGTCTCGATGGCGGTGGTGATTGGACTCTCCTTGGCCAGCGCCAGCAGTTCCGTTTCGAGTCGCGCTTTGTCCTTGCCGCGGTCGCCCGGCTCAAGCTCGATGCAGACAACCGGCCGCTGGCGGCCCCGGGGCCCGACACCCACCAGGGCACTGCGAAAGACACGCGGGTGGTTGTTGAATATGGCTTCGCAGGGAATGGTGTAAAAAGTGGCCTGCTCGGTGACCACGCGGTGGCTCATGCGTCCGCAGAACCAGATGCGGCCTTTTTTGTCCAGCCACCCCAAATCGCCCATGCGGTGCCAGAAGGTGTTGCCGTCGACGATTTTGGAAAGGGCGTCGGCGTCGGGCCGCTCGAAATAGCCCTGCGTGACCTGATCGCCCCGAACCACGATCTCGCCGATCTCGCCCTGGGGCAGTTCCAGGTCATCGCGCCACCGTTTGAGCGGTTCGTCGCCGATGGTGATGATGCGCACGTCGACACCGGAAATCGGCGGGCCCACGCACATGCCGTAGCCCTTTTCGCTGAGCCGGCGGGTTTCGCCGAGGATGGCGTCGCTGCCGAAGGCGCTGACCGGCATGGCCTCCGTGGCCCCGTAGCCGGTGTGAATCTGGGCCTGGCCGGTGAGCATGGCGGCGAACCGTTCGATGTTGGCCGGTGCGGCCGGTGCGCCGGCCGAGATGACCCGCTTCAAGGTGGGCAGCTTGAGGCCCTGTTGCCTGCCGTAGCGCCCCACGCGGTCGAGCAGGGCCGGGGAGGCGAACATGTTGGTGACCCCCTGGTTGACGATGGCCTCGACGATCTTGTGCGGGTTGACCCGGGCCGGCTTGGTGGGGTCCATGTCCGGGATCACGGCCGTCATGCCCAGGGCCGGGTCGAACAGGGCGAAGAGCGGAAAGGTGGGCAGGTCGATCTCATCCGGCATGATGCCGAACTGGGCGCGGATGTTGCGCACCTGGGCGTCGAATACGCCGTGGGTGTAGCGCACCCCTTTGGCCGGGCCGGTGCTGCCGGTGGTGAATAAAATGGCGGCCAGTTCGTCGGTGCGCGTGTCGGCAATGCGGTAAGGCCGACGGCGGTTGGCACGCACCTGGCGCAGGGTGCGACCGCCCCAGAACAGGCGGCGGCCGACGGTGATGGTGGTCTTGACGCCCTTGAAGCAGGTCGGTGCCAGGATGCGCAGCACATGGGCCGGCGCGATGCCGATCAGGGCCTGGGCCCTGCTTTCCCGCAGGCAGGCCAGCATGCGCCGCACGCCCATGCCCGGGTCCACGACCACCGGCACGGCGCCGACCTTGAACAGGCCGAAAACCAGGGCAAAGAAGTCCAGGCTGGGCCTGACCATCAAAATGGTGCGCACACCGCGGCCGACGCCCACCTCCTCGAGGCCCTGGGCCAGGCGGTCGGACTCCACATCCAGCTGCCGAAAGGTGAGGTGGGTGTAGGCCACGCGCCCGTCCGCATCGCGACCGCAGGGGCAGACCACGGCCCGTCGGTAGGGCTGCAGACGGGCCATTTGGCGCAGATGGGTGGCCACGTTGACGATCGGTGGGTCAGGTTTTGCATACGGTGACGCCATAGTGCGCTTTTCCACTTTCGGTACGGGGTCCGGCCATTGGTTCATAGGGGGTGCCGATCCAGAAAACGCCGCAGCAGCAAGGTAATGCGCTCGGGCACGTCTTCAATCAGGTAGTGGCCGGCATCGTCGAACAGGTGGGCTTCGGCGCGCGGAAAACGCCGGCGCCAGGCCCTGAAAAAATCCACATCGAAGACAAAATCGTGCCGGCCCCACAGGATCAGCATGGGGATGTGGTTGAGGGTGATCAATTGGCGGTCCACCCGGCTGACCATGTCGTACCCGGGATCGCCGGGCTGCAGCGGGATGTCCTGGACGAACCGCAGGGTCGCCAGCCGGTTCCGGGGAGCGTTGTATGGGGCCAGCAACCCCTTTTTGACCGCCGCGGGCAGCCGTTTGTAAGGCGCCATGTAAACGGCTCCGAGTGCGAACAGGTTCCCGTACAGCACGGCCGGTGTCGCCAGGGCCGTCAGATCGCGCACGATGCGCAGGCGCCGGGGGAGGCGCTTGCGCCCCGGCGGGAAAAAGGCCGTCGTGTTGGTGACGACGATCCGCGAGACCCGCTGCGGGTTGGCCACGGCCCAGGCCATGGCGATCATGCCACCCCAGTCGTGAACCAGCAGGGTCACGCGCCTCAGCGCAAGCCGATCCATCAGGGCGGCGAAGTCGGCGACGCGGCTGCTCAAGCGAAAGTCATAGCGATCGTCGCCGGGCTTGTCGGACAGGCCGCAGCCCATGTGGTCCGGGGCGATGCAGCGGTAGTCGGGCGCCAGGGCGGCGATGAGGCGGCGAAAATAAAAGGACCAGGTGGGGTTGCCGTGCACCATGACCACCGCATCGCCGGCGCCCTCGTCGACATAGTGATAGCTCAGGCCGTCGCGGTCCAGAATGTGCGACCGGAAGGGATAGAGCCCGCGATAGACCGCGGGGTCGATCGGTCGGCCCGGCTGAAAGGGCTGGGTCATGGCGAGCCTTTTTGCCCGGAAACCAGGGCCAGTTCGAAGTTTTCCATCTTGTAGATCGGCAGCCCATCGACGCTGAGCAGGCCGTCGGCCCGGAGCGTGGGCGTACTGCCATCTTGCACTTTAGTGATCAGGGCCTCTACCATAACGATTTGGTTTCTGGGTACGATCTGGCCGCGATAGGTCCAGCGGTGGCGGCGGCCAGTGGTCATGCGAAAGCGGTGCGACGCCGTCAGGTGCGGCCAGCGCTTGATCGCCGCCATTTTCAGCAATTGTAAAAACGATTCCAGGCCCAAGGATCCGGGACAAACCGGGTCCTGATAGAAATGGGCCTTGAAAAACCACTCGTGCGGATCCACCGCTTTGATCCCGCGAATGTAGGCCGGGTTCCCCCCCCCCTGATCCGTTAGGCAGGCGGCGACGCCATCGACCATCAGCAGGGCCTTGGCGGGAAGCGCCAGTTCGTCGACCGTTGCCGGCAGACCCTCGGCGTCGGCCGGGGTGTGGGGAAAGGTCGGTTCCAGGGCAAAGGCGCCGGTCGAATCGGCACCAAAGGGCGACAGCGCCTTGACCATGGGGTCGGCCGCACCCACGCCCTTTTGACGGTCGAGCGCCTCGGCGGCGAAGAACCCGAAATAGGTGTCGCCCGTGTAGACCGGCTGGCCGCCGGCCAGGACTTCGAAATCGAAGTTCTCGATGATCATCTCGGCCGCTTCGCTTGCCTTGGTCATTCGACAGCGCATGGTCAAGGTGCCGCTGGCGGGCGTTACCTGCTGGTGCAGCACGGCATTGCCGCCCAGATTGCGAAATTTCAGATCGCGCTGGCTGTGCAGGGCGGAACCGGCGTAGGCCGCCAGCCACCCGCAGGGTTGCAGGGCGATCTCCAGCAAGACGCAAAAAGGCATGACCCCGCTGCGGTCGGCGGCGAAATACCATGCGGTTTCGGGAATGTCGT
This sequence comes from uncultured delta proteobacterium, assembly GCA_963785365.1. Classification (GTDB taxonomy): domain Bacteria; phylum Desulfobacterota; class Desulfobacteria; order Desulfobacterales; family Desulfosarcinaceae; genus Desulfosarcina. The sequence continues at coordinate 516,239 of CAWAUZ010000004.1, read as the reverse complement.
ACTGGGCGGTCACCCATCCGCCGGGCGTCAGTTGCCAGGGCTCGGGATCAACCTGGATGACGCGGTCCATGAAACAGTAGGGCGGTCCCGGCAGCCGGGCGATCGTGCGGTCGTGGTCGAAAATTCGATATGGCGCACCAAATGCCTCGGACGGGCGGCCGGTGGCAAACGCTAAAATGGCGGCCCGGTCGTAAAGCGGTGCGTCCGGGTCCGCACCGATTGGCGGCGCTGCCGGCCGCCTGGGCCGATTTTGCCAGAAAGTTTCGATCTCGGCACGGCCAATGCCGCTCATCTGCAGGGACATGTCCTTGAAAAAGACGATCGGGCGCCCGTCGGCGAACATGTGGGCATCGGCCACGGCATAGGGTTGCGGGCCATATCCGATTTCGCTGATCTGGATCTCGTAGTGCACCCGGCGGGTTTCCGGCGTGACCGGACCGCGGCACTTGAGGCGGGCGGCATTGCCGACAACCGGTTCGTAGCAGACCCCGGGCTTGTCGGTCACCCAACCCATGCGCTGCAGAAAGACCCGCAGGGTGTGGGCGCAGCATTCGTACATGAGGGTGCCGGGCATGACCATGTCGTCCAAGAAGTGACAGGTCAAGAACCAGTCGTCGGGGTGAATGTCCGCTTCGGCCCGGATCAGTCCAAGCCCGTAGCGCCCGCCGTGCGGGTCCAGTTCGACGATGCGGTGGATCAGGCGCATGCGGCCATCGGGTAGGTGCAGCGATTCGGCCAGGTCGATTCCGGTGAACCGGCTGCCGAAGCAGCCAGTCAGATCGCCGCGGCGCAGGGCGTCCACCTGGTCCTGAGTGTAGGATTCTTTGGCCATGGCGACCAGTGGCCGCCAATCGGGCGGCCGTTGGCCGGCAACGGGCCGTCGCTCCTGGGCGGTCAGAATGATCCCGCCGGAGTTGTCGACCTCGGCCGCCGTGAAAAAGCCGGCGCAGCCGTCGCGCATGGTGATCAGGTGCTCGTCGCCGATGTAGCCTTCGAAGTGGAAGAAGAACATCCAGGTATCGCCCTGGCGCACGAAACGGTCGATGGCGATGTCGTAGCGAATGGTCTCTCCGGGGCGCGGCAATCCGCGGTGGAAGGTGACCACGGCATCCAGCAGGCGATAGGCGCGTTGCCCCCGGACCTGATGGTCGATGCCCAGGTAGGCGCTCAAAAACAGGTCCGCCTGACCGGCTTCCACGCTGATGCACACCGGGGCGCGGCCGCCGTCCAGATACCAGGCCTCGGGCCGGACGTCGTGCTCGGTGACCACGCGTCCCGATGCCAGAGAGAGCATCTCCCCGTCCACCGCCAGGATGCGGTCCACCAGCATCAACGGTTCGTCGGGCAGGCGCACCCGCACCGGGTAGGTGTCCACCTGTGCAAAGGCCGGTCCCAGCACACGGCCCACGCTGCCGACGGCGAACTCCATGCACATGGCGCGGTCGAAGGCCACCGTCCGTGACGTTTCCGGTGGTGGTGTGGCCGGCGGCGGCGCGCTGGTTGGCGCCTGACCCGGGTTCGGATGCGCACCCAGATGCAGTAGGCGATTTTGCAGGTCGAAGGCCTCGGCGTAGGCAACCGTCAACTCCTGGGACAGATCCAGAAAGCGTTGATGGGCGTCGGCGGTGATCTGTGTGTTTCGCCCAGCGGCCGCTATCAACCGCTCCCAGCCGCCGGCGGGAACAAGGTCGCGCTCCGGCGATGCCAATGTCGGCGGATGGGGCGGGTTTGGCAGCGGCGATCGATCCGGCAATGGCGGCGATTCGAGGACCGGCGGGCCGGCAGACGCGCCTGTCGGCGGCGCTTCCGGCAGGGTCGGCCGAAGGGGCGGCCCCCCGATGCTCACATTGACTGGCGCCTGCCCTGACCGGCGGCGATCCGCCGCTGCAGCGGTGACCGCAGGGCTGTTTTTATGCAGCGCACGCAGGTCAATGGGAATCCGCTCGGCAACCAGGCGGGCCAGGCAGCGCAGCAGGGCAGGGATCTCCTCCTCGCCGGCCCGGTTGGCGGCCAGGGCCAGATGCGCTTTGCCATCCAGGATCCGGTCGATCATGCGCGTGCAGGACGCGCGCGGTCCGGCTTCGATAAAGACACGGATGCCATCGGCGTGGGCGTTGTTAATGGTCTGGGTGAAGTCAAACCCGTCAACAGCTTGCTTTTTTATGGAATCGGCAACGCTATCAGATGTGACGGCGTAGCGGGATGCCCAGCTGCAGCTGTACACATCCAGACCTGGTGGCAGCCTGGTCGGAAACAGGTGCAGGGCCCGGTAATCGTCGGCCACCGGCCGGGCTGCATCACAGTGCACGGTGACCACTCCGTCCAGCAGCACGGCCTGGCTCCCCATGGCCGCGATGACTTCCTTGACGGCCGGTGCAAGGCCGCCGACCACGCATTCGTCGGGTGCATTGACGATCAACAGACGAACATGGCGACGCTTGGCAATGGCCTCGCGCACCTGGTGGGCCGGCCGGTTGACCACGGCAACCTGCCAGTCGGCCGGATCGCCTTCCCGAATCTGCCAGGCCTGGCGCAAGGACCGGCATGGGCCGGCCAGCTGGGTTGTAAACAGGTCGGTGGCCTGCATGCGCGTGAGCATCGCGCCCCGATCCGGCCAGACCCCGTGGGCGAACAGCGCCGTGGATTCGCCCAGGCTGTACCCGATGACGGCATCCGTGCGCACCCCGCACTGTTTGAGTACCCGTGTCATGAGGTCGCCGAACAAGACTTGGCCGAAGATCATGTTCAAGGGGTCGGCTTTGAAGCGGTCGACCGCCGCCGCTTCCCAGCCACGCGGCCACGACGCTGCCCAGGGCATCATGCGCCAGGGGCGCGCCTGGGTCTTCAAGCGGGCCGTCGTCGCATCCATCTGGGCCATGACCTCGGGAAAGTGCAACGCCAGGTCGCGGCCCATGCCCAGGTAGTGATTGCCGGAGCCGGGGTAGACCATGGCGATGCGCGCCCTGGCGCCGACCGGACGGCGGTTGAAAAACACATGCCGCGACATCGGATCGGAAGCGCCGGATTCAATGGCCTGGCGGGCTTCGCTCAAGACCGTTTTGACCGGTTGGCCCGGGGTGAGGATCAGGGCCACGGCCAGCGCGTGGTCCGGTTTACACGGGTGCTCCTGCCGCCAGCGACCGGCGGCCATTGCCAGCGACATCTGCCCGCCACTGCGTTTGAAATGGTCATCCAGCCAGGCGATCCCGGCCAGCAGTTGCGATTCGTTGTCCGCGCCGACGCAGAACAGGATCGGGGTTTCAAAAATGGCGGTCGCGGTGCTGCCGGCGGCGAACCGGTTTTCCGCTTCTTGCAACACCACATGGCTGCAGGCGCTGTCCAGGGCCATGGACGCGCAGCAGGCACTGCGGGGACCGTCCCGGCGGTCCCGATACCAGTGCTGGGCCGTGAGCGGCATGTGGAACCCAAGGTTGTGGGGCACCGCACCGGGCAGCCGACTGAACCCGACCAGGGGCGGCAGGCAGCGATGATGCAGGCACAGGGCCGTTTTGGTCAGGGCGATCAGGCTGTCGGCGGCACCCGTGTGCCCGGTGATGGGTTTGGTGGCGCCCAGGGCGACGGCTGCCGACTCCTCGGGTGCGGCCCCATTGCTGAAAATGTCGCTCAAGGCGGTCAATTCCAGGCGATCCTGGTCCGGCACACCGGACCCGTGGGCCTCCACATAGCCGATCTTCCCGGCTGCGACGCCGGTGCGCTGCAAACAGCGCGACAGGGAACGGCGGTAGGTCGCGGCCGTAACCCCGCCGGTCGAGGGATCGTCGCCGCCGGCCGTGCCAATACCGCGAATGAGGGCATAGATGCGGTCGCCGTCGCGCCGGGCCTGCGCGGCGGTTTTGAGCACCAGGGCAACTGCCCCATCGCCGGGCAGGGTGCCGTCGGCAGCGGCATCGAAGGGACGCACCCTGCCGGTAGGCGACAGCGGCGTGCGGCGGCTTGCGCGCACCACCCGGCGACCCTCGCCGGCCAGGTCGACGGCTCCCACCAGCATGGCGTCGACGCTGCCTTGCTGCAGCAGGTCCATGGCGACCTGCAGGGTTTTGACACCCGAAGCGGCACCGGCCGAAACCACGAAACCGGGGCCGCCGAAGCCAAACTCGCGTGCCATGCGGCTGGCCACGATCCCCCCCAGGGCGCCGACGACCCGGGACGGCGTGAGCGGCGGGCCGCACTGGTCCCGCAGACGCTCCCGCCACGTTGCCAGAGCGTGTTCGTCCAGGTTAAGCCGATGTTCTCGATTCCAGCGCGTGGCGGCTTCAAAAAGCTGCCAGCGCAGATGGAAGTTGGTCGCCTCGAAATCAAATTCGATGCCGACCACCACACCCATGCGTTCGCGCGTTTCGTGCACCGCCAGGCCTGCATCGACCAGGGCGGCGGCGCCCACTTTCAGGGCCAGCAGTTGCTGGGGCAACAGATCCTCGATCTGCTTGGGCGGAATCTGGAACTCACCGATCTCCACGGGCAGGTGCGCCATGTAGGCCCCCGCTGGATCGAGCCCGTGCATTTGATCCACCAAGGTGGCATCGGCCCCTTTCCACCGCTGGGCAGGCCGGGCGGCAATGGCGCTGCGCCCTTGAAACACAGCCTTTTCGAAAGCGGACCGATCGGTCAGGGAACCCGCCCGGACCGCTATGCCGACGATGGCCACCGCTTGGTCGGGCGCCAGCGGTTCTGATTGGCGATTGACCGTGGATGGTGACGGCGCGGACACGCCACGAGACGCAACCGGCGGCCAGGCCTCGAAAAGGATGTGGGCATTGATGCCGCCGAAGCCGAAGGCGCTGACGGCTGCCCGGCGGGGGGCTTCGGGATTGCGGACCGGCCAGGGAGCTGCGGTGGTCTGGACCCGAAAGGGACTGTCCGCCAAGGGACTGTCTGGTGGCGGGGCCGTGAAATTGATCGAGGGCGGCAAGGTCGCGTGCCGGATGGCCAGCAGGGTTTTGATCATACCGGCCGCACCGGCGGCGGTGAGCAGGTGGCCGATCATCGATTTTACCGATCCGATGGCGCAGCGGCCCGGAGCAGTGGGACGATCCTGCCACAATTGGATCAGGCTTTCGATCTCGGTGGTGTCGCCGGTGCGCGTCCCGGTGCCGTGGCATTCGATGTAATCCACATCCCATGCCCGCCATCCAGCCTCCCGATAGGCCATTTTCATGGCGCGCACCTGGCCGTCGCGCTGAGGAGCCAACAGATTGCCGCGCATGTCGTTGGACAGTCCGATGCCACGAATGACGCCGTGGATGGTGTCCCCATGCGCGAGGGCATCCTCCAGGCGCTTTAGCACCAGAATACCGGCCCCTTCCCCGACCACCAGGCCGTCGGCCTGCCGGTCGAATGGGGCGCAGCGTCCCGACCGTGACAGGGCCTGGAGCTGGCTGAAGCCGGTCTGGGTGTAGAGGCACTCCGGCCGCGAGACCCCGCCGGTGACCACCATGTCCGCCCGGTCAAACGCCAGGGCATCGCAGGCCAGCTTGACCGCGTAAATCGAGGAGGCGCAGGCGGCATCCAGGGTAAAGCAGTCTCCACCGAAACCCATTTCGGCCGCCAGCAGCGCCGCCGGCAGACCGTCCACTCGGCTGGCCAGGGCCTGGGATCGTGTCAACGGCTCGGGCACAGCCGCGGCGTTGGGGAACAGCTGCCGTTCGATCGCATTTCCAAGGGTCAGGCGTGTGAACGCGGATGCGCTATCGGTCGGCAGGGCGATGGCCGCCAGAATCGTGTCGACCCGCAGGGGGTCCACCGCGGCGGTGCTGCAGGCGGCGAGGGCCCGCTTACCGGCGGTCAGGGTCAGCTGATGAACCGGATCCAAGTGGCGGGTCAGTTTTCCGTCCAGGGCAAACAGCCCGGGATCGAACCGGAAATCGGTAACCAGACAGGCGTGTCGGGAGTAAGTGTGGTCGGGCAGCGGGCCGCCGGCGACCCGGTCCGCGGCCGGTGCGATCCAGCGTTCCGGTGAAACGGGGGCTGATTGATTGATCCCGGCGAGGATGTTCTCCCAGAACGTCGTCAGATTTGGGGCGCCGGGGAAAATGCCGTCCATGGCGACGACGGCGATGTTGGGACGTTTGTGCATAGGCTACCATCAAATCACATGCCACGATGGCGTCTCGGTTCACGTGACCATATCTGCGGAAATTCGATAGACCCTGCTTATTAACCGCTTCACCGTCATAAGGCAAGAATCAATCGGCCGAGGCGATTGCCGTCCGCCGCATGGGCTTGCCAATGGGGGTGACACGCCGGCGCGTTTTTTTTTGACACCGTCCGCCCCGGCCGTTATGCTGGCACTGAAAACCTTGTTTCATCCTGCCGTGCTTTCGAATTCCGGCAACGCATTCCCGCACCGGTGAGCCCGTTCGGCCGGCCCGGCGCGACCATGATGGATAGAAAACAGTCACGGTTCTGGTTTCGCAACCCACAGGGAGGTGACCGATGAAAATCAATTTTCGACGCATCCTTTGCGCCACCGATCTTTCCGATTTTTCCAACTCAGCCGTCACCCAGGCCATCGGCATGGCCAAGGAGTTCGGTGCCAAGCTGTTCATCTGTCACATCATCGACCTGCCCATGGTGACCATGCACGGCGCCGCCTATGTTTACCAGGAGGATCAAATCGACGAGATGAAGACGGGCGCCGTAAACCAGATCCAGCGGTTGACGGCCAACGTCGATCTGGACTGGGAGCCCATTGTCGAAACGGGCCCGGTCTCCAGCACCCTTCGTCGCCTGGCCGTCGACCATCGGGTGGACCTGGCCATCGTCTCCACCCACGGCCGCACCGGATTCAAGCGGCTGTTTTTGGGATCGGTCACCGAACGGCTGCTGCGGACCATCGGCTGCCCGTTGCTGGTGGTGACGCCGCCTGAAAAAGCGCCGGCAGGTAAGCTGCCATTCAAGGGGTTCGGCTTCAAACAGATCATGGTGGGCTGCGATTTTTCCAAAGATTCCGGCCGGGCCGTAGGGTTCGGGTTCAGCCTGGCCCAGGAGTTCGAGGCCACCATCCATCTCGTCCACGTGATCGAACCCTTTGTCTACCGGGACACCATGATGCAGGACACCGTCGAGACCGAAGCACTTACCGAGGTGAGCACCGGATGTCGCCAGCGCATCGAAACGTTGGTCCCGGAAGGTGCCGCCGACTGGTGCGACATCAAAATCGTCTGTGAAACCGGCAAGCCGTTTCAGACGCTGATCGCCTATGCCGAGGCGAACGACATCGACTTGATCGTGCTGGGCGTCAGGGGGCACTCGCTGGTGGAAACCCTGCTGCTGGGATCGACGACCGACCGGGTGATCCGGGGCGTGGCCTGCCCGGTGCTGTCCGTCTCTCCACCCAACGGCTGACCGTCTCGATCCAGCGCCGGCGCCGATCGGCTGCGCTGCCCCTTAACCATCAAGGGCAACGGGTTCGCGCCGGTCGTCCATGGGCAGTTTGAATACAAAGCAAAGGCCGCTGAACCCAATTAGCGCTGCGATCGTGAAAGCGCTTTTCAAGCCCAGTCCATCCCCGATGAGGCCGACGATTACGACCACTGCGGAACGGGCCAGGAAAGAGATCATCATGAACATGCCGTTGGCGGCGGAGGGACTTTTGCCGGCACGCTCCTGAACCAGCGCCAACATGACCGGGGTGGTGCACAAAAGGGTCAGGCCGGTCAGCATCAGCATGACATAGGCCGCCCAGCCCTGGGCCCAGATAAACCCCAGCAGGGACGCCGGTGCACCCAGTAGGGACAAAATCAGCACCCGGCGGCGGCCGAAGCGGTCGCTCAATGTGCCCGCCACCAAAACGCCGCCCACGCCGGCGGTTTCAAAGATCGTCAACGCGATTCCCGCCAGCCAGAGGTTGCCGGTGTGCATGGCGATAAAGGTCGGCAGAAAAGCCGTCATGCAGGCGTGCATGAATCCCCTGGCCACGAGGATGCCCGAAATGGGCAACAGGACCGGGCGCAGCTCGTGCCAGGTCTGGCGCAGCGGAATCCTTGTATAAGTTCCGTGGGTCACCGGCAGGTCGCGTGTGGCGTAAAAAAGCAGCCCCGAACAGACCACGCTGACCCCCATCAGCGGATAGATCCCCTCCAGGCCCACCAGCGCCACGGCACCGACCGCCACCAGGGGGCCCAGCGCCCGGGCGGCTTCCCCGCCGACCATGAACAACGACATGCCCATGCCTTTGCGACTGGCGGACATGCGGGCCACCACCACCGGTGCCGGTACGTGAAACAGGGACACACTGACACCGGCCACCAGCACCAGCATCAACAGACCGCCGTAAGTGGGCGCCAAGCCGATCAGGCTCATGGGAACGGCCGTCATTACGGGTGCCAGAATCAGCAGCCAGCGCACACTGAAACGGTCCGCGAGGGATCCGACCCAGGGATTAATCAGGGCCGGCAGCTGCATGACGGTCGACAACAGACCGGCCTGGGTGAGGGTCATGGTCAGTTTGTCGATCAGCAGCGGCAGCAACGGCGCCAGGAAGCTGGAGTAGATGTCGTGAACCAAATGGGCCAAAGAGACGGCCAGGACACCCGGCAGGTTAAAGCGCCGCTCCGTTAGCGCGGCCGAGTTGATTTCCGATCGATGGCAAGTGGGCATAAGGCCGCCGGTTTGGTTTCTGGGAAAGGTGCCTCGACGAAACGACGGGTCCCACGGGGCTGCGTGCGGCTATAGCCGCTCTGTCCGGATAGGTCAACCCGAACCCGCCATCGCGTTGACGTTGCCGTTGATCGGAAAACGGTTATCTTAAGTCAGTCAGCGACGGCCACGGGAGATGACAAATTGTATCTTGCCAGAATACTTGATAAGAACAACGGATACCGCTACCTGCTGCGCCACTCCTACATAGATGGCGATTGCTATCGCAGTCGAGACCTGTTCGATCTGGGCCGCGACCCATCCGCATTCATCGTGTATCCGGGCGGCAACGGATTCTACATCGACACGGACCTGGAGGACGCCATCGCCGATCAGGGCGTCCCCGTCACCCAAGACGATCTCGAAACCGTTTTTCTACCCTACCTCTCCCCGCGTATCCGCCGGGTGATCGACGGTTTCGATCGCCGGTCGCGACACCTGCCACGGGCGGACACATGCGCGCCGGCTGAAACACTGCACCCATTCGACCGCTATCGGCTGCACTATCTCAAGCTGGGCCAGGTCAACCAGCGGGACCTGGTCTGCACACCGGATCGGTTCTACACGATATTGCAGCACAAATCGCGGGATGAAATCGAATACGACTTCATGGCGGCCGAGCGCAACCTCGATTCCAGGGAAGTGGCCCGCTACACCTATCAGATATTCGACCTGCAGGCCTGCTTCACTGAAATGTTTTCACGTCATCATCCCGAGTGGCTGGACCGGGAGAGCATGGACACCTATTTCGTCAAGGCCCTGTGTCGGCTCAATGGTGATGAATGCTTCTGGGCGGGCAGCGATGCGGAGACGGGTCTCAGGGCGCACCTGGTGCGCTATGCCGTCATGTATTTCGACTACGGTTTTCCCATCCGCGACCCCTTTGGAGATTTGCTGCGGGATTTCATGAATCGGCACCGGATGCATCGGCCGCCCGAAAGCGTTCAGGTCAGTCTGGCCGAATCGGCCCAATTGTTCGGTGTCAGTACCAGTGAATTAAAGCGCATGGATTGCCCCACGCTGACCCGGCACTATCGCCAGGTGGCCTTGAAGCTTCATCCGGACAAAGGCGGCGACCAGGAGTCCTTTGTCAAGCTGAGTGACGCCTACCGCAAACTGCTCAAGCGCAAATCCCGGTCGTGAAATCCGACCCGACCACCCGACGCGAATACCGCCGGGTGGGAAACGGGCATGCGATCGGTCGATTTACGGACCGCTCCTAAAGCGTTTGATCGGATGGCTGCGGCATCGGCGCCACGTCGCCGCCGATGCTCTCCTCATACGTGGAGAGCAGAAAGAGGGTGGCCAGCGGTTGGGTGAAGAGCACACCGATGAACACGGTGCTGCCGATCATGCTGATGGCCGTGAAGATGACCACCACGACCACATGGTCCACCAGGTCGGCGCGTCTGGCCATGGCATAGCTCTCCTTGATGGCATCCACAAGGCCCAGCTGCTTGTCGGTCATCAGCGGCAGCATGTAGATGCAGCTGAACATGATGGCGGCGATGACGATGATCCCGGGCAAAAAGAGCAGCATGAATCCGATCGAGATCGCCACGAAAGTGGCCAGTCCGAATCCCAGCAGCGGCAGAAACAGATTCATGTGGGAAAAAAGGTCCTGGACCCTGGGCTCCCGTTTGTTGCGGATCAGCTGCAGCAGGCTCTGGGTGTAGCCGGCCATGGTGACCGGGGCCAAGATGCCCAGCGTCAAAGCACTCACTGCCACCATGACCAGGGTCATGATGATCAGTGCGACGATATTGCCAAGGGTCAGTTTCCAGGCGGCTTCGATGTGACGCTTAAAATCCATAGGCTCTCCTGAACGCCAATTGATGTATTTGCGGGGTGTTTGTGGACCGACCGAATGACCGCATATACTGGTTTTCAGCCGCGTTTGTCAACCATCAACCGGTCTGCTGGATGGGCGTCAGCGGTCCAGATGGCCGTCCAAGACCTGCTTCATGCGATCCCGTTCGGCAATCGCCCGGGCCAGGTTGAGTTTGACTGTCTCGCGATCCGTCGCGGTGGATTGATCCAGGGCCCGCCTCAGACGCGCCACTTCCTGTTGAAGCTGGTAGAGCATCTTGGCGATTTCTCTCAGCGGCATGGCTGACTATTTCGGCCCATCGGGAAAAGACAGTGATTTCAAGACCGCAAATGGGCTCTTGGCATCGTCGGGATCGCAATGGCAGGCGGTCTCGTTCAAATTGGCCCCGCACTGGTGGCAAAGCCCCTTGCAGGTCTTTTTGCACAAGGGGCTGAAGGGCAGGGCCATGATGACCTGCTGGGCGACCTCGTCTTGAAGGTCAACAATGTCGCCGCTGTGGGTGATCACATCCATTTCATCGGCCAGCAGTTCGACTTCGGCATCGGTCCGGTCCTGGGCCGTCGCCGCCGTTTCGGGCACGGCGCTGACATGCACCTGGGCCCTTATGTCCAGTGTGAATGGTTCCAGGCAGCGCTGGCAGATGACGGTCGCCCGGGTGGCGAGGGTGCCGTCGATCATGATCGCTTCACCGGCCGGCCGCAGGTCCAGGCGTGCGTGCACCGGATGGGTGACGTGCAGGGACGCATCCGCTTCAATGACCGCCTTGAGCAGCGGCAGGACGGTTGGCTCAAGCCGCTCGTCCACCGCCAGCCCCTGGGGACCGATACTGCCGATGTGAATACGCAACATGGCCGATCACCTTGCCGTCAGCCTGCGTTGAACTACCGCCCTGGCACAATGATGCGCGAGTCTTCCTTCTGTTTCTGCTGCTCGGCTTCCTGCATCTGCCGGAGCTGGGCCACCATTTTGGTCATCTCCTGTTCCATGGCCGCCGGAAAGGCCTGTATCGCCTCGTTGAGGTCGTTGGCCATCAAGCGGGCCTGCAGGGGAAGCGGTCCCTGGGGCGTCAGGATCTGGGTGTGGCCGAGAAAAATGGGCGCCCGGCTGGGATCGTCTGCGCCCTCGGCGGTCACCGGGACCATCCGGCGGATGGAGGCAACCTTGAGGTCGGTAATGGATTCTTCCCGATATAAGTTGGCCGTATCCACGGTGAAGTCGATTCTGTCCTGTTCCGGCATGACTGTGCTCCTGGCTGGGGTTATCGGTAGGCGCTTTGCAATTCACGGTCACGGTAGCCGATTTCGAGCGCCTTGTCACGGAGTTTGCGTTGTCTCACCGTCGGGCGGGCGTTGGAGCGGCAGGCTGAAATAGAAGGTCGCGCCGTGACCCGGAGTGCTGTCGACGTGCAGTTCACCGCGGTGATGCTGAACGATCTGACGCGTGATGGAAAGGCCCAACCCGGTGCCGGCCGGACGGCCGCGGGAAGCGTCCACCACCTGCTGGAACTTGTCGAAAATGTGCTGCTGGTCGGCCTGGCTGATCCCGATGCCGTTGTCGGCCACGGAGATCGTCAACCGGTCGGATTCGACTTTTAGGCGGATGTCGATGCGGCCGCGATCCGGGTCGCAAAACTTGACGGCGTTGGAGATCAGGTTCACCATCGCCTGAATCAGTTGGTCACGGTCGCCTTCGATGGTCGGTACCGTTGGCGGCAGATGCACCTGCATGTGGATGCGTTTGTCCGCCACCAGCTGACCGGTCGCGCTGACGGCGTCTTGAATGACCGCCTTTGGGTCGAGCGTCTCCATGTGCCAGCGCAGGCGTCCCGATTCCAGCTTCTGAAAGTCGAGCACCTGGGTGATCAGGCGTGTGAGGCGGCAGGTCTCCGTGACGATGATGCCGGCGAATTCACGCTGACGCGCCACGGGGGTGTCCGGATAGTCGCGCAGGATTTCGGCCAGCGAGCGGATGGCCGTCAGCGGTGTGCGAAGCTCATGGGAAACGGTCGAGATGAATTCGTCTTTCATCTGGTCGAGTTCCTGCAGGCGCTGGTTGGCGGCCTGCAGTTCGGCCGTGGCCCGCTCCAGTTCATGACTGTAGATGATGGCCTGGCGGGTTTCGTCCAGGATGTCCATCACCTCCTCGATCCCCAGCGGCTCCTCTTTGACCACCGAGGCCACCATTACTCGCGCCGAGGCCGATCCGATGGCACCGGCCAGCAGCTTTTCGATGTGGTTGACCAGGCCCGGGTCGCGGGTCAGGGGCTGCTCCCAATCGATGCCGTAGGCCATGGTGTAGCTGTCCAGAGCCGCGCCGGTGCGTTCCTTGCCCAAAAAGCGCTCCAGCATGGAGACCAGGTCCGGCAGGTAGGCCGTGCCGCGCCAGACCGAAGAGTCGTGCACCCGGCCCATGTAGCGGTAGATGTCCACGAACATGGCCGCCTGGGTGTGCTCCATGGCCGATGGGCGGCTGAACAAAGACCCGGTCAGGTAGCAGCCCACGTTGGCCAGCATGCTCCAGAAAACAGCGTGGGTGATGCGGTCGAAGAAATCCAGTCCGAAAAGTTCGAAGGGCTTTAAAAAGGCGATGCCGAAAGGCCCATGGGCCAAAAAGTCCTGGGACATCAGGCCGGCACCAGCCAAGGTCGGTAAAAAGAGCGTGTAGAACCAGACCGAAAAACCGGCCGCCAGTCCCAGCAGAGCGCCGGTGCGTGTGCCGCCTTTCCAGAAAATGCCGATCAGCAGCGCCGGTGCGAACTGGGCCACGGCCGCGAAGGAGACCAGGCCGATGGACACCAGGGTGTAGTACTCGCCGGCAAAGTGAAAATAGGCATACCCCATGAGCAGGACGAAGATGATGCTCAGTCGCCGAATGAACAAAAGCATGCTGCTCAACTCTTTGCGCTGGGCCAGCTTCAGCGAGGGCATGTGCAACAACATGGGCATCACCAGGTCGTTGCAGATCATGGTGGAGAGCGCGACCGTCTCCACGATGACCATGCCGGTGGCCGCCGACATGCCACCGATAAAGACCAGCAGGGTCAAGAAGAGCTGCTGGTTGGCCATGGGAAGGGTCAGTACGAACATGTCGGCATCGAGCCCTTGCGATCCGAAGGCCAGCATGCCGGCAAAGGCCACCGGCAGGACGAAGAGGTTGATCGCCGCCAGGTAAAGCGGAAAGAGCCAGATGGCCTTGTCCATGTGGCGCTCGTTGACGTTTTCGACCACCATGACCTGAAATTGTCGTGGCAGAAAAACGATGGCCATCATGGAGAGAAACAGGTGGGCCAGCCAGCTGGAGAAAACGCCGGCATCCGTCGACAGGGTCATCAAGGGGCGGATGGCCGGCGATGCCATGGCTTTTTGGCTGAGATCGGCGAAGCCGTCGTAGACAACAAAGGTGATGAAGATGCCCACCGCCAGAAACGCCACCAGCTTTACGATGGATTCGAGTGCAATGGCCGCCACCAGCCCTTCGTGGCGTTCGGTGGCCTCGAGATTGCGGGTACCGAACAGCGTGGCGAACACGGCCAGAAAAAGCGCCACGTAAAAAGTGGTGTCGCCCCAGATATTGAAGCCGCCCGACGGGGACACCGGTTCCAGGGACGGATAGCGTTGGATGAGCAGAAAGCTGGTGGAAATCGCCTTGAGCTGCAGCGAAATATAGGGAATGATGCCCAACACGGCGATGACGGTCACCACCCCGCCCAGGGTCATGCTTTTGCCGTAGCGCGACCCGATGAAGTCGGCGATGGAGGTGATCCGGTGAACCTTGGAGATGCGGATGATTTTCTTCAGCACCAGCCAGCCCAAGGTGGTCATCAGGGTCGGCCCGATGTAGGTGGTCAGAAAGGCCGGCCCGGCGGAGGCCGCGCGACCCACGCTGCCGTAGAAGGTCCAGGCCGTGCAGTAGACCGCCAGGGAAAGGGCGTAGATGTAAGGGTTGCTGATGATGCTCTGCCCGCTGTCCGCGCGCTTGTCGCCGTAGTAGGCGACGCCGAACAGCAGGCCGATGTAGCACAAGGAGACGAAGATGACGGTTTCGGTTTCAAGCATGCCAATCCCTTGGGAACTTACCGGTTGGCAACTATCTGCCCGTTCCGGAACGGCTGATGGCCAGCGTCAGGACGATGATCACCCACCAGGCGACGAAAAGGTAAAGGTACAAAAGGGGCACGCCCAACACCATGACCGGCCGATTGAACAAGGAGAGCAGGGGGAAGTTGAACAGCAGCAAGCCCAGCAGAAAAAGTCCGGCCAGGCGTCTGCCTTTGATGTTGTCGCGGGTCATACAGCGCTCCTTTCCGGTGCACGATCATTTTACCACCGTACCGAGTCAAAGTCCAGGCGGCGAGGGTTCTCGCGGGGCACCGCGGGTGCCGGGGCGACGATCGGCGCATCGAAGCGGCCGGCCGTTGCCCGGCGCGGGTTTGGCCTTGAACCTGCCGGCGGGTTATGGTAGCTATGATGCGTAAGCGCTGGCCACGACCGTGATTGCAACCGATCTTTCCGAGAAAGCGGCCGCAAATGAATCACGCAACCTTATCCTGGAACCCCATGGCGAACAGATACAGACACCGTTTTGATTTCGATATCGGGCACCTGATCAAGAGCCCGTGCCGTGACTGCGGCGATCGGTATCGTTTTCCCGGCTGCATGAACGCGTGCCTGCCCCTGGACCGGATTCGCACCGTGCTGGCCAACAGCGTTTCCTGTACGCGTTCGTTTTCATCCACGGAATCGCACGCTATATACCAGGAAACCAAGGACGAAAAATAAAACGAAAGTGTTATGCAAGACTATCGTTTTGACCAAAGTCCACACGTCGATCGGTTGAGCGCGCATGCCGAGCGCATGGGCTCGCCGGACCACCACCTGGGCACGCTTGCCCGCGCCAACGACCGCCTGGCCCGATTCAGCGCCGACGGCGGCGGCCTCTTTTTCGACTATTCGCGTCAACGCGTCGACGCCGACGTCATGGCCTCGCTGTTCCATCTGGCGGACGCGGCCGGTGCGGTGGCGCGCTTTGCGGACATGGCGGCCGGCAAGAAGGTCAATGTCACCGAAAACCGGGCTGCCTTGCACATGGCTGCCCGCAGCACCTCCGACGATCCGGTCAAGGTTGACGGCCGGGACGTCAAACCGGCCCTCAAACAGGCGTTGGCGAAGGTTCGAGCCTTCAGTCAGGCGGTTCAGCGTCAGGAGATCACCGGAAGCACCGCAAAAGCGTTCAAGCACGTGGTCGTGGTCGGCATCGGCGGCAGCTATCTGGGGACCCAGTTCGTGGCCACCGCCCTGCAGGCCTTCGCCGACCAGGGGGTTTCGCTGGACTTTTTGGCCAACGTGGACATCCATAATTTCGCACGGATCTGGTCACGGATCGATCCGCAGGCGACCTTGTGGGTCGTTATCTCCAAGAGTTACACCACCGCCGAAACCATGGCCAACGAAGATCTGGTCCGCCGCTACATGCGGGAGCGGGGGTTGGACCCGGGCCGCCACATCGTGACCGTCACCAGTCAGGGAAGTCCCGGCGACCGCGAGGACGGCCAGGTGCTGGGCGCCTTTCACATGTTCGATTTTATCGGCGGCCGTTACAGCGTAACCTCGGCGGTCGGCGCGGTGCCGCTGAGCCTCTACCTGGGATACGACCGCTTCACCCGCTTTCTGGAAGGTGCCGAAGCGATGGATCGGCATGCCCTGGAAACCGCGCCGGAAAACAACCTGCCCTTGATTGCCGCCCTTGTCTCCGTGTGGAACACCAGCTTTTTGAACTATCCGCAATCCGCCATCATTCCCTACGCGTCGCCGCTGGCCAAGCTGGCGCCGCATGTGCAGCAGTTGAACATGGAGAGCAACGGCAAGTCCGTGGATGCGGCCGGTCGACCGCTCGCGCGGCCCGCCGGTACGATCATCTTCGGTGAACCCGGCACCAATGCTCAGCATTCGTTTTTCCAGCTGGCCCACCAAGGCCGGGCGTTTCCCATCGATTTCATCGGCGTGTTGAACCCCCAGTACCACCTGGACGAAGGCCGCTTTGCCGGCGTGGGACACCAGCAGGAACTGTGGGCCAACCTGCTGGCCCAGGCCACGGCCCTGGCCAGCGGGAAGACGGACGACGACCCGGCCAAACGCTTTTCCGGCAACCGGCCCTCATCGATCATCGTGCTTGAAAATCTGGAGCCGGAAAACGTGGGCCGGCTCCTGTCGTTTTATGAGGCCAAGACGATCTTTGAGGCCTTCGTCTGGGGCATCAACCCCTTCGACCAGTTCGGCGTCCAGTTGGGCAAGACCACCGCCGGCAGCCTGCGCGCTGAAATGGCGGCCCGCAACAGTGATCCGAACCACACCTTCAGCGGGGTCGATGCCATCAACCGTCACTATCTGCAGATGCTCTTCGAGGGCAAGCTGGCACCGGGCTGACGACCGACCGGCGCGCCCAAACACCTGGAAGCGGCCAACTAACGACCCGGCTTGAGCCATTTCCAAGATCAGCCCTTAAACCGATACAGCACCGCCCCCCAGGTGACCCCGGCGCCGAGCCCGATGAACATCACGGTGCTGCCGGCGCCCACGACACCCCTTTCGATCGCCTCGTCCAGGGCCAGTGGTATACTGGCCGCCGTGGTGTTTCCGTAATGTTCGATGTTGTTGTAGACCTTGGACGGCGGCAGATCCAGCGCCTTGGCAAAGGCCTGGTTGATGCGCAGATTGGCCTGGTGGGGAATGAACAGGTCCACCGCCGCCAGCGGCAGGTCCGCTTTTTTCAATACCTCGGTCGCGACAGTGGGCAAGCGCCGAACGGCGGTTTTGAAAATCGTCTTGCCGTCCATGACCGGATAGTGTCGGCCGGCTTGCAGCATCTTTTCGTCTATGCGCGGATTTTGGCACGACGCCGGTGCGTAGCACATCAGGCTTTCGGAGAGGGCGCCGTCCGCGTGCAGACAGGCGGCCAGCACACCGGCCTGGTCATCGGTCGTCGCGGACTCCAGGCAGACTGCCCCCGCGCCGTCTCCGAAAATCACGGCCACGTCGCGTCCCTGATCGGACAAGTTCAGGCCGGTGCTGTGCACCTCGGCGCCCACGAGCAGGATGCGTCGGGCCAGGCCGCTGCGGATATAGGCATCGGCGGTGGCAAGACCGTACAAAAAGCCGGTACACTGTTGGCGGATGTCCAGTGCTGGCGTGGTCGACAGGCCGAGCTTGTGAGCCAGCAGGCAGCCCGAACCGGGAAAAAACAGATCCGGGCTCAAAGTTGCAAAAATGATCATGTCGAGATCTTCAGGGCCCCACCCGGCGCGCTGCAGGGCGATCGACGCGGCTTCGAACCCCAGGTCGGATGCGCCCACCCCGCCTTCCTGAGGAACCCAGTAGCGCTGCACGATGCCCGTGCGCTGCCGAATCCACGCGTCGGACGTATCCATCAAACGACTCAGTTCGTCGTTGGTGACCAAACGCGGCGGTACATAGCGGCCGGTGCCGCTGACAACGGTTTTCAGCATGAGGTCTTGTCTCCTGTAGCAGCTATTACCCTGTTCATGAAGGGTCTGTGATGATGGAAACGATCCGAAACCATAGCTTTGGATCGAAAAATGATCAAGGAATTTTGCCGGTTACAAGGTTGTTCGCGATGGTGTCGGATAGTGCCGCCCCCGCGGGCGCGGCACTCAAGTTTACCGGGCACGCGGCGATATTTTAAGTCAAACCGGCATCTCACCACGAGTCGGTGCAGCTGCTCGCGCTAACGGATGACCAACCATGCAGACGCAAGACGATTTGAACGCCGGACCAACGCGCACGGTCGCGACCGATCACGCAGGCAACGCCTCCTCGGATGAAGCGGCCGCCGACACCCCGTCCGACGATTCGGTGCAGGAGTTGGATGCGGAGCAGCAGCGGGCTTTCGAAAGCATCATGGCCCAGATCGAAGGTGACGGCGCAAGCGAACCCGCAGATGAATCCGACGCCGACATTGCCTTCGACACCATCGCCGACGACAGCGCGCCAAACCCCGAGGCATCCGATCTAAAAACCGTCCAAGCCGAAGCCGGCGACGATGCCGATGACGATTCGGAGGCTCAGGACATCTCGGCGGATATCGACGATCTGCTCAAGGAGATCGCATCCAGCGACGGCGCGCCCAAACCAACCGACAACGCGTCCGGTGAAGCCGAGCAGCCACCGGAACCCGAGCCATCCGCTGGTGCGGCGGACCACGATCGTGTCGGCCCGGCGGATATGGCGGACAATCCGGATTCCGCCGGCAGAGTGGCTGAAACGTTGCCGTCCGAGCCACCTCCTGCCGAGGCACCGTCGGTGGTTGCACGCCAACCGGCCGCGCCGACCGGGCCATCGCCACCCGCGGCGCCGGTGCCGGGCAGGGCAGGCCAAAAGGTCCGCTGGGCTGCCGTGGTGCTGGCCGTCGCACTGGTTTTTGCAAGCGGATGGTACTGGTTCTATTCAGACCGAATGCCGTCGCCGGTTGAAACCGACACCGCTCCCCCATCGGCCGTGGCCGAGCATTTTTCGGAACCGGCCGCACCCGCGGTCCCCGATCCGGAGCCTGGTGCGGCATCGCCCTTGGCAGCACTTGGTGTGCGCCTGGACCGGTTGCGTCAACAGCTGATCGATAAAAGCGATGCAATCGAACAGCTGCGCAGCTATTATCAGGCCGGTATCGATGCCGAAACCGACCTTGTCGTCCAGCTGCTTCGTGATAGCGGTCAGCCGGCCGGCGCCGATGCGAGCGCGCTTGAAAATCCGCGCGTCCATTTGGCGTTGACAGCCATCCAGCGGCGTACCATGTACATCGACAAGCTGGATGCACCGCGCCAAACCCTGTACCGGGGCAGTGAGGAGCTCCTGTTTCTCTCACGCCGGGCCGACCTGCTGGCCCTGATGGCCGGCAAGACCAGCGATATCGACATCGACGGCTTTGTCCAACTGGCCGACGAGCGCATGGCCGATCAGCGGGAGATGCTGGCGAACTTGAACATCGACGCGGCCGCCGCCGCCCCCGTGGCGCTGGCATCCATCTGGCAAGGAATCGAAAAGCGGCTGGCCGACGCGGCCGCACCGCACAGGGCACCGGCTGGTCCGTCGCCGGAAAAGGTGGATGATGCCGCCATCTGGAAAGAGATCTGCGCGGGCGACTTTTCCCGCAAGCATCTGCTGACCCAACTGCCGCCGCAGGCCGCCGGGTGCCTGTCAACCTGGACCGGCAAGGATCTGTTTTTAAATGGCCTGATCGAACTGTCACCGGCGTCCGCCAAGCTGCTGGCCGGCTGGGACGGGGATTGGCTGGGCCTCAACGCTCTGGGTGAACTCTCCCTTGAAGCGGCCCGGCATTTGTCGCGCTGGCAGGGCAAAGGGCTCTCCCTGAACGGCCTGTCGCGGTTGTCACCGGAGGTGGCGGCCGTTTTGTCCCAATGGCAGGGCGAGCAGATCGAACTGGTCAGCCTGACCCACGGGGTCCGCTGGGACAATCCCAAAACGCGCCTGTTTCTTGCCGAAAAGGTGAACCGTAAAATCCATGCCACGAGGAAGTGAACCGTGATCCTGTCTGCACCGATCTATCCGACGTTGTTTGGCCGGACGCTGTTTGTCTGCCTGCTGCTGGCAGGGTTGGCTCGTCCGCTTGCCGCCATGCCGAACGCTGATTCGGAGCAGCTGCAGCGGACGATGGCCGGCATTGCGCTACTCAACAAGCAACTGGCGCAGCGCCGGGCCGATGCCGCCGAGATCCGCGAGCAGCTATCCATACGCCTGAAAGCGGTCAGGAGCGAAGCCTTGCAGGAGATTCGTGACAGTCGCGTCGACAGTGAGGCCGCGGCCCTGGCCCATACGCGGCTTTACTACGATTTGATGCTGATGGCTGAAATCCGTGCTTACATGGATCGATATGCGCGCAAGATCGCTTACTACCGCGTAGCCTGTGATCGCCTCGGGTATCTTTACCAGCAGGCGGACGACGACCTGAAGATTGTCAACACCCTGTCGGGGGTCAAGATCGACGCCCTGATCTCGCAGATCGAAAAAGTGATCGACGGATACCTGCCCGATGCCCAGACCCTGGGCATCGAGCCCGACACCCTGACCTTTGAAAGTCCTCAAGCGACCTGGAAACGGCTCCGATCGACCCACTGACAAACGGACCAACTGAAACGCGGTCATTGGTGCCTTGTCAACCCACGGTCGGCATCAAGGCCCAGCCGATCACCGCATGATCGATATCGGCAACCCGGTCAAGACAGAGTATACCGCTGTTTTGCAGTTTGAACACCGTTCGATCGGGATCGTCGCACACCAGCAGCCCGATCAGGCGCTCCAGGAAAGGCAGATGCCCGACCAGCATCACGTTGCTGTCCAGATCGAGGCGACCTTCAAACGCCCGGACATCGTCCATCGGGTTCATGCCGTCGACCGCCGCCAGGCCCTTTTCGGGATTCATGATCGACGCGATGATTTCGGCGGTTTGGCGGGCGCGTTTCTTGCCGCTGTGCAGGATCTTGGAGGCCTGCACCCCATAGCCGACGGCGACGGTGGCCATGCGTTCGGTTGCGTTGCGTCCCTCGACCGAAAGCCCCTTGTCGGGGTCCTCTGATGCGGGTCGATGTTTACCGTGCTGAACCAGAAATAAAGCCATCTTTTCAACTCCATGCTCGAAAAAACGAACCAAAGACCTGTCGGGCATCCTCCTCAAACCATCAGGTTCATCAATTTGTCATGCAGTACTTCGTAAGAGAAAAACTTTTCACCCAGGAGGTAGTTGTTCTCCACCATTTCTCTTCTCAGGCGAACATTGCAGAGCAGTTCAAGGGTCTGCGCGACGGCGTCTTCGGTGACATATCCCTCGATTTCGACGGCCGAAAACCCCTTGGGCTTGATGTCGAATGAGAAGATGGAGTACCGGTTCACCAAAATCGGCTTGCGAAAATAGACCGCTTCCAAAAAGGCGTTGCCGAAACCCTCCACGGTGGAAGGATAGGTAATGAAGTCGGCGTGGTGATAGATGTCGTGAAGGGTGTAGATCTTGCGCCCGTCGTCGGTGGCCCCTCGTCGGTCGTTGATGATTTCCGCCACCAGGCGTGTGTTCACCCCCATGCGCTTAGAATAGTCGATAATGCGCTGCTCGTAATCGTGGCCTTCGTCACCCGAGGCATGCGAGATGACCAGGCGGGCCTTGATGCCCAGGCGGCTGACCAGTTCGATGGCGTTTTCGATGCCCTTGCGTTTGACAACCCGGGTGGGCTGTAGAATCAACTTCTCGTCCGGGTCGAGTCCCAATGACTGCCGGACATCCTCGGCATAGTCATCCGGCGGGAGTGGCGGGTTCTTGAAATCCATGACGTTGGGGATGATGGTGGCGGAGATGCCGGTTCTAAGGGAGAGCTGGTTGCTGGCCGACGAACTGATCACCACGTGGCGAATGGTCGGCAGGTGCGGTGGAAAGGCCATGTTGAGATAGTCCCAGACCGCATTGGTTTTGAACTGCTGGCGCTCCCAGAAAAAGTCGTGGTGGTGGGCGATCGTCGGAAGACCCGTTTCGGCGATCACTTCGGTGATGGCAAGGCCCAAGGGGATGTTGAGCGGAATGGTCAGCGCATTTTCGGGCACCAGCAGATCGATATTGAATTTGACTATGAAATCGTATAGCTGGTCTTTAAGGTGCTCCTTGATCGCCTGGATGGACGTGGTCAGTGCACGCTCTCTGACACCGTTGGTATGCGAACCGAAGGCAGTGTTGAAGATTGTGCGGATTTCCGGATCCATGAAGTGGGCCATGGGCGCCAGAAATGAGCGGGTCGGATCGCGGTCCAGTTCACCGGCGAAAAAAAAACAGTTGAATCGTTTCTTCTCAAACACGTTGGCCCATTTTGCCGTTTCCAGGGAGACACCGTCGGTTCCGGCAATTCGGGTGGAGATGAAACCGATATTGTGAACCGTGTCGAAGGGAATGTACATGGTCTGCCCGCATGGGAGAGTCGTTGCCCGTCACGGCGGGAAAATGCCACCAACACCGGATTTAACAAAATAAAAAACACCAACGGCCGGCGGATGTCAATGGCTAAATCACCGTCGTCAGCGCGACGGCCTGCCGCCGGAGTATTGGCATGAAAACGATTCTGCAGCGACTATACGGCCAGCAGAAAGGCGAGGCCGCCTTTGCCCGTATCGCGGAGGTCCTGGACGCCTTTGCGCCGCTGCCGTCCAGCGGCAAAAAGACCCTTTTCAGCGAGGCTGATGCCGTCTTGATCACATACGGCGACACGCTTGTAAGCGAAGTAGCGTCGCCCTTGCGGACCTTGAATCGCTTTGCCGGCGATTACCTCAACGGTCTTTTTTCTGGTATCCACATTCTGCCGTTCTTCCCTTACTCGTCCGACGATGGATTCAGCGTAACGGACTTTTTCAGCGTCAGATCCGACCTGGGCAGCTGGGGCGATATTCAGGCCATCGGCCAAAAATTCGATCTGATGGTCGACCTCGTGGCCAACCACGTGTCCGCTGGAAGCCGCTGGTTCAAGGCCTTTCTGTCCGACGAACCGGGGTTCGGGGACCTGGCCATCGCGGCCGATCCGACGCTGGACCTGTCGATGGTTGCCCGGCCGCGGGCCCTGCCGTTGTTGACCCCGTTTACCAAGGGGTCGGGACGCCCAGTGCATGTGTGGACCACCTTCGGCAGCGATCAGATTGATCTCAATTACCGCAGTGTCGACGTGTTGGTCCGCATGGTGCACACCCTGCTGTATTACGTCGCTATGGGCGCGCGGATCATCCGCCTGGATGCCATCGCCTACCTGTGGAAAACCCCCGGGACCGCCTGCATTCATTTGGCGGAAACACACGACATGGTCCGCCTGTTTCGCAGGATCCTGGATTTGAAAGCCCCCGATACGATACTGGTCACCGAAACCAATGTGCCTCACCTTGAAAACATCCGCTATTTCGGCAACGGCGACGACGAGGCTCAGATGGTATACAATTTCACACTACCGCCCTTGCTGCTGCATACCTTGATCACCGGGCGGGCTCGGAAGTTGTCCGACTGGGCACAGACTCTGGCAGCACCGTCGGACCGAACGACCTTTTTCAATTTCACCGCCTCCCACGACGGCATCGGGGTGCGTCCCGTGGAAGGTTTGTTGACCGCTTCGCAACTCGATCGACTGTTGGACCGTGTTCAGCGAAACGGCGGCCGGGTTTCCGCAAAACAAAACCCGGACGGCGGCACGAGCCCATACGAACTGAACATCTCCTATCTTGACGCGCTGAAAGATACGGCGGTCACGCACGACTCGTTTCAGGTTCCCCGTTTCTTGGCTTCCCAGGCGGTGGCGTTGGCACTGCCGGGCGTGCCGGGAATCTATATCCACAGCCTTCTGGGGTCACCGAACTGGGCGGAAGGGGTCCGGCTGACCGGTCGGGCGCGGACCATCAACCGGGCAACCTTGCCAATCGATACCGTCGGCGCCGAACTGGCCGATCGCACCAGCCTGCGCGCCCGGATTTTTTACCCCTATCTTGACCTGCTGCGCGTCCGGACCCGGCAACCGGCCTTCCATCCCTGCGCGGCCATGGACGTACTGACGCTGGACGACCGCGTTTTCGCAACCAAACGGTCGTGCCCACGGCAGACCCTGTTCGCCTTGACCAACTGTTCCGTAGACCGCCTGACCGTATCGTTGTCGCTGCCAGGCCGCAGCACACCCATGGTCGACCTGATTGGTGGCCGATCCATCGATCCCGCATCGTTGCCCCTGTCACCCTATCAGACGCGGTGGCTGACGTCGGAGCCCTTCACCGACCAGACCCTTCCGAACGGGATTGGCGGTGACGATGCGACCGCCTGTCGACCCCGCCGGCAAGCGCAACCCGAAATAGTTGACAAGCCGTCTCAATGACTTCAACATAACCGTACACACCCATTTTTTTGCGGTAATGTCATGAAGGTCGCCTTTGTTCACTACCACCTCAAGACCGGTGGTGTCGGCACCGTCATCAAACGGCAGGTCGCCGCGCTACAAAATGCCGGTACCACCATGGTGCTGACGGGGGATCGCGCCGCGG
The DNA here is from genome assembly GCA_963785365.1 of uncultured delta proteobacterium. Lineage (GTDB taxonomy): Bacteria > Desulfobacterota > Desulfobacteria > Desulfobacterales > Desulfosarcinaceae > Desulfosarcina. The sequence goes on along the minus strand of CAWAUZ010000004.1, from coordinate 491,681 downwards.
CTGAGTTGCCCTGTGCGATCGTGGAAATTGATGGGCTTGGATACGAGGTGCCCGGAGCGGCGCCGCCCGATCCGGACCGCGTCGCCGAAAAGATCCTCCAGGTGCTGTTGGCCGCCTGGCCGAAGGGCTGCGACGTACTGCACGTACACAACCCGACCTTGGCCAAAAACCGGCACCTTCTCGGGACCCTCAAGCGGCTTCAGCAAGCCGGGATAAACCTGTTTTTGCAGATTCACGATTTTGCCGAGGATGGCCGGCCAGAATCCTACGTCGAGGAGGCCTATCCAGCCGACTGTCACTATGGCGTAATCAACACGCGCGACGCCGGTATCCTCCGGTCGGCAGGATTGACCCCGGCCGGCCTGCACTATTTGCCGAATGCGGTGGAAGGCCTTTGCGTGACCCCGCGTCGGCACCCGGAGCCGCAGGTGCTTTATCCGGTGCGCGCCATCCGGCGCAAAAATCTGGGCGAGGCCCTGCTGCTCTCGCTTTTCTTCAAGAACCGGCAGCGGCTTGTCGTCACCCAGCCGCCCAACAGCACTGCCGATATGATCAGCTATCGGGACTGGACGACGTGGGCGCAAGGAGCGTCGCTGCCGGTCGAATTCGCGGCCGGGCAAGCGAACGATTACCCCACGCTTGTGGGGCAGTCGGCATCGGTGGTCACGACCAGCATTGCCGAGGGCTTCGGTCTGGCTTTTCTTGAACCGTGGACGGCCGGCAAGTTGTTGTGGGGCCGGCGGATTGCGGATATATGCCGCGATTTTGAAGCCAACGGCATCCGGCTGGATAACCTTTACGACTGCCTCGATATTCCCGTGGGCTGGGTCGACATCGATGCCTTTGCCCGCGACTGGCATCGAACGGTCAGCCGCGCTTCGGCGCGATACGGTCATGCAGTTGCACCGGATGCGGCCGCCGATGCTTTTGCCCGCCTGACCGGTGGCGGCCGGGTGGATTTCGGACTGTTGAGCGAGAAATTTCAGCGGCCAGTGCTCGCACGATTGATGGCCCATCCATCCGCAAGGATACGACTGATCGAATTGAATCCCTGGTTGGCCGATCCTGGCGTGGTCCCGGATCAATGCATGCTGATCGAAACCAATCGGCAGGCGGTGCTACGGCATTATCACGTGCAGGCCTTTCGGGATCGCCTGCTGGAGATTTACCGTCAGGTCGTCGATGGGCCGGTCCGCCACCGGATCAACAAGACGGCATTGTTGCGGGCCTTTTTCGACCTTGACCGATTCTCACTGCTCAAGTGGGGTGCCTATGAGCCATAGCACCAGCTTGATCGAAAGACATCTGTGTCCCATGACACCCATCGCCACCGGCGTGGCCCCGGATCTGTCGAAAATCAAACCCTATGCAGCCATGCTGTTCGATGTCTACGGCACCCTGCTGATCAGCAGGGCCGGTGAGATCGGCTTCGACCCGGCAATTTCACAGCCAAGGGCCGAAATCCAAGACCTCCTGCGGCGCTACGACATTCGAGCCACACCGGAACGCATTTCCGCTGAGCTGCAACAGGCGGTGGGCATTTCGCATGCCAAATCCCGTGAGATGGGAATCTCGCATCCCGACGTCGACATCGCCCGCATCTGGCAAACCGTACTGGGATCGACCGACACCGCCATGGCCAAGGCGTTTGCACTGGAATACGAATTGATCGTCAATCCGGTCTATCCCATGCCCGCAATGGCGGCCTTGCTGCGGCGCTGCCATGCCGCCAACATGCCCGTTGGCATTGTCTCCAATGCCCAGTTTTATACAGTTTGCCTGTTGACGCATTTCCTCGGCGCGCCCCTGGAAGCCTGGGGATTCCAACAACCGTTACTCCTCTTCTCTTGGAAAACGGGCCATGCCAAGCCATCGACGCTGATGTTCGAGCGGGCCAAAACGGTGCTCAGCAGCATGGGGATTCAGGCGCCTTCGACCTTGTATGTGGGCAACGACAAACGCAACGACATTCTGCCGGCCGCGTCGGTCGGGTTCTGCACCGCCCTATTCGCCGGCGACCAGCGCTCGTTTCGACCGCGAGAAGACGACGACTACTGCCGGGATCTGCAACCAGACCTGATCGTCACCGACCTAAGACAGTTGAACGCCGGTGTGGGCGGTCTCCACGCCAGAGGATGACATGCAAAAATATCTCGATGGGTTACCGGCTTTTGTAAATCAGATTCGACAGTTGCGTGATATCATCATCAGCAACATCGTGCTGCTCGGGCAAGTTCCCGCGCCCACATTTCACGAAAGAAGACGGGCGGCCTACCTGGTTGAGCGCTTTGCCGACTTTCAGGCCGACGAAAGCATTATCGACGATTTCGGCAATCCCATCAGCATCCTTCGGGGGGCATCGGCAAACCGGCAGGCGATATTTGTCGTTGCTCACCTGGACACCTTTTCCGAGTCCGAGAGCGACCATCTCTACGAGGTGACCGATAAAACGATCACCGGCGTCGGCGTTTCGGACAACTCGGCGGCCGTCGGGGTCCTGGCCTCGCTGCCGGAGGTGTTCCGGCGGCTGGACCTGACGTTCGAGTCGGACATCGTCCTGGTCGCCCCGACCCACTCTTTGGGGAAGGGCAACCTGAGTGGCATTCGCCAGCTGTTGAAAAGTTGGCCCGAACCGATCCGGGCGGCGATTTGCCTGGAGAGCGTCAATCTGGGGCGGCTCAACTACTTTTCAGACGGCATGATTCGTGGTGAAATCGACTGCAGTATTCATTCGGAAGCAAAATGGATCCACCACCATCCACCCAATGCGATTTTGGTGATCAACGAGGTGGTCAATGCGATCCTCGGCCTGCGATTGCCCCAGAGGCCTCGCAGTAACATTGTCATCGGCAAGGTGGCCGGCGGATTCAACCACGGAAAGCACGCTTCCAATGCCCAGATCGGCTTCGAAATCCGCAGTGACGCCGACCAGATTGTCCGTGAACTCTACACCGACATCAAAGATATCGTCGATGGCATCCACAAGGCCTTCGCCGTCGAACTGACGCTCAATCGCATCAGCAACCTGAATGCCACGCATCTGCCCTACAATCACCCCCTGGTGAAGTGCGCCACCAAAATCTTGAACCGGTTGGGCGTGGAGGTCATCAGCGAACCCAGTGAGTCGGCGCTGTCGATCTTTCTACAGCGCAAGATCCCGGCGATCACCGTGGGGTTGACCCATGGGGAGAACTACCACCAGGAAGGCTCCATGATCGAAATCGATCCGATTTACAAGGGCATCGCCCAAATTCCGGCGCTGTTGATGGCCATGGACAACGGAGTGTGCGATGGATAAACGCTGGATCGAATCGAATACATTTCACCACAGTGAGTTCAACAACCTCGAACGGCTGGTCGATGCGAAGCACATGAAAAATCTATCCATATCGCTGTGCCTGCCCACCTTGAACGAGGAAAAGACCATCGCCAAGGAGATTGTCATCATGAAATCAGAACTGATGATGCGCTGTGCGCTGATCGACGAGATAGTCGTCATCGATTCCGGATCGGACGACAAGACCCGCCAGGTTGCCCGCAGCTTCGGGGCCAAGGTTTATCTGGCCGACGACATCCTGCCCCATCTCGGAAAGTACAAGGGTAAGGGCGAAAACCTGTGGAAGGCGTTGTATGTAACCTCGGGCGATATCATCGTCTACATCGATGCGGACATCAAAAACATTCATCACCGTTTCGCCTACGGGCTGCTGGGACCGCTTTTGTTTTCGGATCGTGTTCGCTTTACCAAAGCCTTTTATGAACGCCCGATTTTCACCGGTGAGGATAAATTGCGCCCTACCGGTGGCGGTCGCGTGACGGAGTTGGTGACCCGACCGCTATTCTCCATGTTCATGCCGGAACTGACCCAGTTGTTGCAGCCATTGTCTGGTGAATACGCAGGCTATCGCATCATTTTTGAAAACATTCCGTTCAACATCGGCTATGGGGTTGAAACCGGCATGTTGATCGATATTCACGAAAAATGGGGACTGGATGTGATGGCCCAAGTCGACCTCGACCAGCGCGTTCACAAAAATCAGAGTACACGAGCATTGGGCCGTATGGCCTTCGTTGTCATCAGAACGTTTATCGAACGGATGCAAAAATTGAATCGGCTGCAGGTCAAGCAATCCGTTTTCGATGAGATGATCCAGTATCTGCGTGTCGGTGAAAATTTCCAGCTTGAAATCCATCATCTCGAACAGTATGAACGGCCGCCCATCATTCAGCTGCCTGAATATCAAGAGAAGTTTGCCTTAACCGGAATCCGTTAAGCGGCTTTCAGGTACCCATCATCCTCAATGGGGTTGGCAGCGCGACGGTTCCGATAAAGCGTGGACATGCGGTGGCAGGCATGCTATTGCGGCACTTTTCACTCGCTTGAATCGGTGCAAGCGGCGGCCAGCCATCTGAAAAAGGAAGAAGACCGCATGGGAGGTAAGCAGATAACCGGTTATGTCAAAACGGAAAACGTCATCTGGGTTGTCGTTGCCTCCCTGCTGATCGGTTTTGTCGGCGGGGTCGCTTTCGGGATCTATAAAGCCGGCACCATCGCCGACCCCCACGACCATGGGGCGGCGCCCGCTGTGGATGAACAGCAGCAGCAGGCCATCGCGGCGCTCAAGGCGCAAACCCAAAAAGATCCCACGGATCTCCAGGCTTGGATTCAACTGGGGCACCGCTATTTCGACACCGCGGCCATCGACGACGCCATCGCGGCCTACGAAACGGCCCTTGCGATCGACCCGCAAAACGCCGATGTTTGGACGGACCTGGGTGTCATGTACCGCCGCGGCGGCGATCCTGAAAAAGCGGTGCAGGCCTTTGACCGGGCCATGGAAATCGATGTGGCCCATGAAATTTCACGTTTCAACAAAGGCCTGGTTCTGTTTCATGACCTCAAGGATGAAGCCGGCGCCCTTTCGGCCTGGGAGTCGCTGCTGGCCATCAACCCGAATGCCAAATCGCCCAGCGGCCAGACCCTGCAGGAATTGGTCGATCACATCAAGGCCAACCATCAGTCGGCCCCATCGGAGTAATCATGCAAAAGGCGGTGTGCAATCATGCCACCTTGGTCAAGCAGGGCCGCGTGTTCAGGCTTTTCAGCGAGAACATCACCCTGCCCAACGGCGTGACCGTGGAGATGGAGATCATCCGGCATCCGGGCGCGGCGGCCATTGTGCCGGTAATGGACGATGGCACTATTTTGCTGCTCCGGCAGTATCGCCACGCGGTCGGCGGTTATGTGTGGGAGATTCCGGCCGGGACGCTGGAGCCGGGCGAGGACGCCCGGCGATGCGCCCGGCGGGAGCTCACCGAGGAGACCGGTTACACGGCCCAAGCGATCGAAAAGCTGACGGAAATCACCCCGCTGCCGGCCTATTCGGACGAACGCATCCACATCTACCTGGCCACCGGCATGACCGAAGCCGACCAGAAGCTGGACGATGACGAACTGCTTTTCGTGCATCGCGTAGCGCTGAAACGGGCCGTGGCCATGATTGCCTCGGGTGAGATTCAAGATGCCAAGACCATTGCCGGCGTGCTGCTGGCGGCACAACGGATGGATTGACCGGTCGGTCATCCATGGGTGTTGACCCGGCTACTCTTTCCACAGGTCAATGTCGATCAATCCTAGTTTAGCGGCGTATCGCACCAGGTCCATGGTGCTGTGCAGATCGAGCTTTTTCATGATGTTGGAACGGTGGTTTTCAACGGTCTTGACGCTGATGCACAGCCGATCGGCAATGTCGGCTTTGCTGATGCCTTCGGCCAGAAAACGCATGATCTCCTGCTCTCTGGGGGTCAGGCGGCCATAGCCGCTGTCGCTGACCCGCGCCTCGCGAACCGGCGACTTCATCAGTCGTTCGACCACCTCGTGGGAGATGGAGCTGTCCAAAAAGTAATCGCCCTGGGTGACGACGTGCAGCCCCTGGATCAAGCGCCCTGCAGCGGAGTCCTTGACCACATAGCCGGTTGCACCGGCCTGGAACGCTTCAACGATGTAGTCGATCTTCGAATGCATGCTCACGATCATGACCCGGGTGCCCGGCAGGGCCTTGCGGATGCGCCGGGTCAACTGCATGCCGCTTTCATCGGGCAAGGATATGTCCACCAGGGCGACGTCCGGCTTGATCTGCTTGGCCATGGCAAATCCGTTTTGGGCCGTGCCGGCTTCACCGCCAACTTCGAAACAGCGGTCGCCGGCGATGATGGACTTCAACCCCTCCCTGAAAAGCGGATGGTCGTCAATTATCAATACGCGCTTCCGGGAAGCCAATCGCTCTCTCCTTCAAAGGGATTTCAATGAGAATGTAGGTGCCCTGGCCGGGTTTGGACTGGATGTTGATTTTGCCCTCCAGCAAGCGTACCCGCTCCACCATGCTCTGCAGGCCCATGCGTTTTTCCTTCAAGGCCCGTTCCTGCCGGTCGTTGACGTCGAACCCGCGGCCGTTGTCCTTGATGCGGATGACGATGTCCGGCGAAGAGGCCACCAGGCGGATCGTCACCCGGGTGGCCCCGGCGTGCCGCTTGATGTTGTTCAAGGCCTCCTGGACCAGGCGGTAGATGTTGATCTCGATTTCATATTTCAAGTTGAGCTCGTCCAAACCGGCCGCCGCAAAATCCATCTCGATGTCGCTGGCGTTGGCGAAATCCTCACAGTACAGGACCAGTGTCTTGACCAGTCCCAGCTGATCCAGGCCGGGCGGGCGCAGATCATAGGCCATGTCGCGTACTGAGGCGATGGAGCGGTGCAGGATGCCGGTCAACTGGGCGACTTTGTGGCGGGTGGCAGCGGGTTGATCCACAAACAGGGTCTCCAGGCTGATTTTAAGGGTGGAGAGGTCCTGGGCGATGTGATCGTGCAGATCCCTGGAGACCCGCAGGCGTTCGTTCTCTTGGGCCTTGATCAATTGGTGGGTCAAGAAACGGACCTGGCGCTGGGCCTGTTTGCGCCCGGTGACATCGACGCCGACGCTCAGGATCTCGACGATGCGGCCGGCGTCGTCCCGGATGGGTTTGTTGGTCCAGGCGACCCAGGCACGCGAACCGTCGCGGCGGATATTTTCGATCTCGTTGGTGGGGTATCGCTCCGGGTGCTTGAAATAGTCGACCATCATGGTTCGATAATCCCGCCCCGAGGAGGACCGCCAAGGAATGATGCTGCCCAGAATATTCAAACCGAGGATCTGTTGTTCGCTGAAACCGAAGAATTTGCTGGCGTATTCGTTGATGAAGGTGACGTTGCCCAACAGGTCGTAGCGCACGATGATGCTGTTGGTGTTTTGCACCAGTTCCCTGTATTTGGCCTCACTGCGACGCAAGGCAGCCTGGGACTGTTTGCGGGCGGTGACATCCCGTGCAATGGTGTGGGCGCAGGGTTTGCCGGCGATGACGATTTTACGGCTGCTGAACTCAGTGTAGATCGTACAGCCGTCCTTGCGGGCGATCCGGGCCTCGCCGGAGATGGACTGACCGGCCCAGATGCGTCTGAAAAAGTTGCTGTGCCGCCCGGCATCCGCCTTGGCGTAAAGGTCGAAGATTTTAAGTTTTTTCAACTCGTCCGGCCGGTATCCGGTCAATTGGGAAGCGCTGCGGTTGAAGATCAGGATCGACCCGTCGGCAGCGCTGATGAAAATGGCATCCCGGGAGCCCTCGAAAATGATGCGGTGCCGCTCCTGGCTCTCCCGCAGGGATTTTTCGACCTTTTTGCGGTCTTGGATCTCATTGAGCAGGTGCTCGTTGATCAGCGTAAGGTCGCGTGTTCGCGAATGGACCAGGGCTTCGAGGTTGCGCCGGTGTTGCTCCAGCTCCTGATCGGCCCGCTTGCGCTGATCGATGTCGATGATCATCCCGAATTTCGAAATCGCACCGTCCGGGTGAAAGACCGGCGTGTCGATAACGTAATACCAGCGTTGGTTCTTGGGGCTTTTGATCTCCCGATGGGCCGTCTCCCCCTTGAATACACGATCGTTGTGGCACCATGGACAGACGTCGTCCAGATTGTACAAGACCCGGTGACAGCGCTGGCCGGTCCCGTCATAGCCCGTGTGCTCGATCAAACGCGCGTTCATGAAAGTCAGACGGTAGTCCTGGGTGCAGCCGTAAACGAAGCCGTCGAAGGCTTGAATGATAGCGGAAAGCTGCAGATCGCAGGCATTTAATAACGCCTCGGGCGGGCGACGGCCGCCGCTGGCTGCGGGCGGGCGGGGACGGTTGGTGTATTCGGCGGACAAGGCCTTGACGGGCAGGGCCAGGTGTCTCAATCGGTTTTTCGTGCTCATGTCGAAACATCCAGGCCGGGCGGGAAACGGGGGGGGCGCGCAACGATCGGCGCTGCGGCCCGGCATCCGTTAAATTGGACCGTGGTCGACCCCCGGCGTGCCGGTCATCGGCCCGCAACGGGGTTTTGCCTGTCCCGGGACGCCCAGCCGTGCTTGCGAGCGGACCCGTACTCGTTAAAAGTTAGCGCAGAACCAGAATACTGGAAAGAAAAAACTTTGAAAACGGTCAAATATTGGTTAGAACGCCAGGCAGCGGCCTGAACCGATAGGTGGATAACCGATGACCGATCGAAAACCGGAAGGTGGGACGGGCGACAGCCCTTGTGATCTTAAAATGGCCGTTGCGGCCTATGCCCAGAGCGAAAAAGTTAAATCTGGGCTCATTTGGGTTTCCCAGGTGGCAGACCTGGTGGCGGCCATGACGGGCGCCGAACGCGCCCAGGGCCTGTCGGTGCTGCAGCCGCTTGCCCGGATGGTCGCCGACGAGGCGCACCTGGCTGGCAGACTGACCAGCGATCACAGCTGGCATGAGATCGCACAGAAGATCAACATGGCCCTGGTGATGATCGACTCCGGGGTGCCGCAGGAGACCGGGTTTCACCTGACCCAGGCCCTGACCCGTGTAACGCGCATCGGCGGACAGGCCGCGGCGCTGTTGGCGCGCAACGGTCTGTATTAACCCGGCCGAAAAGGCTTCGACCGGATCGAAGCGTCATCCAAGGACGGACAACCGTATGAAAGACAATGTCGGCATCTATTATTATCCTTTTCCCGAGAACAAACGGGTGCGCATGTATGTGCGCGCCAAGAGCGGAGAGATCGAGTTCAGAATGAAGAACCTGGACGATCCGGCCATTTGGAACGACCACGGATGGGTGCCCCACGCGGCCATTGAGCAGGCCAAAGTGCTCTATGACAATCGCGGGCGGTTCGATCCCGGCCGGGCCTACGACATCCGGATCGCCCAGGTGCTGATCCGGGACGGCGGCTAGGCCCCGGGGGGCGTCCTGTCCGGCGGCGCAGCCGTCATCAGCACCATGAAGAGACGGTGATCATGGGAATCCGCATAAATTCAGGATCTTTTCCATGATACTGCAGGGAGCGGCAGGAGTGTTGACCTTCCTGCTTGTGGCCTGGCTGGTGGGGGAAAACCGCCGGCAGGTTTCGCTCGGCCTGGTGGCCGCCGGTGTCGCGGCGCAGCTGATCATCGGTCTGGTCCTCTTGAAAGTGCCCGTGTTCCGACAGCTTTTCTTGATCGTGAACGATGCGTTCATGGTCCTGACGGCGGCCACCACGGCTGGCACCGCATTCGTTTTCGGCTATCTCGGCGGCGCCGACCTGCCGTTTTCCGAATCCTATCCCGGCGCGGCCTTCATTCTGGCATTTCGGGCCCTGCCGCTGGTGCTGGTGGTCAGTGCGCTGTCGGCGCTGCTGTTCCACTGGCGCGTCCTGCCCCTGGTAGTCCGCGGGTTTTCCTGGTGCCTGCGCAAAACCCTGCATCTTGGCGGCGCCGAGGGTCTCGGGGTGTCGGCCAACGTCTTCGTCGGCATGGTGGAGGCGCCGCTGCTGGTGCGCCCCTATCTGGAGAAGATTACCCGCAGTGAGCTGTTTACCTTGATGACGGCCGGTATGGCCACCATCGCCGGCACGGTCATGGCGCTGTATGCCAGCATCCTGAGCGATGCCATTCCGGATGTCATGGGGCACCTTCTGAGCGCCTCGATCATCAGTGTACCGGCAGCTGTGACCGTTGCCAAGGTCATGATCCCGGAAACCGGTGCTCCGACGAACAAAGTACCGACCGTGGCATCTACGGACGCCGGCAGCATGGACGCTGTCACCCGGGGAACCGTGCAGGGCGTCGAGCTGCTGATCAACATTGTCGCCATGCTGATTGTGCTGGTAGCCCTGGTACATCTGGTCAACCTGATGCTGGCAATGCTTCCGGATGCCTGGGGCTACCCGGTCACCTTGCAGCGCATACTGGGGCAGGTGATGGCGCCCGTGGCCTGGCTGATGGGGGTGCCCTGGGCCGAAGCGCCGGTCGCCGGCAGCCTGATGGGCATTAAAACCGTCCTCAACGAGCTGATCGCCTACCTGGAGCTCAGCCGGCTGGCACCGGGCACCCTCAGTGAGCGCAGCGTGCTCATCATGACCTATGCCATGTGCGGGTTTGCCAACCCCGGCAGCTTGGGGATCATGATCGGCGGCCTGGGCACCATGGCCCCGGGCCGGCGCGGCGAAATCGCCGAATTGGGGCTGCGATCCATCGCTGCCGGGACCCTGGCCACCTGCATGACCGGCGCCGTGGTCGGCATGATCGCATAAGGCAGGCCGCCGGCTGCCCGCTCGCTTGGACTCGACCTATGCTGAAAATTCCTGGAGGACCTGCTTGACGAGGTTGCCGTCGGCCCTCGCGCCGAGGTGGGCCATGATGGGTCCCATGGCCTGCATCTTGTTTTTGTAAGCCGAAAAATCGATGTGGCCGGCGATCCAGCTGCGGATCTCGTCCGCTGTGGCCATTGTGGGCAGGTAGGTCTCGATAATGTTGATAAAGTCGGACGTCTCACCCGACCCGGTTTTGGCCAGCAGCTCTTTTTCGGATTTGATGAGTTTTTTAAGTATGTTGACGACCTCTTCGTCCGGGAACCGTTTTTTGTCCAGACGGGCCATCTCTCCTATGACCACCCGGAGGGTATCTTTTTTAGTGTCATCCCGGGCTTTCATGGCTGCCTTTAAGTCGTCTTTGAGCCGCTCTTGAAGTGTCATCGTATGGGATCCCTGATAGACGTGGGGCAACGGGACTGTATCTTTTGCCGGCGCCCACTGTTCCAGTGGCGAGGGCATTTGTCAAGCGGTTTGAAAGGGTCGCGGGAACGCCCAAAATCCCGGCCGGGCGCTTGCCAAGGGGCAGGTTGCCGATTATATTGTCAAAACGTGTTGCCTCAAACAACCGCGGCCAGGCCGCCAAGCGAGCACCCATGCGACTGTTACTGGTCGAAGACGACCACAAAATCGCTTCTTTCGTCAAAAAGGGATTCCAGGCCGAAGGCTTCGCCGTCGATCATGCCGCCGACGGCACGACCGGGCTGGACTGGGCCCTGAGCGAGCCCTACGACGCCGCCGTGGTGGACATCATGCTGCCCGGTGTCGATGGATTGTCCCTGATTGGAAAAATGCGCAAGGATAAGGTCATGACGCCGGTCATCATCCTCAGCGCTAAGGGATCCATCGATGACCGTGTCAAGGGCCTGCAGACCGGCGGCGACGACTACTTGAGCAAACCGTTTGCCTTTTCGGAGCTGTTGGCGCGGGTTCAGGCACTGATTCGACGGGCCAGCGGGATGCGGGAACCGACCCGGCTGGCCTATTGCGATTTGACCATCGACGTGGTGACGCGCGAGGTCCGCCGGGGCGGGTCCCGCCTGATCCTGCAGCCCCTGGAATACTCCCTGCTCGAATACCTGGTGCGCAACGCCGAGCGGGTGGTGTCCAAAACCATGATTATGGAACATGTCTGGGACTACCATTTCGATCCACAGACCAATGTGGTCGAAGCGCGCATCTGTCGGCTTCGGGACAAAGTGGACAAAGGGTTCGACGACAAGCTGATCCACACGGTCCGCGGCGTGGGGTATGTGTTGCGCCGGAACGACGCCGATGGCACACCGGTTTAGGCTTCCCCGAACACTTTCGTTCCGGTTGACGTTGTGGTACGGCCTCATCTTCGCCGTCTCCTCGGGCCTGGCATTTCTCTTTTTTTATGTGCTGATAACCACCAATCTGCACCAGCGTCTGGACAGCCGCCTGTCCGACAAGATTTCCGAGTTCGAGGCCATCGATAACCTGCAGGGACTCGAGGCGGTCAAGACCGCCGCCCTGATCGAATCCCAGGCCGCTGGGGAAAGCAAGGTGTTTTTCCGCCTGCTCTATGCCAGCGGTGTGGCGTTCTCTTCTTCCAACATGTCCTACTGGCAACAGATCGGTATTAACCGCGATGCCATTGATCAGCTGCTCGAAGGCCGGTCCCGGGTCTACGAAACACGACTCATTCCGGGCCGCGACGACCGGGTGCGGATCGTGTACGGGACTATCGGAAGGGGAATCGTGGCTCAGGTGGGCTACGCCATGGAAGATGACACGGCCTTTATCGCGATCTTCAAGAAAATCTTCCTGATCACCATGTGTGCACTGATTCTGACCGCCGTGCTGGTGGGGTGGTTCATGGCCAGAAGAGCCCTTTCAGGAGTCGAGGCGGTCACCCGGACCGCCCGGCAGATTTCCGAATCCGACCTGAGCCGGCGGGTACCCCTGATGGCGCGTCATGAAGAGATAGACCGCCTGGCGCTGACCTTCAACCAGATGCTGGACCGTATCGAGAATCTGGTCGTGGGCATCCGCGAGATGGGCGACAATATCGCCCACGATCTGAAAAGCCCATTGACGCGGATCCGTGGAATAGCGGAAATCAGCCTTAGCGAAAGTTCCGGCAAGGCGGAAGCGGCCACTCTGGCCGGCAGCACCATCGAGGAGTGCGACCGCCTGCTGGACATGATCAACACCTCACTGTTCATCTCCAAGACCGACGCCGGCGTCGGCGACCTGCAAATGGCGCCGGTTGACATGGCCGAAGTGGTCGCCGGTGCCGTCGAGCTGTTCACGCCGTTGGCCGAAGACAAGAAGGTTGCAATGCACTGCGACGCCGCGGCACCATTGATGGTGCGCGGTGATCGGCGCATGCTTCAGCGGGCCATAGCGAATCTGGTGGACAACGCGATCAAGTATACGCCGACACCGGGACGTGTTGACATTTGCGGGTTTCGTGATATGAAAGATATTGAAAGAATTAATGTTTCGGTCAAAGACAACGGTCCGGGCATCAACGCTTCGGATCTGCCGAAAGTTTTCAACCGGTTTTTCCGGTGCGACCAGAGTCGGGCAACCGATGGCGCCGGATTGGGACTGAGCCTGGCACGGGTGATCGCCCGCGCCCATGGGGGAGACGTCACTGCCTGGAGCAGGCCGGGAAAAGGCAGCGATTTTACCTTGTCCTTGCCGCACCTGCCATCCGAGTGACCGGCCACAGCCGCAATCCGATTTAGCGGCGGTGTGCCAAACCTCATGTCATGTCGAAAACTGCCGAGAACACCATAAGATACCAAGGCGAAACACGTTAACCCAGATTCCCTTCGGTTCCCGAATCCCAACATGTTTGGCAACCGCCAACGATCAACTATGCAGACCTCCCCAGATAACATCGCCGTCGCCATTCCCTACAGCCGACTGCGTGTCAGCCTCAATCCGGTGACGTTGGCCTTTACGGGCGAGCACCAGCCGCTCGAAGCCGCTTTCAAACAGGCCTATTTCGCAAACTCACTGGACCACGTCAGGCTCTGCAAGCTCTACGCCATCGTCTTTTTCAGCGCCTTCGGGATTCTGGATGCCTTCGTGTTCCCCGATCAGAAGCTCCAATTGTGGTTCATCCGCTATGTGTTGGTCTGCCCCGTTTTTCTGATCGGGCTGATCGTTTCTTACACCCATGCCTATCGCCGCATCTGGCAGCCGATGAATGCCATCTACATCATGGTAACCGGGTTTGCCTATGTGGCCATGGTAGTGATCACGCCGGCCCCGGAATCCCATTTTTACGGCGTGGGGACCATTTTCTGCGTTTTTTTCGGCTACACCTTCGTCCGGGCCCGATTTGTCACGGCCTCGATCGCCGGTCTGTTCGTGACGGTCGGCTACCAGATTGCCACGGCACGATTGATGGACACCAGCAGCATGGTGCAATTGATCTCTATGGCCCACTTTCTGGGGATCAACTGCCTGGGCATGATTATCTGTTATTCCATCGAAACCCACCACCGCAAAAGCTTTTTTCTGACGCATCTGCTGGAGCGGGAAAAAGCCAAGGTCGATGACGTCAACCGCAACCTGGAAAAGCGCGTGAAGGAGCGCACCGTAGCCCTTCGGCAAACCAACCGCAACCTCAACAAGGAAGTTCTGGAAAGAAAGCAAGCCGAGAAGCGCCTGCGGGCCAGCCACGAGCAGCTGGCTTCCATCATGGACAGCATCGACGCGGATATTCACGTGGCTGATATCGAGACCCGCACCATCTTGCTGGCCAACCGCCACATGAAAGAGACCTTTGGTGACGATATCGTGGGCAAGACCTGTTACCAGACCATCCTGGGGCTGGACGAGCCGTGCCTGGAATGCAAGCAAAGTCTGCTGCAGTCTCCAAACGACCCGTCCGATGCGAGCGCCTCCTGGGAGTTTAAAAATCCCCTCAACGACCGCTGGTATCTGATCCATGCTCGATCCATCGTATGGGAAGACGGCCGACCGGTTCAACTGCATGTGGCCACGGACATCACCACGATGAAAAACATCGAATCCCGCCTCCAGCGGGCGCGCAAAATGGAGGCGATCGGCACCCTGGCCGGCGGAGTGGCCCATGACCTCAACAACATCCTTTCGGGCCTGGTGGGTTATCCGGAGCTGTTGCTCATGGACGACCACGTTGACAGCGAAACCCGGGTAATCGTCGAAACGATCAAGAAATCCGGTGAAAAGGCCGCCGCCATCGTTCAGGACTTGTTGACGCTGGCCCGCCGGGGTGTAGCGGTGTCCGAAGTGGTCGACTTGAACCGCATCGTGCGCGACTATATCGACAGCCCCGAGCTGGAGAAGCTCATCGCACGCCATCCAGGGGTCGCTGTTCACCAGGATCTGGCCTCCAAGATGTTCAACATCGTCGGCTCGCCGGTGCACATTGAAAAGGCCATCATGAACCTGGTCACCAACGCCGCCGAAGCCATGCCCGACGGTGGCGTGATCACCCTTAGCACCCGCAACTGCTATGTCGATCGTCCGATTCACGGGTTCGAGACGGTACCGGAGGGTGAGTATGTGCTGCTGCGTGTCGCCGACACCGGCATCGGCATTCCGCCCGAAGACATGGAGCGAATTTTCGAACCCTTTTACACCAAGAAGAAAATGGGACGCAGCGGCACCGGATTGGGCATGGCCGTGGTGTGGGGAACCCTGAAGGACCACAATGGATTCATCGATGCCCGCAGCGTTTTGGGGCAGGGAACCGTGATCGACTTCTACTTCCCGCTCACCCGGCAGGCCATGGAGAAAGAGGCTGATGCGCTTCCCATTGCCCGCTATCGCGGCAGCGGGGAAACGGCATTGGTCGTAGACGATGTCAAGGAGCAGCGCGACCTGGCCGTGTTCATGCTCAAACGATTGAATTACCGCGCCGCCGCGGTTGCCAGCGGCAGGGAAGCGCTGACCCACGTCCAACAGTCGCCGGTGGATATATTGGTCTTGGATATGATCATGGACGGCGACATGGACGGGCTCGAAACCTATCGTCAGATTCTGTCCGTCTGTCCGGGTCAAAAAGCCGTTATCGCCAGCGGGTTTTCCGAATCGGAGCGTGTTCTGCAGGCCCAGCGATTAGGTGCCGGCCGGTATATCAAAAAACCCTATCAGCTCGAACAGATCGGGCTGGCCCTCAAAGAGCAGCTGGCCGGTGAAAACGGCCTGCCGGCGACCGACATGACCGATTCAGATCGTGATCAAGAGGCGGTTTGACCCGCCGTTTAGCCCCGCAACACGCATCTTCATCGCGTCTGCTGCGAAACCTTGCCGAAGCGGCGGTTGCCGATGGCCGCTACCCCTTGACCAGCAACTTTTCGTTGGCCTGAGCTTCCAGAAAAGCGGCAAAAACTTTCTTTATTTTTGGCAGCTTGTAGTATTTACCCATAAAGTCTTTTTTGGTGAGCTTAATCAGGCTGGACGGGTCGAAGTACCCTTTGGCGTTGTCCACCGTTAAAACGAAGGGCGGTTTGCCGTTGCGCACCAGGATGCTGCTCATCAGCAGGGCGCCCGTGCGGTGATTGCCCTCGAAGAAGAGTTGCGGCTGACTGACATGCAGCACGTAGGCCCCGGCCGCCCGCTTCCAGGGCGACCCTTTTTTGTGGCTGGCCGCCCACTCGCGAAGGTGCTTGATGCTGAACGCTTTTTGACCGTAAAAACGCTCCGAGGTCGCCTGGATGTGCCCCTTGAAGTCTCTGCGCGCCCCCATGTCGGACCCGCACAAAACGATGTGGTTGAGCTCCAGAAAGTGCGGCAGCCCCTTGCGGCTGAGCAGGCTGATCTCTTCATCGAGCAGGCCGTTGACATAGCGGTACCCGTCCAGCATGTTGAGGACGATCAGGTCGCGCAAGGGTTCGCGGCGCATATCCAAAGACTCGTTGATCTGCTCGAAGTCGGCCTGGACGGCGCGCAGTGATTTTTCAACTGCGGCGATATCGATTCTGTATTTTGCGGGCATCGCCAGCACCGTCCTGAAGCATGACTAAAAGAGGGCACATTCGTCTCACCCCTGTGGGCGGCAATTGGGGCCCCGTCGGGGCGGATGCCACCTTCCATCACACGATGTCGATCGGGTGTCAATATTCGCTTTGTAGGGCCTTGAGGGCGGCGGCGGCCACGGGCGGCGGCAGAGGGGCGAAACCGTACTGCGCAGCCAGACCCTGCCCGCCGCCCAGACCCCATTTGACAAACTGCTTGACCTTCTCCCCTTTGGTGGGATCGGGATGGGACTTGTACAGCAACAGCCATGTGTAGGTGACAATGGGGTAGGAATCCATTCCGTCCGGATCCGGCATGAACTGGCGCAGATCGGCCGGCATCTGTGCGGCGCTGTTCGCCAGGGTGGTGGTCCCGCTCGTATCGTCCGGCAGAATGAAATGGCCCCGCCGGTTCTCTATGGCCGCCATCTTCAGTCCGGCCCGTTTGGCGATGCCGTATTCGAGATAGCCGATGCTTCCCCAGGTATGGGTGAGCTTGGTTGCGATCCCCTCGTTGTAACGCGCGGCCATGGAGTTGCCCGGCCAATCGACCTTTTTGCCAACGCCCGGACCCTTTTCCCGCCACTGATCGCTGATGGCGTTGAGATGGTTGGTAAACGCCCAGGTGGTCCCGGATGAGTCACTGCGGGTGATGGTGACGATGTTGAGATAGGGAAGCTCAAGTTGAGGGTTCAGCGCCCGGATACGGTCATCGTTCCAGTAAACGATCCGGCCCATGAATATGTCGGCATAGATCTCGCGGCTCAGGCGCAGGTCCCCGTCGACCCCGGGAATGTGGTAGGCCAGCACGATGATGCCGGCCGTGGCGGGAATGAGCTGCACACCGCTTTCGACCTGGACGATCTGTTCATCGCTCATGGCCGAATCGCTGGCCCCGAAATCCACCTCCTGGGCCATGAACCGTTTGGTACCAGCCCCGCTGCCGACCGCATCATAATAGATGGTAAATCCGGGTGACTGCTTGGCAAACTCCTCGATCCAGCGCTGGTAGAGCGGTGCCGGAAAGGTCGCGCCGGCACCGACGATATCCGCATTTTTTAGGGTAACGCTTCCGCTGGCGGCCAATCCAACCGAAACCGGGCCGGCCGCGACCATCGACACGACGACCAACACGAACAGGACTGCAGTGCTGCGGCATCTTTTCATGACCTTCGCCTCCACATCAAGAGAATTGACCGGAGAGATACTCCTTGGTCAACGCCTCCTGGGGATCTTGGAACAGTTGCTGGGTGGGGCCCATTTCGACCAGGTAACCGGTTCGCCCGCCCTTGGAGATGTCGACGGCGAAAAAGGCGGTCTGATCGGCGACGCGCTGGGCCTGCTGCATGTTGTGGGTGACGATGGCCACGGTGTATTTCTTTTTCAGTTCGATCATGGTCTCCTCGATCAGGCGCGTGGCGATGGGATCCAGGGCCGAGCAGGGTTCGTCCATGAGCAGCACCTGGGGCTCGGTGGCGATGGCCCTGGCGATGCAGAGCCGCTGCTGCTGGCCGCCGGAGAGTGACAGGCCATTGTTTTTCATTTTGTTCTTGACTTCGTCCCACAGAGCGGCGCCGCGCAGGGCCTGTTCGACCTTTGCGTCCATGTCGCCCTTGTAGCGGTTCAGGCGCAGGCCGAAGGCCACGTTTTCATAGATCGACATGGAAAAGGGGTTGGGCTGCTGGAAGACCATGCCGATGTTGCGCCGCACCGAGACCGGATCCACCTTTTCGCCGTAGATGTCCTGGCCCATGAAGTGAACCTGACCTTCGAAGCGAAATCCGCGGATCAGGTCGTTCATGCGGTTGATGCTTTTCAGCACGGTGCTCTTGCCGCAACCGGACGGTCCGATGAACCCGGTGATCTCGTTCTTGCGGATGGGGACGTGGCTGTCGCGCACGGCCAGAAAATCGCTGTAATAGATTTTATCGGAGCGGCAGTCCAGGGCGATTTCGGCGTCAGTCTGCCCTGCCGCTGACGCGCTGGTGCTTAGGGTTTGGGGGAGCATCGCTTACTCCTTGTGGATGTTGTGGGTTGGGGTTAGCTCGACCGCTGGGCGATGGCCCGGCTGATGAGATTTAAGACGAACACCAGGGCCACCAGGACCAGGGCGGCCACCCAGGCCAGCTCGATCTGGTTTTCGAAGGGCATGCCCGAATAATTGAAGATCAGCACCGCCAGCGAGGCGGTGGGTTCGTTGGGACGCAGCCAGAAACCGCTGAACAGGGCTGTGAACAAAAGCGGCGCCGTCTCTCCGGCGGCACGGGCCACGGCCAGGACCACCCCGGTGATAATGCCCGGCATGGCCACCGGCAGGGTCACTTTGAGCATGGCCTGGGAGGGGGTGCAGCCCATGCCGAAGGCGGCCTCCTTCATGGGCGGGGGGACCATTTTGATGGCCTCTTCGGCGGTGAGCATGACCACCGGAATCATCAGCAGCGACAAGGCGATGCCGCCGGCCCAGGCCGAGTAGGTGCCCATGGTCAGGACCACGACGGTGTAGGCGAACACACCGGCCAGGATGGAGGGCATGCCGGTCATGGTTTTGGCGCAAAAACGGGCCACCTGCGAGACCTTGTTGTAGGGACCCAGATCGGCCAGGTAGATGGCGGCCAGGATACCGAAAGGTACGCTGATCAAAGATGCCACACCCACCATGAACAAGGTGCCGACGATGGCGTTGCCGAACCCGCCGCCCGTCTCGAAGGCCGTGGGAGGCAAAGAGTAGAAAACTTCAAGGCTGAAGCGCTGGCCGCCACGATAGAGCAGCATGATCAGCACCGAAAAAAGCGGAATACAGGCAGCCACGGCGGCGGCGACCGTGATCGAACTCAAAATGATCGACTTGAGCGCCCGGGGCTCGAAGGGTTGACGTTCAAGGTTAGGTACCGGCAGGGCGGTTTTCATTGTGTTGGCATGGCTCATTTATTTACTCCTGATCCGGTTCTGGTGATAATGGCGGTACCGGCCACGTTGACCAGCAAGGTGATGGACAGCAGGACTAAGGCGGCGTACATCAGCACCGCGACCTCGCCTGGGCCCGCTTCCCCAAAATTCATGGCCAGCAGGGCGGCCAGGGTGTTGGCCGGGGCAAAAACAGACAGGCTGATCTGATTGGAGTTGCCGACCAGCATGGCCAGGGCCATGGTTTCACCCAGCGCACGACCGAAGCCCAGGACCAGGGCACCGAAGATGCCGCCGGAGGCCGTCGGTAGCATCACCCGTAAAATGGCTTCCCAGCGGGTGGTCCCCATGCCATAGGCCGCCTCCTTGGTCTTGTGGGGGATGGCGTGAAAGGCGTCCTGGGAGATGGCGGCCACGGTGGGCAGGATCATGATCGACAGCACGATGGCCGCCGGAAACATGCCCGGGCCGGCAAGACGGGTGGAGAAAAACGGAATCCAGCCCAGGTAATCATTCAAAAAATGCGCCAGCGGACGGATCAGGGGGATCAGGACGAAGATGCCCCACAGGCCGTAGACCACACTGGGAATGGCGGCCAGCAGTTCGATGATGCGCTTGAGGATGGTCTCGAGCTTGTGCGGCAGGAAATCCTGGGTGACGAAAATGGCGATGGTTATGCCGAAAAAGCCGCCCACCAAAAGGGCCAGCAGGGAACTGTAGAGCGTGCCCCAAATTTCGGGTAGAATGCCGAACACACCGGCATTGACATCCCAGGTGGTCGAGGTCAGAAAGCCCAGCCCAAACTGCGACATGGCTGGAATGGCCTTGCCCCCGATCTCAACAATAATATAGCCCAGCAACAGTACCGTGGCCAGGGTAAAGGCCAGGGTCAGGCCACGGAAGGATTTGTCGAAGAAAAGGTCCCCGGAAGAGGGCGGCTGTGAGATGCGCTCTGTCTTGCCGGGCAGGGTTGCCGTGTGATTTGCCATCGTCTTGCTCCCTTGCGACAGGCGCCTCGCCGGTCAGGGCAAGGCGCTTGCTGATCGAGGGGGAATCCCCGGTATGCTTACTGAATGTTGGCCGAAGCGGCGCGGACTTTTTCGACCACGTTTTCTGGCAGCGGAATGTAGCCGGCTTTTTCGGAAATCTTCTGGCCCTCGGTCAGGCAGTATTCGACCATCTTGCGCAGGGCTTCGGCTCTCTCGGGAGCCCGGTTTTCCTTGTAGAATAGCATCCAGGTGTAGGTGACGATGGGATAGGACGCATCGCCTTCCGGATCGGGCAGCCAAACGATCATGTCCTCGGGAATCGTTGCATTGGCCAGTGCGGCGGGTCCGCCTTCACCGCCCGGGGCGATGAACTTGCCGGCCTTGTTTTCCAGGTGGGCCATGGCCAGGTTGGCCATGCGGCCGAACCCGAACTCGATATAGCCGACGGCGCCGGGAGTCTGTCGGATCGTGGCCGCGACACCGTCGTTTTTAGGGGACTTCACCATCTTGGCCGCGTTCGGCCAGTTCAGGCTTTTGCCGATACCGACCGCTTGGTCGAAATCCGGGGAGATGGTGCTCAAGTGCTTGCTGAAAACATAGGTGGTGCCGGAGCTGTCGGCACGCACGACCACGGTGATCGGGATGTCCGGCAATTCGACACCCGGGTTGGCAGCGGCAATGGCCGGGTCGTTCCACATCTTGACCGTGCCCAAAAAGATGCCGGGATAGACCGCCCGGGGCAGCTTCAGGTCTGGAGCCCCTTCCAGGTTGTAGGCCAGAACGATTTCACCGGCGGTCATGGGCAGCAGCTGCACCCCCCCTTCCACCACGGCCTGCTCCTCTTCGTCCATGGCCGCATCGCTGGCCGCGAAATCGACGATGCGAGCCTGAAAATCGCGGATTCCGGCGCCGGAACCCTTGGACTGATAGGTGACCTGGATGCCGGGGTTGGCGCGGCTGAAGGTCTGAAACCAGGTGGTGTACAGCGGGGCCGGAAAGCTGGCGCCGGAACCGACCAGGCGTATGGTGGCACTAGACGGCCCCGCCAGCAACAGGGTCAGGGCGGCGAACACGACAACACATCGAACAGCGACTCTCACTCTCATGGGATTCTCCTTTGGGTTGCGGTATTGCTTGAATTGAACGGCACCTAAAACTCGATCCGGAATTTAGTGGGAAATTATTAGGTTGATGTTAGGAATCTGCTAAAAGTTGATGATGCAACGCAGTGTTTCAGGCAACCGGATGGCGGTGCCAGATGGGAGTGACGCTATGGCCCGATTGTTTAAACCGAACTATCCAGCGATAAAAAAATCATGAGCAGGTTTCCTTGCGGCCTGTCGGGCGTCGTGGGGCAGGCCGTTTTTTTTTGACCTCCGGTCGATTCTAATTCTCTTCTAACATTCCGTCGGCATATTGCCGATGTAAAAAAAAATGCACGATTTTACATGCGTCAAGACCTGTGCCGATTGGCAACCAACAATCAGATTATAATAGGAGGAGCAACATGACGGATCATCAGCACCTTGCATACCAATGGGCATCGAATCCGCTGAACGATTACCTGGTTGATGCCGGCCAGCGCAGCGTACTGTACTGGGACGCCATGCGCCAGCGCGGCAACCAATACCACCGGCACATGGCGCGCCGGGTCCCCAACGTCCTGAACTATCAGTTTGACGTGATTGTCGATGGCCGCACCCTGGCCGAGCCGATCAACTACGGACTGGTCAAGATCCAGCCCCCCGAGGGCCTCGTCCCCGACGAACGCAAGCGGCCCTTCGTGGTCGTCGACCCGCGGGCCGGCCACGGCCCCGGAATCGGCGGCTTCAAGGCCGACAGCGAGATCGGGGTGATCATGGCTGCCGGCCACCCTTGCTATTTCATCGGATTTACGCCGCACCCCGAGGCCGGACAGACCATCGAGGCCGTTATGCGCGGCGAGGCGGTTTTTCTGCAGCGGGTGATCGATTTGCATCCCCGAGCGGACGGCAAACCGGTGCTGATCGGCAACTGCCAGGCCGGTTGGGCTGTGATGATGCTGGCCGCCGCCTGCCCGGACCTGTGCGGACCGATCATCGCAGCCGGGGCGCCGCTGTCCTATTGGGCCGGCGTGCGCGGGCAGAACCCCATGCGCTACACCGGCGGGATGCTGGCCGGCAGCTGGCTGACGGCTCTGGTCAGCGACCTGGGAAACGGCAAGTTCGACGGCGCCTGGCTGGTGCAGAACTTCGAGTTGCTCAACCCGGCCAACACCTTGTGGACCAAGCAGTACAACCTTTACGCCAAGGTCGACTCGGAAGTGCCCCGCTACCTGGGTTTCGAACGCTGGTGGGGCGGTCATGTCATCCTGAGCGGCGACGAGATCCAGTATATCGTCGACAACCTCTTTGTGGGCAACAAACTCAGCGCCGCCGAGATCCTCACTTCGGACGGCATGCGCTTCGACCTGCGAAACATTCGGGCGCCGATCATCTGCTTCTGCTCCAAGGGCGACAACATCACCCCGCCGCAGCAGGCTCTGGGATGGATATTGGACCTGTACGACAGCGTCGACGACATTCGCACCTCCGGGCAGACCATCATCTACGCCGTGCACGAACACATCGGTCATCTGGGCATTTTTGTCTCCGGCGGCGTGGCCAGGAAAGAGCACTACGAGTTTGCCAGCAACATCGACTTCATCGACTGCATGCCCCCCGGGCTCTACGAGGCGGTCATCGAAAAGACCTCCGCCGAAACCGTCCACCCGGATCTGGTCACCGGAGACTACATCTCCCGCTTTCGAACGCCGCACGCTCGACGACATCCGGGCCCTGGGGGTCAACAGCAGCGCGGACGAGCGCTGTTTTGCCACCGTGGCCCGCCTGTCGGAGGTCACCCACGGCATGTACCGGACCTTCGCTCAGCCGCTGGTGCGGGCCATCTCCACGGAGCAAAGCGCCGAATGGCTGCGCCGCAGCCACCCGCTGCGTGTGGGCTACGAACTGTTTTCCGACCGCAACCCGATGATGCGGATGCTGCCGCCCATGGCCGGCTGGGTCAAGGAGAACCGGGCCGCGGTGGCGCCGACCAACCCCTTCTGGCAGTGGCAGACCCTTTTTTCAGACCTGATCATTCAGAGCCTGGAAGCCTACCGCGAGTGGCGGGACACGCTGACTGAACAGCTCTTTTTCGATGTCTACAGCCAGCCCTGGCTGCAGGCCCTGGTGGGCATGCAAGCATCCGACGCCCCGCCGCGCCGTAGTCCCGGTCAGGAACCGGACCACCTGGCCCTGATCGCCCATCGCAAGGCCAAACTGCTCTCCAAGGTCGACCAGGGCGGCCCGCGCGAAGCCCTGCTGCGCGGATTGATCTATGTGCGTCTGCCCGAAGGCAAGGCCGATGAGCGCGGCTTCGAGGTGATCCGCCGCCTTCGCGCCGAGCAGGATGACCAGCGCCCCTTGTCCGAATTCAAGGCGGCCTTTCGGGAGCAGTTTTTCATGGTCTTGCTGGACGACAAGCAGGCTGTGGCGGCGATCCCCACCCTGCTGGACGGTTACCCGGACCACGGACCCGAGCTGTACCAGATGATCGTCGAAATCGCCACCGCCGGTGACGCCCTGGGCGAGGAGGCACAACGGCGCCTGGCGGAGATCAAAACCCTGTTCGCCGGCCCGCCCGCCGCACCGCAACCGGGTGCCGCCGCCAAAACGAAGCCGGCTGCCGCGTAGGCGTGACCTGCCGCCCACCGCTGGCGGCCGACTGGTGATGGCATGCCGGACATCGCACCCCCCGCAGATGGCGGATGTTACCAAAACAAGGCTTACGAAACCACTTCGTGAGCCTTTGTTTCTTGAACGCCAATTGGATTGGCCGGTGTGCGGTGAGGAGCTGCGAAACCGCTACGCGCTCTTGCTGGCCACGTTTCGCTTGCGCCCGACGGATTTGCCGGCTCTCTTTTTTTTGATTGCCGAGGAGGCCGCCAGCCGGCTTTCGGCCAGGTCGATCATGATTTCATGGACCGTACGCGGATCGTCTTGCTGCCCAGGCCGGCGCTGAACGTAGGTGCCGTCTTGCTGCATGTCCCAGACACTGCGCTGGTTGTTTGTCTGAATGTCTAAAAACTCCCGCAGGCGCGACTGCATGGTCTTGTCCTCTACCGGGGCAACCACCTCGACACGCGCTTCGAGATTGCGTTTCATCAGATCGGCCGATCCGATGAAATACTCCTCGTCACCGCCGTTCTTGAAGTAATAGATGCGGGCGTGCTCGAGAAACTGACCCACGATGGAAACCACTTTGATGTTCTCGGACAACCCGGGAATGCCCGGGCGCAACCGGCAACTGTCGCGCACGATCAGGTCGACCTGCACGCCGGCCTGGGATGCCCGGTACAGCGCCCGGGTGATGTTTTTGTCTTCCAGCGCATTGGTCTTGAATTGAATCAATCCGGGCTGCTCCGGCGTGTGACGTTCGATCTCCCGTTCGATCCTGGTCAGCAGCCCTTTTTTGAGAATGTTCGGTGATGGCAGAATTTTGCGGTAGTGCCGCGCCGGTGCGTAACCGGTGGTCAAGTAGTTGAAGAGTTCGTTCAGGTCCTCGCAGATCGCCGGATCGTTGGTGAGCAACCCCAGGTCACTGTACTGGCGCGCCGTTCCGGCGTGATAGTTGCCGGTGCCGACGTGGGCGTAGCGCTGCAGGCCGTTGTAGTCGCGCCTGACCACGAAGATCACCTTGCTGTGGGTTTTCAGGCCGACCACCCCGTAGGTCACGTGAATGCCCGCCTCTTCAAGGGCCTGGGCCCATTTGATATTGGCCGATTCATCGAAACGGGCCTGCAGCTCGACCACCACGGCCACCTGCTTGCCGTTCTGGGCCGCGTCGATCAGATGCTGGATGATGCGCGAGTGCGAGCCGGTGCGGTAGAGCGTCATTTTGATCACCAGGACTTTCGGATCGGTGCTGGCCTGTTCCAGAAAAAGCCCGACCGACGTGTCGAACGACTCATACGGGTGCTGGAGCAGGATCGACTGCTGTTTGCGAATGATGTGAAACATGTTGGGGTCGTCCATTACCAGCTGGGCGTGGTCGCAGGGCTGATGGATCGGGTAGTGCAGATCAGGACGATCGATTTTGTAAATTTCCATCAGGTCTCGTTTGGCTAAAAAGCCCAGGATCTCGAAGACATCATGGTGCTCGTGGATACCCAGTTCAAAGGCCAGCATACCCCGGTGCTGGGGCAGCATGTCCGCGACAACCTCCAGGCGGACAATGTCGGCAAACTTGCGGTCGCGAAGGGCCGATTCGATGACGGCCAACAGGTCATTGGCCTGTTCCTCGGCTCGCTCGGTGACGGCGTTGCGCGTGACCCGGAACAGTTCGCTGCGGAGGATCTCCAGGCCGGGAAAGAGATCTTCGAGATTGTTGGCCACCAGATCTTCGAAGGTGATGTAGCGGTTTTTCTGACCGACTTGGATAAACCGCGGGATGCCGACGCCGTTGGGAACTTTGACGCGGTTCAGAAACACGCGTTTGGAGGCGGGTTCACCGGTCTCCACGAGCAGGTTGATGGATAGGTTGGATATAAAGGGGAATGGGTGGGCCGGGTCGATGCCCTGGGGGGTCATCAGGGGAAAGACCTCGCGTTTGAAGTATTCGTCCATCTCCTTTTGCTGCCGGGGCGTGAGATCGTCGTAGCGCCGGAAACAAATATGCTGCTCCTGGAGCTGTTGATGGAGTTGTTCCTCAATCTGCTGGCGTTCGATCAATATCTCCCGGTAGCGTTGATGACAGACGTCAAGCTGCTCCTGGGGCAGCATGCCGTCCACACTGCATTTTTTCACGCCGGCACCCACCTGCTGTTTGAGGCCGCCGATGCGCTTCATGAAGAATTCGTCGAGATTTGAGCCGACCACGGCGACAAAGAAAACACGTTCCAGGAGCGGGTTGCGGTCATCCCCGGCTTCGTTCAACACGCGCTGGTTGAACGACAGCCAGGTCAATTCGCGGTTCAGATACCATTCGGGGTCGTTCGGGTCGATCGCGGGAGGTGTATCGGATTCGGTTGGGGTAGTCATCGTTCGCTCCAATCTGAATGGTTGTTCCGGAACATGGTTCCAACGGGATTTGGGATGCGTGACGGCGTTGGTCCAATGCTTAACGGCGTTGATAAAACACATACAAGTTAGAAATTGGTTAGGAAACGGACGATTTTTTTAATCGAGATCCTAATTGAATTCTAATTTGACCGGTGCCTGGATATCATGTTTACTGGTTTTGTAAGGTTGTGATCTGAGGAATCCAGAGCGCAGGTGCGGCAGGTTTGTAAAGACGTTGAACAAAAGGGAAGACAACTTCGCCTTCAGCCCATAGACAACCTGTCCGAAGGAGGCAACTTATGGATGTTGCTACCATTGCAAAAGATTACGTCCTGCTTCAAAAACGGTCTCTCAACAACATCTTCGACACCATGGCCCTGTTGCATGACTGCGCCGAACATTCCGGCAAGTACTGGGCGAACCGATTGGGTGTCAACGATTGGACAAGCGATGCGGCCGATCAATGGGGGATGGTCATCAAACAATGCCGCCAGAACACGCAACAGTTTGTGAACGACGGCCTGACCAGCGTGGAAGCCTACTTTGCTGGCGTCATGCCGAAACCACCTGCCGAATAATCCTTAGCGCATGTGCGCTTGCGGTTTGATTCATCCACCTGAAAGCACAAGCTGCCTGACAACGCCCATGGGGTTGTTGCGACCTGCAACACCTTTTCGCGCAATGGTCACGCTGTGCCCAATCATCGCCAGGCGATGCGCCGCCGGTCCACCATCGGCAACCTTTCGGGTTGCCAACGACCAACTAACCAGCGACTACTCCAACAAAATTAATATTACCTTGAAAGCGGATCGAACATAACAGATAATAAGAGCCTTGAAATGCCTGATTCGGTATTTATGATCCTTCTGGGAATGGGGTTGGTGTCCATCGCCGTTTTGCTAGATAGACGCCATTGATTCTTGAAGAGCGAGCCGACGCTTCCGTTGCCGAATGCGGCCCTGCCGTTGTGGCGCCGGGCTGGGAGGCGGTGAAAGGATTGGCATTGCACTAACAGCCGTTTATTCAATCGGCAACCAACGAGGAGGTGCGAAGATGAAGGACGTGGTGATCGTCAGTGGGTCGCGGACGGCGGTGGGCGGTTTTGGTGGCGCCCTGAAGAACACACCGGTAGTCGATTTGGGCGCTGCCGTGATGCGGGAAACCCTGGGAAAAATCAACCTGAGGCCGGTTCTCAGCGACCTGATGGTGCGCGGCATTCCGAACCGCCTCAAGGACCAGGGGCGCATCGAACTCGAAAAAGCGGCTGCGCCGTGGGATGAGAGCGCAACGCCGCTGGTTATCGATGAAGTCATCATGGGCAACGTCCTTCAGGCTGGCCAGGGGCAGAATCCGGCCCGCCAGGCCATGATCAAGGCCGGTCTGTGCAAGGAGACGCCGGCCATGAGCATCAATAAAGTGTGCGGCAGTGGACTGAAAGCCATCGCCATCGGGGCCGCCGCCATCATGAGCGGACAGGCCAAGGTGGTCCTGGCCGGCGGGCAGGAGAACATGAGCATGGTGCCCATGTCCCTTCCCAACGCCCGCTGGGGTTACCGCATGGCGGTCAGCGGCGTGGCTGAAATTCACGACCTGATGGTGTATGACGGCCTGTACGAAATTTTTTACGGTTACCACATGGGCATCACCGCCGAAAACATCGTCGAAAAATACGGCATCAGCCGACAGGAGCAGGACGAGCTGAGCGTATTGAGTCACCAGCGGGCCCTCAAGGCGATTCAGAACGGGTGGTTTGCGGACGAGATTGTGCCCGTTGAGATCAAAACCCGCAAGGAAACCATCACTTTCGACACCGATGAACGGCCCATGGAAACCAGTCTGGAGAAGATGGCCAAGCTGCGCCCGGTCTTCAAAAAAGACGGAACGGTTACGGCTGGAAATGCCTCGGGCATCAACGATGCCGCCGCGTCCGTGCTGCTGATGAGCGCCGACAAGGCCGCGGAATTGGGGTTGACGCCCTTGGTGAAGATCAGGGCCTTTGCCTCCGGCGGACTGGACCCGGCCTATATGGGGCTGGGTCCCGTTCCAGCGGTGCGCAAGGTGTTGTCGGTCACTGGCATGACCATCGATGACATGGATCTGATCGAACTCAATGAAGCCTTTGCGGCCCAGGCCATCGGTTGCATGCGCGAGCTTGAGATCCCAATCGACAAGCCCAATCAACTCGGCAGCGGCATCTCTTTGGGACATCCCATCGGCTGCACGGGCGCCCGCCAGATGGTCACCGGCATGTATCACATGCAGCGCGAAGGCCTTTCCACCGGCCTGATCAGCATGTGCATCGGCGGCGGCATGGGCATGGCCATGATCGTGGAACGGGTCTAGTTATTTATTAATGTCGAACATGGAACATCGAACGCTAACCATTTAGAAATGCTCGATGTTCCATATTAACCTTTTTTACCCTTTCGACCCCAGCCGCAGTCCGCCGTGAATAAAGAATGTCTCCCCGGCCAAAGCCTCGTTGCGATAGATGTCGCCCACCAGCTGGGCCACCTCCTCCGGTTCGATCAAGCGCCCGATGGGCACCTGGCCCAAGATGTAGTCCAACGCCTTCTGGTTCATCCCCTTGACCATGGCGGTGCCCACGTATCCCGGTGCGACGGCTACGCAGCGGATTTTGTCCGCCAACCCGCGCCGGAAGAATTCGGCCGTTATCACCTTGGGCATGACCGACATGGCGGCCTTGGTGGAGGCGTAGTTGATCTGCCCGGCCGTTCCTAAAGATCCGGTGGACGAGACCAGGCAGATCAATCCGCGGCAGTTGTGATTGATCATGCGCTCGGCACACTCGCGCACCGTCAGGAACACGCCGGTCAGGTTGATGTCCAGGACCAGTTGAAAGTCGTCCAGGGACATTTTGCGGGTTACCTTGCCGGTCTCCCGGTCCGGCGACACCATCATGGCGTCGCGGATGATTCCGGCGAAGGGCGCCACCAGGTTGATCTGCCCGAATTTGTCGATGGCCGCGTCGGCCAGCTTGCCCGCGTCCGCCTCATTGGTGACATTCGTTAGCACGGGCAGGACGTCGCCGCCCAGTTCCGTCAGTTCCGATTCGGCGCGGGTGAGCAGCTCCTCGGAAATATCGGCGATAACCGCCTTGCCACCATTGCGCACCCAGTATTTGGCGATTTCCAGGCCGATACCGCCGCCCCCGCCCGTAATGACCGCCACGGAATTTGTGATCTCCAGCATTGTGTTCCTCCTGTCTCGTTAATCGGTTCGTATTTGGGATGGTCGCTACTACGCTTCCACAGTTTGCACCCCGGTGTCAATCGGGTAGATCATACCGTCGACGGACCTGTTTTCCAAAACGCTGACTGCCAGGGTAGCGATGACCTCCTTGCGCACGTTGGTTCTCAGCGGTGATTTGGCCATTTCACGTTCCAGGATCTCAAGGCTGTTGCCGACCTTGCCCAGCGAAAAGGCACCCACGCGGATGACGTCGGCAAACGCTTCCCACAGGTAGACGGCGCCGTTGATGGAGGGATTGCTGACGATCTTGAAGGCCATCTGGGCGATATCGTCCAGGGTAGCCGTTCGGCCCAGCGGCATGGTCTTCTGGCGCAGCGGATCAGATTGGAAAACCCCTTGATGCCACTGGACGCCCGGGTCATGACCGGTCATGATATAGAAAGCGCCCCACCATGTTTCGAATTGGAGAAATCGCGCCGCTTCGGTGTCGACTTTCGCATACAGGTTGTACTGCTTGTTCCAGATGGTGTTGGCTGGGTTGAGGCATTCAAAATTGGCCACCAGCAACGGCGGCTACCCCTTGGCCCGGTGCTCCAGGTAGGTGTTGCCGCGCTGGCGCATGGTGTCCCCGTAGAGGATCAATCGCTGGGCCGCGTCGATGCGGTATTGGCATTCACGTAATTGAGCATGATGCGGTAGCTGGGGTTGAGGTACCAGTTGATACCAACCGTCACATTCTGCTGCTCACCGCCTTCGATGCCCCCGTCGGTCAGGTCCAGCGCGGAGTAGCGCAGCGCCAATTCGACAGCGCCCCAGCCTGGCTGGCCGATGTAGAAGTTATTGGTGGGCTTGACGCGGTCAAACGCGCCGTCGTTGTAAGTGCGGCTCTCGCCGGTGACGAACCAGCTGCCGAAGGCGTACCAGCCGGTAAACGACGGGTCGTCGACGTCGGGGGCGTCCGTATTCGTCCAGAAATATTCACCCTGCAGCGAGAAGGGGCCGAACACCAGCGCCACCTCGGGATTGAGCAGATCGGCGCTTTCTACCCGCAGGCCGTCCTTCCAGTAGCCTTTTCAGGACGGGCTGTTTTTTTCGGATTCGGCCTTCTTTTTCATTTCTTGGTACTGCGCATCCGATATTTCACCTTTCTCCTTGAGGATCTCCAGGATCTCCTCGGACACACTCATATCCTCGGCAAATGCGTTCGCCGCCATCATCCCAAAAGCGAACCCTATTACCAGCTGTGCCACCATTGCACGCCTTAGCCATGATTTCATCCCCACGCCTCCTTCTTTCCCATTGATGTTATGGGACATACGACCCGGTTCACAATGAATCACTCCATCGGCAACAGCCACAAAACCAATGCTGATTTAAGAAGGAGGTGGTTAGTGCCGTATTAGCCTAGGTTAATTTTGGCATAGGGATGTTGAGCCCATGGGGACCACCAACATTACCATTTGATAACGTTTGCGTCATCTTGGCGTAATCCTGCTGGATTATTTTCACGCCAACCTGTTGACGTGGAAAGAAAAAAATCAGCTTCAAAAATCAACGATAGATGAGGAGATCCGTGATGGTCAACGTTAAAAGGAGAATGCCAACCCGACTGCTTTTTTTCATGGTGCTGAGCGTGGCGTCATTTTGGTGGACGGCCACGCCGGCGGTCAAGGAAGGGCATGCGTTATACACCCCGGAAAGCTTCAGCGACCTGGCCGAAGCCGCCAGGCCGGGTGTGGTCAATATCCGTACCGTGAAAACCATCAAGGGCGGCAGCCCGGTGTTCCGGCACTTTTTCGGCAACCCCTTCGGCGGCGACCGGAATCCTTTCGATGAATTCTTCGGGCCGTTTCAAGGCGATGGCCATCAGCGCGATTTCAAGCAGCGCAGCCTGGGTTCCGGTTTTCTGATCGACACCGACGGGTTCATCGTGACCAACAACCACGTGATCGAAGACGCCGACCAGATCAAGGTCATTTTGTCCAACGACAAGGAGTTCGATGCCGAACTGGTGGGACGCGATCCGAAGACGGACCTGGCCCTGATTCGCATCAGCGGGGCCAAGAAGCTCCAGCCCCTCAAATTCGGCGACAGCGACAATCTGAAAGTGGGCACCTGGGTGGTGGCCATCGGCAGCCCCTTTGGCCTCGAGCAGACCGTGACGGCCGGCATCGTCAGTGCCAAGGGGCGCATCATCGGTTCAGGCCCCTATGACGATTTCATCCAGACGGACGCCTCGATCAATCCGGGCAACAGCGGCGGCCCCCTGCTCAACATGAAAGGCGAGGTGGTCGGCATCAACACGGCCATCATTGCCAGTGGACAGGGCATCGGTTTTGCCATTCCGGTCAATCTGGCCCGGGGAATCATCGAGCAACTCAAGAACAAGGGCGAGGTCACCCGGGGGTGGCTGGGCGTGGGGATCCAGGATTTGACCCCCGAATTGGCCGATTACTATGGATTGAAGGCCAAGGCCGGCGTGCTGGTGACCCAGGTTTTTGAAGGCGATCCGGCTGACAAGGCCGGCGTTCAGGTCAATGACATTATTTTGTCTGTGGACGGCACATCGGTCTCGACCGGTCGGGAACTGTCCAACCTGATTGCCAACACCGAAGTGGGACACAAGACCACGCTCAATCTGATTCGCGACGGCAAAACAAAATCCGTGACGGTCACATTGGCCAAGCGTGACGATGATGAGAAAACCGTCGCTCTGCAAACCAGGGACGATGATGAATTGGGAATCGAAGTGACCAATCTGGATTCGGAGATTGCCCGCCGTTTCGGGATCGAAGGCGGTGAAAGCGGCGTATTGGTCACCGATGTCAAAGACGGCAGCCTGGCCCAGGAAGCCGATGTCAGGCCCGGCGACATCATCAAGGAGATCAACCGCGGCGTCGTCAAGGATCGCGATAGCTTCGCCCAGCTGATGAAACAGCATGAAAAAAGCGACAGCATTCAACTGCTGGTCAAGCGGCGCAACGCCGGCTATGTGGTCCTGACCATCGATCGCCAATAAGGAGCACCTGCCCCTTTCGACGATCGGCGGACGTCCGGCCCATGGCTGACGGGACGCCGATCGTCGATGGTTCGGGTGCATACCCATTCTCGTGATCCGGGCTTGACAGAATCCGAAAACAGAACTAAGTTGGCCCCAAAAGTGAGTGGTTGCAGGCTGTCTTGACATGTCGCCCGCCCGATTCGGAAAGGGAATACCAATGCCGGTGTATGAATTCGAGTGTGATTGCGGTCAGGTTACGGAAGCGCTGGTGCGCATGGATACCAAAACCGTTGAATGTCCCAAATGCCGTAAAAAGGCCAAGAAAATACTGTCCGCCTGCAGCTTCGAGCTCAAAGGTGGCGGATGGTATGCGGACGGGTATGCCTCGTCGAAGAAGTAGGCGGCACCGCCCGAGCCTATCCTTGGCGCACCGGGCGCACACCCGGTCGCTTCCCACCCACGGCCAAACCGATTACACCGTCGCCATCTTTTGAAACCACACCCGACGCCGTTGTCAGCCATTGCACCGGCAATCCCGTTGCCAGCCGGATCGCGCGTGGGCGCGGCGGCGTCTCCTCCCGGCCATTTATCCGGGGCCGGAGCCTGCAGTGTCCAACTGCCGGATTATCATCTTAGCGACGTATCGACATTCAGGGGGGTGACATGATACAAGCGCCGGTCCACGGGATTGATTCCTTGACGCAATTTGCCATCGATGCCATTCGGACTGCCGGAGCAGCGGCAATGGACAGCTTCGGCCAGGGCAAAGCGTCGGTGAAATTCGATGAGCGCCTGGTCACCCGGGCGGAACTGCAGATCGGCCAGTGCTTTCAGGACGCTTTGAACCGGCAGTACCCTGATCACTGCATGTTCACCAGCAGGACCCTGGATACTTCCTACACCCATGACAGCCGCCGGTATCTGTGGATCTTCGATCCCATTGACGGGGTCGACAACTACCAGGCCGGGATACCTGTCTGGGGGCTGTCGCTGGCGCTTTTGGAAAACTTCTGGCCGGTCTTCGGCGCCTACTACATGCCCGCCACCGGTGACCTTTTCCATGCCCGGGCCAGTCGCGGCGCTTTTTGGGGGGACAAACCGATTCAGATGGTCGACGATCGCACGATCGACGACGAAAGCCTGATGTTCACCTTTTCGAGGTTTCACCGGTACTACATCTCCCGCTTTCCCGGAAAAGTCAGGAACCTGGGGTGCACCGGGGCACACCTGTGCTACCTGGCCATGGGGCGAGCCGACGTTGCCGTTATCGCCAACGAAACCTTTCAGGATCTGGCCGCGACGCGCATGATCGTAGAGGCGGCCGGTGGACGACTGTACAAGGCCAGCGGCGAAAAATTTTATCTGAACGACTACCTGAACGGCGAACGGATCGATGAGCACCTGCTGGCGACCGCATCCGGCAATTGCCAGGCCGTATTGGACTGCCTGGAACGGTGCCCCTGAACGTCCCTGCTCCCAAGCGCGCCACGAACAGGGAGAGTACATGCAAAAACGACCCATCACCGCATCCTACCTCTTCTTCTACCTGATTTTTTCCGACGACACCTGGCGGATTGCCGCCGGCTTTATTTGTGCAGTCGTTTTGGGTCCCATGACGACCCGCGGCCGGGACATGAGCCAGGCTGCCGAGGTCATGGTCTGGTTGATGATCATGGCTATCGGATGGTCGCTGACGGCCTGGCCGGCCCGAAAAATCACCACCGCGTTGAAACGCGCCCTCAATCGGGCCGCCAAGTAAGTGCCCAACGGATTGCCGGGTGGTGCCGCGGCCGGATCGACACCGACCCTCAAGCGGTTCGCGTCTTTGAGCGGTCAGTTGTCTGTCGGCCGATAATCACCGCCACCCGCTCCACGTCAAGCGTTACAACACCCCAGTCCGCCTTCACCGTGCCGGTCAGCAGGTAGGGTCGGCTGCGTTCGATCATGTGGCAAAAGCGGCGGTAGGCCTCGGGGAAAAAGGTGGTCTCCACAATGCCGGTTTCGTCTTCGAAGGTCAGAAACTGCATGGGATCCCCGTGGCGGGTGTGGACGACCTTGCCGGTGATCAGCCAGAGGGCCAGTTGCACCCGCCGGCCGATCAGGCCCGGCAGGCGGTCGGCGTTGACGACGTTCATGCCTGCGATAGCGGCGGCGAAAAGGGTGATCGGATGCCGGTCGCACAAAAAGCCGAGCACAGCGAACTCCCGGCGCAGGCGCGTGAGCGTATCGGTGGGCAACAGCACCGGCGGCGCCGGCGCCGCCAAGGCCGCGGTGCGCGGTCCGAACAGATCGGCCTGTCCCCGACGCTGCCGCCGCTGCGCCTGCCGGCAGGCCAAGATCCAGAGCAACTGGGTCCGTGAATAGCCCTGATCGATGGTGTCCAGAGCGCCGCAGTGAATCAAGGCCCGGACTTCGTCTTCCTCCGGCCGGACGCGTTCGAGGAAATCGGCCATGTTGGCAAAGCGGGATGTGCGCCGGCAGGCCGTGACGGCCGTCATGGTGGCCTGGCTCAACCCGCCAATGGCCATCAGGCCCACCCGCAGACGCCTGCCCCGGCCGTGCCAGTCGGATCGGGCTGGCGTTGACGTCCGGCGGGTCGATCGCCAGCCCCAGGCGCCGGGCTTCGGAGACATAGGCGAAGGTGCTGTAGAATCCGCCCTGGTTGCTGATGACCCCGGCCATGAATTCGGCCGGGTAATGGGTCTTGAGAAAGGCCGCCTGGAAAGAGACCCGGGCGTAGGAAGCGCTGTGGGGTTTGCAGAAGGAGTAGCCCGAAAAACTCATCATCATCTGCCAGACGGCATCGGCCTGATCCGGGGATAGCCCCTGCCTGGCAGTCCCGGCTCATGAAACGGTCACGAAGGTCGCGCAGCTGCCGCCGGCGGTCTTTTTTGGCGATGATCTTGCGCAGGCCGTCGGCGTCGGCATCGGAAAAGCCGGCCAGGGCCACGGCGGCCCGGGAGACGTCCTCCTGGTAGACCATGATGCCGAAGGTGTCGGCCAGCACCTCGTCCAGCAGCGGATGGAGGGGGTCCCAGCGACCGCCGTGCAGGCGCCGCAGGTACTCCTGGATGTAGGTGTTGGCCGCCGGGCGAATGATGGAGGAGTGGATCACCAGGTGCTCGAAGTCGCCGCGGCCGGCTTTTTGATGAAGCTGCCGCATGGCCGGGCTCTCGATGTAAAAGCAGCCCATGGTCCGCCCCGCGGCGATGGTCTCCTGGGTGGCGGGATCGTCCTCGGGTGCCCAGCGCCCTTCGTCGAAGGAGATGCCGTTGGCCTCCATGTTGGCCAGCGCGTCCCGGATGACGCCCAGGCTGCGGTTGCCCAGCAGGTCGATCTTGACCAGGCCGGCATCCTCGGCCCCCGCTTTGTCCCACTGGATGACCGGCACGCCTTTGGAAGCGGTTTCGACAGGCACGTAAGCGTCGATGGGGCCCGGGGTGATGACCACGCCGCCGGGGTGCACGGAAAGATGGCGGGGGGTGCCGATCAGGCGCTGGGCCAAGGCCACGATCTGCGGCCAGGGCTGCGCGAAATCCAGGTGGCGCGTCTCCGGACGGGATTTCAGGTTATCCATCAGGCCCGCATCCAGCTCCCCCCGGTGCCAGAACCAGGGCAGGCGCCGGGTGATCCGGCCGATCTCGGCCTCGGGCATGCCGAACACCTTGGCGGTTTCCCGCAGGGCCATGCGCGGCTGAAACAGAACATGGCTGGCCACCATGGCCGCGGTGCCGGCGAAGCGATTGAGCACACCGGCGATGACCGTATCGCGCTCGTCCCAGGCGAAATCCACATCGATGTCGGGAGGATCCGTCCGCCCGGGGTTGAGAAAACGGCCGAAGTAAAGCTTGTGCTTGACCGGGCAGACATTGGTGATGCCCAGGCAGTAGGCCACCAGGGAGGCCGCTGCCGATCCGCGGCCGCAGGTGCGCGGACTTTGGGAGACGATCCATTTGACTGCCAGGAAATAGGTCGCAAATCCCATGGCGGCAATCACGGTCAGTTCGTGTTCCAATCGTTCCACCACGCTTTCGGCCAACGGCGGCCCATAGCGGTCGTGGGCCCCGGCATAGGCAGCCCGGCGCAGGTACGCGTCGGCACGGGGCCCGGTCGCGTCGGGCCCGGGCGGCATGACCCGGCCGAAATCGGGACCGCTGAAGGCCAGTTCGTCGGCAAGGCTGACGGTGTTGGCCAGGGCCTCGGGACAGTGTGCGAACCGGCGGCCGTAGACCGCCGCCGGAGCCAGCCAGGCATCCGCGGCGGCCGTGTCAGCAGGTGCGATCCGGGAGAGGGCCGTGTTGCCGGCGATGGCCCGCAGCAGGCGGTGCAGTTCGAATCCGCCCGGACGGATGAAAAAACTGTCCGGGGTGGCCACCAAGGGTATGCCCCGGCGTTTGGCGTGCTGGACCAGCGGGTCGAAGGGGGAGGGCGGTCGGCGCGGCAGGGCCGCGGCCGTATGAACGCCGGCGTGGTGCCAGGCGCTCAACAGGTCGGCCTGGGCAGTGAGCACCCGCAGGCCGGCTGACCGGCGGGGCAGGGCGGTGGACAGGTCGAAGGCCGGATCCCGT
Organism: uncultured delta proteobacterium; assembly: GCA_963785365.1. GTDB lineage: Bacteria > Desulfobacterota > Desulfobacteria > Desulfobacterales > Desulfosarcinaceae > Desulfosarcina. Next base: position 454,272 of record CAWAUZ010000004.1, on the reverse strand, counting down.
TGGCGGCGGGTGATCAGGCGGCACAGGTTGGCATAGCCGGCCGCATCCTTGACCAGGCAGACGGCACGGTGGCCTTTTTTTGGATCGGTGATTTCGGCCCCCACGATGGGCGTGAGGCCCTCCTCACGGCAAGCGTACAAAAATTTCCACAGGCCGGCAAGCGTGTCCGTGTCGGTGAGGGCCAGACGGTCGTAGCCCATCCGGCGGGCCGCCCGACAGATGGCGTCCGGTGAATCAGTACCCCGCATGAGGCTGTAGTGGGATCGAACGGCAAGGGGAACGAATGGATTGCGCATGGCTCAGGTCAAGGCCACCGGGGGGTTGAAACCGGCGGCGTGGGAGCGCCAGATCGACGGTTTCAGCCGCGCGGGAACACCGGCCGGGACCGCAAGATGCGGTTGGGGGTTAAGGTCTATTTTCCGATCCAGGCGGCACCAATGACACCGGCCGAATCGCCCAGCTGATTTTTCAGAATCGGGGTTTCGAGACGGTCGTGGAAGGCGTAGCGGCGCACCTGTTCCAAGCCGATGGTGTAAAGCTCGTCGATATTGGAGAGGCCGCCGCCCAGCACCACGGCATCGGGGTCGAGGATCGAGACCAGACCGCCCAGACAACGGCCGAAATCATCCATAAACTGTTCGAAGGCGGCCGTGCACTGGGCGTCGCCGCCGCGGCGGTGGGCGGTGGTGATCTGTGCCAGGGTGAGCTGCCGACCGGTTCGTTCGAAAAAGTCGTGGGCCAGGCCGCCGCCGCTGATTTTGGTTTCCACGCATCCCCGGTTGCCGCAGTAGCAGGGCCGGCCGGACGGATCCACGGAAAGGTGACCCCACTCGCCGCTGATGCGGTGCCGGCCGGTGCGGATGCGTCCGCCGATGCTGATACCACCGCCACAGCCGGTGCCCATGATGATGCCGAACACCAGGTGGTAGCCCGCGGCGGCACCCTGGCGGGCTTCGGCCAGGGTAAAGCAGTTGGCGTCGTTCTCCATGCCAACGGGACGGCTCAGGAGCCGCTCCAGGTCCCGCTGGAAAGGATGGCCCACGAGGCCGGTGGTGTTGGCGTTCTGGACCCGCCCGGTGCGGGCGTCGAGGGCACCGGGAATGCCGACGCCGACGGTGCAGGCCTCCCCTTGCGGCACCTGATCCAGTGTGCCGCGGATCAGCTTGTGGACGGTGTCGAGAATCTTGGCGTATTCGGTGAGTTTGTTCGTGTCCCGCGGTGTGGCCATACGCTCCCGGAGCAGGCGGTTGCCGTGCCGGTCGAGCAGGATGACCTCGATTTTGGTGCCGCCCAAATCGATGCCCAGGCGGTAAGGGGCGTCTGGCATGTTCTCTCTCCTTGGTCGTCGGTGGTGTGACGGTGTACCGCCGGGTTCCGCTGCAATCGTCGGATCGTGAGCCTAAATCGTCAACATCCGCCCCATGGCCAGTGCACCGTGGCCAAAACGGTCTCGAATTCGATCCGTGGCCGCCATCAACCGGTCCTGCTTTGCAGCCGCGGTTCGCTCGGGCTCAAACAGCTGGCGCTGGGCCGGTGGATAGGTCAGACGGTCGCTGATCAGGGTCATGCGCCGCAGGCGGACCCGCCGGGTCCAGGCCAGATCGAGCGCCCGGCAGGCATGGACGAAGAGCGCATCATCGTTGGCCGTGGCCGGCGCTGCCGTGGCCTGGCGAATTCGGCGGACGCCGTCAGTGTGCGCCAGCGCCAGGCCGATCCGCCGGGCGGCCAGTGCGCGCCGCCGCAGTTGTCGGCCGGTGCGTTCGATCAGTCCGTACAGGCCGCGCTCTACCTGATACCGGTCGTTGGTATCCTCACCGAATTCCCAGGATTCGACGATTCGCAGCGCCGGCCGATTCAGCAGGCGCACCGGCGACGGGTCGATACCGTGCAGCCAGTCGTGGATAAGCGCCCCCCGGCGGCCGAAAAGCATCTGCATCGCTTCGCTGCCAAGGGCCGCGGCCTGAAACACCCGGGTAATGTTGAAATCGTTCAATCGGGCCAGATCGCCGGATTCGATGCCGGGGACCAGGCCAATGGGCAAGGGTGCCAGAAAGGCGGCTTCGTCGCCGGGCTCCACGATATATTCCCCCAGGGGTTTGACCAGTCGGGTGGCGGTCTTGGCCACGAGCTTGCTGGTCGCCACCGACCAGATCGGCGCCAGACCCAGATCCTGTCGAATCCGGCGGCCCAACCGCCAGGCCACATCGACCGGCGGCCCCAGTAGGCGGCTGGTTCCGGTGACGTCCACGAACAGGTGCCCATCGTCGTCGCCCGGTTCGATGAGGGGCGAGCAGGGCCGGGCCGATTTCAGCATGCGGGCCATGGCCTGGCGGTAACGGTCCGGGCGCGGTGCCAGCACCCGGGCCTCCCGGCAGCGGCGCATGGCCCGGCTCAGGGGCATCTGCTTGCGCACCCCGGCCTGAAAGGCCTCTTCGCTCATGTCGTACACCGCCGCCCGGGCGGTCCCTTGGGGGGCGACGATCACCGGGCGGGCGGCCAGGCGGCGGTCCAGCACCCGCTCCACGGCGACGGCGAAGTCGGCCACGTTAATGTGAACGATCGCGCGTTCCATCGGCCAGTTGTCCCATCAGCATCCGGGCGTTCTTGGGTGCCTGGCCGCGGACGTGGTTGTTGAAGAAGATGACCCCGGTACGCGCCTGCCGGGCCATTTCGGGGATGTGCACCCGCGACCACTGGGCCAGTTCCGCATCGCTGTAATCGTAGTCGAACTGTTTTTGCAGGCTGCCCGACCGCCAGCCGGCGGTGTTGCGGCCGTGAAAACGAATGTAGAACAGATCCGGGTTGGTGGCGATGGCCAGGCTCGGGAACAGGTCCAGCCGCGCCGGCACATCCACACAGGCCAGGGCCACCCGACGGGCGGCCAGGGCATCGAAAACCGGTTGGGCCGCCCAGGAGACGTGGCGGAACTCCACGGCCAGGGGCAGGCCCGCAAGGGCGTCCAGGAGCCGGGCCAGATAGCGGCGGTTGTCCGGGGTGCGTCGGAAAGACGGCGGCAGCTGCGCCAGTACGGCCAGCAGTTGGCCCGACTGCGCCAGCGGCGCGATGCCTTCCCGGTACAAGGCCGCCTGGGCCGGCCATCCGGCAGGATCCACCGCGTGGGTCAGGGAGCGGGTCAGCTTGGCGGCAAAACCAAAGCCCTCGGGGGCCTTGCGGCGCATCCGCTCCACGGCCGGGGCCTTGGGCATCTGGTACCAGGTATAGTTGATCTCGGCAACAGGGAATACGCGTGCATAGTGTGCCAGCATCCGGGCGGTGCCGGTGCCCGGGGGATAGAAGCCGGCATCCACCCATTCGCTGTAGGCGTAGCCGCTGGTTCCCACCAGGATTCGGCCCGACTCGTCACCACCTTCAATTTTCATGGGCGTCATCTGCAAAAAAATAGTCGTTTCCTTGTGAAGCCCTTACACGAGCACCCGCTGGATCCCGATGACCCGGCCTTGAATCAGCACCTCGTCGAACCCGTAGCGCATCACCGGGTAGTCGGGATTTTCCGGTCGCAGCTCCACGTGATTCCGGTGGCGGACAAAGCGTTTGACCGTGGCCTCTTCGCCGTCGATAAGGGCGACGACGATTTCACCGTTTTCGGCATACTGGCGCGCTGTGCACACGGCCAGGTCGCCGTCCAGGATGCCGGCTCCTTGCATGGAGTCTCCTTGTACCCGCAGGGCGAAAAGCGACTGACCGCGGTACCGGCTGCCGTCCAGCACCAGGCTGCCCTCCCACTCCTGTTGGGCGTAAAGGGGCAGGCCGGCCGTGACCCGGCCCACAACCGGCACCTCGATCCAGCGTTGCGCCGCCGCCGTCTGGCCGGTGGGGTCGAGCAGGTGTAGGGTGCGGCTGTAGCGGCCCTGACGTTTGACCACCCCTTTGTGCTCGAGCAGTTTCAGCCCCTGGGAAACGGCGGCGTGGCTGATCCCCAGGTCCCGGGCCGCCCGGCGCAGGCTGGGGGTGCGGCCGGTACGCGTGAGAACGTTTTGCAGGTAATCGAAAAGCCGCTGCTGGCCGGCCGTCAGCCGGGGTGTCCGGGGCCCTCTCAGTGAATCCATGGGTTGCATGGCGGGCATTATAGAAAAATTAATGTAAATGTCAATGTAAAGTTTTATATTTACATATGTGCCGCGGGGACCGGATCCGGTTTTGGGACTTTACCTGAGCCGGCAGGCGGTGTATGCATGCCCATCCGTTTCGCCACTGCCCGGTGCACCCACGCGAAAGACCAATGCCATGCCCCGTAAGCGCACCATCGACATCGACCGTTTTGTTGCCGCCATCGCGTCCGATTATCGCCGGTGGAATCCGCCGATTATCACCTTGATCGCCCACCGCGGGGCGACGCCCTTCGAGCTGCTGGTCTCGACCGTGCTGTCATTGCGCACCAAAGATGAGGTCACCGCCGTAGCCGCCGAGCGGTTGTTGGCCGCGGCCAATACCCCCGCGACCATGCGCGAACTGACCCCCGCTGAAATCGAAACCCTGATCTACCCGGTGGGGTTCTACCCGACCAAGGCCAAACGACTGCTGACCATATGCCAGATCCTGCTGGACCGTTACGACGGAAAGGTGCCCGATACCCTGGAGGCGCTCACGGCCCTGCCGGGCGTGGGGCGCAAGACCGCCAACCTGGTCCTGGTGGAGGGATTCAAGATTCCGGCCATCTGTGTGGACACCCATGTCCACCGGATCAGCAACCGCATCGGCTACGTGAACACCAAGACCCCGGACAAAACAGAAATGGCCTTGCGCAAGAAGCTGCCCCGGCGACACTGGATCCGCTACAACGAGCTGCTGGTGGCCTTTGGCCAGGTGCTGTGCCGGCCGGTCTCTCCCTTTTGCAGCCGCTGCCCGGTGGCCGACATGTGCCCGCAAATCGGGGTCGACCGCCACCGCTGATTCGCACCAAAGGGCCACCTGCATGCCGCACTCCCTTTCAAACCCATTTCCGGGAGCTTGAACGGATCGAATCAGGGGGCGCGGCCGGGCGGGTCCTGGGGTGTGAGATGTCCCTGTCGCCAGCCGAAAAAGTGGGCAGCCGCTTTTTCAGGCCGGAAAAAGCAGTTGACGGGGATTGTCTGAAATGTCAGTTAACAGATGAAAGCGGTGCCATGTGGTGGAGTTGAACTGAACCGGGGGGCAGGATGGAAAAGGATTATATCAATGCGCTGATTGATTCGGTGACACGGGTGGTCACCCCGAACGTCCCGCTGCTGAAAGACGTGCTCGTCATCGGTGGCATGCCCGAAGAAACGCAGAACCTGAAGTATCTGAGCTACAACCGCGACACGACCGTGGTCAATTGCCGCTCCTGTGAATTTTCGGCGGTAGCGGTGATCAACAACCGACGGGCCGATCACTTCAGACTGACGGGCTATTCACAGAAAATCAGCCGCTGGGTCTTCAGCGACCGATGGGCCCGCAACCCGCTGGACCTCTTCTTGAACAACCTCAGGTGCAGTACGCCGACCATGGACGTACTGGCCGGTGCGACCCACCGCTACACGCTTTTAGGCATCTTGACCGTGACCGAACTGACCGGATCCCAGCTGGGCAAACCGCCCGCACAACGCATCTCCCCGGTGGTGGCGCTGCCCGGCATGGACGATCGGGCCTTGGCGACCATTCAGGCCTTCGAGTCGGCCAACCGCATCAAAAAATCGAGCATGATCGGTCTGGGGCTCTACCGCAAGGTCGGCAATCAGCTGGTGGGCTTTTAAAACAGCGCCGTGACAAACTGCTCCGGATCGAACACCTGCAGGTCCGCCACCCCTTCGCCCACGCCGATATATTTTAACGGGACATCCAGTTCGCTGCAGATACTCACCACGATGCCACCCTTGGCCGTGCCGTCCAGCTTGGTCAGGGCGATCCCGGTCACGCCCAGGGCTTCGTCGAACATCTTGGCCTGTGACAGGGCATTTTGGCCCGTCGTGGCATCGAGCACCAGCAGGACCTCATGCGGGGCACCGGGCAGCCGCTTGGCCAGGGTGCGCTGAATTTTCTTGATCTCTTCCATCAAGTTGACCTTGGTGTGCAAGCGGCCGGCGGTGTCCACGAAAACGGTGTCAACCCCTCTGGAGACGGCCGCATCGATGCTGTCGTAGGCGACCGCTGCCGGGTCGGCGTGATCCTTGTGCCGAACGATGTCTGCACCGGCCCGCTGGGCCCAGATGGCAATCTGTTCAATGGCGGCGGCCCGGAAGGTATCGGCGGCGGCAATCAACACCTTTTTGCCCTTGCCGGCTTCATGGGCCGCCAGTTTGCCGATGGTCGTGGTCTTGCCGACCCCGTTGACCCCCACCACCATGACCACATGCGGTTTGACCGCACCCGGCGATGCCGCTGGGGCAGTGCTGTCGAAATAGGACAGAATTTCCGCTCTGAGCATACTTTTCAAGGCTTCGGGCCCGGCGATACGCGATCGTTTGCCAGATATGCGGGCCATGATGGCCATGGTGGTCTGGACGCCCATGTCCGCGGTGATCAGGCGCTCTTCCAACGCTTCGATCATGTCGTCGTCGACCAGCTTCTTGCCCAGAAACAGATCGTCGATGTCCGTGGTCAAAAACTCGCGGGTTTTGGAAAGACCCGATTTCAACCGTGAAAACAGGCCCGGGCCGCTCTTCTCGGCAGGGTCGGCGGGCGGCGGTTCGGCATGTGGCGACGGAACCATCGCTGCCCCTGAATCCACCTTTGCGGCCGGCGGTGTCGCCTGATTCGGTGCCGAAGCGGCCGGCCCTTGGCGGGCAGAGGCGTCGGCATCTCCTTGTATTGACGGCGACCGCTCCCGTTCGCCGTCGGTTGCCTCCGGTGCGTCGGTGGGTTGCTGCGGGTCTTTTTTCTTCTTAAACCAGTTCAATGCCATCGCTATCCCGCTATTGTTGATGGTTCGACCACAGCCGCTTCAGGCGGCGGTCAGCGCTTGGGAACGGTTGTGGCGCTCCAGGTTGACCGAGACCACCTTGGAGAGCCCTTTTTGCTCCATGGTGATGCCAAACAGCGTTTCGGCGAATCCCATGGTATTTTTGTTGTGGGTAATCATGATGATCTGGGACTGCCGGCCAATTACCTTCATCAAGTTGTTGAAGCGCGTGACGTTGGCATCGTCCAGCGGCGCATCGATTTCGTCCATGAGGCAAAACGATGCCGGCTTGAGCAGGAAAATGGAAAAGATGAAGCTGATGGCCGACAGGGCCTTTTCACCTCCGGAAAGCAGGCTCATGCGGGTCAGCTTCTTTCCCGGCGGATGTACCATGAACTCCACCCCGGTTTCCAGAGGCTCGTTGGGATGGGTCAGCTCCAGCCGGGCGCTGCCGCCCTCGAACAGCCGCGGGAAGACCTCGGCCAGTTTTTCGTTGATCCGCGCGAACGTGTCCAGGAATCGTTCCTGCGTGATACGGTTGATTTTGCGGATCACCTTGTGCAGGCCCTCGATGGCGTTGACCAGGTCGTCGCGCTGTTCGCACAGAAAATCGTGGCGGGCTTTCTGTTCCTCGAACTCCCCGATGGCCTCCAGGTTGACGTCGCCGACGACGGCGATTTTCTGGCGGATGGCCGCCAGCTTCTTTTCCATCTTTTCGGGATCCCAGGCCTCGTCTGGATCCGATGTCACCGCTGCCGAGCCCCCGGCCGGCTTGAGGTCGGCGATGGCGCAGTGATAGTATTCCCGCGAACGGTTCTCCAGATGCTCGCGCGTGATCCGCTTTTCGGCCAGGTCCATCTCCAGGATGCCAATTTTGCGCTGCAGCTGCTCGCGTTCGGCCTGGATGCGCGAAACCTGGGTGTCGCGCGCTTTCAACCGGGCGTCGATTTCAACGAAGGCTTTTTCATCCGCGTCCAGTCGGCTCTCCATCTCCTTGAGGCGCTCGTACCGGACGGCCAGCTTTTGCCCGGTGATCTCCTGGCGCGCGTCAATGCCGCGGATCTTTTCCCGCTTGGCGGCAATGTCCTGGGAGAGCTGCTCGAGACGCCGGATGCCGTCGGCCTGAAAGTCCTTTAGACGCCGGAGCGTGTCGGCACAGTTGCTCAGGTTGGCGCTGGCAGAGGTGAGCTTTAGTTTGAGGTCCACGATGCGCTGGTTGAAGGCTTCCAGTTTGGCAGTGGTAGCGTCGATTTGATCGGACGTGTGGGCCACATGGGCCTGGGCTTCGGCGGCCTTGCCGGCAATGGTCGCAAGCAGTGCCCGGTAGCGTTCGATCTCGTCATCCAGGTCCAGCTCCTCGCCCATGAGCTGGTCCTGCTCCAAGCGGACAATCTCCAAATGGCGCCGGGCGTTTTTCAGGTCCTCATCGGCCCGATACAGGGCTTTTTCGGCCTCCAGGGCCTCTCGTTCGGCCTCGCCCTTGGCAGCGATCGTCTCCTGCAGGTGCCGTTCAAGATCGCGGACCTGGGCTTCCATCTGGGCCTGCGTACGGCCGGCCGCCGCCGCCTGGGCATCCAACTGCTCGCACCGCACGGCCAGCGCCCTGATTTCCTGCTTTTTGGCCAGGATTCCCGACAATTTATCCGGACTGCCGCCGATCAACACTCCCTGGTGGGAGACGATGTCACCGCTGCGGGTGACCACGGTCTGCACGCACCCGTTGCGGTCGGCGACCTTTCTAGCGTCGTCCAGGGTGTCGGCCACGGTCACATGCCCAAGCAGCGCATCAACCACCTTTTCGAAGCCCTTTTTGACGCGCACGTGGTTCAAGATGAGGCTGTCGGCCGGCGGCCGATTGGGCGCGGGTTCGGCTACGGCTCGCAACTGGCCGACCGGTATGAATCCGCATCGCCCTGCCTGGGCTTGGCGCAGGTATGCGATGGCGTCGGCACCGGAGGGCTGGTCCTGGATCAGGATGTACTGCAACGTCTCCCCGAGGGCCGCTTCCACGGCGGTCTCGTAAGAGGGCGCCGGTTCGATCACATCGGCCAGAAGGCCGACGATCCCGCTTAGCGGCGGGAGCTCGGTCGGCTGAGTCCGCTCTCCGGCCGCCCTGAGCACGGCCTTAACCCCGTCTTTGTACCAGTCCAGGTTGGCTTCCATCTTCTTCATCGTGGCCAGACTGCTGCGGGCCTTGTTGCGCTCCATCTCCAGGGTCTGGGTGGTTTTGACCTGGGCCGACAGACGCGCAATGGCGGCCTCCAGGGCCGTTTTCGATGCGGCCATGCGATCGTTCAGGTCGCCGATGTCCTGTTTCAAGCGGGCCAGTTCGGCGTCGGCAGCCTCACGGCGGCCGGCGGCCTCTGTGACGGACCGGTCGGCCAGCAGCGTCTCCTCATCGGTGCGTTTGATGCGGCGTTTGAGGTTTTCACGGTTGGTGGTTACATTCTGGTGGCTGTTGCGCACCCGGGCCTCTTCGGCCACCAGTTTCATCAAGTCGTTTTTGCCGGCATCCAGAGACTGGCCGAGCGCTTCGATGCGCTCGCGCAGTCCCGAGGAATCGGCATTTTCGCGGTCGATGGTCGCCTTGACCTCGTCGATGTGGCCCTGCAGGGTGGCATGCTCACCTTGTACCCGGTCGATCTCGGCCACCAGATCGCTGTTTTTGGCCGCCAGGTCGGTGTGGGCGGCTTGCAGCTGGCTAACCTCGTCGGCCAGCCGTTGCCGGTCCGCCTGCATGTGGACCCGGTCGGCCTCCATGCGGTCCAGGTCGCGTTGAATTTCGAATTTTCTGGATTTGCAGGCCGCGATCGCCTGGTCTTTTTCGGAGCGCTGCAGCTTGATCGACGCAATGGCCGCATCAATGCTCTCCAGCTCGGTGCGCTGGCCGATCTCGGCGTCCCGAAGGGAACGCAGCGACCCGTTGGCCTGTTCCATCTGGCGGGTCAACGCGTCGGCCTGGCGGCGGATGAGTCCGATGTCGATCCGCCGGGCCTCGGCCTTGAGGCGTTTGAACCGCTCCGCTTTACGGGCCTGGCGCTTTAGACCGTTCATCCGGCGATCGATTTCGGTGATGATGTCCGTAACGCGCAGCAGGTTTTGCTTGGTGGCGTCAACCTTGCGCAAGGCCTCGGTTTTACGCATTTTGTAGCGTGTGACGCCTGCAGCCTCCTCGATGAAGACCCGCCGTTCGTCGGGCCCGGCGTCGGTGATGGCGCCGATATTGCCCTGCTGGATGACCGCATAGGTGCGGACGCCGACTCCGCTGCCCATGAAGATGTTGTGGATGTCCTTGAGCCGGCAGGGCTGCTTGTTGATCAAAAAGGTGCTTTCACCGCTGCGGTAGAGGCGGCGGGTGACCATCACCTCGCTGAACTCCCGGTAGGCCTCGGGCATGGACCCGTTGTCGTTGGCCAGCGTCAGGGAAACCTCAGCCATGTTCAAGGGCGGTTTGCCGCTGGCACCGGAGAAGATGATATCCTCCTTGTCTTTGCCCCGCAGCTGCTTGATGCTCTGCTCGCCCATCACCCAGCGCAGGGCATCCACCACGTTGCTCTTGCCGCAGCCGTTGGGGCCGACCACGGCGCAAATGCCCGCCGGAAAAGTGATGCTGGCCTTTTCGAAAAACGATTTGAACCCGATGATGTCCAGTTTTTTTAGCTTCATGTCCGATCTCGACCGAGGTCCACCCCTTTTGGATAGGCCCGCGCCAACCGGCCAGCGGACCCCCCTGCCTGACGGCGACAGGGTGGGACGCATCAAATGGTGGCGATCTTTTGTTGAAAGGGATACCATCACGTCGGGTGGTTGTAAAGCGTAAAGCACAAATTGACGGGTAGCAAAGCGATATTTGACACTACATGTGGTGTAATCTCGCTGGCCGCGGTCCAGAACGCGGCCTCCGGTTCAACCGCACACCGCTACGACCGACCCGAGGCCCGGCCGGACCGTGGCCGTGCAGCGGCGTGTCACGCTTTTGTCAGCAGCAGGTAAAGCAGGGCCATGCGAACGTAAAGCCCGTTTTGGGCCTGTTGAAAATAGCGTGCCCGGGGATCGCTGTCCACCGCCTGGGGAATCTCGTCGACCCGGGGCAGCGGATGCATGACGATGGCATCCGGTTTCATGATCTGGACCCGCTGCGGGGTCAGGATGTACTTGCCGGCCGCCTCCTGGTAGTCCTCAGGCAGGTGGAAACGCTCTTTCTGGATGCGGGTCATGTAGACGCAGTCGACCTGGGGGAGCACCGCGACCAGGTCGGTCTCTTCACACCACGGTACCTGGTTTTTAGTCAGGTAATCCTTGATATCGCCCTCCATCTTGCAAACCGGCGGCGAGACGAAGACGATCTCCACATTTTCATATTTGGTGAGCAGGTAGGCCAGCGAGCGCACCGTACGGCCGTAGCGCAAGTCGCCGACCATGGCGATTTTCAGGCGCTGGATGCCGCCGAAGGCATCTGCGATGGTGTAAACATCCAGCAGGGCCTGGGTGGGGTGCTGTCCGGCACCGTCACCGGCATTGATCACCGGTACATCGGAAATCTCCGCGGCCCTTGCGGCGCTGCCGGCCTCGTTGTGGCGCATCACGATCAGGTCGGCGTAGCCGTTCATGATCCGGGTGGAGTCGGCCAGGCTTTCGCCCTTGGCCGCACTGGAAAATTCCCGGGCGTTCTCCGTGGTGATGACCGAACCACCCAGTCGCAGCATGGCGCTCTCGAAGGAAAAGCGCGTGCGGGTGGACGGCTCGTAAAACAGGGACGCCATGATCTTGCCCGCCAGGGCCCTGGCATAGCGGCGCTCACCGGCCAGATCGTCCTTCATGCGGTCGGCGGTTTGAAAAACCACATCCAGCAGATCGCGATCGAACTGCTGGGATTCGATGACGTCATCCAGAGGGAAAGCGGCCATGGGGCAAACTCCTCCATTTGGTTTGTTGGCTACACGTCCGTCAAAAATTCAGTGCCGGCCCTACCCGCCACGGCATCGGCAATGCGGTCCACCCGGGCTACGACCGCCCGTTGGCCGCCACTGTCGATGAACTGCATGGCCGCTTCCACCTTGGGACGCATGGCACCGTCCGAAAAATGGCCCTCGCGCATGTGTCTGGCCGCCGTTTCCAGCGTGACCGTCTTGAGATAGCGCTGCGTGGGCCGGTCGAAATCAAGGGCCACACCATCCACATCCGTGGCGATGACGAACAGGTCCACGCCCACCTCTTCGGCCAGGCGGGCGCTGGCCAGGTCTTTGTCGATGACGGCATCGACGCCGTCGAAAGTGCGGCCGGCGCGCACCACCGGGATTCCCCCGCCGCCGCAGCAGATCACGATGAACCCCAAATCGATCAGGGTTTTGATCTCCCGTTTCTCGACGATGGTGACCGGCCTGGGCGACACCACCACGCGTCGATACCCCTTGGGAGTTTTAACCGTGGGGTAGGGCAGACCGGCGGCCTTTCCCGGATCGAAGACCGGTCCCACCGGTTTGGAGGGCGACTGGAAGGCCGGGTCGGCCTCATCTACGACCACATAGCTGATCAGGCTCACCAGGGGCTGTGTGTTGATGCCCATGGCCATCAGGGCCTGGTCCAGCGTGGATTCGATCATGTACCCGATCTGTCCCTGGGTCTGCGCCACCAGGATTTCCAGGGGCAGGCGCGGGACCGCGTTGCAGCACTCCTGCTGCAGCAGCAGGTCGCCCACTTGGGGGCCGTTGCCGTGGGTGATGATGATGCGGTAGGTGCGTGACAATCGGGCAATCTGGGATATGGGCACCATCAGGTTGTCGAACTGCTCCGCAACGGTGCCGGCCTGACCCTTTCGAATCAAGGCGTTGCCTCCCAGGGCCACCAGCAAGACCGGTTTGTGATCGGGGTCGAATTTCATCAGGCTTTCCCGCAAATTTTCAGGAGAATGGCGTTTTGGGCATGCATGCGGTTTTCAGCCTGATCGAAGACAATCGAGGCCTTGGATTCCATGACCTGGTCGGTGGTCTCGACACCGCGCTCGGCCGGCAGGCAGTGCATGAACAAACTGGCCTTCCCGGTGGCCGCCATCAGTTCGGCGTTGACCTGAAACCCGGCAAAGCGGGCCCTGCGCTCCGCGGCCTGGTCTTTTTGTCCCATGGAAGCCCATACGTCCGTGTAGACGATGTCGGCCCCTTTGACGGCCGTCTTGGCGTCGTTGCTGATCTCGACTTCCGAAAGGCCGGCCGAGCGGGCCTGTGCAACGGTCGGGCCGTCTGGTGGATACCCTTCGGGGCAGGCGCACACGAAGTGCAGGGGCAGGCGCTGGGCCAGGCGCAGCCATGAGTGAACGATGTTGTTGCCGTCGCCCACGTAGACGATCTTCAGATCGTCGAGGCGGCCACGGTGCTCCAGGATGGTGAACATGTCCGCCATGATCTGGCAGGGGTGGTTGTAGTCGGTCAGGCCATTGATCACGGGTACCGCGGCGTGTTCGGCCAGCTCGAGGAGATGGTCATGGGCGAATAGGCGGGCCATGATCACGTCGTTGTAACGCGCCACTACCCGGGCGATGTCCTTGACGGCCTCGCGCTTGCCGATGGCCATGTCGGCCGGCCCCAGGTAGAGGGCGTGGCCGCCCATGCGGAAGAAACCGGTTTCGAAGGAGATGCGTGTGCGCGCCGACGGCTTTGCGAAAATCATAGCCATGCTGTGGTCCTTGAACGGTTTGTAGTCCTCGCGACGTTTGAAGCGCGCCTTGACCTCCCGGGCCAAGTCGAAGGTGGCCCGGATGTCGTCGGCGCTGAAATCGGTGATGTGCAGAAAATCGCGTTTCACGGGTGCGTTCCTCCTGAGCCGAAGGTCGGTTAAATTATTTACATAAATACTTTAGGTAAACTTATATAACTATTAAATATATATAATTAATTACACTTAAAAAACATATAAGCGCGCCGTGCGGCCGGCATGCGGTCAAGTGGCCATGACCGCCTCGATCTGTTCCAGGGCCCACGCTACTTCCGCTTTGGTGATGACCAGCGGCGGTGCGAAACGTATCGTGTGGGCGTGGGTCTCCTTGCACAACAGACCGCGCTCGGCCAGTCGATGGCAGAACGGACGGGCACCGCCGGATTCGGGAAACAGCTCCATGGCGATCATCAGTCCGCGACCGCGTACGGTTTTTATGTGCCGGCTTTGGATTTGCCCGAGGCCGGCCAAGAAATAATCACCCATTTCGGCTGCGTTTTCAATCATTCTCTCTTCCTTCAGGACCCGGATGGCCGTGCGCGCGATCGCACAGGCCAACGGGTTGCCGCCGAAGGTGGAGCCGTGCTCACCCGGCTGCAGCACGTCCATGACCTCCTTGTTGGACAAGACGGCCGAGACGGGATAAAAACCGCCCGAAAGCGCTTTACCTACCAAGGTGAGGTCGGCTTCGATGCCCTCGTGCGCTTCGGCCAGCAGTCGACCGGTACGTCCCAGACCGGTCTGGATCTCGTCCAAGATCAAGACCACATTGTGATGGTCGCAAATCTCGCGGGCTGCCTTGAGGTAGCCGTCCGGCGGGATGATGACCCCGGCCTCACCTTGAATGGGCTCGACCAGGAACCCGGCCGTGTGGGGCGTGATAGCGGCTTCCAGGGCCTCGGCATCGCCGAAAGGGATGACCGTGAAACCCGGGGAGAAGGGACCGAAACCGCTGCGCGCGGTCGGGTCGGTCGAAAATCCTACGATGGTGATGGTGCGTCCGTGAAAGTTGTTGGCGCAGACAACGATCTCGGCCTGGTTCTCGGGGATGCCCTTGACCTGGTACCCCCATTTGCGGACCGCCTTGATGACGGTCTCCACGGCCTCGGCCCCGCTGTTCATGGGCAGCACCTTGTGTGAGCGGGTCAGCTCGCAGATCTCTTTGTAAAAGGGCCCCAGCTGATCGTTGCGGAAGGCCCGCGAGGTCAAGGTCAGGTTCTGGGCCTGGGCCACCATGGTCTTCATTATTTCCGGGTGGCAGTGCCCCTGGTTGACGGCGCTGTAGGCCGCCAGGCAATCGAGGTATTTGCGGCCCGTCACATCCCACACCCACACGCCCCGGCCCTTGGTCAGGACCACATCCAGAGGTTTGTAATTGTGGGCACCATAGGTGTTTTCGAGGTCGAGGTAGTCTTGGGTATTCATTGCGCAGCTCCTTTCTCGGGCGGTACGTCGGATCGTTGCCGGTTGTTCATTTGGCGGCTGAAACGAGGTGCATGGCGTTTTATGAAAGCACAGCCGATCAGGTCGCGGGAAGATAGCCGGCAAGGGCCTGTCTCAACGCCGTCGGCACCGGTATGGACTGCCGGCGCTGATAGTCGAAACAGACCTGTACCGACGATCCCTTGGCAAAAATGCGGTTGTCGTCGTTTATATCGACCAGGGCGTAGGCAAGTACAAAACTTTTCCGGCCGATTCCGGTCACCCACAGGCGGACCCGCAGCCGGTCCTCCAAGCGAACGGGCAGCAGATAATCACAGTCGATGTGCGCTATAATAAAATTGAAGGCATCGGGCGCCGAATCAATGATCCGATTCATAAAGAGCGCTTTGCGGCCTTCTTCGAAATAGGTCAGAATCAGGGCGTGGTTGACGTGGCCCATGACATCGATGTCATTGAAACGGATTTCGACGGCAGACTCGAACACGTGGTTGGCATTCACTTGTCAACTCCAGATTATCGCCGGTTGCAGGTTATCTTCCGCCATCCTTCATGGCGATCAGCTCCCCGCTGTCCATGTGGATGTAAAACACCTTGCGGCTGCGGATGTATTTTTTCGACCCGATCGCCTCCATGACATTTTCGGAAAGGGCCTTGCGGGAAAACCCCACGGTGACCTGCCAGTGGCCGCTCGTCTGGTCGACCTCGACCTCCTCCAAGAGGATGTCTTCGAACTTGCGCAGGTCGTAAAGATCCTCGAGCAGCGCCATGGCCGTGCTAACGGCCTCTTTTACGGTGAGCATGGCCGGTCAGTCCGCTGCCAGCAGCCGGCAGGTGGTCTGCCGGCAGCAGTCGGCGATATCGCCGCCGCTGCTGTGGTGGTCCCGCCCCAGATGGAAATTGAGCCAGGAGGAGGTGCGATCCAGCTCCCACATGCGCGGTGGAACGCACCCGTCGCACATGTCGCCGATCCGGTCATGGGCGGCCAGCCGGTTGTGGGCGCGGTACCATACGCATCGCCGCTCCGGATTCACCTCGCAGTGGCCGTGGAGACTGCCGCCGCAGGCACCGTTGCGGGTGTGCTTGGGGCAGCCCGACTCGGGGCACAGAAAACCCACGTGTTCAATGGCGCAATCACCGCACTGCCGGCAGCCCAGCAGCACATACTTGACGGGATGTTCGGTAAGATTGGCGATCAGGCGCCCTGTGCCGCTGCGGTCCAGAAACCGACACACGGCCCGAGATGTGCCTGCCAGGGGCGAATCGAGATCGAAAAAAAGGCCGTGCGACCATTTCATCAGGGGATACAGGAAGCGGTCCCGGATCAACACCGGCGCCGGTCGTGACCCGAAACGCGTTTTTTTGAGCGGCTGCGGCGGCGTTTCCCGGAATGCATAAAACCCGCCGGGTTGCGGAAAGTCGAATTGGGGCAGGAAATGGCGCCAGTCGTCCTTGATCTGTTCCAAGCGGTCGAGAATTCGGGCCACCATGGAAAAATCCCGGTGAATGCCCCCCAGGTGGATGCCCCGGTAGCCCAGTCCCCGCAGCACGGCCCCCAGGCGGGCGGCCCGTTCGACGGCGGCGCGGCGGCCCTGCTGCGGGTCCCGCCACTCCCGCGCCACCGTGCGAAAGAGGCTGTCGGTGACCACGGCACCGGGTATGCGTCCCCGGTTCATGAGTCCGGCGGCTTTGGGCGAGAGCACGTACACCGATCCCAGGATGGGAATATCGATCCCCAAGCGCCGCTGGACACCGATCACTTCCTGAAATTTGCGCGCATCGAATCCCAGCTGGGTGACGGTGAACTGGGCCCCAGCGGCCACTTTGCGGCTCAGCTTGGCGTACTGGGCCACGCATTCGCCTTCGGTCTGCTTGAAAGGCGAAACGGCGCAGCCGGTAAAAAAACCGTCGGGGTCGCCGGCGGCCTGCATGCGCCGGCTGATAGCCATGAGCATGATCTGCAGGGTCACCGAATCTAGGTCGAAGACCGGCGCGCCCTGGCCGCCAAAGCCCTTGCCGGAAAAGTCGCCGGTGAGCGCCAGGATGTTTTTCATGCCCATCATGGCCAGCTGCAGCGCCCGGCTTTCCATGCCCACCCGGTTCATGTCGCGGCAGGTGAAATGAACGATGACGTCCATGCCGATCGAGAAAACCCGGTATCCGATGGCGTCGGGACTCAAGGAGGGATTGCCGCCGGGGTTGTCGGTGATGGAGACCGCCGAGACGCGACCGTCGCCAAAGGCGTCTTTGGCAATGCCCATGACCGTATCCACGCTGCGCCCGCTGGATTCGCGCCCGGGCACCAGTTCGAGGGTCACGATGAATTGGTCCGGGTCGGCGATGTCGTTTTGCAAAACCCTCAGCATGTTGCGTCTGCCCTCGATTCGTCTTTTAGCAGGCAAGCCGGTCGAACTTCCATCTGCCAACCATACGCGAACGACATGTTCTGTGTAAACAACAGAACGGTCTCTCCAATCCGGCCGGAATCGTCATGCGGTTATCGGCAGGCAGGTTCCCTTGTGGCACCACAAGCGTGAAAAGGGCGACCCCACCGGCAGTACCGCTCGCTCCAGGCGATCTTCGGCCACGGATACGCGCGTGCTGGCGTAGTCCGGATCCCAGGGGGCGATGATCAAAAAACCACTCTCGAGCGGCCACATGCGCGGCATGATCGCCGCCGGCCAGGATCGATCGCGCAGCTCGGTCGTCAGTCCGTCGAGATCGGCAAACGGAAGCATCTGATGCAGGGTCACAAGGGTCGGTGGACTGAGCGGCAACCTGCCCCGGTGATTTTCCGTGAGGGCCTTTCGAGGCGTCGTCCAGATGCCGTCGACCACCTCGCGATGGTCTGGCGTGCAGGATTGGGCCGGATCGACGATGGCCGTGAAGAAGTAGGTGTCGAAACGCCGGGGGGACAGTTCCGGCGTGATCCAGTGGTGCCAGCGCGCCAGCTGGGAAAGCTTCAGGCAAAGGCCCTGCGAGCGAACTTGCCACGAAAACAGGCGGCCGTGGCGTGCGGCAGGGTCCGGGCACGTCCCGTCGACACGAGGCTCGGCCAGCAGCAGGCCAGCCTCTTCCCAGGTTTCCCGAATGGCGGCCACGGCAAAGGGCAGCATCTGCGCGACGGGGCCGCCGAGCAGGCCGGGCAGCCGCTCGACAGGCACATCTGACTGCTGCCCCCAAAAGTCCACGTCCTGGTCATCGGCTTCCAGGTTGCCGCCTGGAAAAACCCAGGCGCCCGGCATGAACCCGCTACCCTGGCTGCGGCGCAGCAGGTAAACCTGCAAGCCGCTGCCAGCGTCGCGGATCAGAATCAACGTGGCCGACGGTGACGGGGTCACGGGATCGGCTGAATGAGGCGCCATGGCCGCTGACCCCTTTCGTCAAAGATGGTTAGAATACGGTTAACCATCAGAATTTCTATTGACATATACCAGACGGACACTATATTAGCCCACCAAAAAGAAAAACCGGTCAAAAGCGATAGGTCCCCCATCTGGTGCGGTTACAACCAAATGCGGGGGTTTTTTTTTCCTTACTTAAACCAGAGCGCCAACCGGGGTCAACACCCGCGCTCGTCACCGAGGACATCATGGCAACAGGTATCGACAAGATCAGGAACATTGGCATCAGCGCCCACATCGACTCCGGCAAGACCACCCTTACCGAACGGATTCTTTTCTACACCAAGCGGATCCACGCCATTCACGACGTGAAGGGCAAGGACGGGGTTGGGGCCACCATGGACTCCATGGAGCTTGAAAAGGAGCGCGGGATCACCATCGCTTCTGCGGCCACCTACTGTGAGTGGAACCAGCATGAAATCAACATCATCGACACCCCCGGGCATGTGGATTTCACCATCGAGGTCGAACGCAGCTTGCGCGTGCTCGATGGCGCCATTTTGGTCCTGTGTTCGGTCGGCGGGGTGCAGAGCCAATCCATCACGGTCGATCAGCAGATGAAACGCTACAAAGTGCCCTGCATCGCCTTCATCAACAAATGCGATCGCAGCGGGGCCAACCCCTTCCGTGTCATCGACCAGCTCAAAGACAAGCTGGGGCACAACGCCGTGGCCATGCAGATCCCCATGGGGCTTGAAGCCGACCACGCCGGGGTCGTCGACCTGATCAGCATGAAAGCCCTTTACTTCGACGGCGACAACGGCGAGACGGTCCGAACCGAAGCGATTCCCGAGGCCTACCAGGAACTGGCTCTTGAAAAACGTGAAGCCCTCATCGATGCGGCCTCCCTGTTTTCCGATGAACTCACCGATGCGGTATTGGAGGAAGCGCCCATCCCGGCGGCGCTGCTGGTCGAGGCGGTGCGCGTCGGTACGTTACAACGGCAGCTCACCCCCGTGTTGATGGGGTCGGCCTACAAGAACAAGGGCGTCCAGCCCCTTCTGGATGCCGTCACCCGACTGCTGCCCTGTCCGGCGGATGTACAAAACCAGGCCCTGGACCTGGATCATGACGAAGCCCAGGTGAACTTGAGCGCCAATCCGACCGACCCGACGGTGGCGCTGGCCTTCAAGCTGGAAGACGGCCAATATGGTCAGTTGACCTATATTCGCGTCTATCAGGGCACCTTGGCCAAGGGTGACACTGTGATCAACGTGCGCTCGGGACGCAAAGTTAAGATCGGCCGCCTGGTGCGCATGCACGCCAATCAGATGGAGGACATCGCCGCGATTCCGGCCGGATATATCGGGGCGCTTTTCGGCGTCGACTGCGCCTCGGGCGACACCTTTACGACCCTGGGCGTCAATGTGACCCTGACCTCGATGTACGTCCCTGAGCCGGTCATCTCCCTGGCCATCGTCCCCAAGGACAACAAGTCCGAGATCAACATGTCCAAAGCGCTCAATCGCTTCTCCAAGGAAGACCCTACCTTCAGGACCTTCGTCAGCGACGAGACCGGCGACACGATCATTTCCGGCATGGGCGAGCTGCACCTGGATGTCTACATCGAGCGCATGCGCCGCGAGTACAAGGCCGAAGTCACCACCGGCGCGCCCCGGGTGGCTTACCGGGAAACCATCACCCGGCGGGCCGAATTCAACTACACCCACAAAAAACAGACCGGCGGGTCGGGCCAGTTCGGCCGGGTGGCCGGCTACATGGAACCGGTTGAGGGGGAAGATTTCGTTTTCGTCAATGAAGTCACCGGCGGCTCGATTCCGACCGCGTTTATCCCCGCCTGCGAAAAAGGGTTTCGAAATTGTCTGGCCAAGGGCCCCAAGATGGAATTTCCCGTCACTGGCGTCAAGGTCGTCATCAATGACGGAGCCTCCCACAGCGTGGACTCGTCTGACATGGCCTTCCAGGCAGCCGCCCGCGGCGCTTTCCTGGAGGGTTACCACAAGGCTGCCGCGGTGATCCATGAACCGATCATGAAGGTTGCCGTGGAAACGCCTACCGAATACCAGGGACCGGTCATGGGCTCCTTGAACCAGCGTCGCGGCATGATCGTCGGCTCCCAGGAAGAGGGGCCCATGTGCGTTATCGATTCCCAAGTACCCCTGGCGGAGATGTTCGGCTATTCGACCGTGCTGCGCTCGCTGACCCAGGGCAAGGCGCAGTTCACCATGGAGTTTGCCACCTACCGTCAGGTGCCCCAATCCATCGCCGAGGAGCTCGCCAAAAAACAGCAGGAAGAGAAAAAGCACGTTGCCTGATCACCGAATCCGGTTAGCACACCCGACAACGATGTCACCCAAGGTCAAGGAATATTATGGATTCGGTAACAACTTCCGGAGATAGCGACGACTGGAACCATCCCCGGCAACCCAAGAATCGACGACGGTCTGCACCGACGGGCCTTTCGTCCCCGGACCGGGGCCATGCCGCAGTGACCCAGACCCGCCTGCGGCAGCGACCCGGGGCGCGAGTGATTAATTTGACAGAGAGGAACCTGAATATGCTCAAAAACGACCTGATGCTCAGAAACCCCTTACGGCTGATGGACCAGGACAATGACGCGCTGGCGCTGCTTCCGGAAGGTGGTTTCGGTGCCGTTGTGGCGCGTGCCGGCGTGGGTAAAACGGCCCTGATCGTTCAGGTAGCCCTCAACACCATGCTGCAGCAACGCAACGTCCTCCACGTGAGCTTGAACGATCCGGTGGACAAGGTCGACCTGTGGTACCAGGAAGTGCTCAACAGCCTGGCGCGACAGTACCACGTGCGGCAGATCAAGGAGTTGTGGGAGTCCATCCAGACGCAGCGCTTTATCATGACCTTCAACGTGGAAGGTTTCAGCGCGCCGACGCTTGAAGAACGCGTGACCGATTTGACCGCACAGCAAATTTTCAACCCCCACATGGTCATCGTCGACGGACTGCCTTTCGACGACCAGCTGAGGACCCCGCTGGAAGGCTTGAAAGCGTTTTCCCAGCGCCACCATCTACACCTGTGGTTCACGGTCACCAGCCATCGGCACGAGCCGCCCGGCCCGCAGGGCCTGCCGATTCAATTGACGGCCGTTGCCGATCTGTTCGATGTCGTCATTGAACTGCAGCCCGAAGGCAAAACGATCCACATCTGCTGCTTGAAGGGCAAGGCTGGTGATGCCGGCGCCTGCCACCAGTCGCTGGACCCCGCCACCATGCTGATTCAGGATCACAACCTGGCTTAATCCACGCACGCTTCGGCAATCAAGTCCGATCGGCCAGTAACCTTGTTGCATTTTGGTCCATGGCGTGTCAGCGCAGCGATGCGCTGCAGCACCGGCGGGTGGCTGTAGTTGAAGAACACGTAGAGCGGGTGCGGCTTCAGGTTGGACAGGTTGTCAACGCTGAGCTTTTTCAAGGCATCGATCAGTGGACGGCTGCCGGTGGTGGCCGCGGCGAATCGATCTGCCGCGAATTCGTAGCGGCGGGAGATGCTGTGACCGATCACCGTCAAGAACGCTTCCAGGGGCTGGTAGAGTATTGCAAAACAGACCAATCCAGCATGCACGGAGGGTGTCGGCACATAAAAGGCCTCGTAAAGCGCCGGCAGGTGCAAGAAGCGCGACAGGAGGTAAAGCATCAGGCCGGTCTGCGCAACGCCCATGGCGGACATCTTCAGGATGTGCCGCATCTGGTAGTGCCCCATCTCGTGGGCCAGCACCGCCACCAACTCGGCGGTCGTGTGTCGGGCGACGAGGGTGTCGAATAAAACGATGCGCCGGTGGCAGCCTAATCCGGTGAAAAAGGCGTTGGATTTGGAAGAGCGCCGGGAGCCGTCCATGATATAGATGTCGTTCATGGAAAAGTCGATGGATCGGGCATAGGCCTGGATCGCGGATCTCAGCTCGCCGTGCGGCAACGGGTCGAAGCGGTTGAACAGGGGCATGATCCAGGTGGGGGCGACGAACTGAACCAGCATGGCGAACAGGGCAATCAAGGCCCAACACCAGATCCAGGCCGTCGGGCCGACATACTGAAACAGTGCCACCACCCCGGTCACCAGCGGCCCCCCCACAACAACCACCAGCAAAACGGACTTCAAACGATCCATGATCCAGGTGGCCAGGCTGCTTTGATTGAATCCGAAGCGCGCTTCGATTCCGAAGGTGGCATACAGGCTGAACGGCAGGCCGGCCAGGGCCTTCAAGCCAGCCAGGATACCGATGTAGGCCACGGCCGTGATCAAGGGGTGCCACCCCAAGTCACGGACCCAGTCGTCTACACCACCAAATCCCCCGCTGAACCAGAACAGCAGCAGCACCGCCACCCCCACCGTCGCGGCAACCTGTTTCAAACGGGTGTTGCTGCGCAGATAGGCCTGGGCCTGACGGTATTGTTCAGGATCGAACACCCCGGCGAACGGCGCCGGGATCTCGTCGGTGATCGCATTCAGGTTCAACCGGTCGGCCAGTCGGTCGAGCAGGTAATCGGCCAAGAGAAAACCAAGAATCGTCCAGGCAATCCAGTTCATCGATTCACGCGTCGGTTGAAATGCGCAACTGATGGGTCGCCGTCGAGGCACTGCGGCGGCCGCCGGTCAGGCATCCGCCGCTGCCGGCCGGGTCACCGGGCAAGCCGGTTCGGCAGGTCGTCGAAGCCGATCGACGAATTCGCCGATGGTCCGATACACCCTTGCGGCACCGGGTCCTTGCAGAATGCCGTGGCGCTGAAAATTGAACATGACCATCTGCTTGTCTTCCGACCCCAGCATGTTAAACAGTTTTTCGGTCCCTTTGGGATCCACCACCGGGTCTTCACGCGATTGGATCACCAGTGTGGGCGCCATGATTTTCGGTAGCCGCGGTTCAAGCGACGCCATCAGCAGCTCCAATTCGCGCACCCCGGAGACAGGGTTTTTTAAATAGTTGATGTGCGGGTTTTCGGGATGGTTGTCCACAAAGGTTTTTGTGGCATCGTCGAAATGAAAGCGCGTCATGATGCGATTCCAGGCGTCCACCGCCGGTACCAGGCGCACGGCGATATCCTGCAACCTCAGCGGGGTGGAGACCGCAAAAACGCCTGCCACGGACGGTATCCGCTGGGCCAGGTCCAGTGCGAGTCCGGCACCGGTCGAAAAACCGCCCGCAACCACCCGCCGACACAAGTTGCTGATGACGGCATAGCCGGCGTCCATGCTGTCGATCCAGTCCTGGAAGGTGCATCCGGCCAGGTCCTCCGGGGCGGTGCCGTGGCCCTTGAGGCGCGGCACATACACCCAGAATCCCATTTTTCCTAAATATTCGGCTAATTCCCGCACCTCGGCCGGAGCTGCCAGATACCCGTGGGCCAGCACCACCCCCACGCGTCGGCGGTCGCCCTTGATCAGAAAAGGACGGCCCACGGCTCGGGGCTTGGCCGTTTCCAAATCGGCGAATGCGGCGTAGTCGTGATCGAAGGCCTCTTGGGCGCATTGCATGAGCCGCCGGGCGATGGTGCGCTGCAGCCAGAATCCGGGCTGCCAGCACAGCCGGCGGATGCGGCACTGCAGACGGGTCAGCGGTTCGACCTCATTGGCGATCACGGCAATCGGATGATCGATCCGGGAGCGGTGAAAATCGAGGGCCGCCGCCAGTCGGCGCCGGTCCTTCACGATCCGGGACCCATGCGCCGCGACCACTTTTGTTTCCAGGGCCAAATTCAAGAATTCGCTCACCTTGTCATAGCGGTCGTCGGTGAGCAGGTGGACCTGGTCCTGATCGAAGCTCTTGTGAAAATGAAGGTCACGCGGCCGGCCGTTTGGTTGGGATGCCAGAAACGTCCGCCGCTTCCAGTTGTCGATATCCAGGTGGGTACCGGGCGTTTTGATCAGGCAGCCGGCCAGCAGGTGATCGTGATTGACCGTGGTCATGCGATAGATGGCGGCCATATAGTGCTGCATGATCTTCAGGGCCTGGCGCCGCATCATGCGGCGGGCCGGGATCGCATCGTCGAACCCGATCGTTTTAGACGAACGGATATCGCGTTGAATGCGGCGGTGTGAGAGCCATTTGTCGATGGGGATGGGCGCTCCGAAGCGGATGTCCATGTCCACGCCGGAGAGCAGCATGGCCCCTTCGGTCATGATCTCCTCGGCCAGGCGTTCCGGCAGGTCGTCGACGACGCGCCCGGCCAGCCGGCTCAGGGCATTGTCCCTTACCCGCAAGGGATAGTAGGTGACGTTCACGGGAACGATGCGCGTGGACAGCCCGCTGATGCGGTCTGCGGCGGGCAGATCGAACAGGGCGGCCATACGCTGGGCTTCGGCGGGGTCGCGCTCGAGCATGTCGGTCATGCGCTGGCGGTAGAATTCGGTTCGAAGGGCCAAGGTGGCCGCCCCGGTATGGGGCGCGTGGGTGCCACCGGCATGGGAGACGATGAAACGCCCCTTCTCGAATATCTTTTTGCTTTTGACCATGCGCCCTTCAGGGAAGATGATCCAGTTGGCCTCCCCGGTGAGCAGGGTTTTGACCATTAATCGATCCCGATCGGGCGACCGGGTCGATACGGCGCCCACCTGCTCGAGCATCGGACCCAGCTTGCCGACGAACAACTCCGGGGCGGCCAGCGACCATATGGGCTTTCCGGTCAGGCGGTGAAGGTGGTACGGCAGCAACAGCGTCTCGATGCGCGTGAAGTGGTTGATCACGAAAATGGTCGGGCCTTCGGGCAGGTTCTCGGCGTTGTGGATGCTCTGGCGGGCACGCGACAGGCCGGCGATGGTTTTGATGGCCAGGCCGGTGGTTCGGTATGCGAAATGGTTCATCGATCGTGTGCGATCCTGCCGAAAGTCATAGACGCCCCAGACCGGCGGGTACTTCCAGTAAAGGTTGACACCTTTTCGTCGAACCTTTAGATTACACACCTTGAATCCATAAATAAAGGGATTTTGCGGAGATATACGGTGTATTCGAAAATTCTGAAGCTGCGGTTTCCAGTTACGGAAGTGCAAAAGCCGATCGTCTGTAACCTGGTCCGGGAATTTGACCTGTTGTTCAACATCCTCAATGCCGGAATCCTGCCGCGCAAAGAGGGGTTCATGGTGCTGGAGATCTCCGGCAGCAAAAAGAACTTCAAGGAAGGGGTCAACTACTTGAAGCGCCAGGGCGTCAGCGTGCAAAACGCGTCCCAGGAGGTCAAGCGCAGCGAGAAGCAGTGTACCCACTGCGGTAGCTGTACCGCGGTGTGCCCGACCGGGGCCCTGATGGTGGAACGACCGCAGATGACGGTCAAATTCGATCAGCAAAAGTGCATCGTCTGTGAATTGTGCGTACCGGCGTGCCCGCCACGAGCCATGGAAGTGCTTCCCACCAACCAGCTTTTTTTTGAATGACCGCAACCGTCGCCATCGCCATCTCCGGTGGGGTTGACAGCTTGGTGGCCGCCCATCTGATCCAGCGGCAGACAAGCGACCTGTTCGGCGTTCACTTTTTGACCGGCTACGAACAGGATGCCGCAGCGCAAACCGCCAGGGTGGCTGCGCTCTGCCGCCAGTGCGGCCTGCCGCTTCACATCGTCGATCTTCGCGCATCGTTCACCACCCTGGTGGTCGATTATTTCGCGCGGGCTTATGACAGCGGCGAAACGCCTAATCCCTGCCTGGTGTGCAATCCGGCCATCAAATTCGGCCTTTTAATGGAAACGGTGCGCCGGCTGGGCGCCACCCGGCTGGCCACCGGGCACTATGCCCGCGTCCAGGCGGGTCCGGATGGACGCTGCCGGCTGCGCCAAGGCGTGGATCTGAGTAAAGATCAGTCCTATTTTCTCTGCCGATTGACCCAGAATCAGCTGGCGCGGGCCGTGCTTCCCCTGGGAACCTGGACCAAGGCGCAGGTCAAATCCCTGGCGGCCACCCAGGGGCTGCAGCCGGTGGCCCGGCAGGAGAGCCAGGATGTCTGCTTCATCGGCAACCAGACCTATTCCGATTTTCTCGTTCAACAGGCGCACGTCCCCTCCCGGCCGGGCAAGATTGTCGATACCGAGGGACACGCGGTCGGGCGGCACAACGGCTTGCACCGCTATACCATCGGTCAGCGCCGGGGCATCAATTGTCCGGCCGCCGATGCATACTACGTCGTTCGAATCGATGTTCAAAGCAACCGCCTGATCGTGGGGCGCAAAGATCAATTGTACGCCCGACACTGCACGGTGCGGGATATCAACTGGATCACCACGGCACCCCGCGGCGCCCTGACGGTGAACGTACGCATTCGCTACCGTCACCGGGCCGTGCCGGCCCTGGTCACGCCGATCGACACCCTCAGGGCCGTTGTGCGCTTCGAGCAGCCCCAGGCCGCTGTCACCCCGGGGCAGGGCGCTGTTTTTTACAAGGGGGATGAGGTTCTCGGCGGCGGGTGGATAGCGCCGTATCGCACCGTCAACCTGAAAGACGACGTCGAATGAAAAAAGTGGTTGTCAAAACACTGGGCTGCAAGGTCAATCAGTGCGAGTCCGAAGCCATCTTAAATGCCTTGGTTAAATCCGATGGGGGGTTCGTGGCCGGCGATGGCGGTCGGGCTGAGGTGGTGATCGTCAACACCTGCACGGTCACCGCCAAGGCGGCCATGCAAAGCCGCCAGGCGGTTCGACAGGCCGTTCGGACCCACCCCGGCGCCCACATCGTGGTTACCGGGTGCCACGCCCACACCGCCGCCGCGGATCTGGCCGCCATCGACGGCGTCGACCTGATCGTCAACAACGATAACAAGCACCGGATTCCCGAGCAGCTTCTGGGCCGGCGACCGGAAAACACCGCCGCCCATGGGGAAGGGCAGGCCGACTGCAGCGCCGCCGCGCCATTTACAAAGCTTCCGGGCATCCCCCACGGCCGCCGCACCCGCCCGTTTTTGAAAATTCAGGATGGCTGCGATGCGTTTTGCACCTATTGCATCGTACCCCATGCCCGCGGACGAAGCCGCAGCATGCCCATGGATGGGGTCATCGAGCACGTAGGCCAACTGGCGCGGCTGGGCTACCGGGAAGTGGTGCTGACCGGCATTCACATCGGATGCTACGGACGCGACCTGCTTCCCACGACCACGCTGTACGACCTTCTCGCCCACATTCAGGCGGCTGGCATCATCGACCGGGTTCGCCTCAGTTCGATCGAGCCGGGGGAGCTCAACGACCCCATTATCGGCTTGGCGGGCGCGCACCCAGCGTCACCCGGACGCCTGTGCCCGCATTTTCACATCCCGCTGCAAAGCGGCGACGACACGATCCTGGCGCGCATGCACCGGCCCTATGGACGTGACGATTTCAGGCAGCTGGTGCTGCGGATCGTTGACCGGTTGCCCAATGCCGCCATCGGCGTCGACACCCTGATCGGATTTCCAGGGGAGACGGACGCAGCCTTTGAGCGAACCGTTAACCTGATTGAATCCCTGCCGGTGGCCTATCTGCATGTGTTTCCGTTTTCGGCCCGCAAGGGCACCCCTGCGTTTTCATACCCCGATCCGGTCCCTTTGGCGGTCATCAAGAAACGATGCGAGCGCATGCGGCGGTTGGGGTCCCAAAAGCGGCGCACCTTTTACACGAAGACCCTCGGCCAGCAAACCACGGTGCTGGTCGAAGCGCGCCGAGCCGGCCCGTTGAAGGGGCTGACCGACAACTACGTACCCGTGCGCTTCGATGGCCCCGATGCCTGGCTCAACACCTTTCGGCAGGTCCATGTCCAGCGGCTGGCGCACGATGGGTTGCCCGAAGGCAGGGTTACTTTTCAGGCGGAACGATCTTCAGGTCGGTGATTTTGTAGAGAAGGGTCTTGTAGCTGACTTTCAGGATTTTTGAGGCGTTGCTGCGATTCCAGTTGGTTTTTTCCAGAACGTGGGAGATGATCTCGCGCTCCACCATTTCGACTGCATCTTTTTTAGCGGACTTCAAGGAGAACGTCGGCATGTCGGGCGAATTGCTGCCGTTCAGGTCGAGAATCTTTACCAGGGGCGTGCCGCTGCAATGGAGTTGGCCATCGTCTCCGGCCTCCCCGGACGACGCGGACTGCCGACCGTAAAGGTCGTCGAGGATCTGGTCGCCATTGCCCAGCACCAGCATGCGCTTGAGAATATTTTGCAGTTCGCGGACGTTGCCGGGCCAGTTGTACCCGCACAAGCGGTCAATCACCTCGGAACGGGGCTTTTCGATGCGATCTTTTCCAAGCATCACGGCGTACTGGTCCAGGTAGTGATCGATCAACAGCGGGATGTCCTCGCGACGCTCGCGCAGCGGGGAGATGTAGATTTTAATGATGTTCAAGCGGTAGTAAAGATCTTCGCGGAAGCGCCCTTCGTCAATGTCTTTTTTCAGATCGTGGTTGGTGGCGGCGATCACCCACGTGTCGGCCTTGATCTCCTTTTCCGATCCCAGCGGCGAGAATTCCCCCTCGCTTTGCAGGACATGCAGCAGTTTGGCCTGGAGGGGCAGTGACATGTCGCCGATTTCATCGAGCAGCAGGACACCGCTGTCGGCCAGTTGAAATTTGCCTTTTTTTCTCTGTTCGGCACCGGTAAAGGCCCCGCGTTCGTAGCCGAACAATTCGCTTTCCAACAGGCCCTCGGGCAGGGCGGCGCAGTTTATCTTGACAAAGGGTTTACCCAGGCGCGGTGACTTGTGGTAGAGATTTTGCGCAACCACCTCTTTGCCCACCCCGCTTTCACCAAACACAACCGTGTTCAGTCCGGTGTAGGCCACGTGTTCGATCAGTTCGCGAACCCGCTGGGTGTTCTCACTGATACCGATGATCGGCGGCGCCGTTTTTGAATTGGTTCGTTCAGTCATCGCGCGACAACAATTGATTTACCCACTTTTCGACCTCGGGTAGTTTAAAGGGCTTTTCCAGAACGACATCGGCGTGCGCCTCTCTGGCCAGTGATTCGGGATGTTCGCCCCAGCCGGTGATGGCAATGATCGGGGTTTGCGGAAATTTTTTTTTCACGATCGAAATGATGGCAACACCGCTGATGTTCGGCAGGACGAGGTCGGTGATGATCAGATCGAAAAAGGCCGCTTTGCGTTCGATGTGCTTCAAGGCGTCGAGGCCGTTGGATGCAGAAACCACGTCAAACCGCTTTTTGGTGAAGAAGTTCGTCAGCACCGTCAGGATCTCTTGGTTGTCATCGATGATCAACAGTTTGTATGGTGCTTTCATTTCAGCAGCTTATGCTCTCGAAAAAGGGAGTGGTGCAAAAATACGCTTTGCGTGTGGCACACATATCCGAAAGGGGGTTAAATGGCAAGTTTTTTACACAATTTTTGTTAAAAAGTGGATTTTTTTTCACAACTAAAGCTTTCCGGCAAACCGTCGTTATAGCTTTTATTGAACCGTAAAATATGGCATACACAGTGCGCAATCACTTACCGGGACGGTCATTTTGGTCACCGGCTATCATATCGGCAGGATAGGTGATCGGCTTAACGATAATCACGCTTGGGCGCTCGAAAAAGAGCGCAGGAAGATGGGATGATGCGACTTGATTTCAACACGGCCCTGATTACCGGTGCCGCCGGATTTATCGGCTTTCATGTCTCCAAACGGCTGCTGGACGAGGGGTACCGCGTTTTCGGAATCGACAATCTCAACGATTACTACGACCCGCAGCTCAAACAGGATCGCTTGAACCTGCTGCAGGCCTATCCGGATTTCGCTTTTCACCGCGTCGATTTGGCCGATGGCCAGGCCCTGAAATCGATTTTCAGCGACCATGCCATCGAGGTGGTCGTCAACCTGGCCGCTCAGGCGGGCGTGCGCTATTCGCTGACCAATCCGCAGGCCTACGTGGATTCCAACCTGATCGGATTTGTGAATATCCTGGAGTGCTGCCGACACCACCAGGTCAAGCATCTGGTCTTTGCCTCTTCCAGCTCCGTTTATGGCGCCAATACCAAGATGCCCTTTTCCGTGCACCACAATGTCGACCACCCGGTCTCTTTGTATGCGGCTTCCAAAAAAGCCAACGAACTGATGGCCCACACCTACAGCCACCTGTTCGGGCTGGCCTGCACCGGGCTGCGTTTTTTTACCGTGTACGGCCCATGGGGACGGCCGGACATGGCCCTGTTCCTGTTTACCAAGGCCATCTGCGAATCCAGGCCGATCGACGTTTTCAATCATGGTAAAATGATGCGGGACTTTACCTATATCGATGACATCGTCGAAGGCGTCACGCGGGTGATGCGGCACATCCCCGAACCCAACGTACACTGGAAGGGCGATGCCCCGGACCCGGGCAGTTCCTACACCGCCTACAAAATCTACAACATCGGCAACAATCAACCGATCGCGCTGCTCGATTTTATCGCGGCCATCGAAACCGCGCTGGGCAAAACCGCCATCAAAAACTACCTCGACCTTCAGCCGGGCGATGTTCCGGCCACCTATGCCGATGTAGACGATCTGGTCAGTGACGTCGGATTCAAGCCGAGCACGCCGATTGCCGACGGGATCGCTCGATTTATCGATTGGTACAAAACCTATTACCGTGTGGCCTAGCCGGTGTCCGGCAGGTCGTGGGGTCACCCCGACCACCACCTTACGAGGTAGCCGCCGCACCTTTCCATTGGATCGGCATACGCTGATAAAAAAGGAGATCAATCCATGAACGTTTGCATCATCGGCACCGGATATGTGGGACTGGTCGCCGCGGCCTGTCTTGCGGAAATGGGCAACGAGGTCGTCTGCATCGATGTCAACCCAACGATTATCGACCGGCTGAACGCCGGTACGATCCACATCTATGAACCGGGGTTGGAGCCGCTGGTCAAGCGCAACGCCGCGGAGGGGCGCCTGAGATTCAGCACCGATCTGGCCGAGGGGCTCGAAGGCGCCCTGTTCGTGTTCAGCTGCGTGGGAACGCCGTCGCGACCGGACGGGTCATGCGACCTGACCCATGTGGAAACGGTGGCCGAGCAAATCGGCCGGACCATCTCCGACTACAAGATTGTGATCAACAAGTCCACGGTGCCCGTGGGCACGGCCGATCGGGTCAGGAGTATCATCCAGGGGCAGCTGACCGAAAGGGGCTGCGCCGTCGAATTCGACGTGGTCTCCAACCCCGAGTTTTTGAAAGAGGGCGACGCCGTCAACGATTTCTTGAAGCCGGACCGCGTCATCGTGGGAACCGACAACGTCCGCACGGCCAAACTCCTGGAAACCCTCTACGCGCCCTTTGCCCGCAGCCGCGACAAGATGATCGTGATGGGAATCCGCAGCGCCGAGATGACCAAATATGCCGCCAATTGCATGTTGGCCGCCAAGATATCCTTTATGAACGAAGTCGCCAATATCTGTGAGGCGGTGGGTGCCGATGTGCGTGATGTCAGGGTCGGCATCGGCGCCGATCGCCGCATCGGGTACCATTTCATCTATCCCGGCGTGGGCTACGGCGGATCATGCTTTCCCAAGGACGTTCGGGCCATGATCAACACGGCCAAAGAATATGGCTGCACCCCCGAGCTGGTGGCGGCCGTGGATGCCGTGAACAACCGGCAGAAAACGATGCTGGCGGAAAAGATCGTACGCTACTTCGAGGCCAAGGGCGGCGTCACGACCAAGACCGTGGCACTGTGGGGGCTGGCCTTCAAGGCCAACACCGACGATATGCGCGAATCGGCCGCCCTGGACATCATCCGGGTGCTCACCGCAGCCGGCATGACGGTCAAGGCCTTCGATCCGGTTGCCGGCGCCAATGCCAAGGCGCTGCTCGGTGGCAATGCACGGGTGACCGTGATGGACGGCCAGTACGACCCGCTTGAAGGGGCCGACGCACTGGCCGTCGTCACGGACTGGAACCAGTTCCGCAACCCGGATTTCAACCGCATCAAGGCCATGTTGGCCGATCCGGTCGTATTTGACGGCCGGAACCTGTTCTCCCGATCCTTCATGCGGGAGATGGGATTTTCCTACATCAGCGTGGGCCGGCCGCCGGCCATCGTGACGGGCTAAAGCGTCTGGGAGGCCTTGACGGGATTGGCCTTGAGATATTCCAGCCGGTTCAGTCCATTGATGTAGGCCTTGGCGCTGGCCGTGATGATGTCCGGGTCGGAACCCCGGCCCAGCGAGACCAGCCCGTTTTCCCGCAGTCTGACGGTCACTTCCCCCTGAGCATCCGTGCCGCCGGTCAGGGCACTCACCGTAAATCGCAGCAGGTCGGCGCGGGCATTGGTCAACTGGGCGATGGTGTTGAAGGCCGAATCGATCGGTCCGTTGCCGTAATTGGCACCCTGGACGCTGCGGCCGTTGATGGAGAGCCGCACGCTGGCCATGGGCAGGACCGTGGTGCCGCAGGTCACGTGCAGGTACTCCAGGGTGAAAACCTCGGCGGACCTGAGCACGCCTTCGGTCACCAGGGCCTCCAGGTCTTCGTCCATGACGTGCTTCTTCTTGTCGGCCAGGGCCTTGAACTGCTTGAAGACGGTGTTGAGTTCTTCCTCGGACAGATCGTAGCCCAGGTCCTTGAGGTGGGTGTGCAGGGCATGACGGCCCGAATGTTTGCCCAGGACCAGTTGGTTGCGGCTCAAGCCCACCGTCTCCGGCCGCATGATCTCGTAGGTCATGGGATTTTTGAGCATGCCGTCCTGGTGGATGCCGGCTTCGTGGGCAAAGGCGTTGGCACCCACGATGGCCTTGTTGGGCTGCACCATGATGCCGGTGATCATACTCACCAGCCGGCTGGTGGGGTAAATGTGTTCGGTGCGGATACCCGTGTCGAAGGGCATCAGATTGCGGCGGGTGTGCAGGGCCATGATCACCTCTTCCATGGAGGTGTTGCCGGCCCGTTCGCCGATGCCGTTGATGGTCACCTCGGCCTGGCGGGCGCCGGCCTGGATGGCGGCAACGGTGTTGGCCGTGGCCAGGCCCAGATCGTTGTGGCAGTGCACGCTCAAGGTGGCCTTGTGCATATTGGGTGTGTGGGCCAACACATAGCCGACCATCTCCTGGAATTCCTGCGGGATGGCATAACCGACCGTGTCGGGAAGGTTGATGGTGGTGGCGCCGGCCTCGATGGCCGCACCGAACACCTTGCACAGGTAATCCCGGTCACTGCGTGAGCCGTCTTCGGCGGAAAACTCCACATTGTCGGTGAGGGTTTTGGCGTACTTGACGGCCTCCACCGCGGCGTTGAGCACCTGCTCCCGGGACATTTTCAGCTTGTAGTCCAGATGGATGTCCGAGGTGGCGATAAAGGTGTGGATGCGTGGTTTCACCGCGTGCTGGATGGCCCCCCAGGCATGGTCGATGTCGCTTTTGTTGGCCCGCGCCAGGCCGGCCACTTCCGTGCGCGTCAGCCGCTGGGCGATCTTCGAAACCGCCTCGAAATCTCCTTCGGAGGCTGCCGGGAAACCAGCCTCGAGGATGTCCACATTCAACTTTTCCAATTGGACGGCCAGCCGCAGCTTCTCGTTGGTGTTCATGCTGGCGCCGGGACTCTGCTCGCCGTCCCGCAAGGTGGTATCAAATATTTTTACACGCTCCGTCATGGCAATTCTCCTGTGCATCGCGGGGCTTTTTTTCGTCGGCGGCATAACGACACGCCGCCGTCGGCCGCGACCGTTGCTGTTTCGATGGTAGACCCTTCAGGCGCTGTGCGGCAGGGTCCAGTCCTGACCGGCGTCCTTGGGTGGGTGATCCGAACGGGCAGACCGGCCGACCTGTGCGGCAGCCTTGGCCAGCTTGAACTGGAAACTGTCTGCCAAGGCCTGCCAGCTGGCCTCGATGATATCCTCGGAAACGCCGATGGTGCTCCAGATTTCATCCTGGTCGCGGGATTCGATGAAGACCCGCACCTTGGCACCGGTACCCTCCCGGCCGTCGACCACCCGCACCTTGAAATCCACCAGCTGCATAGTATCTAAGTCCGGATAGAAATTTCCCAGGGCTTTGCGCAGGGCGTTGTCGAGCGCGCTGACCGGTCCCAGGCCTTCGGCGGCGGTGATCTCGTGGGTGTCGCCGACAGAGATCTTGATGGTGGCATGCGCGGAGCAGGGCAGGTCCTTGTCCTTTTCGATGGTCACGCGAAACGACTCTAGATCGAACCGGGGGGTGAACTGTTCGGTGAACTTCTCCAGCATGATCTTAAAGGAGCCGTCGGCCACGTCGAACTGGTAGCCATCCTCTTCCATCTGCTTGATGGCAGCCACGATGGCCTTGCTGTCAAAACCGTTGCCGCCCAGATCAACCCCCATCTCCTTGGCCTTGTACTCGACATTGCTTTTGCCGGCCAGGTCGGACATCAGCACCCGGCGCTGGTTGCCCACCAGTTCCGGGGTCATGTGTTCGTAGGCACGGGATTCTTTCATGATGGCGCTCACATGGATGCCGCCCTTGTGGGCGAATGCGCTGCGCCCCACGAAGGGACGGGTGTTCAACGGCACGATGTTGGCGGTTTCACTGACAAAGCGGCTGAGACTCTTCAAACCGCCCATGTTGCCGGTGGGGATGCATTCACGCTTCATTTTGGCGCTGAGCACGGGAATCAAGGTGGTCAGGTCGGCGTTGCCGCAGCGTTCGCCGTAACCGTTGATGGTTCCGTGAACCATGACGGCACCCTGATTGATGGCGGCAATGGCGTTGGCGGCGGCCATGCCGCAATCGTTGTGGGTATGAATGCCGATCGACGGTTGGCGCTTTGCACCGAATGTCGTCCGTAGGGCCTGCATGACCGCTGCGGTGATCGATTCCACCTCGTGGGGCAGGGTCCCGCCGTTGGTGTCGCACAACACCAGAAAATCCGCGCCGGCCGTGAAGGCGGTCGACAAGGTGCGCAGGGCATAGTCGGCATCGTCTTTGTACCCGTCGAAAAAGTGCTCGGCGTCATAGATCACTTCGCGGTCGTTTGCCTTGAGGAAGGCCACGCTGTCGGCGATCATCTCCAGGTTCTCCGCCAGGGTGATCTCCATGATGGCCTGCACATGCAGGGACCAGCTTTTGCCGAAAATGGCCGCCGCCGGCGTACCGCTTTCGATAATGGCGTTCAGGTTGGCGTCGGCGGCGGCGGCGATGCCGGGTTTGCGCGTGGCCCCGAAGGCCGCGATCCGGGCCCTGGAGAAGGTTTCCCGTTTGGCCAGTTCGAAAAATCGCATATCGCGGGGATTGGAGCCGGGCCAGCCGCCTTCGATGTAGTGAATGCCCATGTCGTCCAGACGCTTGGCGATTTTGAGTTTTTCGTCGGCCGTGAAGGTGATGTTCTCTCCCTGGGTACCGTCTCTCAAGGTGGTGTCGTAAATTAGGATCGGTTGCATGGTGTCGCTCCTGACCAAAACTGAATTAGCGGGGCGTCGCGCGCATTTTCAACCCAACCCCCGGGCGCTGCTAGCGGCGCCGGTTTTCGGGGCGCAGGGAGCGCACGGCAGCCCCGGCCCGCCACATTTCCGAGTCATGGATGGTTTTGAGCTCCGCGTTCAATTTCTGGCGGTAATCCGCTGCGCTGTTGCAAGCCAGCGTCCGGCGGGTCTCCTCGCCGCTGATCACGCTGGCATACAGTGTTTCGAAGACCGGCGCCACGGCATCACGGAAACGCGGCGCCCAGTCCAGCGCACCGCGTTGGGCCGTGGTGCTGCAATTGGCGTACATCCAGTCCATGCCGTTTTGGGCGACCAGGCGGATCAGGCTCTGGGTCAGCTCTTCAACGGTTTCGTTGAAAGCCTCGCTGGGGCTGTGCCCGTTTTTGCGCAACACCGCATACTGGGCCTCCATGACGCCGGCCAGGCAGCCCATGAGGACGCCGCGCTCGCCGGTGAGATCGCTGTAGACCTCTTTTTCGAAGGTGGTCGGAAACAGGTAGCCCGAACCGATGGCGATTCCCAGGGCGATGGTGCGCTCCCGGGCCCGCCCGGTGTAGTCCTGATGAATCGCGAAGCTGGAGTTGATGCCGCTGCCGTCCAAAAAGTTGGTGCGCACCGTGGTGCCGGAGCCTTTGGGTGCCGCCAGGATCACATCCACGTTTTCGGGGGGGAGGATGCCGGTCTGGTCACGGTAGACGATGCCGAAGCCGTGGGAAAAATACAAGGCATCGCCGTCGTTGAGGCAGGCCTTGACTGTCGGCCACATGGCGACCTGCCCGGCATCGGACAAAAGGTATTGTATGACGGTCGCTTGTTGCGCGGCCGCCTCGATGGGCAGCAAGGTTTTTCCGGGAACAAACCCATCGGACACGGCCTTGTCCCAGGAGGCGCCCCCCTCGCGCTGTCCCACGATCACGGCGATGCCGTTGTCGCGCATGTTGAGGGCCTGCCCGGGGCCCTGGACGCCATAACCGAGCACGGCAACGGTCTCTTTGGCAAGCACATCGCGGGCCTGCTCAAGGGTAAACTCATCAGCGGTGACCACCTCTTCGACCGTTCCGCCAAAATCGATATCAGCCATTTTCAACTCCTTGATTAAATATATTTACAGACGTTTAAAATTGAATACATAAACCATTATATGAGATTAGCAGCCTCGCCGCCGCGGTCACCGTGGGCCCGGTGGGTCAATGGGGCTCCCGGAAGAGCGCGATGGTCCCGGTCCGGGCGATTTTTTTGATTCCCATGGGTTTGAGCAGATTGACCAGCGCTTTCATTTTATCTGCCGTACCGGTGGCTTCGATGATGTAATATTCGGGGCCCACGTCGACGATTTTGCACCTGAAGATGTCGACCATGCGCAAGATCTCATCGCGGCTCTCCGGTTTGGCCCGCACGCAGATCAGTGCCATTTCACGCTGCACCGATCCGGCCCCGGCCAGGTCCCTGAGCTTGATCACGTTGATCAGCTTGCGTAGCTGCTTTTCGATCTGCTCGATCAGCAGTGCATTGGCTTTGGTGACGATCGTGATACGCGACACCTTGGGGTCGATGGTTTCGGCCACACAGAGGCTGTCGATGTTGAATCCACGGCCGCTGAACAACCCGACGATGCGCGAGAGCACCCCGGGTTCGTTGTCCACCAGCATGGTCAGAATGTGTTTTTCGGTTGTCATCGTCGGCATCCTTTTGCCACGGCCAACAGTTCGCCGGGCATTTACACCAGGAGCATCTCGGTAATGGGCGCCCCGGCCGGCACCATGGGATAGACACACTCTTCCCGGGCCACTTTGAAGTCCATGATGACCGGCCCGGGCGTGGCCAAACCCTGTTTGAGGACATCGGCGACCTGACCGGGCTGTGTGGCCCGCAGGCCGACGGCGCCGAAGGCCTCGGCCAGCTTTACAAAATCGGGTGCGTGATCCATGCACGTGCCGGCATAACACTTGTCGTAGAACAGCTCCTGCCATTGACGAACCATACCCAGATAGCCGTTGTTCAAGATGACCACCTTGACGGGCAGTTTGAACTGCATGGCCGTCGCCATCTCCTGGATGTTCATCTGGATACTGCCATCACCGGCCACGTCGACGACCAGGGCGTCCGGAAAGGCCACCTGGGCGCCGATGGCCGCGGGCAGCCCGAACCCCATGGTGCCCAAACCTCCGGAAGTGACGAATCGTCCCGGATGGTCGAAGTGATAAAACTGGGCCGCCCACATCTGGTTCTGGCCGACCTCGGTGGTGATGATGGCCTCACCTCGGGTCAGTTGGTAAAGCGTTTCGACCACGAACTGGGGCTTGATCACCTCCTCCTGGACATAGGCCAGCTTGTAGTCACGCTTCCACTGCTCGATCTGCTCCAGCCAGGGGCCCCTGGTGGCCGTGATCCGGTTCAGGTCCTCGTTTGCCAGACAGCGGTTGAGCGCTTCCAGGCTGCTTTTGCAGTCTCCCACCACGGGAACGCTCACGGGCACGTTTTTGCGGATGGAGGTCGGGTCGATGTCGATGTGAACGATCTGGGCCTGGGCGGCAAAGCAGTCGGTTTTACCGGTCACCCGGTCGTCGAAGCGCACGCCGATGCCGATCAGCAGATCGCACGCGGCGGTGCTCATGTTGGCCCGGTAGGTGCCGTGCATGCCGAGCATGCCCAGGGAGAGGGGATCGGAGCCGGGAAAACCGCCCAGTCCCATCAGGGACATGGTCACCGGAATACGGGCGCTGTGGGCCAGCTTACGCAGCTCTCCAGCCGCCTTGGAAAGGATCACGCCGCCGCCGGCGAAAATCACCGGTCGTTGGGCCGTCTTGAGCAGTTCCACCACCTTTTGCAGCTGCTTGACATTGGGTTCGTAAGTCGGGTTGTAGGATTTGAGGGTGACTTTCTGGTTGGATTCGAAGCGGGTCATGGCCTGCTGCACATCTTTGGGAATATCCACCAAAACCGGTCCCGGTCGGCCGGATCGGGCAATGTGGAAGGCTTCTTTGAGGATGCGCGGCAGTTCCTCGACGGACGGCACCAGGTAGTTGTGCTTGGTGCAGGGCCGGGTGATGCCGACGATGTCGACTTCCTGGAAGGCATCGTTGCCGATCAGGTGGGTGGGCACCTGGCCGCAGATAATCACCAGCGGGATGGAGTCCATGTAAGCCGTCGCCACGCCGGTAACGGCGTTGGTGGCACCCGGTCCTGAGGTGACCAGGCAGACCCCGACCTTGCCGCTGACACGGGCATAGCCGTCGGCCGCGTGCACGGCACCTTGTTCATGGCGCACCAGGTAGTGCCGGATGTCGGTTTTTTCCAGGTGGTCATGGATGTCGATGGTGGCGCCACCGGGAAATCCGAAGATGGCATCCACGCCCTCCTCTTTCAGAACCGCCATCAAGATCTGCGCTCCGGACAGTTTCATGTTTCTGGGCTCCTGTGTGTTAAACGTGCCAATCGGCACGATGGCGATCGGCGCGCCCGCTGGCGTCACCTGACCACGGCACCGCTGCTGGCCGAGGTTACTTGCCGGGCGTAACGGGCCAGGTAGCCGTGCCGAATCTTCGGCTCCGGGGCCTGCCAGTCGGCCAGGCGGCGGCGGATCTCGTCATCGGTCACCTCCAGGGTTAGCGTCTGGGACGGTATGTCGATGCGGATCCGGTCGCCCTCTTGTACAATTGCGATCGGGCCACCCCGAGCCGCTTCGGGCGAGACGTGCCCGATGGCGGCGCCCCGGGATCCTCCGGAAAAACGGCCGTCGGTGATCAGGGCCACCCCTGCATCCAGCCCCATGCCGGCGATGGCCGAGGTGGGGGTCAGCATTTCACGCATGCCCGGGCCGCCCGTGGGGCCCTCGTAGCGCACGACGATAACGTCTCCCATATTGATGCGACCCTCCATGATGGCGGCCGTGGCGGACTCTTCGGAATCGAAGACTCTGGCCGGCCCTGAATGCCGCAACATCTCGTCGAGCACGGCCGACTGTTTGACCACGCACCCTTTTGGTGCCAGGTTGCCGTATAGCACGGCCAGGCCACCGCGGCGGTGGTAGGGCTGATCCAGCGGCCGGATCACATCGGAATCGATGACGGCGGCCGAAGCGATGTTTTCGGCCACCGTCCGGCCGGTGACGGTCAGGCAATCGGTCTTGAGCAGGCCGGCACCAGCCAGGACGCTGAGCACCGCGCTGATGCCGCCGGCCCGATCCAGGTCCTGGATGTGGTGGCTGCCGCCGGGGCTCAAGGCGCAGATGTGGGGGGTCTTGGCACTGATGGCATTGACCATATCCAAATCCAGCGCCACCCCGGCTTCCGCAGCGATGGCCGGCAAGTGCAGCACGGTGTTGGTGGAGCAGCCCAGGGCCATGTCAACGGTCAGTGCGTTGTTAAAGGCCGCCGCGGTCATGATCCGCCGGGCGGTGATCCCGCGTTCCCACAGTTTCAGGATCTGCATGCCGGCCTGTTTGGCCAGGCGCAGTCGGGCCGAATAGACGGCCGGTATGGTACCGTTGCCCGGCAGCCCCATACCGATCACTTCCGTCAGGCAGTTCATGGAGTTGGCGGTGAACATGCCGGCGCAGGAGCCGCACGTGGGACAGGCGGAATCCTCGATGGCCGTCAGTTGCCCGGCCGTCATCTTTCCGGCCTTGACGGCACCGACCGCCTCAAATACCGTAATCAGGTCGATCTTCTGCCCCGGCCGATAGGGGTGCTCACCGGCCAGCATGGGGCCACCGCTGATGAAGATCGTCGGCAGATCGAGCCGCGCCGCCGCCATCAGCATGCCCGGCACGATTTTGTCGCAATTGGGAATCATTACCAAAGCGTCCAGGGCATGCCCGGTGGCCATGACCTCGATGGAGTCGGCAATCAGCTCGCGGCTGGCCAGCGAGTATTTCATGCCGGTGTGATTCATAGCGATGCCGTCGCAGACGCCAATGGTGCCGAACTCCACTGGTGTGCCGCCGGCCATGTAAATACCGGCCTTGACCGCCTGGGCGAGGGTGCCCAGGTGGACATGGCCGGGAATGGCCGTGTTGACCGCGTTGGCAACGCCGATCAACGGCCTTTCGATCTCCGTATCCGTATACCCGATGGCTTTGAAAAGGGCTCGGTGGGGGGCCCGCTCGACCCCTTTTTTGGCAGCATCGCTTTTCATACCCATGCCGTCCTTTCCTGAAAATGACAAAAAAAAATCCGTTATCGCCTTTGGGGGATAACGGATTTTGTGCTTTCGCTACCAGCTGCCGTCAGGCCATTATCGTCCCCGTTTCCCCGTGGCGGATAAGGATACCCGCAACGAGGCTGAGAATAAGGACAATAATGATATTACCGGCTAAAAATGTACTCATATAATTTTATACCATATTCTATTTTTGAACTTCTATCAGTGCCTGCATGGCAAGTCAACCTTTTTCTTGCCTTAGCGTCGATTGGCAGTTAAAGTAGCGCTAACTGGCATCTACCGGCATAAGGGGAATTCTCACCATGGACCAGACGTGGCAATCCTTGCGGGGACAATTTCTCATGGCCATGCCCGGACTGACCGATCCCAATTTCCATCAGTCCGTCACCTGCCTTGCTGAACACAATCCCAAAGGGGCCATGGGAATTGTGATCACCCGGGTTCACCCGGAAATAAACGCTAAAATGATTTTTGACGAACTGCACATCCCGGCCGCCGAGGAGGCCGGGAAAATCCCGGTCTATCTGGGCGGGCCGGTTCACATCAACGAGCTGTTCATTCTCCACGGGCCCCCGTTTACCTGGGACGGCAGCATGCGGGTGGCCGAGTCACTGGCCCTGAGCAATTCGCGTGACGTTCTCGAAGCGATTGCCCTCGACCAGGGGCCCCGGTCGTATATCATCTCCCTGGGCTGTGCCGGGTGGGGTCCCGGCCAACTGGAGCACGAAATCCTTGGCAACGCCTGGATCAACGGCCCTTTTTCGGAAGCGATCGCATTTCGAACGGCGGTTGGCGACCGATGGGAAGCGGCCATGCAGGTAATTGGCATCGATCCGGCCCTGCTTTCCGATACGGCCGGAAATGCCTGAGGTGGATCTGCCGGAGAACCGCCAACGTGTCGGCGCAGCGCATGCGTATTGGGTGCGATCCACAGGTGGTTGGGAGGGTGGGACCAAGGCGTTGTCACTGAAGGGGTAGGCGGTTCTGGCAGGCTATAGCAGGGGGGGCGGCAATGGGGGCGGTTGGCCGCCCTATTTTATTCATCCGTATCTTTTTTCGGCTTTTGTTTCGGTTTTTTCTTTTTAAGACAAATCTTGTCCTTGCGGACAAAGGCACAGAGCTTGGGATTGTAGTACTCTTTGCAGTTCAACGGATTGTATAATGGGCACTCGGGATGTTTCTCTGACATGAGTCTGCGGTTCCTTGATTTGAATTCGGTGCTTTTAAACGGCCCATATCGTTTTGGAAGGGTGTATAACATTAAATTCCAACGTTTACAAGCCATTGTGTTTATTACAGAGATGTCAATTCGCCGCAATCGGGAGAATGGTTCTGATGGCTGAATACGAAACCTTGAAACGTCACCTGGCCCAAAATTGCCACGACGCTGTCCACCTGCTTGATGCCGCCGGCCGGATCGCCGAACTGTCCGATGACGGTTTGTCGCGCTGGAAAGCGACCTGCGCGAGCATCG
This sequence comes from uncultured delta proteobacterium, assembly GCA_963785365.1. Classification (GTDB taxonomy): domain Bacteria; phylum Desulfobacterota; class Desulfobacteria; order Desulfobacterales; family Desulfosarcinaceae; genus Desulfosarcina. Next base: position 411,909 of record CAWAUZ010000004.1, on the reverse strand, counting down.
CCGGGCAACTGTCCGAAGAGATCATGCGCGTGGCCGTGGTCGGCGCCATCAAGTCCGGAAAAAGCACCTTCGTGAACACCTTGTTCGGCGCCGACCATCTCAAGCGGGGTGCCGGTGTGGTGACCTCGATCGTCACCCGGGTCAGAACCGGTGAGCGGCTGAAGGCGGTTCTCTATCTGAAGAGCTGGGATGAGGTCAACCGGGAGATCCACCAGGCCGCCGTGCTCCTGCCGGACCATCACCGTTCCGATCGTGAGCATGCCTTCGACATTCGCCGGGAAACGGACCGCCAGGTTCTCGAGCGGGCGGTGAACGCCTTGGCGGCCGACCAGTTGATCTCCAAGGACACACGCAGTGCCGGCAGTGTGCTGCTGACCTCCTACCTCGAGGGCTACGACCGGGTGCGATCGTTGGTTCAAGCCGACCGGGCCACCGTGGTTTTCGACAATGATCGCTTCGGCCGGCACCGCGACTTCGTGGGCGACGACGCCCTGGCCGTCTACCTGCAGGACGTACTCCTGGAAATCGATGGGCCTGGCCTGGGCACTGACGTGGAAATCGCCGACTGCCAGGGCAGCGATTCACCCAACCCCTTGCACCTGGCCATGATCCAGGATTACCTGATGACGGCCCACCTGACCCTTTATGTGATCAGCAGCCGCACGGGGCTTCGCCAGGCGGACATCCGGTTCTTGTCCATGATCCGGGAGATGGGCATTTTGGATACGGTCGGATTCGTGATCAACTGCGATTTGAGTGAACACGAGGACCTGGAAGACCTCAGGCAGGGCGTCCGCAAGATCGAGCAGGATGTGCGCCTGATCTGCCCCGATCCAGCGATATTCACCTTTTCGGCCCTTTTTCAGCTGATGGCTCAGTCGACCGCCGACCTTTCCGAAAAAGAGCGCGACCGCTATGGGCACTGGTGCCGGGAAACCGAGATGGTAGACTTTACGGCCGCGGAACGCATTCGCTTTGACCATTTTCTGCATCGCAAGGTCAACGGAGAGCGCACGTCGCTGCTGCTGAAAAATCATCTGGAACGGTTGGAGATCGTAAGCACCGGCATCGCCGGGTGGATCGACTTCAATCGCGACCTGCTGACAAGCGACGCCAGCGGCGCCAAAACGCTGGTCGACAACGCCCATCGCCAACACGAAGCGCTCTCACGCATGCAGCGCACCTTGAAAAACACCCTGGACGGCGCCGTCAGTCAGGTCAAGCGGGACCTGAAAGCTGCTGTGGATCGGTTTTTCGACAACCACGCCGATGGCGTCGTCAATGGTGTGGTGCGTTTCATCCGCGGCCATCAAGTCGATTTGCACCGCTACGACAACCAGCTGCAAGCCGCCGGCTTCGCCAAGACCCTCTACACGGTGTTTCAGGAGTTCAAACAGGCCGTCGACGCCCACATGGCCGAAACCGTCAACCCTCAGGTGATCCGCTTCGTGAGAGGGCAAGAGGAGCGCCTGATGGACTACCTCGATGAGATTGCCGGGCCTTACGGCAACATGATCGACGAAGCGCTGGCCCACACCACCCAGGCCATGGGGGCGGACGCGGCCAACCGGCCGCAGCCGTCATCGCGCATGCGCGTCGGTCCGGAATTGGAAAACATTCGCAAATTGGCCGACCTGGCCTTGCCACCGGCGGCCGCCACCATGCACTACTCGGTTCAGATCAGGACCGAGGCCGTCATGCGTTTCGGCTTCTACAAAATCGTCAACGCTCTCAAAAAAGCGTTTAAAAAACGTGATGAGCGGGAGCGGCAGGAGCAGTTTATGGCTCTGGCCTCGGCGGTCAAACGGATGAAACGGGAGACCGAGCGCTCCATCTTGTTTCACATGAAGGACTACAAGGAGAACATCAAGTTCCAATACATTCTAAAGCTGGCCGATGCCGCGGCCGAGGCCCTGTACCGCCAAATGCTGGAGCGATTTCAGCATCATGGCGCCGACTTGTCGCGCCTGATGGCGATGGTCGCCGAACAGCGCCTGGACAAGCAGGCCGTCCTGGCGTCACTGGATCGCTTGGCCGAGGGATCCACGGCGCTGCAGGCGCGCATCAACCAATTCAAAACGGCGCTGCTGCAACTGTCCGGTCAATCGCATCAGCCGTCGGCCGGCGCCGACCGGTAAAGCCTCAGGCTGTTGGCGACCACCGACAAGCTGGAAAAAGCCATGGCCAGGGCTGCCAGGATGGGGTGCAGCTGGCGCACCATCATGGGCAGGCTCTCGAACGGGTGCAGCACCCCGGCCGCCACCGGGATCAGGGCCGCGTTGTAAAAAAATGCCCAGAACAGGTTCTGGCGAATGGTCCGCATGGTGTCGCGGCTCAGGGCGATAGCGCTGGCAACGCCCTTGAGGGAACCGGACGCCAGAATGACGCCGGCTGTCTCCATGGCCACGTCGGTTCCGGTACCGATTGCAACGCCCACGTCGGCCTGGGCCAGGGCAGGTGCATCGTTGATGCCGTCGCCCACCATGGCCACGCGCTGGCCCTGCTCCTGCAGCACTTTGATCCGCGACGCCTTTTCTCCCGGCTGCACATCCGCCTCGATGCGATCCACACCGGCCTGATCGCCGATGGCCCGGGCCGCCCGACGGTTGTCGCCGGTCAACATCACCGTTAACATGCCCATGCGCTTGAGTTCGTCAACCGCCGACGGTGAGTCCGCCTTGATACGATCCGCCAGGGCGATCAGTCCAAGCAGGCGGCCATCTTCGACAGCCGCCATCACCGTTTTGCCCTGAGCCTGATAAGCCGAGATCCGATCGGCAACCGCCGCCGAAATGACGTCCGGATGCCCGTCGAACCAGTCGGGCTTGCCCACCTGAATGCGTCGGCCGTCAAGCTGGGCGGTGACCCCATGCCCGCCGTGGGCCTCGAATGACGTCGCCGGTTGCAGGTCGAAACCCGCCGCGCGTGCGTGCTTTACCACGGCACGCCCCAGGGGGTGCTCCGAGCCTGCTTCCACCGAGGCGACGCGCAGCAGCAGCGCATCTTCCGTCATCTTGCCGTCGGTCGGGACAAACAGATCGGTCACCGCCGGTTTGCCTTCGGTGACGGTACCGGTCTTGTCCAGCACAACGGTGGACAGATGACTGGCCGCTTCCAACGACTGGCTGTCCTTGAACAAAATGCCCTGTTCGGCGCCCCGCCCGGTGCCGGCCATGATGGCCGTGGGAGTGGCCAGCCCCAGGGCGCAGGGGCAGGCAATCACCAGCACGGCCACCATGCGGATCATGGCCGTGACGAAATCACCGCTGGCCAACCACCAGATGGCCAGCACCAGCATGGCAATCACGATGATCAGGGGTACGAAAACCGCGGCGACCCGATCCGCCAGGGCTTGAATGGGTGCCTTGCTGCCCTGGGCTTCCTGCACCAGCCGGATGATCTGGGCCAGGGCAGTATCTCGACCCACCCGCGTGGCCTTAAAGGTGAGGGTCCCCGGGCCGTTGATGGTGCCGGCGGATACACGGTCGCCGACGCGCTTGTCCACCGGAATGGACTCTCCAGTTAGCATGGATTCGTCCACGGCCGAATGCCCATCGGTGACCTGGCCGTCCACGGCGATGCGTCCCCCCGGCCGAACCAACAGGCGGTCGCCGACGCGCACCTGCTGCACCGGGATCTCCTGTTCGTTGCCCTCCCGCAGGACCGTGGCCGTCTGGGGGCGCAGGTTCATCAGCTTGCGAATGGCCGCACCGGTCTTGCCCTTGGAACGGGCTTCGAACAGTTTTCCCATTTTGATCAGGGTGATGATAACCGCCGAGGTTTCGAAATAGACGTGCCCGCCCAACGAAGGCACCAGCAGCACGACCAGTGAGTAACCGTAGGCGGTGGACGAACCCAAGGCAACCAGCACGTCCATGTTGGCGCTTTTATTGCGCAGGCTTTTCAGGCCGCTAGCGTAAAAGTCCCACCCGGTGTAGAACTGCACCGGCGTGGCCAGGGCCAGAAAAAACCAGTTGACCCAAAGCTGGTGACTCCACGGACCGGTAAGGCCGAAATCACGCCCCATACTTAAAAGAAACAGCGGCAAGGCGAACACGATTCCGACGACCAGCTTGCGCGTCTGGTCGGCAATCTCCCGCCGCCGGGCAGCGGCTTCCACATCCTCGGCGTCACCCTCTGCGACGACAACCGCACCGAATCCGGCGGCTGCCACGGCGTCGGCCAGTTCGGCAGGGGTGACCATGCCCGGCAGGTAGTCGACCGCGGCCTGTTCGGCCGCAAAATTGACGCTGGCGCCCAGCACGCCCGGCACCTTTTTCTGCAGCGCCCGCTCCAGGTTCATGGCGCAGTTGACGCAGGTCATGCCGGTGATCGGAAAGGCGATGTGTGCCGCGGGCACCTTGAATCCCAACCCTTCGATCTGCCCGACCAAGGTTGACAGCGGCATGGCACCGGAATCGACGGTTACCGATGCCGACTCGGCTGCAAAATTGACGCTGGCGTCGCTGACACCGGGCATCTTGTTGAGGCTGCGGGCGATGTTCATGGCGCAGTTGGCGCACGTCATGCCCGTCACCGGCAGCGTGTAAGTTCGCTCGGTCATGACTGGGCCGGGTAGTTGATCTTTGTCAACGCCGCACGGATGCCTTCGATCGTTGCCGGCGCCTGCCACTGGACTGAGACGCTTTTGGTCTGGGCGTCGGCTTTCACCGTCGTGATGCCGTCCATGACGGACAGTTCGGATTCAATGGCCGCCACGCAGTGGCCGCAGGAAATGTTGGGTACGCTGAATTGCGCTTGTGCCATGGTCGCCTCCTTGGCTTATCTGGTAATCATATGGATACAAGATAAGCCGGCCGCTGTGACCTGGCAAGTCGCCGGACCGTTGCGGTCGTAAGTGTCAGGGCGCGCCCTCACCCGGTGCGCCGCCGGTGAGGCGGGCCAGGTTGTCCCGGGCGAATCCAATGGCGGGATCCAGTTCCAGCGCCAGGCGGTAGTAACGTAGGGCCGCTTCGGTATCGCCCATGTCACGATAGTTGGAAGCGATATTGGCATAGTCGATGGCCGATCCGGGATCCAGGGCTATGACCTTTTCAAAGCACTGGATCGCCGCCTCGTGCTCCTTGCGCATGAAGTGGCAAAATCCCATCAGGTTGTGGATGTCGGTGCGCTCGGGGTCGATGGCATTGCCTTTGGCCAGCACGGCCAAGGCGCTGTCGTAGTCGGCCATCTCCTTGTAGCAGACGCCCATGTAGGAGTAGATGCTGGGGGCATCCTGATCGGTCGGCGACAACTCCAGGGCTCTGGCCAAATGGGCCAGGGCCACCTGGTGATCATTGCGATCCAGGTGGCAATTGCCCAGGTAAAATTGGATGAAGTACTTGCCGGGCAGCATCCGGTCCATGGCCGTCAGCCGTTTGATGGCCTCGCCCGCATCAAAATGCGACCGCGTGATTTTAGCGGCGAACATGGCCACGCTGGTCCCGACGGCACGCTCCCGGAAGTGCGCTCCGGGAACGATGGTATAAAAAGCGGGTACCCCCAGGCGCGGATGCATGGTGTCGACCGCCAGGACATCGAAGCCGCCCCGGGAAAGTGCCTGGACACAGGCTTCCACTTCAATGCGGATGTTCGGGCTGGAAATGTCGGGCAGGTCGGCCAGACTGATGACGCCGGGGGCGTCGATGATGTATCCGGCATCTTCCAGCCGGGTAAACTTGGGCAGTCCCGAGGCGACATAATTGGCGCCTGAATTGAAATCCCCGGCCAGTTGGGCCACCTCGGACAGGGCCCGGCTCAGGGCTTTTTCCGGACTGGGGGTCGTGCCCGCGGTCCAGACGATTTCGCTGCGGGCCGGAAATGAAACCGGATCGTAGGCCAGGGCCCCCACAGAGGGAATCCCCATCTGCTGGGTGAAGTCGGTGATGAACACCCGGATACCCGCGGCGTTGAATTTTCCAAGCATCTCCCGCACCAGCCGGTCGGTGGCGGTCTCCGGGTCGATCCGGGGCGTGGACAGTCGTTGGCGGCTGATCAGCGACGACACGTGCCGCTCGACGACTTCGCATATGCCCTGGCTCAAGGCCTCCTCGACGCAGTTGCCCGCGGATGGGCCATTGAAGGCGTTGATGGTGTAGAACCAGTCTATCGGCACCAGGACCGCGTGTTCCCGGGTCAGGTTCCAGGCACCGGTCCAGTGCAGCGGCAGGGATTCGAAAATCTGTCGCGACAACTCCAGATCGGCGGAGTCGTCATGGACCGACGCGGCAATCTGATCGAAGGCGATGGCCTGGTCGCCGATCTGAGCGTGGGTTGCCAGCCGGGTGTGGGTTTTATTTTTGTAGAAACTGAAAAAACTGAACCGTTCGACCAATTCCATCACGGCACTGGCTTCGGCCTGGATGGGGGTTGCGCCCTTGCCCATCTGTTTGGTGGTGCCGATGACGGACCGGGCATCGTGGCCGCAGGTGGAAAAGTAGACCGGAATATCCAGCCGGCCATTGTCGATGCGCACGGTTCGCTCCAGGATGTCCATCTCCACAGTCGCCAGTTTGCGTTTGATACGGGCCACGGTTTGCTCGGGTGGCAGAATTTTGTCCTGGTCGTCGGTGGCCTGTTTGAACGCATCGGTCAGTTTGATCGGGTCGGTAAGTTTCATGGTGTCTCCTTGTGGCCCAGGCGGCGGTTGCCAAATAAGTCGGTATCGGAGCCGTCTGGTGCGTAGGCTTTCTATCCGACCACAGCTACCCAATGCAACCCAACTTTGGGGTAAAAATGTCAACCGGCGGCTGAATTGGCAATAATTACCTGAAAAACTTGATTTAATTAAAAACCCGAGGTAACAGTCAAGCCACGGATCAAATTCGCAGTCGGTATGAAACGGTTCCTGAAAAAGGAGGATCGCATGTCCCGTGAAGCCCGGATCGAACGACACACAACGGAAACGCAGGTGGCCGTCAAACTGGATCTGGACGGTCAGGGAAAAGCGGTGGTCGATACCGGGATCGCCTTTTTTGACCACATGCTGAGCCTGTTTTGCGTGCACGGCGGATTCGATCTGGAGATCCGCGCCAACGGCGACTTACAGGTGGACTACCACCACACGGTCGAGGATGTGGCCCTGGTGCTGGGCGCGGCGCTGGCCCGTGCGCTGGACGAACGCATCGGCATCCATCGCTACGGATTCGCCGTGACCCCCATGGACGAGGCCCTGGCCGAGGTGGCCATCGACCTTTCCAACCGCCCCTTTTTGGTTTACCAGGTACCGGCGGCGCTCACTTCCCCAGGCCAGTTCGACCCTGGTCTGGCCAAGGAGTTTTTCAGAGCTTTTGCCGTCAAGGGCGGCATGAACCTGCACATCAACGTCAAATACGGTGAAAATGAGCACCATGTGATCGAGGCTATCTACAAATCAGTCGGACGGGCGCTCAAGCAGGCGGTGACCATCGATGCCGGCAGGGTCGGCGTGCGCTCGTCCAAGGGATCGCTGTAGTCGCCGCCGTCGGTTCAGTTTGTCTGCAGGCCCGCGCCCGCCTGCGCGGGCGTTTCGCCGACGGGTTGTTTTTTGAAAGAACCCGCTGCCGTTTCTTGACAACAAACATCTGGGACGTTATCTTACCCAATTCAAATAAAGGTGCTTTTTATGCGTCAACCCCTTGCAGGCATCATCCGGGTGTACAGGCACGCTGCCAACCGCCAATGCTGTCCGTGACCATTTCGTGGTTGCGATTGGTCCAAAGCCCTATTGAGCATGCGTGAGCCCGAATCCATTTGAGATGGAGGCGGTTTTTATTGGCGGCGTACATCCCTGAAGACACAATTGATTCGATCAAGACCGCTTCCGACATTGTAAACATCATTTCGGAAGTCGTATCTCTGCGGCAGGCGGGGCGCAACTATTTGGGGCTGTGCCCCTTTCATGCCGAAAAAACCCCCTCTTTCACGGTCAGCCCGGACAAACAAATCTTCTACTGCTTCGGCTGTGGTGCCGGTGGGAACGTTTTCAGTTTCCTGATGAAACATGCCGGCCTCACCTTCCCGGAAGCCGCTCGGGAATTGGCGGGGCGTTGCGGGATCGATCTGCCGACCCGCGATCTTTCCCCCCATGAGAAAAAAAAGTTGACGGACCGGGAAACGATATTATCCCTTAATGGCGATGCCATGGGCTTTTATCGTGACTGTCTGCGGGGCGCAAAATTGGGCCAGCAGGCCATGAGTTATCTGTTGCAGCGCGGAATGACCCGCGAGACCATTGACACCTTTGATATCGGTTTCGCTCCGGACCGTTGGGACGCTCTGATCCGGCACTTCAGGTCGCGGCGGCGATCGGCGGATCTGGCCCTTAAAGCCGGCCTGATCGTTCCCCGGAAAAAAGGACAGGGGCATTACGACCGTTTCCGGAACCGGGTGATTTTTCCCATTTTCAACCAGCAGCGTCAGCCGGTGGGATTTGGAGGCCGGGTGATGGACGACGCCTTGCCCAAGTATCTAAACAGCCCCGAAACTCCGGTTTACAGCAAAAGCCGCTCCCTTTACGGGCTGGACCAGGCGCGGCAGAAATGCCGGGAGACACAGACGGTCCATGTGGTTGAAGGGTACTTCGACCTGCTGGCCATGCACCAGTTCGGTATCACCAACACGGTGGCCACCTTGGGCACCGCGTTGACGGCCGGCCACGTCCGGACGCTGAGCGGGTGCGTCGGTCACAATGGCAGTGCGGTTCTGGTTTTCGACTCAGACCGGGCCGGGATCAAAGCGGCCCAGCGCAGTGTGGCGGTCTTTCAAAAAGGGCTCCTCGAGGCCCGGATTTTGGTGTTGCCCGAGGGACACGACCCCGATTCGTTTCTGATGTCCCACGGCCCGGACGATTTTTTCGCGGCGGTGGAGCGATCGGTGGGTCTTTTCGCCTTCATGGTCGCCTGCGCCGTCGAAAAATATGGCCTGGGCATCGACGGCAAGGTCCGCATCGTCGACGAGTTGAGCACCGCCATCATGGCCGTTGACGATCCGGTCAGCCGCTCGCTGCATGTCAAACAACTGGCCGAGCGGCTCGCTGTCGACGAAGCGGCCATTTTGCAAAAGATTCGCCGGACGGCAGCGCCGCGGCCCGCACCGCGTGGCCGAGCCAACCGGCCGGCGACCAATCAGAAACCGGATTCGGACCCGATCCGCGGCGAAACCTACCGGCTGGAACGCCAGATGGTGGCCATGATGCTGCAGTTTCCGGAAATGATCGCTGAGATCGCCCGCCGTCGGCTGCTGGCGCATTTCACGGACCCGGTGCTGGCCGATGTGGGCCGCGCCATCGTCGACCGCCCGTCGAACGCTGCCGGCGACGCTGCAAGCCTGATTTCCGGATGGGCCGATTCGCGCAAAAAAGCGATTGTCGCACGTCTCGCCATGACTGACGAGCGCTGGGACCGGGCCGGCTGCATCAACCTGATCGAGCAGTTCGCACGGCAGGTCCAGCGCCGAGACAAGGACCTGCTCAACCGCATCGCGGAAGCCGAAAAACGCGGCGATGTCACCCTGGTGGCCGCCTTGCTAAAGGAAAAACAGCGGCAGGCCCAGCAGGCGATAGGTCCACGAGGCAATGGCAGCCACGACCCGCTGGACCAACACCTCTGACCCATCGCCAGCCCGATTGATTGATCAATGGCGGTCGTGAAGGGCAACCATTGCGACAGCCCAGACATAAACGACGACTTATCCTGTTTGGTTCCAGGAGGCGAACGGTATGACAAAAAAATCCGATGACAGCGGCAACACATCGGCCCGGCGGGCCGACCGCAACGCAGCTCCACGAAAATCGCAGACCGCCAATGCCGCAGGTCGGGAAACGAAATCTGAAAAAATGGACAAACGCGTTAAAAAGGACGACCAGAAGGCGCTCAAGGAACTCATTGCCAAAGGCAAGGAGCAGGGATCGCTGACCTACGACGAAATCAACGAAGTGCTGCCCAACGAGATGATGTCATCGGAAATGATCGATGACACCTTGATGATGTTCGACGACCTGGATATCGAAATAATCGAGAATCAAGACGAGTTAACCGTCAAGCCAAAAGGGACCGACAAAAAAGAGGTCTTGAACAAAGCGATCGCCGTGTCGGATTTTGGTTCGGTCACCGACCCGGTCAAGATGTACCTGCGGGAGATGGGCATGGTAACCTTGCTCAGCCGCGAGGGCGAGGTGGAGATCGCCAAAAAAATCGAGGCAGGCGAGCAGGATGTCCTCAAGGCGCTGTTGGAAACGTTTCTGGGGGTTCAATACATCCTCGAATTCGGAAACCTGATCGAGCGCGGCGCCCTGCGGCCCAAACATGTCCTGCGCGATGTGGACGAAGGCGACGCCTACGTGGACGAGCGGGTTCAAATCGACAACTTTTTGGAGACCATCACTTCGATTCGCAAGGTCAATGCTGAAAATGACGCCTACCGTGAGCGAATTTTTTCCGAAACACTGGAGCCCGACGAAGCCCGCCGTGTCCGGCGCTGCATCATGCGGCGCAACAACAAGATTTTCGAATTGCTCAAGGGGTGGCGCCTGGAAGGCGGTGTCATCGACCGCATCGAGGCGCATATTCGTTGTTTGATCGACTGGTTTGACGCCCAGAACAAATTGATCGGCGCCACCGCCGATGGGTTCGGCGTCACCATTCGTGAGCTGCGCGACCATTTGACGACCGAGGCGACCTTCGTCCAGTGGGCCAACACCCACTGCGACCTGGACGACCTCTCCCTAAGGCACATTTACACCCACTTGACCTTCATTCTGGACCAGCTGGTGGAAAAAGAGCAGGCCTTCAAGGCCAACAACCGCAACCTGAAGCGCGTACTGGCCAGTGTAGACGAAGGCCGCCGGCGGGCCAAGTTCGCCAAAAGCGAACTGATTCGGGCCAACCTCAGGCTGGTTGTCAGTATCGCCAAAAAGTACACCAACCGTGGCCTTCAATTTCTCGATCTCATCCAGGAGGGCAACATCGGGCTGATGAAAGCGGTGGATAAATTCGAATATCGCCGGGGCTACAAATTCAGCACCTATGCCACGTGGTGGATTCGACAGGCCATCACCCGGGCCATCGCCGACCAGGCGCGCACGATCCGCATCCCGGTGCACATGATCGAAACCATCAACAAACTGATTCGAACCTCCCGATATCTGGTTCAAGAGTTCGGCCGGGAACCGCGCCCGGAAGAGATTGCCGAAAAGATGGAAATCCCTATCGACAAGGTTCGCAAGGTTCTCAAAATCGCCCGGGAACCGATCAGCCTGGAAACCCCCATAGGTGAGGAAGAGGACAGCCATCTGGGCGATTTTATCGAGGACAAGAAGTTCATGCTGCCATCGGAGGCGGCCGTGAGCATGAACCTCGCCGAACAGACCCGCAAGGTTCTGGCCACCTTGACTCCCCGGGAAGAGAAAGTGCTGCGCATGCGCTTCGGAATCGGTGAGAAGGCCGACCACACCTTGGAGGAGGTGGGGCAGGACTTCACCGTCACACGCGAGCGTATCCGGCAGATCGAGGCCAAGGCGCTGCGGAAACTGCGGCATCCGACGCGCAGCCGGAAGCTGAAAAGCTTTATTGATGGCTGACGCCGGTGCGGCGGCTTGACAAATATTTTGTGCAAAGATAGATAGTGCCCACCCATTTCTGGCCGGGCGATAGATAGACTCCGTCCCGCACCGCGGGATTTAAACGAATGCCTCAGGCGGCAGCGTTTTGCGTTGCCGTCGAACGGATCGGCCAAACGTTTTGTTCGGGCGACGCCGATACCGGGTCGACCAGCCGTTTGTCGATGGGGAGAACGAACGGGCCCATAGCTCAGTTGGCAGAGCCACCGGCTCATAACCGGTCGGTCCCTGGTTCGATCCCAGGTGGGCCCACTTCCAAACAGCACCGAATCCGCGCACCTTTCTGCAAGTGCCTAAAGCGCTTGTCGGCTGCGGTTCATCACAGCGCCCTCTTCAAAGGATACGGGTATGCCCGCAACCGTGGCCCAATTCATCCGGCTGCTCGATCGTATCGCGCCGCCGCGCCTGGCCGAAACGTGGGACAACGTCGGACTCCAGATCGGAAGTCTTCGGTGGCCGGTTGAGAAAGTGTGGACGGCCCTCGACGCCCTTCCGGAAGTCGTCGACAGGGCCTGTGAAAGCGGCGTCGACCTTCTGGTGACCCACCACCCGCTGATCTTCAAACCGGTCAAGCGGATCGACGCCGATTCCGCTGTGGGTCGGATCGCGCAGTCGGCCTTGTCGCAGCAACTGGCGATTGTCGCCGCGCACACCAATCTGGACAGCGTCCCGGGGGGCGTCAACGACGCCCTGGCCGATCGGATCGGGCTGGTAGATGTCGGTGCGCTCACCGGGAAGCCCGCCCATGACATGCTCAAAGTGATGGTATTCGTGCCGTCGACACATGTCCAGGCGGTTCTCGAGGCCATGTTCACACTGGACGCCGGCCAGATTGGCAACTACACCTGCTGCTCGTTTCGTTGTGAGGGCACCGGCACCTTCTTGCCGGGGCAGGCGGCCCGTCCGGCGATCGGTGAAACGGGCCGGCTGAATGAAGTTCAAGAAAGCCGCATCGAAATCACGGTGCACCAGGATCAGCTCGATTTGCTGCTGGAAGCGATCCGACGGGTTCATCCGTATGAATCGGTTGCCTGTGACATCTATCCGCTCAAGCAAACCCCATCTGCGGCCGGATTGGGACGCGTGGGGGAACTCGCCTCGCCTATGTCGCTGGAGGCGCTCTCGGCGCGGTTGAAATCCGTCCTGAATCTCTCGGCGGTGAAGGTTGTCGGCCAAGCGCACACCCAGGTGAAGCGTGTGGCGCTGTGCTCGGGAAGCGGCGCCAGCCTGGCAGCCGCGGCCATCGCCGCGGGCGCCCAGGTCTACATCAGTGGTGATCTGGGCTATCACACGGCCCGGGATGCCCAGCAGGCCCAAATGGCGCTGATCGATATCGGTCATTTCGGCTCGGAACACCTGATCGTCGATGTTCTGGCCGCATCCCTGCGCGAGTCGATCCAAACGGCCGGCATATCCGCGACCATCGAAGCCTGCGGTATGGAAACGGATCCCTTCGACTACCGATGAGTCACCTGTTTTGGGAAAGGCGTTTATGAGCACCATCGATGAACAGCTCCGGATTCTGATCGAACTGCAGCGCGTTGAGATGGAAATTGTTCAGGCCGAGCGGCAAATCGCGGGCCTAAACGCAGCCACCATCGATCTGGACCACCGGCTGGCCGAAAAAAAAGGCGCTGTCGAGGCCGAACAGGCCGGTATGGAGGACCTAAAAAAAGCCTATCGCGAAATGGAATCCGAATCGGCCGTCAACGACGAGCGGGTCGCCAAAAGTGATGCCAAATTGCGTGAAGTCAAAACCAACAAAGAGTATCAATCCATCTTGAAAGAGATCGATGATCTGCGAAGCAGGCGGTCTGATATCGAGGATCGCATGCTGGCCCAGCTTGAAAGCATCGATGCCGCTGAGGCGGCCCACAAGGGCAACGTGGCGAATCTGTCGCGCCTGGTTCAATCGAGCCAGGCGGATCGACAATCAATCGCCGCCAGGGTGCAGGACCAGCAAGCGGCCATCGCCCAGCTGAACCGGCAAAAGGAGCTGATCGGCGCCGAGGCCGATCCAAAAATCCTGGCGGTGATGAGCGATGTGAAGCAAAAAGTCCGCGGACCGGCGGTCGTGGCGGCCGAGCACGAAATCTGCACGGGTTGCCACATGAACATACCAGCGCAACTGTACAACGAACTGCAGCGCTGCGATACCCTGCGGTTCTGTCCGCACTGCCACCGCATCATCTATTGGCGGCAGACCGCGCAGAACCCGGATGGCGATGACCTTTAGACAAATGTGATGGGGTGAATCCCCACCGTGGTCCGATTCGGCCGCAAGCCCCCTTGTGGCGGTCGGGCCACAATACCACTACAGGACCTCAACGAATTAGCGGTCGGAGTAGACCAGGTGGTCGCTGGCCTCTTTTGGAGGCTGGAGGAAAGTCCGAACACCACAGGGCAGGGTGCTCCATAACGTGGAGTCACGGCGACGTGAAGGCAAGTGCAACAGAAAGCAAACCGCCTTGGCCGGCTTGGCAAGGTAAGGGTGAAACGGTGCGGTAAGAGCGCACCAGTTCTCCGGGTGACCGGAGAAGCTGGGTAAACCCCACCCGGTGCAAGACCAAATAGGGGAGCGCTTGAGGGCGGCCCGTCCGAGCTCCCGGGTAGGTTGCTTGAGATGCCGGGCAACCGGCATTCCAGATGAATGATCACCGCCTTCGGGTCGGGCAACCGGCCGGAGGAACAGAATTCGGCTTACGGGCTGCTCCGACCGCTTACTCCCGTTTGATACGGATGCCCACGGGCGCCCGTCGTCATGGTCTGCCGTCCCTGCTCAAAGGAGCCAACGTGAACGATCGTCACTGCGCAATCTCATTTTCCGAAAAGGTCAGAATCTTTTCGTCGGATTACCTGAAGTGCTGCCGCTACATCTCCGACCGCCAGACGCCCGACCACGTCTTCACCAAAAAACTTTACTCCAAACTGATCAGCACATCCCAGGTGCTTGAGGATTTCCTGGACTTTCATGGTGCCAAAAACAATGAGGATTGGTACCTGTACCGGGAATTGTGCGCCGCCGTCCGGCACCTGAGTTTAGGTGCCTACTGCCAAAAGCACATTTTGAATCGGTTGATATTCTACGACATCACCGACAAAGAGGTCTTTCACGAGCAAGGCGACGGCACCCTGGGTTTCCTGAACGACGCCTTGCGCAAACTGGCCCCGGTCATCATCGGCGAGTCGGCGCGGCTCAACATCCCCATGCCGACCGACCGTTTCGGACCCAAGGATTTCCCGGGGATCACCACGGGCGAAATGCTCAACTATGATATCGATGACGATGCCAAGGATGTCCAAAAGCGCAACATCGTGAAGATCGCCAGCGAGTTTCTCTCCATCGCCGCCAGCTTCGACCACCTCGGGTTTTACGAACCTTACAGGCAAGCGGAGATCGCCGCGCTGGTGCCGGAGACGGTGAACGAAGTGGAGATTCGTCGTTTCGAGATGCTGGTGCACAATCTGCAATCCGCTTTCGACACCTATGTCATTCACGGGGGATTTCGTTTCGGCGACCGCAAACTCAAAGCCCTGCGCAGCTATTTTTCGATCGTCTTTCACCTTCTGCAGATGATGGGGCGCCTGCTGCACTTTTACGAACGGCACCTTTACGAGGCCGGTTACAAGAACACCTACAAACGGGTTCAGGAAAAATTGACCTCTCTGGTGGATCCCGTGGCCCTGCTGGATCGGACCGTCAATTTCGGTCTCTACTATGCCTGCCACTACCTCAATTCCGGCAAGAAGCTGGCGCGGGAAATCCTCAACGAGAATATTGAACGCGCGGCCATCGTCGTGGGCATTCCGGTCAAACTCGGATTTCACAGCCGCCCCAGCCTGCTGGTGGCCAAGATCGTTCAGCATTTTGGGGGGCAGGTGGAACTGGTCGTCGACCAGGACCGCTTCGACGCCAGCAGTGTGCTGGATATCCAGTGGGCTGGCGGGAAAATTCAAAAAGAGAACATCACCGAGGTCACCTTCGAAGGCGATGCCCGCGCCTTGACCGACATCCAGATTCTGGCTGGCGTCAACTATGGCGAGGACACCATGGGCAAGGGCGTGCCGCTGCCAAACCAATTGAGCTACCTGAAGTGATCAGCGCCGTCATCGTTGCGGGGGGCAGCGGTGCCCGCATGCAGGCCTGCGTGAAAAAGCAGTATCTGATCCTCAAAGACCGGCCCATACTGGCCCACACCCTGCTGGCCTTCGATGGCTACCAGGCTCTGGAGCGCATGGTGCTGGTGGTGCCTGAAGCGGACCTGTCGGCCTGCCGAAACTGCATCATAGCGCCGCTGAAACTGACGCACGACCTCGAACTGGTCTCCGGTGGGCGGCGGCGGCAGGAATCGGTGCTCAAGGGACTCAATGCCCTGGGCGGCGGCGGGATCGTCATGATCCATGATGGTGTGCGTCCGTTTGTGCGGGCCGCCCTCCTGGACCGCCTGGCGGCGGGAGTCCGCGAGACCGGCGCCTGCATTCCCGTCGTGGCCGCCACGGACACGTTGAAGCAGGTCGACGCACACGGGCGCATCGTGGGGACCCTGGACCGCCGACGGATCCGACTCGCCCAGACCCCCCAGACCTTTTCCACCGATCTGATTGGCCCGGCCCACCGTGAGGCTGCCCAGGCTGGGTACCGCGCCACCGACGACGCCGCCATCGCCGAATTTGCCGGGGCGCCCGTAATAGTGGTACCCGGCGACCGCGATAACATCAAGATCACCACGCCCGAAGACCTTGACGTGGCTCGGACGATTCTCGATCGATGGCATGACCATCCATGAGTGGCTGCGGCCCACAGCGGTTCGGTCACCGTTCGGATCGCCGATCCCCGGCACCGGCCTTTCCAACGCCCCGTATGGTTCGTTCGATCACCCGGGCCAGCTTGGCTGGATGGTGACGAATGATATCGCCTGACGTCTCCAAAAGGTCTTCCATGATCAGCCGGCACCGCTCCGGCGGGCGGCCGACGGTGACGAAATCCGATTTCTGCTGTCGATACAGGGCCAACAGGCGTTCGTCGGGACGGCGGGTGTTGATGATGGCGCCGTCGAGGGGACGGTCGATGAACCCTTCCAGGGTGTCGATGAAATCGCTGGCCTGGAAATGGTTCGTCTCGCCAAACTTGGTCATGATATTGACCACCAGGAAGATGGGGGCCTTGACCTGACGCAAATTTTCGCGCAGGCCTGGCACAATCAGATTGGGAATCGTACTGGTGAACAGGTCACCGGGCCCCAGGATGATGATGCCGGCCCGGGCGATGGCCTTGAGGACCGGGGGAAAGACGGTCACCGCGTGGCTGTGATGGGGCACCAGAAAGACATCCCGGATCGTTTCGCGCTGATGCCCGCGCGGGGTGTCGATGGCGCTCTCGCCGAATATCCGGCTGCCGTCGCTCAGTTCGGCCACCAGCGTGGCGCGATCGATGGTTACCGGCAGGACCTTACCCCGGGCATCCAGAATTTCGGCCAGGGCCTGCACGCCCGTGGGAAAGCTGCCGGTATAGCGTGACAGCATAGTCAACAGCATATTGCCGGCATTGTGGCCTTTGAGGCGGCGGTCGCGCCGGAAACGCTTCTGGAGGATGGCCCGGGCGATCTCCTGGTGCGGGGAGAGGGCCAAGATGCACTTGAGGATGTCTCCGGGCGGCAGGGTGCCCAGTTCGTCGCGCAGGCGGCCGGTGCTTCCGCCGCTGTCCATCATGGAGACCACGGCGCTGATGCGGATGCCATCGAGGTGCTTCAGGCCGGACAGCAGGGCATACTGGCCGCTGCCGCCACCGATGGTGACCACCCGCACCGGTGGTTTCACTGTTGCTGCCGGCCTGTTGGTCATGACGTGATCTGGCTTTCCGGGTCGGTTCCGTGCCCCATGCTTCAGACCCCTATTTCAGATATCGGGAGTCGGCAGCAGCTTGCCGCGAAACCCGTCGCCCTTGGCGATCCCCTTGGCGATGACCAGTCGTTTTCCCGTTGCACTGCCATCGGCCATTATGCGCGCGTCATGCCGGGGGCCGCTTCGCGAAAAAGTGCTCAGGTGGGGATAGCGGCGGGCCACGTAACGGTTCAAGGCCCGATCCGTGACAGACACGGGCAGGCGGTTGCTACCGTCGCCCGCCGTCGACGCGCGCTGCAAGGTGCTGCAAAATCCCTGGACGATGCCGATGGCAAAATCGGTTTTGCGGTAGCGGTTCAACCGTTTGCCCTGACGATAATCCTGCCAGGAGGTGTCGATGTATCGACAGACGGCCTCGTAAACATACTCGGCCGTCATGACGTTTTGGGGGGTCCCGCTGATCTCCAGGACGCGTCCCATTTTGCCATGGGCCAGCACCCAGGCCGGCGTCCAGACCCCTTGGACAAAGTAGTAGTCCTGGAGCAGATGCGCCAGGTGATAGGCCTCACGAAAATGCCGCAGGCGCGGTTGGCCCAAGAAGATGCTGGTGTAAGTCTGCTCGACCGCCCGGCCGATCAGATCCACCTGGTGGCGTGCGATCAGCTCGTGCGCCTTGCACATGGCGGACTGGGCCTCGTTGGGATTGCTGCTTTCGGCCAGGGCCATGAGTTTGTGAATCTTGACCACGATGCGGTCGTGGCCGTTCAGCGCGTCGCCTCGATCCAGGCGTGCATGCAGGGGCAGATAGGTGCCCGACGCGGCCGGGTTGGCCTGCAGGTAACCGCAGGCCTGTCGAAAACAAGGGCCGTGGGCGGTTTGTAACATGGCGTCCAGCCCTTCATGGGCGACCTGATGGGCCATCTCGTGGAGTAGCACTTCCCTGACATCGTCCCAGCGGTGGCAATTGACCAGTTCGCGGCTCAGGGCGATTTCACGTTTGTCGTGGTTCCAGCTGCCCAGCCGGCGGCCCATCTCGCGAATGGCGAAAAGCGGCGGACGGATGGTGGATTGCAGGGCGTCAGGCAACATCCACCGGGCAGCCTGCCACTCCGCCGCCAGCCCGCGCAGCACCTGCCGCTCGAAAGCGGCTGCAAGGCATTGGGACCGGTGCATCGCAGATGGCGGCATGGTTTTTCTAACCGATCATCTGCGCCAGTGCTTCCAGCGCAAACAGATAGCCCGACGCCCCCAGGCCGGTGATTTGTGCCGTGGCAATGTCGGCGATGTAGGAGCGATGTCGAAATGGCTCGCGTTTGTGGATGTTGGACAGGTGGACCTCGATGGTCGGCACGTCCAATATCAAGACCGCGTCGCGGATGGCCACGCTGGTGTGGGTGAATGCGGCCGGATTGATGATCAGTCCCTGCACGCGCCCAACGGCCTCTTGAATGGCGTCCACCAGCGCCCCTTCGCGGTTGGACTGGAACGTGGTCACCCGCAGCCCTAAATGGCCGGCCCTGTCGGACAGGCAGCGGTCGATCTCCACCAGGGTGCGACGACCGTAGTGTTCCGGTTCGCGACGGCCCAGCATGTTGAGGTTGGGGCCGTGAATCACGAGAATGTGTTTGCCGTGAACAGGTTCGACCACGCGGGCCCCTCCTACCAGTTGGCTTTGAGTTCGGCGATGGTGCCGGCGTAATTGTCGCTGCCGAAAATGGCGCTGCCGGCCACGAACACATCCACCCCGGCCTTTGAAATGCGCTGGATCGTGCCGGCGTTGACGCCGCCGTCGATCTGAATCAGGGTGTCCAAACCGCGTTCACGGATCGTCGACTTGAGACGGGTCACCTTGTCCAGGGCCGACGGGATGAATTGCTGACCGCCGAAACCGGGATTGACGCTCATGATCAGCACCAGATCCAGATCCGGCAGAATCCACTCGAGGGACTCCACCGGGGTGGCCGGATTCAGGGCCACGCCGGATTTGGCTCCCGTTTCATGAATCAGCTGAACGGTACGGTGCAGATGCGGGCAGGCTTCCTGGTGGACGGCGATATAATCGGCCCCGGCGGCGGCAAAGTCGCCGACATACCGCTGCGGGGAGTCGATCATCAGGTGGACATCGATGGTCAGGGACGTGACGCGACGAACCGCTTCGACCACCAGGGGCCCCATGGTGATGTTGGGAACAAAGCGACCATCCATCACATCCACGTGAATCCACTGTGCACCGGCCTCTTCCACGGCGCGAATCTCCTCCCCCAGGCGCGCGAAATCGGCCGATAAGATCGATGGTGCAATCCGTTTCATTCATTTACCTCTCTTGCGGTCACGGTTATCTTCCCGGCAGGCTGCAGGTACCATTTTTTCATCCGAAAAGCCAGACTTGAAAACCCGGCAACGGGTCTGGCACACGTCCCGTCGAACCTAAACAGCTCTGGTGAAGTGGCGGGCAACCTTAAAAATCGACAGTCAACAACAAGGCGGCCCCGCCGGGAACCGGCGCCAGGGCCAGCGGTGGCGGTCGGAACCGGCTGAGGGAGTCGCGGAACTCGGCTTTGCGGTCGCGATTGTATTTGTGCGCACTGGAAACGGCACCGTAGATGTTTCCGGCATAAAAGCCGAACCCGACGAAGCTGATCACGCCGCCCAGAGCGTAAAGCTCGTTGTCGAAAGATTCCCAGGCGGCCCAGATCAACCCACCGTTGATCAAAAGGGCGGTAACGGCATCCCGGTAACGGCCGGTGTAAAGCTGTCCGCCGCCGGGCACGATGGAGAGCACTCCGGCCGTGGTCGGGTTCTTGGCGGAGATCGTGGCACTGTCGGCCAAGGATCGTCGCAGGTCAGGCACCTGGTAGGTTGTCTGTCCGTCGCTGGTGATCCGGCCGAATTGCTGGTCGGCCCGATCCCATCGGCCCTGGTCAATGTAAAGCCACCCCATCTCAAAATGGATTCGGTCGATAACGGCCTCATCGGCGGTCAGCGCCATGAGGTTGTGCAGGTCCAGCATGGCCTGTTCGATCATGCCTTGTCGGGCGTGGCTGCGGCTGAGCATGAAATAGGCCTCGACGGCCAGCCCGGATCCGGCATAATCGACACTCATGGTGTTGAAGACCTCGGACGCCTCCTGGTAACGGCCGGCACGGTAAAAAGCGGTCCCGATTTGATAGCGGGCCTGGGGCACCTGGCTGTCGGCGGGGAAAAAATGGATAAACCGATTGAATTCGGCGACGGCCTCGTCCCAGGCACCCGCGTCTAGACGCGATTGGGCGTAAGCAAACTGGCGGTCGGCATCGATGGTCAGCGCCGCGGCGGCCTGGACGGTCAGCCCCGGTGCCGCCGTCAGCGTGCCGACGGCGATCGTCAGGCAAACCAGAATAGCGCGGCAGGGCGGGAGGAACTTCATGGGGCGTTGTGCCACCAGAAATCGTTGTTGCCAACCGAATCGGGTGTGCGCAGGCCGCCGGGGGTCAGCACCGACGGCTGTTGCCGCATCTCGTCCCTGCCGCAGCGCATCAAGCGGTCGCATGACATGATCCAGCCTTTCAGGGCGCCATGGCGCTGCATGGCCTGCAGGGCGTAGCTGGAGCACGATGGGGTCATGGGGCAGCGGTGGCCATCCGCACCGGAAAGATATTTTTGGAAGAGCCGGATGGGCGCCGCCAGGGCTGGGGCCTGCTCCCGGTCGGCCGGCGAATCGGGTGCCGGGCCGGCATGGACAAGACCGGCGAACAGGCACCAAAGGAAGATCAGATAGAGAGATTTCAGACAAGACGTCACTGTTGGGTCACCCGCAGCACCTCTTCGATGGTGGTCGTTCCCGACAAGACCTTTTCGATGCCGCTCATGCGCAGGGTTTTCATGTTTTCCTTCAAGGCATACTGCTTGATCTGGGTCGCGTCGTAAGTTTTTAAAATCAGGGTTTTCAACCCTTCGCGCATGTGCATGATCTCAAAGATGCCAATGCGCCCCCGATAGCCGGTATGAAAACATTTTTCACACCCTTTGGCCTGGTAAATGGTGCGACCGTGCAACTGCTCGCGCGAAATGCCGATACTCTCCACGGCCGCTCCGGGTGTGTAGGCCTCCTTGCAGTGGCTGCACAGGACCCGAACCAGGCGCTGGGCGATGACCGCCGCCACCGAGGAGGAGATCAGAAACGGCTCGACGCCAATGTCGACCAGGCGCGTGATGGCGCTGGCCGAATCGTTGGTGTGCAGGGTCGAAAACACCAGGTGGCCGGTAAGGGCGGACTGAACGGCAATCGAGGCGGTTTCCCCGTCGCGGATTTCACCGATCAGGATGACATCCGGGTCTTGCCGGACGATCGAGCGCAGGCCGCGTGCAAAGGTGAGATCAATCTTGGGATTCACCTGGATCTGGCTGATGCCTTTGAGCTGGTATTCGACCGGATCCTCGATAGTGATGATGTTGATGTCCGGATTGATCATTGAGGCCAGCACCGAGTAGAGGCTGGTGGTTTTTCCGCTGCCCGTTGGGCCGGTCACGAGAATGATGCCGTTGGGCAGTGTCACCAGGTGGTTGAGCAGTTCCAGGTCGCTGGGCAACAGGCCCAGCTCCTTGAGATTTAAGACCTCTTCGGATTTGTTCAACAGCCGCATCACCACCCGTTCGCCGAAGGTGGTCGGCAGGGTGGAAACCCGCACATCCACGTTCTGATTGGCGATTTTAACTTCCAGTCGGCCGTCCTGGGGAAGGCGCTTTTCGGCGATGTTGAGTTTGGCCATGACCTTGATGCGCGAAATAAGGGCCGGCTGAATCCACTTGGGCGGGGTGAGCAGGTCGTACAGAATCCCGTCCACGCGATAGCGCACCTTGAAACTGTCCTTATAGGGTTCGATGTGAATGTCGCTGGCGCGCGCCTTGATGGACTGGGAGATGATGTGGTTGACCAGCTTGATGATGGGCGCGTCGCTGGTGTCCTCGAGCAGGTCGGCCGTGTCCGTGATCTCGCTGATGATCGTGCTGCCATCCTCTTCCATGTTCTGCACCAGCTGCTCGGCGGTGCCCTGGCTCATGTCGAAAAGCAGGTTGATGGCCGCCAGGATGGCGCTCTTGGTGGAAAGGATCAGGTTGTAGGACCCAAAGCCGACCATGCGGGCCAGATCGTCCAGGGGTTGAAACAGCGCCGGGTCGTTGACGGCGATGATGTTGACCAAATCTTCGGGCAGCCCCGTCGCCCCGGCCACAGGGTTGTTTTTCAGCACCAGCGGGACCATGGCATGGCGCTTGAGAAAACCGATCGGTGCGCTGCGCGACCGATCCTCACCGAAGCTTTCCAGGGGCAGTTCCGGCCAAAACGGTATGCCGTACTGCTCGCTCAGGGCATCGAGCAGTTGGGTCTCGGTAACGATCTTGCGATGCAGCAGCACGGCTGACAGGCTGCCGCCCTTTTCACGGCGGATCCGGACCGCATCAGCCATCTCCTCGTCGGAGACACGGTATTTGCTGGTTAATATCTCTTCGAGAGATTTGTTCATTGCCTGTCTTCGAGAATAAGGGTGTCCGAAAAGCCCTGTTCGGTCAGCATGCTGCGAACCTCTATAGCCGACCTGCGGTCCGCAAACCCACCGATGCGCACCTGGTACCAGATCTTGCCGTTCACGTCGGTTTCGGCGATGTAGGCCGGATACCCCAGCGTTTCCAATTCGGACAGCGAATCGCGCGCCGGCCGCTCATCGGCAAAGGACTGCACCTGCAGCACAAATGGGCCGGCAGCGGTGTCCGCCGCCGGTTGCGGCGCTGGGGGGAGGGCCTGCGGTGCGGGTTCACCAGCCTTGGCGCCCTCTTCGATCACGATGCCCGGCACGTCGTCGTCTCGCGGAATCGATTCCATGGGGCTGGTGACCAATTCGTCCCGGCCGCCCTGGTAGAGTTTGATCTGCATCTCGCGCATTTCATCGATTGGGGCTTTCTTACTATCAGAGATGACTTTGGCTTCCGCCTGGCTCTGGATGACCCGAGGCGTGATGAAGATGAACAGGTTGGACTTTTCACCGCTTTTGGAGCGCGTTTTGAAGAGCCACCCCAGTCCGGGGATGTCTCCCAGGCAGGGCACCTTGTATTCGGTCTGGGCAAAGGTGTCGTCGATCAGTCCGCCGATGACCACGGTGCTGCTGTCTTCGACCATGACCGTGGTTTCGACGGTGCGCTTGAGCGTCGTGGGCCTAAAATCTGTTGTGCTCTCCAGTGCAGACACTTCCAATGACAGGTTTAACCGCAGCATGCGGTCCTTATTGATCTGGGGGGTAATTTTCAGGGTCTTGCCCACGTCACGGTATTCAAACGAGTTGAAGGTCTCGTTGTTGGTGGTTGACGAGGTTGTCTGGAAGGGGATGTTCTTGCCCACCGTAATACTGGCCTCTTGATTGTCGGTGGTCAACAGTTGCGGCGTCGACAGAATGTTGACGTCGCGATCCTGTTTATAGGCCTGGACGATGGCCGAGATACTGGGGAAGTTGATGCCGGCGATGGAGACCGCCTCGCCGAACACCCCCAGGGAGAAACCGGAGGCCAGCGACGGGATTAGGTTGCCGTCCAACCCGACTTGAAAACCCAGGTTCGAATCTTCACCGGTGGTGAATCCGCCGCCGACAACCCCCTGGCGACCGTTGTTCAACTCGACATCGTCGCCGACGATCCACTCGGTCCCCAGTTCGAAACTTTTCTGGGCGTTGACCTCCATGATCAGCGCTTCGATGTAAACCATGGAGCGGGGAATGTCGATCTGCCGGATGATCTCCATCAGCGTGGCGTAATCGTCACGGTCGGCGGTGATGATCAGGCTGTTGGTGGCCTTGTCGGCCGTGATCGTTACCCTGTCGGAAACCACCGGTGCCTGTGGGGCACCGCCTTCGCCATCGGTCTGCTCTTCTGTGGGAAGGTCCCTGAGTACCCCGACGATCTCTTCAGCGTCCGCGTATTCCAGATAGTAGACGTGGATGCGCTCCTTGCCTTTGGGGGTCTCCTGATCGAGCATGTCGATCAAACTGCGGATCCGGTTGGTGTCATCCTCGCTGGCGACCATGATGATGCTGTTGGTGCGTTCGTCGGCCACGAAGGCGGCACTGCGATCCACTTGGGGGGGGCGGCCTTTCCTGGACTGGGGGCCGGCGGTCCGGAAGACGGTTTCCAGCAGTGATACCAGTTTGGACGCATCGGCGTGGTGGATGGGAAAGACGCTGATCTCCCGGCCGACGCCGGGCACGTCGATGATTTTAAGAATGTTCATCAGACGCAGAATGTTCGAGTAGTTGTCGGTGACGATCAACGTGTTGGTCGGCGGGTAGGAAAGAATGACGCTGCTTTTGGAAACCATGGGCGTGAACAGCCGTTTGACCTCTTCGGTATCGGCATACCGCAGGGGCATCAACTGGGTCACCACGCGGTCGTCGTCGGCATCACCGTCCGCATCACCGTCCGCATCCGAGCGGGTTTCGATGCTTTTGGTTCGGGCATCCGGCGAGGGGATGATCTTGGTCACCTTGCCCGACTCGACCGTGGCGAATCCGTGGACGTCCAATACCGACTCGAAGACCTTGTAGGCTTCCTCCACGGAAATCTTGGACGGCGAGATAATGGTCACCTTGCCTTTGACCCGCTGGTCGATAACGAAATTTCGGCCGGTCAGTTCGCTGATGAACTTGATGAATACGCTGATATCCACGTTGTTGAAATCGATCGAAACATATCGCCCCGATCCGTTTTGGGGAATATCGTCGCCGCTTGATTGGTCCTGGCCTTGATCTTCTTGGGCCTGATTCTCCTGGCCCAGGACCGGGGTGCCGACGACAAGCAATACCATCAGCATGGCGACAAGCAGGCCGGCAATGCGTCTTTTGGGTGCCTCACTGATATTCATGGATGCCACAACCTCATCTTTTCCCGTAGCCCGGAAAGTACCCCGCAAAGGGCCACCCGCCGGCTATCTGATGCTGTATTCGATATTTTTGACCTGCCCCCTGCGTTTCAGCTGCAATGACAGGCTGGATGCTGAATTGAGGTCCTCGACCAGTCGCAGGGCGTCGTCGACCGATGACAGCTCGTTGCCGTCCACCCCGGTGATCACATCACCGTTGCGAAGTCCCATGCGTCGAAAAACGGAATTGGGTTTGATGTTGGACAGTGCCAACCCGGCTGGGACGCCGTCTTCCATGTGCGGACGAACCTGCATTTGGGTCATCAGCGAGGCCACGTCCGCCATGGACTGTTCGATGTAGGACCGTCGCAGCGAAATACGCTGGGCCCGCGGCATGCCGGCCGCGGGCAGTTCGGTGCGAACCGGCGCGCCGCCCGGCCGGGACGTGGCGCCGCGCGATGCCAGGTCCTGCATCTGCAGGACTTCATCTTTTCCGTCGACTGTCAGGACCACTTTTTCCCGATAGATCTCTTTGACGGTGGCCTTTTGTACGGCATCACCCGTCCGGTAAAGGTTCTGTTCGCGGGCCCGCACGTCCTCGATGACCGCATAGATCCCGTTTTCGCTGCCCGATACCGTTCCCCACAGCTTCAGGTCCAGCTTGGTCTCTTCCAAAGAGGCGATGTCGACCGCTTCGGTTTCCGGGTCGGCATTGGCCCGTGTGCCAAACAGGTTGCGGTCCAAAACGCTTTTGTAGGCCGACAGGGGACGCGCGGCCGTGTCCGTGTCGACCGCCCGGGAGACCGGCGGCGCCTCGGAGATGGGGCTGTCGGACAAGCGGGCCGCGGCGAGGCCATACAGGCCGTCCACGGCCAGGTATGCCACCGCCGTGATGCAAATCAGATGAACGATCGTAAACAGGGTTCTGGGTGTCATCGGTTACCTCAAACTGACATCGGGGATGCCGACGGTACCGCCGATTCGGAAATTCAGCCCGCGCGTGCCCAGGGTACGGGTGTTGATCAACCCCTGGGGAACTGTCTCTTGCAGCTGGGCGATCAGTTCGGGCTGCGGCTTTGCGTTCCCACCGAGGCTCAGGCGGCTCTGGGCCATGGGACGCCGCAACTGGACGCTTCCGGAAATTTTTCCGTCGAGCATGGGCCCGTCGAAAACCAGGGCTTTGAGTCGCAAGGTCTGTCCGTCAAAAAAGAAGTCGGCATTGGTCTGTTCCATGACCAGTTCGCCGATACCGAACAGGGGCGACTCCAGGCCGATCCGCATCCCCGATACGCTCAGCGATCCGGTGGTCGTGCCCGCTGCCGACGGCGAAAAGTCGTAAACCAGCTTTCCCTTGAGCAGGCCGGTCAGGTAAAAGCGGTCATCCATGGCCAGGGCATCTAGCAGTTCCAGACGGATCTGCGACAGGTCGGCCTCCACCTGCACCTGCGTCGAAGGGTCTGACCCCGTCAGGGTCGCCCGGCCATCGACGGTCCCTTCGGCCAGACCGGCCCGAAATCGGATTCGTTTTTCATCGCCCCACAAACTTTTCCAATCCGGACGCACGCGGACGGCGTCGAAATTGGCCAGGCGGCCGTCGCTCCCATTGACCTCGACACCGGTCAATTTGAAACCCGGCGGTATGGTCGGTCGGACCGCCGCCACCACCAGGTTCAAAGATGGATCCACTGTCGCCAGCCGGCCGTTGAGGTATTCGCTGACCGCCGGTCCGGGAAACAGCAGGTAAAGAAACACGACTGTCGCCGCTATGGCATACATCACATAACCGAAAAGGGTTTTGATCGAAACCATGTGAATCGCTACATCTCCAGGGTTGTTACTTGAAACACCGTATTGATCAAATCGGTCTTTTGCTCCCCTTTGGATATGGAAAGCCGTTTGACGGCAATCATGTTCTGGGACGTTTCGATGCCGTGCAGGTAGGCCAGCAGCTGGGCCATGGTGATATCCTGCAGCTTCATTTCCACCATGGACAACCGGTACGGGCTGTCCGGGATGGAAGTGGTGGTCGGTCGCATGTAAGCGATATGGCGTTTAACATCGGTTTGTCCCGCCAGCGCCTCCAGGTACGAAAAAAGGGTGAAGCCTTGCCGGCGGGCCTGCATGTGGTGCTGGGCCTGCTCCAAGGTAACGGTCATTTGCCGGTGTTGTGCCTGCAGCCGCCGGATCTGTTCCAGCTCCGCCTGGCGGGTGGCCAGCAGACCGGTCAACCGGTCGTTTTTTTCGAACAGGGGCAAGACAACCAGCTGCAGCACCAGGAAGATGACGACTGCGGCTGCGGCCGCACTCACGGCGATTTTCTCGCGCTTGTTGATGTTGATCGCCATAGGTCAGAATTCCAGCTTCAGTTTGAAACGCACCCGCTCCCCGGCTTTCTCGAGGTCTGCGGAACTGATCGTCACATTGTTGAAAATGTCGGCCGCATCCAGACCCGCCTTGACCTCGTCGACCGTGTTGAACGTATCGGTGTCGCCCGATAGCACCACGTTGTCGGCACCCACGACCATGCGAGTGATGTTCACGTCAAGTGAGGCCGGAATCTGACGGCTCAAGGCATTGAGGATGTCGATCACCCGAACCTGCGTTCCCGGCAATTCAGGGCTGGCGCTGCCCGCGTCCATCTCGTTAATCTTGACCTGCATCTGCCGGACCGGGTCGACCACCTGGCTGATGTCGGGAAATGTCTCCCGGAAAATGGTCCCGATCTGCTGGTCAAGCTCGGCCAACCGGCGCGCTTTGGCATTGACGGCCAGGATCTGACCGGCCAGTCCCGTTGCCAGGGCAAGCACGACCAGCACGGCCGTGATCACGATACTGCCGCGGTATTCGCTCCAGTAGTGCTGGATGGTAGAGCGTTCCGTGGAAAAGTTGATGCCACCGGCCGCCTCGACATCCATCAGGGCCAAGGCCAGGGCCTGGTCCAACTGTCCCGTAGCCAATTCCGGAGAATCAAGGGCGCCTTTCAAACGCGGGAAATGACGGATCTCGTCGATGGCGGTGACGGGGATGCCCAACAGCGATGGCGAACCGTTGCCGCCGGTCAGCATCGCGGCCTGGGGACCGGTTGAAAAAACACGCTTCGGGTTGACGGCAATGCCCAAGTTGGCCGCCAGGGCGGTAAAGGTGCGCTCGATGGTCGCTTCCAGGTGTCGCCGGACCGGTACCGTGCCGTCGGCCACCGGCAGACTGCGAACCGCACGAATGCTGCCCCCGCACACGGCGTAAACGGTGTGAAGGTCGTCACCGGTGTCGATGAACAGAAGATCGTCGCCCTCGGCGTCGGTTTTGGAGATGAACCGCGCCGCGGCATAGCCGACGGGCACGATGACCGCGGGCCTCAAATTGACCGCCGCCAGGCAATCGACATATCGGCGGACAACGCTCTTTTGGACGGAGAAGGCAAGCAGGTCGTGCCGCCCGTCGCATTTGACGGCATCGAAGTCGAAAATAAGCTCGTCCACCGGTGTGGGCAGTGTGGGCTCCAGCTCGAACGGGAGGATCTGTCGGATCTTCCTCAGATCGGTAAATGGCAGGGAGAGATTCCTGAAGGAGACCAAAGTGGCGGGGATGCCCACAACACACGTGGCACCGGCTGGTTTTACCGCTTCCACGGCCGCCTGCAGGGCCGCCGTCAAGGCCTCATCGTCGGATGCACCCGCCGCAATGGGAAAATATGCGTGGGCCTCCAGCACACTGCCCTTGAAACCGCTGTTCAACAGGGCGGCGGCCACCGACTTCTCACGAATTTCAAGACCTAAGACTTTGCGACCCATATCCGTTTACGTGGTTAAAGGTTCCTTTGGCCGATGGCATATCGTCCGGTATCGGAAATATGTTCAATCCGCGCAATTTATCTTATTCTGCCTGCCAAATCAAGGTTTTACAGATCCATCGGCCGGTCTCTTCCTCTTTTTCCCGCCGAACCACCACATTGGCGGTATGGGTGCGCTGGTTGCGGGTGGCGGTCGAAACGATTCGGAACAAATCGCTCGACACCGTTATCAGGTTGGCATCCAGGGTTATGCCGCCGGCACCCGGGACCTGAGTATACCACTGCGTCGTATCGATTTTATTGACAAACGTCTCGTCGGCTTTGGCGACTCGATAATCGGCCAGCGCTTCGGCCAGATCGGCATTTTCGGCTGGCAGCAAGGCCGCCAGCACGGCCGGATCGGCAGTGGAGATGTTGATTTTTCCGTCATAAGTGAACTTGCCGTCGGCGGTTGGCGTTATCCCGTGCACCGTCAACAGGGATGCAAGACCGACGGCGCCCCCCGCCCCGGCAAACAACTCGGGCGTCACCCCCTGGACCAGGGCGACTTCGCCCAGATGATCGAAAGGACCGTTTTTGGCGCTGTAGGGCGGCTGCTGACTTTCGTAGTAGTCCGATTCGGCGCCGCTCAAACCGGTCGTGGCGTCGTCATCACCGTGGTCCAGCCAATCCTTGATCGAATTGATGATCATGGCGGGATCACTGTCCGGCAGTTCTTCGAAAAGGGCGAAAAGGCGTTCCAGCAACCGCTCCCACAGGGCACGCTGGGCGGGGACAAACTGCTGGCCTTCTGGAAACTTGACCAGGGCGTTGACCTGGATTTTACCGCGTTCGTCAATAATCTTGACATCGACGCGGCCGTCATCAAAGGGTATTGTCGTCAGCATCTCAGCAATTTTGTCGGCATCGGCCCAATCCTCCTGGAGCGTGTCGGTCGCGTTGGCCTTGCGGTCGTTGATCAACATGACCATGGCGGCGTGTACACCGGATGCGGCCATCTCGGACAGCACCAGTTGATTTCCGGAATGAATGGCGCCGGAGACCGAACCGCGAATTCGGCGATTCAACTCCAGCCCGGCGGTCAATAGCACGGCCACCACCCCGATGGCCACCAGGATGGCGACGCCGCGCTGATTGCCTGAACGCACCAGATCTATGCAATTACTCTGCCGCTTGTCGATACACATGCAACGGTACCCGAGTCTTGAAAACGGTTGGACGGGACGGATCGCCGACCGTCAGACGAACCTCGACCGCCCGCGGGGTCGCGTAGGCGTTGTCGTCCAACTCCGAATCCCAGCGGTCGGTCATCTCACCTTCGGCATCCAGGTATCCGAATTCCAGGTCCAACAGGTTGTCGCACAAAACAGGATCGTCGCTGCGTTCCTCGAATTCGGGAAAGGGAAAGAGGTCGTCGGCGCGGCGCAGCACCAGGGTGTCGTCCCAACGCTGGTGCACGTAGTAGACAATGCGGCAAACACCCTGGCGCGCATCCCCGTTGATGGGCAGGTGTGCCAGGCCCGCAAAGCGCAGCCGTCCGAAGCTGTCGGCGGCCACGTCGGTCGTGTCGCCCACCACCCGGTAAAGATCCGGTGGGTCGTCGAATTCCGGTTTGGCGTAGCGGGGATACAAGCTGACATGCATAGCCGCCAGATCCGCGGACATGCGGTCGATGCAGCTGCGCGCCGTCGCAAAGACGGCCACATCGTCGCCGACGATATCGGCGCTTGAAAAAACGACCCGAAAGGAACCGAAGATGGTCGTGATCACCACCGCAAAAATGAAGATCGCCACCATGATCTCCAAAAGGGTGAACCCGCCTTCTTGAGGCGGCCGGTCTGAATCGTGCCGGTACCGGCTACTGCGTCATAAAGGTGCCTGTAGGTGGTCAGGGTGAATCGGGATGCATCTGCGATGGAAGCGATGGTGATGGTAATTCGGTTGAGGATCGGGCCGTCTTCGTTGAGCAGATCCGACGTTACTGGTTCGCTTTGAATCTGCCATGTGTAGCCGGCACCGGCCTCGTCGTCGAAGGTGCCGCTGTCGTCTCCCAGATCCGTCAGATCCATGGTCTGCAAATCAGCCAGCTTGGCCCGGGCCAACATGGCCGCTACCGTATCGAAGCGCCCCCTGGCGTCCATGAACAGGGTCTGGCTGTGCATCCGGTAGATGGCCGTCAGGGCAATCGCGACCACGGACAGGGCCACCATCACCTCCAGCAGGGTGAAGCCAGCCGGGCTGGGCCCGCGGCCCTGGCGACGCCGGTTGGTGGCCGGTGTCACAGGACGCTCCCGCGGCCGTCCCGGATCAATTCGACCCCAGGCAGAAAAGGCTCGATGAGAAAAGCCAGGCGGTCGCCGTCACGGGTTCGCATGTGAATGACAGCCCGGTCTGAAAAGCCCTGAGGGAAAAAGTGGATGGGAATGGTTCCGCTCGAAAACCGCTCGGTTTCCGAAAAGGCCACCTGATCGATGCGCGCGTCCCGGGACAGGGTGTAGCCTTCGTTGCGGGCCACAGTCGTTTCGACCTCGCTGGTATCAGCCGCGGTGATCCAGATCTGCTGGGTGTCGGGCGACACATTGAGGAGATAGATCTTTTGATCGGCAACCGCCTTTTCCTTGAGGTGGCGAACGTTGGCGATGATCCAGCGGGCGGCCGCGTCACTGCCGCTGGAAAATGGGCCGCCGCTCAGACGTGGGACGGCGACCACCAGCATGATGCTGATCAGCGTGATCACGACGATCAACTCGATCAGCGTGAAGGCGCGTCGGTCTGCCAGGAGCGGTTTCGTGCGCACACCGGCACCGGGATGTGTGCAAATTTGGTTCATGGGACGGTCGTCGTGGTCCTATTCGGATTCCCAGCTGTTGATATCGGCATCCTTGCCCTCACCGCCGGCCGAGCCGTCGGCGCCATAGGAGATGAGGTCGAAGTCATCATGAATACCCGGGCTCAGGTAGATGAACTCATTGCCCCAGGGATCTTTGGGAACCTTGCCTTTTTCCAGATAGCCGCCCTGGCGCCAGTTTTTGGGGGCATCGCCGGTGGCCGGCTGTTCGACCAATGCCTGAAGCCCCTGCTCGGTCGTCGGATAGGCCCCGTTGTCGAGCTTGTAGAGCTTCAATGCCGTGGAGATGCTTTCGATCTGCATCCGGGCCTTGAGCTGTTTGGCCTGTTCCGGACGCCCCATGATACGGGGCACGATCAGGCCGGCCAGGATGCCAAGGATGACGATGACAACCATCAGTTCGATCAGGGTGAAACCGCGCGGATTTCGAGCGGTTTGCGGTAAAGAGCGATTCATGCTTCCTCCGGTCGCATTGTGACGGTCATTTGACGGTACCTGTCAAGCGATTGATGATAAACGTCGTTGATACTCCCTGCACAGCCCAGTCGCCGGCGGACCGCCGGCGCATTAACCTGCAATTACCCTACCAGCTGATTCATTTCAAAAATGGGCAGGCAGATCGACAGGACGATGAACAACACCACCACCGCCATGACCAGGATCATCACCGGTTCCAGCATGGCCATCATACTCGAAATCGATGACTGAACCTCGTTTTCATATACGTCGGCGATTTTGTACAACATGGTTTCCAACTCGCCGCTCTGCTCGCCCACTTGAATCATCTGTACGGCCAGGTCCGGCAGGACGGCGTCGGCCGCCAGCGACACCCCGAGCCCCTGACCCTTTTCAACCTCCTGGGACGCACTTTCGATCAGGCCGGAAATGACGACGTTACCGGTGACATTTTTGACGATCTCCAGAGCCGGCAGCATGGTCACCCCGTTTTCCAGAAGCGATGCAAGCGTCCGTGTAAAACGAGCCACGGCGATCTTTTTCAGCAGCGGACCAACGACCGGTACCGACAGGATCAGGCGGTCGGTGGTGACCAGACCGCGTTCGGTTTTCCTGAAAATCCGCAAGGCCGCCAGGGCGGCCGCGAAGGCACCGGCCAACAGCCACCAGTAGCGTTGGAACAGTTCGCTGGTGCCGATCAGAAACCGGGTCGGGGTGGGCAGCGCCTGGTTCATATCCGTGAAAATGGTGGTGATGTTGGGCACCACGAAGGTCATCAAAAAGAAGAGCACCAGGGTGCCGACGACCGTCATGAGGATCGGGTAGGCCATGGCCGTCTGTATGCGGGATTTGAGCTCCTGCTGCTTTTCCATGATGTCCGCCAGGCGCTGGAGGACGATTTCCAAGGTCCCGGAGGTTTCGCCGGCGCGCACCATATTAATGTATATCTGCGAAAAAATGGACGGGTAGAGCGTCAAGGCCGAGGCGAAACTGTTGCCCTCGACGATGGAGTCCTTGATCCGGGCCACGATTTTGGTAAAGCCTTGGGATTTGGTCTGCGAGACCAAGGTGGTCAGGGCGGTCACCAGGGGGAATCCGGCACCGGTCAGCGTCGCAAGCTGACGGGTCCACAAGCTGACCTGGGCCGGCGTGACGCGGCTGAACACGCCTTTGAGGGCGGCTTTGCGCGGCTCCTTGGTACCTCGGCCCTCGGTGACCTCTTTGACCGATACGGGATAACTGCCCAGCCCACGGATTTTCTGCCGTGCGGCCTGGGCACCATCGGCATCGATAATCCCCGTCAGGGTTTTACCGCGGGTGTCCAGGGCTTGGTATTCGAATACTGGCATGATCGCTTCACCAAATTGATATTAACGCTTGCGCCTGAGGCGGGCGGCAAAAAAACCGTCCAACCCGTGGATGTGGGGCGCCGTTCGTAAAAATCCATCCGCGTCCAAATAGGCTGCCACGGCATCAGTCTCGCTCGACCGATGGTCGTCTATAGCAAAATCCGGATGCTTTTTCAAAAAATGTGCGATCACCTGTTCGTTTTCCTCCGGCTCCATGCTGCAGACGGCAAATACCAGCACGCCGCCCGCCTTCACCAGGCCGGTAACGCGCTCGAGAAACCGTGCCTCCCGCCGAGCGCACCGGGCGATGTCCGACTCTCGTGACGACCACTTTGCGTCGGGGTTGCGGCGCAAGACGCCCAGCCCCGTACAAGGGGCGTCCAGCAGGATGCGATCGAAGCGAGGCAGCGATGCATCCGCCGGCATGCAGTCCAGATCCACCGAGCGGGTACGAATGATGCCGATTCCCAGTCGATGGGCCTCTTTTTCCAGACAGGCCAGTTTCGCCGGCGCGTTGTCCATGGCGACGACATCACCCCAGTTCTGCATAAGCTGGGCCAAGTGGGTCGTTTTTCCACCCAGACCGGCGCAGGCATCCAGAACGGTCTCACCGGGCTGTGGTGCCAGCAGCTGGGAAACCAGTTGGGCGGCACCGTCCTGGACGGCAAACCGGCCGTCGGCGAAGGCGCGCATCTGCGCAATCGGCGTACATGGACCGATGATGTTCAAAGCACCGCAAACGCCATCCAAGATGTTGACCTGTTCCACCTGAGACGTCAAGGCCGCCACCAATTCCGTCGGGCTGTTTTTCAGGCGATTGCATCGCAGCGTGATCGGCGGAACGGCGTTGATGGCATCGCACAGTCGGCCGACCGCCGCCCTGCCCAGGCGGTCGGTCCAGCGGGTGATCAGCCAAAGCGGAAAGGATTTGGCGCCGGCCATGTGCGCCGCCGGCGACTGGTGTGCATCGGGAAGCCCGGATCGTTCCGGATGGCGCAGCGCGCTGCGCAGCACGGCATTAACGAACCCGGCCGACCGGGGCGAGGCATTTCGGCGCACCAGATCCACCGAGGTGTTGACGGCTGCCGAGGCCGGAATGCGATCCATCAACAGGAGCTGAAACAGGCCGATCCTTAGAATGTTGCGAATCGTGGGGGTTATCTGGTGAACGGGACGGCTGGCATGGGCACCCATGACGGCATCCAGGCGCGACCGCCAGCGCAGCACACCGTACACCAGCTGGTTGTAGAGGGCGCGATCCCGGCGGGAGAGGGCCGTCGCTGCAGGGGCAAGGTCGTCAAGCACGCGATCCAGGGTCAGGTTGTCCTGCTCCTGGCGGTCCAGGACCGTTAGGGCGGCGGCCCTGGGGCAGGGTGCCTTCGTTCGTTTTGGGGCAGTCACAGCCGGTTTACCTTGAAGGTGGTGGGCATTATCCCAGGCAGGTGCCGTCAGGCAACTGGCAGCCGCACAGGAAGTCGTCGATGGGCAGACGCTTGCCGGACGCGCCCTGAATTTCCTGGATGGCCAGGGCCCACTTGCCCGTGGCCACGCGCAGCTCACCGGGAAAGCACTCGAGAATCGTGCCCGGCGGCACGCTGACGTCCCGTTTGAGGACACTGGCCCGGAAGACTTTCAGGCGCATTCTGGAACTGAAGGTAAAGGCGCCCGGCCACGGCGTCAGTCCCCTGATCAGGCACTCGATCCGCTCGGCCGGCCAGGACCAGTCGATTTGACCATCCTTTTTCTTGAGCATGGGCGCGTAGGTCGCGACGGAGTGATCCTGGGGCGTTCGGCGCAGGGTGCCGCCCTGAAGTTGAGCCAACGTGCCAAGGAGCGTGTCGGCACCCATCACGCTCAGGCGGTCGTGCAGATCGGCGGCCGTTTCCTGCGGTTCGATGGCGGTACAGGCCGTCAACAGGATGTCGCCAGTATCCATGCCGGCGTCCATCATCATGGTGGTAACACCGGTTTCCGGGTCGCCGTTGATGATGGGCCACTGGATGGGGGCCGCACCACGGTAGCGCGGCAGCAGCGACGCGTGCACGTTGATGGCGCCGTGGGCGGGGATGTCCAAAAGCCCTTGGGGCAGCAACTGGCCGAAGGCCACCACAACGAAAAGGTCAGGCGCCAGCCGGGCCATCTGTTGCTGAAATGTTTCGGTGCGCACCGTTTCGGGCTGAAACACCGGGTACCCGTCGGCCAATGCCGCCCGTTTGACCGGACTGGGCGCCAGCTTGCGCCCGCGTCCCTTGGGGCGATCCGGTTGGGTAACCACGGCAAGCACCTCATGGCCACTGGCGTGCAGTGCGGCAAGCGTTGGAACGGCAAAAGCCGGGGTGCCCATGAAAACGATTTTCAAGGCCTGTCTCACCGCTGCCGCATCTCCTTTTTGACCCGCCGCTTGTACATCTGACGTTTCAGGGCGCTGATGCGGTCGATGAACAAGGTGCCGTCGAGGTGGTCCAACTCGTGCTGGATGACGATCGCCAGCATGCCGTCGGCCTCGAATCGCAGCGGATGGCCTTCCCGGTCCACTCCCTCGACCAGGATGCGTTCGGCCCGTTTCACGTCCGCCCGAAAGTCAGGTACACTCAAACAACCCTCGTTTTCGGAGAGAATCTCGCCTTCACGGGTGACGATGGTCGGGTTGATCAGTACATGCAGGTCGCGTCCCTCCTCCCGGGGGGCGATGTCGTAAATAATGAAACGTTGACCGACGCCCACCTGGGGGGCGGCCAGTCCCACACCGGGTGCGGCGTACATGGTGGTGGCCATGTTGTCGAAAACGGTTTGCAGGGCACCATCGATGTTGTCGACCGCTGCCGCCTGTT
This sequence comes from uncultured delta proteobacterium, assembly GCA_963785365.1. Classification (GTDB taxonomy): domain Bacteria; phylum Desulfobacterota; class Desulfobacteria; order Desulfobacterales; family Desulfosarcinaceae; genus Desulfosarcina. Next base: position 375,319 of record CAWAUZ010000004.1, on the reverse strand, counting down.
TTTCCAGAAACGTATCCGGGTACGTGAGTATGTCTAACATCATTGCCGCGTCCAATCTTCGCTTGCCCATGATTTTTCTTAACCTGGTTAACTTAAGGCCTCATCGCCAAAAATCAAACTTGACGGCCCCCGCGCCGCACGGAAACCTTATAAGATATACCGGGAAACGGCTTGGTGCAGCCAGGAAGGTCGAACATGCCGGCAGTGCACATGGCGGGCAGGCTCGAATTCTATGCCAGACGAAGGTCAAGGTTCAGGAGGTGAAATAGGGTTCCAGAATCCGGCGTGCCGCCGAAATGTCGTTGCTGATCTGCGCTACCAGCGCATCGATATCGGCAAACTTGATCTCATCGCGCAGGCGCTGGACAAAGTTGATCATGATGCGCTCGCCGTAGATGTCCTGTTTGAAGTCGAGAATGTGTACCTCGACGGTAAACACGTGATCGTCGAAGGTCGGACTGTAGCCGATATTGGCCACTCCCGGATAACGGTTGCCGTCGTATTGAACGATCACGGCATAGACGCCGACCTTGGGGCACAACTCGTCGTGCAGGTTGAGGTTGGCGGTCGGAATGCCCAAAAGCTTGCCGCCCCGGTCCCGGCCGTGGGCAACGGTGCCGCGGATCTGGTAGTTGCGGCCCAGCATCTTGCCGGCTTTTTCCATCTGGCCCCGGCTGACCAGTTCGCGTATGGCCGTACTGGAGATCCGGTCGTTCTCGGCGATCGAGGCCTGAATCCAGTCGGCCACGATCACCTCGAATCCCAGTTCCGCGGCATAGCCCTTCAACAGATCCACGGTGCCTTCGCGCTGGTTGCCAAAGGTGTAGTCCTGGCCGACAACGATGGCCTTCATGCCGATGCGCCCGATCAGGATCTCTTCGACAAAGGTTCGCGCGGAGATGGCGGCGAACTCCTTCGTGAAGGGCACGCAGATCAGAACATCGATGCCAGCCGCTTCGATCAACTCTGCTTTTTGTTCGTAAAGGGTGATCAGGGGAGGGTGGCCGTTGTTCGTCATAACCCGGATGGGGTGAGGATCGAAGGTCATGGCAATTGAAGTGCCGCCCATGGCGTCGGCGCGCTCGACAACCTCGTGAAAAAGGGCTTGGTGACCGATGTGCACCCCGTCGAAATTTCCGATGGTGATCACCGCCGCCTTGAACGGCGCCTTGATGGCTTCCAGATCTTGTAAAAGTTGCATGGGTTCAGTCGATCGAACGAATTAGCATTACATTTGGCTTGACACCAAAAATAAAAGATTATAGTTAGTGCATCTTCAGTTTGAAATCAACCCTTTTGAAATCAGACTGAAGCGTGCCGAAGTGGCGGAATTGGTAGACGCGCTAGGTTCAGGGTCTAGTAGGGGTTCCCCTGTGGGAGTTCGAGTCTCCCCTTCGGCACCAATGAGACAAACAAGCTGTAATCCTAATGGGTTACGGCTTTTTTGTTTTGTTGGGTGCGCTTTGGGTGCGTGGAAGATTTGAGGAGGGTGCTGCCAATGCGGGAAACAAAATCATGGTTATCTTGTGTGATAAGGTGGCCATAGACATCCATGGTAATGGCAATCGAGCTATGGCCCAGCTGCTGGGATAACATTTGAACCGATGTCCCGGCTCGCAGTGCCAACGTTGCGAAAGTGTGCCGCAGGTCGTGCACCCTATATTTTCCCAGGCCAGCCTTTTTAAATACCTGGGAGGCCGCGTTTCGAACCGAATTTTAGCATTTAAAAATGGAGGATCAACTTATGATTAAAGCATACGCAGCATCAGCGGCTGGTGGCCAACTCACGCCTTATAAATATGACCCCGGTCAAATTAATTACAACGACATTGAAATTGAAGTTGAACATTGCGGTATCTGCCACAGCGATCTCAGCATGCTTGACAACGAGTGGGGGATTGCCGAATTTCCGTTAGTTCCCGGCCATGAGGTGGTGGGGACCATTCGTGACATCGGTCAGGGGGTGTCCCATCTGAAGATCGGCCAGCAGGTTGGACTGGGTTGGCACTCTGGGTATTGCATGACCTGTAACAGCTGTTTAAGTGGTGACCACAATTTGTGCGCCAATGCCCAAGGCACCATCGTCAATCGTCATGGCGGCTTTGCCGATAAGGTTCGTGCTCACGCCGCCAGCGCAGTTGCATTACCCAAAAACATCGATGTTCAAAGCGCCGGCCCACTGTTTTGCGGTGGCATCACGGTATTTAACCCTCTCATTCAGTTCAGTGTTAAGCCGACTGATCGGGTTGCTGTAATTGGTATCGGCGGCTTGGGACACATGGCGCTTCAGTTTTTAAACGCCTGGGGCTGTCAGGTGACCGCTTTTACCTCCAGTGAAACCAAAAAAAAAGAAGCCCTGGAACTGGGTGCTCACCAGACCCTCAATTCGCGTGACCCGGGTGAGATCAAAGCGGCGGCGGGCTACTTCGATCTGATTATTTCAACGGTCAATGTCAAGTTGGACTGGAACGAATACATTCAGACGCTGAAGCCGCGAGGACGCCTTCATTACGTGGGAGCGACACTTGAACCCTTGGATCTAACCATCTTCCCGCTGATAATGGGCCAGCGGTCCGTTTCCGCTTCCCCGGTTGGCAGCCCAGCCAATATTGCCAAAATGCTCGATTTTGCCGTTCGTCACGGCATCAAGCCGGTGATTGAAACGTTCCCCATGGAAAAAGTTAACGATGCCATAGAACGGCTTAGAAGCGGGAAGGCGCGCTATCGCATTGTTTTGAGTCAATAGTCAAAGACGCGCCGGACGGGCCTTGTGCTGTGATGTGGCGGAAACACAGTCTGGGCACGCCAAGCGAAAAGGGCCATCGGTGGGTCGCGCGGGTCGTGTCGATTTAGGCGCTGCCCATCCAGACATGAGGAATTTTGGTTGAGGGCAAGGCGCGTGAAAAATTTTTCCGCAGGCATATGGTTGATATTCCGAGGAAAAAAATTTTCACGCAACACAGAGATCGGCCAAAATAACTATTTATGGATGGTCACCAGTAGTATTGCCCCACTATATTACCCCAGTTAATTTCGTACTGCATATATTGCTACGTGCGATATAATATTCCCCAAGAGAAACTTTAATCATTCGGAGGTTAGCATGAAGGTAAATATGAAATGCTTTGCGACACTGGTCGATGTTGGGTCTTGTAACTTTGATGACGGCACCGTTTACAACCTACAGGAGGGAAAAACCATCGAGGACCTTATAGCAGCTGCTGGACTCCAGAAAGCGGATGTAAAAATTGCTTTTTTGAACAGCAAGAAAGTCGGTTTTGATGCGGTGCTCTCAGAAGGTGATCGTATCGGCCTTGCTCCGGCAACCGGTGGAATGTAGAGTCTTTAATTTATGGGCCTCATTTTTCACCGCGTTCAATTTTGTAAAGCTCGCCATTCTGGAAGAAAAGATAGCGAGTGAACTGGCTATCGTCTAATTTATAGGTCCATCGTTCAAAAAGGATAGGTCCCCTGATAAGTTCCGGCAGCTGGTAGCGTTCTTTTTCGTAATTGTAAATTTTGGAGGTGTACCCGTTAGCGTTTTCTTCCCACTGATCGATTTGGTCCGGTTCGCCGCACTTGGATAGAACATCCGTTTTTGGGTCCCCAATATACACCAAACGACCATGGCAACGAAACGCTCGATCTGCAAAAGTTATTGTGGGAAAATAAAAAATTATCCAGATCGATAGAAACACTTGAAAAAGCCAGAGAATTTGCGATTCAAGTAACTTCATTGATCTCAGCGCTCCAAAGTTGACTGGTTCACAGATGGCAACGTTCAATATGCCCACATTCTATGGAATGTAAAATAACCCAGAATGGAAGGTGGGTCCTAAAATTACGGCGACCTTTGCTGCATCGTCTTGGTCCGCCAGGGTGGGGGATATGTCGGCCCCATATATCTCGGCAGCAAGTATAGGAAGCACTTGATCATGTCCAGTCTTACCTCAAATCGCTCGAACGCCGGGTGGAAATTCGACAACAGCTACGCACGATTGCCGGAAACGTTCTATGTCCGGCTGAATCCAGTGCCGGTGCGCGCACCGCAACTGGTTGTCTTCAACGAACCACTGGCGCCGTTTTTAGGGCTGAACCCAGATGCCCTCCAGGGCGACGCGGGTGCGGCCGCCTTCTCGGGCAACCGAATACCTGAAGGGGCCGATCCGCTTGCACAAGCCTATGCGGGGCACCAATTCGGCCATTTCACCATGCTGGGCGATGGGCGGGCGATCCTGTTGGGCGAGCAGTTGACACCCGAAGGCGAGCGCTTCGACATCCAGTACAAAGGATCCGGCCGGACTCCGTTTTCTCGGCAGGGTGACGGGCGGGCGGGCTTGGGTCCGATGCTGCGTGAATACATCATCAGCGAGGCCCTGCACGCCCTGGGTATCCCAACGACCCGCAGCCTGGCGGTGGTGACCACCGGGGAGCCGGTGTTCCGTGAAACCACCCTGCAGGGGGCGATTCTCACCCGCACGGCGGCCAGCCACATCCGCGTGGGCACTTTCCAATATGCGGCGGCGAGGGATCAAGCCAACGAGATCCAGGCGCTGGCCGACTACACCATCCATCGACACTTTCCTGACGTGGCCGGGGAAGCGAACCCCTATTTGGCCCTCCTGGGGGCCGCCGTGGAGCGGCAGGCCTCACTATTGGCCCGCTGGATGCTGGTGGGCTTTATCCACGGCGTCATGAACACGGATAACGTGTCCCTTTGCGGTGAAACCATCGACTACGGCCCCTGCGCGTTCATGAACACCTACGATCCGAACACCGTCTTCAGTTCCATCGATCATCACGGCCGATACGCCTACGATAGGCAACCACATGTTGCCCAGTGGAATCTGGCCCGGTTTGCCGAGACGCTGCTGCCAACGATCCACCAAGATTCGCAAAAGGCCGTATCGATGGCAAAAAAGGAAATCTCACGTTTTTCAGACACCTACCGCAAATACTGGCTGGCGGGTATGCGGGCCAAGCTGGGTCTGTTGAACCAGGAAGCGGACGACGACGCTTTGGTGGCGGACCTGCTCGATGGCATGCGGCGACAAGGCGCGGATTTCACCAACACCTTCCGCGACCTGGCATCCGGCTCACTCCCGGAAGCCTTAGCATTCCAGGCACCGGCGTTGAAGCCGTGGTTCGAGCGCTGGCAGTCCCGACTGGAACGGCAGCCCGATTCATGGGAGGCATCCCGTCGGTGCATGAACGCCCACAACCCGGCGGTCATCCCCCGCAACCACCGGGTGGAAGAAGCCCTGGAGGCTGCCACAGCGCGGGATGACTATACAGTCATGGAAAAACTGCTGAGGGTTCTGTCCCAACCCTACCAAGATTTGCCGGAGCATACCGGTTATAAACTGCCACCACCGCCATCGACGCAACCCTATCGAACCTTTTGCGGGACGTGATCCCATCGACAGTTGCTGTCGACCCCATGACGGCAGCGGCGTTAACGACGCGCCAGCGCGATGAAATCCTCAACCAGGTTTTACAGCACGGATATCGGCAGATGCCACATAATTTTCTGCCCCGCTACCAGGAAACCAACCCCTGACCAGTTCCCTGCTGTGGTCCTTGAGTTCGATTTTTACATCCTGGAATCCCACTTCTTTCAAAAAAGATTCAATTCTATCGATGTGTTCTGCACCCGCAATGCATCCGGTCAAAAGGGCCGCCTGTTTGCGCATGGACTCCGGCATTTCGGCTGTCGCGACGACATCGGAAACGAACAGACGGCCTTCCGGTTTCAAGACGCGGTAAGCATCCTGAAAGACCTGTCGCTTTGCGGGCGACAAATTGATGACACAGTTGGAAATGATGATGTCCACGCTGCTGTCGGCAACGGGCAGGTGTTCGATTTCCCCCAGGCGAAACGCCACATTGTCAGCTCCCATCTTCAGTGCGTTTTCTCTGGACTTAGCGAGCATCTCCGGTGTCATATCCACACCGATGACGAGGCCCTTTTCCCCGACCTTCCGGGCTGCAAGAAAACAGTCGAATCCCGCCCCACTGCCTAAATCCAGCACAACGTCACCGGGTTTGAGTTCACCGATGGCTGTTGGATTGCCGCAGCCCAAGCCCAAGTTTGCACCCTTGACAACGCTGTCCAGTTCCTCAGCAGAATACCCCATAATCCGGTTAACCTGTTCAACGCTGTCAGAATTGGAACCGCAACACCCGCCGGCAGCATTGCTTGTGCATCCGCAGCCATTGGCCGCTGCTGTCCGGGCATATCGATTTCTTACCAATTGACGCACAATATCCGCATTTTCATTTTTCATGGCAGTTCTCACTCATTTTTGAATGTTCGCTCTGAGAAGGGAGAGCCCTTGTTCCCGCGCTTTGAGAATAGTTTTTATGTTGATGCCATCAAACTCCGGGCGTTTTAGAATGTGTTTGTCGAGGGCCTCCCGATAAAGCAGGTACTCTTCCTTGCCTGGTATGTTGGCAATCACCTTTTCCGTGTGAACGAAGTCGTCAATCGGACCGTTTTTCCCATTCTGGTTGCCCTCGGAAAGGTCCACCCCATAGTCTTCGAAAAGGAGGAAGCAGTGCACCATCGGCAAATAGGGAAGCGTGTATCGGTCCAGGATTTTTTGCGTCCCGGTCACGAGCGCTTCGGTCATGGCATAGACGCCGATATGCTTGTCGACAACGATCCCCATCTCGGCTGCCAACGTCGCAATGACCGCGTGCTTGGTTGTGCAACTGCCCATCCTTTCCTCGAACAGGATCATCAAATCGGCTATGTTTGGGTACCCCTATTTGCCTTGCCTAAATCCAGAACAAGCGCTATCGAACGGCGCAGACAGCATCGGCGCCAGCTTTTCTCGATCTCCTCTGATCTCCGGCTCATGCCATATTGAATCAATGATCCAGTTCAATGCCTGAGTCACTATCTCCGGAGCTTCCGGGTCGCGATTCAGGCGGTAATGCATCCACCGTCCATCTTTTCGAGCCTTGACCAAGCGGGCATTTTTCAGCAGAAAGAGGTGCTTGGATACCGTCGAAGGAGCCAGTTCGAGCAGGTCGTTGATGTTGCAGACGCACAATTCGTCATTGGCATGCAGCGCCATCAGGATTCGAATTCTGTTTTCGTCGGATAGGGCTTTGGTGATATTCATGAATGAAAGCATCGTCATGTCCTTTCTTTCGCCAATTAACGAATTGAAATGCAACGAAGCTCCCCCCACCACCACTGTCAAGGCTCATTTCAAAAGAATTCCCTTTCGCAGCGGATTCCGGACTCATTCGGCCACCATCGTCACGGCGACCAATACCCCACCGCCGGTTTTTGGAGAAAAACAGCAAATCGAATTTGACTTGCATTCAGACACTGAATAATTTACAAATTTGTATTTCTGACTCCATAGAAGACGATTTCAATAAGCCCATCACCGGAAGGGCAGCGCAAAGGTCAGAAAAGGCCCACCAGGCTTGGTTTTCAAATGGTGCATCCCACTGCCCCCGAAAAATTCCCAAAGCCATAGGAACCGCTCATGTTTACCGAGCTCGAGATCGACCATAACACGGTACAGTCGGCCATCTCCACCGGTCATTTGCCGCCGGACCCGCAGGTTGCGGCGCTGGTCACACAGGCCTACGAGTGCTACAAGTCCCTTGACGAAGGAAGGGTCGCGGATTACATCCCCGCGCTGGCACGGGTGCCGCGCGAACTTTTCGGTGTGTGCGTGGTCGGGACTACGGGCCGTCTCTTCGAGGTGGGGGATGTGGCCCAGGAGTTCTCGATCCAGAGTGTTTCGAAACCGTTCGTCTTCGCGCTTGCCTGCCAATCGGTGGGCATTGAGGAAACACGCCGGAAGATCGGGGTGAACAGCACGGGGCTTCCGTTTAATTCGGTCATGGCCATCGAACTGAACCCCGACCGGACCATGAACCCGATGGTGAACGCCGGTGCCATCGCCACTACCAGCTTGGTCCCGGGCCGGACCGCCGACGCCAAATGGCAATTTATCCGGGAGGGCCTGTCCCGCTTTGCGGGCCGTGAACTGCCCATTGATATGGAAGTGTATGCTTCGGAGGCGGTGTCGAACCAGCGCAACCGGGGCATTGCCAAGCTTTTAGAGGGGTATGGGCGCCTCTATTTCGATGCTCTGGAATCCACCGACGTTTACACGAAACAGTGCTCATTGAATGTGACCGTCAAAGACCTGGCCGTGATGGGCGCCACCCTGGCCGACGGGGGCGTCAATCCCCTCACCAAAGAGCGGGTGGTTGACCCGGCCATCGCCAAACGGGTGCTGGCCGTGCTGGCCACGGCGGGACTTTACGAGCGCTCCGGTGATTGGTTGTACGAAATCGGTCTGCCCGGCAAGAGCGGGGTGAGCGGCGGAATCGTCACCATATCGCCGGGCAAAGGCGGCCTGGGCACCTTCTCGCCCTTGTTGGACGCGGCTGGAAACAGCATCAAAGGCCAGCGCGTCACCAAACTGTTGTCAGAAGGATTGGGCCTCAATCTATTTGCCTCCAAGCCGGCCGTTTAGGTCCAATTGGCATGAACGCGAACGCACCAATCCCACTGAGAAAGGACGTTATGGCAAGTACCGCGACAACCAACAGCATCGAACATGAGACGCCAGAATCCTGGATGCCAATGGTCGCCATCGGTATGGGGCAGGCCCAGATGTCCCTGAACGTCACGGCCCTACCGATCTCCATTGGGGGCATCGTGGAAACGTTCAACACGGCACCTACCACGGTGGGAACCGCCATCGTGGCCTACTCGATGGGCGTTTCCGCCTTCGTCATTCTGGCCGCCAAAATTGGCCAGAAGTTCGGCTCGCTAAAGGTCTTCCGCCTGGCAACCGCCATGTTTCTACTGGCACTGATCCTGATGACCTTCAGTCCCAATGTCACGGCCTTGCTGGCGGCCCAGGGACTTGCCGGGCTGGCGGCAGCGGCGATCGTTCCCTCGCTGGTGGTACTGATTGCCAACAACTACAAGGGCAAACAGCAGGCCAAGGCGCTTGGAATTCTGGGAGCGGTGCAGGCCATGGCCACTGTGACTGCCTTCTTTGTGGCCGGGGTGGTGGGCACGTTCCTCGGCTGGCGCTACGCCTTTGGGATCATCATTCCTTTCTCGGGCCTCACCCTGCTGATGAGCATGAAGCTCAAACCGGTGGCCAAAATGCCGGTCGTCAAAATCGATGCGGTTGGCGCGGTCCTGGCAGCCGTGGCGATCGTCTTGATCAGCGTGGGCTTAAACAACATCAACAGCTGGGGCCTGCTTTTTGCCAAGGCGGCGGCGCCCTTCGCTTTGATGGGTTTGTCGCCGGCCCTGTTCATGGCCGTCTTCGGTGTCATCTGTGTCCAGTTGTTCGTCCTGTGGGCCCAGCGGCGGCAGGCCGCACAATTGACGCCCTTGCTGGCCCTGGAGGTCGTGGAATCGCCCCAGGAACGGTCGGCGGCCCTGTCCATGATGTCCATCGTCGTACTCGGCAACGCCCTGATGTTTTTGGTTCCCCTCTACATCCAGATGGTGCAGGGCCGGAGCAGCTTCGACACGTCGATTGCGATGATTCCCTACCAGCTGGCGGTTTTTGCCGCGGCCATTCTAGTGGTCAGCATCTATGATCGTCTGACCCCGCGCCAGATCGCGAGCTACGCCTTTGCCGTGGTCTCCGCAGCTTTGCTGCTGCTGGCCTTTGTCATGAACAACGCGTGGAGCAACCTGATGGTAATCTCAGGCTTGGTCATGTTCGGGCTGGGGCAGGGCGCTCTGGTGACATTGCTGTTCAACGTCCTGGTGACCGCTTCTCCCAAAGAGCTTGCCGGTGACGTGGGATCGCTGCGCGGCACGATCAACAACCTGTCGGCAGCTGTGGGAACAGCGTTGGCCGGCGCCCTGGTGGTTGGCATTCTCAGTGCCAACATCATGAGCGGCGTGGTGGACAACCCGGCCATCCCACCCGAGCTCAAATCGCAGGTCAACCTTGACAACGCTACCTTTGTCAGCAATGACCGGTTGCTCACCATCATGCAGAACACCACGGCCTCCCCTGAACAGATAGAAGCGGCAGTAAGGATCAACGCCGCGGCCCGACTGCGGGCGCTCAAGCTTTCCCTGTTCATCCTGGCCTGTGTTGGCCTGCTGGTGATCATTCCCGCCCGGCGTCTGCCGAACTACCGCCCCGGGGAGGTGCCGGCCGGCCCGGGGGGCTATCTCCCGCCAAGAAGTAATCGTTCGGATCCACCGGCAGCATTGAAATGACAGCCAAAATAGCGTTATCAGGTCGCGCAAAAAGCCCTATGAGTTGAGAAAGCGGTTCTTTTTTTGGTGGTATACGGTGCCAGCAGGCGTCTATTTCACTGAAATTAGGGCCGTTTCTTATCCTGCAAGGGGGGATTCGCAATATTTCGCTGCGGAAATCGGGTGGAGGGACGTTTTTTTCAGAGGCGGCAGCCACGGCAACCGCATCATACGTCGGCGGCACTGGGAATGGCGCCACCGGCGAACAGCTGACCGGAAATAACTTATTTCAGAGCCCGCTTCCTTCCCAATCCGACCAAACCGATCAGCCCGCTGCCCAGCAGTAAAATGATCACCGGGTCAATCCCAGCTTCAGTTTCCGCGGATTCCAGCTCACCGTCTGTCGTTTGGGAGGCAATGGCGCCATTGGAGAAATTACGGGACAGATCCCGAGGGGTCTGGGCAAAATCTGCCCAATAAAACAGCTCAACAGCAATTATTACTGCAAAGCCTATAAAGAAACAGATATATTTCTTCATAGCTGGCCTCTTCTAGTGGGTTTCGATCAGGTGTGGTATAATATGTTAAAGAATAAACATAAAGTTAAAGAAAATCAATAGCGTAATGCGGGTTTCAAAAATTAATTGTGCGGTCCGGCGTCTCAAGGCCAAAATCGAGCGCCTCTCTGGAAATACACCGCGGCGTTGATCCATGCGACGCCGGTCTGATTGGGACAAGGGTTGATGTCCCACGGCGGGTCGGCTATAGGAGAGGATGCTCGACCTGTTCATCAGGGACCTCAACGTTATACTACCGTTATCACCATGGCCCCAACCAGCGTAGGCTATCGTTTGGGATGGCTCATCGATGGCACCGGCAAACCGGCTGTCAAAAACCGGATCATCGCCATTGCCGCCGGCCGGATCGAACATATCATGGACAGCGGCGACCCCCGGGCCAAAGGGATGACGCTTGTGGATTTGTCGGCCTGTACGGCACTGCCGGCCCTGATCGACAGCCATGTGCATCTGGTCATGTCCGGCACGACGGAACCGGCCAGCCGCCGACACCAAATGGGCAGCCAGTATGATGAGCGGGCGGCCATCATTTCCCAACACCTGCAGCGGCACCTGGCCTGTGGTGTGTGTGCGGTCCGTGACGGCGGGGACCACAACGGGGACACCTTGCGCTACAAATTGGAATCACCCCAGCGTCGCCGAACACCAGTTACCATTGCCGCGGCCGGGCGGGCACGGCACGCGGCCGGGCGATACGGAAAGCTGATTGGTATTGCGGTGCCCCCCGGGGTCGATTTGACCCGCAGCGCCTTCGGAACCAAGAGCCGGCGCGACCATCTGAAGCTGGTCAATTCCGGCCTCAACAGCCTGACCCAATTCGGCGTGGAAACCCCGGCCCAGTTCGGGCAAGATGCGTTAAAGCGCGTCATTGCTGCCGCAACCGATCGCGGCGTGACGACCATGGTCCACGCCAACGGCCACCTGCCGGTGAAACTGGCCGTCGATGCGGGGTGTGCCAGCATTGAACATGGGTTTTTCATGGGCCGGGAGAACATGCAGCGCATGGCCGACAATGGCGTCTTTTGGGTGCCAACAGCGGTCACCATGAAAGCCTACAGCGACTACCTCAAAGACCAGGGGCACCGCAGCGACCCATCTTTTGCGCAAGTCTCCCAAAAAAACTTGCACCATCAACTGGAACAGATCGCAACCGCATGGCGGTTGGGGGTGACCCTCGTCCTGGGAACCGACGCCGGCAGTCCCGGCGTTCACCATGGATCGGCGGTCAAAGAGGAGTTGCAGCTGTTTGTCGCCGCGGGACTCGGAGTAGCCGATGCCATCCGTTGCGCAAGCCGCCATGGGGCGCTGCTGATGAGGCATCACGACAGGGGTGAAATCGCCGCTGGCATGCGCGCCGATTGGATTGCGGTAAAAGCGCCGCCCGAGCAGGTGCTTGACGCCCTTCACGAAATCGTCTTTCGGATGATCGACGGACGTGTGATCGACGACTCACCCGAAGCGGATTGATTTACCCTGAACGGCAATAATCCTCGATTTTTTACCGTGTGCTCATACCGAGACCCAACTCAGCGGCGCGATGGATTCCAGAAGCCCTTCTTCTGGAACCGCGCCCTGCCGAAAAGGCGTTTGAAGGAATCGACCATGACCGCAAAGGTGGATTCCCGGCGACGGTATATCTCCTCTAAGGAGAGGTGGGGGTCCTTGGCCGGGCTTCGCAGATAGCGGCGCAGGGCGATCAGACGGTTTTTGATCTCCTTTTCCGCACGCAGTCTGAGAACATCACGCTTTCTGAGGATGTCCTCCTTGATGGCCTCGTCGGGTGGCCTCCCCTGATACTTATCCAGCTTGTAACGGATGCGGATATCGTTCAACTCCTGGAGTACCTGTTCATACTCGAGATCCAGGATGCCCATGAGGGTCTTGAAATTGAATTTTACGAAGTTTTCGCGCGCCTTCAACGCATGATGGCAGATCTGGCGCAGGCGTAGCAGCACCTCGAACTCCGTGTTTCTGAGCGAACGGGCCTTTTCGACAAAGGCGGCATAATCCGCTGGGGTGTTGCAGATCCCTTTGGCAGCTGTCACAATGGCCTGGGTGTTGACATCCGAGGCCAGGGGAATGCCCGACAAGGCATTGTCAACGATCCGTTCGATATCATTTTTGGTCAATAGCCCCTTGATCTCCAACACCTTGAGCCGCTTGGAGCGGACCAGGGCCGGGTCCAGAATGTCCAACCGGTTGGTGGTGAGCACGGTAAACACCTGATGAAGCGGTGTTTCGCCATCGATGAGGTTCAAAAACTTGTTGGTCAGCTTGTCGGATGGATTGCCGCCGGTACCGCTGCGCCTGGGTGCCAGCGCATCCCCTTCGTCGAAAAAAACCACCGCCGGTGCGATCATCTTGGCGAGGTTGTAAACTTTCTCGAGGTTGTCCACGGCGCCGTCGACCGGATTGGCGGGATCCTGCAGTGTGCTCACACTGGTGGCGATGTCATGAACATCGGTGTTTTTGCTGAGCCAGGTGCGCACCAGGAAGGTCTTGCCGCTGCCAGGAGGGCCGTTGAGGACAACTCCTTTCTCTTCGCTGACGTTGTAGTAGAGGCAATTATTGGTCATCTCCGAGAAAACATCCCTGATGCTGCCCACGTAAGCTTCCCATTTCACGTTGCGGTCCATGCGGCCGACCACCTTTTTGTAGAGGTCGCCATAGGAGTTTTGCGCAACCAGCTCGAAGGCTTTTCTCACCAGCCTGCCGTCGTCCAGGTAGGCCGATTGGAAATCGCCCCGGATCTGGATAATGGAGTGGATCAGTTTGCGCACGTAGGAAGGGATCACCTTCAAGGTGCGCTCTTTGAAGATCGCAAAGAGCTTTTCCACGATCGATGCCAGATCGCCCGGTGTCAGGCACCTGACCGTTTTACAAATTTTTTCGACTTCCGGCGTGCTCACCAGGATGTCGTTTCGCAACAGTTCCAGCCGAACCACTTCCCTCAGGTTTTCCGGGTTGGTCCAATAGTCGGAGATGTTGATGAGGCCACCTTTTTCCACGAAGCGGTGATAGATAGCGGCATCGAACCGCTCGGGCTGATCCGTGGTGGCGATGAGCAGGCATTCCCGTTTGCCGCTGATAATCTCATCGATGACGATGTTGGCGGTGTCCACCAGGGTTCGCTGTTGGCGGGCGGCGCCCGAGTCGCGTTCGGTGGCTTTGCCGAAGGCACTGTGCGCCTCCTCGATATGCCGGATGGATGTCTTGCGCGGATCGCCCAGGGCCTTTTTGAAATAGTTGCCCGGTTCCCCGGCCAGCGCTGTCTGAAAGTCGTTGGGCGTGACCATGGCGTAGTCGACCCACACCCCCTGCTCCTCCAGCTTGGAAAGCCCAGGTCGATTTCGGACAGCACCTCGTTGCCGAAAACGATCTGTTCGATGGCCTGATTGACCGTGGAGGTTTTGCCGCTGCCGGACGGGCCGACGAAAAGCAGCAGTGATGCCTTGGGAACGCTGCTGTCCGATAGGTACTCCTTGCGCAGATGCGCCCGGTAAACCTTTTCGAACAGGTCGCGCAGTTCGACGGGAATATGGACGTCCACCAGCTCTTTTTCGAGCAGTGCAATCAGGTCGCGGTAGTCTTTGGCGGAAACCTCTTTTTCCAGTATTTTGTTCCAGGCCTCCTGCGGATTGGTGTGTCCACTGATCTCGAAGCGTTTTTGCCAATCGGTCAGAATGTCGGGGTCTTGCAGCACGTTGAAATTCTTTTCAGGCGCATCCATGAAAAAGGAGAGGACGGTTTCCAGAAGGGTGTTGACCCTGCTCGTGCTTCTCATAGGCGGTGGCCCATTTTTGCTGGGTCAAAAACCTAAGCAGAGCAGTGTCGGTCGAACCGTCCGCGCGGCCCAGTTTGTGCTGCAGGCTCTGAATCCCGTCCACATAGGCGGCATACCGTTTTCGGATGCGGCTGGCCTCCTGATCGGCGGCATAATTCTCTGCTTCAGCGATCAGTTCCGGGCGCTTCTTCTCTTCGGACGCCTCCACCAGTTTTTCACCGAATCGGGTTTCCTTGAGCACAAAGCTGACCACTTCAACGCCGTGTTTCTCTTCGATGGTCGGCCCGCCGACGTTGATGGGACGTGACTTGAGCGCCGTAAAGATCTCCTCTTTGATGGTCTCTCGGTCGCTGATCAGGCGGTCGACCTTCTGGGACTGTAAAATGTCCTTGGCGATGCCGTCGTAATCGCCCCGCAGCAACTCCAGCGACTTGAGATTCTCGATGGCCCAAGTGTCCAGGTCCCGAATCCGATAGGTGAGCACCCCCGACGTCCACAGGGCCACATTGCCTTTGGAAATGATGCGCATGGGCTCAGGTGTACCGCCCAGCGGCATGGTCTGGTTCATCAGCGGCACCTCCTGCTCGATGCGGGTAAAATAGGGCAGGCGGAAATGCCAGCCCACGTCGGTAACCGCCTGTCGAATACCGCCGAAACGTTCCAGCACGACCGCGTAATTCATCTTGACTTTAAAAATCGTCCGGGTGGCATAGACAGCGGCGATCAACCCGTAGATCAGCCCGACGATGAGGGTCAGTGCAATCGGACGACGCAGAACGGTTTTAACAAAGGACCGCTGCAACAAGTTGCTGGGTTTGGGTGGGGCTGTGGCCATTTCCGCTCCTTTGGCTACACGACAACGCTAACCCGTTGCATCCGGTTGAACGCGATATCCGCATGGCTGGGGTGATGGGGATCGTTGCCAACATCGGTGAAAGGGATTTTCGATCGGTCTCATAAAATCACGAAACCGACTGAATTTCAGGGCAACACCATCTCATGATCGGGGCTGGGAAGGTGGCAGTGCGGCCTACAGGTTGCCCGCCAATGCCAACTGATTGCGGTTGATGGCGATGTTGAATGTGGTCTGAACCAGATCGTGGTGACGGGTCTCGAAAGGCAGATAAACCAGCAGATAGCGTTTGGCCTTGACCTGGATTTCGGCGATGCGATCGGCAACGATCTTTTTGGGTCGGATAAAGTCGCTCAGATTCACTTTGAGAAGCTCGATGGCTTCGGACACCGGAAGGTTGACGGTGTGCAGCGAACCGTCGGGAATCCTTGCCATCAGACACTCACGCGGCTGGCAAAGGGTGATCTGACGGGCCAATCGTAAAAACCGTTGGGGCCGAACCTTGAATGCCGGCGACCAGAAATGGTGCGGCAGGCGATGCCAGTCCGATTGAACCACCTTGGGCAGGTTGGCCAGTTTGACCAGATCGGCGTAGGTGTCGAGTGCAAGGCCGGAGACCTCGGCGCGGATACGCCAAAAGGGCAGATAAACGCAGTTTTGGCCGGGGGCAGCGGGCAGGTGGGCGACATTGACCCTGGACCAGCGGCGCTTGCGGACCTGCCACATGGCGGCACAGTTTTTACAAAACAGCACCAGAGCGTCGCGGTCGCCTAGCATGTCCCAACCGCAGTGCGGGCACAGGGTCGGGATGAAACCGATGCGCCAGTCCGCCGGTCCGCCAGCTAGTCGGGCCATCTCGGTACCGGCGTCCAGATCGGCGGAAACCGGTTTGTTCAGCACGCCGTCGATCATTTTCTTTTCGGCGTAAAAAGGGGCGTACAGCAAACTGAGCGATTCGCCGATGTGGGCCTGGTGTAGAATCGGTTCGGAGGCGGTGCGATTGAAGCGATCCAGAAAAGTGGCCAGGACCTCTCCAAATGGCAGGGTAGGGTGCAAGAAACGACCGCGGGTTTCCGGGGTGACGAATCGCAGCTTCATGGCCTGGCTGCGCAAACCAACCGACCCCGGGAAAAAGGGCGACGGGAGGGCCTGCTGGCTGGCATCCAGGAAGCGGTCCCGGATGCCGGTCGCCAAACACGAAAAAAGCATCCCCTTGAACCGCCAATAGGGAAAGTAGATCAGATCGCGGCCCTCTGGAGCGTTGTGGGGCAGCCGATAGCGATAATAATCATGCGCTTCGAGGTAGGAACGGACCTTGCAAAACGGGCACTGAAACAGCCGATCGGTTTCGCTGAGCACTGCCGGGGCACCACACTGGGGGCATTGATGCTGAATGAGGAGATTAATATTTTTCTCCGCACTGGGGGCAGTAGGTCGCCCCAGCCAGATTTTCAGTCCCGCAGTTGGCGCAACAAACCGGTTTCGGGCGCTCTGCGGCCGGGTGGCCGCACCGTGAACAGAATTTCGCATTGGGCGCCAGGTTCTTGCCGCAATGGGTACACTGATCGAACACCAACTGTTGGTGGCCGCACATGGGGCAGAACTTGGCGGCCAGCGGAATGTCGCACCGGCACTCCTGACAGGTGGCCGTTTCCCGGCCGGCCGGCGCGGTAACACCGCCGGGCGATTGGGTACCGGCGGCATTGAAATATTGCGCAAACATGGCCGGCATCATCAATCCCAGGCTGGTTCCCATCCCCATGGCACCGTCGCCCTCGGCCTGGGCCGCCTTCTCCATGGCCATGGCCGACTTCATCTGCATGAGCTTGTTCATGTCGTCGAAAACGCCCATGCGGCTGCGGTCGTCGATGGCCTGTTGTACTTCCGGCGGCGGTGTGATGGCGTTCATGTACAGCTGGGTCAAGCCCAGACCGAAATGCTTGAAATCCGACTGAAGCCGCATGGCCAAGCCGTCCGACAGTTCGTCGTATTTGGCCGGCAGGTTGATGACCGAGTCGATGGTTTCACCCATGTAGTCGTTGAAGCGCGAGACGATCACACGGTTGAGATACTCTTCGATCGCCTCGGTCGTAAACATGCCCTGGGTGCCCACCATGGTGTTGATGAACAGGGCCGGCTGAACCACCCGCAGGTTAAAGACGCCGAAGGCCCGCAGCCGGATCAACCCCAATTCCGAATCCTTGAACGCCACCGGATCCCGGGTCCCCCATTTGAGGTTGGTAAAGACCTTCATGTTGACGAAATAGACCTCCGCCCGCAAGGGGCTGTTCATGGCCCAGGGAAGGCTGGCAATCTTGGTGAGGATGGGGATGTTGCCGGTTTTCAGGGTGTGGCGACCCGGACCAAAAGCCTCGACCGCCTTGCCCTTGTAAAAAAAGACTGCAACCTGGCTCTCGCGGACCGTCAGTTGCGCGCCCCATTTGATTTCGCCGGATCCGCTTTGGGGCAGGCGGTGAACCAATTCGATGCCGCTTTCGTCGAACCACTCCAGGTTTTCCAGAAAAATCAGATTGTTCGCTTTCATTGAACCGTTCTCCTTGTATCGGTGAAGCCATGGAGCGTTAACTCATCCGCAGCGCTGCCTTCACCATCGAACGCGGATGCGTCGGGAATCGGAGACATCGGAGGAATCGGAGACTCGACCGGCAGGGCGGTTTCAAGTTCAGTGATGGCCTGGTTGGCCCTGGCCAGATCCGCCACACTGGCGTCAAGCGCCTTAACCACCGCGGCATGCTGTTGGCGCAACCGCTTGGCCTCCTTCAGGGCGGCGTCGCGTGCCTGCTCGGCGGCTTCCAGTTCCTCGGTACGGGCCTGAAGAGAAGCGGTGACCACCTGGAACTGGGCCGTATTCGCAACGGTGGCGGCCCTGTTGGCGGCCTGATCGTTCAGCGCCAGGGTGTGCAGCCGGCTGCTTCCGATGGTTGAAAACAAGGCCAATACGAGCGTCAGCAGCGCAAACACCAAGGTCAAGGTTTGTTGCCGGCTGGCGGAGCCGCGGTTTTGGTCGAGGGAGGCGTTTTGCGCTGTCATGTGACGATACCCGTTAGTTGGATGATGAGGTGATACGACTGGCAGGTCCTTCACCGACGATCAGTGTCAGTGACCATTCACGATACTTTGCGTCGACTTTGGCCGACACCGTCAGTCCGATGGTAGACAGCACCCGTTGCAAAAATGAAGAGTAGGACGGTGCGGTCTCCTTGTTGTTGACAGCCAGGACGACGCCCTGCGGCGGGCAGGTAAAGACGCTCTGGGCCACGCCGCTGGTTTTCCATCCGTCGGCGGTCAGAACTTCATTCAGATGCGTGGCCGTCAGGTTTGACTCCCGGTCGTCCATCACGCAGAAGATGTCCACATTTCCCTTGGGTCCGGGATCGAGTAGGTCGATCAGTTGTTCACGCTGGCTTTCGGACAAGCCACCCGACGGCGGCGCCTCGGCCTGCGCATCGAAACGCGTTTTGGCGTCGTCGTCGTGGGCATTTTTGACCTCGCGGGCCTTTTTAGTGGCAGCTTCGGCGATTTCTAGCCGCTTGCGGGCATCGAGAAGCGCCTGACGCAGCTCCTCGGCGGAGGTTCGACTGGTTTTCAATTTGAGCTGGCTGATGTCCTGATGCTGCTGGGTTTCGAGCAGCTCCTTGCGAATCGCCTCCGCTGTTTTTTCTAGCGATTTCAGATATCTTCGAGATGTTTCCACATCTTGGGCAAGTTGACTGATGTGTCTGTTGGATCGGGTGTGCGCCAAAAACGCCATCACACCCGTCAAGGCTGCCGATACGAGGGTGGCTGCCAGCAACCAGCCGTTAACGGCAGCCACCGTTTCCATACTGCTCCACCATGATGTCATATTGACACGCCTTTCATAAAACGACATTGGAATCGGGACCGATGCTCACCCGACCCCTTCGGGATGGGTCGTCGACCGGGGCAGCACGCCTGCCCTCGGTTGGCATCCCCCCTATTTTGTGTTACTGGTTGAACGCTTGAATCGGCACAGATGCCTGCGGACTTAAACAAAAAGGCAAGATCAGGAGAGACGGGCCATGGGATGGATGGGTAAACTGGTTGGCGGAACCATCGGATTTGCGCTTGGCGGCCCTTTGGGAGCCATATTCGGCGCGGCCTTCGGGCATGCCTTCGACGCGGGCTCTGATCTCGACACCACCGTCAATCGCCAGCGCCTGTCAACAACCGAACAGCAACAGTTGACTTTCTTTGTGGCTGCCTTTTCCATGCTGGCCAAACTCACCCAGGCTGATGGTCAGGTGACGCGTGAAGAGATCAATTCGGTTGATGATTTCATGCAAAACGATCTCCGGCTGGACCCACGCAGCCGCAATGCCGCCGCCAACATCTTCCGAACGGCCTTGGCGGCACCGGGGACGTTTGACGATTTTGCGCGCCAGTTCTACGGCCACTTCCACAATCAACCCCAACTACAGGAACTCATGATCGATATCCTGCTGAGGGTGGCGGTGTCAGACGGCCGCATGAGCGAAGCGGAGGAAGCATTGATTCTGTCGGCGGTCAACACCTTCGGTTTCAGCGCCGAACGCTATCGGCAACTCAAGACGCAATATGGCCAGACCGCGGACAAGGACTACGCTGTGCTGGGTTGCGACCCGCAAGACTCCGATGACCAGATCAAGCGATGCTATCGCCAGCGCGTGCACGAATATCACCCGGACAAGATCGCCGCCAAGGGATTGCCCGAGGAGTTCACCAGATTCGCCCACGACAAGTTCCGTGAAATCCAGGACGCCTGGGAGCGCATCAAAGATGCCAGGGGAATCAAATAAGGTTGCCGCCAGGCCGCCCACAGCCGGTAAAATATGCCGTGTGGCACGAAAAAACTGCCTGAGACCACGGGCACCATCGCGGTGGACGACGAAGGCCCACAGATGGTCGGCCGTCTGGTTTGAATCGTCAACCCTTGCCGGTTGGGACATTGGCGGCAGTCTGAAAAAAAAGTTGGTGGCGATCTGTTTTTTTATTTAAGCCTTGCATGGTTATTGCTAATAATGACATCGTGCCCGGCCGCCCACCCATCGGCGGCACGACAATCCACCCTCAAACCGACCAGGAGCATGGCATGGTAACCATTGACGGGGACAAGCTTGTTGGCAAGCTGGATCCAGCCCACCGGGTATCGAATCGACCCAAGGCGAACATCGGTCATTTCGACAAGGTGTTGCAGTCAGCAGTACAGACGCCGGCAGGTCGGCCGTCTGACCTGCAGCCGGCGGTGATGATCGACAACATCCGTCCAGCTCAATTTGAGACGCAAGGCAGCGTTCCGGCCGACGGCGTCGTCAAACGGGTCACGCGACTAATCGACACCTTGGACCGCTACCAACAAAAACTGTCGGAAAAAGGCTTTACGCTCAAGGAACTGCAAGCGCTGGTTGCCGACATGACGTCCCAAAGTGAATCGCTTCGATCGTTGGCCGGTGAAGTTGAAAAGCGGGACGATCTGCGCGCCATTGTCGATCAGTCGCTGATGCTCTCATCCGTGGAAATCGCCAGATTCAACGGCGGATACTACAATTAGGCGTCGTGAATGTCGTACTTGGCCATCTTCCGGTACACCGTGGTGGTGTTGATGCCGAGCAGTTTGGCCGCCTCCGCCTTGCTGCCGGCCGCTTTTTTAAGGGCCCGGCGAATGGTTTCCTTTTCGATGGTCTGCAGGTTGTAATTCTCATCCACAGGCATTTCATCGCCGGCCGGGTGCGCGATTTCATTCGGCAAATCATGCGCTTGCAGCATGTTTTGAATACCTAACGCGTAGGCCCGTTCAATAACGTTTTCCAGCTGCCGCACGTTTCCCGGCCAGGCATAGCCCATCAGGCGTCCCATGGCCTGAGGACTGACCTCCGGTGCAGTGTCCATTCCGGGTCGCTGGTGTTTGGTCATGAAATGGTTCACCAAAAGGGGGATGTCCTCGCGGATTTCCCGCAAGGGGGGCATGGTAATCGAAATGACGTTCAGCCGGTAATAGAGGTCTTCACGAAACGCCTGCTGCCGTATCATCTCCTTCAGGCGTTTGTTGGTGGCAGCGATAATGCGCACGTTGACGTCGCTTTCGTGGGCATCTCCAACCGGACGAACTTTTTTTTCCTGCAACACGCGCAGCAAACTGACCTGGACAGCCAGCGACACCTCGGCGATCTCATCCAGAAAAATCGTTCCACCGTCAGCGGCCCGAAAAAGACCGATGGCATCTTTGGAGGCGCCGGTGAAAGCGCCCTTGATGTTGCCGAAAAGTTCTCTTTCCAGAAGGCTCTCGGCAATGGCGCCGCAATTGACCGGAATGAACGGTCCGCCTTGACGATCGCTGTTACGGTGGATCACGTTGGCGGCCAACTCCTTCCCGGTGCCACTTTCACCTTCAATCAAGACGGTCGGACTGCTGGTACTGATCTTGTCGATCACTTCGTAGATCTGTTGCATCTTGGGCGATCGGCCTACCAGGCCATCGTACTTGTAGCGCTCTTTCAAGCGGCTTCGGATCAGTCGATTTTCTTCCTTCAACTTCTGTTTTTCGATGATACGCTCGATCAGGATCCGAAAGCGATCGAAATTGATCGGCTTCTGAAGAAAATCATAGCTGCCCGATTTCATGGCCTGAATGGCCAGCTCAATCGTACCGTAGCCCGAGACGATGATCACCTCGGTGTCGGGAGACAGCGCCTTGATTTTTTTCAACAGGTCCATACCGCCGATATCCGGCATGATCAAATCCGAGAAAACAACACTGAAATGATCCGTGCGGATCATTTCGATGGCCTTCAGGCCGCTTGTCTCGGTAGTGACGCTGAATCCGCAGCGGGTAAGATACTGGTCGACAATCGAAAGCATTTCGTGATCGTCATCGATAAAAAGAATTTTATAATTTTTCATATTTGTTTTTCGATGTGGTCACATATGTGAACACCATTTTATTTCGAATGGGGCGGGAGTTCAGCGGCCATCGCACCTGAAAACCGATTCGAAAATTGTTAAATGCAAATGCATCCAATGGGTTAAGGTAGCATTAAGCCGCCCTTAGACCAACAGCAGTCCCTTAGCTGCGAATCGATTCATACAAGTGGCATTGAATGTGCTCTGCGTTAATGGCAGTTTCTGGCAACCCGGACCGGGGCTTGGCTCGGGCGCGCAACCTGCAGGATGCGTCCCTCAACACTGTTTACAGGCGATTGATACCAATTTGGAATTTGTCACTTTTGGGTCGGGTTTTCAATACCCGATTAACCTTGTCAACTGAACTGGAGATCATGATGAAACATAGTCCGAACAAATTTCAGCTTGCCATCCTGGTGGCGCTTGCCATCGTATTTACCGGCGCCTGCGGCGCCGCCGCCATGGATCAGATCAACATCAACACCGACCCGGTTGAAAAATTGATGCAGCTCGAGCGGGTGGGTCCCCAATATGCCCAACGAATCGTCGAACACCGTGAAATGTACGGTCCCTTTGAAAAGCCCGAGGCCATTATGGAGGTCAAAGGCATCGGCCCGAAGACATGGGAGGCAAACAAAGAGCGCATCGTGATTTAGCCGACCTCCCATCCAAGCCCATCCGGCGTTCGATGTTCAGTGGAAACGCCGGGTGGGTCGATTCACTGCCGCAGGCCGCTGTCCACCAGGTTATTTTTCTCACCAGCCTTTGGGCGCAGTTTTTGGGTTGACTCCTTTCCACAATTATGTTCAATAGGTGAACGCTTTGTTGAACCAGAGGCGCTTCGAAAACATCGCTGCAGCGTTGCACCGGTTGCCAGACGTAGCTTTCCAAGCGCTTTCATCCACAACCGATAGATCGCACCGTTTCTTTTCCCACCGGCACATCATCAAGTTGATGTAACCCACACGGCGGAGCTTTATTTCAAGGCTTGGTCGACAACCCGTAATAAGACCGTTTTGGGCATCGTCCATGATGGAATCCAACAATCTGAAGACGCTTAAGCTCCTGGAGGCAATTGCCGAGGGGCACCCAAAATCTCAGCGCGAACTGGCCAGCACCCTGGAGATCTCCCTGGGTTTGGTCAACGCATTCCTGAAGCGCCTGGTAAGAAAAGGATATTGCAAGGTCAAGACGATTCCAAAAAACCGCGTCAACTACATTCTGACCCCTGCCGGAGCAATGGAAAAGACGCGCCTGACCTACGAATACATCGCCACTTCCTACCGCTACTTCAAAGCGGCTATGGATAAAACGCACGCCCTTTATACCGAACTGCAAACAGCGGGAGATAACCGGGTGGTTTTTTATGGCACCGGTGAACTGGCCGAGATCGCCCTGCTGTCTATGAAAGGAACGGCGATCCGGCTGGTCGATGTCGTGGACCCGGAAATGGCCGGCGGTGGATTCGCTCATCTTGTCGTCAAACTGCCCGCCCAGCTCAAGATGATCGACTTCGATGTTCTGCTAGTGACCAGCCTTGACAATCACACGTCCATTTTAAACGATATAAAAAAATATGTCGACTCCATGGAAAAAGTCCGCTTTTTCCATTAATGGGTTACAACCATACACCTGAAAGTCGCATGGGTTCCCGTGACTACGATAGCTTGAAATTACATGGATTATAAGGAGAAATAAAAAAATGCAATTTGTTGATTTGGAGGCACAACAGAAAAGAATTCGACAAGAACTGGATCAACGCCTCAGTACGGTCCTAAATCATGGCAAATATATCATGGGCCCTGAGGTGAAAACGCTTGAGGATCGTTTAGCAAAATTCTGCGGTGTCGAACATGCGGTAGGATGCGCTTCCGGGACGGATGCATTGTTGATGGCGCTAATGGCATTCGAAGTGGGTCCTGGAGACGCGGTCTTTACGTCTCCATTTACCTTTATCGCCACCGCCGAAGTAATCCAATTGTTAGGGGCAACCCCGGTTTTTGTGGACGTCGATCCAGCGACATTCAATATAAACACCGATCATTTGAGAAAAGCGATCCGTGCGATCAGTAGGGGTGATGCACAAGAGTATCCGGTTCCAGCGAAAGTGACACACCCCTTGCGCCCCAAGGGTATCATCGCTGTTGACCTGTTTGGACTACCTGCCGACTATACGGAAATCAATCGCATTGCGACTGAGAACAGCCTTTTTGTCATCGAGGATGCGGCTCAGTCGTTTGGTGCGGAAATTAACGGCAGAAAGACATGTTCGCTTACAACGATCGGATGCACCTCATTTTTCCCTGCAAAACCGCTCGGTTGTTATGGTGATGGTGGTATGTGCTTTACCAATGACCATGAAATGGCTGAAGCATTGCAATCCATTCGTATTCACGGAAAAGGAACGGATAAATACGACAATATTCGAATTGGCCTCAATGGGCGCCTGGATACATTACAGGCTGCAATCCTGCTGGCCAAGTTCGGTATTTTCCCTGAAGAGGTTCAGCTCCGAAACGAGGCTGCAGAGCGCTATTCAAAAATGCTGCGTGGCCACAACCATTTAACCACACCCGCTGTTCCACCAGGCTACCATTCTGTTTGGGCCCAGTATTCACTTATCACGGAAAGTCCTGAACACAGGGCCAGGTACCAAGATGCGCTGAAAGCCAATAATATCCCGAGTGCTATCTACTATCCCAAACCGTTGCATTTACAGACTGCATTTAGATCACTCGGGTACAATGAAGGTGATTTCCCGGTAAGTGAAAAATGCGCCGAAACCATATTTAGCCTGCCGATGCATCCCTATCTCGATGAAAACAATCAAAATATTATCGTTTCAACGCTTCAGGGCATTTAATTCGAATAACAACCGTGAGTTTTCCCCCAATAGGGTCATTTTGTGAGTGTCCAGTGGGATGGGTTTTTAGCCCAAAACGAAATCATCAAAGATCGAAATGGCATCTATATAAAGGGTTAAAAGCATATAAACAGAAACCCAACTGGTCAGGTAAAGACCGACTGTATGATCTCTTGACCAAATATTACCCAAACCACTGACAGTGCGTCACTCAATTTAGCCCTCAAGCGAATTTGTAACAACAAATCCGAGTTGCTGCTGGTTTTGGACCGTCCGGATATCCCCTTGACAACAATGGTGCTGAAAATGCGATTCGAGAGTACGTAAAAAGATGTAAAATCAGCGGTAGCACCCGCAGAAAAACCGGCCGTCAGTGCCGCGATACATTTATCAGTTTGAAAAAGACTTGTCGCAAATTGGGCGTATCGTTTGGTGCTATTTCAAAGATCGGATCGAGAATATCGGCCTTATTCCCGACCTTCCAGGTTTGGTTCGACAACAAGCTCTGAACCCCGGATAGATATTCCTATTACTTTCTTCTTATTCTTGAGTTCTTCCAGATGGTTGGCGTAATATATCAAAGTCGCCGACCTTCTGTCCTTTACTGCCATAACTTTTTGAGATGTTACAAAAATAAAAGCCAACCCATTGACAAGAGGGGCCTATTAATGATCGACAAACTTTTTTTTCAGGAAAAAACCGTCCTCGTGACCGGGGCGTGCGGTACTGTCGGCAGTCAACTCGTACATCAGTTGATCGAGGAATACGAGGTCGGTGAGCTCGTAGGACTCGACAACAATGAATCCGAGCTGTTTTTTCTCGAACAACGATATGCCGATTGCGCAAATGCCAATTTTTCCCTGGCTGACGTTCGCGACAGAGACAAGCTGGTGAGAAAATTCAAGGGTGTCGATATCGTCTTTCATGCGGCTGCATTTAAACACGTCATTCTTTGTGAAAGGTCCCCCTTCGAGGCTGTGCAGACTAATATAATAGGTGTGCGCAACGTCATCGATGCCGCTTGTGAGTGTAACGTGGGCCGTGTTATTTTTACCAGTTCGGACAAAGCGGTCAATCCCACCAACGTCATGGGTACCTCAAAACTAATGGGCGAACGGCTGATGACCGCCGCCAACAGTTCCCTGCGCGGCAAGGGGCCGATCTTCGCATCGACCCGATTCGGTAATGTACTGGGTTCCAGAGGTTCGGTCATACCGATTTTCCGCGAGCAGATACGTAAGGGAGGACCGGTTACCCTTACGGATCCGAAAATGACCCGTTTTATCATGAGCATCAAGCAAGCCACCCGGCTGGTGATCGATTCTGCCTTTTTGGTCAAAGGCGGAGAGGTGTTCGTTACCAAAATGCCGGTTATCCATATTCAAGATCTGGCCAGGGTGATGATCGATGAACTGGCGCCGCCATATGGCCATGGCCGAGAAGATGTTTCCATCCGGCTTATCGGCTCCAAACCGGGAGAAAAAATGTATGAGGAACTCATGAGCGATGAGGAAACCAGACGCACATGGGAATTGGAACGCTATTTTGTCGTCCTACCGGCCTTTCAGTGTGTTTACCGGGATATTGAGTACGATTATTCCGGGCTGGTTTCAAAAATGGTGACCAACCCTTATAATTCCGCCAATGAAGAGGCGTTGGATCCGCAACAACTGCGCACGTTTCTTTTAGACAACCGACTCCTGGAGGAAACGCCTGAACATGAAAAACACCCAAGCGAACGCTATTGGCCGGGAAACGGGAATGGAGACGACTCATGCGAATTTTAATAATTGGAGGGGATGGCTACCTTGGATGGCCGACCGCAATGTATTTTTCGAAACGTGGACACGATGTAACCGTCGTGGACAACTACTTTAGGCGCAACGCCTGCACCGAATTGGATGTGGGCATGCTCTACCCGGTGCCGACCCTGGTTGAACGGGCCAAAATCTGGCATGAAAAAACAGGCAGTGAGATCAAAGTTGTCATTTGTGATCTGACCGACCCGGAAGCGATGCGTTCATTGTTCGACGGTCGCTTGAATTACTCATGGTCCATCACTCCGACATACTCGGGTATTCCCGAAACGGTGATTCACTATGCCGAGCAGCCCTCCGCACCATACTCGTTGATCAACTATAAATACGCCAACATCACACTTTTCAACAATCTATTGGTGACCAACAATCTGATGTTCGCTGTACGTGATTATTGCCGCGATACGCACATCATCAAGTTGGGGACTATGGGGGAGTACGGCACCCCCGACATCGACATCGAGGAGGGGTGGATAGAGATCGAACACAAAGGGCGCAAGGGTAGGTTCCTCTTTCCGAGGCAAGCCAGTTCACTCTACCACACCACCAAGATCATGGACACCGATCTGCTGTGGTTCGGCGTGCGAATGTGGGATCTTCGCGTCACCGACCTCATGCAAGGGCCGGTGTACGGGGTCGAAACTGAGGAATCACAGATGGACGAACGTCTCAGGACCATTTTCAATTACGACGAGATATTTGGCACCGTCGTCAACCGCTTCATCACCCAGGCGATAGTGGGATACCCCCTAACGGTTTATGGAAAAGGCGGGCAGACGCGTGGATACCTCAACATTCGGGACACGCTGCAGTGCGTTTACAGGTCTGCCGAACACGCAGCCCAAAAAGGAGAACTGCGAATTTTCAACCAGATCATGGAAACGTTCAGCGTCTTGGAGTTGGCCGAACTGACCCGCAAGGTGGGGCGAAAACTGGGCTATGAGGTCGAGATAAAAAGCATCGACAATCCGCGCAAAGAGGCCGAAAAGCACTACTATCACCCGACCTATCAAGGGTTGCTGGATATCGGCGTCGAACCCCATTACCTGACCGATGCGGTCATGGAAGGTATGTTCCAGGTGGTGGCAGGTTTTAAGAACAATATCCGTAGCGATGTCATTTTTCGAGGGGTGCGCTGGTAGATCCAAACATGGGCCATGATTGCTGATGCTGTTTAACTCGTTTGCCTATTTACTTATTTTTTTGCCGCTAACCGTCGTTTTATACTTTCTGTTCAACGGCAGGGGGTGGAATCGTACTGCCAGCATCTGGCTTGTTGGGGCGTCCCTCTTTTTTTATGCTTATTGGAAACTCACCTTCCTGCCGGTCATCCTATCTTCGATCCTGGTTAACTTTGCACTGGGAGGCAACCTTTCCATACTAACCGAAACGGAGGCGCTTTCCGGAAAAAACGTGCGTCGTAATTCGAGTACGGTCCTGATCGTCGGCCTTTTGTTCAACGTTGGTTTATTAGGATATTTCAAGTATACCGATTTCTTAATTTCAAACATCAACGCGCTCTTCGGCACATTGATTCCGTTGCCGCAAATCACGCTGCCCTTGGGCATTAGCTTTTTCACGTTTCAACAAATCACATATTTAGTGGACAGCTACAATGGCAAAACCAAGGAATATGATTTTTTGAATTATTCGTTGTTCGTGAGTTTCTTCCCGCAACTCATTGCCGGCCCCATCGTTCATCACAAGGAAATGATGCCCCAGTTCGCCAGTTTGCGGGCAAAGCGTTTGAATTGGAAAAACATCTACACCGGCCTGTTCTTTATTGGAATCGGCCTTTTTAAGAAAGTGGGCGTAGCCGATACGTTTGCGGTTTGGGTCAACGAGGGCTTTTCGAATCCAGCCACCCTCACCTTTTTCACGGCTTGGAAAACAAGCCTGAGCTATACCATCCAGTTGTATTTCGATTTCAGCGCTTATACGGACATGGCCATCGGATCGGCCTATCTGGTCAATATCAAGATTCCTCAGAATTTCAATTCACCCTATCTATCATTGAACATCCAGGATTTTTGGAGACGTTGGCATATTACCTTAGGGCGGTTCCTACGTGACTATCTTTATATTCCCCTGGGCGGGAATCGCAAGGGTAGGGCGCGAACCTACATCAATCTTTTCGTGACGTTCCTGATTGGAGGAATCTGGCATGGGGCCGGTTGGACGTTTGTACTATGGGGTGCATTGCATGGCGCCGCCCTGTGCATTAATCGTTGGTGGTCCGGTACCATGCCACAAATGCCCAAAATCGCCGCGTGGCTGACGACCATTATTTTCATCAATGCGGCCTGGGTAATATTTCGTGCGGACAGTTTTCAAACCGCTGTGACGATCCTACGGGCGATGACCAATATCACGTCGATGAGCGCCGCCTCATTCAATACCGCCTTCATATTGAGTCAGGTGACAGCGACCCACATAGGTTTGAGTTTCATTTTTATTTACGTGTTACAGGATATTTTTTTCAGGAACACACAAACTTGGGCTTCTCGTCTCAAACCTCATTTGGGTTGGTCTCTGGGCACCGCAGCGACATTCATGGCCAGTATCATCTTGATGATGAACTTGAACCGCTTTTCGGAGTTCATCTATTTCCAATTCTGAAACATGAATACTGCACCCGTCCGATATAAACAGCAGGCCGTGCTGATTATTCTGTTAGCCCTCCTCCTGCCGATGGTCGTCGGTGGGACGAACTGGATCGTGGATCCTCTTCAGATTTACCGCAAACAGAACATCGGCCAGACCCTGTTCTGGACGAATCAGCGAAGTCAGAACGCGGGCAAAATCCGCAGCTACCTGCAAGAAGACGGATACGATTCGATCCTTGTGGGCAATTCGGTAGCCGACAATTTTCGTCCCTCACAGATCTCCAGGCGACTTGGGCTGGAAGAAAACGATGAAGTTGACCGTGGATGGCGGCCACTGTTCAGAGCAGGCGTTCATGGTTGAAGATGCGCTCAAGCATGCAAACATCCGTCACGTACTCTGGGTCATACGTGCTACCAATTTTTTCATCACCCAAAAAGAGCGCTGGCACGAAAAGCAATCCATTCCTTTCTACCTCTACACGGAAGCGGTTCTCGACGACGGGCCTTACCTGCTCAACCTGGACATTCTCCGATTCTCGATCAATACGCTGCGCGGCAAACGGATTCGAGACAGTGGGTGAAAGATCTAGAGTGGTTGAATTATTGGATGTCCGACGCGCAGATAAAAAAACAGCTGAGATACAACTCGTCATCCAATCTGGCGAAACTTGAGAAAACCCAAAAAAACAGGGATTGCCAGTTCACGCTCAATCCACCCAGACACTACCCCGCTGCGGAGCACAACCTGATGCGGGTGGCAAGGGAGAACCAGAGCGTAGAGTTTGTTGTCGTCATCGCTCCCATGACGCGACAGTGGCTATCGGAAAGGGAACCGCGGTTCCTAACGCGCTATTTCGGTTTTCATAAATACCTGGTTTCCCAGGCGGAGGCACTGTCGAATGTGAGGATCTACGGGTTCGAAAACGACGATCAAATCGTGTCCAATATTGCTAATTTCAGGGACTCGATGCATTTCCATTCCGGTGTCAACGACCGTATGCTCGAAGCCATTTCTCGGGATGAACACAACCTGAATGGCAATAACATTGACCGGTATCTCGCCGACATATTGATGAAAAAGTGCAGCTATAATGTTCAAAGCGACTTTTCGACAATGATTCCCCTGGCCTTGGACAGCGAACGAAAAATGCTTTTAAAACTACGATAAAACAAAAATAGAGATGAACCCAACAATAATAGAAAATACCTGTTGGTGGCCCGAGGCGATCCCTCCTGTAGAGGTCTACAAAGACGTCCCGAACTCCTCCCTGAAAATCGCCTTCATCGGAGATGAACGCTTGTTTTTCGGGTTGCGACATGAGGGCCATCTGCTTCTCCTTACTGAAAAAAATTGGAAAACAACGCTGAGCTACGGCAAACCGGATCTGCTGATAATCGAACCTTGCCTGGAGACCTGCACCGAAGATTTTCGGCATGCCATGCTCCCACATGGGTCGCAAAACAATCTGATCGAAGATATTATATGCCTTGCACGGAAACTGAAAATTCCCGTAGTTTACTGGCAAACGCTGGATTCCCGGTATGATCCGTTGTTCAAAAAACTGTCCGCACAATGCGACCTTCGCTACTATGCCGATCCTGAAAGCCTGACCGTCGCCCGTAAAAACGGACTGACGGCAAAAATCCTGCTGCCGTGCGTCCAACCGGCTCTTCACAACCGTTTTCATTCTTCGCAGTCCCCCCCATCATACAACATCATCTTCGACGGCTGGAAAGAGATTATCTGGGATCAAGACATAGAAGAGATCCTTCTGGGGATTCAGGAGCTGGGGTTGAACATCGTGGATGGCAGATTCCGCCAATGGAATGTCCGCAAGCGTTATCTAGGCAAATTGGTATCCAGTTTGAAAGGTTACCTGCCACAGGCGATTTTGTGGAAAATCCTTCGCTTTTGCAAGGTTCAGGTGCTGCTTCCCAGCCATGAGGTTTCACAGACCGAACAGACCTTTCGCGCCCTGCAGGCGCTCGCCTGCGGATGTCAGGTTGTCTGTCTATCCGAATCCCGTCCGAGATCGCTGCTGGGGGAGTGTACCGTATGGAAGCCGATCAGAGAGAACTTCTCGATGCCATTCAGTCCATCCTGAAAAATGAAGTTCAGCGCCTCAGGCAAGTTCAGCCCCTGTGGCGGACCGTGCATGCCAAGCATACCTACTCTCATCGTATCCGTCGGATCTGCACCGATCTCGCACTGGATCATGATTGGGAAGAATTTCCAATTATTTCTGGTATTACTGCCACAAACCGGCCCAATGCGCTCCCCCACCTGCTCGCCATGGCACCTGACCAATCCTATCCTGTTTCGAACATCTCATCGTACTGAATTGCGAAGGGGTGGATATGGAAGCCATTCACGGCCGGCACGACTGCCACAAATTCTTCTATTTGCCGTCAGATCGAAACATCGGAGCCTGTTTGAATTACGCCAGGCCAGTGCCAACGGAAAATATCTGACTAAAATTGACGACGACGACCTCTATGGCAGCAACTACATCCTGGATTCAGCCCTGCATCTGCGTTGCGCTGATTTGGACTATTTCGGCAAACAGGCCGGAAGTGCGGTCTATATTGAAGAGTTGGACCATACCGCCCTTCGTCGTCAAAATCTGAAACAGTTCCAGGTCGTGGCTGGCACAGAAAGAAATTCCTTCTGGATTGGCGGATGTACGATGAGTTTTTCCCGAAAGCTCGCCGATCGATGCGCCTTTCCCGAAGATGCGTTACCATTGTGGATACTGAATTTCACCTCAAAGCCTGCGAAAAGGCGAAACGGATAGCGTCTTTTGACATATTCAACCTGATTGTTTATCGCCGCGAGGATTGAGGACCCACAATTGGAGGGATGACATAAAGGGTAAGGCCAGTCATCACGTCAACCCGGGAATCGCTTACGATGCCTACTTTAGCGAGGAATCCGCCGAATTTAACCAAGCCCATTCACCGCCACTGCAAAAAGAGGTAGACCCGAAACCATCTCCGGCCTTGGTAAAGCGTCGTGATAACGTCGCCATCGGCCTCGCCTCCATACCACAGAGGTCATCGGCGCTAGGCCAGTCCATTCAAAGTCTTCTCCCCCAGGCGGATGCCATCCACGTTTATCTGAATTTGTATGAAACCGTTCCCGATTTTCTCTACCACCCCAAGATAACCGTCTATCGCAGCCAGGATTTTGGGGATCTCAAGGCCAGCGGAAAGTTTTTCGCGGTCGAACAGGTTTCAGACGGGTATTTTTTTACGGTCGACGATGACTTTGTCTATCCTGAAAATTACGTCGAAAAAATGATTCAATGCTCGAAAAAATATAATGATCACTGTATCGTCACGGTACATGGGTCGATCTTTGGTATGCCACTGGATTGGTATTTCGAGAGAACGGCAGTCTATTCCGCCATGTCGTCTCTTGACACCGACCGTTTCGTGCATCTGCCTGGCACCGGAAGCACCGCATTTTACGTTCCTTCGATGCAGCTTCGTTTCGCCGATTTTTTCCCGGTGGTCATGTGCGACATGACGCTATCGGTAAAAGCCCGCCAGCTTTCATTGCCGATTGTTTCGGTTTCACGTCCGAAGGGTTGGCTCGTTTCAATTCCCTGTGAGGGACCTGACTATTTTACAAGTATGATCCGGGACGACCAAGGAAGGACCGAAACGGCGCAGCAGTACGACTGGAGCTTCCAGGCCTGCCGGGGCTATATTTGCGAGATGCTTGAACGGTGTTGTCCAGGCGTCAACCCGAAGACAATGTACCGATTGAAAATGGATTATCGTTTCAAGATGGCCTGCCTCCAAGGTTCCATACCACTGGATTGGCTTTCCGATGCCAACCATCTCTTTTTAATGCGAAAATTGCAGTATTTAAAACGATTGAACCGCTCGCTGCAACGGCTTTGCACGAATAGAGAACCTCTGGATGATATGACACCGTTCGATTTTGACGCTTTTAAAAAGGAATCGACAGATCAGTTGAAAAAACTCCTCCTACTTGAAAAAATCGCCATTGGCGAACGTTTTAGCCAAATAAAAGAGGACTCGAGGCATTCCGGGCATATGCACATATTGAAGAGTGAAATATTCTCAAAAGAATTAGAAGATAACAAAATTGCACTCGAAAGGTATTGTTCATGTGAAAAAAATAACTGATGACCCAAAGAAACGTATTGTCGTGGTGCTGGGAGCAGGGCGTACGGGCACATCGCTTCTGATGCAGATCCTGAACAAGCTTGGCATGACCGTATCTGAAGTCATGACTCCGCCAAGCGAGCAGAATCCTGTGGGTGCATATGAAGACAGCGATGTTTTCAATATCCAGTCAGAACTATTGAGCATTATAGAAACCAATCAACTGATTCCGCTGCCCGAACATTGGCTCGACCATCCGGGTATAAAAACGCATAGGAATCGACTCGCCAATCATATCACAGATAGAATTGCCAATTCCCCCACGATATGGGGTGTTAAAGATCCGCGAACCGCGTTGTTCCTACCCCTGTGGCAACGTATTTTCAATCCGCAAAAAATAGTACCGGTCTATCTTCTCGCAGTGCGTGAACCGGCGGCAACGGTTAGTTCTTTAAGAAAACAATACAACCAAAAAGAATCGATATCGGAGTTGTTCTGGCTGCATAAAAATTGTGCTGCCCTGAATCACACGGGAAACAATTGCTACATCGTCCACTATGAGGATTGGTTTACCCGTCCGTATGAACTTGCTGAGAGCCTTCTTAAATACACCGGATTGGATGAATTTTTTACCGGCGATGTGGATGAGGTGATAAAAGATGCCATCAAACCCAATCTCAATCGATCCATATACGATGACTACCAGGTACAAAACCAATACGTGCGAAAACTTTACGGCGTGCTTAAACAAAGCCGGGGGGATGAGTTTGACCGGATAGGCCTAATGGAAGTGGTTAACATGTGCCGTCAGGCCATGGATGAGTTCAAAGGGTGGTATATAGAAGCCCACAGACACATTGGGCAGCAGGCGGCCTTTCGACTTAAAATACAGGACTTGGATCGTAAGCTCAAAGAAGCCAACCGGCGATCCGATGACCTGATCCTGAAGGCTGAAGCAGCTCAACGAAAAAATAACGGCCTGACCGGGGAACTCGACCGTACACGGCAAATAAAGAATGACCTGGCCGAAACGGTCGAAAAAGTTCGCTGCAACGCTGAAGGATTGGCCAGGGAATTGGACGTTGAGCGTAAATTGGCGCGTGAAGGAGAACTGATCAGGCGTTCATTGTCTTATAAACTTGGCAATACGGTGGTTCTTGCCTTTAAAGAACCGGGATGGAGAACCGTGCGACTACCCTATGATCTAGTAAAAGTCACCGCACGCTCGTTCATGAATCCGAAAGAAAAAATAACCGAGGGCAAAGGCGGTCCGCATCGAAAGACGAGGATAGTAGATAAGACAACGTCACCACCGCCGAAGTCGACACGCCAGGTTGATGCTGGTATTCGCAATGAGCTGCAAAAAGCACTGCAACAACGCACGAGTCTGACTCAGGCCTATGCCCAATGCGAGAATCGCATCGAAGCGCTCGAAGGACAAGTGGGCAATGGGGACAAGGGTCCCCTCAAAGACCTATCCAGTCAATTGACAGATGCGATATTGCTTTCGAGCAATATTCGTATGGAGTTGAAAGACATCGAGGATGAAATTTTAGGGTTGAAAATCCAATCCCTGGAACAAAAATAGAAATGATTCAAGTCGGCAAAGACATCAGAGACAATCTCCACGCTCTGCAGATCCAATTTTTCGTGACGATCAAGACCACGGTGGCGACCACCCGATTGGGTGTTGCCTGGTGGATTCTGGATCCGCTGATTTTAATGCTTCTCTACACCTTTGTGGTCAAGATCGTCTTTGACCGAGGTGGGGCTGATTACCACCTGTTCGCTTTGTGCGGTATCGTGACCTGGCAATCCTTTTCCCGTTCCGTCAGCCTGTGCTCAACCGCCTTGACCAGAAATGCCTCGTTGATCAAGCAAGCCGCGCTTCCCCTGCATTTATACGTCATGCTTCCTCCCGTGGTGCAGGCTTTTTTTTACCTGATCGGTCTGAGCCTCGTAGCGGTATGGAACCATGACGTGCTGGGTTGGCCAACGCTGGCCGTTTTTCCCTTGCTCCTGCCCATGATTTTGATTCCCTACGCCATGGGGCTTTATCTGTCCATTATCACGGTGAAAATCCCGGACATTGGCAAGGCTATTCCTTATCTGCTGCGCTTCGGTTTTTACATGAGCCCGGTGCTCTACCCGCCGAGCCGGATCAACGACCTGCAGAATTTCCCATCCTGGATTAAATCGGTATACGCATTGAATCCCATGGTGCATGTCATTACCGCCGTAAGAGATGTGCTCCTGCGCGGGACGATGTTCGATATGCATGTCATGGTCCTCATTCTTGGTGTGACGCTGGTTTTCATGCAGACCGGAATCGTCTATTTCAGAAGAAGCTCGCGCTTCGTCCCCAAGGAGATCTAGCCCGGATATGGCTTCAGTTCTCGCCAGTTTCTTTAGCCGAAAATCCAACAGTGCCGGTCTGATGGTCTACGATATCGACCGATCCGAGGCACGCTATGTACACCTGGTCGATTTTACCAGTCAGCCGGTAAGGCTCCATCAGATTCGCGGCATCAGCGTCGCCGATGACCGACTTTATGCGCTCACGCCGAGCGCCATGCTCATTTTCCACATCACCTTCCGTTCCAAAGGACCGCTTCTGGTCCTGGAAAGAACCGTCCATCTGCCGGAATGGGTTTTAGGGAATAACGAACAGGGGAACCTCCATGCGGTATATGCCCACGCATCCAGCCGGCGGGTTTACCTTTCGTTCAACGCCCAGAGTGCCATCGATGTATTCGATCTGGAGGGCAAGCATCTCCATCGTAGGCATCTATGGGATATCGCGCCGGAATCGTTTCCCTTGCCGTTGCGGGCCGTGGAGAAAAATTTTCGCTTTGGTATCGTTCGACACATGCTCGAAGACGATCACCATGAATTGGTGCTGACCACTGCCCTGTTGAATGGAACCAAAGACAGCGCATTGATCGGTTATTCAACCGGTCGGGTGATTTGAGCCGGGCGTCTCAACCGCTGCATGGTGGATTGATCGACAACGGCACCCTGTATCTGTGCGCGATCCAACAAGGAGAGCTGCAGGCTTTCGACTGGCCGCAAGTCCAAGAGAATTCGACCGCGGTCCCCAGGCAGGTATTTTCCCCCAAATTGACCGGCGACAGATGGAAGAACAGTGACCAGAAAACCCGCGGCCTAGCCTTGGTCGACGACCGGTTGATCTGCGGCGTGTGTTATTTCGGCAAACCGAAACCAGGCCAGGCTCCTCCACGGATGGTCGAGTTCGACCGGCAGCGTGCGATGCAGGTCAAGGAACACCGGCTCCCGACCTTTCAAGGATTGGAAGACCCCCATATATATGCGCTGCTCCCCGTGCCGTCGGAATTGGAAGAGGCGATCGATGCCAGGAATGAACCTTTGTTTTTTAGAGGCGAGAATCGGTTCTCTCCGATCTGGAAGGCCGAGGACGCGCCGGTCGACAAGCTCAATCGTATATCGGTAGCCGAATCTTCCGACAGGATACATCCTGAAAAAGCGGGTGGTTCACCCGTGCCGGCGGGGAAAAAAACCGACATCGACCGAAAGAAAAGCCAACCCGATAGCCCTGCATCAGTCGGAATAACTGAATCAATGATTGTCGATTCGCTTGTAATTGAGCATAACCGTGGTTCGACCTGCACGGCTTGCCATTCCCCACCCACAGTCATTTTTCAGGATGTCGGACTCTGTTTTGAACGAACGGCGAGGACTTTGTTTTCCTTCAACAGGAGTCTGAGAAGAAAAAACAGGTTCTGGGCGCTGCGAGATGTAAGCTTTACTGTGTACGAGGGGGAAACGGTGGGTGTGATCGGACGAAACGGGTCCGGCAAGTCGACCCTATCGATGATTTGCAGCGGCGTCCTTGTTCCGGATATGGGCACGGTCACGGTCAACGGTCGAACTCAGCTGCTGGCCCTGGGGGTCGGATTCAAGAATGAGCTCAGCGGCAGGGAGAACGTCTTTATCAGTGGAAGCCTGATGGGGCTCAGCAAAAAAGAGATCAAGGCCCGAATGGAGGATATCGAAGCCTTTTCCGAACTAGGCGCTTTCATTGATGAGCCGGTGCGCACCTATTCGAGCGGCATGCGAAGCCGGCTGGGATTCGCCGTGGCCACAGCCGTGAGGCCGGATATTTTAATTTTGGATGAGATCATGGCAACCGGAGACAAAGCCTTCCGGGACAAGGCCATGCGCCGCATGCGTGAAATGCGCGACCTGGCTCGCAGTGTCATTGTCGTGTCTCACAATCCAGCACAGTTGCGAAAACTTTCACAGCGGGTGCTGTGGTTGGAAAAAGGACGGGTGATGATGATTGGCGAACCCCGACCCGTTCTGAATGCCTATGACCAATTCTGTCAAAGCCCGGAGAAATGGCTCAAAAACAATCCAAACGAGGTCTTCCGGAGTGAGCGTGAAAGTGATTGAATACCCGACCCAGGCTTACGCGTTGGAATGCTTCGAAAGGGCACGCTCGCTTTTCAACCAGGGTCATTTTGCCAAGGCTCAACAAAAAGCCCGTGAATACAGGCGTATCGTGAAATACGCCGCCTTTCGGCATATCGACAAAAGAGGTGACCGGCCTGGCAGCGCCACGGTGATCATCGTCACCCGAGACCGCAGTGATGCGCTGATCGCCTGCCTCGATTCTCTGAAAGGACAATCGTATCTTCTGTTTGAAACCATCGTTGTCAACAACGGTAGCGAAGGGTCGCTCGTGGATCTTTTGAGACATGAAAGCGTTCTCCTTGTGGAGTGCCCCATCCCGTTCACGCCGTCCGAGGCTCGAAACATTGGCGCTTTTCATGCCCGTACGGATCTGCTCGTTTTCCTGGACGACGATGCCATCGCTGAAACCGATTTTGTGGGCAGTGCCGTGCGGGCTTTCATGGAACATTCGTTTCTGGGCATCCGGGGTCGCATTCTGCCCAGTCTTTCAAACGCGAACGATGATCTTGCTGGATTGTACGATCTGGGACGCTTCCCGCTGCCCGCCCTTCTGGACGTCGAGGGCAACATGGCTGTTCCCAATCAGTATTATCAAGCCGTGGAGGGCATGAACCCGCTGCTTTTCGGGGCCGAGGGGCTCGAACTCACGGCGCGGCTGCTCGAAGCCCGACCGGATGGCGAGGTATATTACTGGCCCACCATGGTCATTCGACACGATTATGCCTCCGGGGATCGGCTTCTGGCCAAAAGAAAACGTCAGGCTCTGGTCAATGAATATTTCAGAGTCTTGTCGCCCCATGTGTTGGAAATCAAAACTCGATATGCCGGATTGTACAACGCCTTTCTAAAGACGAAGCGGTCGGGACGTCTGAAAACGCTTCCCGGCAAAATAAAAACCGTTGGCCGGGATATGCTGCTGGCCCTAAAAGGTGAAAAGTCGCTGCCGCGCCATGCGATCGCAACTGCAGAAATAGACAATGCCAAGCCATTCGCCAATCCCGATGAGCGGACTTTTTCGGCAGGGGAGACAAAAAGGCTGCTGCAACGTGTTAATGTGTTGGAAATGGAGTTGGAGACCATACGAAAGTCTGCGTCTTTCAGGCTATCGCACCTGATACGAGAGGCTTTGTCGTCACCCTTGCGGCATGGGCCCATGCTGCCAATCCGGTTGGGAAGATTGGTTAAAGAATACCTGACCCGATTGAGCCAAAGAAGCCCTGGTAAGGGTCAAGGCATCCAGGCCGCCGGCCGGATGATGCGCAACCGGTTGCAGTACACTCGACCGGGGCGGGAAGCGCATGAGTTCACCTTTTTCGACGAAACCTCACCCAGGCGGAGCACCCGCAACAGCAATCTTCGCATCGCCGGCATCCTGAGCCCCCGGATGCAGTCCTTTTTGGAGATGGAAGCCGAAATTACCCCGCTCCGTCTTGAGGATTGGCAGGCAACGCTTAAGGGAACACCTCCCGATTTCCTATTGGTTCAATCCTGTCTAGAAAAATCTGGATCATGGGTCGAATATGGCCATGTTGCAAATGAACCTTCAGACCGTTTGTCCACCTTGTTGGCCTATTGCAAACGGGAAGGGATTCCATCGGTTTTCTGGGATACCGAGGACAACATTCATTTCCCGCTCTTTTCCAAATTAGCTCCACAGTTCGACCGTGTGTTCGCGGCCGACCCCAAAAATCTCGACGCTTACACAAAGGCAATGAACCGGGACGCGGTGCATCTGGGGCCCGCCATTCAGCCGGTGCTCCACAATCCTTTTAAACCCGAGGCCGGCCGCTTTGACAACTTTTCGATTCTCATGGACGGGTGGGCGGACATCCTGGAATACCCCACTGCATTCGAATTTTTAAAACCGCTCTTCAAAAAGGGGCTGCATATTACCGACTCCCGCTACCGGTTCATGGCCAATAAGCTCGATGATCTGCCTGCGTTTAGGGAAAATATCATGGGCTGCGTGTCCTACGGAAGGCACTTAAGTGCACTGCGTCATTATCGCGTGCTGGTCATGCCGGAAAAGACGCTTGCATCGCCGATGAGCCGATCCTGGCAGGCGCTGGAGGCCATGGCCTGCGGGTGCAGTGTAGTAATGACCGGAGACGGACAGGAGGGAAGAATACCAGAAGGACTTGTGACACAGGCCAAAGACGATGCGTCGCTGCGGGACAAGGCCCTTGAACTGATCCGGGACGACCTCTCCCGCGAGCATGAATCACATCTGGTCCGACGGGAAATTTATGCGGCCCACACCTATGCCCACCGGATGAGGACAATTTGTGCGTCCTTGGGCATCCCTCACGATGGGGAGGCGTTTCCTCGTGCATCGGTCGTTCTTGCCACCAAACGACCCGAGTTAATCAGCGCCTGCCTTGAGACCTTCCACAAGCAGACCTATCCTGACAAGGAATTGATCATCATCTTCAACACA
This sequence comes from uncultured delta proteobacterium, assembly GCA_963785365.1. Lineage (GTDB taxonomy): Bacteria > Desulfobacterota > Desulfobacteria > Desulfobacterales > Desulfosarcinaceae > Desulfosarcina. Next base: position 334,655 of record CAWAUZ010000004.1, on the reverse strand, counting down.
GACAGGGCGGATGTGGGCGAAGTCAGGCGGATGCTGGCCGGACATACGAATGTCCACGTTTTCCAGGTGCACCAGGAGAAAAATATTGGAGCGTGTCTGAACTTCGGCATTGCCCAGGCCAAGGGAAAATATTGGTTCAAAATGGATGACGACGACTATTACGGTGCCAATTATCTTCAGGATTGGGTGCATCTCGCCGAGACAGCAGACTTTCAGATCATGGGAAAGCCGCCCGCATTCATTTACCTGGAAGAAAAAGACAAGCTATTTCTCAGAAACAAAGCGCTCTGGACCCAATTGACAATCGGTTCCATGGGCGCCCCTCATCTTTGCGGGGCGACCCTGGGCGGCCGGAGGGAATATTTCCAGGAATTTTCCGAGAACCATCGTGCGTGTGTGGATACGGATTTCGTGGAGAAGGGCAGGACAACCGACCGCGCCCTTCTGGTGGGCGACATCTGGAATTTTGTCGCTTACAGAGCCAGAGACAAGCAGCGGCACACCTGGCGAAATGATGATGAGGGAATCATGCATCATGCGATTCCATTTTGCGACGGGTTGAACTTGGACAAGGTCATGGTATAGTTCCTAATCGATTCCGGGAAGGCCGGTCCATAGCCAATCACGCCAAGTCGAAGCAACCGTCTGACCAACTCTTTGAGATCGGGATGACTGATTCTCGGAAAAAAGTACTCGTTCTGGGTGTACACTCTTTTTTAGACCAACACGTCAAAGTCGGCATCCAGTACATTGCCGAATGGTTGGCCAAGACCGGATGGCAGGTCGATTACCTGTCGATTTTCTCGTCGCTTTTCGATTTTTACGGGTCTAGACGGCGCATGCGTTTTAAGCGGGTCTGGCTGGAACGCCAAGACCAACATGGAAAACCGATCGCAGCCAATCTGAAGGAATATGCATTTCGAGCGCCATTTCCGGCCCACAGGCAAATTTTGCGCTATGGCTGGCAAGAGCGGTTGTATGGTGAATTTAGACCGAACTGGCTCGATAACCGATGCTATGATCTCTGCATTCACGATGTGACCGCCAATGTTTTATATCTTGAATGGGTTCGATCCACGATCACCGTTCTCAGATTAAACGATTTGCCGGAAGGCTTCGGCCACGCGCTTTCCGCGCGCATCATCTCAGGCATTTCAAACCGTATCCTGACCGGCCAATACGATGATATCTGGTCGGCCCATGAGCCACTGACCCGACATACCTTGAGTCTGAATCCGACCAATCGTGTCGCCACGATTCCAAATGGTGTCGATGACTACTATCTGTCGGTCACATTGAATCAACCGCGACGTCCAAGATCGGCAGTGTACCTGGGAAACATCGAACAATGGGTCGATTTGACGTTAATCGATAAAACAGCTATGATTTTAGATGATTGGCAGTTTGACATCATTGGTCCATTGAATCGCCCCTGGACTAACCATGCCAGCAATGTCCGAATGCTTCCGCCAATTACCAGAGCCGACGTAATGCCGGTTCTTTCCCGATATCGGGTAGGACTGATCCCTTTCCGGGAAATATCAGGGCGGCTGGCATTCGTGGAAAGACCCTTAAAGTTTTTCGAATACATCGCAGCCGGACTTGGCGTGGCATGTACGGATCTGGGTTCGCTGAAATCTGGGCTTGGCGACCTGGCATCCTACGGCAACACGCCACGGACATTTGCCGATGCGATTCGGCGCGAATCGGATCGGGCCTCAAAAAGATCCAAAGAACGATGCCTGGAGATCGTCGGGCCGCACGCATGGTCGAACGTAATGAAGACGATCAATCACCGGCTCGAACACCTTGGACTGTTGAATCGGGCGAGATGAGCCCCACCCACGGTTTTTTTATAGAAAGCGACTTTACCCGACCTTCGGGGAAGCATCCATGTCCAGGAAGTCATCCTCAATTGGGACGACCGCCTGAGAAGGATCAATCAATTCAAGGTGAACAATCCCATCGTCCTTCACGACTATTTTAAATTCATGGAGGGCGGCGGTCGGCTCAGCCTGATCCTGGCACAACAGTTGGGATGCGACCTGGGTTACGGGTTCAAGACCCGCAACCACCCATTTTTCGAGACCTACCCACGCTATGGAAAAGAATTCGATCTCAAGGTGGCCGGGGATTTTTTAGGCTGGCGCAATGTCCGCCTCATTCAGTCGTTTAGAAAAAAGACCACCTTTTTAAAAAATTACGACAAGGTCGTATACAGCGGTTTCTACGCGCCGCTGGCAGTCGGCAGCCACACCGGCGGAACCAACATCTATTATTGCCACACCCCCCCCCGATATATCTACGATCAGCGACACTTTTATTTCTCCAATTATCCGACCTGGGCCGCCCCGGCCCTGCGGGCCTTGATCGCCTACCACCGAAAATGGTATGAGCGGGCCGTCAACCGGATGGATCAAATCGTCACCAACTCTTTTCATGTAAAAAAACGAATCGAAGCATATCTGGGTTTGGAGGCCTGCGTGGTCTACCCGCCTTGCGAGACAGACAAGTATCGATGGAACGGTCAAGGCGATTATTTCCTGTCTGCCGCCAGGCTTGACCCGCTAAAACGGGTCGGTATAATCGTTGCGGCGTTTAAAGAAATGCCGGATCGGCGACTGGTCGTTATTTCCGATGGTCCGGAGTTGAAAAAAATTCGGAGGAGTGCCGCGAAATATGACAACATAACGGTGTTGGGAAGGGTTTCCGATGCAGACTATCGACGGTTGATTGGGGAGTGCATCGCAACCATCTATATCCCCAAAGACGAAGACTTTGGAATGACGCCAATAGAGTCGATGGCTGCGGGTAAACCGGTGATCGGAGTCAACCAAGGCGGCCTGGTGGAAACGATCCTGCAGCATGAAACAGGTCTATTGCTTGCTTCGGATCCGACACAGGGCGACGTGGTACAGGCGGTCAGATGGCTTGACCGGAAAAAGGCAAAACGGATGATGCACGATTGTCAAACGCAAGCCAGACGCTTCGATGTCGCCGTCTTTGCTTCGAAAATGAATGAAATCATCCACCGAGGCTTATAGTTTGAACATTTTACATGTTTATAAAGATTATTATCCTCCGGTAAAAGGTGGAATAGAAAACCATATCAACCTGCTGGCCAACGGGTTAAAGGCCGAGGGGGTTGATGTTCAGGTACTCGTTTCTAATACTAAAAATCAATCTCAAAATGAACAGGTCAATGGTATAAAAGTTACCAAAGCACCTCAACTGGGAAGATTTTATTCTGCACCGATTACACCGACATTCCATTGTTATCTTAGGCGTTTGGGAAAGGATGCAGACATTCTTCACTTCCACCACCCAAACCCGACTGCCGATTTTTCATACCTGTTCACGAACCTAAATAAAAAGCTGGTGGTCACCTATCACAGTGACATTATCCGCCAGGATAAACTGGGGATGCTGTATTCACCTTTCAGGACGATATTTTTAAACAAAGCAGACAAAATTATCGCAACATCACCGAACTACGTTAAAACTTCTAAAGTGCTGCAACAGTTTGCACATAAATGCACCGTCATCCCGCTTGGGGTTGATATAGAGAGATTCACTTCAAATAATGAATTATCGAAGGTCGGCGCAATTCGGAAGGTGTACAATGATCAGCCGATAATTTTGTTTGTCGGGTGTTTCAGGTACTATAAAGGTCTGCATTTACTGGTCTCCGCTATGGAAAGCGTTCCGGCCACACTCATCCTGGTTGGCGCTGGACCCGAGGAAGCCAAGCTTCGTAATTTAGTAAAGCAAAAACAACTCTATGGGAAAGTCCATTTTCTCGGAGAGTTGTCCGATGACGAGGTGAATGCGTACTATAAAGCCAGCGACATCTTTGTATTGCCATCGCATCTTAGAAGCGAAGCCTTCGGCATTGTGCAGCTTGAAGCCATGTGCTGCAAGAAGCCGGTCATCAGCACCGAATTAGGGACGGGGACCACGTTTGTCAATGTTCATCAAGAAACTGGCATTACCATTCAACCTGATGATATCGATGCATTATCAAATGCAATGCGTTATCTGATTGATCATCCAGAAAAAAGAGCCCATTTCGGTGAAAATGGATTTAATCGAGTTGTCGAACAATTCTCTGCCGAAAAAATGTTAGATCGTACCCTTCGTTTATATGAAAGCTTGTGTAACAAACAGCCTAAATTTAATCAAAGCAGACAGAATGATCTCGCTGATGAAAATCAAAAAAAGATTAAAATCCTGCGAATCATTTCACGCATGAACATTGGCGGCCCATCCATTCATGTTAAGAATCTCACAGAAGGCTTGAATCCTTCAACGTATGAGACGAAACTGATTACCGGGTCAGTTAGCCCGGAAGAAGGGGATATGAGCTATATCGCCAGGTTTGGCGAAAATGTCCGCATCACCATTCCCGAACTTCAACGCGAAATCAGACCGCTCAGGGATCTTAACGCATTTTTCAAAGTCATCCGGGTTATGCTTTGCTTCAAACCGGATATCGTTCATTCGCATACCTCTAAAGCAGGCGCCATCGCTCGCCTGGCAGTGGCCTGCTGCAGTAGTTTGACCGGCCACCGACCCACAACGGTTCATACCTTCCATGGTCATGTTTTAGACGGCTATTTTGGTCCCTTTAAGGCAGAACTTTTCAAGCGATTTGAACAATTGATGGCAAAATTAACGGATCGGGTCATTACCCTCAGTGAATCCCAAAAATGGGAGCTGTCCACTGTCTACAGGCTCGCCAGTCCAAAAAAAATCGAAACCATCAAACTCGGGTTTGACCTTAGTGCATTCACTACATGTTCACGACAAAAAGGAATACTCAGGAAAAGACTTGGACTATCGGAGGACACATTTTTAATCGGCATCGTCGGCCGTTTGGCGCCAATAAAAAATCATCGTATGTTCCTTGACGCTGGAAAACTGCTGCTTGATGGGGTTGAGGACAGAAACATTAGATTGGTTATCGTGGGTGACGGTGAAGAGCGGGCAGAGCTTGAGGCGTATGCCAAACAAATCGATATAGATAAAATCACTGTTTTCCATGGATGGGAAAAAGATATCCCCATGATATATGCCGATATCGACATACTCGCCTTGACCTCGTTGAATGAAGGGACGCCGGTTTCGGTAATTGAGGCGCTGGCGGCTTCTGTGCCCGTGGTCACCACTGGTGTCGGTGGCATCAAGGATTTACTCGGCGAGTATGAGTCAACTCAACCAGAACCGGCTTTCAAAATTTGTCAGCGCGGCATCCTCTGTCCGAAGGGCGATGCGTATGTATTCTCAAAGGCATTAAAATACATGATTGATAGCGGCTACTTAACCAAGCAGAACCGTTTTACACGTGCCAAAAACTTTGTTCTCAAAAATTATTCGATTGACCGGTTAATCTATGATATCGAAAGTTTATATGACGATCTGATGCAATCGAATACAACCTAAACACCACGATACGATGATCATCTAGTATTCATCACCGCAGGGAATGCATATTGGGCATTCCCTGTTTAGGTTGACCGGGTAGACGAAAAAATTGTGGTCTGCCGGATACCCATCGCATCGATGCAATATCGCTTTACAAAACGCAACAACCGGACTGCAATTGAATAAATGAACGTTACTAATTCACCCAAGGACCCAAAACGACCGGCAACTGGCCCAACTGTTGGCGAACTGACCAACGGCCGCAGAATTACCCGAAACAGCCTGCTAAATATCGCCGGTTATTGTACACCCATATTGGTTGCCATCATGACGGTACCCACCATCATCCATGAAATGGGTACCGAACGTTTCGGAATTCTCACCCTGGCCTGGGCGATCATCGGGTACTTTAGCCTTTTTGATTTCGGTTTGAACCGGGCATTGACAAAGTTGGTTTCCGAGAGGTTGGGAAATGGAAATACCGGTGAAATACCAGACTTGATATGGACATCCTTGGTGATCATGGGGACGCTCGGCTGTTTGGCTGCCGGATTTATGATGCTCTTTCTACCCTGGTTGGCTCAATCTGTTTTAACCATTCCGGCGCAACTTGAAAGGGAATCGCTGATCACTTTCTATCTCTTGGCGTCAGCGGTGCCGATCGTCATTATCAGCGTTGGATTGCGCGGCGTGATGAGCGCCTATCAGAAATTCGATCTAATCAATATGATACGCGTACCGATGGGCATCTATTTTTTTGTCGTGCCAGTGCCCATCATCAAATGGTATGCAAACGCACTCCACCCGGTAATGGTGGCTTTGGTTGTGGGCCGGTTGGTCGCGCTGCTGATTCAATTGCGGTTATGTAACAAGATCGTACTGTTCATGCGTCCCGGCGCTAAATTCCAACGCAATCTGGTCCGCCCCCTGTTGACCTTTGGGGGATGGGTGACAGTCAGCAATCTGATCGCACCGCTGATGATATACATTGATCGTTTTTTTATTGGTGCCCTGCTTTCAGCTTCAGCCGTTGCTTTTTATGCAACGCCAAATGAGGTGGCGACTAAGCTATGGTTTCTGCCGTGGGCATTACTGGGTGTCCTGTTTCCTGCATTCTCAACGAGCCTGGCGGAGCGTTCTCAACTGACAGCCGAGATATACAACAACAGTGTAAAGTACCTCTATATCACCATGTTTCCGATTGCCTTGTTTCTCGTTGGTTTCGCCTTCGAGGCACTCAACATCTGGGTCGGGCCCGAATTTGCTGGTCAGAGCACCCTGATTTTGAAATGGATGGTTGTCGGGGTATACATGCATAGCCTGGCGCAGGTCCCTTACGCCCTGCTGCAAGGTGGCGGACGCCCGGACATCATCGCCAAACTTCATATGGTGGAGTTGCCAATCTATTGTTTCTTGTTGTGGCAATTGATCGGATGGTGGGGAACACAGGGCGCGGCGATAACGTGGACAATACGGCTAAGTATTGATGCATTGATCGTTTTCCGATTTGCATGGACGATTCTTCCTGCGAGTGCCGATAAGGTCTGGCACAAACTGGGCCTTCTTTTGTTTGCGTTAGGTTCCTTTTTCCTGGTATCAAATCTGGAAAAACTCATCTATCGATGTGGGGCTTTTTTTTCCATTATGACCATATTTACCTTATTGGTGTGGTTCATTATTTTCAATCAGCAAGACCGGAATAAAATTCATAAAGGATTATTTCATGCGGTCTGATAAAATAATGGCGAAGGTCGCTGACAGATACCGCGGAGATGGGGCGAAGCGCTATCATCAAAAGCACGACGTTCCCCAAGCGGCCCATAAATGGATTGCCCTTAGCCGTGCCCAGAAATTTTCAGCGTTTATCGATTCTGACCATGTTGTGCTGGAATACGGTGTCGGACCCGGATGGAATCTGTCGGCCATTTCCTGTAAACAACGATTGGGCTATGATCTATCTGACCTGTATGAAGCACAACTTGCAACAAACCAAATCCGCTTCGTCGCCGATACCCAAAGCCTGCCTGATGGATCCATCGATGCGATTATCTGCCACCATGTCCTCGAGCATGTAAGCGATCCGGTGCGGGTCCTGTTGGAAATCAGGCGGCTTTTGCGAGAAAAAGGCAAATTGATGCTTGTCGTCCCCTACGAAAGAGAAAGAAAGTATCGACACTTCAACAACGATGACCCCAATCACCATCTCTATTCGTGGAATGTGCAGACACTCGGCAACCTGGTTCATGACGTTGGTTTTCGTATACACCTGTCGGCCATCGGTCGATATGGCTACGACCGATTCATCTCGGTATGGGCCATGCGCTTGGGTATTGGCGCGGCCGGATTCAAGCTATTGAAAAAGTGTGCACTCGCAACCATTCCGCTGTTGGAAGTGAGGGTCGTGGCGGTAAAATCGGATTTCAGCAGGAACATTGATCTGACACCGAACGGGGCAGTTTGACTTAGCAAAACCAATTAGAAGCGCCCAAAAGTTTTCAGCAGATAAAAGGAGCAGGGCTATGCGTGTTCTCATCACCGGCGGAGCCGGTTTTATCGGCTCTCATTTAGCTGAGCGTCATTTGGAAAACGGCGATGACGTTTATGTCATCGACGACCTGTCGACCGGATCCCTGGAAAACATCCGTTTCCTTCAAGATAACCCGGTCTATCGAAATAAGTTCTTCGTTCATATCAACACCATTCTCAACCCTGACTTGATGCTGGAACTGACCGGCATCTGCGATGTGGTTTATCATCTGGCGGCAGCGGTCGGTGTCCAGACCATCCTGGACAAACCGTTGGAATCCATTGTCACCAATATCCAAGGGACCGAAAAGGTTCTTGAGATGTGTAATAAATTTAAAAAACGGGTGTTGGTTGCATCCACCTCCGAGGTTTACGGCAAACATCTGCACGCACCACTTGTGGAAACGGACAACATCATTTACGGCCCTTCCAGCAAGTTTCGCTGGAGCTATGCCGCCTCTAAATTGATGGATGAATTCACGGCATTGGCCTATCATCGCACCAACGGACTCGAGGTGGTCATTACCCGACTGTTTAACACTGTAGGACCCAAACAGACGGGCGCCTATGGCATGGTGATCCCCCGTTTTGTCACGCAGGCATTGAAAAATAAGCCCATCACCGTGTTTGGCGACGGATCGCAGACCCGCACGTTTACCTACGTCAAAGACGTGGTTTCAGCTTTGATGAAATTGATGGATGCGGAGCGAGCCACCGGAGAAGTGATCAACGTCGGTGGTGTCGATGAAATTTCAATCCTGGATCTCGCTCGCAAAATCATCGACATGACCGGGTCGACAGCCACCATCGAATTGGTCCCTTACGAAAAGGCTTTTGGAAAAGATTTCGAGGATATGCAGCGCCGTGTACCGAGCACCGAGAAATTGGCCGAAATAACGGGATCCGTTCCCGATAAAAGCCTGGACTATATCTTGGAAAAAGTTATCGATTCCCTTAAAACAGGATAGGCAACCGGGCAGTGCCGTATAATTGACATGAGTGCTTAACGGCATTTTCCAAGCAGGACAATGATCACAACAACACAACTATTGGTCGCTGTGGGTTCTTTTCTGATCAGTTTATTGATGACACCCGTTGTACGCCTGGTTGCCATCAACAACGGTTGGGTCGCCCGTCCCAGAGAAGATCGCTGGCATAAAAAAACCACGGCGTTGATGGGTGGAATTGCCATCTTTTGCGGCATCGGCATCCCATTGCTAATGGTTGGAAACGTTCATACGCTTTGGCAAAGGTCTGCAGTTCCCGGTAGCAGCGGAGACTTGCCCGACATTGCCATTGTCATCTTGGGCGGTGCAACAATTCTCTTTCTGCTGGGCGTGATTGACGACTTCTATTCCCTCAAACCGCAGAACAAACTGATCGGTCAGATTATCGTCTCCAGCGTGGTGGTCTTCTTGGGATTCCGGCTGAATTGGTTCGTTTCCATGACCCTGGATACCATGGTCACGCTCATTTGGATCGTGGGGATAACCAACGCCTTCAACCTGCTGGATAACATGGACGGTCTGTGCGCCGGCGTTGCCATGGTCGCAGCCTTCGCCTTAGCGGTGTTATACAGCGGTTATGATGCATCGGCGCTTACCGTTGCCCTGGTCATTGGCGGGGCTTGCGGCGGCTTTTTGGTCTATAATTTTAACCCGGCTTCCATTTTTATGGGTGATTGCGGCAGCCTCGTCATCGGTTTCGCCTTAGCCGTGCTGAGTCTCTACCATGGTGAGTTTGCCACCGACAACCCACTTTCAGCTGTTACCGTTCCGCTGTTGATACTGATGGTCCCATTGCTGGATACAACCTTGGTGACCATTATCCGTCTGCTGAGCGGCCGGAAAGCCTCCACAGGCGGCAGAGATCACACTTCACACCGGCTAGTCCTGATGGGCTTCAGCGAAAAAAGCGCGGTCCTTTGCCTCTACGGGATTGGCACCGTTTCCGGACTTGCCGGTATCATCGTCAGTAGAAGCGACACGATAACATCTCCGGCCGTCATCATCCCCATCTCCTTGGCGATCTTCCTCATGGGGGTCTACCTGAGTCAATTACGCGTCTACCCTGAAAAAGAGTTTTCCGTCCTGCGTGGCCGCAGGTTTACCCCCGTACTGATCGAATTGACCTACAAACGACATATCACACTGGTAATTCTAGATTTGGGGCTGATTGCCTTTTCGTATTACCTCGCATATCGCCTGAGGTTTGGCGGCGCTGAATTCGCTTACTATTTTAACATTTTTCTGAAATCGCTACCCGCTATCATTGCAGCCAAGATGCTGGTATTGTTTTTCATGGGCATCTACCGGGGGTTTTGGCAGTACCTCAGCACCCGGGACGTTTTCCATTACATTCGCAGTTCAAGTGTCGCTACGATCGTTGCGATCGCCTGTGTGACCCTTTTATACCGTTTCGATGATTTCTCAAAAGGTGTTTTCGTCATCGACTGGGTTCTGACAACCGGTCTGCTGCTGGCCACGCGCGGGTCCTTTCGCCTGTTTACCGAAACCATGAAGCGCCAAACGCTCAAAGGGGAGCGTGTCATCATCTACGGTGCCGGCCGGGGCGGGGAACTGCTGTTGCGTGAAATTTTAAACAACCCCGCATTGAACCTGTGTCCGATCGGCTTCATCGATGACGATGCCCTGAAAATCGGAAAAAAAATCCAAGGGTTTCCGATTCTGGGCAGCTTTGCGCAATTAGCAGGCGCTGGCCCAAAAACACCGCATCGAAGGCGTTCTGCTGTCGTTCAACGGCCCCGCCAATCACGCCGCGTTTCGATCGGCGGCGCGGTTTTGCCGGGCAAACGGCCTGCATTTAAAAAAATTCTCCATTCGCTTGGAAGCGCTCGACGGTTAGGGGTGAGCACTCTGCCAGTCGACCGCAAACGGATATCGGGCCCTGACGCCATGGAAAATCGCCTGCAGCATATGCTTGAAAAAGGCCTGGTCATCTTCGGCGACGAGGTCAATCGCCGTCGCGTCGCCGCGGATGCCACGATTTATGCCGGCTGCAAATTGTTCGGCAGCCAAACCCTGATCTGCCAGGGTGCCGAACTGGGTTTGGAAGCTCCCGTAACGTTGAAAAACTGTTTCGTCGGTCCCCATGTTCGGCTCAAAGGCGGTTTTTTCGAAAATGCCGTCTTTCTGGCCGGAGCCGAAGCCGGTTCCGGCGCCCATGTGCGCGCCGGCACGATAGTGGAGGAGCAGGCCAGCTTCGCCCACACGGTGGGATTGAAACAAACCATCTTGTTTCCGTATGTCACCCTGGGCAGCCTGATCAATTTCTGCGATTGCTTCATGTCCGGTGGGACGGGCCGCCACAACCACAGCGAAGTGGGCAGCTCCTACATTCATTTTAACTATACCCCCAACCAGGACAAGGCCACGGCATCGCTGATCGGCGATGTGCCGCGCGGGGTCATGCTCGATCAACCGCCCATTTTTCTGGGAGGGCAGGGCGGTTTGGTCGGTCCATGCCGCATTGCCTACGGAACGGTCATCGCCGCCGGATCGATTTACCGCAAGGATCAACTCAAACCGGATCGGCTGGTTTTCGAAGGCGGTGGGGGCAGGGCAGGCAGTGTTCCCTACACGACGGGCATCTACCGCAACGTCAAGCGGCAGGCGATCAACAACATCGTCTACCTGGCCAATCTGGTGGCCCTGAAGATCTGGTACGCCCTGGTGCGAGGCCGGTTTGTCGGCGACGGATTTCCCCAACCCCTGTATGACGGTTTAATCGAGACCCTGAACGCCGCGATCGCCGAGCGGCTCAAGCGCTTTGTGGCCTTTTGTGAAAAATTGGACGCATCCAAAAGACGCTACATCACGCAGATGGGGGCCGGTGCCGCCGACAGCCTGGTTCGACAAAAAGAGCAGTTGTTCGATCATCGCAATGAGGTTGCCGATGTAATCCAAGTCTTTTGCGACCAAATGGATCGTCACCAAAACGAAGCTTTCTTGGCTGCCATCGAGCGTGGGATCGGGCGGATGGGCCGCGATTATCTGGGTGTCATCCAGACACTGGAAAGCGGCGACCGCCAGACCGGCGCGGCATGGCTGCAGCAGATCGTCGACGAGGTGACAGAACGCATCCAATTGCTGTTTCCCGCGATCCGGTAAGCGGTCGGCATCGCCGCTGTTGAACCACAATCGCCCGATCAGTTGAGCACCATGACCATTGTGCTGTCGGCCGGTGCCCAAAGCGCATCGGCACGACGGCTGCGACCGTTACCCTCACCAAGGTTGAGTATATGAGCACGTTGTTTGGTACCGACGGAATTCGGGGCGTTGCCAACCAATATCCACTGGACGGTGAAACCGCCCTGGCGGTCGGCCGGGCCGTGGCGGACTATTTCAGTGCCGACCACCCGCCGTCCAAGGGATTGATTATCGGTCAGGATCCGCGCATTTCCGGTGACATGCTGGCCAGTGCGCTGGCTACCGGTATCTGCTCGATGGGCAAAGACGTCCATATCGCCGGTATCTTGCCGACACCCGGGATCGCCCATCTGACGGCCAGCGATGGTTTTGATGCCGGAATCGTGATTTCCGCCTCGCACAATCCGTTTCGCGACAACGGCATCAAACTGTTCACCTCAGATGGATACAAACTATCCGATGCGGCCGAAGGCGCCATCGAACGCCTGATCGGCGACCCTGAGGCGCTCCGTAAAAAAAGTGCCGCAATTCAGCGCGTGGGACGAATCCACCGCATCGACGATGCAGCAGCACGGTATCTTCGGTTTCTGACCGGATGCCTGGGTGAAGGCATCTCGCTGAGCGGGTTGAGGCTGGTCATCGACGGTTCCAACGGAGCGGCCAGTGCGCTGGCGCCGCTGCTGTTCGAGCGGTTAGGGGCCGCTGTGAAAGCCATATCCTGCCAGCCGGACGGCTTCAACATCAATGCCGACTGCGGATCACAGCACCCCCATGGGCTGGCGAAGCAGGTACTGTTAAACAATGCCGATGCCGGGTTGGCGTTCGATGGCGATGCGGACCGATTGATCGTGGTCGATGAAACCGGAACGGTGCTTACCGGAGACCAATTCATGGCCATCTGCGCCAGTCACATGCAGGCGCAGGGGACGCTGGCCCATTCGGTTTTGGTCACCACCGTGATGAGCAACATGGGATTGGGGATCGCCTTGCGCCGGATGGGCATTGCCCACATCACGGCTGGGGTCGGTGATCGCCATGTGATACAGGAGATGATCAACGCCGGGGCGGTGTTGGGAGGGGAAGATTCCGGGCACATGATCTTCCTCGATCATCACACCACAGGTGATGGTTTACTGGCAGCTATCAAACTTCTTGAATTTATGAAGTTTTCAGATAAACCGCTTTCGAAGCTGGCCGCGGTGATGACCGTCTTGCCCCAATGTCTGATCAGTGTGGATGTACGCGCCAAACCGGCGCTTGATTCCGTGCAGGCGGTGCGGCATGTCATCCAGGAGGTGACGGATCGCCTGGGCGACAACGGCCGTGTGCTGGTTCGGTATTCTGGAACCCAATCTCAGTGCCGGGTAATGGTCGAGGGCCCGACCGAAACGTCCGTACAGGCGTCTTGCCAGCAGATTGCCAGCGTGATCGATCAGGAACTGGGGCTGGGCAGCGACGACAGTTGATTGCGATGCGATGACACCTTCGGCTGGCCGGCGTCACGTTGATGGCACCGGCCGGGCAATCGTCGGCGTTAAAATAAAAATACCACAAAAATCCCCTGGCTGAGGCGCATGCGTCAGCCAGGGGATTTTTTTTTACTCGCGGCTGCCGCCGAAAATCATCAACAGGTACTGGAACATCAAGATGAAATCCAGGTACAGGGTCAGGGCGCCGATAATCGCGCCTTTCCTGACCACCGCAGCATCCAGACCGACCGGTTGGGACAGCGCCATGGATTTGAGCTTCTGCGTGTCGTAGGCCGTAAGCCCAGTGAAAATCAGCACACCGATGTAGCTGATGATCATCTGCATGGCCGGGCTTTTCATGAAAATGTTAACGACCGAGGCGATGATGATCCCGATCAACCCCATGAACAGGAAATTGCCCAGACCGGTCAGATCGCGCTTGGTAACCCAACCGTAGACACTGCAGACCGCAAATGTTCCGGCACAGATAAAAAAGGTGGCCGCAATCGACGACATGGTATAGGCCAGGAAAATGAACGACATTGTGGCGCCGTTGAGCGCCGAGTAAAAGAGGAACATACCGGTGGCGCTGGAGGCCGACATCTTTTGCACCCGCGCGGCAAGCATGAACACCAGTGCCAACTGCCCGATAAAAAAGAGCCAGCGCGCCTGGTATACAAAACGCAAGGCCGCTTCATTGTTGGCCACGAACCATGCGACGGTGCCCGTTAGTGCCAGGCCGATCGCCATCCAGTTGTACACACTGCGCACGAACGTGTTGACCTGGACCTGGGCCTGACTTCTTTCCATAGGTATCGACTGCATGTTAACCCTCCGTATGTTAATGAATTTTAATTCCAAGTAAGATGTACTTGACCGTTGGCAAATATAACACAGCCGGCTTTATTTTCAAGTTTAAAGCTGATATGAAAGGCGCGTTCGTAGGGATGTCAGAGACGATGCGTGAGCCATGACGACGTGCCATGAAAACTGAACGACTCTACCAGGAGCTCAAGGATTTGGCAGACCAGCTCGGTGTTATCGTGTTCGAGCACAGCTTCCGAGCCAGCGGCGTGCCGGTGAAAAGCGGATCCTGTCGGATCAGGGGCAAGATCCACTGCGTCATCGACAAGAACATCCCGCTGCGTAAAAAAACCTGCATCCTGGCACGGTGCCTGTCCGACCTACCACATCAGCAACTGTACGTGGTGCCCGTGGTCCGGGAGGCCATTTTGAAGTGCGGCCGCAAGCCCGTCCCGAAACCGGCGCAACCCGCAACCGAATTTTAATTTTACATAATATATCTTATCAGACGTTACCAAGGCCGAGCGACGCTGCCACCATGATGACTCCCGACGACACCGCGGACCAAGCGACACGCCGCCACATATACCAGGTCAGCGAGCTGAACGAAAACATTAAATCGTTGCTTGAAGAATCGTTCCCTTTCATCTGGATTTCCGGCGAAATATCTAATTTCAAAGTCCCATCGTCGGGACATTGCTACTTGACCTTGAAGGATCAGTACGCCCAAATTCAGACCGTCATGTTTCGCGGCCAGGCCCGCGCCCTGAAATTCAAACCCGAAGACGGCCTGTCCATTATCGGCCTTGGCCGTCTGAGCGTCTACACACCGCGCGGATCGTATCAACTCATCCTGGAGTATATGGAGCCCAAGGGACTGGGCGGCCTTCACGTCGCCTTCGACCAGCTGAAGCGCCGGCTCGCCGCCGAAGGCTTGTTTGACGACCAGCGTAAAAAAAGCCTGCCGGTTTTACCACGCCAGGTCAGCATCATCACATCACCCACCGGCGCCGCGATTCGCGATTTCATCAACGTCGCCCACAGACGCTTTCCGAATCTGCCCATCGAGGTGGTCCCCGTGCACGTCCAGGGCGACCTGGCACCCGGCGAGATCGTTCGGGCCATCGCGCTGGTCAACGCCCGTGGCCGAACCGAGGTCATCATACTGGCCCGCGGCGGCGGCTCCATCGAAGACCTGTGGGCCTTCAACGACGAACGCGTGGCCCGGGCCGTTGCTGCATCCGACATCCCCATCGTTTCCGCTGTGGGTCATGAGACGGACTTTACGATCGCCGACTTCGTCGCTGACCTGCGCGCCCCGACCCCGTCCGCCGCCGCAGAAATCGTCGTTCCAGCCAAAAGCGAGCTCGATCAGCACATTATCAAAGTTAACCTAAGACTTTATCAATCTATTAAATCAATTTTGATATTATTGAATAATTTGTACAATGGTTTCTCCAGCCGCGTGGTCCACCCCCGGCGTCGACTGCAAGATATGCAACTCCGGCTCGACGATGTGACCAACCGCCTGGGGACCCATATCGCCCAGGTGATAGCCCGGCGCAGCGAACGTCTGGCCAGCCACACCAAGGCCTTGGGGCACGTCTCGCCGGCCAGAGCGGTAGCCGTTTACAGGGACCGGGTTGCCGATCGGCGCCGCGCCCTGTGCATCGGGTTGCACAGCGCAACTCGTGAGGGCCGCAGCGCCGCCGCAACCAGCGCCGCCATGCTGGAGGCCCTCAATCCCTTGGCAATATTGAAGCGGGGATACAGCATCACCCGCACGATTCCCGGTCGGACCATTGTCCGCGATGCCGGGGCGGTGCAGTCGGCCCAGCCGCTGGAAATACTTTTGGGCAATGGCCGGCTGACCGTCACGGTCGAACGGACGCAGCCTGCCGACCCGACACCTGCAGTGACCGAAAATGGATAACGCCCATGGCATCAAAAGCAAAACCGAGTTTCGAAAAAGCCCTCGCCGATCTGGAAAAAATCGTCAGCGCCCTGGAGTCCGGCGACCTGCCGCTGGAAAAAGCACTGGAAAAGTTCGAAGCCGGCATCAAGCTCTCGCGATACTGCGCCGCCACCCTCGACGAAGCCGAACGCCGGGTGACCTTGCTGACGGCAAACCAAAATGGCGATCTGGTGGAGACGCCATTCGATGCCGAATCTTGAATTGAGCCGATCATGTTCGATCTGAAATCGTATCTGTCCGAAGCTCGCCGGCAGGTCGATGCGGCGCTGCTGGCGGATCTGGGCGGCGCCTTTCCACCGACGCGGATTTCCCGTGCCATGGTGTATTCCGTCATGGCCGGCGGCAAACGATTGCGTCCGGTGTTGTGCATCGCCGCAGCCGAGTCGATTGGCGGCGGCCGCGATGACGTCATGCCGCTGGCCTGCGCCCTTGAACTCATCCACACCTATTCGCTGATCCACGACGACCTGCCGGCCATGGACGACGACGACCGGCGACGCGGCAAACCCACCTGCCATGTCGAATTCGACGAGGCCACGGCCATCCTTGCCGGGGACGCCCTGTTGACCCAGGCATTCGAAACCATCGCCGCAGCCGGCCTGCAGCGCCGGCCCGACGCACATGCCCGTTGGCTGTCGGCCCTTCGCCACGTCGCCGCCGCGGCCGGCCGTATGGGAATGATCGAAGGACAGATGCGCGACATGATGTATACGGGCCGTCGCATTTCACAGCCCGATCTGAAAGCGCTGCATGGCCTGAAAACCGGTCGGATGATCGAAGCGTCGGTGCAGACCGGTGCACTCGTGTGCGGCGCGTCCACCTGTCAGGAGCAGGCCCTGGGCGACTATGGCCACTGCGTCGGCCTGGCCTTTCAGATCGTCGACGACATTCTCAACGTAAAAGGGGACCCGCAGCGCATGGGCAAAGCCGTGGGTACCGATCAGGCCCACGGCAAAAACACCTATCCGGCCCTGATCGGCCTCGAGGCCGCGACGGCACTGGCCGGGCGCTTAGTGGCCACAAGCTTGAAAGCACTCGAAATTTTTGATAATAAGGCCGATCCCCTTCGTGCGATCGCCGGGTACGTCATCGAACGCAACCGCTAACCTCCCAGGAGCCGCAACCGTGCCCCACTCCTCGCCGCTGCTTGACCAAATCGATTCGCCCCGTGATCTGAAGCGCTTGAAGCGTGCCGAACTGCCCGTCCTCGCCAAGGAGATCCGCCAAACGATCGTGGATGTGGTCTCAGCTTCCGGCGGCCATCTGGCATCCAGCCTCGGCGCCGTGGAACTGGCATCGCCTTGCACTACGTATTTGCCGCCCCTGAGGATAAGATCCTGTGGGATGTCGGTCACCAGGCATATGCCCACAAGCTGCTGACCGGTCGCCGGGACCAATTCGCGACCCTGCGCCGCCACGGCGGCCTTTCGGGCTTCACCAAGCGCAGTGAAAGCCCTTACGACGCCTTCACCACTGGGCACAGCAGCACCTCCATCTCGGCCGGACTGGGCATCGCCTGTGCCAAACGGCTCAAGCGCGACCGATCCAAGGTGGTGGCCGTCATCGGGGACGGCTCCATGACGGCCGGCCTGGCCTATGAGGGGCTCAACCAGACCGGCGACACCCACAAGGACAAGGACCTGATCGTCATTCTCAACGACAACGAGATGTCCATCTCCCAGAACGTGGGCGCCCTCTCCTCCTTTCTCAGCCGGACCTTTTCGGCCTCCAAACTGCAGAGTATGCGCAAGGAGTTTGGTGAATTTCTCAAATCACTGCCACGGATCGGCGACAACGTCTACCAGCTGGCCAAGCGCAGCGAAGAGTCCTTCAAGACCTTCGTGACCCCGGGCATGCTGTTCGAAGCCTTCAATTTCGAATATTTCGGCCCCATCGATGGCCACAATTTGACCCACCTGATCGACATCCTCAACAATATCAAAACGATGAATGAGCCTGTACTGCTGCATGTCATCACCAAAAAAGGCAAGGGCTACCGCCAGGCGGAAAAGAATCCGGTCTATTTTCACGGGGTCGGCTCCTTCGATGTGGACACGGGCATCTGCCGCCGGACCGCCACCAACGTGCCCAGCTACACGGAGGTATTCGGGCGCACGATGGTGGAACTGGCCAAAACCAACCCCAATATTATCGCCGTGACGGCCGCCATGCCCGAGGGCACCGGGCTGGTCCCTTTTTCCAAGGCCTACCCGGACCGTTTTTTCGATGTGGGCATCGCCGAACAGCATGGTGTGACCTTTGCCGCCGGCATGGCCACGGAAGGGTTTCGTCCGGTGGTAGCCATCTACTCCACCTTCCTTCAGCGCGCCTACGACCAGATCATTCACGATGTCTGCATCGAAAAGCTTCCCGTGGTGTTCGCCTTGGATCGCGGCGGCATCGTCGGCGAAGACGGCCCGACCCATCACGGGCTGTTCGACATCACCTATCTGCGAACCATCCCGAACATGGTGATCATGGCCCCCAAGGACGAAAACGAACTGCGCCGCATGCTGGCCACCGCCGTGGTCCACGGTGGCCCCATCGCGCTGAGATACCCACGTGGAAAGGGTGTCGGTGCACCCATGGATGACGCCTTGTCGACCATCCCCATCGGCCGGGGGGAGGTGATCAGCCAGGGCGGCGACCTTCTCGTGCTCGCTGTCGGCAGCGGTGTCAGCGAAGCCGTTTGCGCCGGGGCGCTCTTGGCCCAAAACCACCGCATCCAGGCCACCGTCGTCAATGCCCGTTTCATCAAGCCGCTCGATGACCAGTTGATCCTGCCGCTGGCACGCCGCATAGGAAAGATCGTGACCGTCGAGGAGAACACCATTCAAGGCGGTTTCGGCAGCGCCGTACTCGAATTGCTGAGCGATCACGGCATCGGTGATGTGATCGTCAAACGGCTGGGCATCGACGACCACTTTGTCGAGCACGGCCCCCAGGCCATGCTGCGCAGCATATACGAGGTCGACGCGGCAGCCATCGTCAAAACCGCATGCGCCCTATTCGGGCGCTAATGCATCAACCGGGAGCACGCTCGCCCTGCGCCGCCGCCAGCCATGGTTCTTAAAAAACGCCTCGACGCCCTGATGGTCGACAAGAACCTCTGCCAAAGCCGGGAGCGCGCCAAAGCCCTGATCATGGCCGGCCGGGTCCTGGTGAATCGGCTGCCCTGCCAAAAAGCCGGGTCCCGGTTTCCCGAAGATGCGATCATCAGCCTGAAAGGCAACGATCCGCCCTATGTCAGCCGCGGCGGCCTGAAACTGGAGGCGGCGTTGAAAGCCTATGCTATCGACTGCACCGGCATGATCTGCCTCGATGTGGGCGCCTCGACCGGCGGCTTCACCGATTGCCTGCTGCAGCACGGCGCCCGACGCGTATATGCAGTGGATGTGGGGTACGGCCAGTTGGCCTGGACCCTGAGACAGGATCCCCGGGTGATCACCATCGAACGCACCAACATCCGCACCATGGACCCGACGCGCATCGGCCGGCCGGTCGACCTGATATCCGTCGACACGTCGTTTATCTCGTTGAAGATCGTTGTTCCGTCAATCCTACCCTTCGTTAAACCCGGCGGCATCGTGCTGGCCTTGATCAAACCCCAGTTCGAAGCGGGCAAGGGCCGGGTCGGCAAAGGCGGGGTGGTCCGGGACCCGGCGCTCCACAGCCAGATCATCGACGATCTGCGCACTTTCTTTGCCCAGCGGTCGCTGGTCAGCGCACCGGTGGTGCCCTCCCCCATTTTAGGCCCCAAGGGAAACCGGGAATTCATGCTCTATCTGAAACGACCGGACACCGCCCAACCGATTTTTTGAACTTGATTTTTTCTAGCCGCCGATCTATTAATTAAAGCTTAGTAAACATCCGCCATCTATAGTAAATTTCAATGGAGAGAGGAGCTTGAGTGGGCCACATGAATGAAACCTTAAGAAACGTCGCGCTGGTTGCCCATGGGGGGGCCGGAAAAACCTCCCTTGCCGAAATCATGATCAACAAAGCCGGTTTGAGCACCCGCGTCGGACGCGTGGAGGACGGCAACACGATAATGGATTTCGAGCCCGAAGAGCTCAAACGACAGGCCAGCCTTTCAAGCGGTTTTTTTCAACTGCCCTGGGCCAAGCACACCCTCAGTTTAATCGACACTCCCGGTGATCAAAATTTCATTTCCGATGCCAAGTTGTGCATACAGGCGGCGGACACAGCCCTCATCCTCATTGACGCCGTCGATGGCGTCAAGGTGCAAACTGAGCAGGTGGCCGAATTCGCCGCCGACTATGAACTGCCCTGCGCCATTTTCATCAACAAATTGGATCGCGAACGCGCCGATTTCACCCGGGCCGTGGCGGATGCCACCCAATGCTTGTCCCCCAAACCCATTATCGTTCAACTTCCCATCGGCGCCGAGACGGCTTTCAACGGCATCGTCGACCTGATCGCCATGAAGGCATACCGCTACGACGACGACGGCAATGCCAGCGAGATCGATATCCCGGCCGACATGCAAGAGACCGTCGACAGCGAACGCGAAACCCTGATCGAAAATGTGGCCGAGGCCGACGACGCTCTGATCGAACGCTACCTGGAAGGCGAAGAGATCACCAACCAGGAATTGCGCGACACCCTCAAAAAAGGGGTCTTGTCGCGAACCTTCGCGCCCGTACTCTGCGGGTCGGCCATCAAAAAGATCGGCGTGGACCTGCTGATGAATTTCATCGCCACCTGCCTGCCATCGCCCCTGGACATGCCCCCCAAAAAGGGCGTCAATCCGGCCAACGACGAGGCCATCGAACGGGCACCGGACCCGGCGGCCCCCTTCTCGGCGTTTGTGTTCAAGACCGTTGCCGATCCGTATGCCGGGCAGTTGACCATTTTCCGGGTCGTGTCCGGAAAGCTCGGCAGTGACGGCAACTTCTACAATTCGACCAGCGAAAACAAAGAGCGCTTCAATCAGCTGCTGGCCATCGCCGGCAAAGAGCAGAAGCCGGCCAAAGAGGCCGGTCCAGGATCCATCGTTGCCGTAGCCAAACTCAAGGAGACCAAAACGGGTGACACCTTGTGCGATGACGGCAACAAGATCCGTTACACCTGTGCCACCCCCATGCCGACCTTGATTTCCTTTGCGCTGGAATCCAAAGCCACCGGGGACGAAGATAAAATCTACATCTCCCTGACCAAGCTACTGGAAGAGGATACCGCGTTAAAACTGGAACGCAACGCCGAGACCAAGGAGATCCTGCTGTCCGGACTGGGGCAGGTTCACATCGAAAGCACCATCGAGAAGCTCAAACGCAAATACAATGTCGAGGTGTTGCTCAACACGCCCAAGATTCCCTACCGTGAAACCATCAAAAAGAAAGTCCGCGTCCAGGGAAAACACAAGAAACAGTCCGGCGGGCACGGTCAATACGGCGACTGTTGGCTTGTCGTGGAACCGCTGGCCCGTGGTGCCGGTTTCGAATTTGTCGATGCCATCGTGGGCGGTGTCATCCCCAAACAATACATCCCGGCCGTCGAAAAGGGCATCGTGGAAGCCTGTCGGAAAGGTCCCCTGATCGGTGCCCCCTGCGTCGATTTTCGTGCCACGGTCGATTTTGGCAGCTACCATGCCGTGGACTCCTCGGAGATGGCCTTTAAGGTTGCCGGGTCCCTGGCCTACAAAAAGGCCTGCGAAGAGGCCAAACCAGTCCTTTTGGAGCCCATCATGAAAGTGACCGTGACCACACCGGACGAATACATGGGCGACATCATGGGCGACATGAACAGCCGGCGCGGGCGTGTGCTCGGCATGGATTCGGCCGGGAAAAACCAGGTGATCAACGCGGAAGTCCCCCTGGCCGAATTTCAGACTTATGCGCCGGACCTGCGATCCATGACCGGCGGCCGGGGAATGTATGCCATGGAATTTCTGCGTTACGACGAGGTCCCCGCTCAGATTGCCAACAAAGTGATCGAACAGATCAAAGCTGAAAAAGAGTAGCCGAACCGTGACACCGGTGTTCAGTGCCTGACCGGTGGGAAGACCAGACACCCCTTGGCAGGGGCATATCCCGACCAAAAAGCCTGCCACTGATTGGCAAACGCGACCCGATTCGTGGTGGAGACGGCGTCCCCATTCGGGCAGTCAGGCGTGTGGAAGCGTTTGGACCGGCGGTTGCCGACGTAAGGTCGGACCGGGGCTTCAGCTGCATCCACCCATCGCCAGAGCCCCCTGCCCTTTTGCATGGCGGCCCGTTGGACAGCCAGGAGTGATTGGGCCTGGGCAGCATTGGGATGCCGGTAAAGTACCCAGGCGTATCCCTTTTCGAGCAGTTCGGCATTGATGAACAGCCCGTCCCGCCGGTAGACATAGGCCAGCGTTCGGCCGTAGCGGTCGAACCGGTCACGGTCAAAAACCAAGCGGAGTTCCCAACCCTCGGTCAACTTGCGGTTCAGGGCACGCGCTTCATACCCCAACGGCGCCGCGCGATGGTTGGCATGGTCGATCTCAGGGCAATCGACACCGATGTAACGGACGTGCCGGCCGTCTTGCAGCACAACGGTATCCCCGTCCGCCACCCACTTCACACGCACCCAGGTGGTCTCGCCGCCGGCTGTGGAAACGGCCAGAAGCGACACGACCGCCGCCACACCCAACCACCATCGCAGACGCCCCCATGCCGCACCAAGCAACGATCCAGTGCCCACCGTGGGTTTGGCGATGGCCGCCAGAGTCCGGTTAACCATGCTCCCCCGCAGACCGACCGGACACCCCGCAGACCTTAACGGCACTGTCGTCCAGCATGCGGCCCAGGCCACCGGACGGTGACGGTACCATACCCATGGTTTGTTGCCACACCTGGTCATCCTCCATGCAGTAATAGAGCGCCACATGGGGCGCCGCGCCGCGAATCCAGTCCACCATCTGGCGATACAGCGCCATGCGCAGGGGCTTGAAGTATCGCATCTTGTTGTCCAACCCGGTGATGAATTCACCGTAGGCGATCCTGGAGCGGGGGAATCGTCTGGCGATAATCGGTTTGAGGGCCGGCATGAAACGCAGGGAACCCAGACTGATCCAGACGATATTGTCCGGCGAAACGTGTTCGAACAATTGCGTGACCACCTTGCGGTAGTCGGCCTCGCATCCAGGGTAGATCACCAGGGGATCGAAGTGAAACGCCAGGGGATACCCCCACTGCTGGCACTGAGCAGCGGCCTTAAGGCGCGCACCTAGCGTGGTGGTGCGCCGCTCTTCATCTCTGATAACGGCCGGCGTGTTCAGCGACCAGGCCAGGATGGTTTTGCGACGATGCGCCAGGCCTGCCAGTCGTGCGATGTCGGTCGTTTTGGTTTTCAACTCGAGAACGGCCCTGTCCTGGTCGGAAAATCGGCCGACCAGGTATTCGGTCAGATCGGTCCAGGCTTCCCAGATCAGACTGTCCGTAAACTCACCGGTGCCCACCCGGCTGATTCGATCTTTGGAAAAAAGAGCTGTCAATTCCACATCCAGCGCTTCCCGATTGACAAAGTACTGCAGCAGCGGCGGGTGAAAATAGGTCTGGAGAATGCAGTACGAACAGTCCATGGTGCAAAAAGAGGCCACATGCAGGATCTGGTAATCGCAGCAGGTGTAGGCGCGGGTGCCCGGACACGTTTTCAGGAACCCGCCCTTGTTGCGGGTCAAAAAGAGCACCTGTTTGCCCCGCTGGACCGGGTCCGCGGCCTGGTTGACCCATTGATACAGGTGGGCCGGGTCCTCCACATAGCGCATGGGCAGATTCAAACGGCGGCTAACGGATAGGGTCTCGGGATGATCGCGAATGTGGGTATCGATGAACAGCTGCTTGGGAATCACGGGCCTCGTTTCGGATCGGTCCGGCTCAGTACTTGAGCCTGGCGTAATAGGTGCGATGCGATGCGATCATGGCGTCCTTGAGGGTGTAGATCTCTTTGGCGTTGAGCAGCGGGATCAGTTTGAGAAATATCTCACCGGTAGCGATGGCATCGCCGAGTGCATCATGTCGATTGGTAAGAACAACGCCCAATCGCCCCGCGATGGTGTCCAGGGAGTGGTCGTGATGGGCCGGGTGGACCATGGCTGCAAGGTGCATGGTGTCGAGCACCGGATTTGAAAAGCGGATTCCGGTCGCCTTCTCCTTCATTTGGAGCATGCGCAGGTCAAAGGCGACATTGTGACCGACCAGCACCGTGTTCTGCGCAAACCGGTGAAAAAAGGGCAGCACCTTGTCGATGGTGGGCTTGCCGGCCAGCATCCGCTCGTCGATACCGTGATATTTCGTGGATTCGGCCGGCACGGGGCGGCGCGGGTCAATCAGCTGATGGATCTTTTCCGTGTGCAATAGGCGGCCGTTGACGACGCGAATGGCACCGATGGATATGATTTCATCGCCGCCGCGCGGGTCCAGCCCGGTGGTTTCCGTGTCAAAAACGGTGAAAACGAGTTCTCCCAAGAGCCGTTTTTCCAACTCCGGGGCCTGCCCGACCTGGCTGAACAGATCGAAGTCATAAAATTCCGGCCGCCCCTTGGGAAGCAGGGTCATCTGGCGGATGTCCTCCGGCTTGCCTTCCGAACGCACCATGGGGATAAAGAGCCGCAATCCGGATAAGCGGGGGTCCTGTTTGTCGGAGTGGGGCCAAATTTCGGCATGGTGGTGATCGAGAACCGCTTTCAATGTCAGCGGATAGGTGGATTCACCCACGGATAGGGGCTGCTCGTTCCAGTGACGAAGGGTCTCGATGCGGACGGGGTCGCCGCGCCACATCATATCCAGCTGCACGAGGTTACCCGGCGCGGCAACCCGCATGAGGCTGCAGTGGCGTTGGCCCTCGGTGTTGAGACGTTCCAAGACGAAGGCCATCGCCAGGACAAGCGAATAGGTGTCAACCCGGATCATGCATCGCGCGTCCACCTCGGCCACCTCGATCTGCAGATCGGCGGTTCCCGGAACCTCTTTTTTAACCATGCCGACAAAATCGTTCAGCAGAATCGGTGACAGGGGCCAACGCGACAGCGCATAGGTATGGGTTTCGGTAAGCTTGGTTCTCAGCATGCGGCTCAGTGTCTGGGTTTCCTGGGAAATGATGTCGAGAAACCCCTGCTTTTGATCGCTGGCCATTTCGGGAAACTGGGTCATCAGCTCTGCGGCCGAACTGATCGCAGCGACGGACGACCGCAGGGTTTTGGTGATGCTTTTTAGATTCCGGTTCAGGCGCCCTGAATGTTCAAGATGGTTGGTAATATCCGAAAAAATGAGCACAAAGCCGGCAAGCTGATGGTCTTCATCCAAAATGGGAAGGGTCTCTACGTGCAGCTGCCGCTGCTGATGGTTGACCATCACGAAGCAGGCCGACACATCCGGGTGCCGTTCGGCGCGTTTGCGTCGAATGTCCTTGAGCGCATGTTCAATCAGATCTTTGCTGATCAGGGCATAAACGGAGCGATGCAGCCCGATAAAGCCCTCGGGAACCTTGCCGTATTGATCGATCCCGGCCGCATCGTCCGCTTGCGCCCCCCGGTCCAAAGCGCGCTGGGCCTGGCGATTGTAAAGCAGGATGCGGCCTTGGGGGTCGCAGATCAGCACCCCCTGGGTCAGCTCGGCCAATATAGTCGCCAGGATATTTTTTTCGGTCTCGGTCTGGGCTTTGGCCGAGTCGACGCTGCGATCGAGGCTGTGCTGGGCCGCTTCGTAACGGTCCCCGCAGCTGTTGATCAACTCTGCCAGCCGTTTGACGTCGTGACTGCCGTCAATTTTCAAGCGGTGGGCCGGATTGACGCTGTTCATCACCTGGGTTTCCTCGATCAGTTGGTTCAATGGCAGGATGTAAAAGCGAAAGAACCAGTCCAAGGTAAAACCGAAGGCGGCAAACAGAAAGACACCGGTGCTGAAGAAGTACCAGAACTGTTCCTTGATCAGGCGGATCAGCAGTGCCTGTTCGGCCGGATCGACCTGGTGCCAGAAGAGCACGGCCAGGGTCACGGCAATCGAGGTGGTAAATCCCGTACAGACAATGGCAAACAGCCAGAATTTGTTGTTCAGTCTCATCCCGTTAGAAGATCTTTAATCTGCCCGACCACATCGGCATTGGAAAACGGTTTGGTGATGTAGGCATCGGCACCCAGGGTATTGCCCTTGGCAATATCCAGATCGCGTGTCATGGCGGAGATAAACACCACTTTAAGGTCTTTTCGCATGGCGTCTGCTTTCAGTTTCTGGCAGACTTGGAAACCATCTGCGGCCGGCAACATCACATCCAGCAGCACCAGATCCGGATCGAACCCATCCACGGCCGCCAGGGCCTCCTCGCCGCTGTGCACGACCATCACTTCGAATTGATGTTGTTCCATCAAAAATTTCAGTGGCACCGTGATACTGGGTTCATCGTCGACAATGAGGATTTTTTTGGCCATGATTGTCCATACCCCGGGTATGATGGGAATTCAAGGCGCACATAATCGTAGGGTGGATAACGTGAATGGGAAGAAGGGATGCAATCAACGTGTCGTTCGGGTTATAGCTGCATCAGCCTTGCATCGATTCCCCCGACAAGGAAGACCGGGGCACCGATAAGCCGCAAGACAGGGTCTTTACGCCCCGCGGTTCAGGCCGACAATATCGGTGTGGCGATCAGTTCGATGAATACGTATGTCAAAAAGGTGATCACGGCCAGAATAATGCCGATCACATACATGTTGTTGAAGCGATGCCGACGGTTGTCTTTTTCGTTGTAATAGACCGCTTCGCAGCACTTTTCACACCAGTTGCGATAGCGGCTAACCGTAAATGTGTGTCCGCATCGGCAGGTGACGTTCTTGGGTGTCAGTGTCGTGGCCATGTTTTTCCGTTTCCCTGGGTTTTGCGTGTGCGGGCAACGCAAGGTCACCCGCACACGCCTCGATGTTGATCACTACCAAAGCGCTTCCGGCCGCCGATTCATGGCAGCAGCCGGAAGCGTGGTTTTATCCGAACAGCCCCCACCCGAACGACGCCGTCCATAGGATGGAGAAGACGACCAAGCAGATCATCCAGATATCTTCTCTTTTCATAGCATGTACCTCCTTTTGCATTATCAGGTTTAGGCTTCCTTAATAACGATGTTGGTCTCTTTTTCGGCGCGCTCGATCTGCACCGCGTTGGTGGTGGCCATTTCGGCCTTGAAGCACAGGGCCCACATCATGATGATACCCAGGATCCACCAGGCGATCTGCCAGGACCACAGCGGTGGGAAGCCGGCAAACGAGAAGGCCTTGTTGCCCAGGATACAGGCCGGGCCGATGGCAAAGAAGTACCAGACCGGCGTGGCGATCTTCATGACGCTGCGCCACTGCTTGCCCGACTCGCTCGGTTCGTCGATGTCGTCCAAGAAGGCGCGCATTTCGGCCTGGCGCTTGATGGTCTCCTCGTCATCCTTGAACCCGAGCCCGCGGCAAATATAGGCCACGACAAGACCGCTGGCGGTGCCCCAGAAGGCGCAGTGCATGGACAAGGGGTTCGGCCAGACCTTGTAGGTCAGAAATACGGCGACCATACCGGTGAGCACGCCGAGCACCGCACCGATGCTGGGGAACTTGAATCCCCAGATGACACCCAACAGGAGCACGTACATGACGAACCCGAAGGCCGTCGCCAAGGCACCCAGGATAACCAGGGCCGCCTTGGAGGTCATGCCCACGGTCAAGGCCAAGATGGTCAGGATGGTGGCGAAGACGCGGTTCATCCAGATCTGTTCGGCATGCGAGGCTTCCTGGTTGCGGATATAGCGCCAGTAGAGGTCGCGCAGCAAGATCGACCCGCCGGTGCCGATATACGGAGCTGCCGTCGAGTGAATGGCCGCGATGGCGCCCATGAAGACGACACCCAGCATGAAGGGCGGCAGGAACTCGTTCATCAGCGTCGGCACGGTCGTCGCATTGTTGACATCCTGGAATGCGGCATGCCCGGCCAGCTGGAGCACTTTGGCACCCATGCCCTGGAAGGCGGTGAAGTAGAACAGGGCGAAGCCGACCACGAAGGTGGACATGAAGGCTTGCTGCCATGCCAGGGGTTTGGGGGATTTGATGCCGAAGGTCCACATGGTGAAGGCAGGAGAGCTCTGGATGCCCATCAGGGCGAACATGTAGGTGAGCACCATGACTGCCGTCCAGGCGGACTCATCCGGTGCGCCGCCCAGCCAGTCCACGGTATTGATCACCCGGGGGACTTCCAGAAGTTTGGCGTCCAGCTGTGCCACCGAGGCCGAAAAGCCGGACCAGCCGCCGAATTCAGGGGCGGTGATGACAAAAAAGCCCAGCAGGATAATACCGCCGACCAGCAGGATAAACTGAATGACGCCGACCCAGGTGCTGGCTTTCAAACCGCCGGTGCACACGTAGAACCAGACGATAAAGGCCATGAAAATGGCACCGAAGGTCACCGGCACGCCGGCGATGACGTTGAACAGGGCCGCCGAGGCCATCAACTGTACGGCCGAGTAGAAGATGGAGTAGAGCACCGCCGTGATGACGACCAGAAACCGCAGCGGTTCGGAGTTGAAGTAGTAGGCGTACATGTCGCCCGGGGTGATGAATCCGTAGCGCTTGCCCAACAACCAGGTCCGTTTGGAAAAAAAGGTTCCGGTGATGGGAATGGTCAGCACGTAGAACGATGCAAATGCATAGGACAGACCGTCACGCCAGATCAGGCCCGGGTGGCCGATGAAGGTCCACCCCGAAAACGATGCCGCCGTTGCCGCCAGCAGAAAGGCGAAAAAGGGGATCGACCGCCCGGCAATGGCGTAGCCCGATGAGGTCTTTTCAGTAAAGTACCCCTTCAGCCCCCAATAAAAACAGTAGATAATATAAAGACCAAGCATGATGTAAACCCACGTGGTTCCAGACATAAGGTGTCCTCCTGTGCCATTTCGTCAATTGAATTTGACCGGCCGCCAAAAAGGTTATTTGATTCACCTGATCGATCAGGGTGCCCTATCACCTCCTCCCGGACCGTTTGGGACCGGATTGGGTCAACGACCCAATCCGGCCGATTTTATTTTAAACTCATTTCTCAACCATGTTTTTGATCTCTTCGACGATTTCAGGGTTGGCCAGGGTCATGACGTTGCCCACGTCGCCCTTGTTGGAGATGGCGCCCAGCACGCGGCGCATGATCTTACCCGAACGGGTCTTGGGCATGTCCTTAACGATCCAGACCTTGCGCGGCTTGGCGATCTTGCCGATTTCGTTGCAGACGGCGTCGTTGATCTTCTTGGCCATCTCGTCGCTGGCTTCGAACCCGGGTTTCAGGGCGACGTAGAGATCCGGTTCCTTGCCTTTAATTTCGTGGTTCACCGGCACGACGGCCGCTTCGGCGACCTCGGGTACCGTCAGGGCGGCGGATTCGATCTCCTTGGTGCCCAAGCGATGCCCTGAGACGTTGATGACGTCGTCGATGCGGCCCAGGATCCGGTAATAGCCGTCTTCGGCTTCCACGGCGGCATCGCCGGTAAGATAGGGCCAGTCGCGCCAATCCTTGCTGTTGGGATCCTTGCAGTAGCGCGTAAAGTAGGTGTCTACGAAGCGATCCCGGTCACCCCAGATGGTCATGAACATGCCGGGCCAGGGGTTCTGGATGCAGATATTGCCGGCTTTGCCGGCACCTTGGGGCAAGGTGTGGCCGTCATCGTCGTAAATGATCGGATGGATGCCCGGCATACCCGGGCCGGCGCTGCCCGGCTTCATGGGGGTGATGGCCGGCAAGGTGCTGCAGAGGAACCCGCCGGTCTCGGTCTGCCACCAGGTGTCGACGATGATGGCCTCGCCCTTGCCGACCTCCTTGTGGTACCACTTCCACACTTCCGGCTCGATGGGCTCGCCCACGGTGGTCATGTGCTTGAAGTGGTAGGTGTATTTGGCCGGCTCGTCGGGGCCCAGCTTTCTCAGGGCACGAATGGCCGTCGGGGCGGTGTGGAAGATGTTCACGTCCAAATCCTGGGCAATGCGCCAGGAGCGGCCGGCATCCGGGTAGGTGGGAACGCCCTCGTACATGACCGTGGAGGCGCAATTGGCCAGCGGGCCGTAGACGATGTAGGAGTGGCCGGTGATCCAGCCGATGTCGGCCATGCACCAGTAGACATCTTCAGGATGGATGTCCTGGACATATTTGGACGTTCCGGTAACGTAGGCCAGATACCCGCCGGTACCGTGCTGGCACCCTTTGGGTTTGCCGGTGGTGCCGCTGGTGTACATCAGGAACAAGGGATCTTCGGAGTTCATGCGCTCCGGCTCCACCCGCGCGCCGTAGTAGTCTTTGAGCAGATCGTTGACAAAGAAATCACGCCCGTCCACCATGGGCGTCTTGGCCGAATACTTGCCCGGGTAACGCTGCCAGACCAGGACCTTGTCGACCTTCTGGCCATCCTTGGTGGCGTGCTCTACGGCCACATCGGCGTTTTGCTTGTGATCGAGCAAGGTTCCGCTGCGATAGTAGGCATCGGCGGTGATCAGCACATTGCTGCCCGAATCGACGATCCGGTCGGCGCAGGCGGTGCCGCTGAAGCCGCCGAACACCTGAGAGTGGATCACGCCCAGACGGGCACAAGCCAGCATGGTGATGGGCAGTTCAGGAATCATGGGCATGTGCAATGTCACGCGGTCCCCGCGCTTCAAACCGGCAAAGTCCCTGAGAAGCGCGGCGAATTCGTTGACCCGCACAAACAGTTCCTGATAGGTGATGTGCGCGTAGCCCTCTTCCAACGGCTCGGGAACGAAGTGAATGGCGGTCTTGTTTTTATTATCCTTCAGGTGCCGGTCGATGCAGTTGTAGCTGGCGTTGATTTTGCCGCCCTTGAACCATTTGAAGCAGGGTGCATCGCTGGTATCCAGGATCGTATCCCAGTATTCATACCAGTCCAACAGGTCCGCATACTCCTTGAAACAGTTGGGAAAATTGTCCAGGCTCATGCGATCGTAGATGCCCTTGTCGGTCATGTTGGCCTGGGCGATAAACTCTGCCGACGGATAGTAGTAGCCTTCTTCCTTCCAGTGTACGGCAATTTGCGCCTCTGAGGTTTCGACAACTTCTTTTTCTGCCATGGGTTACGTCCCTCCGATTAAAGTTGTAATTTCAATGTGACCGATCCTTGTTCTCCCTCCCCTTTTCAAATCCCCCCTTTCGTCAGTTTCGATTATCGTTGTCACCAATCGAACGCAGCTTGGGAAAAAACGCCTAATGACGCATGATCCCCCGCGAAAAAATTTCAAAGGCGGTGTCGAAGGTCTCTTTCAGATAATCCTTCTCATCCCTGATAATGCGCTTGCTGGTTTCCCAGAGGACGATCCCCGAAAAAAGAGACCACAAAATGTCGGCGATCGTCGTCGGGTGCTTGTCGATGAACATCTTCTTTCGGATACCGTCTTCTTCGAAGATGGTCGCAATCGCTTTCAATGAATTGCGACTGAGGGTTTCGATTTGGCTGAGAAGATCTGGAGAAAGATTCTTCAGCGTTTCACTGGACTGCATGTGGAACATGTTGATCAGTATAAGCGGGTCGAATTCATAAACATCGAACATGGCCTCTTTCAGCGCGTTGAGGCGCTGGGCCGCATCGGTGAACGGTTCGGTATTGACGTGTTCGAGTCGTATCATCAGGTACTGGAGAATTCGAAGTGACAGGGAGGCGTACAATTCGTCCTTGTTTTTGAAGTAGAGGTACAAGGTTCCGGGGCTCAACTCCGCTTCCGTCGCGATGTCCTCCATGGTTGCCTTGGCGAAGCCTTTGTTGGTGAATACACGCTTGGCCGCAACCATGATCTGTTGTCGGCGGCGCTCACGCTCCCTCTCTTTTCTTTCACGGATTCCCATAAAAAATGAATTCCATTTATTTCTTGATCGACAATACATAACGTTTTCAATATTTGTCAAGTGCTAAATGTTCATCTTTTTGGCGTTTAGCCATTTTTTTGACCTGTTTTTATACCAAGGCCGCGGCGAGGTGTTCGACGTGGAATCAAAATGATCGATATTTGATGTATTTACTGTGTTTTATTGTGATACTAGATGGCTGGAGACCAGGTACAGCGGCTTGTCACTGTCGGTCCTGGGCAAAGGGTGCGATGAAATGGCCAGTCACGAGACCACCAGAGAGCGTACCCGATAAGGACGGCCCTGGCGTTGAAGGCCCGCAACCG
Source organism: uncultured delta proteobacterium (assembly GCA_963785365.1). Classification (GTDB taxonomy): domain Bacteria; phylum Desulfobacterota; class Desulfobacteria; order Desulfobacterales; family Desulfosarcinaceae; genus Desulfosarcina. The sequence goes on along the minus strand of CAWAUZ010000004.1, from coordinate 302,120 downwards.
CTATTCGGGAAGAATGCCGGGATGATCGATCAATTTGCTGAGTTCTGATTGCAGATGCGACAGAGCGTTCCGGCCGGCAACGGTCAAGGTCAACCGGTAGGATGTACCCTCGAAAAAGGGCGGCGGCTGCAAGTGGATGTGCGGGTGCAGGTCGATCGACTTCAAGCGGCGTTGGAAATCGGTTTCAAACTGGACCAGCTGCGGGTAGCGCATGGATTTGAGCATCCCGCGCAATCGCTGTACTTTCTGAGGGGCCGGGCAGTGGGGGTCGCTGACAACCGCGGCAATCTCTTTTTGGGCCAGCAGATCGGCAATCGAAATACCGTCGCGAGCCGAGATGTCCGTTATCAGGTCCCACAATTCCCGCTGCTTGTTCAATCCGGTGGTGATCCGACGGTAGAAATGGCAAAGCGCCCCGGCGTCGACAGGGCTTAGGCGGTTTATGCGCCGAGCGATGGGAAGGGCGATGTCGCCTGACAGGATGGCATCTTGCAGCGCTGCCGGCATGGAGCCTACCGGCAGCAGGTGTGCCATAGCCGAGGGGCTGTCGGCCAGCCCGCAGGCCCGGGCGACCGTCGACCACGCGGCGGATGGCCCGGCGAACTGTTGGATCAACGCGTAGGCTCGGGATTGTTCGACCACATTCAAGGGTCGTTGAAAGGCATTGTCGGAAATTGCGATCTGCGCACAGGCCAAGGGGGATATATCCGGCGGGAGGATGCGCGCCGGGATGGTCGTCATGTCAAGGGCCCGGCAGGCAGCGATTCGTCGAAATCCGCTCACTACCCGATACCCGGACCCTGCGGGAATCATTACGCACGGCTGCAGGAGGCCGATGGTGCCGATGGACAGGGACAGGTCGCGCGTTTGTTGATCGGTGGAGATCCTGAAGGTGTGGTCGTCGGTGTCGATACCGTCCAGCGCAACCGCGCGGGTCTCATAGACCATGGCTGTCGCCGGCAAGCAGCGTCAGGGCCTCAAGGTATTTCGAGCGGGTGCGGTCGATAACCGATGGGGGTAGCGTGGGGCCGGGAGGCGTTTTGTCCCAGTCCAACGACTGCAGGTAGTCGCGCAGGTACTGTTTGTCGAAACTTTGCTGTGCCCCCCCGGGCTGATAAGTGGCTTTGGGCCAGAAGCGTGAAGAGTCCGGTGTCAGCACCTCATCGATAAGGATAACCTCGCCGTCGATCAGGCCGAATTCGAATTTGGTGTCGGCGATGATAATTCCTTTTTCGGCCGCGATGCCGGCCCCTTTGTGATAGATCTGGAGGGACAACTCCCTGACGCGCTGCGCCACGGGTTCTCCGATCCGCCGGACCATCTCGTCGAAATCGATGTTGATGTCGTGTTGACCGGCGGCCTCTTTCGTGGAGGGGGTGAAAATGGGCTCGGGCAGTCGATCGGACTCGATCAGCCCCTCGGGCAGGGCAATGCCGCACACCGTGCCGTCTTGGCGATAGGATTTCCAGCCGGAGCCGGTGATGTAGCCGCGGACCACACACTCCACCGGCAGGGGGTCGGCTTTTTTGACCAAGATGCTGCGGCCCTGCAGGTCGGTTGCAAAAGGCTGGCAGAATTCCGGGTAGCGTGAAACATCGGCGGTAATGACATGATTGTCGACCAGAGCGGCCATGATGTCGAACCAAAAAAGCGAAATCTGGGTCAGCACCGCGCCCTTGTCCGGTATGGGATCCGGCAGCACCACGTCAAAGGCCGACATACGATCCGTGGCGACCATCAAATAGGCATCCCCTAAATCGTACATGTCACGTACCTTGCCGCGCTGGAGCAGTTTCAGGGAGGGAAAATCGGTTTCTCGGACAACATGTGTCATTCTACGGCATCCTCATATCGACATGTGGTTAACTCGGCCGGTTCCGCAGCGCCTGCGGTGGTCAACGGATTCATGCAGCGGCCGAGCCTGTTGGCAGTAATGGACATGCAATTGGTCATGTTGTCAACAATGTTTTTGAATGTCGCGGAAAGCCGTTGGTACTCCTGCTGCAGCGACGCCGCCTCACAGGTGACCATTCGCACACCTGCCGAGCCGTGAATGGCAGCCCCGTCGAATGCCTGACCCAGATGCAAAAATGGCAGGTCGCCGAAAATGTCGCCCTGATTCAATGCGCACAATACGACCGGGCCGGTGGGGGTGTGACGCACGACGGCGGCCTGGCCCTTTTTAACCATGTGAATTCGCCCCTTGCGAATGGTTTGCGGGTCGACCAGCACATCTCCCACTCGCGGGGAAAGAAGGCGTGAATTTCCAACGCGGGCGGCCACGACCCGCTCGGTCAGTTGTTTGCAGCGTTTGTCCAGGCTGTTCAACAGCGCTCTGAATTCAATCGACATGCCGGCATATTCCTGAGCCAAACGCTGGGAATCGAGCACGCCCAGCTGAACATTGCCCACCGCGACGGCGGTGGCCGTACGGATGTGTCCCTGCAGCAAAAACGAGGCGATGCTGCCGATGAACGACCCATCCCCGATACGGATGATGGGCAGCGTTCCCGAGGCGGTCTCCTTGACGATGTCGACCACGCCTTCCAGAATCACCCACATCCAGCTGCCGTGTTTTCCCTCTTCAACGATGTGCTCGCCGTTGAAAAAATCCTCCTCATCGACCACATACATGTAATCGACAAGCGGTCCCTTGACAACGGCCCTCTCCGTCCGGGAGGGATCCAGGCCAACCTCCAGGTCGGTGGCCTGAACCGGCCCGACGATCTTCGTGTGACCGTCGTCCAACCGCTTCATGCCCTCCAAAATGATGCCCATCCGGCTTTTGGCGATACGCTTTCGGACCGGTACGACTTCCCGGGTGAACGCAAAAGTCCCGTTCAACCAGCCGAACAGGGAATAGAGGGCGTCGAGCCCCTGCAGACTTCCATTTTGGGCATCGACCGGATTGCCGTCGACAAAATAGACCAAACCGGGATCCGGAGAATAGCGGCTGAGCAGGCGCAGCACGCCCGACCCACTGCTCGATCCCAGAAGCTGGAGAATGTCGCCCAGCGCCAGGAAACCGATATCTCCCGACAGCACCACGTCGTCATTCATCGGAGGTGCCGGCCCCCTATTGCGCCCATTTGAATTCCTTTTGCAGCGACTTGAGTGTCTCCATCAGGCATGATTTCAGGGCCACGCCCACACCGGTGCCCTTGACGGCGCTGCCGGGAAAAGAAGGTACCTTCAACTGCCGGTTCAGATCCCGGTCCATCTGATCGATGGGCATCAGCGGAATGCCTTCCTCCTCGAGGTCCCGCTTGTTGTACTGGATAATCATCGGGATGTTGAAGATGTTCTTGCCGTACTCCTTGAGGTTCGCCTGCAGGTCCTTCAAGGAGATCATGTTTTTCTCACGGCGCACTTCCAGTGAATCGGCCACGAAGATGATGCCATCGACCCCGCGCAAGACCAGCTTGCGGGTCGAACTGTATTTGACCTGACCCGGCACGGTGTAAAGCTGAACCCGCACATCGCAACCCTTTATCTTTCCCAGGCCCATGGGTAAAAAATCGAAAAACAGGGTTCGGTCGCCTTCGGTGTTGATGGAAACCATCTCTCCGGTGACCTGTTTTTTGTATGATTTGAAAATATACTCGAGATTGGTTGTCTTTCCGCATCGACCCGGCCCGTAGTAGACGATCTTACACTCGATTTCTCTTTTCTTGAGGTTGAATATGGCCATAAAGAATGTCCTTAGCTGTTAATGATAACAGGCTCCGATATTCACGCGCACAGCCTGCCGGTTGAATGCAGTCATCCGCTCAGGTACCGGTAATTTTCAGGTCGAGACAGAAATCGCCATGCTTCGGTCCAGTTTCGATCTGCGTTTTCTGCGCGATCACGGCCGTGCCTTTGAACATGGCGATCGGTGAGTAGAACTGGACCTCCTCCAGTCGGTCTCCGTCCTTTAACGCTTCGATTACGCCACTGTCATTTTTAGGAATAATCAGGCTTAACATCTCGCCAGATTGGAAATTGACATCGAATTCCACCATCCTGCCTTTTTGCGAACCGTTGGTAAAACAGATCCCGATGGAGGTGATGTCCAGTATTTCCTCCTGGGATTCTGGCATGTTGAACTCAATTTCGGCTTTATTGGCGCCAACTTTATCCTGATTTTCCGAGTCTCCCGGCATGGGCAGGGGCGCTGCGATGCCCTTTTGCTGGGCGATCGGCTGGAGATAGGCCCGAATGGCCGCCAACTGGTCAGCCTCGAATCGATCGTCGGCATGCCATTTTTGGTATTGCGCGACGGCGTCATCCACGCAGCCAACGGTCATCATGCACCTTAAAATGTTTTTGCCCGCATCGACCCGGTAGGCCCCTTCTTCGAGCAGTTCGGTAAATTCAACGATGGCGCGATCGAACTGTCCGAATTTGGCCAGCGCAATGGCTTTTTGTAAACTGCTCTCTCCGAACAGATTCTTGATCAGGTTCTGGCCCTTTTCGGATAGTGCCGGTGCACGGGGGCCGTTCTCGACCTTTTGGGTGCGCTTTTCGATGGCCTGAATTTTTTCGGAGATCGCTTTCAGCAGGCTGGCCTTGTTTTTGAGCCCGCTGATGTCGTCGATCATGGCCGACGCGTCGTGATATTTGTCGATCGCTTCCGAAAAAAGTCCTTGGGCACGGTACAGTTCGGCCTCACTCAGCCGGGCTTTGATTTGGTGGTTGATATTCATTGACGATCCTGTTTTGTCCCGCGACCCAATTTCCCCTGTCATGTCCCGTTGGGTCTAACGTGGTGACCATCGGATTCAACGCGCGGATTGGTGTGTCCATTATCGGCACGCGGGCCCTTGGCTTGAGCTGATTTCGCTGTGACGCCTCGGCTGATGGATAGGCGGAACCGGCAACCGGGGTGGCGATCAAGGTTTGCCCGAACGGCTGCCGCAGGCAAATGGACAACATGCGGAAAATCGCCGGCCGTGCACAACGCGGATCTCTCTTCAATCGGGCATGCATCGATCGAAGCAAAAAGGTCGGCGTTGACGGCTCATCCCTCTTTTTCCTTATTGCCGGTCCTGGGACAGAACTTTAGTAATTACAAATATATTGACATTGACGGGGGGTGTGCTATCAATTTTTTCTTTATATTTCGATCCGCTTTCCAATTCACTAATACTAACCTTTTAATTTCGAAGGAGTTTGGGATGGACAAAAAAGTAACTGTCGTCGGTGCCGGAAACGTGGGTGCCACCGCCGCCCAGCGGTTGGCCGAAAAAGAGCTCTGCGATGTCGTGCTGGTAGACATTGTCGAAGGGGTTCCCCAGGGCAAAGCCCTCGACCTTACCGAGGCGGCCCCGATCGAAAAACACGATGCCAAACTGACCGGCACCAACGGATATGAAGCCACGGCAAATTCGGACATCGTCATCATCACCGCCGGCATTCCACGCAAACCCGGCATGAGCCGTGATGACCTGATCAGCACCAACGCCGGCATCATCAAAAGCGTTACCCAGGAAATCGCAAAGTACTCTCCCGACACCATTTTAATCATTGTCAGCAACCCGCTGGATGCCATGTGCCAGGTGGCTTACGAAGTTTCCGGATTCCCCAAAAATCGGGTGATCGGCATGGCCGGCGTACTCGATTCGGCACGGTTCCGGGCCTTCATCGCCATGGAGTTGGACGTATCCGTGGAAAGCACCCATGCCTTCGTGCTGGGCGGGCACGGCGACACCATGGTCCCCCTGCCCCGCTACTCCACCGTGGCCGGCATTCCCATCACCGAGCTCATGCCCAAGGACCGCATCGATGCCCTGGTGGATCGCACCGCCAATGGGGGTGCCGAAATCGTCAGTCTGCTGAAAACCGGCAGCGCCTATTATGCACCGGCGTCAGCCGCCGTGGAGATGGCCGAATCGATCCTCAAAGACAAGAAAAAGGTGCTGCCTTGCGCCGCCTACCTGCAAGGAGAATACGGCATCAACGACCTGTTTATCGGTGTACCGGTAAAGCTGGGTACCAACGGGATCGAAGCGGTGATCGAAATTACCCTGTCCGAAGATGAAAAGGCCGCGCTGATGAAATCGGCCAAAGCCGTGCAGGGTCTCAAGGACGATCTGGCCAAACTAATGTAAAGCCTGTTTGATGGCCTCGGCCAGCGATCGATGAATGCCGGGCAGCGCGCTGAGTTCTTCCAGCGTGGCTGCCCGGATCTTCGTGATGCTGCCGAAATGTTTCAGCAGCAGGGCTTTGCGCGCGGGGCCGACGCCGTCAATGCGGTCCAGTGCCGATGCGACGGTCGACCGCATTCGCCGCTTGCGTTGAAACGTGATCGCGAAGCGATGGGCCTCGTCGCGAATACGCGCCAGCAGCAGCCGCAGCCGTCCATCCGAACCCAGGTGAACCGGGTTGGCCCGGTTCGGCAGGTAGATTTTGTCTTCGGATTCGCCTTTGCGAAGATCGGGTTTGGCGATACCGGCGATGGCGAAACGGCCCTGCAAGCCAAGACGTTCCATTACGGCAACGGCGATGTTCACCTGACCCTTGCCGCCGTCGACCAGCAGCAGATCCGGCTCGGGATTGGTCGGCGTCAGCTTGCCATACCGACGGGAAAGCACTTCGAACATGCTGGCGTAGTCATCCGAAGCGGCCCCCGAGCGGATGGCGTATCGGCGGTACCCGGCTTTGTGGGGTGCCCCGTTGACGAAAACCACCATGGCGGACACCGGGTTGGTTCCGGCCAGGTTGGAGTTGTCGAAACACTCGATCCGCAGGGGGAGCCGATCCATGTGCAACCGCTCGCCGAGCGCCGCCAGCACGGCGGTTTCCCGGGTCGCTTTGCTCAGGCGTTCCCGCAAGGTGTTGTCCGCATTGTCCATGGCCATTTGAAGCAGCCGTTTTTTTTCGCCGCGCCGGGGCTGGCGAATCCTGACGCGCCGCGTCTTCCATTCCGACAGGGTCTCTTCCAGCAGGGCACGATTTTCCGGCAGGTGCGGCACCAGCACCTCGACCGGAAGGTGATGGGCATCCTGGTAGTACTGGCCCAGGAATTGCGCCATCAGTTCACCCTTTTCAGGGGCGGCATGAATCAACTCAAAGTGGCGCATACCCTGCACATAACCGCGGCGCAGGGTCATCACCGACACCACCTTGAAGTCGCTGTTGCCGCTGATACCGATGACATCGCGATCCAGAAAGTCGGTCGTCACGCTCACCTGCCGTTCCAATGTCTTTTCAAGGGCGAAGACCCGATCGCGCAGGACGGCCGCCAGCTCGAAATCCTGTCTGCCGGCGGCGTTGACCATCTGTCGGCGCACCCGCTTGATCAATTCGGGTGTCCGCCCCTTGAGAAACAGGAGCACCTCTTTGACGATCGCGCCATAGATCACCGGATCGACATTCAGGCAGCACGGGGCCAGGCACTGCCCCATCTGGTGGTGAATGCACGGGCGGCTTCGGTGGGCCATGGCGCGGTCGCTGCATTTTCGCAGCGGAAAGGTTTTGTTGATCAGCTTGACGGCTTGCCGAACGGCCTGCGCCGATGAAAAGGGACCGAAATAGACCGCGCCATCTTTCGGGGTGCGGCGCACAATCTCGATCTTGGGAAAATTTGAGCGCGTGTCGATACGAATCGACGGGTACCGTTTGTCATCTTTTAAAACGACATTGTAGCGCGGATGGTGCCGTTTAATCAGGTTGGACTCGAGGATCAGGGCTTCTTTTTCCGACGACGTCAGCACCGTTTCGATGTCGGCCACCCGGCTGAGCATCAGGGCGGTTTTGGCACCGTGTGCCTCTTGGCGATGAAAATAGGAGGAGACCCGTTTGCGCAGGTTGATGGCTTTGCCCACATAGACGATGCGACCCTTGGCGTCTTTCATCAGGTAGACGCCCGGATTTTCGGCGATGGCACCGATGGTGGCGGCAAGCTCCGGGGAGAGACCCGGCTGGCCGGGTTCTAAAGGTGTCATGAGGCAAACAACAGGCGTTTTCGAAGCGCCTTGATACGATCCCGCAACCGGGCTGCATCTTCAAACGCCAGCGCTTTGGCCGCGACGTGCATCTGGGCCTCCAGATCGTCGATGGCCGCCTCGACATCCGCCTGTCGGCCAAACGGCAATTGGACTTCGGCCGCCTGCATCGTCTCATCATCCGACGCGGCGGTTGCCTGGTCGAAAATGTCCACAATGGTCTTGCGAATCGTGCGCGGCACAATGCCGTGATCCTGATTGTACTGCCGTTGGATGGCCCGCCGCCGCTCGGTCTCCGCCATGGCCTGCTCCATGGAAGCGGTCACCCGGTCGGCATACAAGACGACCGTGCCGTTGACGTTGCGGGCCGCGCGACCGAATGTCTGGATCAACGACCGCGCGGATCGTAAAAAGCCCTCCTTGTCCGCATCCAATATGGCAACCAGGGAGACCTCGGGAATGTCCAGGCCCTCTCTGAGCAAATTGATGCCGACGAGCGCATCGAACTTGCCCATCCGCAGATCCCGGATGATGTCCATCCGTTCCATGGTGGAGATGTCTGAATGCAGGTAGCGCACGGCCAGCCCCAGATCGGTGTAATATTCGGTCAGGTCTTCGGCCATCCGCTTGGTCAAGGTGGTCACCAAAATGCGTTCGCGGCGCTGCTGTCGCGCACGGATTTCGCCGTACAGGTCATCCACCTGGTGTCGGGCACTGCGAACATCAACCACCGGATCGATAAGCCCGGTGGGCCGAACGATCTGCTCCACCACCCGTTCCCCGGCCTCGGACAGCTCATAGTCGGCCGGCGTGGCCGAGACGTAGACAATCTGCCGGACACGCCGGGACCACTCAGCGAATGTCAGCGGCCGATTGTCCAAAGCCGAGGGCAACCGGAATCCATAATTGACCAGCGTCTGTTTGCGGGACCGGTCCCCTTTGTACATGGCCCGGATCTGCGGTACGGCGATGTGGCTTTCATCCACGAAGATGAGAAAATCCTCGGGGAAGTAATCCAGCAACGTCGGCGGTGGTTGTCCGGCCAGGCGTCCGGTGAGGTGACGGGAGTAGTTTTCGATGCCGTTGCAGTAGCCGATCTCCTGAATCATCTCCAGGTCGTAGCGGGTGCGCTCTTCGATGCGCTGGGCCTCGATCAGTTTGCCGGCGTCACGAAAAAAATTGACGCGATCTTTTAATTCGCTGGCAATGCTTTTGACAGCCCGCTCGAGTGTGCTCTTGCGGGTCACATAGTGGCTTGCCGGAAAGATACTGACCGTCTCCAGTTGCCGGCGCGCCGTCCCCTTTAAGGGGTCGAATTCGACGATTGACTCGATCTCGTCGCCGAAATAATCGATTCTGATCGCCAGATCCTCTTCGTAGGCAGGGAAAATCTCAACCCGGTCGCCACGCACCCGAAAGACCCCCCGGTGGAAATCCAGGTCGTTGCGTTGATAGTGGATCGAGACCAGTTGATAGAGCAGGCGCTCACGCGGCAGGTCCCTGGCGACGGCGATATCGATGCGCATGGACAGATAATCCTCGGGGGCACCCAACCCGAAAATACACGAGACGCTGGCCACCACAACAACATCGGTCCGCGACAACACATTGCGTGTTGCCGAATGACGCATCTTGTCGATCAGTTCGTTGATGGACGAATCCTTCTGGATGTAGGTATCCGTGGTGGGGATGTAGGCTTCCGGCTGGTAGTAGTCGTAGTAACTGACAAAATACTCGACGGCGTTGTCGGGGAAGAGACCACGAAACTCATGGTAGAGCTGGGCGGCCAAGGTTTTGTTGGGCGCCAGAACCAGGGCCGGGCGGTTGACCCGCGCAATAACATTGGCCATGGTGAAGGTCTTGCCTGATCCGGTAACACCTAAAAGCACCTGGCTTTGGGCACCCGCCAGAATCTGGTTCGAAACGGTGTCGATCGCCGACGGTTGGTCACCGCAGGGGCTGAACTCGGATACAAGCTTGAACGATGGCATATCGACCTACACTGAATCGCACATCGGCGGGCCGGTTGGTGCCAAACTGCCTGGACCTGCCATTTAGGCGTCAGGTGAAGGATTGTGGATGAGGATTACGGCGCCACCTTCCACTGGGTGCCCTCGGCCTTGTCCTCGAGAAGGATGCCGGCCTTTTCCAGTTCGTCCCGAATCTCGTCGGCGCGTTTCCAGTCCCTGTTTTGACGGGCGCGGCTGCGCTCGGCTACCAGACGGTCGATGGACTCGGGTGAGATGGCGGTCTCCGCAAGACGGGTTTGCGACCGCTGAGCAACGTAGTCCGGCCATGGTTGCTGCAGGATTCCCAAGATCCTTGCCATGCGCAACAGGTCACCGATGACCAGCGGTGTGGATGGGTCGTCGATGGCGGCCGCCTGGCCGCCGTCGATCAGGCGGTTGGCCTCCTTGACAAGGTTGAACAGGATTCCGATCCCCTTTGCGGTGTTGAAATCGTCATCCATGGCCTCGCAAAACGCTTCCCAGAATTGGCCGGTGGGCGCCGTATCGGCCTCGGCGGGAATGCCGTATGTCTCATCCAGGCGTTTGAGCACCGCATAAACCTTGTCCAGGGCTTTTCCCGATTCCAGCAAATTCTGGTCGGAAAAGTCGATGGGGCTGCGATAGTGATTCGACAGCAGGAACAAGCGGATGGTCTCGGGATGGGTGGCTTTCAGGATATCCTTGATCATCAGAAAGTTGTTCAGGGATTTGGACATTTTTTCATTGTCGATGTTCACGAACCCGTTGTGCATCCAGTAGCGGGCAAACGGTTGGCCATGGGCCGCTTCGGATTGGGCGATCTCGTTTTCGTGATGGGGAAAGATCAGGTCCTTGCCGCCGCCATGAATGTCGAAGGTCTGGCCCAGAAAACGGCTGCTCATGGCCGAGCATTCAATGTGCCAACCCGGACGGCCCTCCCCCCATGGGCTGGGCCATGATGGTTCGCCCGGCTTGGCGGCCTTCCATAAGACGAAATCGAAGGGATTGCGCTTGTTGCTGTTGATCGCGACCCGGCTGCCGGCCTCCATCTCCTCAAGCTTCCGGCCGGACAGCTTCCCATAGCCGTCAAAGCGGTCCACCGCAAAAAAGACATCGCCATCGATCCGATAGGCGATCTGCTTGTCCATCAAGGTCTGCACGAGCCGGACGATGGCGTCGATGTGCTCGGTGACCTTGGGTTCGTGGTCGGCACGCATCACGTTCAGCGCATCCATATCCCGATGAAACTCGTCGATATAGGTTTCGGCCAGCTGGAGCGGGTCCAGACCGACGTCGTTGGCCCGATTGATGATCTTGTCGTCCACATCGGTGAAATTGCGAATGTAGGTGACCGCCCACCCCATGGCCCGCAGGTAGCGGACCACCACGTCGAACACCACCACCGAACGGGCATGACCCACGTGGCAGGAGTCGTACACGGTGGGGCCGCAGACATAGATCCCCACACAACCGGGTACCGCCGGTTCGAATGTCTCTTTCGTTTTCGTCAGTGTGTTGTAGATACGCAAAACCATCGGTAGCAACCCTCGCGTGTGGATCTATTGCGGATCGGGTCGTGCGGCCCCCAGCAGGACCAGGCACATGGCCGCGATCCCCTCTCCTGTTCCGATCGCACCCAATCCCTCGGCGGTTGTGGCCTTGATGTTGATCGCCCGGTGATCGACCGCCATGCTGGCGGCCATTCGCACGGCCATGCGGCGTTTGTATGGCAAAATCCGGGGTGCCTGGGCGAAGACGGTGGCATCCATGTTGATCAGGGACCAGCCGTTTTCGACCACCTTTCGATATACGACCGTCAGCATATCGATGCTGTACATACCGCGATAGCGGGGATCGCTGTCCGGGAAATGCTCGCCGATATCCCCCAACCCCGCGGCCCCCAAAAGGCCGTCGCAGGCGGCATGGACCAGAACATCGGCGTCGGAATGTCCCAGCAACCCCTTTTCGAATGGAATCGTCTCTCCACCCAGCACCAACTTTCGACCGCTTACCAGGCGATGAATGTCATATCCCAATCCGGTGCGTGTCATCATGGGCCACGGCACCTCCTGCGCCGTAATCGAAAGCTGCATTTTTAACATACTTGCGGTAGACCGTAAAGCCACACTTGGCACAAAGTGGCCGACAGCCTCGGCGTAGCGGCAGCCCGGCGATCCGGCCCCCTCACCCGCAACGATACCAAGTAGGCCTTGACCTGTCCGCGCAACCTCAAGTAGATAGGGTGCACCAAAAACCGGTGCACACGCGAACATGCGAGCCGTTCACTCGCAGGAGGGGGCAACGTGGATCTAAAACAAATGGTCGACAATGCGCTCAAATCCGGCCGATCGGTCCTGACCGAGGTGGAGTCGAAAACCATCCTCAGGGCCTATGACATTCCCGTCGTCCCTGAAAAGATCGCCCCAACAGCCGATGCCGCCGTCGCCATCGCACGTGAATTTGGGTTTCCAGTCGTTCTGAAAGGGATCGGCGAACAGACGGCCCACAAAACCGAGTTGGGACTGGTACATCTGAATCTGCCGGATGCCGAGTCCGTCCAAAGGGCCGCCCATGAAATCCGCCAAGTCGCTTCCGGGCTGCAATTCCTCGTTCAACCGCAGGTCCAGGGCAAACGGGAGTTCGTTGCCGGGCTTTTCCGCGATCCACAGTTCGGCCCGGCCGTGCTTTTCGGCCTAGGCGGAATTTTCACCGAGGCCTTTTCGGATGTCACGCTTCGCCTGGCCCCCCTCGATCGCGAGGATGCCGAGGGGATGATCGATGCGATTCGATCCCGACCGCTGCTGGAGAAATTCCGCGGCGAAACAGCCGTCAACCGCCGCACCTTGACAACCGTCTTGATGGGGTTGTCCGCTGTCGCCGGCGACTTTCCCGAAATCACCGAGATCGACATCAACCCCTTGATTGCGGCCCCGACCGGAGAACTCACGGCCGTTGATGCCCTGATCCGTGTGGACCGTCCCGACGACTTCGTGAAAGCGACCCACCGGGTTCCCCCGACCGCCATCCACGCCCTGTTTTATCCCCGCTCGGTGGCATTTATCGGCGCATCCGCCCAAATGGGCAAATGGGGCCACATGCTGATCTGCAATACCATCGGCAACGGCTACACGGGTGAGGTTTACGCCGTCAACCCCAAAGGGGGGATTATCGCCGGCATACCTGCCCTTAAAACGGTGTCAGCGCTTCCCACGGGGGTGGATCTGGCCGTGGTGACCGTCCCCGCCGCCGCGGTAATGGATCTGATCCCGCAACTGAAGGACAAAGGGGTCGTCAACGTGCTGTTGATCACGGCCGGTTTTGGCGAAACCGGTCCCGACGGGAAGATGCTGGAGCGGCAGCTGGTCGACAAGGCACGCGCGGCCGGCATTTTGATCCTGGGGCCCAACACCATGGGCATCTGCAATCCGCACATCGACTTTTTCTGCACCGGTACCTCTGTTCGCCCCAGACCGGGCTCGACCGCCATGGTGGCGCAATCCGGCAACATGGGCACCCAGTTGCTGGCCTTTGCCGAAAAACAGGGCATCGGCATCCGCGCCTTCTCGGGCTCCGGCAACGAAGCCATGATCACCATCGAGGACTACATGGAAGGCTTTGCGGTTGACGACCTGACCGACACCGTGATGCTTTACATCGAAAGCGTCAAAGACGGTCGCCGTTTTTTTGAAAGTGCGCGCCGGGTCAGTCGGCAAAAACCGATCGTTCTGCTCAAGGGGGGGCAAACCCGGGCCGGCAACCGGGCCGCTGCAAGCCACACCGGCGCCATGGCATCCGACAGCCGGCTTTTCGACGCGGCTTGCCGGCAGGCCGGTGTTGTCAAAGTCGATCAGCCCATGGAACTGCTCGATCTCTCGGCCGCCTTCTCCGCGCTGCCCCTGCCCAAAGGCAACCGGATGGCCATCATGACGCTGGGAGGCGGATGGGGGGTGGTTACGGCGGATCTGTGCAATCAGTTCGGGCTGGATGTTCCCGAGCTGACCCTGGAATTGGTTGCCCGCATCGACCGGATTCTGCCCCCCTACTGGAGCCGCACCAATCCCGTCGACCTAGTGGGGGAAATGGACACCTCGATTCCCCTGACGGTAATGGAAGCGCTGCTGGCGTGGGACGGCTGCGATGCGGTGATCAACCTGGGAATCTTGGGGCGGCGTATCTTTCTCGAACGGCTGGCAGCCTCGGTAGCGCGAGCCGATCCAGGCTACACGCCGCAAGCGCTTCGTGACACTGTCAAGGCCTTTGCCGATTTTGAAACCCATTACGTCAACCAGATCGTGGCCCTGATGGCGCGGTACGAAAAACCGGTTTACGGCGTCAGCCTGCTCACCGATGAAAAAGACGGCACAGTGTACCGGGTGGATGGCCACGACCTCAAAGCGGTCTTTTACGAGACACCGGAACGGGCCGTGAAAACTGCCGCCCGAATGGTCGAGTATTTTCGGTATCGGTCGAGGAATGGTCGATGATGGCCATGTTTACCGATACGGCCCTGCTGGCGGCCGCAGCCGCCAGCTTCCTGGCCGGCCTGCTGGGCTATGTAATCATCCGCATGTGGGTTAGACCCATAACCCAATATCAGCTGATCAAACGTCGCCTCGACCGTCACCTCACCCGTTATTCGACGCAATTGAGCGACGATGGCGCGGTCGGCGGCCTGGAAACGAAGGCCAGGCAAAGCGCGGCAACCCTACGGTCGGCCCGCCGGGACGCCCGCGATCTGGGCACGTGTTACCGCGAACAGCTTCCCTACTGGTACCGTCTGCTGCTGGAAAGCCGCAACACCGCTCCCACCGAAATCGAAGGCCTGCTTACCAATTTGCACAAAATAAACGATCAACAGCAGGTACAAGCACGTATCGCCCAGGCGCGCCGAGTGGCGGGGCTGCGTTAGGTGGCACACATGCCCGCCAACCGGCAGCCTTCCGCCATCCACCTGCCAATCGTCAGCATAACCTTCTTCCGGTTGGTGCTCAACACGGCCAGACGCTTCGCCTACCCCTTCGCACCGGCGCTCAGTCGAGGGCTGGGCGTCTCTTTGTCATCGATCACCTCACTGATCGCCATCAATCAGCTCACCGCTCTGATGGGTGCCCTGATTGGCCCCTTGTCCGACCGTCTGGGCTATCGCCGCATGATGGTCGCCGGCCTGGCCATGCTGGGCGTCGGCATGCTGGCTGCCGCGGCCTTGCCCACCTATCCAATGGTTCTGATGGCCCTGTTTCTGGCCGGTCTCGGCAAAAGCATTTACGATCCGGCCGTCCAGGCCTGGGCTGGGATGCGGGTCCCCTATCACCGGCGCGCCATGGTGATCGGGATCATTGAGACCTCGTGGTCGGCCAGTACCCTGGTGGGAATACCGCTGATCGCGATTCTGATGGATCGCTACGGATGGCAGTCGCCTTTTCTGGTCATGGGGCTGCTGGGGTGCATCGGCAGTATCGTCATCTATTGCGTCATCCCCAAGGACCCGGCGCATGCACCCACAACACCGGTTGGATCCGACTACCGCGGGGCCTATGCACGCCTGGTGGCCAGCAAACCTGCCATGGGCGCGCTCGGTTATGCATTTTTTGTCAGCGCGGCCAATGACAACCTCTTTGTGGTCTACGGGGCCTGGCTGGAGAGTCGCTTTGGACTCGGCCTGGTCGCTTTAGGCTTGGGGACGAGTCTGATCGGGATGGCCGAACTGGCCGGTGAGGCCCTCACGGCCACCATTTCGGATCGAATCGGCTTGAAACGCGCGGTAATGGCCGGCTTGAGCGTGTCCATCGGCAGCTATCTGGTACTGCCAATGCTGGATACGTCGTTGACGGCGGCCCTGAGCGGCCTAGCCGGGATGTTTTTGGCCTTTGAATTCACCCTTGTCACCAGCCTTTCCCTGTGCACCGAATTGATGCCCGGTGATCGGGCGACCATGATGGCCGGCTTTTTCGCCACCGCCGGCATGGGCCGGGTATTCGGCGCCCTGATGGGCGGCATGGTGTGGCAGGCCGGCGGCATCGTCGCCACCGGTTGGGTGTCGGGCGGGTTGGCGTTTTTAGGGCTGCTCTGCCTGTTAAGGGGTCTTGCGGGCTGGCATCGCGGGGCAGCGGGGTAAGCTTTTGCGCAGGTTTACCCCTGGCCGGTAGCAAAGATCTCGCCCGCCTCAGCGCCGTACACCCGCTGGCGGGCCCTGGCCGCCGCGACCAGCGGCGCCACCCGTTGGTCGACGTAATCGTACACCTTGGGCCGATCTTTGCCCGGCGCCGGCCGCAAAATCCGCCCCAGGTATTGCAGCACCCGGCCGCTGAACCGGATGGGGGTCGCCAGAAACAGCGTGTCCAGTCCCGGGCAGTCGAAGCCCTCACCGATCAACTGACCGGTAGCGACCAGAACCGAGACCTCATTTTGATCGAGGCGTTGGAGCACGGCGCTGCGGGCCTCGTCACCCAGATCGCCGGTCAGCAGTTCTGCGGATACGCCGAACATGTAACGCAGCAGCCCCTGCAGGGTCTGGCAATGTTTTTTGCGGTCGGACAGTACCAGGCATATTCCCTTGCCGTCGCGCGCCTGTCGGGCGACGTCGGATGCAATCAGCCGATTTCGGGCATCATCGGCGGTCAACTCGGATAGCATGCGGGCGTAATCTTTGACCGGGTCGAAATAGGGTGTAAAATCCGTCAAACGGAAAATCACCTCGGCTTTGAGGATGTGGCCTGTGGCCTCCAATCGCGACTTGTCGACTTCATGATGCATGTCGCCCAAGTGCCAAAATATGAGCTGTGACAGCCTGTCCCGACGCCAAGGCGTGGCCGATAGTCCAAGCATGTATCGACAGTCAAACGCCTTGACCGCCTCGGTGAAGGTTCGACTGGGAGTCCGGTGGCACTCGTCCACCACGATGTGTCCGGTGTGCGGTACGACCGTATGCGACCATCGACACAACGTTTGGACCAGCGCCACGGTGATCTGTTCCCCCATCTTTTTTTTCCCGGCGCCGATCAACCCGACCCGATCGGCAGGGATCCCCAGAAAGCGTTCAATACTCCGGATCCACTGGAACGCCAGCTCCTTGGTGTGCACCACCACCACTGCCGGTTGACGCCGCCGGGCGATCATGAACAGGCCCATCACGGTCTTGCCGCTGCCCGTGGGGGCGCTCAAGGTGCCGAAATCCTTTTTTGTCATGTCCGCCACAGCGGCCGCCTGAAAAGACCTGAGCGAACCGATGAACTGGTAGTCTACTTCGGGCAGACGCCGTCGCCGGTCATCGATCTGGTAGGCAATATGCCGCCGCTTGAGCAGCAGCAAAAGTCCCCGCGCCGCCCCGCGCGGGATGACAATCCCGGTTCGGCCAAGCCGCCGGTAAAACCGAAGGACTTTGGGGGTTCCCCGGTTCCAGCGGCCCATCCTTTCGTTTTCAACCCACTTGGGATTGAGCATCTGGAATCGCTCGACCAGTGTTGTCAGCAGATCGGAAGGGACCCGGGTCAACGCCAGGCAGTGATCGATCGTGATCTTGACCGGCTGGTTTTGGACGGTTACGGGCAAAGCAGGCTCGACCGGATCAGGTGAACAGTCGCAGGAAAACGGGAATCATCAGGACCAGGACGATCAGGATCCCGGGAACCGTGAGATAAGGAGCCCACCACGGTTTGCAGGCGGCTCTGGCCTTTTTGACCTCAGACAGAAACCAGTTGCCGAGAAAAAGGGCCGCCACCAGGATGGGAATCGCTTTCAGGATTGTCAGTTGCACGCTTCGCTCCTATTGATGGCTCACTCGTCCGCGCCTTCGCGCTGCCGCGGCGCGGGTGTCAGGCCAACAGTTGTCAATGGTTGAATCGCAGACGCGTGAGGATCAACCCGTGAAACGCGGCACCGCTGAGCGCCGAGAACCGCCATCCCAGGTGCGCCAGACAACTGGAACAGACAGCGATCCGCCACGCGGTGCCGGTAAACCAGGCGAACTCACGCGAGGCCGGCCCCACCACACCGCACCCCCAGGCCGCTCGGTAACACCCGATTTCGAAAACGACGCCCTGCGGGTTGGCAAAGGTGTGGGCGTGGGCACCGTCCACGACGATGCGCTGCGAACGGGCGGTGACGACGTGCCCACATCGTCGGCAGACAATCGCATCGAGCATCTCGTCGGCAGGATCGTTCTCGGGTTCGCCCGTCACCATGGCGTGGGATCTCTCGCGCTTGGGATCGGGCCGCAACCAAAACGCGCCGTGACAGCACGGATATGAACAGGGCCGCGGGATAATGTTAGCGACGGGTAATCGGTTCATGTCGTCCGCAGCGATCGGCCGGCCGATCGACCCGATCCCTCAGTTTCCTGCCAGAGCGAAAAATTTTTACCATGGCGGCATGGATCCGGTCGATCGCGTTCATTTAAGCACCCAATTATAATCAGTATTATCAATATCATACTGAATTTACAAGGCGGTGTCAACGCGCCGGTGGCGGCGGGTTGAAAATCAATCCGGAGTGCCTGGTGATTTTGCGTTGCAACGCCGTATAAAATGCCGCCGCGGTGCCGCAGACAATCAGGCTGCGGGCAGCCCGGGTGGCGGCCGTGTAGAGGATTTCACGGGTCAGCAGACGGTGCCCGGGATCATCGGGAAGCACCAGCAGCGTATCGGCATATTCCGACCCCTGGCTCTTGTGGACCGTCATGGCAAACGCCAGATCCCAGCCCACCACCCCCGCGGCGGGCACGCTCAACACCCTGCCGGATCGCCAAAAAACGACCTGATAACCGCCACCGGATTGTCTCAGCACCACGCCGACATCGCCGTTGCGCAATCCGCGCGCATCGTCGTTGCGGGTGACCATGAGCAGGGCCCCCGAAAACAGACGCCCATCGGGATCGCTGTCCGGGTCCGACAGCCGCCTGACATGATCGCCGATCCGGTCGTTGAACCAGGCGGCCCCCTGCGGTCCACGGCGCAGCAGGGTCAGCACCCGGCATTGGTTGCTAAAAGCGAACAGCCTCTCCTGGAGCGTTGGGTGTTCATCCCACGCCAGGGGGTCGTTTTCAACCACCAGGCGGTTCAACTTGCCGACCAGGTCCACATAGCTGTCGACACCCTTTGCGGGTGGATGGGTATAGTGATGACGGCACCACTGTTCCAACTTCAGTTCCATTTCGACCCTGCGGTCGGTGTCGACAAATGCCCACTGCCCGTCAGGCAATTGCAAGGCCTTTTCGAACCCGATCGGGTCCAACGCTATGGACGCTCCGGCGTTGATCGCCCGGGCCAGCTGCAACAACCTGCCGCCGGCCCGGTAGACATTGCGCAGTTCCACGAAATGTCGCCCCCCGGCCTGGTGCTCAATCGGTTTCAGGTCGGCGAAGACCGCCCCGGCATCGACCGAAGGCAGCTGGTCTTTGTCGCCAAGCAGGATCACCCGGGTCTGCCGTGGATCGATGGCCTGAAAGAGCCGGTCCATCATCGCCAGGTCGATCATGGAGACCTCGTCCACGAGGACCACGTCGGCCGGAAGCGCCCGCCGTAGGCTGTAGACAAAGCCGCCCAAACGCTTGCTGAATACCAGCAGTCGGTGCAGCGTCGAGGCGCGCATGCCGCTCAACTGACGGTCGTGCCGATCCGGTTTGGCAATGGTCGCCAGATTGGCCGACAAGGCATCGCCCATGCGCTGGGCGGCCCGCCCGGTCGGGGCGGCCAGCAGGATACGGGAGGCATCGAGGCCCGATCGCACCAGGGCCCTGAGCATATTGGCCAGCAAAGAGGTTTTTCCGGTACCCGGGCCCCCGGAAATCACCAGCAGGGGTTGGACCATTGCGGCCCGAATGGCATCGACCTGATACGAATCGCGCACGACGGGATCGCCGCCGACCCCCTTGCGGATCACCGCATCGTCGCCGTAAAGATCGTCTAAGATCGCGTCAGCGGTCGCAAGGGAGGGATGCGCTGCGGCGGGCCTTGCGAGGAAACGGTCCAGGCGCCGCTTCAACCGCCGTTCGTGGTAGTGAAACCTCTGGAAATAGAGCAGGGGATGGCCGCTGCTCCCGTCCAACACCAGGGGCTGGAACGCTCCGGCGCCGGTCCGGTCGATCAGTCGGTCGTAGCGGCCCGCGTTCAATCGATTGACAAATCCGTCCCCAAGGCCCCTGAGGTCCGGATCGGTTAGGCGGCCAGACGGACGCCGCCGACCGATCTTGTCCAGTTGCAGGCACACACTGCCATCGGCCATGGCCGCAAACATCAACAGGAGCATGGCGATCAGACAGCTGTCGTCCAACCCGGCGCCCATGCCGGCCAAATCGCGAATGGTCATAATGTCCAGCTCGGACAGGTCCAAGGTTTGGGCGAGCGGCGTCAGATCGATACCGTCGCTACACCGCAGCTGGATGCCATAGCGCCGGTATCGATCGCCGTGGACTGGATCGGGGCCGTTCACCACTGAGTTCCTGTCATCTGTTGTCGTATGGTGCGCTCCAATTCATCGATGGGCAGCAGGGCTTCCGGAGGCACATGAAAAATGCCCGACTGCCCGTCCGGCCCCATGCCGCGGATGAAAAAATAAAACACGCCCCCAAAGTGCCGGTGCGCATCGAAGCGGTTTCCAAGCTGCTGGCGCAGCCAGCGCAGCAGCGCGACGGTGTAGAGTCGATACTGCATGACGTAACCGGCGGCTGTCATGGCCGCGGCCATGGCCTCGGCGCCATAGCCATCCACCAGCCAGTTCGATTTCCAGTCGGCCAGATAATAGCGCTCGTGCCACTTGAACACCAGGTCGATAAAACCGCGCATGACCACGCCCCGGCGGGGCCCGGTGGACTGGTCCCATCTGGTACCCGCCCCATGGGCGGACACGGGCTCCGCCAGCGGGAAAAAAAATTCCATTTCATGCCGTCGCTGGTCAGGGGCCAGCGCACCCAGGGCAAAGGCGGTGCCATTAGCCTGTACCGGTGCTCTCAAGGTGGCCGCAACCATCCGGGCGATCTGAGCCCGCCAACGGGCCTCGATGCGATACATGGACATGGCCGCGTCTACAACCCGGCATGTCTGATCGTCGCTCAACAGATCCACCGGTCCCAAAAGGACGGTCTGAAAATCGATGTGCTCGAAAATCTGATGGAACATGGATCCCACGTCGGCACCGCCGGGAAGGTCTTGCGGGTGGTCGTACGCCATGGCCCCGGTTGGCCGGCGGACACTGGCTTCGTCGTTGTCGCGCGTCACCGCATCGCCCGGGTAAAACGAGGGGGGCGCCATGCGGCTGTCGCCGCCGCGGTCGACGAGACGGCCAATGCTGGTAAAAGACTCCAGAGCGACACGGCGCTGCCGGAAATCCGCCTGCGGGGGCAGTAACTGCACGGATGGTAAATCAACAGCGGGTGTCGCCGTTTCGGTGTGCCTGGCGTCCGGGTCCGGCACAGGTGCCGCCGTGAGGCGGTGCCACCCGTCCGGGGCCAGTGCGGTGCCGTCGTCAACGGCGGCGGCGACGCTGGGCGAGACAAATCGACAGACCGGCCCGCGCCAGGGTTGTTTGCCGACGTGGGGGTAATAGGGAATGTACAACTTACCCTTTGCCCTCGTCAGCGACACGTAATAAAGTCGTTTGTCTTCGTCTTCACGCTCTTTTTCGACCTGCCGGTCGCCGGTTGCAGCGGTCAGGTCGATCACTTTTTGAACCGTTTGTCCAGGATGCGCCGGATCGGCGGCATGATAGACATGCATGCCGCGCTCAACCGGTGCCGTCAAACCGCCGGCGACAAAAACGATCGGAAATTCCAGGCCCTTGCTCATGTGCATGGTCATGACCTGAACCTTGTCGCCTTCGGCGTCGACAGCGTGGATGTCCTCATTGGTTCCCAGGTGGATGTCAGATCGGCGCAGACCGTCCAGCAGGGCCGCCAGTTCAAAAATGTCCAGACCGGCGCACAACGCCGATACCGCCAGATGATCGAGCAGCTGCTGGAGGTTGGCAACCGTGCGCGACCAGCCGGGCTCGTGGCCGTGTCGCATGGCCAGGCCGGAATCTTCCATCAGGGATTGGAACAGGGCGCCCCAGCGCCGCGCCCCGGCGTATTGGTACCAGCGATCGAGCAGGCGCTGGCCGGCATGATCGGCAGGCAACTCCGGCCAGGTTGCCAAGGCCGCAGGGGAAAGATCGAAAAAGGGCGTCAGCATGGCCATACGGACCGCTGCGGACCGCTGCGGGTAGCAGACGGCATGCAGCACCATGCTCAGCCAATGGGCCTCCAGAGATTGAAACAGACCGGGTTGGCGATAATAGGTGTGGGGAATGGCACCGGCTTTGAGCACCGGTTCGATCGCGGCGAATTCGGACTGGCTTCTGACCAGGATGGCGATGTCGCCGTAATTCAAGGGCCGGTCGGCACCGTCGCTGTAGGTGATGCGAATGCGCCCCATACCGATCAGATGCTGAATTTCCCGGCCGATAAACCCGGCCAGCCACGATTTGGCCATACTGTGGCTGGAGGCGTCGCTCAGGTCGACGACATTGAAGACCGCTCGCCGCAATGGGTCCGACATCATCGCGCCGGCCAAGCGGTCGGGGGTCGGCGAGTCCACCGGTGTGTAGCCGATCTGGAAAGGGTTTGTGGGGTCCGGCGTGCCGAACCAGGCCTTTTGCACGAAAATCCGGTTGAACGCCGCCACCAGAGGCGGCGCACTGCGCCAATTTATGGCCAGGCCATAAAGGTTGGCCGCCCCGGCCGCAGCGAGGGTTTGCATGTGGCGACGCGCTTCCAGGTAGGTAAACACATCTGCGCCGCGGAAGCTGTATATGGCCTGTTTGGGGTCGCCGATCAAAAACAGCCGATTGTCGGATGCGTTTGTGGGCGCGCACAGAAAAAGCCTCCTGAAAATGCGCCACTGCACCGCATCGGTGTCCTGAAATTCGTCCACAAAGGCCACGCGGTAGCGATGTCGGATAGCCTGAATGCCTGCGTGAGCCTCCTCTTTGTCCAGAAAACCGGCCACGCGGGTCAGCATATCCTGGTAGCTGATCCATCCGTTGCGCCGCTTCAGGGCCCGGGCGTCCCGTCGCAATTGATCCACCGTATCGAGCGTCAGCAGATGCGACAATGCCGTCAGCAATGGGACCAGCTCGTCGAGGATCGCCTTGATGGCCGGCAACCCTGGGCAGGCGTGCAGGTTTGGGCCTGATTTGAGCCACTTTTCCGGAATCAGGCGCTCGGCCGCGGCGCCCGCCGGCGAACTTTTTTTGGCCAGCAGCAAGTCCGCCAGTGGGACCAGGGCCGGCAGCACGGTCTCCGAATCACCCATGCGGGCCAGGGCCTGCTCGAGGGGCGCCACGAAGTTCTCGATGGTGGCCGTCCGGGTGCGCTGGTTGATGTTGAGCTGGGCGTAATCGCGCGACAGGCGCGGTGGCGGCCCCACCGCTGTCTTGAGCCTCACCACCGCATCGCTGGCGGCTTGCCACAAACCGTCGATCTCCAGTTGGGTCGGGTCGGGAATCAGCACCGCCCGGGCGCGGTCGGCGTCAATGGTTTGGGCCAGATGAACCGTGGCACGGACGAAGCGATCCGAGTCGGCGGCAACCCCGGACAGGGCCAGCAGGGCCCCAAGCCGGTCGCCGTAACGGCGCGGCCACTTTGTGCGCATCTGGTCACGCAGGAGCGTCTCCAGCAGCGGTTGATCCTCTACCAGTTCCTGCCGGAACAGGCTGCCGGTCTCAAAGGGAAACATTTTCAGCAAGGTGTGACAAAAACCATGAATGGTGGTGATGGTGGCGCTGTCGAAATTATCCAGCGTATCACGAAATTTGGCCTGGACCGAAACCGCCAATTCCAGATCATCGCGCAATACCTGCTCGATTTTGCGGCGGATGCGTTGTCTCAGCTCGCCGGCGGCCTTTTCGGTGAAAGTCACCAACAGAAGGTTCGCCAGTTGCAGATCGGGTGTCTCCCGCA
The DNA here is from genome assembly GCA_963785365.1 of uncultured delta proteobacterium. Classification (GTDB taxonomy): domain Bacteria; phylum Desulfobacterota; class Desulfobacteria; order Desulfobacterales; family Desulfosarcinaceae; genus Desulfosarcina. The sequence goes on along the minus strand of CAWAUZ010000004.1, from coordinate 278,274 downwards.
GCAGGCGCAGCACCAGATGCTCGATAGTGTAGGTCTTGCCCGTACCGGCCGACGCTTCGACCAGGGCGTGCCGGGAAAGGTCGATGGCATCGACGGCCGCAGCGGTCAAGACGGTGGGGACGTTGGCAACGCTCATGACAAAAAGATCCTGAAGCGCCGTCGGGCGATGTCAATAATGTCAGGCGGCACCGCGGCACCGGCCAAACCGGCGATCGTGTCCGCGTTTTCGGCATACAGTGCAGTCATGGACGCATAAAAGACCGTTCGGTCAGCGGCACCGATCCGTTCCGCAACAATGCCGCGCCGCAGACCGGTCTGGCCGACGACCGACGCGAAAGGCAGCCAGACCAGCGGCGACAAGGTGTAAAAATCAACGGCCAGATCGGTCAGATAGCGCCGGGCAAGCTCGGGGTGCAAGCGGTATTCGAACCTTTGGACGCCTTGCCGGTAGGCAATGTGGATGACGACCTGGTTGCCGATGACCAGGGGGCTGGCCGCCGAACCCGCGCAAAGGACCATGAACGCCAGCAAGGGCGCCAGAACATATTTGTCCGGGCCGCGGTGCTTGTGTGTGGCGCCGGTGATCACCAGGCAGTGCCATTGCCCTTCCGCCGTTTGCCAGACCCATGGCAGCGCGCCGCTCAACTCGATGGCGTCAGGAAGGGATTGGTCGCTGCCAATGGGCAGGTCGATGGTGACCGGATCGACGGTGAGGTCGGCAACCATGGCGCCGCTGCCCGCCGTGGCGGCACCCACGGACACACCGCCAAAACACTGCGCGGCTGCACGCATCTTCTCGATGACGGGGATCAGGTACCCCCCCATGATCATCACCTCCTGCTTCACCCGGGTGCGATCATCAAGGGCGAAAGCACCGGTCGGAACCCGACTTTTGCGGGCCAGGTCCGCATATACCGCATCGATTCCGGCCGACAGTCGATCCGCTTCCCGGTCCAGGCGGGGTGCGGTCATCTGCCCCGTCAGCCACAAATGAAGCGGATGGGTGCGCAGGTGGTAATCGACGGGAAACTGCGACCGCAGCGGTTCATCTGTCTTTTCGGCCAACTCGGCCTTGACATCGTCCATCTCGGCGGCCCCCAGATGATGCCGAACCGCCACGGCCACGGGGTCTAACAGGAAGTGCCGCAGATCGGCGATGGTCAAAGCACCGTTGGGGGGACAACGATCGGCCGGGGGATCTTGGGGCAGTCCGAAATCAGGCTGGCAACGGGCTGCTGCGGCCTGTTCGTCGGGAGTTGCCCGTTGGATAAAGGCCTCCCATTGCCCATGCCGGCGGTAGCCGATCAGCTGTTGGGCAACGCTGCGGTTGACCAGCACGTCCGACCAGTGGTTGACCGCATCCGGCGCAAGGTAGGCGGCACTGTCGGCCCGCATGGGGATTCGGGCGACCTTGAAGGCCCGGCCGCTCAAGACGGCCTGCTCAAGGTAGTGCCGCAGCTGATGAATCACCGAACAGGGCGCCTGGTCGCGATCCTTGCACAGGTCGCGGGCCACGTAGCTCAAGTACAGTTTACGGCCAACCGAAATCAGGGTTTCCAAAAAGAGGTAGCGGTTGCGTTCCACCGGTGTGATATCGCCGATCCGGCGCTGGCGGCACCTTAAATCCAAGCGGCTTTCCGGAGATTGGCCGGGAAATCGGCCCTCTTCGAGGCCCAGGATGTAGACGATCTTGAACGGGATCGGCCGCATGGGCATCAAGGCGGAAACGGTCACGCCGCCGGTCAGGTAATCCCCCTGCCCGCCCGAGAGTCCTTCCAGGTGGGCGCGAACAAACACCCAAAGAGCCTCGGCCGTCAACGGATGCCCGGGCTGCACCTGCATCAGGTCGTCAAAGAGAAGGAGGTGGTCCAGGCTTCGAACCAGGGATTGAAAGACGGCCGACTCGCCTTGCATGTCAGCCGATATGCGGATGAATTGATCGAGCACCGCCAACAGACGCTCCCGCCATATCCGCGCCGAGGCCGACGCATTCTTCAAGGTTGCCACGGCACGCTGCAGCGTTTCCACGATCAGGCAGAACTGTTCTATCAGCCGGTCATCGCCGGCATCGATGTCGCGGTAGGGAACCAATCCCTGGAAATGCGGCTCTGGCGAACCGGGAACGGCGTCGGGTGCGGTCATGATGCGGGCCAATCGCAGCCGCTCCAAGCCCTGGCGCCAGGTGTACTGACCAGCGGCCGGCAGGCTTTCGCCACCGCCGGCGTCACCTTCGTAGTCGTGAAAGATGCCCAGGGCATCGGTCCATCCAATCCAGACCGCCAGGGCTGGCGGCCCGTACCCCCAACGCAGCATGACACAGGGGTTGCGCAGCAGGTCGAAGACCGGTTTTCTGGAAAAGCGCCCCCGGGCGAGCTCCATGATCGCCATCACGGCCCGGGCGAAAACACTCTCCTCGCGGGCGTTGGCATCCACCAGATTGTAGGTGATCCGGGCGGGGCGCCGGTTGAAGACCACATCCACGACCGGTTTGTAGCGGTTCATGTCCGTCACCATTACGGCGATGTCGGTCATGCACAGGTCCGGATCTTTTTCCAGGTTGTAAACGATGCTGTTGTAAACGGTTTCGACTTCCCGGCGGATGCCCGGACAGGCCACGATCTGCAAGGAGGTGTCTTGTTCCAGCGGCCCGGCCGGTTCACCGGGCGCATCGAGGGTGAGCAGTCCGTGGGCGACGGCACCCAGCACGGATCGGTCCCGCTGGATCTCTTCGAAACCGGCCTGAAAGTCATAACCGCTCAACTGGCACAGCATGCGGATGCTCTCGCGCCCGGGTTTGCCCCAAGCCGACAATAAGGGGTGGTCCGCATCCCCGAAGAGTTCGCCGGCCAGGATCTCGTCTTCCCTGAGCCGCAGGCGATCGACGCGCGTGCGTGCCATCCACCGGCGTTCGAGGGGCGTGCGAATGTCCTCCCAGTATTCGCGGGATGGATTGAGGCTGTATATGTGGATGTCAAAACGGGATTGAAGCCGGTCCATCACCTGCAGATGGAAGGGGGCGAGCTGTGACAGGCCGAAAAAGTGAACCCGCGGCCGCGGCCCGCGGCCCGCACTACCGCCCCCGAAACCGGCAGCGCCGGTAATCTCGCGGGCATAGTCGCCGAGCGACCGTAGCGGCCGGGCCAGGCGCCGCTTCAAATGGTGCAGTCTGAGGTAGATCCATTGCTGGCAGCGCTCCATGGCGTCGGAAAAATGAGGTTCACCGGCCGCACCGCCCCGGTCCGTCGCCAACCAACGGTCGATCATGTCCGCCCGATGATATTCGTATGCCTGAAACAACCTTGCCAGCTGTTCGGCCAGCTGCCAGCAGCGAATCTCAAGATCGCCCGCGGCGCCGTCCTCAACCTGGTAGAGATAGCGATTGACGGGCGCCAGGGCGCGCTCGTCACGGTCACTGGACATCAGGATGAAAAACAGCAACAGGGTGAGTTGGCCGCTTTCCGCCAGCTGGCGATCGGCTGACGGGTCGGGATCCAGGGTCCGCAGCATCCGCCACAGACCGGTTTCCAAGTACTCGAAAGCCACATTCATGAAGATGTCGGACTTGCGGGCCAGGGTCAGTTTGATCCACTTGGAAAGGTTCATGTTGGGAACGACCACGACCGGTGGGTCCAATATGGTACCCGGGTCGCCGGTGGGTGTCAGGTTCTCCCAGAGCTTGTCCGCCAACGGCATCAACTGGTTGCTGAAATAGAGCGCGACACCCATGGGTTGCCTTGTGCCAGAAAAACCCGCCGGACGATTGGGGCGGATCGAATCGTGTGTCAAGCCGCAAAAAAGATCATCAGACCGGTAATCACGGCGGCCGGTATGGCGAACTTCAGAAAGGTTTTGAGTGCGGAGTAGTCGCGCGCTTCATAATCCCGCATGCGGGTGCTGGAGAGCACCTCTTTTTCAAGCGATGCAAAATCGACCTGCGCGACGGCCAGTTGAACCCGCTCCCGGAAAATTCTTGAAAAAGTCGACATCACGGCCACCCGGTGGCGACAGGGCTGACATTTCTCCATGTGGATGTCGAGGCGCGCTTTCTCCAAAACATCCAGATCGCCGTCCAGGTATCGGTACAATTGTTTTTCAGCGCAGGGAGCCTCAGCCGGCGCCGATTGGTTGTCGGCGTCCAGCTGGAAGTTGGCGTGGATCGCAGCGCGCGCCCGTAAATAGCGGGACCGCACCTCCGGCAAATCGATTCCGGCCGCATCGGCAATCTCGTCGTCGGTAAGGCTCCCCAGCTCCTTGAGCACCCAAACCGTTCGGATCCGGTCTGGTAGCCGTTTCAAAAGGACCTCGGTTCGCTGCCGACACCGATCGGCGGGTGTCGTGTGCTTGCGGGGCAGACTACCGGCGGCTTTGCGCCACCTGATGAGACGGGCCCAGCGACGCTTAAGGGTGAGGCTGCGATTCACGGTAAGGCGCTGCAGCCAGACCGTCAACGGCCTGTCGTGGGCAATCGCGTCGATGGCACCGTGAACCTGAAAGAACACTTCCTGAACGATCGTCCGGCTCTCCCTTTCATCGAGGGTGATCCCGAATGCCGTGCCAAACAGCCGCTCGCGAAAGCGTCGGACCATCAGATGAAACACCCACTGGTCCCCTTGTTGCAGCCGCTGTATCAGCTCATGATCGTAAATGATTCGGTTTTGTACCGTTTTCGGCATTGGTCACGGGTAAGCAGGCTGGGGGTGGTCAGTATCCAACGGCCAACGGCGCCAGATAGTAGATTCATTTCCCGACCGGGTCAAATGGAATTTGCGAAACCCATCGCAGCGTCCGCTTCTCCGGCGATCGCTTCTCACCGTCAGATCGGCCAACCTCGGGATTTTCTCCCGGGAGATGGGGTTTCGACCCAACAAAATGAAGCTGCCGCTCTATGGACATTTTGATTCAGACCGACGATAAGGGTAACAAGCGTAACTGAATGCATTCATGTCCAGCGTTGCCAACCGGCTGGACGGTGCAGCGGGTATCGGATTCGCAAACCGTTGTCGAAGCTGTGGAACCTGTCATGAAAGGAGATCCAAATGATATCTTCTCCATGTAAAACCTGCGAAAAGCGGAACTACCCGAAAGATGAATGCCTGAAAAGCTGCAAAATCCTGCACGATGTCCAGGAATTTCATCTGATCACTGCCAAAAGCATCAGCTACAGTGCCATCGATTGTACCGAGGAAAGCCGCTACCAGGTCAAAACCCCCTCTACCACCATGATGAGCGCCTATTGATGATCGAGCACCATCGATCTTTTGCTGCCAACCGCAGGGTACCATCCTCGACCGGGAAGGCACCCAAAAAGAGAGTCATGCGCGACGATCCTGAAAAAGAGCACCTTGCCGGGGAGGTTGACATCATCGCCATGGTCCGCAGTCTGCAGCGCTCAGCGGGGGTGGTGGACTGCTTCAGGATCGGCAACGCGGATTGCGACATGACCGATTGCGAGTGGCGCACCTACTGTCTGGGTGCGCTGCCCACGGCCCCCGAAATCGATCCGGCCGGTCCAAAAAGGTGATCCGCTGCGCTGCGGGTCCGCCCGGCGCCTTGAATGGGGCCGGCCGCCAATGGCTTGCGGCATCAGAGGCTATGGCCCTTTTGGGCCCTGGCCACCGTTCCAAAAACGCTGCAGCTGTATCTCCAGTTGCCGCGCCGAACGGACGATGACCGGTTGCCAGTGGGGCGGCAGTAGGCCCTGATATCCGGTGAATTCAAAACGCTGGTCGATCAGCATCAAGACGCCGCGGTCGTCTTCCGTACGAATCACCCGACCGGCGGCTTGCAGCACCCGGTTGAATCCCGGGAAACGGTAGGCGAAGTCGAACCCGGCCCCCCGCCCATCGAAATAGTCGCGGATTAAATCTCTTTCCGGGCAAATGGCCGGCAGGCCAACCCCCACGATGACGGCTCCGCAAAGCCTTTCCCCCACCAGATCGATGCCTTCGCCGAAGATGCCCCCCATCACGGCGAATCCCACCAGGCCGTCATGCTGCGAATCCTCGAAATGATTCAAAAACCGGGCCCGCTGGGCGCTGTCCATCTCGCGCTCCTGGACCAACATGCGAACGTCCCAGGCCGTCGCCCGCAGACGATCCACGGCCATGGCCATGTAGTCGAAGGAGGGGAAGAAGCACAGGTAGTTGCCCGATTTGACGCGAACACAGGCACGAATCAGGGCTACCACCTGGTTCAGGCTCCGCTGGCGCTGGGTGTAGTAGGTCGATACGCCGCCGGCGATGACCACCTTGAAATGGTCGTACGGAAACGGGCTCGCAAGGGCCAGTTTGGTCACGGTCGACTCACAACCCAGTATTTGCTGGAAATAGTCGGCCGGGGTCATGGTGGCCGAAAAAAAGACCGCTGACCGGGCGCGCCGCAAGGCCGCCTTCAGTTGGGGCGACGGATCCAGGCAAAACAACGTGATCAGCAGTTCTTTTCCCGCCGCCCGGCGAAAGGTGACATAGCTGTCATCGAACGCGTCCCAGACCCTTAAAAACCCGCTGACCGCGAAGTATCGGTCCAGGAGTTGGTCTCGGTAGGGCGCGGCCTGGTTTTTGGCCAGCCAGCGCTCGGACAGGCCAACAAATTCACGCAGCAGCGGCGCCAATCCGTCGGGCAGTCGACGTTCGGCCCAAAAACCGCCCTCGGCCGCCGTTTGGTTGGCGGTCTTGCGCATCCACGTGTTGATCCTGCCGGCCACCCGATACAGGTCCGGCAGATCGGACCGGATCGCCCGGCGAAGATCGAGAAAGGCCGACTTGGACAGGTGGGCGGAAAACATCTCACGCGATCGTTCGACCAGGTTGTGGGCCTCGTCCACCAGAAAGGCATAGGCACCGCCCTCCTCGTCGAAAAATCGTCTCAGGTAGACCCGGGGATCAAAAGCGTAGTTGTAGTCGCCGATGATGCAATCCGCCCAACGGGACAGTTCCAGGGAGAGTTCAAAGGGGCAGACCCGGTGGGATCGGGCCAGGGTTTCGACAACCCCACGATACCAGTCGTCGCACGCAAAGGCATTTTCCCGGGCGGCCGGCAGTCGATCGAAATGCCCCCTGGCGTACTCGCACATCTCCGGATTGCAGCCCGCATCGGGGCAGAAACAGATCCGGTCCTTGGCGGTCAGGCAAACCCGTTTCAATCTGAGCGACTGCTGCTGCAAAAGGTCCAAGGCCTTGATGGCGGCCGCCTGGCCGGTATTGCGCGCCGTCAGAAAAAAAATCCGGTCGATCTGCCCCTGACCGATATGCTTGACCGCCGGAAACAGCGCCGCCATGGTCTTGCCGATACCCGTGGAGGCCTGGATGATGGCTTGCCTGCCATCCCGAATGGTCCGGTAGACCGCCACGGCCATGTCACGCTGCCCGTGGCGATAGGTTGGAAAGGGAAAATCGAGGGACCCGATGGCGGCGTCGCGGATGCGGCGCCACCGCGACAGGGTCGCGGCCCAGGCCAGGTAGCGGTCGATCAAATCCTGGAAGAAAGCGCCCAGTGCCTGATCGGTCAGCAACTCGTCCAGCGTCACGGTCTTGCCGCTGTCCAGGTGGTAGTATGTCAAGCGAACGGTCACCGCCGGCAGTTGCCGCGTCGTGGCCAAGAGGAAGGCGTATGCCTTGACCTGGCCCCAGTGGCAGGGGTCGGGCGCGGTGGCGACGGCCCTTAAATCCCGGGTGGTGGACTTGATCTCTTCGACGACGACGCCGGCCTCGGTCTCATGAACCCCGTCGATGCGCCCGCTGACCACCAGGACCATGCCGGGTCGTTCCACTTCAAGGGAAACCGGCACTTCGGCCCGGAACCCTTCCGGGCGCTGCTCCTGCAGCATCCGATGGGCCCGCATGCCGTCCAGCAATCGTCCGGGAGCGGTAAAGCGCCTGTCCAGATCACCGGTCCGCAGGACCACCTCCACCAGCGTTCGAACTGCGATGCGATGATGTTCTTTCACGAACGCCCTTTCACGGGGCCGAGCCACGGCGGGCCGTACCGGCGCAACGGGGCCGGTGGCGGATCGCTTGGGTCAAAGAAGCCACGGCGGTCGTTTCCTTGCCAATGGCGCCAAGGCGTTTTACTGTAATTGGCGTTAGGCTTTCGGTCAAGCCGGCAACCCGACGCGCAACGCCTGGGAGCGGCAATTGCCGATTCACGTCAACCGGAAAGGAGATCAGGATGAAATCAGTCGCCCTGGGGAAAACGGATATTCAGTTGTCGTCGATCATCATGGGCACCTGGCAGGCCGGCAAATCCATGTGGACCGGCATCGATGACGGCGACAGCCAAAGGGCCGTTCACGCGGCCATGGATGCCGGCATCACCACCTTCGACACCGCCGAGGAATACGGCAGGGGGCATTCGGAACGCGTTCTGGGCAAAGCGGTCGGCAACCGCCGGGACCGGGTCAAGGTGCTCTCCAAGGTCTTCGCCAACCACCTGGCCTACGATCAGGTGATCGCCGCGTGTGAGCGCTCGCTGAAAAACATAGGGACCGATTACCTGGATCTATATCAGATTCACTGGCCGTCCGGATCGTTCGGGGCCAAGCCGGTGCCGATCGAAGAGACCATGCAGGCCCTGATGGCCCTCAAAGAAAAAGGTAAAATCCGGGCCATCGGCGTGTCGAACTTTTCCCTGGATCAGCTCCAGGCGGCCAGCGCGATCGGTCCCGTCGAGAGTCTCCAGCCGCCCTACTCCCTGTTCTGGCGTCACGTGGAAACCACCGGCATCGCGGCCTGGTGTCGGCAGCACCGGGTGACCCTGCTGGCTTACTCGCCCATGGCCCAGGGGCTTCTGACCGGCAGGTTCGGGCCGGATCACCGGTTTGAAAAAGGCGACCACCGCAGCGGCAACCGCCTGTTTCACCCGACCGTCTACCCGCAGGTCCAAAAGGCCCTGGAAGGCCTGCGCCCCATCGCGGATCGCAAGGGGATCTCCATGGCACAGATGGCCCTGGCCTGGGTGATCGCCAAACCCGGCACCTGTGCCATCGCCGGCGTCCGAAATGCCGAGCAGGCCGTGGACAATGCCGGCGCGGGGAAGGTCGTTTTGAGCGAGGCCGAACTGGATCAGATGGACCTGATCAGCCGACCGGTGGTTGAATCGATTGACGACGATCCCGTCTTGTGGAGGTGGTAGAACCCATGGCCGGCAACCATCTTTCACGAAAAGCCGCTTTGCTGTGTCCCCGCTGCCGCCGCTTGGTCAACGCCGATGTCACCACCTGTCCGCACTGTGGACTCGCTTCGCCGGGCTCACGCTGGAAACAATCTTTTTTTTCGACGGGCCTGATGAATGACGGCGGCCGCATAATCCAGGTCATCATCGGCGCCAATGTGGCCATGTACCTGCTCGCTTTGGTGGTGAGCCGCCAGGGATGGCAGCTCTCACTCAACCCGCTGCAGGCGCTGGCCCCCGATTATGAAGGGTTGATCCGTCTGGGTGCCACCGGCACCGTCCCCATCGACCAATTCGGTCACTGGTGGTCCCTGATCGCGGCCACCTACCTGCACGGCGGAATTCTGCACATCGCCTTCAACATGCTGGCCTTGCGCCAGATTGCCGCTTTCGTGATTCGCGAATTCGGCACCCCCCGGATGCTGACCATCTACACCATGGGCGGGTGCGGTGGCTTCCTGATATCCTACCTGGCCGGTGTCCAGCTCACCATCGGTGCCTCCGCTGCGGTGTGCGGACTGATCGGGGCGGCGCTGTACTACGGTAAAAGCCGCGGTGGGGCCTACGGACAGGCCGTCTATCGACAGGTGGGCGGCTGGGTCGTCGGCATCGCCCTGTTCGGCCTGGTCATACCGGGCATCAACAATTGGGCCCATGGCGGCGGACTATTCAGCGGCGTGCTGTTGGCGGTGCTGCTGGGATACCATGAGCGCGTCAGGGAAAACCAGTGGCACCGCTGGCTGGGCGGGCTGTGTCTGGCCGCCACGGCCGTGGTACTGCTCTGGGCCGTCGCCACCGGACTGGCGGCCTGGTCTTGAACGACCTGTCTTTCATCTGCCGCGCGTCGGTTCAGCCGGGTGAAGCCACCTCGACCGGTATGGCCGACAGCCATGTGATCAGCACCATCGGGTCGATCTCCACCAGAAAACCACGCTTGCCGCCGTTGATAAAAATCGTCTCCAGGTTCAGAATCGTTCGCTGCACATAAACCGGCATGATTCGTCGGGTGCCGAAAGGGCTGATGCCACCCACCTGATAGCCGGTCAACGACACGGTTTTTTCTGCCCGAACCGCAGCGACGGTTTTGGCACGGACAGCCCGGGCCAGCTGCCGGGTGGAAACCGCCCGGTTCCCGTGCATAAGCACAAGCAAGGGCACCGCCTGGCCGGTCTCCATGACCAACGTTTTGATCACCCGCCATTCGGGAACCTTGAGCAGCACGGCCGCCTGCCGGGTGCCGCCGCGGTCGGCGTAAGGATAGGCAAACGGTTTGAAATCGACCCGCTTGGCACGCAAAAACCTTACGGCCGGGGTTATCGGATAACCAGGTTTACCCATTGTCTCGCCAGGCGCGGGCCGGTCGCGGTCCGGCTGCACCGTATTGTTAAAAACCGGTTGACAGTAATGACCATTTATATCAGATTGCTTGGGTTTTTTTATATGTGTTAACCGAATCCAAAGGAGCGCCGATGAAACGTTTCCGTCTGTTCACCCTGACCCTGACGGCCGCCGCGATCGCCGCCGCAACCGTGCTGCCCGCCGCCGATGCCGGCGAATCGGTTCATTTGACCTACAGCATCTTTTTCCCGCCGACCCACGGCCAGTGCCTGGCCGGCATGGCCTGGGCGGAGGAGATCGAGAAGCAGACCGACGGCCAGGTCAAGATCACCGTCTTTCCCGGCGGCACGTTGACCAAGGCCAACCAGACCTACGACGGCGTGGTCAATGGCATCTCGGACATCGGCATGTCCTGCTTTGCTTACACCCGCGGCCGTTTTCCGGTAATGGAGGCCCTCGACCTGCCCCTGGGCTACCCCGACGGCTTGACCGCCACCCGCGTGGCCAACGCCTTTTATGAAAAATTCCGGCCCGCCGAACTGGATGACGTCAAGGTGCTGTACCTGCACGCCCACGGTCCGGGTCTGCTGCACACCCAGAAACCGGTGCGGACCCTGGCCGACCTGGAAAAAATGAAAATTCGCTCCACCGGCCTGAGCGCCAAGGTGGTCGAAGCACTGGGGGCCGTACCCGTCGCCATGCCCCAGGGGGACACCTACGAATCCCTGCAAAAAGGGGTGGTCGAAGGCACCTTCGGGCCCATGGAGGTGCTCAAGGGGTGGCGACAGGCCGAGGTGGTCAAATACACCACCGATTGCAACCGTGTCGGCTACACCACCGCCATGTTCGTCGTCATGAACAAGGCCAAGTGGGATTCACTGGATCCCACAATCCAGAAACACTTCGAGACCATCAGCCGCAAATGGATCGATGTTCATGGCGAGCGTTGGGACCAGGTCGATGCGGAGGGCCGAGAATTTGCCGTCGGACTGGGCAACGAAATGATCGCGCTCGACGATGATGAATCCGAGCGTTGGAAAGCGAAGGTACGCCCCATCATCGATGATTACATAACCGGTGCCGCTGCCGCCAAGCTGGACGGCCAAGCCTATGTCGACATGTTGACCGGCGCCGTCTCCGGCCAGAACTGAGCGGGAGCCGCCGATTGGAACGGCTTACCGGGTTCGTCCAGCGGCTGGCCTCGCTGTTCAACACCGTCGCCGCTGCGGCCGTTGTGGGGATGATGGCACTGACCTGCCTGGATGTCGGTCTACGTTTTTTTCGCCACCCCATACCCGGGACCTATGAAATCGTGGGGCTGCTCGGCGCCGTATTCGTATCCTTCTCGTTGGCCCGCACCTCCGTGGATCAGGGGCACATCGCGGTCGATTTTTTGGTGCAGCGCCTGCCGCGGCGCGTGCAGTATGTCGTCGAAGCACTCAATGCCGGAATCTGCGCAGTGCTGTTCACGGTCGTCGGTTGGCAGTGCATGCGCTATGCCGTCGACCTCAAGGCCAGCGGCGAAGTTTCCATGACCCTGCAGATTCCCATCCACCCGTTTGTTTTCGGCATTGGCATGGGATGCGCCATGCTCAGCGTCGTGCTCTGCGCCGGTTGCGCATCGTGGTCCTGGAAAGCATTTCAGCCCACCGCTTCGAACCGGCGTTGATGGGCGATTCTAAACGATAAGGAAACCGTGTCGATGAGTCCCACTATGGCCGGCATTGCCGGCCTCGTTTTATTGTTCGTCCTGATCTTCACCAAGATGCCGGTCGGTTTCCTGATGGCGTTGCTCGGCATGGTTGGCTTCGCCCATCTGGTGAGCGTGGACGCCGCCCTGAGCCTCATGGCCAGGGACCTGTTCGAGGTTTTCGGGTCCTACAATCTGACCGTGATACCCCTGTTCATCCTCATGGGCCAGATCGCCTTTCACTCGGGCATCAGCAGCCGCCTGTTCAAGGTGGCCTATACCTTCATCGGCCATTGGCCGGGCGGAATGGCCGTGGCTACCCTGGGGGCCTGTACCGGCTTTTCGGCCATCTGCGGCTCCACCAACGCCACGGCGGCCACCATGGCGGCCGTGACGCTTCCCGAAATGAAAAAGTACCACTATCATGACAGCCTGGCAACCGGCGTTGTGGCGGCCGGGGGCAGCCTGGGCATCTTGATCCCGCCCAGTGTTATTTTCATTATTTACGGTATCATGACCGAGCAGTCCATCGGCAAGCTGTTCATGGCCGGCGTCCTCCCGGGCATTCTCCTAACGCTGCTTTTTATTCTGGCCGTCGTCATCTGGGTCAATCTGCGGCCCGAACTGGCTCCGCGGGGCCCCCGAACCAGCTTCAAGGATAAAATGGCATCCCTGTCGGGCCTGATCGAGACCCTGATCCTGTTCACCCTGGTCATGGGCGGCCTCTTTTTCGGTATCTTTACCCCGACGGAAGCGGGCGCCATCGGTGCCATGGGAACCCTTGTCATCGCCGTCGTTCGCCGCAACATCAGTGTCAAGGGGTTCATTCAGGCGCTTTTTGAAACCACGCGAATCTCCTGCATGGTCCTGGTGATCGTAGCCGGTGCGACCATCTTCGGCCATTTTCTGGCCGTTACCCGGATTCCGTTCGATGTGGCCAACTGGGTAACCGGGTTCAACCTGCCGTCCGCCGTGGTCATGGCCCTGATTATCGGCGTCTACCTGGTTGGAGGGTGTTTTATCGATGCCCTGGCGTTCATCATGCTGACCGTCCCTATCTTCTACCCGGTGATCGTTTCCATGGGGTACGACCCCATGTGGTTCGGAGTCATCATCGTCCTGGTAACCCAGATCGGCGTGATCACGCCGCCCGTGGGCGTCAACGTCTATGTGGTCAGCGGCGTTGCCCGGACCGTCCCGCTGGAAGTCATCTTCAAGGGGGTCGTCCCGATGCTCATCGCCCTGGTGGTGGGCGTGATGTTGATGATCCCCTTCCCCCAGATCGCCTTGTTCCTGCCGGGATTGATGCGCTAGAACGCGCTATTGGAAGGACTTGGTAATCCGGCCGGAAGCCGGATTTTCAAAGATCAGGGCCTGGATCATGGCATCACTGCGGTAAACGATCCTGCCGTGCGAAATGCCGCCCGGTTCCACCACCCGATCCAGGCTGTCGCTGATCTCGGTCTCGAGAGCCTTGTCGTCCTCGCCCACAAGGGTAAAGTGGTCGGGATGGGTGGTGATCACCTGGCTGCCCGTGTTTTTCACCCAGACGTACACGCTTCCATTGCCCATGTCGTGGACAGCCACCTGGGCGGCTTCGTTGCCGGTGTATTGGCGCAGCTGCTGGTTGCGCGCCGCACGGTCATGAATCCAGGCCTGGCGCTTTTCCGCTTCGGCCGCCTCTTGGGCCTTGGCCTGCGCGGCCTGTTGTTGACGTTCCCATTTCTCCTGATAGAAAGCCACTTTTTTCCGGTAGCGGGGGTTGCCGGGATCCAGGGCCAGCAGTTGGCGGTACAGTGTAAGGTTCAAGCTGGCCTTGGAAGCTGGCACCGGCCTGACCTTTTGTTCGAGCATTTCGATTTTCTGGCGGCGTTCGGCCTCGGCTTGCAGCCGCGCGGTTTGGGCTCCCCGGCGGTTGCGCTGATCGATCTCAGCCTGGCGCTGACGCGCCTTTTCAGCCTGCGTCCACGGCACGGTCGGGTCTTCGCCCACCAGGACCACCTGACCGTCTTCAACCGCGATCGGAGTGCACAAGGCCGTGCTAACGGCCGGATTGGAGGTCACGTTGGGTTTGGTCTGGTAATAGGCCACAAAACGTCGGTCGGTGATATCCCGGCGAATGTTCGGAGGCCCCATTGAAGCCACTACCGTTTCCCAGGTCTCCCCCGGCTGGACCTGTTCCAAGGCACGACGGTTTTTTTCATGGGGTGCAGATGCACAGCCGAGTATGACGGCGGCTGAAAGTAGGGCGATCAGCCCGATTCGCATGGTACGTTCTCCTTTTCCCGCGGGCGCTCACGGCTGTCGTTGGCGCTGAATTTTCCCCGGCGACCAGCTGGACGAATCGGGTTTTCTTATCACATTCATTGGATTTTGAACAATCATTTCAATGGCAAGCAGCGCAGGCGCGCGGCCGGTGGCCAGATTGAACCGGGCAATGCGCTTGCCAATGGCGACAGCTGGGCCCGTCCCAGCGGCTCAGCACATGGCCAGGATGCGGTCGACCAGCTTTTCGATGCCCACGGCGACCTCTTTGATACCGGGGCCGAGCATATAGGCCGGGGTCGAAACGATACGGTTTTTTTCGTCCACGCAAATATCTTCCACAACGCAATCGCTGTGGGTGCCGCCCATGGTCTCGATGCCCGCCGCGGTACCGACATCATTGCCGATGGTCACCCGGGGCTGCCGCACGCCCAGGGCACGGGTCAAGGTTGCCGGAGCGATACAGATTGCACCGATGGGCTTGGATTGGCCGGCCATCTCTTCCAGCAGGCGCTGGACCTGGGGATGGACGGTTGCATCGGGCCCCGTGACCGCAAAATCGCTGAGGTTCTTGGCAGCACCGAACCCACCGGGAATAATCAGCGCGTCCAGGTCCGCAGCGCTGACCGAAGCGACATCCTGAATGTCGCCACGGGCGATACGGGCGGATTCGACCAGCACATTGCGCCGTTCATCCGATTCCTGCTGGGTCAGGTGATCGATCACGTGCAGCTGGTCCACATCGGGTGCCATGCATCGCACGGCTGCCCCGCCACGATCTAAGAACAGCAGCGTCAGCACGGCTTCGTGGATCTCGGAACCGTCAAAAACACCGCATCCAGACAACAATACACCGACTCGCGTTGCCATTGGTGACCATCCTTTCCATATGCATTAAGCGAAATGTTGTCGAACGCCATCCCACGCGCCTGGCGTCCGCCGAGGCTTCAATCCAAGACATGCTTGTCCAGAACGAAGCAGGTGAACACCCCCTCAAAGACATCCTGACCATCCCGGCTCGCATGCGCCGAAACCTGATGCTTGCTTCCGCTGACCGCTTCGACGCGGGCCTTGACGACGATCGTCTCGCCCACCCGAACCGGTTTGAGAAATTTGACCTGCGAGGCTCCCAGGACAACATGGGGGTGATTGACGGCAATCATGGCGGCATAGTCTGCCGCACCGAAAATGAAACCGCCGTGGACAAGGCCCTTTTCGTCGGCGGCCATCTGCGGCGTCGTGACCAGTTCGACCCGGCTGGCGCCGGCATCCACAAAAACGGCCTTACCGCAAAAGGCCGCGTCGATACGACCATGGGTATCGATTTTCATCTTGACATCTCCGTCTCTGAGGCAGCCGACCTGCCCCTGTCCATTGGGAAAACGTTGATGGTGTGCCTTGTAAAGCGGCTTCAATCATATTAAAAAGGGACCTGCGCTGTCAATCGATTGCGTCGCAGCCATTTTAAACGGGGAAGGGAAATGCAGTGGATACCATCATCGAAAATCGTATCGCCAGGATCAGACAGGCACTGGCCGGCCTGTCGCTGGATGCCTTGCTGGTCTCAGTCCAGGAGAATCGCTACTATCTGAGCGGTTTTGACAGTGAAGACAACCAGTTCGACGAATCCGCCGGTGTGTTGATCATTTCCGATCGCCATCTGGTCTTGGCGACCGACAGTCGTTTTACGCTCCAGGCCCAGACCGAAGCGTCGGGATTCGAAATCGTCTGCTACAAAAAAGGACTCGAGGCCGAACTGGCCGGCATCGTTGCGGACTTGAATATCCGCCGCCTCGGATTCGAGAGCGTCCGCCTCTCTTGTAAAAACCACGCCGCCTACGCCAAGGTACTTGCCGAGAGCCGGCCGCCGGTCGAATTGGTGGCCACCGAGAACCTGGTGGAATCCCTGCGTCAAATCAAATCAGAGGACGAAATCCAGCGAACCGTCGAGGCCCTGCGGCTGGCCGAATCAGCCTTCAGCGACGTCGTGGGAACCATCCGCCCGAAAATGACCGAACGGCAGGTGGCCTGGTCCTTGGAAAAGGCCATGCGGGAGGCCGGGGCGCAGCAATTGTCGTTTCCGGTAATCGTGGCCTCGGGACCGAACAGCGCCCTGCCCCACGCCGTGCCGACAGACCGCCCGCTGGCCGTGGGCGAACCGATCATCGTCGATTGGGGCGCCCGGCTGGACGCCTACTGCTCTGACACGACGCGCACGTTTATCCTGGGCCGCGCCGACGACACCTTCAAGCGCGT
The DNA here is from genome assembly GCA_963785365.1 of uncultured delta proteobacterium. Taxonomy (GTDB): domain Bacteria; phylum Desulfobacterota; class Desulfobacteria; order Desulfobacterales; family Desulfosarcinaceae; genus Desulfosarcina. The sequence goes on along the minus strand of CAWAUZ010000004.1, from coordinate 261,557 downwards.
TTTCGACACGGTTGTCAAGGCCCGCGACATGGCCATCGCGGCCATCGTGGCCGGTGCCGGCGGCACCCAGGTAGACAAAATCGCCCGCGATCACATCGAAAGGAGTGGCTATGGGGGCAAATTCGGCCATGGCCTCGGACACGGCACCGGCCTGGCGGTCCACGAAGCGCCCCGCTTGAGCCCCGTCCGGGATGACCCCCTGGAAGCGGGCATGATCGTCACCGTGGAGCCCGGCATCTATCTGCCAGACTGGGGCGGCGTCCGCATGGAAAATCAGGTCGTGGTGCGGGAAAACGGTGCCCAGGTGCTCAACGACCCGACCCCCTTCTTCCCGGTCCTCGAGGTGTGACATGCCCGGTGCCAGCGACTTTCTGCAGCGGCTTGACCAGTACCGGACATTTCTGGAGATCGAAAAAGGCCTGAGCGAAAAGACCATCGCGGCCTACCACACGGACCTGATTCAATTCGGCGGTTTTCTGGAGGGCAGGCACGTCGGCACGGTGGCCGACATCGACACCGGCGTGATCCTGACCTACCTGATCCATCTCAGGGACCAGGGCTTGAGCACGCGTTCGCGGGCCCGGCACCTGGTCACACTGCGCGGTTTTTTCAAGTTTTTGACCCATGAGAGGGTGCTCACCAAAAACCCCGCCCGGCAGATCGAGCTGCCCAAGATCGGGTTGAAACTGCCGGATGTCCTCAGCGTGGCCGAAGTGGAAGCCCTCATTCAGGCGCCGGATCGCAGCAAACCCGAAGGCCTGCGGGACGCCGCCATGCTCGAGCTTCTCTACGCAGCCGGCCTGCGCGTTTCCGAACTGATTCAGATGGAGATGACCGGCATCAACATGGAGGCCGGATTCGTACGGGTTTTCGGAAAAGGGTCCAAAGTACGCATGGTTCCGGTCGGTGGCCCGGCCCTGGCGGCCGTCCGGGACTACCTGTCCCGGGCGCGGCCGGCCCTGCTGCAACACCGGGCCAGCGTCCACCTTTTCGTCACCCGGCGGGGGGGCGCCATGACGCGCCAGAGCTTCTGGAACATTGTGGGTCGCTATGGCCGCCGGGCAAAGTTAAATAAAAAGATCACGCCTCACATCTTAAGACACTCTTTTGCAACGCATTTGCTCGAAGGCGGGGCAGACTTGCGTGCCGTTCAGACGATGCTGGGGCACGCCGATATCGCCACGACCCAGATCTACACCCACATCGCCCAACGCCACCTGGTGGCCGCCCACAAAAAATACCATCCCCGAGGATAAGCGATTTGCCCATGGATCCCGATCGATTAACCCGACTGAAATCCTGGTTTGAGGCCTACGCGCGCTCGTTTTTGACCGGCGATGCCGACACCGACGGCCCCCTTGCGCTGAAAATCGATCACACGGCACGGGTCTGCCGGAATATCCACCGGATCGGACAGGCTATCGGGCTGACAGACGCGCAGCTGATGACGGCCGACGCCGTCGCGCTGCTTCACGACATCGGACGTTTCACCCAGTATCGCCGTTTCGGCACCTTCAACGACCGTCAATCGGCCAACCACGCCACCTTGGGGATCGACGCGTTGGCCCAGGCAGCGGCCTTCAATGCACTGCCGCCCGACGCCAAACGGATTATCGTCGATGCCATCCGCTACCACAATGTGCGGCGCCTGCCCACCCGCCAAGCACCGGAATCAGCGCTGTTCCGGCGACTGATCCGCGATGCTGATAAACTGGACATCTGGCGCGTATTTGCCGATTGCTACCGGCACCGCGATCGACCCGATTCGACAGTGGTTCTGAACCTGCCCGACCGGCCGACCTGGAACGTGCAGATCATTCGTTCCATCGCCAACCGGCAGATCGCCAATCTGCACCAGATGCAGAGCCTGAACGATTTCAAGCTGCTCCAGTTGAGCTGGGTTTTCGACATCAACTTTACCGAAACCTTGATCCAGGCCAGCAATCGCGGCCACCTGGGGGCGATCGCCCGTTCCCTGCCCGATGCCCCGGCCGTTCAACAGGCCGTCGGTCACGTCATGGAGCGCTTGGCGCAGGCCGTCACCCCACAGTTACACGGAGAGGACAATGAACAGTCATGGCTTCTGGACGCCAGCCCGGCAGTTGCCCAAAAACGGTGACCAGGCTTTTTTCGATGCGGTCCGCAACCTTGCCCGACCGGTTTTCGTGGTCGACATGAACGGTCAAATCGGCCTGGCCCAGGACGGCAGCGCTCTACTCGGCGCAACACCGCAGCGGTCGTCGGGCAGCCTTCCCCTTTTGGGCTGGTCACCGCCGCTGGCCCTGGAATCCCTTGGCGACGCCGGCTTCAAGTCGGATCTGGGCCTGCGCTTCGCCTACGTCTGCGGCGCCATGGCCAACGGCATCACCTCCACAGCGATGGTCGAGGCCGCCGGCAGGGCCGGCATGATCGGCTTTTTCGGTGCCGGCGGGCTATCGCTCGAGCAGATCGAAGCAGCCATCGACGAGCTTCAAGGCCGCCTGGGCGCAGTACCTTACGGCTTCAATCTGATACACAGCCCCAATGACATGGTCCTGGAGCAGAAAACAGTCGACCTTTACCTGGCCAAGGGCATCCGCCTGGTCTCGGCCTCGGCCTATCTGGACCTGACGGCGCCCTTGATCCAGTATCGCCTGCACGGCATCCACCGCGACGAGCGGGGAGAGATTGTCTGTCCCAACCGGATCGTGGCCAAGGTCTCCCGGGAAGAGGTTGCGCGAAAATTTTTCGCCCCGCCGGCCGAAAAGCATCTCCGGCAGCTGCTTGAACGCGGCGCCATCAGTGAAGCCCAGGCCGTACTGGCCCGCAGCATACCCGTGGCCCAGGACCTGACGGCCGAGGCCGACTCGGGCGGCCACACCGACAACCGCCCGGCCCTGGGCCTGTTTCCCACCATGATCGCGCTGCGCGATGAAATGGCCCGGACCCACGGCTATGCCGTACCACTGCGCGTGGGCCTTGCCGGCGGCATCGCCACACCGCGATCGGCGGCGGCGGCCTTTGCCATGGGGGCAGCCTACATCCTGACCGGTTCGATCAACCAGTCCTGCGTCGAGGCGGATACCGCTGTCCTGGTGAAAAAAATGCTCTCTGAAGCCCGCCAGGCCGACATCACCATGGCACCGGCGGCGGACATGTTCGAAATGGGCGTCAAGGTCCAGGTGCTAAAACGCGGAACCATGTTCTCCATGCGCGGCGCCAAGCTTTACCACTTGTACCAGCGCTACGATCGCTTCGAAGAGATCCCTGCCGATCAACGGCAGCTGGTGGAAGGTACCATTTTGAAAGGCACCTTCGAAAAGGAGTGGGAAAAAACGCGGGCTTTTTTCATGCGGTGTGACCCCGGCCAGATCGATCGGGCCGAATCGGACCCCAAGCACAAAATGGCCCTGGTGTTCCGGGCCTATCTGGGGCAGGCGTCGCTGTGGGCCAAACAGGGTCTCCCCGAAAGGGCCATCGACTATCAGATCTGGTGCGGGCCGGCCATGGGGGCCTTTAACGAATGGGTCAGGGGCTCCTTTCTCGAGCCGCCGGAAAACCGCCGCACGGTGACGGTTGGTATGAATCTGCTTTACGGCGCCGCCCTGATTTCACGGCTCAACGCCCTTGCCCATCAGGGCGTCGACCTGCCGCCACGAGCGGGCCTGACCACCCCTGTTACCGACCAGGAGATTCAGGCCTTGACCCCGCGGCAGCCGTTTGGGGATGCAGTTTGCCAACCAGATCCGCATACAGCGGGCTGAGATTGATCAAGTAAAGCTCCGGACGCCGCATGAAGACCAACCGGTCGGCCGGCTCGACATGGATATAGGTTTCTTCATGGGTTTGCGTGATTCGCCGCACCGGTTCCGATGCATGGGCGGACGTGTCGACGGTGTGACGAACCAGATAACCGAAACCGATCCCGCCCGGTGAATCGGCCGGTTGCCGGCGCGCCGCGTAGACCCGCACCCCCCCCATCCCCGCCGCGGGTCCCGACCCGTTGCGGCCCTGGAGCGCAAAAAAGCCGTTTCGATTCAACCAGGGTGACAGATCGGTGAGTATCCGCTGCGCTTCGGCGACGGTCAATTTCAGGTGGTAGAGCAGATAGCCCCCCAGGTAGACTTTGAACAGATCCTTGAATGCATATTGCCTGGCATATCCCGATCGCATGCCGCCCAGGGGATCGGGCGGCAGGAAATCACGCGACCAGCGCTTCCAGCGCGCCAAATTTATATCTAATTTTTCAGATAGTTCACGGTTTGAATAAAACTGTATCATGCCCTCACCAACATGCTAGGTTGTAATACCTGCCTAACAAGTCACCGAAGCTGTGTCAACCCCTTGTATTTCAGTAAAAAATGACTTATGTTATCGCTCTATCGATAACGCTCACTCAAACAGAACCGGGCAGCGCCGGTTCATCATGCGCATATGACAGATTCAAAGCAACCCATGCAGCCATCGATCGCCATCATCGGTATGGGCAGTATGTTCGCCAAATCGCCGGATATCAAGGCCTTCTGGCGAAACCTGCTCAATGGCCGCGACTGTATCAGCGACCCACCGGCGACCCACTTCCAGCTCAACGACATTTACGACGCCGATCCGAAAAAGCCCGATCACATCTACTGCAACCGGGGAGGGTTTCTACCGGCCGTATCCTTCGACCCGACCGAGTTTGGCATCCCCCCCAACGCCCTGGAAGCCACGGACACTTCCCAGCTGCTGGGGCTGCTGGTTGCCAAGGCGGCCCTGGCCGACGCCGGGTACGGCGAGGATCGTGAGTTCGACCGCGACCGCACCTCCGTCATCCTGGGGGTCACCGGCACCCAGGAGCTGGTTATCTCCTTAGGATCCCGCCTGGGACATCCTTTCTGGCGACGGGCCCTCGAAGGCAAGGGCCTTTCTGAAACCCAGAAAGCGTCGATCGTAACAGATATTGCCGACAGCTACGTCTCCTGGCAGGAAAATTCGTTCCCCGGCCTGCTGGGGAATGTAGTCGCCGGCCGAATCTGCAACCGGCTCAACCTGGGGGGTACCAACTGTGTGGTGGACGCCGCCTGCGCCAGCAGCCTGAGTGCCATTTACCTGGCGATCATGGAACTGGCCACCGGCAGGAGCGACATGGTGATCACCGGTGGGGTCGACACGATCAACGACAGTTTTATGCACATGTGTTTTTCAAAAACCGGGGTTCTGTCCCGAACGGGCGACGCCCGCCCTTTCGCGGCGGATGCGGACGGTACGGTCCTGGGTGAAGGCATCGGCATGCTGGTGCTCAAACGCCTTTCCGACGCCGAACGGGACGGCAACCGTATTTACGCATCCATTCGGGGGATCGGCTCGTCCAGCGACGGCAAATCCCAGAGCATTTACGCGCCACGCGCCGAAGGACAGGCGCGGGCACTGCGCCAGGCGTATCGCCAGGCCGGTGTCCCGCCGGAATCGATCGCCATGGTGGAGGCCCACGGTACCGGCACCCGGGTCGGCGACGAGGTTGAATTTTCGGCCTTGAAGCAGGTGTTCGGCGCGGTCAACCCCAATGGCAACCACTGTGCATTGGGATCGGTTAAATCCTTGATCGGCCACACCAAGGCGGCCGCAGGCGCCGCCGGAATGATCAAATCGGTTCTGTCCCTGCACAACAAGGTGTTGCTGCCAACCATCAAGGCCGACCGGCCCGATCCGAAGCTGAACATCGACGCCAGTCCGTTTTACCTCAACCGCACCGCGCGGCCCTGGTTCAGCAGCGATAGCGAGCCCCGGCGCTGCGGGGTCAGCGCTTTCGGTTTCGGCGGCAGCAACTTCCATGTGGTGCTCGAGGAGTATGGCCGGAAAAAAAATGAGATCGCCTGGGACGGCCGCACCGACCTTCTGGTATTTTCAGGCCTGGATGCCGATGCCATCACCACCGGGCTCGAAGGGATCGAACGGCTTTTTCGAGAAAGATCGGATTACGTGGCCCTGTCAGGTGCGGCGCGAACCCTGCGGGCCGATTTTTCGACCGCTCACCCACAGCGCCTGACAATGGTAGTGGACACCACCCGCAGTGCCGACCGGTTCATTGAACAGCTTCGAACCGCCGCCGAAGCGGTGTCGAACGGAAAAGCCCGTTTCCATTCCGCTGACGGCATCTACTACGCCGTCAGCGCCGACGCTGCCGGAAAGATGGCGTTTCTGTTTCCTGGTCAAGGCAGCCAGTACCCCTACATGGGACGCGACCTGGTTTGCACCTTCCCCATGGCCATGCAGGCCATCGAGGAGGCCAATCGATGCTGGCGTGGCCCGACGCCCCTTTGGGAAGTCCTGTTTCCACGTCCGCACGGCGCCAAGGATGGACAGCACGAGGCGGTGCATGCCTTGCGGGGCACCGATGTAGCCCAGCCTGCCATAGGCGCGATCAGCCTGGCCATGCTGTCGGTGCTGGCCTATTTCGATGTCCGCCCGGATGCCGCCTGCGGGCACAGCTATGGCGAGTTGCCCGCCCTGCACGCCGCCGGCTGGATCGACCGCACCACCTTGTTGACCTTGAGCGTCGCCCGCGGCCGTTTGATGGCCGAAGCCGCCCGCAACGGTGATGCGGGCGGCATGCTGGCCGTCAAGGCGCCCATCGGTGCCTTGCAGGCCTTGGCCGCAAAAATGCCCGATGTGGTCCTGGCCAACATCAACAGCCCCGATCAAGGAGTCCTGTCCGGCGGCAGCGCCGCGATTGCGAAGGCCCAGACACGCTGCCAAGAGGCTGGCTGGCCGACCGTTGCGCTTCCGGTGGCGGCTGCATTTCACAGCCCCCTGGTCGAAGCAGCCCGGGCACCCTTTGCCACCGAAGTCGCCAAAGCGGTTTTGACCCCCGGTCCGATTCCGGTGTATGCCAATGCGTCGGCAGCGCCTTACCCGAACGACCCGCTGCAGGCAGCCCAGCTACTGGGCCGACAGCTGACCTCGCCGGTGCCGTTTCAAGCGATCGTCGAACACCTTTACACAAACGGCATCCGCACCTTTGTTGAGGTAGGGCCCAAAACCGTGCTCACCGGCCTGGTACGATCGATTCTCAAGGATCGGGACGTCAACCTGATCGCCCTGGACCGCTCGTCCGGAAAAACCACCGGCACCGTGGACCTGGCCCACGCCTTGGGGCACCTGGCGGCACTGGGTGTCGAGGTCGACCTCAAACGATGGGAATCCGTGCTTCCAACCTCAAAAGCCCAGAAAATGACGATCCCGTTGTCTGGAACCAACTATCGCAGGCCTGGTAAACGTACCCCTGCCATCAACGAGCAAGACCACCCAAAAGCGGATTTTAAACCCTCACGACCGGCACCCCCAACGGTCGCCGCATCCGATATGCCAGCGACAACCAGCAACGTGAACACTTCCGACCCCATGAACATGGATCGTCCGATAAACAACCCCTATCCTGGTCCACCAGCGCCAACCTTGGCGACCCACCAGCCCGGCACATCCAGTGGGCTCACCGGTACGACCATGCCCAACGCCCTGGCACTGGTCCAAAAGGGGCTCGAGTCGATCCAGTCCCTGCAGCAGCAGACGGCCCGGGCCCACCAGAAATTCCTGGACACCCAGGCCCAGGCCAGCCGCACACTCCAGGAGATGATGCAAAGTGCACGCAAGCTGGCGGGGGTCGATGCCGGTCTGTCCCCCACGCCCGACATCGGCGACCATACCCCGGTCGTTCACCCGCATCCGACGGCACCGCCCCAACCGTGCGCCCTGCCGCCTGGCCCAGAGCCATCTGAACCAACCGCGGCCACGGCGGTAATCCACCCGGGCACGGCGGCTGAAGCAATGATCGCACCGGCTCCAGCGTCGCCGCCGGCACCGCCGGCAAGCGCTCCCGCATCGGCCGCTGCCGAAGCGGTAGCGAGTGCACTGCTCCAGATCGTGGCCGAGCTGACCGGCTACCCCGAGGCCATGCTGGACCTTGCCATGGACATCGAGGCCGACCTGGGTATCGACAGCATCAAGCGGGTCGAGATCCTCTCGGCCATGGAAGAACGCATGCCCCGGCTGCCGAGGGTCACCCCCGATATGGTGGGCACCCTCAAGACCTTGGGCCAGATCTGCGACTATTTGGCCAGCGGCGAAGCATCCTCGGCCGCCGCCGAAACGGCGCCTGATCGACCGGATGCAGCGCCGGATCCGGCCCCGCCCGACATTCAAACCACCCTGTTGTCGATCGTGGCCGAGCTGACCGGCTACCCCGAGGCCATGCTGGACCTTGCCATGGACATCGAGGCCGACCTGGGTATCGACAGCATCAAGCGGGTCGAGATCCTCTCGGCCATGGAAGAACGCATGCCCCGGCTGCCAAGGGTCACCCCCGATATGGTGGGCACCCTCAAGACCTTGGGCCAGATCTGCGACTATTTGGCCAGCGGCGAGGCATCATCGGCCGCCGCCGACGTGTCCACGCAGGCAACGACGACGTCGCACCGGCTGCACAACGGATCTTCAAAAGCCGTTCCTCGCCAGATTATCGATGTGGTGCATTGCCCGAAAGCGCCGGGCCGTCTCTTTCAGATGGCCCCAAAGCGGTGGGTTGCCGTTCTGGACGACGCCAGTGCCATGGCCCGATCCCTGGTCCTTCAACTGGAGCGCCGGCAGATCGCCAGCCGCTTGGTACCGGCCGATGCGCCAAACGCCGTGGATCGCTTCGACGGGGCCGCCGGCCTGATCGTCTGCGCGCAGACCAGCGCCGAAGCAGCCTTTCTGGCCGCCCAACAGGCCGCACCGGAGCTGATGGCCGCTGCCGGGCACGGTGATGCCCTGTTTGGCGTCATCACCACCATGGGTGGGGCCTTCGGTTTTTCGGAACAGGCCGTTGACAACCCTGAACAAGGGGCTTTGCCGGGCCTGCTCAAAACAGCGGCCCTGGAGTGGCCACAGGTAATTTGCCGGGCCATTGACCTGGCCGCCGATTTCAGCGATTCAGATGCGGCCGCAGGTCAGGCCGTCGCCGAGCTGTTGACCCTTTGCGAAGCCGATCCGATGGAAGTCGGCCTCGGTGCGGACCGCCGGGTGACGTTGACGCCGGTTCCCGCCGAAACCGTCGACGGCCCGCTGCGGCTGGACAGCAGCCAGGTGGTCGTGGTCACCGGCGGCGCCCGGGGGGTTACCGCCGCCTGTGCCCTCTCACTGGCCCGGGCCAGCGGCGCCGCCATCGCCGTGGTGGGCCGCTCCGCACCGCCTTTTGCCGAACCGGCCTGGTTGCGGGAAATCGACGGCGAGGCCGCCATGAAGCAGGCCATCGCCGCCAACCACGCCTTCGCCGATTCCCGGCCCACCGTGAAAGCCCTGCAGGCGGCTTATGACACCTACGCCGCCAACCGAGCCATCCGGCAGACCCTCACCGCACTGCAAACCGCCGGCGTCGCCGCCGGATACTACCGTGCGGATGTAACCGACCGGACCGGCCTGGCCACGACGATCACGGCCATCCGAAATCAAATGGGCCCCATTGCCGGTCTGATCCATGGTGCCGGACTGATCCACGACCGCCTGATCGTCGATAAAACCGTCGACCAGTTCCGCAAGGTCTATGCCGTCAAAGTGGACGGCCTGAAGCACCTACTCGCCGCCACCGACGGGGATCACCTGCGTTACCTGGTCCTATTTTCATCGGTGAGCGCCCGCACGGGCAACACCGGGCAGTGCGATTACGCCATGGCCAACGAAGCCCTCAACAAGATCGCACGCAGCGTGGCCCTGCAGCGGCCCCAGTGCCGGGTCACATCCATCAACTGGGGCCCCTGGGACGGGGGCATGGTGACCCCGGCGCTTAAAAAAGCCATGGCCGGCAAGGGCGTCGATCTGATCCCGATCGAGATCGGTGCCGCCATGATGGTAGCGGAGATGAAAAATGCCGACCCGAATCCGGTCGAGGTGCTCATCGGCAGCATGCTTCCCAGCAACAATGGGCCTGGGAACACAGCCGGGCAGCCGGAAAAGGCGGCCATGGCCCTGCTGGAACGGCGGGAGATCGATCTGCAGCGCTACCCCGTGCTGGCGTCTCATGTCATCGGCGGCAAGCCAGTGGTTCCGTTTGCCCTGATCTACGAGTGGATCGGTCACGGCGCCGTCAAGGAGAATCCCGGCTTTTCGCTGCACGGGATCGACGATTTTCGGCTGCTCAGCGGCATCCGTCTTGAAACTGAAAAAAAACTGGTCCGCCTCATGGCCGGCAAGGCCCAAAAGACAGATGAAACCTGGTCGGTCAATCTGGAACTGCGCAACGGCGTGAAAAACGGCCGGGATGTGATCCACAGCAGCGCCCGGGCGCTGCTGGTAGACCGTTTCCCCGAGGCGCCCATTTTCAACAGCAACGGCAAAAACGGCGACCGCCCCTACCCACGCGACCTGGAGGCCGTTTACAAGGAGATCCTGTTTCATGGCACCGGCCTGAGGGCCATTCGGTCCATCGAGACCTATGCCGACCATGGCATGACCGCCCGGCTGGTCAATGCACCCAAGCCGGAAGCATGGATGCAAGACCCCATTCAAGGTCGCTGGATGGCCGACCCCATGGTAATGGACGGCGCTTTTCAGATGGCCATCGTCTGGCGCTTCGAACAAACCGGCAGCGTCTGCCTGCCCAGTTACGCACGCGCCTATCGCCAATACCGGCAGTGCTTCCCGGACGCTGGCGTGACCGCGGTGATGTCGGTGTCGACCAGCACGCAGCGCAAGATGGTCGCCGATTTCACCTTTCTGGATGCCGACAAAAAGGTGGTGGCGACCTTGTCCGGTTACGAGGCTACCGTTGACGAAACCCTCATCCATGCCTTTCGGGATAACGTGTTACCGACGGTTATCACAGGGAATCGGTTATGATTACCCTTCCAGTGAAAAAGCGTGCCGAACCCTATGTGGTCAACCCGACCAAGTTGATTGCCCTGGGACTGAACTACCGTGCGCACATTGCCGAGAGCCTCTCGGTCAAGGTCAAGGGATTCACCACCGACATCCCCACCGAACCCCTGCTCTTCCCCAAGACCCCCAATGTGCTGATCGGGCCGGAACAAGCCATCGTCATCCCCGGATTTTTAAAGGCCTGCGGATTCAAAGCGCTGCGCACGGACTACGAAGCGGAGCTGGCGGTGATCATCGGCAAGCGCTGCAAGGCGGTCAGCGTCCGGGATGCAACGGCGTGCATCTTTGGTTACACCTGCATGAACGACGTCAGCCAACGCAACATCCAAAACAGCGATCGCACGGGCTGGTTTCGGGGAAAATCCCTGGACACCTTCGGTCCCATCGGCCCACAGGTGGTTCTGGCGGCCGACCTGCCGAACCCCCAGGAGCTGGAAATCCGCTGCCGCTTGAACGGCACCGTCGTGCAGGATGGCAACACCCGCCAGATGATTTTCAAAATCCCCGAGATCATCGCCTTCGTTTCCACCAATTTCACCCTGGAACCGGGCGATATCATCCTGACCGGCACCCCGTCCGGAGTGGGGCCGCTCGCCCATGGCGATGTCGTCGAGGTGGAGATCGAGCAGATCGGCGTGCTGAAAAACACCGTGATCGATGAAACCCGGTAGAAGCGCAAACGCCACCGCCGCTCTTGCCGGCTGTTCGAGCAAGACGGGGGTGGCGTCCGAATGGAAATGACCGACGGGTTACAGCTCCAGTGGCGTTACCGAATTGACCAGCTCCGCCGAGCGCAGCTCTTCGATCACCGCCGCAGGAACCGGCGTGTCGGTCTGCAGAAAAATGATATTGTGGTCGCCGTCTTTTTCCTGTCCCACATGCATCCGGCCGATATTGATGTTGTGCCGCCCCAAGGTGCTGCCGATCCCCCCGATGGCGCCCGGCCGATCCTGATTGAAGATCAGCAGGATGTGTCCTTCAGGCACCAGTTCCAGACGGAAATGGTTGATCTTGACGACCTTAATGTCGTTGCGGCCGATGATGGTGCCGGCCACGACGTTCTCGCCGGCGGCCGTGCCGACCCGCAGTGTGATCAGATGGGTGTAGTCTTCCGCCTCGGCCGTGGTCGATTCGGTCACCTTGATGCCCATCTCCCGGGCCACGACCGGCGCATTGACGAAGTTGACGGCGTATTTGACCATGGGAGTCAGCAACCCCTTCAAAATGGCCGTGGAGACCGGGTCCATGTCCATGCCCTTGAAATCGCCGGTGTACTCGATCACCACCGTCTTGACCGGCCCGTCGGCCAGCTGGGCCTGCAGGCACCCCATGCGTTCGCCCACGGCCATGTACGGGCCGATCTTCTGCAACAGATCGCCGGTCACCGAAGGGACGTTGACGGCGTTTACGATGGTGCCGCTACGCAGATAGTCGATGATCTGCCGGGCCACGGCCACGGCCACATTGGTCTGCGCCTCGCGGGTGGAGGCGCCCAGGTGGGGCGTACAGATGATCCGGTCCAGGTCGAACAGGCGGCACTCACCGGGTGGTTCGGTCGTGAAAACGTCCAGTGCCGCGCCGGCCACCTTGCCGGAGGCCATGGCCCGATGGAGGTCGTCTTCGTTGACGATGCCCCCCCTGGCGCAGTTCACGATCATGACCCCATCTTTCATCTTGTCGAAGGCCGCCTGGTTCAGCAGACCGGTGGTCTCGTCGAGTTTGGGCACGTGCACCGAGATGTAGTCGGCCCGTTGGTAAAGCTCATCCAGGGTCACGCTTTCGTAGCCGGCCTTTGCGATCTGTTCTGCAGCCACAAAGGGGTCGTATACCACCACTTGCATGCGCAGACCCTTGGCCCGGTCGGCGACAATGGCGCCGATTTTGCCGAAACCGATCACCCCCAGCGTTTTGTTGAACACTTCGCGGCCCTGCAGCTTTTTTTTATCCCAGCGGCCGGCCTTCATCGAAAGGGTACCCTGGGGAATATTGCGCGTCAGCGCCATCATCATGGCAATGGCATGCTCGGCGGTGGTCACCACATTCCCGGTGGGTGTATTCATGACGACCACGCCACGCTTGGTGGCGGCCGGAATATCGACGTTGTCGAGGCCGATTCCGGCCCGGCCCACCACCTGGAGTTTTTTACCGGCCTCGAGCAGGTCCTCGGTCACCTGGGTGGCGCTGCGGATCACCAGGGCATCATAATCCGGAATGATCGACCGCAATTCACCGGGTGCGAGCCCGGTCTTGACATCCACATGGATCCCCTCGGCTGCACGAAACATGTCGATGCCCGCGTCTCCGAGGGCATCGCTGACAAGCACCTTGATCATCTGGTTTCTACCTCCTTGGTCGGCATGGCCCGGTTCATTTTGTTTCTACGTGTAATAACGGGCGGTAGCCGCTATATTTCTTTCATCTGAAAATGGAAGTCAAGGCAAAATAGAGACCCTGGCGGGCTGCCGGAACCGTTACATTTGAAATTGTCGCAGCGGTGTGGCAAAAAGCCCCTTTAGACACGAAAGGAGCCGGCGCAACCATGATCTCCGACCACTGCATCCGCTTCGCCGATGCGGGAAAAATGACCCATGTCGCCCCCGAGAGCGTTCACCTGGTGGTGACGTCGCCGCCCTACCCCATGATCGAGATGTGGGACGCCCTGTTCAGCCGCCACGCCGCGACCGGGAAAGCCCTGCGCCGCGAAAGGGGCATGGCGGCCTTCGAGATGATGCACCGACAGTTGGATCGGGTCTGGGCCGAAGTGTATCGCATACTGGTTCCCGGGGGAATCGCCTGCATCAACATCGGCGACGCCACCCGAACCGTCGATGGCGAATTCGCCCTTTACCCCAACCACAGCCGCATTCTGTCTCACCTGCTGGCGCTCGGGTTCACCAACCTGCCCAACATCTTGTGGCGCAAACAAACCAACGCCCCCAACAAATTCATGGGGTCGGGCATGATGCCGCCCGGCGCCTACGTTACCCTGGAGCACGAATACATCCTGGTGTGTCGTAAAGGGGCCAAGCGCCTGTTTACCAGCGCAGCCGAAAAAGCCAATCGGCGCCGGAGCGCCTTTTTCTGGGAGGAGCGCAACATCTGGTTTTCCGACGTCTGGACGGACCTGAAAGGGACCCGTCAACAGATCACCGATAAAACGCTGCGGCAGCGCAGCGGTGCCTTCCCTTTCGAACTGGCCTATCGCCTGATCGCCATGTTTTCCGTCATCGGTGATACGGTCATAGATCCGTTTGCCGGTACCGGAACGACCCTGTTCGCCGCGGCCGCCGGTGGCCGCAACAGCCTGGGGTACGAGCTGGACAAGGCCTTTGCACTGTCGATCGCCCAAAATTTCCCGGCGGCCCTTGAACAGGGCCGCCAGCGCGCTGCCGATCGGCTTGACAGCCACATGCAGTTTGTCCGCGACCGGGAGGCGGCCGGCAAACCCATCAAGCACACCAACCGGGTGTACGGATTCCCGGTCATCACCCGCCAGGAGGCCGAGCTGGCGATTCCCATACCGCTGACCGTCGATACGCCATCACCAAACCACTATCGCGTAACCTACGAGCGTTCCACAACGCCCGCCCAGGGACAGCCGGCAGCCGTCACGGCCGGCGACCGGGTTGACCCAACGCGGTCAGGCCAACTGAAGCTGTTCACCTAGCGGCGCTCACCGAACCACCGGGCGACGCTGGGGTCAAAAAATCGGTCGAGAACCGGTCCGGTTTCCATCGCCGGCCTGCCTGCCGAATGGGGTTGGATCGACGCGGGCGATTGCCTAACACCGGGCTTTGTGGTACTAACGACCACCTTGACAACGCGCGTCGGTTTCGGTGAAAGCCCCCATGTTCTCAGGCATACAGGAAATTCTGATTATCGTGCTCATCGTGTTGGGATTATTCCTGGTGCCCAGGATGATGCCTCCCCGCCCTGCCGTCCAACGGCCGCTGGTGCGCTGGCCCGGCTTGCGGATCAGCTGGCCGCTGCGCCTGGCCATCGTGCTGTCGATCCTCTGGCCGGTCGCCTGGGCGCTCTATCTCAAGCCCTGGCGGCAGGAAGCCCTGCCGGTTGCCCTGATCGGCATCGGACCGGTCGCCATCGGGTGGAGCCTGAAATGGGTGATAGACGGCATCAAGAAAAGGCGCTGACATGGTCGGGCGCGATTTATACCCGTCGCAATCCCGTTGCCTTGCGGGCACGACCTTCGCAAGATCGGCAACGGCAACCAGTGAGGCAACTCATGACCCATGAAGATAGCGGCCATTATGCCGCCAAACACCCCGACGATACCATTGACACGGACCTCGCCGATGCCATTCGCGACCAGGCCGACCAGGGGCGCATCAGCTGTACGGCGGCCCATGCCATCGCGGCGGCAAAGGCCTGCCCCCCCCGCCAGGTGGGGGTCAACATCGACCTGCTGGAATACCGGATCAACCGGTGTCAGCTGGGCCTGTTTGGATACGCCGGCCCTAAAGGCAAAGCCGTGGAAAAATCGACCTCGGTGGCACCCGACCTGGAAAAGGCCATCCGCGACAGCCTGCAGGACGACCGCATCGCGTGTGAAGCGGCCTGGGAGGTAGCCGAGCGGTTCGCCATCCCCCGCATGGCGGTAGCCCATGCCTGTGAAGCCCTCGGGATCAAGGTATCCAATTGCCAGCTGGGGGCCTTCTAGATACCCGCAACGGGATCAGCCTACTAGTTGCGAACCGCGTCCCTACCGCGGGCTTAAGGCGACCATCTCTTTCAGGTACCGAAACAGGTTGCGGGCCGATTTGGGCGGCGCCTGTTGCGCCTTTTCCTTGCGGGCGCTGCGCACCAGCTGCCCCAGGCGCTGGCGATCGATGTGGGGATGGTCGGCCAGAATCGTCTGCATCAGGTCGTCGTCGCCCGCCACCAGCCGATCGCGCCAGGATTCAATGCGCCGAAAGGCCTGGGCCTGCCGATAGGCACCCTGCTCGATTTCGACAAGGGCCTGCTCAATGGGGCCTGGGTCGAGGTTGCGCATCAGTGACCCGATGTACTGGCGCTGGCGCCGCCGGGCGCCATGGGAGGTCATCTCCCAGAGCGCCTCGATGGCCGCCATCAGGGCCTGGGGCAGCTGCATGCGATTCAGCTGATCCGGGGAGAGTGCCGCCAACCGGGTCCCCATCTGTTGAAGGGCCGTGGCCTCCCGTTTCAGCTGCGAGCGGCTCTTTTCCGGTTCCATGTCAACCCGCTTTCCGGGTCAGGCCGGCCACCGACTCGATGTGAAAGGTGTGCGGGAACATGTCCACCGGCTGCACCTCGCCCAGGTCGTAGTCCGCCTTGAGGGCCAGCAGATCCCTGGCCATGGTGGCCGGGTTGCACGACACGTAGACGATCTTTGCGGGTGCCAGCGCCATAACCTGCTTGACCACGTCCTTGTGCATGCCGACCCGCGGGGGATCGATCACCAGCAGGTCCGGTGCCTGGTCGATCCGGCCCAGCGTCTCCTTGATGTCCCCGGCAATGAACCGGCAGTTGGCGATGTTGTTGTTGCGGCAGTTTTTGCGGGCGTCGGCCACGGCACTGTCCACCAGTTCCAGGCCGATGACCTCACGGGCCTGCTGCGCCAGCCAGATCGCGATGGTGCCGGTGCCGCTGTAAAGGTCCACGACCGTCTCGTCGCCGGTCAAAGCGGCACAGTCGTCGACGGTTTCGTAAAGGGTCCGGGCGCCGCGGGTGTTGGTCTGGAAAAAGGAGTTGGCCGAAATCTCGAATTCGAAGGCACCGATGCGGTCCGTCAAGACAGGGTCGCCGGCCAGCTGGATCTCGCGCTCACCGATGGCCACACCCGAGCGCCGGGCCGTGATGTTGTTGACCACGGAGACCACCTCCGGAAAGCGCTCTATGATCATGTCGGCCAGGGGCATGACCGCATCACGGTCTTCGCCGGCGGTGACGACATTGACCATCCAGCGGTCGTGGGCAACCGAGTGGCGCAGCATGAGAAAACGCCAGAATCCGTCATGGGTGCGCAGCCCGTAAACCGGCCGGTCCGAGGTGCGCATGAATCCGCGCACGCTCTCCAGGATGCGGTTGCCGGTCTCTGGCTGCAGCAGGCAGGCCCGCGTGTCCAGCACCTTGTGAAAGGTGCCGGGGACATGCAGGCCCAGGGCAAAGCTGATATCCGCATCACCGCCCAACTCGTCCGGCATCAGCCAACGCCGGTCCGAGCAGGAGAATTCCATCTTGTTGCGGTAGCCGAAAACGGACTCGGATGGGATGGTCGGGTGCACGCGGGCCCCGTCAATCAGGGCGATGTGCGCCAGGGACTCGGCCACATGGCGTCGCTTGAAGTCAATCTGGTGCGGGTAGTCGATGAACTGCCATTTGCAGCCCCCGCAAACGCCGCTGTAAGGGCACGGCGGATCCACCCGCATGGGCGAGGGCGTCAGCAGTTCCTGCACCACGGCCTCGGCATAGTTGCGTTTTTTCCGGACAATGCGGGCCGCCACACGGTCGCCGGCCACGGTCTGGTCCACGAAAACGGCCAGGCCGTCGACTTTGGCCAGGCCCTTGCCGCCAAAAGCGACATCGACGATGTCGCACACAACGATCTGTTTTTTCTTAATGCCCATCGGTTGACGGACCGGCTCTTTTTTGCTTGCTCTGGGAAGCGTTTTTCTTTACTTTAATAAAGTCTTGCACTTTAGCAACAAATCCCCATTTAAGAAATAACATTTTCTGGCCGTGCGACACCGGTGTTCACCAGGATCGTTTCCGGACGCCCCTCAACAGAAAAGGAAGCCGCCATGCAAAATCGTGACTATGCCAAATCGCTCACCGTCGATAAAAGCGCCATCACCTATTACGATTTCAATCAATATGCCGTCGACAGCGGGGTATCGATCGGACGGCTGCCCTTCTCGATCAAGATCCTGGTGGAGAACCTGCTTCGCAAACTCGACGGCCGCGTGGTCAAAGAGACGGATCTGATCAATATCGTGCGCTGGCAAAAACGCTATGACGCTCCGGTGGAAATACCGTATCACCCCGCCCGGGTGCTGATGCAGGACTTTACCGGAGTGCCGGCGGTGGTCGATTTGGCGGCCATGCGCGATGCCGTCAAGGCCCTGGGCGAGGACCCCGCCCGGATCAACCCGCTGGTGCCCACGGAACTGATCGTGGATCACTCGGTCCAGGTCGACTGTTACGGCACCGAAGATTCGCTCGAAAAAAACGTGGCCCTGGAATACCACCGCAACGGCGAACGCTACGAACTGCTCAAGTGGGCCCAGAAGAGTTTTGCCAACTTCAAGGTAGTGCCGCCAAACTCGGGCATCTGTCACCAGGTCAACCTGGAGAATCTGGGCCGGGTGGTCATCGTCCAGGACGAGGACGGCCGCCCGCTGGCCTACCCGGACACCGTCGTGGGAACCGACTCGCACACGCCCATGATCAACGGCATCGGCGTGATGGGCTGGGGGGTGGGCGGCATCGAGGCCGAGGCCGTCATGCTGGGACAACCCTACTACATGTCCATACCCGAAGTGATTGGCGTCAAACTCACCGGCACCTTGAAGGCCGGTGTCACCGCCACCGACCTGGTGCTGACCATCACCGAAATGCTGCGCAAGGTCAACGTGGTCGAAAAATTCGTGGAGTACTTCGGGCCGGGCATGCAAAGCCTCTCGGTCCCGGACCGGGCCACCATCGCCAACATGACCCCGGAATACGGCGCCACGCTCGGTTTTTTCCCGGTCGACCAAAAGACCCTGGACTACCTCGAACTGACCGGCCGGACCGACGGTGCCCGGCTGGTCGAAGCCTACGCCCGGGCCACGGGCATGTTCTACACCGGTGAAGCCGAACCCGAGTTCACCCAGGTGGTGGAACTGGACATCTCCACCGTGCAGCCCTCTGTAGCCGGGCCGGCACGCCCCCAGGACCGCATCGCCCTGCCCGACCTCAAAAAGACGTTTGCCGACATCCTGGGCTGCGACTACGACCGTGATGCCGAGATCAAGCAAATATCGCGGTTCCACGACGAGTCCGGCTGCGAGACCGTGCGCGCCAACCACTGCCGCCCGCTGGCCCAGCGGCAGTTCGATATCGAAGTAAACGGCCGGCCCCTGAAAATCAGTGACGGCAGTATCGTCATCGCCGCCATCACCTCGTGCACCAACACATCCAACCCGCATGTACTCATGGGTGCTGGCCTGATCGCCAAAAACGCCGTTGACCGGGGGCTCAAGGTGCCGCCTTTGGTCAAGACCTCCCTGGCACCCGGCTCCAAGGTGGTCATCGATTACCTGGAGGCAGGCGGCCTGATGCCCTACTTCAACGCCCTGGGCTTTCATCTGGCGGCTTTTGGCTGCACCACCTGCATCGGCAACAGCGGACCGCTGCATCCCGACATCGAAGCAGTCATCACCAAGAACGATCTGAACGTGGCGGCGGTGCTCTCGGGCAACCGCAACTTCGAAGCGCGCATTCACCAGAGCATCAAGTCCAATTTTTTGGCATCGCCCATGCTGGTGGTCATCTTTGGCCTGGCCGGGCGGGTGGATATCGACCTGACGATCGAGCCGGTGGGCATCGACCCCAACGGTCAGCCCGTCTACCTGGAGGATCTCTGGCCATCCCACGAACAGATCGACGCCCTGGTCAAGGCCCACGTGACCAAGGCGTTCTACGAAAAGGAATATGCACGCATCTTCGACGGCGACCGCTTCTGGAAGGCCCTCGACATTGCCGAGAGCACCACCTTCGCCTGGAACGACACCTCGACCTACATCAAAAACCCGCCCTACTTCGAGGGCTTTTCACTGGCCACGCAAACGCCGGGTGACATTGCCGGCGCACGCGCCTTCCTGCTGCTGGGCGACACGGTCACGACCGACCACATCTCCCCAGCCGGCGCCATTCCCGAAGAATACCCGGCCGGACGTTATCTCATGGATCACGGTGTGCCCAAGGATCAGTTCAACTCCTACGGCTCCCGCCGGGGCAACCACGAGGTCATGATGCGCGGCACCTTCGGCAACATCCGCATCAAGAACCAACTGGTGGCGCCCAAGCAGGGCAGCTACACCCTGAAATTTCCCGAAAAGACCGAGATGTTCAATTTCGACGCCGCCATGGCCTACCAGGCCGAGGGCACGCCCTTGATCGTGCTGGGCGGCAAGGAGTACGGCACCGGCTCCTCCCGGGACTGGGCGGCCAAGGGCACCACGCTGTTGGGCATCAGGGCCGTCATCGCCGAGTCTTACGAACGCATCCACCGCAACAACCTGGTGGGCATGGGTGTCCTGCCCTTGGTCTTTGCCGGGGGTGAGAACGCCGCCAGCCTCGGGCTGGACGGATCGGAAACCTTTTATATATCCGGTGTCACCGACATGACCCCCCGTAAAAAGCTGCGGGTCAGGGCCG
Source organism: uncultured delta proteobacterium (assembly GCA_963785365.1). Taxonomy (GTDB): domain Bacteria; phylum Desulfobacterota; class Desulfobacteria; order Desulfobacterales; family Desulfosarcinaceae; genus Desulfosarcina. Next base: position 241,289 of record CAWAUZ010000004.1, on the reverse strand, counting down.
TCAAGGCCGACGGCAACGAGATCGACTTCACGGTCACCTCACGCCTGGACACGGAGGTGGACGTCGATTATTTCGAACACCGGGGGATTCTGCCCTGCGTGATTCGTAAGATGTTGGGCTAAATGCCCCTTTCGGTTCGAGAGGAAGGGGTTTCGAGCTGTCGTATGAGGAGACCGGCCCTCTTTTTCACATTCAACAATCCCGGGCTGAAGTTCAGGTGCATCAGGGTGGAGCGGTAACCCAGGTCGATAAAGACTTTTTCCAGGTCATCGAACAGCACCGGACGGTCCGGCCATTTGTACAACCGCGCCTGCTGGCGCAACGCGGCCCACGCCTGTGCGGCCTCTGGCGCGTTAGCGAAAACCGCCTGCATGGCCCGGTCGCACACAAACATGGCACACACCACCGGCCGTACGGTCCACATGCAGCCGTCGTCCTGCAGATATACGCAGCGGTGGCCCTGGTTGGCAGTCAGCAGCGCCGCTTCCATCCGGTCCAGCTGCGCCGGGGTGGACTGCAGGGCATTGACCACCATGTCGGCGAAAAAGACGATGATGCCGTCTTTGCTGCAGCAGGCGCTGGTACGGCTTTGGTAGCAGGTCAGGGTGCAAATTTCGCTGAAATAGCGATCAAGGCAGCCGTCCACCGTTTGCCGGAAGCGCAGGTAATCGCCAACGGCATGGCGCAATTGCCGGCGTGCGGCATCGTTTACCTGCCGGAGCCCTTGCCGAACAACGGCCAGTGACCGAAGTTGTTCCTGCTGGTAGTCGTTCATGACGACCGGTCTAAGGGATATTGGCGTGATTGTCAATCCGGCACGCCTGGACGCGCGGCCAGTCCGCTTCGGCAAAGACCGGCATTCGCCCTTGACGAGGTGTCACATATCCTCGATAACCACATCTCAACTCGAATCGATGAGGGTCCACCATGCCGGAAGACAGCCCGTTGGTAAATGTTCACGTCAATATCGACTTGCCTGCCGCAGCGCTTCAAGCCGTGGTGGCCAACGCCAAAAAGAAGGTGGGACCCGATGCCCAAGGCCGCTATCGGGTCGATACAGCCGATGTGCTGGCGGATCTGATTACCAGGTTCCTGCAGGAAAGAGGATTCGAGGCCTTTGCCCAAGATATCGCCAACTACTAGGCCAGAATGGGCACCGCCGCCTTGTAGATCGTCACCTGGCCATGAATCGTGTAAGGGGTCATGGCGGAAGGCACCAGGAAACTGTCGCCCTTGGTTACCGGGGTCGCCATATGGCCGCCGGCTTCAATCACCCCCTGGCCTGAGGTACACAACAGGATCTCTACACTGCGCCTGGCCGCCGAGCCGTAGGGCTGCCGGGCTCCGGTTCGAATGACGCTGAGCGCAAACTCCTCGGCCGGGCAGTAGTAGATGAATTCAGCCGGACGCAGCGGTTCGGCTTCGACGATTTCAATCGCAGATGCCTCGAATCTGACGACACTGAGCAGTTCCGGCACATCGACATGCTTGGGCGTCAACCCTCCCCTGAGCACGTTGTCCGAATTGGCCATCAGTTCGATACCCACGCCCCCTAAGTAGGCGTGCAGTTGCCCGGCCGGCAGGTACATGGCCTGACCGGGATCGAGGCAGACCAGGTTCAGCAGGGCCGGGGACAAGGTACCCATGTCCGCCGGATAGGCCCGGGCCAGATCGTGCATCCAGCGGTAGACCGGCGATTGCCCAACCAGTGGGCCGACCCGTTGCATGACCTCCTCGGATGCGATTTGGCGCTGGTCGGCCGAGAGCGTCAGCATGGCCATGAAAAATGTCCGGAGGGCATCTTTTCCCGACGTTTGCAGGTCCCGCAGGGCGCCGGACAACGCTTGGGGGCAGACCGGTGCCAACAGGTCGGCGGCCGCGCGCGCCGTCCGGAACCCGTTCAGGCCCCAAAACGGCGTGAGGGCGCAGATGATTTCGGGCTTGTGATGGGGGTCGCGATAGTTGCGGTCGGCGGCATCCAGAGCCTTGCCGGCCCCGTTTTCGCGAGCAAAGCCGGCCTGGGCCTGGATCTTGCTAGGATGGGCCTGAATCGAAAGCGGTCGGTCGGCGGCCAGGACCTTGAACAGGTAGGGCAGGCGGTTGTCGAACCGCCGGGCGGTGTCGCCGCCCAGAATATCGTCCGGACGGCGCTCGATCACCTGCTGCAGCGGCAGCCAGGCGCCATCGAAGGCAACCCTGGATGGGCCTTTGGGATGGGTGCCCATCCACATTTCGGCCTGGGGCCCCTCGGCGGGGCCGGGTTGGCCGAGCAGGTCGGCGATGGCGGTCCTGGATCCCCAGGCATAGGGTTGGATGACGTTGTCGAGGCGTAAAATGGACAGGGTCACGGTCTTCCTTTCACGTGGCGGCGGTTTACTATTCGAAGGGACCTTGGTATAAGGCCCCGACGATGCGGTTGACGGTCAACGAAATATTCTACAGCATCCAGGGCGAGTCGACCCACGCCGGCCAGCCCTGCGTATTCGTGCGCCTGACCGGATGCAATTTGCGCTGCCGCTATTGCGACACCCGCTATGCCTACCACCAGGGCTGCCAAACGCCGGTCGCACAAATTGTCGCGCAGCTGCGCGGATTCAACTGCAAGCTGGCGGCGATCACCGGCGGAGAGCCCCTGCTTCAAGAAGCCACGCCGGCCCTGGTGGACGAACTGCTCGGCGCCGGATATCGGGTGCTGGTGGAAACCAACGGCTCGCTGAACATCGATCGCGTGGATCGCCGCTGTACCCGCATCATGGATATCAAGTGCCCTTCAAGCGGCGAGCACCCCCGCAACGATCGCGCCAATTTCGAGCGGTTGACCGAGCAAGACCAGGTCAAGTTCGTAGTCGGCGACCGCCCTGATTTCGATTTCGCCCGCCGGACCCTGGCCAGTCTGCCGGCCCATCTGCCCGCCGACCAGATCCTCTTTGCCCCCCAGTTCAGCCGCCTGCCGCCCGATCGTCTGGCACGCTGGATGCTGGATGCCCATCTTGAGGCCCGCCTCCAGCTGCAGTTGCACAAGCTGATCTGGCCGGACCGGGACCGGGGTGTGTGAGGGCAAGCGGCCGGTACCTGGCCAGGACAGGCCGGGGAGGTATCTAAATCGATACATTAACTATTACTATATAAACATCTGCAATCAAATCAATTATGGACATATCAAAAAATAAGCGCGCCGTTGTGCTGACCAGCGGGGGACTGGATTCCACCACCGTTCTGGCCATGACCCGGAATCAGGGGTACCAGCGCTACAGCCTGAGTTTCGACTACGGCCAGCGCCACCAATTCGAGCTCCAGGCCGCACAACAGGTCGCTAATGCCATAGGGGTGACGCGGCACCTGGTCACCCGGGTGGATCTGAAACCGATCGGTGGGTCGGCGCTGACCTCCGACATGGCCGTTCCCAAGGCCCGCAGCCAAGGGCAGATGGCGGCCGACATCCCGGTGACCTATGTGCCGGCCCGCAACACGATCTTTCTCGCTTACGCCCTGGCCTGGGCCGAGGTGCTGGGCGCCTGGGACATTTTCATCGGCGTCAATGCCGTGGACTACAGCGGCTACCCCGACTGCCGACCGGAATACATCCAGGCCTTTGAAACCATGGCCAACCTGGCCACCAAGGCCGCCGTCGAGGGCAAGGGCCGCTTGCGGATCCACACGCCCTTGATCGACCTGACCAAGGCCCAGATCATCCAGGCCGGCGTTGCTCTGGGGGTCGACTACGCCATGACCCACAGCTGCTACGACCCCGCCCCCGATGGCCTGGCCTGCGGCGGCTGCGATGCGTGCCTGCTGCGGCGCAGCGGGTTCGTTGCCGCCGGCATCCCCGACCCGACCCGCTACCGCACTGGATGACCGTTCGAGTCGATCACCAGTTGACCGGCAGACGCACGGTCTGCTTGGCCTTGTTGCGGAACAGTAAATAGCGGTGATCGCGGCCGAAGCGATACAGGTTGCGCGTGATGGCCACGTCCGACCGGCAATATTCCAAAATCCTGGCCATCTGGCCCGCTTTCCACCACCGCAGGGCATCCAGCCCGTCGGCCGTTTTGCCGGCGTTGAGCGTGGCCGACGCCAGGTGATCCAGGCTGAGCCGGTATCCGAGCTGCGCTTTGACCTGTTCCAATATGTCCAGGGTGGGAATCTGCCCGAAATCCATGTCCGTGTAGGCCGAGAGCACCCGGTAGTCGAAACGTTTGATGTTGAATCCGACCACCATGTCCAGCTCCCGAAGGCGCTGCAGGAGAAACGGCAGCTGCGCCTCCACGAACTCGAAATAGCGATCCGAGCGTGCCTCGTAAAGCACGGCACAACTCACCCGCATGCGCTCGGCACGGTGCCAGCCGCCCACCTCCTGGGCCGAGCGCTGCGTTTCAATGTCCAGCACCCCATAGTGGTCGAGCACCTCGCCGGCCCTACCGGCCGGCGCCTGCGGAGCGGCGCCCGATCGCCCTGACCCGACCGCATCGCTGACGATCATGGGCGCCGCCGGGGGGTGGGCATCGATCAGGGCCTTCAACAAGAAGATCGCTGCGGCCTTGTCGATGGGACGGTTGCCCGAACCACATTTTGGCGAATGCACGCAGCTGGGACAGCCGGTGTTGCAGGCACACCCCGATATGGCCGCAAGGGTGGCATCCAGCAATCCCCGCCCCTCCGCAAACACCTGGGCGCACAGCCCGGCGCCGCCGGGCAGCCCGTCATAGATGAAAATCCCGGCGCATCCCAATTGAAGATGATGGGGTGTTGAAATCCCCCCCAGGTCATTGCGGTCCGCCAGCACCAGCAACGGGAACACACCGATGGCGGCGTGCTCGGTGGCATGCAGCCCGCCCATGATGTGGATGCGCATTTTTTCGGCCAGGGCGGCCACCGCTTCCGGGATCGTGAACCAGATGCCCTCGGTTTCAAAATCCAGGGGCGGCAGATCGAGACAGATCCGCTCCAGGATCTTTCCGGTTCGGGTCTGTATGCGGTCGTACCCGGTCACCTGTTCACGGACCCGAAGGCGGCCCAAGGCCATCACGGTCCCGTAAATCCGGCCTTGATCGGACACCTCCAGGATGCGGGTCTCTTTGCGGGATCGCACCCGGGTGTGATAATCGACCCGCGCCGGAGAGACAAACACCTTGTGCAGCGGTGCATCCAGATGGTCCACCAGATAAGAGCGGCCACGATGCAGGTAGATGGCCCCCGGATGCGCTTCGCGATAGACCCGGAACCCGTCGATCTCCCCCAGGCGCGTGTCGCCGGCCGCCTCAACGATGCCAAACCGGGATCCCGAACTGCGCAGGCTGACCTGGCGGTGGGGGTACCGGGTCGGGGAAACGCAGGTCCGTCCGTCGGCGCTCACATACAACTGCGCCGATGCGATCATTGCCTGCAGCCCCGCCTGCATGGCCGCCGGGGCCAACATGGGATCGTTCATCGGCAGCGGCAGTTCGGCGGCCGCACACACCAGATGGCGGTGCATGACATCCGCATTGTATGGGTTGACCACGGCCGCTTCCGGCCGGCGCTGAACCAACTGTTCAGGGTGGTTGACGAAAAACTGGTCCAGGGCATCCTCCCCGGCCACCAGCACCACGGCCGACTCCCGTCCCCTGCGCCCGACCCGCCCGCCGCGCTGCCAGGTGGCCACCATCGACCCCGGGTATCCCACCAACAGACACAGATCCAGGCTGCCGATATCGATGCCCAGCTCCAGGGCGCTGGTGGAAATCACCGCCAGCAGTTCCCCCGATGCCAGTTTGGACTCGATCTCCCGACGCTCTTCGGGCAGAAAACCGGAGCGGTAGGCGCTGATGCGGTCGGCAAATAGGCCGGATCGGTGCTTGGCCCACAGGGCCAGCAGCTCGACCAGCTTGCGCGACTGGGCATAGACGATGGTTCGAATCCGGCGCGTCAAGGCTGCCTTGAGCAGGGTCAGGGTCGCCCTCAAGGGGCCTTCGGCCGGGTCCAGCAACACCAGATGCCGCCGCCCCCTCCCGGCACTGTTTTTTCGCACGGTCTCGACCGGCAAGCCAGTCAATCGACCGGCCAATTGGCCCGGATTGGCTACCGTGGCCGAGGTGAACACGAAGGTGGGGGCACTGCCGTAGTGACGGCAGATTCGCTGCAGGCGGCGGAAAACCTGCGCCATATGCGATCCCAGGATACCGCGATAGGTGTGGACCTCATCCACGACAACGAACCGCAGGCGACGCAGCAGGCCGGCCCAGCGGTCGTGATAGGGCAGTATGCTCAGGTGAATCATCTCCGGGTTGGTCATGAGGGCGTGGGGCGGATTGTCGCGGATTTTCTTGCGGCGATAACCCGATGTGTCGCCGTCGTAGATGTCGGCCCGAAGGTCGGCACCGGGCAGGTGGGCGGCCATGCGTCGCAGCGATTTTAGCTGGTCCTGGGCCAGCGCTTTCAAGGGATAAACGAACAGGGCGCAGGCACAGGCGTCCTGACAGACGGCCTCGACCACCGGCAGGGCGTAGGTCAGGGTCTTGCCGGAAGCGGTCCGGGTCGCGGCCACGGTGTGGACACCGGCGCGCACCCGGTCGATGACCTGGGCCTGATGGGCATAAAGCCGATTGATCGACATGGCCTCGAGCAGCTCGGCGATCGGATCCGCCCAGGGCCGGCCAACGTCGCCGAAAACAGGCGTTTCGGGCCCGAAGGCCCAGTGCCGGATCACCTGCCCGTCAAAAGCGGCGGCGGTTTTAAGCGCGGCAATATATTCGCGGACGGGGTCGTCCGCCAGGATGGGTTCCGGCATGCATTCGGTCATCGGATCGACCTTTTATGCGCATATTGACTTGAAAAACTGAAAATATACGCTATATTGAGCCACTGTCGGCAATTCAGGCCGCGCGTTGTTGCCCAAAGGCGACATGGACCCCATCTGGCCGAGATGATGTCTGTCCACTTGGCGGCAAGTGGCACTATCGCATGATATCGATTCTCATATCAATAGGAAGGCATTAACGTTGGACGACCCTTTTCAACCCGGTCCGGGCGCCACACGCCCGGCGCGCGTTCATCGCATCCGCTCTTTGTTTACATGTCGATCAGTTGATTCGAGCCACCACCCACCGGTTGGCTCCCGCACCGATGCGGGAGTCCGCGGATGATTCTCAACCATTTGATATTGCTGTTTGTACTGCTGCTGTTGTCCGGTTTCTTCTCATCGGCCGAGACGGCTCTGTTTTCCATCAGCACGACCCGGGCCCGGCACATGGCCAAGGACAACCTTCGGTCCAGCCAGCTGATCAAACGCATGAAGGATGATCCGCACAAACTGCTGACGACGATATTGATCGGCAACAACGTGGTCAATGTGGCGGCCTCGGCAATCGCCACCTCCCTGACCATCAAGATGTTTTCCAATTACGCCGTCGGCCTGGCCACCGGTGTGATGACCTTTCTGATCCTGGTCTTCGGCGAGGTAATTCCCAAATCCTTTGCGACCCGCAACAACATTCTCATCGCCAAGCTGACCATTTTTCCCATCCACTGGCTCTCGATTCTCTTTTACCCGATCATCGTGTTTCTCAACTTCATCCCACGAATTACGGGCAGGATGAGCAAGACGCCGTCGGCCACGGAAGAGGAGCTGATCACCTTTGTCGAGGTGGTCGAAGAGCAGGGGGTGATCAAGGAAGAAGAGCGCGAGATGATTCACAATGTCTTCGAACTGGATGACACCAGCGCCTCGGAGATCATGACCCCGCGCGGCGACATGTTCGTGGTCGACACCAACGAACCGCTCGACCTCAAGGCCATTGCCGATTCGGGGTTCACCCGCATTCCGGTCATCGAAGGCGATTTCGATCACGTGGTGGGGATCTTGAACATCAAGGACATCTTCATGCATCAGTGCACCTCGGAGACGCCGGTAAACGTCCGGGCCCTGATGCGCCCGCCCTATTTCGTGCCCGAAAACATCAAGCTGGACCAGATGCTGCACCAGTTCAAGTCCCGCAAAAACCACATGGCCATCATCATCGACGAACATGGCGGCGTCTGCGGCCTGATCACCCTCGAAGACGCCCTCGAGGAGCTGGTGGGTGAAATCCGGGACGAAACCGACAAGGACGAACCGCACATCGTGCGCCGAAAACCCAAGGAGTGGGTCGTGCTGGGCAAGTCGGAGGTCGAAGAGGTCAACGAAAAGATCAACATGCAGATCCCCGAATCCAACGGGTATGATACCTTTTCCGGTTTCATTTTGGATCGTATCGGACGGATTCCCGAAGAGAACGAGTCCTTCACCATCGAAGGGCACAAGGTGGTGGTCCAGGAGATGGACGGCAACCGCATCAAACGCTATCTCGTGCAAGCCCTTTCCGGGCCGCCCGACGATCTCAAAGGAAACGACACGGGCTGAATGCGAACATTACGGCAAACCTTGTGGATCGCAGTGGCCGTGCTGGCGATGTGGCCGGCCATCCTGTGCGCCGCCGACACCCCGGCGATCGCTGTGGGCCGTTTTTCGGCCATGTCGCCGGGCAATCCGGTGTCCGACGGCTGGCAACCGATGACCTTTGACAAGATCGACGCCCACACCGGCTACCGCCTAGTCGAAAAAGACGGTCGAATTGTTGTGCGCGCGGACAGCACCGGGTCGGCGTCCGGCCTGGTCAAAACGGTCGTCGTCGATCCCCGCGAATTTCCACAGCTGACCTGGTCCTGGAAGGTGAGCACGACCCCGGCGCAAGGCGACGTGACCCGTAAATCGGGCGATGACTTCGCGGCGCGCATCTACGTCACCTTCGCCGAGGATCCCGACCGCACCTCCTTCGTGCAGCGGGCCAAGATGGCGGCCTTGAAGTTGCTTTACGGCAAGACGGTGCCCTCGGCCGCACTGGTCTACGTCTGGGGCAACCGGGCCGCGGTGGGGTCGCACCACCCCAGCCCCTATACCGAGACGGTGCAGATGTTCGTGGTGGAAAGCGGATCGGAGCACCTGAACCAGTGGCGCTCGGCCAGCCGGAATATCGTCGACGACTACCGGGTCGCTTTCGGCGCCGATCCACCCCCGATATCGGGCATCGCGATCATGACCGACACCGACAATACGGGCGCATCGGCCACCGCCTGGTACGGCGACATCACCGTTGGCCGCCCCCCGCAAACCGGCCAGTCGGGGGCTGCGGACTAAAAATCTGAATCGATCCATTCCCACCGCCAGGCCTGCCGGCCGTGGTTCACTCGACACACGCCTGCGGGCCTACTTCACCCGCTCGACATACTGACCGGTGCGCGTGTCGATGCGGATCTTCTCGCCCTGGTTGACGAAGGGCGGGACCTGGACAACGTGGCCGGTTTCAAGGGTTGCCGGCTTAGTGGAGCCCGCGGCGGTATCGCCCTTGGCCCACGGCTCGGCTTCGGTGATGGTCAACTCCACGAAATTGGGCAGCGAGATATCCAGAGCCTTTTTTTCGAACATGAGCACGTTGCAGACCGTGTTCTCCTTGAGAAGGGCCTTGGCCTCGCCGACCTGTTCCTCGGTCAAAAATTCCTGTTCGTAGTTGGCCGAGTTCATGAAGCAATAGGCATTGCCGTCGAAATAGAGATACTCCATCTCCACTTCCTCGAGGCTGGCCTCTTTGAACTTCTCGCCTGAGCGGTAGGTCCGGTCGAACTGGGCGCCGGTGATCATGTTCTTGAGCCGGCACTTGTAGAGCGCCTGCCCCTTGCCGGGCTTGACGAAGTCAAACTGAACCACGACGTATGGATCACCGTCGATCTCGATCTTCAGCCCTTTGCGTAAGTCACTGCTGTCATACATAAATTTATTAACCTCTCCTGGGATTCATATGCCCAAAAAACAGCGGTGCCGTCAGTGCGCGCATCGCACCGATTGGTCATCAACCGCGCCGGCCCCGCTGCCCGTCCCGCGCACGGCGGCCACCAGGGCCCTGACGCGCGCGATCTCTTTTTTGAAGCGGACCGGGTGGCCCTTGTGGTCGACGGCATTGGTGCAGGTGCAGCTGTCGATACCGAAAGGCCGCACCCGGGCGATGCCGGTGGCCACATTTTCCGGTGAAATCCCGCCGGCCAGAATCACCGGGATGCGGCTTTGGGACACCAGGGCCGCGGCTACCGACCAGTCACAGGTGAGCCCGGTGATGCCCACGAAGCCGTTGACCGGCTGATCCATGTCGGCAGCGCCCGATGGGTCGGCAATCAGGGTGTCGGTCAGAAACAGATCGGTCAGCGGTTCCAGGCGGGCGGCCAAAGACAAAATCGACTCGCGGCAGGTCGCTGCCCGCCGCTCGATGGGGATGGCGCGCATGATGCGGATGTCCGCAAATCGGGATCTCACGGCGGCCTGCAGTTCCAGGGCGGCATCGAGCGCCGCACCGCTGTCGGCCAGGGTGTCGCAAAAGTGGACGATGTCGGGCCGGTAATAGTCCAGGGTGTCGAAGACGGCCTGGGGATCAGCGTAGAGCGGGATCAGGCTGCTGACCGCGCCCATCTCGCGAACCAGGTTGACCGTCTCGCGGATGACGGGGTTGTGCCGCTCCCGCTGTGAGGTGACCACGCTGCCGATGTGATCCACCCCCAGTTCGATCATGGCCCGCGCTTCCTGCGGCGTCTGGATTTCGTATATCTGGATGATGGTTGCCGTCATGCGGGCGGTCGTCTCCAAGGGGTCGGCGTCCGGGTCAAGCGATCGTACCCGGTGCCTCCGGGTTGGCCGTCATTAGCACAGTCATGGGGTTTGTGCAAATCCCAACCAAGGGTCGCCCCAGGCCAAAACGGGCCCGCGGCCCCACGATCACCCGCGCGAATCGGAAGCCGCCGGCGGTTTGTCGGGTGACGGCGGCTCGGCCGCAAGCCGGTCCAAGGCCGGTTGCAGCATCTTGTAAAAGGTGCGGATGCGATCCACGTAGTCGACCGCCTCCTTTCCCCGGGCATACCCGTTTTCCAGCGTTTGGTAGTATCGCTCGTGTTCGAGCAGCGGCAGCACTGCTCGAATGCCGTGCCAGCGATCGCTGGGTTTGCCCAACCGGCGGGCCAGGATCCGGGCGTCTTGAAGATGGCCGAATCCAATGTTGTAGGCCGCCAGGGCCATGAGGGTGCGGTCGGGCTCAGGCACACGCCGCCCCACCTGATGATGCAGCTGAGCCAAATAGCGCGTGCCGGCCAAAATGGATGTCTCCACGTCCAGGCGGTCGTCCAGGCCCATGTGGGCGGCGGTTTCGCGGGTCAGCATCATGATGCCGCGCACCCCCGTGTAGCTTTGTGCCGTGGGGTCCCAGTGGGACTCCTGGTAGGCCTGGACAGCCACCAGGCGCCAATCCAAACCGGTGGTGCCGGCGGCAGCCTCGAAATAGGAACGATATTGGGGAAGCCGGGTTTTGACCCGCCGGTTGAAACGGGCCAGATCGACGTAATCAAGTGATTCCAAATGGCTGTAGTGAAAATCGACCAGTCCATCGATGATTTCCCGGGTTGTCGGATGGGCGAACCATTCGTGGATGGTCTGGCTCAAGCGGCGCTGGCGCGGGTCGGTCGCCCAACGCAGTTGACCGGTGTGCGGCAATGTCTGCAAAACAGTCAGTTCCGGGTACAGAAAGTGGTTCAGGGAAAGCAGGTGGGAGTTCACGGCCGCCAGGGGCAGGGATCGCTTCCAGACCATCCGGAGCAGGTCTTCGGGACGATAGGCGGTCAACACCCGCCAGGAGACCCCAGGCACGGTTCGACGCAGGTCTTCGAGGCTTTCGAGGCTGGCACTGCCGTCGGTCATCCACAGGGTGTATTCCGCGAGCGCCGCTTTACCCCGGATGGGCGGACCGCCGCGCCGGCCGATGACCTGGGTCGCCACCGGCAGATATCCCGGCCCCAGGAGAAGCCGCTGCGACGCCTGGGGGCTCAGCGGGAAACCGGCCGCCAGGATGTCTCCGTCCCCGGCTTCGATCGCAGCAACCATGGCGGCTTCATCGTCGACCAGATTGATCCGCAGGGCAAGCCCCAGATGATCGGCAAATGCGTTGACCAGGTCGTACTCGAAGCCGCCGGGACCATGGGGACCTTCATGGTAGGTGGCCGCCCCCCCGGCGGTGACCAGCACCAGTTCACCTCCGGCGCGCAGCCCGGCAAGATCGTCGGGCAGCGGCGCATCCTTGCCGCCTGCGATCACCAGTAAGCCGCACAGGACCACCAGGCCGAGCCACCTTCGCTTCAGTTCATTCGTGCGCATCGTCAATCCTGCCGGTGTGACATCCGAATACGTGGTTGCCCCGCCATGGCAGCGCTGTCAAGCCCGTTTACCGTCTCCGCCGTCGTTGCCAGGGTGCCTACCGTTATAATGGCAGGTACGAATTTTATCAACCCGGTCCAGGCATCCCGATGGCAAGGCGCCATGCGGCAGGCTGGCAACGGTCGCCGGCGGGACGCTCTTTTTGACGATTGTGTCGCCTCAGTTGCCTTTTGCCCATTATAGTGCTATTACTCCCAAAATTTAAACAAACTGTTGAATTATAGCGTAGTTGCGACGCTATCATCGGGAGAGCCCCAATGGTTGTCATCGTCGATTTCGGTTCCCAGTTCAACCAGCTGATTGCCCGCCGCGTTCGGGAATGCCGCGTCTACTGTCGGATCGAACCGCCGAGCATCACCGCCGATCAGATCCGGGCCTTGGCACCGGAAGGCATCATTCTGTCCGGCGGCCCGGCCAGCATCTACGAGCCTGGCAGCCCGCGGGTGGATGCCGGCATCTTCACGCTGGGCATTCCCGTGCTGGGCATCTGCTATGGCATGCATTTCATGGTGGACGCATTGGGCGGCAATGTCAAAAAAGCCCGCAAACGCGAATATGGTTTTGCGGCGCTGCACCGTCGGCAGCCCCAGGGGCTGTTTTCAGGCATTGACGAAGAGACGGTCACCTGGATGAGCCATGGCGATTGCATTGAAACGCTCCCGGCGGGGTTCGCCGTCAGCGCTTCGACCGCCAATACCGACGTGGCCGCCATGGCCGATCCCAAAAGGCGCTTTTACGGGGTTCAGTTTCATCCCGAGGTGGAGCACACCACCAAAGGCCGCCGGATGATCCGCAACTTCTTGTTTGACATCTGTGGCTGCAAGGCCTCATGGACCATGAAATCCTTTGCCCGCGATGCCGTGGCGCACATTCGAGATACGGTGGGCGACAAAAAAGTGATCCTGGGCCTGTCCGGCGGCGTTGACTCGTCCGTGACGGCCCTGCTGATTCACAAGGCCGTCGGCAAGCACCTGACCTGTATTTTTGTGGACAACGGCCTGCTGCGCAAGGACGAGTCGGCCCAGCTGAAAGAAAAACTCAAACGCCACCTGGACATCAACATCCGCTTTGTCAGGGCCGCCGCCCGCTTTACCAAGGCCCTGAGCGGGGTGTCCGATCCAGAGCGCAAGCGCAAGATCATCGGCAAGGTCTTCATGGATGTTTTCGAAAGCGAGGCCATGAAAATCAAAGATGCCCATTTTCTGGCCCAGGGAACCCTCTACCCGGACATCATCGAATCCCAATCCGCCTTTGGCGGCCCCACGGCCGTGATCAAATCCCACCACAACGTGGGCGGTCTGCCCCAGAAAATGAAACTCAAGCTTGTGGAACCGCTCAAGTACCTGTTCAAGGATGAAGTCCGCAAGCTCGGCAAGACCCTCGGCCTGGATGATGAACTGGTCTGGCGCCAGCCGTTTCCCGGACCTGGCCTGGCGATCCGGGTGATCGGTGAGATCACCAGAAAACGCCTGGACGTGCTGCGCGAGGTCGATGCCGTGCTCCAGGAAGAGATTCGGGCGGCCGGATACTACCGCAAGCTCTGGCAGTCGTTTGCCGTGCTGCTGCCCATCAAGAGCGTCGGTATCATGGGCGACGGCCGCACCTATGAAAATATCGCCGCCATCCGCGCCGTCACCAGCAAGGACGCCATGACGGCGGACTGGGCCAAGCTGCCCCACAAGCTGCTGGGCCGGATCTCCAACCGGATCATCAACGAGGTGCACGGGGTCAACCGCGTCGTTTACGACATCAGCTCCAAGCCACCGAGCACCATCGAATGGGAATAATCATATCATGAATGGACGCAACGATAATACCCGGTTCACCCTGCGCGGTGATGCGGAACCGGAATCCGTCTACGCTTCGGATGCGGAAAACCTGCGCATCGAAAAACTGAGCAGGCGGATCACCCTGATCGCCGTTTTGATCCCCCTCATGCTGGCCATCGGTTTGGCGCTGGCCTATTTCGATCTTCAAAGACGGGTGTCCCGGACCCACGACACCGGCTCCATGGGCGTCCAGAACCTGTCCAAGGATCTGGAGTCCAGATTTTCCAACCTCTCGCTGAAACTGGCGAAACTGGAAGCAGAACAGGCCGACCAGGCCGAAAAATTAGAAACCGGCAGCGCGGCCCTGCAGGTCAACCTGAAAAAAGCACTGGCCGACGTCAAGCGCCTTGCCGACGACATGCCCACCCAAAAAGCCTTGGCGGACCTGGCCAACCAGGCGCAGGCATCGGTCAATGCCGTTCAAAAAGAGGTGGCCGATCTGAATGCCGCTTTCGAAAAATTCGACGAAGAGCTGGCCGCGCAGATCATGTTGATGGCCGATCGCCTGAAAAAGGACCAGGGCCGGTTGGCAGCGGTGGAAGCGAAAACCAGGCAACTGGAAGCCGAGAAGTTGAGCAAGGCCGCCATGGACCTGGAGTTTGACCTGGAGCGCCTGGCGCTTCAGGAGATGGTCAACGAGAAATTTCGTAAGCTCGAGAAAACGCTCGATGCCCTGAGCGAGAAAATCGATGCGGTCGATCAGCGCCAAAAAACCCAGGCCAGGCAGTCATCGTCCGCACGGCCCACGGCATCGACAACGACGCCCCTCGACCCGCCGCCTCCCGCAACGCCCACTGACACGCCCCGCATCGTCGAACAGACCATCGAATAACTACTGGTAGTTGCAGTATAATGGAACAGACCGGCCTCTCTGTGAAAAAAAAATTGAACTATTGTCTTGCGTTATCGAAAAAAAAGATTATTATGGCGATATTCAATCAAATCCCTGTCAATTTCGACAAAGGGACAGTTTCACACTGAAGGCCCCATCATTTACCAGAATGACACCCTCCAGTTTGCGACGTTGAAAATTTTTAAGAAAGGAGGATGTTATCATGGCAAATGGAATTGTTAAGTGGTTCAACGACTCAAAAGGGTTCGGGTTCATTGAGCAAGAAGATGGTGCGGACGTTTTCGTTCATCATTCGAACATCAATGCGACCGGTTTCAAATCCCTCAACGAGGGCGACCGTGTTTCCTTTGATATCGAGCAGGGTCCCAAAGGTCCCTCCGCTGCCAATGTCACCGTAGTTTAGCCTTTTCCAACTCAATAAAAAAGGCATTCCCCTTGATATGGCGGGATGCCTTTTTTTGTTTGAACCTCCCGCCACCGATTCGCCATCCCAGGGCCGCATGTCGTCAAACGGATAAGCCGTTCGCCGACGCGCTGTCCGTTTCGTACAGCGACAGCACAGGAGATCACCAATTTGGCCAGATCAAATTTTAAATTCGCCAAACGCCAGAAAGAGTTGGCCCGCAAAAAGAAGAAAGCCGAAAAGAGACAGCGCCGGCAGGAAAAAAACGACGCTTCCGCCAATGAGGCCTCGCCTGCTAAAGACACCGATCCTGAAGATAGCCCCGATCCGATCGAGGATGGAACCGAGCGGCCACTGCCAGTCAGCCGAAGGGAAGATGACCTGCCGGCGTAGATGCAACGGCCGGACAAGGCCGCGCCGCGCCATCAGCGTCCGCGATCTTTTTGCCGTGGGTTCGAATCGGGGTGATGGCTGTCCACCGGGTGGGTGGCCGCCAGCTTGGCTTCGATGCGCTGGACATCCACCGGCAGGTCCACTTCGGGTGAGTCGTAGGGGGTTACGACGACGCGGATGCGATACCCGTGCTCCATGGCCCGCAGTTGTTCGAGTTTTTCGATCTCTTCGAGCCGGCCGGGTGCCAGCTGCCGGAATCGCTCCAAAAAGCGCCGGGTGTAGGCGTACACACCCAGATGCTTGTAGAGCGTGTATCCGCTGATGCCGTCGCGCCCCCAGGGAATCGTGGCCCGCGAGAAATAGAGCGCATCGCCCCGGTTGTCGAAGGTCACCTTGACGTCCTTTGGATCGGTGATTTCGCGCGGATCCACGATGGCAAAGGCCAGGGTACTCATCGTGACGTCGGGATCAACGTAAAAGGGTTGCACCAGGGCATCGAAGCAGCGTGGATCCACCAGGGGCTGATCGCCCTGGATGTTGACGACCACGTCCGTCTGGTCGAGGCCCAGCCGGTCGGCGGCTTCGGCGACGCGGTCCGTGCCGGACCGGCATGCTGGTGCGGTCATAATCGTACTACCCCCGAAACCGTCCACCGCCCGGCGGATGCGGTCGTCATCCGTGGCCACGTAAACTGCATCCACGCATCGCGCCTGCGTGGCCCGCCGGAAGACCCACTCGATCATGGGCCTGCCGCAGATCGCCGCCAGCGGCTTGCCGTCGAACCGCGAAGAGCCGTAACGCGACGGGATGATCACGACGACACGCATGCAGCGTCCCTGTTCAGGTTGTCCTGGTTCGAGCGTGGCGGACGGTCTCAAACGATCCGGCCGAATCCGGTGCCAGACGCAGCCGCGTCATCACTTCTGCCATCCCCCCATCAGATGCAGATGCAAGTGAAAAATCACCTGCCCGCCGCCCTTTTCGACGTTGTAGAGCAGCTTGTACCCCGATTCCGCCACGTTCTCCTGCCCGGCCATCTTTTTGGCCACCATGATCAGCTCGGCCAGGATGTCGCTGTCGGACTCGGTCAGGTCGTTGATACTGCGGATATGGCGCTTGGGAACAATCAGCAGGTGAACGGGGGCGTGGGGATTGATGTCCCGGAAAACGACCACACGGTCGTTTTCATACAAAAACGGGGTTTCCATTCGGCCGGATGAAATTTTACAAAACAGACAGTCGTTTTCCATGGCAGCGGTCTCCTGTTGGCACAGCCATCGACGCTGGCAATCGATGGGAAGAGGGATGGGTGCGCTGACAAACCGGTTGGGCAATGGTTGTTCCTACCGGTTCGGCCACGATTTTGTCAAGCGATTAGCGCTGCGGGCATGGGTCTCGACCAGGGCCCCGAACGCTCGTAACTATCTTGAAAACATTGGAAACCCGTTATCAAGTTTTTGCACGCCGCTGCCGATAAGAAGAGGCAGTAAACAACGTTACCGAACCGTTCGAAAAAAACACCGCCGGCGCGGGTTGTCTGTGGCCATGCCGCAGGCCACCCGCCGACGGGTTCTTGGAACCCATTGACCGAATTCGTTTGGACCATGAACATCCTGATTGCAAACGATGATCCTGCTGCCGTGAAAATGCTGGAAACGAGCCTGAAGGCGTGGGGCCACACGACCCATCACGCCGTCGATGGCCACCGCGCCGCGCAAATGGTCGCCAGCCGGGCACTCGACATGGTCATCTGCAGTGGTTCGCTGCCTGGTCTCGACGGGCCGCAGTTGTCCCGCCGGCTGCGTCGCCGGCCGCCATCGGCCTACGCCTACCTGATGCTGACCACGGCCCGGGAGTCCGCGTCGGGTTCGCTGCAGGGTCTGAAAAGCGATGCCGACGACACCATCGCCGAACCCATCGACCCGGACGTTCTGCATACCCGGGTGGCCATGGGCGCCCGCATCGTCGCCCTGGAGCGGCGCCTGCACCGCAAGATCGAAACCATTGCCGCCACCCACCGGCAGACCATGCGCATGTTCACCCGGATCATGGCGGCCGCCGATGGTGGTTTACGCGGTCATTGCCGTCGAACCGCCGACCTGGCCTTAGAATTGGCCCGCCGGCACCCCGATGTAAACGAGGTTGAAATCCCGACGATCGAGACGGCGGCGCTGCTCCACGACATCGGCATGGTCGGCGTGCCGGCAGCGGTCATCAACAAACGCCGCACCGAAATGATCGCTGACGAGAGCCGGCAGTATCGATCCCACGCCGAAGTCGGCGCCCGCATCGTTGGTGAAATCGAGAGCATGAAGGCGGCCGCCCGGCTGATCGGGATGCACCATGAACAACACAACGGCAAGGGATTTCCAGACGGTTTGGTCGGCGACGAAATCCCCATCGGGGCCCAGCTCATATCGGCGGCCTCCATCTACGACAACCTTATTCACCGGGGCCGGATTCCATTCGAGGACATTCCCGACAACCTTCAACGCATGCGGGGCTATCAATTGTCACCGGAAATCGTGGCCATGCTGTTGACGATCAATATCGCCCGGCAGCATGATTTCGCGCGCCGGACCGATCATGAAAAATTACTCGACGAACTGGTTCCCGGAATGGTGCTGGCGGCCAACGTCCGCATGAACGCCGGCGCTTTCGTCATGGCCGCCGGAACCGAATTGAATGCTTATCGCATCGACCGGCTCAACCACTACCACACCATCGGCACCATCTCGGAGAAGGTGCTGATTCGCAAACCGTCCATAGGGAGTTAAATGGATCCTGCAACCATTATCGGACTGGCCAGCGGAACCATATTGATTCTGGTCTCCATCATCATCGGCGGCAGCGCCCTGATCTTCATCAATGCCCCCGGCCTTTTGATCGTCGTCGGCGGCACCCTGGCCACCACTTTCATCAAATTCACCATGTCGGACGTGATCGGCTCCATCAGTGTGGCCATGAAGGCCTTTCTGTTCAAAATGGAGGACCCGGAGAAGATCATCAGCGAAATGGTGGAGTTTACCCGGATCGCCAAAAAAGAGGGCCTGATCGCCCTTGAAAAGGAGAAGCCGTCGGACCCCTTTTCCGCCAAAGCGCTCCGGTACCTGTCCGACGGCTATGACGAAGGGCTGATCGCCGACATGCTGAACAAGGACATCCGGCTGATGGGACAGCGGCACACCACCGGTCAAAACGTGTTCAAGGGCATGGGCGACTCGGCCCCGGCATTCGGCATGGTGGGCACGCTCATCGGCCTGGTGCAGATGCTGGCATCCATGTCGGATCCGGCCAGCATCGGGCCCGCCATGGCCGTGGCGCTGCTGACCACCTTGTACGGCGCCGTCATCGCCAACCTCGTCGCCCTGCCCATTGCCGACAAACTGGCCCTGAGAAGCGAGCAGGAGCGGTTGAACAAGAGCATCATCGTGGAGGCCGCCATCGCCATCAACCGGGGGGTCTCCCCCATGGTACTGGAAGAGTCCCTCAAGATATTCCTCTCCCCCAAAGCGCGAAACAAGAGCGTGCCCCAGCCCGAGGCGCAGCCGGTCGAGCAATCGTGATGAACGACGAGACCTTCCAATCCCCCCCCGCCCAAAAGGGCGCCCCGCGGTGGATGACCACCTTCGGCGATCTGATGAGCCTGCTGCTCTGTTTTTTCGTGCTGCTGCTCTCCTTTTCGGAACTGGATCGCCAAAAATACAAGCAGGTGGCAGGATCGATGGAGAAGGCATTCGGCATCCAACGCAAAAAGAACGTCTCCGAATCGCCGCGCCACGGCCTGAAGATGATCGCCAGAGATTTCGACCAGGAAGCCATTGCCACGCGGGTCAAGGAGTTCATCGGCCGCGAATTGGAAGAGAACTTCAACACGCTCTACCGCCAAATCGAAGACGATATCGAAATCGAGGCTGGCAGCGACCAGGTGACCATCCGGTTGATGGGGGAAAGCACCTTCGACTCGGGTAAAGCCGACATCAAACCCGAGCTGAGGCCCATGATCGAGCAGATCGGTCGGATTCTGCTCAACGAAACCGCCGGAGACATCGTTATTGCCGGCCACACCGACAACGTGCCCGTCACCGGCGGACCGTTTCAGACCAACCTCAAACTCTCCATCGCACGGGCGGCCAGCGTCGCACAGTTTTTGCTGGACCAAACCGCCATCGATCCCAAGCGTGTCTCAACCATGGGTTTCGGAGAATTTCGCCCGATCGCCGACAATCTCACCGGCGAAGGTCGACGCAAGAACCGCCGCGTGGAGATCACCGTCGGCACCCTGCCCCACTTTCGGCGCAGTGCGTGGTAACCGTGGCCGTGAAACGCTTTTAAAAACTTAGGCCAGCGGAAATAATTAAATCCACCGCTTTGCTTGTCTTTGCGCCGGTCTTCGGCGTTGCCCCAAATGTCACGTATTCCAATACGCTTTCATTTGTCGCGCCTTGAAGACCGGCACACGTCCGGCGCAATTCTGGCGGATTTATTTATTTCCGCTGGCCTTACCTGAGAAAATCGAGCAGGCTGGGCTGGACGATCCGACCGGCGGTCGCCAGAAGGACTTCGTAGGCGGTTTGCTGGGTTTGCATGTCAACGGCAGCTTGGGTCATGTCGGCGTCTTCGACACTCTGGCGCATGGTTTCGACGGCGTTGCCGAAACGGTGCCAGTGCGCGTCCGTTCGCTCCAGCCGTTTGTAGTCGGAAGCCAGGTCGCTGCGGGCCAGTTGCACGCGTTTGGCAATGCGATACAAGGGGTCCACCGCATTTTGGACCGCGGCCGGGTCGTGTGGTGCAGCCGAAAGCGCGGCCTCCAGGTCGTCGAGCACTACGAACAGGTTGTCGGCGCCATCGACGAACATGTGGCTGCCATCCGCCTCGATCCTGATCGATATCCCCTCGCCTACCATCACCTGATGGGCGCCGTCGTCGCCCTGGTAACCATAAGGGGATGTCGGATCGAATGGGGCCGTGTCGCTCAGATGCCCGGCGAAGAGGTAGTCGGCCCCGTACTTGCTGTTGGCCAGCCCGAGCACCTGCTGGCGGATGTTGGCGATCTCGCGGGCCAGCCCGCTCTTGTCATCGGCGCTGGGATTGATGGCGATTTTCTTGGCCGATTCGACAAGATCGCTGACCTGCCCCAACACGGTTTCGGTGAACGCCACCCGGGTACGGGCATCCAGGATGTTCTCACGATACTGGCCGATGGTCTTTTGCGTGGTTCGATAATCGAGCACCTTGCCAATGCCGACCGGATCGTCAGACGGCTTGTTGATCCGTTTGCCGGTGGCCAGTTTCAGCTGGGTACGCGCCAGCTGGGCACTCTGTTTGGCCAGGTTTTGCTTGATGTGCGCGGCCATGATCTTGGCATTGATTCGCATGGGATTCTCCTGTTTGCCGATCAGACCATGGCAATCAGCGATTCGAGCATTTCATCCACCGCGGTCACGAGCTTGGCGGCCGCATGGTAGGCGTTTTGAAATTGAACCATGTTGACCATCTCTTCATCCATGGACACGCCGGAAACCTCCTCACGATAGGTGTCCAGCTGCAGGGCCACCGCCGACTGGTGATCGCCGTTGACCGTGGCCTGGGACACGTTGCGGCCGACGTCACTGACCAGACCACTGAAAAAATCGTCGATGGTGGCGCTGCCGCCGCTCATCAGCAGGCGGCTTTGAATCTCGGCCATGGCCACGGCATTGCTGTTACCGCCGGGGACATTTTCGGTGTTGGCGGCGGCGGCGATCCGGTTGGCATCGGTTGCAATCACCCCATTGACGGTGATGTCGCCCGCGTCGGTAAACGGCGTGAAAAAATCCACTCCGGCCGCACCGTAAAGATCGAGTCCACTGGCATGCTGCGTGTTGACCGCACCGGCCAGGCTGACGGCCATGTCGTCCAACCGGTTCAAATAACCGGGTATGTGGGTGTCCCTGGCCTCGATCCATCCCTTGAGCCTACCGGTCGTGATGTCATCGGTCATGTTGTGCCGGCTGCCGGAACTGCTCTCCCAGTAAACGTCTTGAAAGCCGTCGGCGTTCGTTTCGGTGCTCAAAGACCACGAACGCGTGCGATCCACCAGCGTGTGACCGTTGGCGCTGACAACGGTCAGAAAACCGTCGGCATCTTCGAAGCTGTTGGCGTCGACCAGACCGGACAGGATCTTGAGCTTCAAATCTCGCTGATCCCGAAATGCATTGGCACTGTGCCGGTTGCCGGTTTCCACATCCACTATTTTCAGATTCAAATCAGCGATTTCGCGGGTCAGGGCGTTGATATCGGCCACGGCGCCGCCGATGCCGATGTCGCTGTCCGCCTGGACCTGGGAGAGATCCCGGGAAAGCTTGTTGAACACGTGGGTCATCTGCTGGGAACTGGCCAGCAGGTTGGCCCGTTCGGTGTATCCGGAAGGGGTGTTGGCCACGGCCTGCCATGCATTCCAAAACTCGCCCATGGCGCCGTTTAAGCCGAAACCGGAGGCATCGTCAAACATCAGTTCGGCCTTCTCCAGGGTTTCCCGCTGGGCTTGCCAGCGCCCTTCCTGGGAGGTGGCGTCGGCAATTTGAGCCGCCAGGAAGCGGTCGTAGCTGCGCTGGATCGTCCGGTTGGCCCGCACACCGGTGCCAAGGCAGCCGCCCCCCTCGACCCGAACTGGCTCGTTTTGCTCCATGTTGAGCCGCTGGCGGGAATACCCCTCGGTGTTGACGTTGGCAATGTTGTTGGCCGTGACTTCCAGCGCCTTTTGCTGGGTCATCAGGGCCGTCTTGGCAACGTTGAAGGTACCGTAAATGATGTTGGGCATACCGCGCCTACCTTGCATTCGCGCCGACGGTCCGGAATTTCCGGTTCCCAGCGCCGCTGTGTTGGTTCAACCCGATCCGCAAAAAATACGGCCGCCGCCGCGCGCGTACCCCGCCGACGAGAGCGCCGCTTTCGGGTGACGATACACCGCGTGATCGTCGATCTGATGGGTCAACAGTTTCAGGGCACCGTTGACCAGCTCCAGGTAGTGGCAAATGATCAGCCGGTTTTGATTGTTTTTCGATCGCACCGCCGCAATGCAGGACCGCAGACGCCGGGCACGCGACTGGAGTTGTTCGTCATCGGGCGGCGACAGCGATCGCGCCAGCCGACTCACGGTTGCCGTGGCCGGATCCACCTGATAGGCTGCCGCCACAGCGTTGACCAGCGTTTTGCGCCGTGACTCATGATCCTGAATCTGGTTGACCAGGGCCTCTTTTTCCAACTGGACCCGCTCGAAGCGCGCCTTTTCGCGCAGGGACATGGCGGCCTCTTCTTCGTTCAGAACGCGCTGCATGCTGCGGTAGCAGGCGGTCTCTTCGTCCAGCAGCACCAGCAGGTGTTTTAATTTTGCTTCCATAGGGTCGGTCCGTGGGCTTTCATCATCGCTGAAGGTCCGTTTCCACTACTATCGGTTGTCAGCACCGTCCGCTTTAGTCGGCAGCGCTGAGCTGATCGAAGATCAACCGCCCAAGACCGATCCCACCGTTTGCGGCCATCTTGACGGCCACCTGTTCATCGAGCATGCCGGTGAACATCTCCTGGGCCATGGAACGGTTGAACAGGACCGATTCGGGAACAGTGGACCGCATTTCACGAATCATCAAATTGAGCAACAGGGCTTCGAACTGCTCGCTGGCCGACTTGAGCTCGGCATCGGACCGCGCTGGGTCGCCGGCAGTTGATCCGGTATTTTGCAACCGACGGCCGACATGGCGTACGTCGGCCTCAACAGCGCTTTGCCATGTATCCATTATATTTAAATCACCCATTAGATCACCTCCAGGTCGGCTTGAAGGGCGCCGGCCGCTTTGATGGCCTGGAAAATCGCGATGAGGTCCCGGGGGGTTACTCCCAGGGCATTGAGGGCGTTGACCACATCGCCGATGCTCACCCCTTTGGGAACGACCGCCAACTGGCTGGCATCTTCCTGGACCTCGATGCCGGTGCTGGGCGTGACCACCGTGCGGCCCTCCGAAAAAGGCAGCGGCTGGGAGACATTCAGGTTCTCTCGGACGACGATACTCAGGTTCCCGTGGGCAATGGCGATCGTAGAGATGCGCACCTGTTCGCCCATGACCACGGTGCCGGTGCGCTCGTTGATGACAACCTTGGCATCGTTGTCCGGTACGACCTCAAGCTCGCTGAGCGAGGCCAGCATCGGGACCGTGTCACCCACGAATCGGTCCGGAACGGTTATCTCGATCGTCCCGGGATCCTGGGCACGCGCCACCGGCCCGGCGAACTGGGCGTTGATCACTTCCGCGACCCGGGCCGCCGTAGTGACATCGGGATTGTGCAGGCTGAACGTCAAGGTGGCGCGTGCGTTGAAATCATTAGGAATCTCACGCTCGACAATCGCACCCGACAGGACGCGTCCCACGGTGGGAAAATTCTTGACCACGGAAGATGCCGCACCGCCGACATTGAAGCCGCCTGTATTCACGGGACCCTGGGCAATGGCGTATACCTTTCCGTCGATCCCTTTGAGGGCGGTTAACATCAGCGTGCCCCCCTGGAGATTGTCGGCATCGCCGATGGAGCTTACCAGCACGTCGATGCGGTTGCCGCTCCTGGCAAACGGGGGCAAAGAGGCGGTCACCATCACGGCGGCGACATTTTTGACCTGTATGTCCTTGCGATCGATGGTGACGCCCATTTTTTCGAGCATCGCCACCATCGACTGAAGGGTGAAGGTCGATTTTTTACCGTCACCGGAACCGTCCAGACCCACCACCAGCCCGTAACCCACCAGCTGGTTTCTGCGGATGCCGTCAATTTCGCCGATATCTTTGAGGCGTACCGCGCCAACGGGTGCGATCACACCCGAGCCGACATACACCAGCAGCCCGATTGCCGCCATGGTCCACTGCTTTGTCATCCGTTGGCCCTCTGAACGCCGATGCAGGCTCTACCGTGAACGGCCATCAGCTTCGATTTTACCCCTCACCCCAACCCTCTCCCACACGGAGATCGTGTCCGTCCAGAAATGAGGAATTTTGGTTGAGATCAAGCCGCAATCAATGGCCGCTGGAAGGTTAAAGCGGCCATTTCGGGATGCGCCCGGTTTAAAACGGCCAGACCGCCATCAACACATTGGTCAGCCAGCCGGGCCGTTGACGATCGTTGACGACCCCGCTGCCGCTGTAGGCGATCCTGGCATCGGCAACGTAGGTGGACAGGACCAGATTGTCGGCGTTGATGTCCCGGGGCCTGACCACACCCGTCAATTGAATGATCTGATTCTCGTTGTTGACCAAGACTTCCCGGGAACCGGTGACCACCAGGTTGCCGTTGGGGAGCACCTGGGTCACCAGCGCGGTGATATAGGCATCCAGGTCGCCGCTGCGTTTAGTGGTTCCGGCGCCTTCGAATTCACTGCTGAAACCACCAGCCACCTTTGAAAAGGGGTTGAAAAATGGCTGGTCGACGGGAAAACGTTTTTCGGCGTTGAAAAAGGCGTCCACGCTGGCGCTCAGAGAGGATGAACGATCCGTATCGGTGCTGGCATTGTTGGAGGCCTTGGACGACTCGATGATTTTAATGGTGATGATGTCCCCCGCACGGCGCGCCTTCTGGTCGGCGAACAGGCAGACCAGGGCTGCGTCGTCATGCCACAAAGAGCCGTTGGCCGGTGTCTCGGGAACAGCAGCCGGTTCGACCGGCAAAACGACCGACCCGCCGGGACCGTAGCTGCTTGTCTTGGACTGTGCCGGCGGGCTGATTCCGGGCACGCCGCCGCCGCAGCCGCCCAGCGCCATCCCCCACAACAAAAGGCACACCAACCCACTGCAACAATGGACACCGTTGACTCTGAAGGCCTGGATCATGATCATCCTCGCTAAAAGTTGACTTCCACGGCACCCGGACCCGTCACCCGGGCGGTGATGATGCGTTTCGAGTCCGTGTTGACGACCCGGACCAGGTCTCCTTTGCACCCTTTTTCTCTGACCGTTCCGGTCGCCGTAATGGTCATCGACCCGGTACGAGCGACGATCTTGACCAGGTCGCCGCGCCTGACCAACGGCGGCAATGCGATCATGCTGGCCCGGAGCACCGTGTCGGGATAGATCATTCGTGTGGCGCGGTTTCCCAGGGCCGCTTCGGGGTCTGTGACGACGTCCGACGGTAAATCCGCCAGATTGCGGGAGACGACCGCCAGATCGTCCGCTTCGATGTGCTGATGTTTTCCAATAGGTTCGGCGACGGCAACCACATCGGCCATGACGGCGATGGTCGCCTGGAACGGCAGTTTGCGCACCGGTTCGCCGTCCACAGAAAGCACCAGGGTCATCACCGTTTGCCCCAGATAGTCTTCGTTGCGGACCGGGTCGATCTGGCAGGTCAGGTTGCCGACCGGCAACTCAATCCGGTCGTCAAAATGGATGTCGCTGATGGTGACCGCTTCGGCCGGCCACGGCATCCGTTGGCGGATGGCCGCCTCGATGGCCCGCTCAATGTGATCGCGCGGCAGCGCCGCCGACCGCCGTAGCACCCGCACATCCGGCGATCCCGCGAACACCATGGTGCGGGGATCGAGGCCGGCCTGCTTGAGTCGGATCCGGATATAGTCGACATCGACAAACCGAGTCTGCCCGGGCGGAGGCGATTGGGCCACAACGGTGGCGCCGATCCGCGCCATGTCAGCGGCCGGCAGTCCGCTGACCGCGGCGATGTCGGACAATCGCACGGCGTTCCCGACGACGCTGGCCGTCGCTTTCAAGGTCAGCCGGGTGTCGGCCCCAAGGCAACAAGGCGGTCCAAAGAACAGCGCCAGCAGTAGGCAGCACATCAGTTTAAAGGGGATGCGCACGCGCTTGCAGCCCCAACCAACCGGCGGTCTCATAGGCTTTACCGTTTCAGATTGGTGGCCGTCTGAAGCATTTCGTCGGAGGCCTGAATGGTTTTGCTGTTGGTTTCGTAGGCCCGCTGGGCCACGATCATATTGACCATCTCGTCCACCACGCTCACGTTGGACAGCTCCAGGTATCCCTGGGCAATCGTTCCGAAGCCGTCTTCCCCCGGCCTTCCAGTCGTGGGGTCCCCCGAGGCGGCCGAGGGGATGAACAGATTCCGACCGATATTGTTCAAACCGGCCGGATTGACGAACTGGGCCAGTTCGACGCTCCCGATCTCGGTGGGCTGATTTTCGCCGGCCAACAGGACCGACAAGGTGCCGTCGGTCCCGATGGAAACGGCGATGGTGTCGGCTGGGATGGCCAATTCAGGCTCCATGGGAAAGCCGTCCGACGTCACCAGGCGCCCTTCGCTGTCCAGTTTGAAAGCGCCGGCCCGCGTGAAGGCAGTGGTACCGTTGGGCTGGATCACCTGGAAAAAACCGCCCCCCTCGATGGCCATGTCCAGATCGTTCTGGGTGTGCTGAAACTCCCCTTGGGTGAACATCTTTTGGGTTGCGGCGGGACGAACGCCGTGTCCGACCTGGATGCCGGTGGGCACCTGGGTCTCCTCCGACGAGGAAACCCCCGGGGCCCGCAGGGTCTGATAGAGCAGGTCCTGAAAATCGGCCCGACTGCGTTTGAACCCGGCCGTGCCGACATTGGCCAGGTTGTTGGATATCACATCGATATTCAGTGTCTGGGCCTGCATGCCCGTTGCTGCGGACCAAAGGCTTCTGATCATGGGTTCCTCCCAGGGGCGTTAGGTGGCTGTGCCCACATCGTTGATGCTGGTTGCCGTGGCTTCATCGGCGGTTTGGATGATCTTTTGATAGGCCTCGAAGGCACGCGACGTTTCGATCATCTCAGTCATGGCCTGGACCGCATTGACATTGGCGGCCTCCAGATAGCCTTGTTGGAGGCTGGTGCCCGGCGGCCGGTCTTGCTCAACGGCGCTGTCCAGGGCGGCAAACCGGCTGTTGCCGGCCTTGATCAGGGTGCCCGGATCCTGAAAATCGGCAACGCGCAGCCGGTCGATCTCGTCACCCGCCACGAACAGGGTTCCGTGGGCGTCGATTTCAACCACGCCCTCATCCAGGGTAATCTCACCGCCCTCACCCAGGACCGGATATCCGTCCGGGGAGATCAACACACCTTGATCGTTCAACCCGAAATTGCCCTGGCGGGTGTACTGAACACCGGTGGGCGTCTGGACACAAAAAAAGCCACTGCCATTGAGCGCCACGTCCAGGGGATTGCCCGTCCGGCGGATCGCCCCCTGGCTGAAATCGATCACGCTGGCAAACGGCGGCGCGAAGGGGGACAAGGATTGGATCCCGTCGATGGGCGTTTCGAAAAATGCGGGGTCGGGCGCATCGGGAATCTGGAACACGGACCGATCGGCCTTGTAGCCGACCGTGTCGATGTTGGCCACATTGTTGGACAACACCTCCAGTCGCAATTGCTGAACCAGCGCCCCGGCCGCGGCCAGGTACATGCCACCGCTCATTGGACGACCTCCTGTATCATGATGTTCAGATCGATCGACATATTAGCATCTCAACAAAAGCAAACATCGTTCCATTTGGGTAAAAATTTTTATAGTCTACGATTTCAAGCTCTTGAAAACGTGTCCAACCGACATGGGCGCTCTCGAAACGAAAATGAGCCGGCAACACCTGCCGCTGCGGTCATTTTTTCCTGTGGCCGGGAAGGTTTGCCCTCACCCGGCGTTGAGCCGGATGACCAGCGACACCTCCGCTTCGGGCAGCGCCAGTCGATGGGCGATGGCCGATACGGTTTCACCGCCGCCCGCCAATGGTAGGATACGTTCATGGGCGTCGATGCAGCGGTCGTCCTGGGCACCCACGGCGACCGAACTGGCCGCAAGGGCGTTGAGTCGCTCGCGCTCTTGGGCGATGGTGCGCGCCATCGTGGTCAGTACGGCATCGGTCTGCCGCACCATCGTGGCGATGTGCGCGTGTGGGGCGGCCTGATCGGGCTCGGACGGACCGTCCACCACCGTGCCGCCCATCGCCACTGGCTGCCTGGCCCCCTGCCGCGGTCGCCGGCGGGTGATCCGCCGCCCGACGATCAAAAAGCCGACCAGCAATACCACGACAACGATGATTCCCACTGCATGACTGACCTGAAACACAGTCACCTCGCTTTCTTTTCACCTATCCTATCTGTCGGTTCCGCGGTATGGGTCGCCCTGGAGCCCGCACAGATGTTGCCCGGGGGTCGATGCGCCGCTCAGTCGTCCAGCAGGCCGACCCGGCGCAGCTTGCTTCGCAGGTGGATAATGGCCTGGGCATGGATCTGGGAGACGCGCGACTCGGTGATGCTCATGACTTTGCCGATCTCTTTCATGGTCAGCTCGTCGGAATAATAGAGCGACACCACCAGCTTCTCCTTTTCGGGCAGCAGGTCGATATTCTTGGCGATGGTGGCCTTGATCTCTTTCATGGTGGTCATGGAAAGGGCATCGTCGGCATCGTTGCAAGACAGCGGACCGGATACGCAAGAGGCGTCGCTTCGCGACGGATAGCCCATCTCTTCGAAACTGACGAAGGAAATACTGGACATGCGCTTGACTTTGTAAAACTGATCCAGATCCATGTTCATCTCCGCAGCGACCTCCTCGTCGCTCACGTCACGGCCCAGACGCTGCTCCAGCTTCAGGTAGGCTTTCTCCAGGTCCCGGATCTTGCGGCGGGTGGTGCGTCCCAGAAAATCCCGCGATCTCAATTCACTGAGAACCGCTCCTTTGATGCGAAACACGGCATAGGTGATAAACTTGTTGTCCCGGGTGGGGTCGTAGCGTTCGATGGCTTGAATCAAGCCGATGATCCCCACGTTGATTAGGTCGTCCACCTCGATCGTTGCCGGCAGGTGAACGGCAATCCGGTTGACGATCCGCTTTACGTAGGGAAGATATTCGTTGACGATCTCATTGCGCACCGTAAGGCTGTCTTTTCCGAAATTTTCTTCCCGCGATTGCGCCAGATTCATTTTCTCTCTCCACGTTTAGGAGTTCTTCCGTTAGGCTTCCGGGCTTTGGTTTTCTACTACCAGGAGCGCATGTGAGATTTTGTCGACGGCATGCGCCGGTCTTGCATCGATCTGTGGGGCGCGGCCGCCTGCCTCGCCGCCGCCGTGGATCCTTACACCATATCCTGCCAACCGAAGGTCGGCCTTTCCGGGCGCGGCACCATCGGCGGCGACCGCACCAGCTTGTGGGCCAGCTCGGCAAAATTGCGGCTGGCCTGGGTCATGGGCGCCCACTCGCTGACGATCTGTTGCTTGCGAACGCCGATTTTTACATTGTTGTCCGCCAGTATGCGTCCGAAGTACTCGATCGTGACATCCAGAAACCGGTTGGCCACCAGACAGAGCTGACGGCTGACCTCGTCGGCCTCTTTGCCGTTTTTGGCCTGGTTGACGACAAGCCTGAAGTGCCGGGCCTGATGTTTGACCGAGAGCACTTTGATCAAGGCATAGGCATCGGTGATGGCGGTCGGTTCGGGGGTGACGACGACGACGATCTCATTGGCGGTGGCATTGAAGTAGAGTACATTGGAGGATATTCCGGCAGCCGTGTCGACCAGGACGACGTCATAGTCGCTCAACAGGGCGTTGAATCCCACGAATATGTCGCGCTGCTGTGCGTCGGAAAGGTTGGTCAATCTTTGAATGCCCGAGGCGGCCGGCAGGACCTTGAGGTTGCCCGGTCCGTCGACGATGATTTCCGACAACCGCTTCTTGCCGTCGATCACATGCGACAGGTTGTAGCGCGGCGTCACCCCCAGGAGCACATCCATGTTGCCCAGGCTCAGATCGGCATCGAAAATGAGCACCCGCTGACCCGCCTTGCGCAGCAGGTATCCCAGATTGGCGACAATATTGGTCTTGCCGACGCCACCTTTGCCGCTGGTGACTGAAATGACCCGGGCTTTTTGGACCTGTCGATCCTGTGCTGGGACGACCACCCGTTTTGCGCTTCTGATCTGATTCAGGCTGATGATCTGCCCGGTCCTCTCTGAATTGGACATTGCCGTTCGTTCTCCCCGGTTATATGGCGCGCGCTTGCGAATGACCGTAGGCCCCTGTTGTCGATCGCTTGATACCACTGACGTCGCAGCAGGCCCGGCATGGCTTGAACCCAGCGGCCATGGCCCCTTCGACATTGTCGAAGACGGTGATGTTTTCGGAATTGATCAGTTTGACGGACTTGCAGCTCGAATGGTGAAACATCTCGGAATTCCGGTTGGCCACAAATTGAACGGCATGGCTGCCACGGTCATCGGTCGACCGGAGCACCGGTTCCGCATGGCGGCGGCGATTCAAGGGGGTGACCTGCCCTGCGGCCGGTTTGGCCAGGGCCGAGCCGACCGGTGTGATCCGATCGAAACCGGTCGGGTGAAGATCATTGAACAGATCGATGCCGTCACAGTAAAAGGCGCACGGCAGCGGACTTGCTTTCAACAGCTGCGCCGGGACGCCGGTTGAGGCGATCTCATCCAGATGGGTGGGAAGCAGACGATCGGCACCCATGCGGGAAAAGGCGTTGACGGTGGCGTCGAACACATCCTCCCGGACAGAGGCATTGACCACCAGGTGCGTTTCATCCGGCTGGGCCACCGCCAGCATGCGGCGAACATCGTCAAGCACATCATGATCGGCCGGGCCGATGCCCGGCGTGTCGATCAGGACCACGTCGACATGCGCCAGATCGTTCAACGCCGATTGCATCTGCCGCACGTCGCGGACAACGATCAACGGCTGATCCATCAGCTTGGCAACGCGGGCCAGCATCGCATTGGCGCCGATACGGAATCGATCCAGGCTGATCAACCCCAGCTGTCGCTTTGCAGTTACGTGGCAGTAGCAGGCCAGCTTGGCCACGGTGGTACTCTTGCCGGCACCGCAGCGTCCCACCAGGGCAATGGTCTGCCGCTGATGGGCGTGGCGGTCAAAAGGCACCGACACCCGGTGGTCGCTGTGCCAGGGCGTCCTGGCCACCAGGGCAGCCGGGTTGCCGCCACGGCTCTGCCGTGCATCCCCGGCCAGGGCGGAAGCGGCCGCACACGCGTTTTCGCCGGCCGGCGCCGGTTCGTCGGTCGTCGCCGGTTCATCGGTCGCAGGCCGCCGATCCGGCAGGGCCTGCCGGAAAGCGCTGGAAGAGAGGCAGACGCGATCGCCTGTCGATTCGGCGGCCAGGCGGTCCAGGAGCAGGCCCGAGAACCCATCGCCGGGGCGATCGTGGCTGCGGGCGGCGTCGTTGGCAGGTTCACGATCCGCGTCGTCATGGCACTCCGGATGATCCTTGGCGGCCGTGATCTCGACCTGTTTTTTGCGCAAGGGGTTGAAAAAACCACCGGCGCGAACCGCCTTGGCGGACAGGATGACCGCATCGTCGCCAAACTCACGCTTGACCATGCGCAGGGCTTCGGTCATGTCCGCTGCCTCGAAACGCTTAATCTGCATCCGGAACCTCCACGGTACCAACGATCTGGATCTTGGCGCTGCTCACGATTTCGTCGTAGGAGAGAACCGCCAGTCCCGGGATGAACCGGTCGGTCAGTTTTTTGAACTGGCTCCGGATCTGGGCCGAACAAACCAGCACGGGCGCTGCTCCCAGTGATTTGAAGTCTTCGATTTTGACGCTCAGGTCATCCATGATGAACTTGGCGTAAGCGGGGTCGATGGCCAAAAACATGCCCTGGTCAGTCTGCTGGATGGATTCGGAAACGGTTCTTTCGATGCGCTGATCCAGCGTGAGTACCATGAGCCGGCCGTCGTCGCGCTGATAAAGGCGGGTGATGGTTCGGGCCAGGCAGTGGCGTACGTGTTCGGTAAGAAGTTCGAGATTTTTGGTGCTGGGGGCCCAGTCCGCCAGGCTTTCCAGGACGGTTAGCAGATCGCGCACGGGCACCTGTTCGCTCAACAGGTTCTGGATCACCCGTACGACGCCGCCCAGAGAGATGAGGTTGGGCACCAGTTCCTCAACCACTTTGGGGTGGCTGTCCCTGACCGTGTCGAGCAGCTTCTGGATCTCCTGTCGCCCGACCAGCTCGTGCGAATGGCGGCGGATGACATCAGACAGGTGCGTGGTCATGATCGTGGCCAGATCGACCACCGTATACCCTTTGGCAACAGCGTCTTCACGGGAGGCGGGGTTGATCCAGATCGCCTCGAGGCCGTAGGTCGGCTCACGGGTGACGGTGCCGGCCAGTTGACCGTCGACCGTTCCCGGGTTCATGGCCAAAAGCTGATTGATCATCAGATCTCCGCTGGCCACCTCAATGCCCTTGAGCAAGATGGAGTAGGCCCCCGGTTTGAGCTTCATGTTGTCCTGAATGTGGATGGAGGGCACGACGATGCCGACCTCCTGGGCAATCTGCTGGCGGATCGATTTGATGCGCTCGAGCAATTCGCCGTCCTGGGCCGTGTCGACCAGGGGGATCAGGCCATATCCGACCTCCAGCGACAGCATGTCGATCGGCGGCAGCGGTTTGAACGATTCCGGCTGGTTCTCCTCCCCCGCCTGCTCCCGCTGCCGGTCGCGTTCACGGACCTCATCGGCCGTGGCTTTCTCGTTCTGGAACACCAGGTAGGCGACCAGCCCGGCCGTTGTGGACAAAATCAGGAAGGGAATGGTCGGCAGGCCCGGCACCAGGCCGAATCCGAACAAGATGATGGCGGCGACGACGAACGCCCTGGGCTGCACCAGCAGCTGTTTTCCGATCTCAAGCCCCAGATTGCGTTCCGCACCGGCGCGGCTCACGATGATACCCGACGCCGTAGAGATGATCAGGGCCGGGATCTGGCTGACAAGGCCGTCGCCAACGGTCAGCAGGGTGTAGGTCTGGGCGGCATCGGCAAAGCTCATCTGCTTTTGGAACACACCGATGGCCAGGCCGGCCATGATGTTGACCAGGGTAATGATGATGCCTGCGACGGCATCGCCGCGCACGAACTTG
The DNA here is from genome assembly GCA_963785365.1 of uncultured delta proteobacterium. GTDB lineage: Bacteria > Desulfobacterota > Desulfobacteria > Desulfobacterales > Desulfosarcinaceae > Desulfosarcina. The sequence continues at coordinate 207,650 of CAWAUZ010000004.1, read as the reverse complement.
TTGGCGCCGTCCATGGCCCCGTAGTACTCGGCTTCGCGGCCGATCTGACGCCGGCGGTCCCTGGCTTCGGCTTCGTCGATGAGGCCGGCGTTCAGGTCGGCGTCGATGCTCATCTGCTTGCCGGGCATGGCGTCCAGGGTGAAGCGGGCGGCAACCTCGGCAATCCGTCCGGCACCCTTGGTGATGACCATGAAATTGATGATCACCAGAATCACGAAAACGATGAACCCGACCAGGTAGTTGCCGCCGACCACAAAATTACCGAAGGCCATGATCACCTTGCCGGCGGCATGGGTGCCCTCGTTGCCATGCAGCAGGATGATGCGCGTGGAGGCCACATTCAAGGCCAGACGGAACAAGGTTGCCAGCAGCAGCAGCGAAGGAAATGAAGAGAGGTCCAGGGGCGTGAGAATATACATGCCCACCAGGAGAATGATCAGAGAGAAGGTGATGTTGAACGACAAAAACAGATCCAGCAGCATGGCCGGAATAGGAATGACCATGACCATGAGAATGATCATGGCGGCCAATCCCATGAAGACATCGGTGTTGTCGGTAATTAAGGCAAACCGGTTAAGATTCAGTTTGGGTGCGGCAAATTCCATGCGTCCGTCGATGTAGTTGCGGGTTGGAAGATAACACCGACTGGAGATAGCACTTTCCATGCCTACCCATTCATGCAGGGTCGGGTGGCGCCCAAATGTTTTCTAACTGTTTGTTATATTGTCCTATAATATTGCGTCGACAGGCAGGAGAGAAGCATTTGGAGCGACCGCCGACCATGATGCAGCCAGCGCTTTACAGGGGCCAGCGTCAATTTATTGGCCCGCTGAGATCAACGGGGGCAGCATACGGGTTGGAAATTGGCGCGGACTAGCGGGTGTTCGCATACCCCTTGAGGCGGTAGACATAGGCGAGGATTTCCGCAACGGCCCGGTAGAGGTCGGCGGGGATGAAATCGCCGATATCGGTGGACTGGAACATGGCCCGGGCCAAAGGTTTGTTTTCTACCACGGGCACCTTGTTTTCGGAAGCAATCGATTTAATCTTCTCGGCAATGAAACCGGCGCCCTTGGCAACGACGGTGGGGGCCGGCATGCCGTTTTCATACTTGAGGGCAATCGCCAGATGGGTGGGGTTGGTGATCACAACGGTGGCGGCGGGCACGGCCTCCATCATCCGGCGCCTGGCCATGTCCCGCTGCACCGACCGGATCCTGGCCTTGACCGCCGGATCGCCCTCGCGTTGCTTGTGTTCGTCCCGCACCTCCTGCTTGGTCATTTTCAGGTCCTGGTGGTGTTGCCATTTGACGTAGGAAAAATCCAGGGCCGCCATGAGAAACAGGACCATGCAGGCGTAAAACCCCATCTGAAACGAGACATCGCCGATAAATGCCAAAATGTCGCCGATGCCGAACTGCATCAGGCCGGGAATCCGATCCAGGTAGCGCTGGGCAACGGCATAAGACACGCCGCCGACAATGAGGATTTTTACGATCGACTTTACCAGCTCCACCAGTGAACGCAGCGACACCAGCCGCTTCAGCCCGCTCAACGGATTCATTTTGGCCAGATTGGGCGTTAATTTTTCCCCGGTGAACAGAAAACCGAATTGCGCGACGTTGCCAACGATGCCCGCGACCACCACCACCAGCAAAAGGGGCGTCAAGACAAGCAGCAACTCGACAAACAGGTTCCAGAAGAGTTGATGTACGTTTTCGGGCCCCATGGCCACCGTGCCGGCCTGTTCATACACGGTGCGCATCATGTCGCCCAGGTGGCCGAACATCCACGAACCGGCAAAGAAAAAGACCCCTATCCCGCCGGAAAGAATCAACACAGAAGGGATTTCGCGGCTCTGGGCCACGTTGCCCTTCTGGCGCGCATCGGCCAGCTTTTTGGGAGTGGGCTGCTCGGTTTTGTTCTGGCTCTGGCTACCGGCCATGGGTCACCTCAACCCGCCATCATCCGTATGAGATCGTACAATGTGCGGTGATAGGCGGCGAACAGGTCAATCAGGTAGGCGGTCAGGTAAGGCATGACAACCACGATCGTTGCCAGGCCGATGATGATCTGGACCGGCATGGCAACGATGAAGATGTGAATCTGAGGCACGGTCCGGGCCACGAGGCCCAACCCGGCACTGACCATCAGCATCACGGCGATCAGGGGGGCGCCGACCTTGATGGCCACGACAAACATGTCGGCGGCCAGTTTCATGATGAAGCCGACCAGTTGGGAACCCATCGGCAAGGAGAGCGGCGGAATCACGGCGTAGCTGTCCACCAGGGCCGCAAAAAACATGTGGTGCGCGTCGACGGCCAAAAAAACCAGCATGGCGGTCAGGTTGTAAAATTGGGCCAGAATGGGGATCTGCAGGCTGGTCGACGGGTCCACCACGTTGGCCACGGCGAATCCCATCTGGTAGCCGGCAATCTGGCCGGCCAGCTGGATGCCGGTGAACAGCAATTTCACGGAAATCCCGATGGTCACGCCGATGGCCACCTCGGATGCGATGCCAATGGCAAAGGTCAGCAGGCTCACCTGCCCCAGGTTGATCGCCACCCCCACCACCGGCAGCAACAGCGTGCTCACGGCCAAGGCCAGGCCGGCTTTGAAAACGATCGGGATGGCGGCCGAATCCATCACCGGCACACTGAATAAGATGGCGGCCACCCGGATGAAAATCAGCAGCACGCCATAAAATGCATCCAGCGGCAGGTTAAGCGTCGCCATAAGGGTGTACCCGCCGGCGGCTCACGCGGTGGCGGCCGGCCATCAACGAATATAGGAGGGAAGATTGATGAACAGGTCCTGGGTGAACCCCAGGATGAGGTTCAGCATCCAGGGGAAAAACAGCAGCAGCGCCAGGGCCACACCGAGCATCTTGGGTACGAACACCAGCGTCATCTCGTTGATCTGGGTGGCGGCCTGGAACATGCTGACCAAAACGCCGGTCACCAGGCCCACCGCCAGCATGGGAGCGGCCAGCAGGATTGCGGTCTTGATGGCCTGCAGAAAAAAGCTGGTGATAAATTCAGGACTCATGGCACAAGCCTCCTTCAGGCAAAGCTTTTGACCAGCGAGCCGACGATCAGATGCCATCCATCGGCCAGTACGAATATCATCAGTTTGAACGGCAACGAGACCATGATCGGCGGCAGCATCATCATCCCCATGGAGAGCAGGACACTGGCCACGACCATGTCGATGACCAAAAACGGCACGTAGAGCATGAAACCGATCTGAAAGGCCGTCTTCAATTCGCTGATGATAAAAGAGGGGATCAGGACCGTGGTGGGAACAGCATCGACGTTGGCGGGCCGGTCCACCTTGGCCACCTTGACCAGCAGGGCCAGGTCCTTTTCGCGGGTCTGGGAAATCATGAACTTGCGAATGGGCGCCAGGGCCTTGTCCAGGGCCTGCTGCTGATCGATCTGTTCGGCCATCAGCGGTTGGAGCGCATCCTGGTTGACCTGCTGCCACACCGGGGCCATCACGTAGAAGGTCAAGAACAGTGAAAGGCCAATGACCACCTGGTTGGGCGGCAGCTGGTTGGTTCCCATGGCCTGGCGCAGCAGTGAGAACACGATCGCGATGCGGGTGAAAGAGGTCAGCATGATCAGGATCGAGGGCGCCAGGGAGAGCACCGTCATCAACAGGAACAGCTGGATCACCACGGCCGTCCTGCCCTGGTCAGCCGCCTGATCCATATCGATGCTGACCAGCGGCGTCGGCGTTTGTCCCCAGGCGGCCGCTGCCGGCGCCACCAGGCATGCCAGGACGACCGCCCACCAGCCCATGCGCGCCAGCACGCTCAAACCGCGACGACGGCGGCGGTAACGCCGGCACCGGCTTTTCACTGGCCGCGCCTTGGGGAAGTGTTCATTTGGCCGGCCAGCAAAGGGCCGAAAGGCACCGGTGCGTCATGGTCGACGGTGTCGGCCGGCGGCGCCGCGGCGTCCGGGGGTGCGTCATCCAGGGTGTCCAGCAGATTGATGCGATCCTGGCAAAGGCCCAGAACCAGTATTTTGCCCGGTACGCGGACCAGCGCGACACTTTTTTTAACGCCCATGTAGTGGCTTTCCAGAACCTGAATGCGCTTGGTAGAACCCGCACCGATGCGCCGGGAGGCCAGTTTGCGAACGCCGTACAGCAGCAGGAACACCATGGCCAGAACGACAGCCAGGGCGGCGATCATCTTTAAACCGGCAAGCATCATGTCCGGCATCGGATTCATCCCAGCTTCTCCACGCGTTCGACCGGACTGACCACCTCGGTGAGGCGGATACCGTACTTTTTATTGACGACCACCACGTCTCCTTTGGCGATCAAGCGATTGTTGGCCAGAATTTCGAGGGTGTCTCCGGCCTCTTTGGCCAGTTCGATAACCGACCCCTGACCCAGTTTGAGAAGATCATTGATCATCATGCGGGTGCGGCCCAGTTCGATGGTGATCTCCAATGGAATGTCCAGTAAAAAATCGAGATTCTCACCACTTCCGGCGCCCGTCGTCCCGGCGCCGGCCCTGGTCGATGAATCCCGCTTCGCGGCTGATGCCGGTTCCGACTGCCGGTCGATTGCCGCTTCCGATTCCACCATTGCGTACTTTGCGGCCATGGATTAACCCCTTTTCCGATCAAGATCGATGATGTCGGTAATTTGAACCGCCTTGCTGCCCTTGACGACGCCGGGCATACCTAAAAATTTAGGCACCCGTTCGACGTTCAGGACCACGTTGTTCTGAGGACCGGTGCTCAACCGGAGTACGTCGTCAACTTCGAAATTCATGATGTCGCGCACCGAATGGATGGTTTTGCCCAACTCCGCAACCACGTCCACCTCGGTGAATCCCAGAAGGTTCCGGATTTCGGCTCCGAATGAACTGGCCCGGTCCTTTTCCCGCAGGTAGCGTGAACTGAGCTGCTCTTTGATGGGTTCGAGCATGAGATAGGGCAGGCACAGGTGAATGTTGCCGGCAAACGGTGGCGCAGCGATGGCGAAGACCACGACGATGAGCTGGTCGTCGGGGTTGACCAGGTGGACGAATTCCGGTTTGGTTTCGATTTTGCGCAGCCCCATTCGAAGCCGGCAGGCGACGTCCCAGGCGCTCTCCAGGTCTTTGAGCACCACCTTGGCAATCCGATGGAGCATGCGCCGTTCGATCATGGTAAACTCGCGGATTTTCTCCATGGGCTTGCCGTCGCCCCCGAACAGGCAATCGATCAGCGAAAAGACCAGACCCGGTTCGAAGGCCACCAGGGCCGATCCGATCAGCGGCTCCATCCCGAAAATGGCAAACCCCGTGGGGTTCGAGAAGGCCTTCATGAACTCGCCGAATTTAACGGATTCCTGGGAGATGATCTTGACCGTCACGGCCCGCTGGAACAGGTTGGACAAATCGCTTTGGGAAAGGTTTACAAACTTGTCGTAGACCTCTTCCAGAGCATCGAACTGGCCGCGCTGCATGACATCATAGGCCGTCAGGTCATAGCTGCGGATCTCGGCTGCGGCCGCCTGCTGCGCTTCGGCAACATCGATCTCCCCACTGTCCATTGCCGACAGCAGCGCATCGATCTCTTCCTGGGATAGAATCTGGTCGGCCATGCGCCTTGCCTATTGAACGACGAATTCGGTGAAATAGATGTTGTTGATGCGTCCCATGGTTATCAGGCTGTTCATTTTGGCCATCACCTGGTCGCGCAGGACAATCTTGCCGTCGGTGGTACTGATCTCGTCGTATGTTTTGGTGGGCAGGATCATCAAGGCGGCATTGCGGACCTGCGGCAGCCGGTTTTCGATGGCCTCGAGGGCATCCTTATCGCTGAGTTCAAGGGCCATGGTGACCCGCAGATAGCGTTTGCCGCCGCGGTCGGCCAAATTTACGATCATGGTGTCCAGGCTGTACAACGGACCGATCACGTTCTCTTCTTCCGCTACGGGCAGCGCCTCGACGGCCGACGCGTCGCGAGGAATCTTGGCGATTTCATTCCAGAGGATGTAAAAGCCGGCGCCGACCGCCCCCATGAACAGGACGGCCGTGCAAATAACGATGATTGAAACGGTTTTCGACATGCGACCCTCCGCTGACGGATAGGAGATCTGCGCGATTGCTGACGAAGCCAGGCTAACAGGGAAGGATGAAGCAGGTTGCATGCCATCCGAGAGGAAAACGCCCTAAAATCGGATCTGAACGGGTATCTGGGTCCGCCTAGGGAAGAACGGCGGCCGGTCGCGCCGTTTACGGCACCCGTTTTGCGTCAATAAAGGCCGCGGACAGTCATTGTGTTGACATCAAAAGGAATTTGGAAATGTAGCCCGCGGCGGCCTTGCGACCGTACGGGCGCTGGGGCTGCCAGCGACTGCGGTCAGGACCTTGAACGGCCTTGATCCGCAGTCGATCGTGCCTGGCCAGGTGCTGCAGCATTGGGATTAACGCTTGATGTTGAGCAGATCGCCCAGAATCTCGTCGCTGGTGGTAATGACCTTGGAGTTGGCCTGAAAGGCCCGCTGAGTGGTGATCATTTCGACGAACTCCGTGCCCAGGTCCACGTTGGACATTTCCAATGTGCTCGGGGCGATACTGCCCAGCCCGGACGAATTGGGGGGGCCGACAATCGGTTGCCCGGAAGACAGGGACTCGGCGTACAAGTTGCTGCCCTGCTTGGACAGGCCGGAGTAGCTGGCAAAATCCGCCAGAGCGATCTGGGCAAAAGGCTCCTTGGCGCCATTGGAATAAACGCCGGTAAAGTAGCCGTCCTCGTCCACCGACACGGATTGAAGGGTTCCCGAGGGAAATCCATCCTGGCTCTGGGCGGTCTTGGACGACTCCGGCGCACTGTAGCCGGTAATACTGCCATCCGAGGCGGTGCCCGTCTCGTCCAGGTAGGTCCAGGTGATCGCCTGCGGGGAGGCGGCCGGTCCCCCGCCGGTAAGGGTAATGGACGGATCGGCGGACGAATAGGCGCCGGCGCCTTCACGCCATTGGGTAGCGGCCGGGTCGATTTCGCCGTCGCCATCGAATCGGATCTGACCGTTGGTGCTGCAGGTGATGGTCGACGGCGTGGGGGTCACTGCCCAATCCCAACCGGCGGCGACTTTGGTAAATTCGATATCCATAGTGTTTTCGGTGCCCAAAGAGTCATAGATGGTCATCGAACTGGTAAAGGTCTCCCCGTCGGCGGCGCTGCTGGACAGGTTCAACCCGAGCGATATGGCCGCGGTCTGGCTGGGCGCACTGGTGCCGTTGGGCAGGTGCACGTCACCGATGGCGCCCATGGCCCCCGTGGTCGCATCGATGGCGTATCCCTGAACCACGTATCCATCCGGCGTGACCATGTTTCCGTCCTTGTCCCACTCGAACTTGCCTGCCCGGGTGTAGTAGGAAATGCCGTCGGAGGGGTCGCTGACCATGAACAGGCCGGTGCCGTTGATGGAAAGGTCCGTCGCATTGTTGGTGTTTTCCATGGAGCCGGCCTCCCACTGGGGATTGACGCCATTCAAGGTGACGCCCCGACCGATCTGCGGGCCGGACCCGCTCAAGGATGCGCTGAAAATGTTGGCAAAGGACACCCGCGACGTTTTGAAGCCGGTGGTGTCCACATTGGCGATATTGTCCCCGATCACCGCCATGGCACTGGTGTTGGCCTTCAACCCCGAAATACCCGAGTAAAGTGAACCGATCATGGTTGTTCTCCTTCGTTAAGGGATAGATGTTCACGTGCCTCCACCTCACCCGGTGCTTCGACCCGAATGACCGATGAGATGGGGACCTCGTAATCGTTGATCAACAGGTTCGTGGCGCCGGTTTTATAGTCGACTCCGGTGACGCGACCGGTTGTGTAGCTGGTGGCGTTGACCACGTCGCCCTCGGTGTTCATCGCCATTACGGTAAAGGTATAGGCACCGTCGGGGACGGGCTGCCCGAACGAATCGAGGCCGTCCCAGGCCACCTTCTGCTCGCCGCCCGGCATGGCACCGGCCGCAATGTCATCCACAAAGGCCTCGTACTGGTCATAGATCTGGATGTAGACGCTGTCGGCGTCGGACGAGAGATCGAACCAGATCGGGTCGGGGGTGCCGTCGCTGACGCCGAACATGCTGCCGGATGCGGTCACCATCTTGCCGATGAAGCCGGACGACTGAATGTTGTTCGATGTGGACTGATAGACTTCGAAGCCGTTCAGCGTGGCATCGATATTTTGGAGCTGCTCCAGGGAGGTGAATTGCGCCAGCTGAGCGGTGAACTCGGTACTCTCGGCAGGATTCAAGGGGTCCTGGTGCCGCAACTGGGCCACCAGCAGGGTGAGAAAGTCTTCTTTGCCCATCACGCTGTTGTCACTTGTCGCAGGCGTGGCGCTTTGACTGTAAACATCGGAAACACTCATGACCGTCATGATCTTTTCCCTTGTGAAGATGGTGGTTCATCGCCGTGCAAGGCCGCATCGTATCAGGCGAAGTAATTGATGCCGCTGCGGCCCGGTGTCTCTTCCATGGCATGGTCGGGACTGCCCCCATGGGGGTTTTCCGGGTTTTGCTCCCGCCCCTGGCGCCGGCCGTGCTGCGACGACTGCTGATTCATGTTGTGGAACAAGCTGTCACGGTTGGCCTGCTGGTCTACATTCGGCCTTACCATGACCTCGAATCGGTCGATGGTCAGGCCCTGATGGTGAAGCTCGGCCTTCAACTGGTGCAAATGGGTCTCGATAATCTCTTTTACCATGGGCTGGTCGGTCAGGATGCGCACCGCCATCTGGTCCTTGTCGCCGGCGACGGTCATCTGCACACTGCCCAGAAAGTCCGGCTTCAGCCGAATCTGAATCTCGGAGCGGCCATTGAGGGTTCGCATGGCGGCCTTGCCCACGACCTGATCCATTACGATGGTCTGGAAGGCGCGTGTCGACGGTGCATCGCTTCGCTCCAGACCGGCGGCCGGGGAAGTGGCTGGTTTGTCGGCCGCGGACGATAGCAGGTCAAGGGCCGCGAACTTGCCGCCCTCGGTTGTCAATCCATTGGGTTGATTCGGTTCCGGTGCCGTGCCGCCGGGTCCCGTGGGCGCCGATCCCTTGCCCGAATCGCCGTGGGGGCGATCCAGCGCTTCGTAGGGCAGCTCGGATGGGAAATGACGCTTTGCGGAAACGATGGCAGGGTCGGCCGGAGTCGACATGGTCTCCGAATCGGCCCGGTTAACCGCTGCGGCGTCGACGCCACCGCGCTGTCCGCCAAATCGGTCGGCCCGGCCGGACGGGCGGCGCAGGTGCTGCTGCGGGTGCAGCGATTCACCCATCACGGCGCCGGACAGGTGCCCGTCCACATGGGACGGCACCGCGCCATCGGTTGGCAACCCATGGGTTGGCCCCGTGGGCCCGTCAGCGAACGCGGCGGTTTGCCGGGGTGACGGCTGAACCGTCGACGACGGTTCAGCCTGCTGCGGTTGCGGCTGCGGGTTGCCGGACGGCCGGGCTGTCGTCCCTGGCGCCGGGACCCCATCAACCGTCGCTGCTGTTGCCGTGTGATGGTGATCGGAAACAACGCCTGTCTGGGTCGCGCTGCGGTCCGCGTGGACGGCCGGCCCGGGTGCGCCATGATACCCGGTCGCCGGCGCCGGCGCATTCCGGGGGGGGCGACCGGATGCCACGGTCTCCGGTTGGCCTTGGTCCGCCGCCGACGGCCCGTTCCCGTCCTGGCTCAGCCCGGTGGGGTCGGCGGCCGCCGCCGGACCGGCCGGCTGCCTGGCGGCCGGCGCGGGCAGGGTCGGTGTTAACGGCGCCGGTCTCCCCTGACTGCCTTCAGGGTCAGTCGGGTTGAACAATGTCGGTGCCTGGGCGTCGATCAAGGAGCTGGTGCCTTGCGAAAGAAACGGGCGGACGCCGTCATGAACGGATGCCGTCTGGGCAGCTGCGGACGGGTCTTGAGGGTCGCCGGCCGACCGGCCGTCTGCCTTGGCCGGGCTGGCGTGCATCCCCACGGGGCCGTCACGGCCGGGCTCTTGTGCAAGCACCTGGGCCATGGAGCGATCGATCCAGGCCAAAAACGAAAAAGCGCTTTCGCCATCGGCCAGGATGGCCCCGCCGGGTTCCGTTGAGCGCTGCCCGGCCCCGCTGCAGCAGGCATGTGCCCCGCCGGGAACCGGTCCGGCGCCATCGCATGGCGGCGAATACACAAAGGGAATCATTGCCCGCCTCCGGTTTTTGCCATCACCCTTCTTGCAAACCGGCTGACGGCAATCTCATCGATAAAGTTCATCTCTTTTTTGGCAATCTTACGCTGGTAGCGCTCAAGGCCCTGTTCTTTGAGATTTTCCAAAATTTTGCGTCGCTTCAGGGCATCGTTCAATTCGTCGCGCTTGGTCGAGCGCTGTGCTTCGAGGTCGGCCAGGAGCCCCTTGTGCGTCGTTATCTGACCGGCAAGCCGTCGCAGGTAGGTGTGAACCGACACGACCTGATCGCTGGACATTCCGACGGCCTGTTCCTGTTGCAGGGTAGCCATGGTGGCGTTCACGCGATTCTCCAAGCTCCCCATCTCCTGCTGCGCCGTTTTCAGGCGCCGCTGGATCTGGGCGAGTTCTCTTTTTAATTGGTCTTCGACCAGCTGTCGGTGATCGAGGACCGCCTGTAGATTGAATATATACATGATCGATGACAATCCTTATCGATGACAATCCTTGCCCAGGCACAAATGCAGCTCCTGTGCCACATTGCAAATTATATTTATCTTCCTGTTATTGAATGATATTTCTCATTTGTATCGCACAGTGGGGCTGGGTGCGGACAGGTCAAGCCGGCAACAATTTCCGCATGGGGCGTTTTTTTCCTGGCCGACACCACGCCACCGTCGGGCACGGCTTCACGATTGATCTGTGAACGCAAAAAGGAACTACCCGTTGGATTGAATCTCAGATGCCCCCAACGCTTTCAGGGCGTCGATGCTCTCGTCGAGCATGGCGGTTTCGCCGATGCCCTGCCTGAGGTAGGCCGTGATGGGGTCGATCATCCGGATGGCGTTGTCGATGCGCGGACTGCTGCCGGCGGCATAGGCGCCGATGTTGATCAGGTCTTCGGACTTGCGGTAGATCGCCAACAACTCCTTGACCCGGGCGGCGTGGCGGTTGTGCTCAGGATCGACGATGTCATCCATGACCCGGCTGATGCTTTTGAGGATGTCAATGGCGGGGTAGTGGTTCTGATTGGCCAGATCGCGGGTCAGTACGATGTGGCCGTCTAAAATGGAGCGGACGGCGTCGGCAATCGGTTCGTTCATATCGTCGCCTTCCACCAGCACCGTGTAGAGACCGGTAATCGTTCCGCGCTGCGACGAGGTACCGGCGCGCTCGAGCAGTTTCGGCAGCAGTGAAAAAACGGATGGGGGATACCCCTTGGTGGTGGGGGGTTCACCAAGCGAGAGGCCGATTTCGCGCTGCGCCATGGCCAGGCGCGTGACCGAATCCATCATCAGGTTGACATGCTTGCCCTGATCGCGGAAGTACTCGGCGATCGCGGTGGCGATAAAGCCGCCCCGCAGCCGGACCAGGGGCAGATGATCCGATGTGGCCACGACGACTACGGATTTTTTGAGCCCCTCCCGGCCAAGATCTTTATGGATGAATTCGTTGAGCTCCCGTCCGCGTTCGCCGATCAGGGCGATCACGTTCACCTCGGCGGAGGTGTGCCGGGCGATCATCCCCATCAGGACGCTTTTCCCGACGCCGGAACCGGCAAAGATGCCCATGCGCTGCCCGCAGCCCATGGTGAGCAGTCCGTTGATGGCGCGAATGCCCAGATCGATGGGCTGCCGGATGCGGCTGCGGCGCAGGGGGTTCAAGGGGCTGGCGTAGATGGGGTAGACATCTTCGACATCGATCGGCCCTTTGCCGTCAATCGGACGGCCCAGTCCGTCAATGACCCTGCCCAGCAGCCCGTGGCCGACGTCGACATGTGCGGCCTGCTGGTGGGCCACCACCCGGCAGCCCGGGCCGAGCTGGCGGGTATCCGCCAGAGGCATGAGCAGCAAGGCGTCCTCACGAAAGCCCAGCACTTCCGCGCGAACCGCCTTGGACCCATTTTCGGTGACAATATCGCAGACACAACCGATCCGGGATGCCGGGCCGCTGGCTTCGACGACCATGCCCACCACTTTTCGAACGCGGCCATGGGCGCGGATGGGCATCGCGGCCGACACCACCGCATGGTATCGATCCATTGAAAACGGGGTCACCCCCCTAATGGTCCGATCCATCGCGACGACCATTGCCGAGCGCCTCGACCAGCAGCGCTTCCACGATGTTTATCTGCTGATCGATCCGGGCGTCCACGTCTCCGAGCCGGGTCTCGATAACACAGCCGCCGCGTGCGATGCCGTCGTCCGATTCGATGCGAAAGGGTGCGTCGACGGTGTCGCCGAGCAGCGAGGCCGGGTCGCAGCGCCTGATGGCGTCCACATCCTGCGGGTTCAGTTTCAAGGTCAACCCGCGCGGGTCCCCGACTTTTTCCATGGCCGCTTTGACCACATGGCAAATGGCCTCACCTGCCGCCGCTTCGATTCCGATGATCTTTTTGGCAATGGCCAGTGCCAGCCGGACCGTCTCGGCCTCCATCCGGGCCAGGTCCTGATCGCGGACACGTAGCAGCTCATCCACGGCCGAGGCCAGTGCGGCGCTGGCCTGGCCGACCGGTTCCTGCAGGCAGGCCATCGCCTCGGCGCGGCCTTTGGCCAGCCCGTCCTGGTAGGCGGCGTCGATCTGCTCAGCGGCAGGGTCGGCGACGTGCGGATCAGCCGCCGGCGTTACCGCCTCTTCGTTCGGGGTCGCCGCACCGTCGACAAAGTGATCGCCGGCGGGCGTCCAGATCGGGTCCGGCTCGGCGACACAGGAAATTTCGGGAAAACAGTAGCGCCCGCAGGCGTCGGCCCCGGACAACAGGCAATCCTTTGGCGCCCTATCCAACGAGCTCCTCCCCTCCCCTGCCGCTGATAACCAGCTCACCCTTTCTTTCCATATCCTGAACCACTTTGGTGACCTTTTGCTGGGCATCGGTCACATCCTTGATTCGAACGGCGCCGGACACTTCCATCTCCTCCTTGAGGATCTGGGCCGCCCGCTCGGACATGTTGCGGAAAATCTTCTCTTTGACGTCGTCGGTGGCGGCCTTGAGCGCTACGGCCAGCTCATGGGTCTCGACCGAGCGCAGCACTTTCTGCAGGCCGCGGTCGTCCACGTAGACGATGTCGTCGAAAACAAACATGCTCTGGCGGATCTCTTCCGCCAGCTCGGGATCGTTCTCCTCGATCTCCTCCATGATCTGCTCAGCGGTGGCGCCATCGATGATGTTCAGGATCTCCGCCAGGCGCGACACGCCGCCGGCTTTTTGAGTGGCGGCGGTCTCCTTGGTGGCCAGTATCTCCGCAAAGGCCTGGTCGATTTCATCGAGCATGCCGGAGGCGACTTTGTCCAGCGTGGCGATGCGGCAGGCCACCTCGGTTTTCAGGGCGTCGGGCAGCCGCGCCATGACGTCGCTGGCCATGTGGGGATTCAGGTGGGCGACGATCAGGGATATGGTCTGGGGATGCTCGTTCTGGATCAGCTGAATCAGCGTGTCCGGCTCGAGGGCCTGGATGGTTTTCAGGTTTTGGGCGCGCTGATCCTCCAGCACGTCGTCCGACCCGCCCCGCTTGCCGCGCGGGGCCGTTTTGTCGGCCGGCGGGGGCGGGGCGACTTTTTCGAGGAACTCTTTGGCAACCCCTTCGACCAACTCCGGAGAGATGGCGCCCATCTTGGACTGGAGTTTGAAAATCAGGTTTCGCTCATCCTTGCTCAGCTGGCTCATCATCGGTGCGACCACATCCCAGCCCAGCGCATGCACCAAAATGGCTGCCTTGAGCGATCCGATCAGATTGTTTGGGTCCATGTCAACACGTCGATCCGTCTGTAGTCGTGATCAGGTCTCTTTCAACCACTGCTTCATGAGCTGGGTGGAGCCGGAGCGGTTCTCGTTGACCAGCTTTTCAATCTGGCGGGTGTAGCTGCTCCCGTCGTCCGATTGGGCGTAGCGTCGTTCCAGCTCCTTGATGGTTTGCGGAAGCTGCTCGAGCATCTGGATCTCTTCGATCGGCGTCGATGTCAACCAGCGGGTCAGCGGCTTGATGATCATGACAAAGGACAACAGTAAAAACAGGGCTGTTGCGGCGTACTTGATCACCCCCGCGTTCTCCCGTACCGCATCCATCCATCCGGCCGGTTGGGAGTCGACGACCAGGTCGGCGCTCACCTGCGCCTCGAAGGGAATGTTGACCACCTCGATGCGGTCGCCGCGGCTTTCGTCGTAGGCGACGGCGCTTTTGACGATGTTCTCGAGCGTGATCATCTCTTCGGGGGTTCGGGGAACGTATTGGGGCGCCTCCTCCCCGGCGCCCTCCTCCGACAAATGATAAGAGCCGTCGACAATCACCGCCACCGACAGGCGCTGAATGCTTCCGATGGGCAGGATCTGCCGGTTGGTCCGCTTGCCGACCTCCCAATTCTTGGTAAACTGCTGTTTTTGGTTGTTGTAGCCGCCGTCGCCGACCACTGTGCCGGCCTCGCCGGGGGTGACGTTGGCCTGGAGGCCGGGGGTGCCGGCGGCGACCTCGGCCTCATCGGTCGAGAGCGAGCTGGAGCCTTGCTCGCTGCGCACCACCGAATGATCGGGAAGGTAAATCTCCTCGGTCTGTTCCTCCTGAGTGAAGTTGAGCAGGCAAGAGGCTCTCACAATGGCCTTGTCCTGGCCCAAAACACGCTCCAACATGGTCTTGACGCGATTTTCCAGAAGGCGTTCTTTTTTCTCCTGAAAGAGGAGCTGGTTGGAGGAGATCTGGTTGGCCGAGGATTTCTCTTTGAAGCCGGCCAGCATTTTGCCGGTGTTGTCGACGATGGTGACATCCTCGGGATTCAGGCGCGAGACGCTCGAGGAGACCAGATGGACGATGCCCTGGATTTGATCCTTGCTCAGATATTTGCCGTGCCTCAGCTTGAGAATAACGGATGCCGTTGCGGGCTCCTCCTCTTCGATGAACAGGGATCGGGCGTGCATGACGATGTGCACCCGCGAGCTTTCCACCTCGGTCAAGGTGTTGATGGTGCGGCTCAACTCGCCTTGCAGCGCCCGCTGATAGTTCACATTCTGGGCGAACTCGGTCATTCCCAGCTTGGTTTCGTCGAACACCTCGAAGCCGACGCCGGTGCCGCGCGGCAGCCCCTGGGCGGCCATCTCCAACCGCGTCTCATAAATCTTGTCATAGGGAATACTCAACCCCGCCCCGTCCGCGGTCAGCTGATAGGGAATCTGGTTTTCCTTGAGCTTGGCCACGATTCCGGCCGCGTCTTCGGGCGCCAGGTTGCTGTAGAGCGGGTGCATGTCGCTGGTTTCCGACCAGCTCAACAGGAAAGCAAGCCCGGCAATGGTGCCGCCGACCAGAATGGCCATGGCGATCAGTTTGGCGGTGGAAATCCCTTTTACCGCCAGCATGAGCTGACGTGGCAGGGCAGACAGTGAAACGGCCATCGCGACTCCCTAGATGTCTTGCCTAAATGGCCATCCGACGAATCTCGTCGTAGGCGGCAATGAGCTTGTTGCGGATCTGCATCACCAGTTCGAATGAGACTTCCGCCTTTTGCATGGCGATCATGGTGTTGTGGATATCCTGGTTGGTGCCGCTGGTCAGGTCGGTGACGGCCTTGTCCGCCGCTTGCATGTTGTGGTTGACCTGCGTCAAAGAATCCTTGACGTACTCACTGAACGGCGCGCCGGCTTGGGTTTTGGTCTGGTCTTGGGGCCCGTCGATGCGGGGCAGCAGCGTCTGCAGGCCTGAAATGGTCAGATCGCTCATGATGACCGTCCGATCTCCAGCGCAAGGCCCGCCATCTCCTTGGTAGCGCGCACAGCGGTGGCGTTGGCCTCGAAGCTTCGGCTGGCTGAAATCATGTTGACCATCTCTTCGACGATGTTGATGTTGGGCATGCGCACGACCCCGTTTTGATCGGCATCCGGATGGCCCGGATCGTACTTTTCAATGAACGGCTTTTGGTCTTCGACGATACCGGCGACGTCGACGCCGCCTGTCGCACCGTCCGGTCCCGCCGACGCCGGGTCATTGAAGCGGTCCTGCAGGACCGCTTTGAAGACGGCGTCCTTGCGCCGGTAAGGCTGCCCGCTTTCCGTTCGCGTGGTGTTCACATTGGCCATGTTGCTGGAGATCAGATTCATCCGCAGGCGCTGGGCGCTCAGTCCGCTGGCGCTGATGGCCAGGCTGTCCAGAAAGTTCATGTTATTTCGTGCCTCCTGTAATCGCGTGTTTCAATCCCCTGAATTTCGAGCCGAGAATCTGTGCCGACGCCTTGTAAAGCAGGCTGTTTTTGGCCAGCGCCGTCATCTGGGCGTCGATGTCGACGCCGTTGCCATCACCCCGCAGCAAGGGCGCACCGCCCATGGACTCCCGCTTTGAATCGGCAGACCCGCCGGGCATGGGCCGGCCGTGAAGGTGCCGGTCGTCGGTTTGCTGCAGCGGCACCGCGGGCGCGGCGCCGCTCGTGCCCTGGAGCTGCGCCGCCACGTCCATGGCAAACGGCCTGAAGTTCGGCGTGTCGGCATTGGCCACGTTGTTGAGGATCATCTCATGTTCGCGGGCCCGCAGGTTCAACGATCGGGTCAGGGTGTCAATCGTGCCGCTGAATAGGTTTACCGGTCGGCTGTCCATGATTCACTCCATTGCAAAGGGTTCGGTTTCATGGTGAGCAAATAACATACCACCTCTTCGCTTCTCTCGGCCGACCCTGCCGGCGACGACCGCGGCAAGCCCTTTTGCGGTCATCCGCAAAATCCGCCCGGCCAGGGTCGCTGACGGTCGAAAACGCGTTAAGCAGGGTCAATCGGCGGCGGGTTGTCTCTCGGCGTGGTATTCGTTCAGCTTGTTTCGAAGGGTCCGGATGCTGATGCCCAACATCTTGGCCGCGTGGGTGCGGTTATCGTTGACCTCATCCAAGGTATTGAAAATCAACTCTTTTTCCATTTCCCGGACGGTCAAACCGGCCCCCACGGAAGCGGATCGGGCCGGTTCCACGGCCGAGGCCTCCAGCATCAAATGGGCGGGCAGCAGCTCGGCGCCGTCGCCGATCAGGACGCCGCGTTGAATGGTGTTTTCCAGTTCGCGCACATTGCCGGGCCAGGTGTGCGCGGTCAGCGCATCCATAGCCGGGCTGGAAATGCGGCCTATCGAGGTCGAATTTTGGCTGCTGAAGCCTTTCAGGAAATGGTCAGCAAGCAGGACGATGTCGCTTTTTCGTTCCCGTAGGGGCGGAATCGTCAAGGGAATGACGTTCAGCCTGTAGTACAAATCCTCACGAAAGCGACCCGACCTGACCGCCTCGTGCATGCTGCGGTTGCTGATGGCAATCACCCGGGCCTGGATCGGAATCGTCCGGGTGCCGCCAACGCGCACGATCTCCTTTTCCTGCAGGGCCCGCAGCAGCTTGGCCTGAAGCGGCAGGGCCATCTCGGTGATCTCGTCCAGAACCAGGGTCCCGTTGCCGGCCGACTCGAATTGACCGATCTTGCGCGAAAAGGCACCGGTGAAGGCCCCTTTTTCATGGCCGAACAATTCACTTTCGGCCAGCTGCTCCGGCAGGGCGGCGCAGTTGATGGCCGTGTAGGGTTGGGTGCGGCGGTGGCTGTGGCCATGAATGAAGGCCGCCAGCAGCTCCTTGCCCGTCCCGCTCTCACCGCTGATCAAAACGGTGGCGGTGCTGGGCGCGACCCGTTTGGCCATCTCGAGCAGGGCCAATACGGCCTTGTCCCGGGTAATGAAGGTCTTGTCCGGGACGCGGTTTACCTGGCTCAGCGGCCGGTCGTCCGCGATCGCCCGCAGCGCCTTGTCGAAGGCGGTCTCCAACAGCTCGGTCGTGTGTGGATCGATGATGAAATCGGCCGCGCCGGCCTGCATGGCGGCCATCACATCCTGGGCGCACCCCGTCGATGCGCCCGCCAAAATGTAAATGGGGGGAACGGTCTGAGCGGCTTCGTGAATCAGGTCGATAGCGGAGCCATCCGTCAGCCACAGATCCGTGTAAAGGATCTGGACGGGCCGCTGACGCAAGAAGGCCATGGCCTCGGAGACACGGCTACAGGTGTTTACCTGCAGCCGGCGGTGGTTGGTCAGGGCCTGGCACAGCCGGTGGCCCAGACCCGATTCCTTTATGACCAGCAAGGCGCTAAGGGAATCCATGGCCGTCGGCTTTATCGTAAAAGGGAGTGGCGGGCCTTGCGGCCCGCCGGGGGGGTGGGAGGAGATGTGATCAGGCGCACTTTTGCAGTTCGTAGCGTTTGATCTTTTCCACCAGCGTGGTCCGCTTCACCTTGAGCAGTTGGGCAGCCCGGTTTTTGACCCATTTGGTCTTTTCCAGGGACTGGTAGATCAGGCGTTTTTCAAATTCGCTGACCGCCGTGCTCAGACAAAGCCCCTCGCAGGTGAGTTCGGGAGCGATGAAATTGGTCGCCGGGATGTCGTGTTTCATCTTTTCGGGCAGGTCGTCGACGTCGATCTCCCCGCTGCCTTTGATCACCACCAGGCGTTCCATCAAGTTGGCCAGTTCGCGGACGTTGCCCGGCCATGCGTACTGGGTCAGCGCATTCAGGGCGCGATCGGAAATGGCGTCGACGCTGGTATTTTTGCGCTGGTTGAGGCGATTCAGAAAGTGGGAAACAAAATGGGGGATGTCCGACCGGCGGGCTCTCAAGGCCGGCAGCTCGATGGGAATCACGTACAGACGGTAAAACAGGTCTTCGCGAAAGTTGCCCTTTTGGACCTCTTCTTCCAGGTCCCGGTGGGTCGCGGTGACAATGCGCACATTCACCCGCACGGTTTTGCACCCGCCGACCGGTTCGAAGCAGCGCTCCTCGAGGACCTTTAATATCTTCACCTGCAGGTCCGGGCTCATGTCGCCGATCTCATCCAGAAAAATGGTGCCGCCGTCGGCCGCTTCGAACTTGCCGACCTTGTTGGCCGTGGCACCGGTAAAGGCGCCCTTGAGGTGCCCGAACAGCTCGCTCTCCAGCAGGTTTTCGGGGATGGCGCCGCAGTTGATCGACACGAAGGGCTGGTCGTGCCGGTAGGACTGTTTGTGGACGGCGTGGGCCAGCAGGCCCTTGCCGGTTCCGGTCTCACCGTTGATCAGGATGGTGCTGTCGCTGTCGGCCACGCGTTCGACCATGCCAAAGATGTTCTGCATGACGGCACTGTTGCCGACCAGCCCTTGAAAGGCACCCTTTCCTTTCGACAAAGACACTGTGTTGTCACTGACATCCAATTCGCCGGCACCGGTCATGGTTGGAATTTGCACACCCACGTCTCCTGCTGTCTGATGGTAGTGATCATTAGTGTATCGAAGGAACCAGAGGATGATCAGCAACACTGCAAAATAGGTACCGGAATGGTTATTTAAATTGCACACTGGCTCACAAAACCCGGCCGGCGCGGCCGGACCGGCCCGTCGGCCCCCAACATCTTGAGGGGTAAACCGATCGAACCCGCATGGGTTGTGGCCTGCCGGTCTAGGCCCTTTTTCAGTTTGTCCTACCCTCAAAGCCTGGAATGCCGAGTTATAACTGTTGTTTTCGGTCCCATTGCGGGATTAAATTTGCACTTTGCAACTTTTAGCCACCTTAATTATGGGTATTTAGACGACACTTTACCCTAATAGTGGCATCACTTGCTTTCATTGTAGATAAAATATCAATTATTAAAGGGTTGTTAGCGTATAAATCCCAAAAACCAACGAGCCAACCGGCATCAACCCTCGTCCGCACCCCCGTATTTTGCAGATTGCAATTTTTTGCAGTATGCAACACACTGCTGAGCCGACCGACTGGCCGCTTTCTCCTAAAGTAAGCCGCCGTCGGAACGATAATAGGGTTGTATCGCGCCAAGCAAACCGAAAGGAGGGTCGCGGGCGGTACTGTTGACCTGGCGCGGTTCAAACCCAAATCACGGCAAGAATGCCGCAACACCACCTAGAAAAGGAGAGTTACCATGGCAATCGCACTGACCGCAGGAATGCGAAACAACCTGATCGCCCTTCAGGGCGTCGACAAGATGATGCAGACCACCCAGAACCGGTTGTCCACCGGCAAGAAGGTCAACTCGGCCCTGGACGATCCGGTCAACTTTTTCAAGGCCCAGGACCACCACAACCGCGCCACCGACCTGTCGGCCCTCAAAGACGGCATGGGCGAGTCCATCAAGGTCATCGAGGCCGCCAACACCGGCATCGAGAACATCCAGGCCCTGCTCAACCAGATGAAGTCCCTGGCCTCGGCCGCAAAAACCACTGAAGATGCATCTGGATTGGTGGCGCAGTACAATGAAATCATCGATCAGATCGCAACCTTGGCAACCGACTCCAGCTACGGCGGCCAGAACCTGCTTAACGGAGAGTCGATCGATGTGGTCTTCGACGAGGCCGGCGACCATACCCTCACGGTTGACGGAGCTGATGTCGTAGCGACCACGGCTGGTGTGATTGGAGCTGCTACCCTTACCGATGCAACTGATCTTGGTCATGCCGAGATAACAACCGCCTTTACCGAAATCGATGCGGCCATCAACCTCCTACGCACCGAAGCCCAGAAGCTCTCCTCGAGCCTCTCGAGCATTCAGATCCGGGCCGACTTCACCAACGAAATGGTCAACACCCTCAACACCGGCGGCGACAACCTGGTCCTGGCCGACATGAACGAGGAAGGCGCCAACATGCTGATGCTGCAGACCCGTCAGAACCTGGGCACGACCTCGCTGAGCCTGGCCTCCCAGGCCGCCCAGAGCGTCCTGAGGCTCTTTTAACACCAGCGCGCCCTGAACCGGCATCCCAACGGGCAAGGGAGTTTCGCTTCCCTTGCCCGTTTTTTTCACCTGAGGTATACTTTTAAGATCTTGTCGTTGGATTCACGTTTATGCATCTTGGCATCGATTGCACGGGAAAACGGTCATGGGACTTAAAATAACCCTCAAGCCCGGCGAACGCATGATCATCGGGGGGGCGGCCGTGACCAACGGCGGGGCCAAAAGCACCCTGATCATCGAAAACACGGTTCCGATCCTCAGGGAAAAGGACATCCTGAGCGCCGAAAACGCCAACACGCCGGCCCGGCGCATCTATTTCGCCATTCAACTGATGTACATCGACGGCGCCCATCTAACAGACCACCACAAATTGTACTGGACGCTGGTCAAGGCGTTTCTCGAAGCGGCCCCCGGGGCGCTGGAGGTCGTCGACGGCATCAGCGCCAAAATCTTGAACGCAGAATACTACCCGGCCCTGAAAACGTGCCGGAAACTCATCGCCTACGAAGAGGAGGTCATCGCCCGTGTACAGTAACGCGCTGCATGCCTATAAATCCGTCGAAAAAGCGACCGTCTCCGGCCGGGAAACCGAAGCCAGGGTCCTGAGCGAAGCAGCCCTCAAACTCAGAAACTGCCAAAAACAGTGGTCCGATGCCGGACGCCAGGAACTGCTCGATGACGCCTTGAAATACAACCAGCGCATCTGGACCATTTTTCAAGCCGAACTGGCCACAGAAGACAACCCCTTGCCGACCCCCATCAGGCTCGACCTGTTGCGCTTGAGCGGCTTCGTCGACAAACGCATCTTCGAGGTCATGGGCGCGCCTGACCCCGACAAGCTGACCATCCTGATCAAGATCAATGAAAACGTCGCCGCGGGATTGCGGGGGCAATAACAGCCGATCATCGGGCACCGGCGCCGTGGTGCCGCCCTTCAACGCCAAAGGCCGTTTTCCATCCGGGAAAACGGCCTTTGGCGTTGGTGGACCATAAACGGCAATAAACTGCGATTTTTACCCCTCACCCCAACCCTCTGCCACAGGGAGAGGGTCGATTCGATAGGCATGCTCCACCTCGATCCGCTGCCGTTTCAGTTCAGCGTATAGTGCCAAACAGGTCGCGGCGAAAAGATCGTTTTTTAATCGGTCGCAGGATCGGATATACGATAAGACGTGGGGGGAGTGGCAATGGTTTTATAGACCACACCACCGGGCAATTGCATCAGATGGTCGTTGACCTCCGTGTTCCAGGGCTCGACGCACAGGGCCCGGTCGTAGAACGTGCGCGCTGAATCGGTCTTTCCCAGGGCAGCGCTGATGTCTCCGGCCACCATCAGGGCGTCGATGTCTTCCGGGTTATCGTTGAGAACGGAGAGGTAAATCGCCAGGGCCTTTTCGATCTGGCCTAGCTCGGTCAGATAGAAATCGGCCAGATTCTTCTTGAAGTTGGCGTTGTCGGGCGCTGCAGACACCGCCTGCTTAAAACTTCGCTCCGATCGCGCCTTGTCGCCCTGCTGGTAGTACAAGACGCCTAAATCGTTATGGGCCAGGGCGAAATCAGGGCACTCGACCAGCAGCGCTTCGAGACAGGCCGCGGCCGCCTGGGCCTTTCCGTGGTTCACCAGCTGCTTGCACCACTGATATCCCGCTTGGGGCCCTTTGGCCGAAGCGCAGCCGAGGCCGTGCGCCAGCAACCGGTCACTGAACTGCCGGGCCTGATCATTACCCGGCTCAATCTCCAGTGCCCGATGGTAATACCCCAGGGCATCGTCGAATCGTTCCAGGGAGACGCACAGGTGACCGGTGATCATCAAGGCCTGCACATCTTCGGGACACAAGGAGAGGATTTGTTCGTAAACCGTCAGGGCCCGGTCAGTCGCATGGCACTCGCTGAACAGCAGCTCCGCCAGGTGTTTGAGGATAACCGGATCGTCGGGTGCCAGGGCCACGGCCTGCTCGAAATGCGCCAGGGCCCTGGTAAATTGACCTGACAGGCTGTAAAGGTTGCCCAGGTCGACATGTGCGGCGGCATGATCCTCACCGGCGGCCACCAGATCCTCCAAGGCCGCCATGGCCTCATCGTAGCGCTTGCCGGCGATCAGTTCCTGAATGGCATCGTAGCCGTTTGCACATGCTGTCTTCATCGCTCTTCCTTTCTCTAATGCATCCGAAAACGCGATTGTGACGCTAACCCGTCAGTCCGTTGACATTGCCCCCAAAGACGATTTTGCCTACAACCTTTTGTTATTAATTTTAATTGTCTCATTTTTGTGCTGCTGCGCTGAAGGTGTGTCTTGCCGGTCCTGCCTGATACTCAGCAATAGGTGTGCCAGCAAGTGCCTTACGTCCACCGTTAGGCGTTTGGGGCGCTTTGCAGGGGCGCCGCCGAAGCTGGATGGAATCCGCCGGTGCGACACACTCAGGCGGATCGTGAGAACCCACTGAACTGGTCCCCCTCACGGTCCATGGATACGCCGTTTACGTCCTCACCATCGAATTTGAAAACGATGTGGGCGGGATCGAGGGTGCCGTCGGCGGTCTGGTTCTGGCGGATGGTCAAACCGACCGTCGCGGTGTGGGTGTCGCGGTCGTAAAGCACATAGTCCGGAAACGGATCGAGGGTGATTTCGGTGGATGGGATCGCATCGCCAAAGTTGTAGGTTTCGGCAAGGTTGTGGCTGGCGGCCCGTGAGATATTCCAGTTGAACCGGTTTTCGACCGACGCCGGATCCATGCTTTTGGTAAACAGAAACTTGATGCTGACGCTCGCTTCGGCACCGGCATGCTGCAGGTAGGCATCGATCGCCGAGACCGGATACCCCCTGGACCCATTGTAGGGAAACGAACTGGCGGCGTCGGCAAAGGCGATGCGCGGCGGTTCTTTCTCGCCGATGTAGCGCTCAAGCGTCCGGGCAAGGGCTTCATCCAGGTCGGCCAAATCTTCCAGCACGCGTCTGGCTTTTTCGATTTCGCCCATGTCCGCGTAGGTGAAGCCGCTTTCGGCCAGGGCGTCGTAAAAGGTCGGTTCGAGCGCCAGGGCCCGCTCGAAGTGCGCGATGGCCTTGTCGAAATCCTTTTGCTGGGCATACAGTTTACCGAGGCCGTAGTCCCCCACGTGACTTTGGGGCTCGAGGCGCTTGACCTCCCGGAACTGGTGCTCGGCCTCGCTGTAATTCTTAACTTTGAGCAGCGCCTCGCCGTATGCGTAGCGGTTGGTCGCACTGGGATTGACCTGAACGGCGCCGCGGTACTGCGCGGCCGCTTCCTCGTAGCGCTCCTCGGCATAGTAGAGCTTGCCCAGCGCCGCGTTCAGGTCGTCACGGTCCGGATTGCGTTGAATGGCCGCCCGGTAGGTCTCGATGGCCTTGTCGGTCTCTTCCAGCTGCAGGTAGCTCTGGACCAGGTATTGGGACGATTCGACGTTGTAGGCGGAGTTGGGGGCCAGGCTGACCGCCGCTTCGAATGATTTGGCGGCCTGGGCATAACTTTTGGTGAGGTAGTGATCGATGCCGGTCTGCAGGAACTGGTTGGCCAGGGTTTGCATGCCATGTTGACGCTGCAGCAGGGCATCGAAGATGGCGGTCCCGTCTTTTTCACCCAGGATCCCCGCCCCCGTATCCGAAAAGGCGTTGTTCAGTGACGCCGATGCCAGCCAGTCCATTGCGAATCGTTCCTGTTTATGGTTTGATGGAATTCATATCGGCATCAGATCGAATTTGCTCAAGCAGGAACGAGGTTGATATGAAGACCTATTTCAATCGATATGTCGCGCATACCGGTTTACTAATGGTCCTGGCGGCCGTCGCTTTGGGGGGGTGTGCGTTCGGCAGTCCGGCCGGCGGGTCGAAACACCACTCAGACGGGACAGGCCGGATGGTCACAGATCTTACCCCGGCGATCGAAACCCTCTATCTGCACTGGCACGACCTGGACCGGAAACACAAGGACATCAAATTTCTCGAACGGGGCCTGCTGGCCGAACCGGACGACCGCCAGCTGGGATATGTTCAGAAAGTCAGCCTCTACATCCAGGATGCCTCCCTGCGCATCCATCATCAGTGGGAGCGCCTGTCCGTGCTCGGCTACATTCGTGCGGAGGTGATGCGGGACTACCTGACCTTGAATCTCAAATCGTTGACATGGGCCATCGACGAAATCCGATACGACACCCAATTCATGGAAATATACGCTGCCTTCGTCGACAACCCCGCCATCGTGGCCGAGATCGAAAAGGCGCAGGAAATAATCGCCGAAAACGTGGCTGTCATGATCCGAATCCGCGAGAAACTGCGTCCCGTTGCCAACCCGGCCGCATCGCCAACACTTTAGGTCGGCGCAGCGTCACCGCCGGTCCGGCCGCCGACAAATGCGCCAGCCGTGGCTCGGTCAGAAAAATTCGACCGCAAAACCGTCCCCTCGGGCCCACAGTACCTTGGCGCGGCGCTTGATGTGCTTGCTGCCGCTGGTATACGGGATGCTGATGACGATTTCGTCGCCCTGGCCCACCCGCCCGGCCGACACGGTCGTCACGAATGCACCGCCCATGCTGATGTCCTTCAACACGCCCGTGTAAGCTTTT
Source organism: uncultured delta proteobacterium (assembly GCA_963785365.1). Lineage (GTDB taxonomy): Bacteria > Desulfobacterota > Desulfobacteria > Desulfobacterales > Desulfosarcinaceae > Desulfosarcina. The sequence continues at coordinate 182,211 of CAWAUZ010000004.1, read as the reverse complement.
TCCCGGTAAGAAAAGGTAACCTCGGTGTTGTAGTTTTTGCGCTCATGCCGTCTTCTGAACTCGCCGGTTGCCATATTTAGAGCAGACCCCCCTTTCACGATTCGTTTGGTACCATGTCTCATGATCGGCAATTCGCGCCCCAACCTTGAGGTCTGTGAAATTCAGCCTCCCCTTCCCTGGTCGGAAAAGATCTCCCGGGAGTGTGCCGCCAGGCACTGCCAGGCGCCGGATCTGTCCCTGGCAACGATCGATGGATGGTCGGCCGTCAATACGTCAAAGACGTAGGCAGAGGTGCGCATGCCCACCAGGACCGTGGAGATGCCCTCGGTGGCGATCAGGGTCCGGATCGCTTTTTGACTCAAGCTGCCGGCCCCGGTCCACTGGGTGTCGGCACGGTCGATGATGTTGACGATCCGCTTTTCCAGCGCAACGGCATCGGCGGCGTAAATGGAGGCCACGGCACCGAAAGCCCGGTCGAGGGTCTGCATGTGGTCGGGGATCCAGCGGGCCAGTTCACGGTGATTCTCGGCCTGCGCTGACAGGTACGCCATGACCGCCTGAACACGGGGCAGAAAAATGCCCTCTTTGGCTTGCCGCCAACCCTCGTAGGATCCGAAACGGCGCCAGTGGTGCATGAGCGTCTCGGCAAAACAGCCCTGCTGCTTGATCCGGGTGCGCACACCGTCGGGAATCGAAGCCACGTCCGGAAGAATCGTTCGCCACAGGCGGGTTTCGCTGTGGGCCAGATCCTCGATGCAGGCGGTGATAGCCTGGGAATCCATGCTGTGGGGCACATCGACCCCAGCCAGCCGCACCATGCGTTTGCCGGTGAAGGCGTTCAAGGGCCGGTTGACCAGTACGGCAATGTTTTTCGCGCGGGCGAAATCGAGCACCGATTGGCCGTCGGGCTGATTCTGCTCCAAAACAGGGCCGGCTTCGAAGACATTGAACGGCAGTTGAATCACACGGAAGTGGTGCGCCGGGGCCACGGCCTCGGCCGCTTGCCAGATGCGCTGCAGCTCGGTGAACTCGGGGTCGTCGGCAGGGGCGGGAAAGGTGTTGGAACTGATGCCGTAAAACCGGATGCGGCCGCGCTGCACCTCGCTTTCCAGATGCTGCAGGGCCTGCTGGATGCGCCGGTAGTATTCGCCGCGGGCCGCCGCGACGGCCATGCCCTGCCGGGCGGCCCAACCCAGATAGTACTCGGGATTGTGCAGCAGGTACCCATCCAGGGCCTCCAGTTTGAGCCGATCGAGCGACCGGCTGATTTGATCGTCAAGGAAATCGGGGTGAATGCAGTGGGCCAGCCCCTCTTTTACCGGCGTCAGATCGGCAAAGGGCCGGCCCGCCGCTTCACGCCGGCGATACAAGGTGTAATTGCTTCCCTGCAGGTAGCCACCCTTGGATACGACCACGACCTGTTCACGTGTCAGCGTGCCCGCGGCAATCAGATCAGCGATCACCTGCCCCACCAGTTGCTCAGAGCCCCCGTCCGCGTAGTTGGCGCTGGTGTCGACAAGATTGATGCCGCTGCTCAAGGCCGTGGCCAGGGCGTCGGCGTGAGCGGCGACACCGGCACTGACCCGGTAGCATCCGAAACCGGTACGGCTGACGCACAGCCCCGTTTGTCCGAGGATGTTGAAGGCCCGATCGGGAAATTGATCCGCCGCCTGCCGGGTACCGGCCGGTGTCGCAAATCCGGAAATCGCCATGTCGACGTTCGCTGTTTCAGCGGCCCTTGGAAAGGGCCTTGCGTTCGGCCTGCAGTTCGGAGAGCAGGCTGGCCAGCGGCCAGGTTTCCGAGGTGGGTGTCAGGGCTGCCCACAGGGCCTGCTGCATACCGCTTTTGCGGCAGACGGTCATCAGGCCGTGCAGCTGATTTTGGGTGATGCCAGATACGATAATCGCACGGGGAAGCGCCGAATCGATCCCGGCCCCGGTCTGATCCGGCAACTGGATCAGGTCGGCCAGGCTGGACCGCTCATCTTTTTCGCTGGCCCATACAACACCAACCCCTTGAAGGCCGACCATCTCGAGGACCATCCGCAGTTTGGATTGGGCCGGTGCGGGAAAACCACACAGGATCAGTTTGGGGGACCCGTACATGCGTTCGTCGGACTGCCGGACCTTTTCAAACGTACCGTCTGTCATGTGAAGACTCCAGGTTGCATGGTGCGAATTCGCATTTGTGTCAAACGCCCCTGCATCCGGTCAGGCGCGCGTGCTTGCGGCTGCCGGGATACTGCCGGCAGATCGACGGCCGGACATCATGGATGGCGCAGATGCAGCGGCCATTTTCAGGCGACCGCGTCAGCCAGGGGCAGACCGCGGCGTAGTCGTTGGTCCCGGGAACCATCCAGATGCGGCAGGCCGCGACAGACCCGTCTCGGCGAACCGTACCAACCCAGTCACGTATATCGGTCCGCCCGAGTTCCTGCCAGTGCGCATAGTCGGCCAGCGTGCAGCCCTCGTGGTAGTCCAGCGTCCGGCAGCAGTGGCCGCACTGGACGCACACGAAATCGGCCATGTCGGTGTCGATCCAGATGCCGTCCGGCGTTTGGGGTTCCGAACCGGCCCGGGCCTCGGCGTGCACCCCGAACACCAGCGCGGCGATGCCTGCCAGCCGCTCTAAAGCGGGCGGTGATCGTCGAAGCTGATCCATGACCCGTCGTTTCAGATCATCCTCGTTGGCAAAAACCAGTTTCGGTTTAGCGGGGATTTTAACCCAGGCCGATCGACGGTTGCCCGCCACCAGCAGATAGGATTGTCTGCCAAAAACCATCGGCCACAGAACCGAGAGCAGGTTCATTTGACAAGGGTATTGACAAAAGGCCCGCTGAACGGCCTCAAGCGCCGCGTCGATGGTGAGAAAGAGCCTGTTTGGGTTCGACATCCCCTTGCTCCATATGCCCTGGTGCGACCAGATCAGCCCCTAAACTATCATGTCTGGGGCGCGATGACAAAGGCAAACGCCGGCGGCGGTGGTAAACGTACGTTCCAATTCGAAGAATTCTGATATTGACTTGAGGCATGCATTTGAAATAGGTTCTTTGGCATAATCCCGTAATCGTTTACGTCAGCCGTACCGACCCCACACCCTTAAAAAGAGGCCATCATACTCCGGCAGCCGGGTGCGACAAGCGCCATTACCATCGTTTCGGCAATTGGGCCGGGAAGACTGAAAGGAAGTAAATGGACCTATTTTTCCTGTCAATTCTAATCATTGCTTTAGGTGGCATACTTCCGCTTTTGTCGTTCAGGCAATTCACCTTGATGAAAACGATCGCTGTACTGGGAATCAGCGCTGGGTGTGGTCTGGGCATGCTCGACGCAGTCTCAAGGCTGATCTATGATGGCACCGCCACCGCCTCAGTGGCCTATCTCAACACGCTGGTCCTCTCCTTTAAAATTGATGGATTGTCCGCTTTCTTCCTGATGGCCATCTTTGCCGTGTGCCTATTGGCCGCCATATACAGCTTTCACTACCTGAGCAAACCGGAAAAAGCCCTTGGTACAGCCGCCAACTACTTTTTTTTCAGTCTTCTGGTTGCCTCCATGGCACTGGTGGTGGTGGCTGAAAACATGATCACGTTCATGCTCGCATGGGAGCTGATGTCCCTGTCCTCCTTTTTCCTGGTAATTTATGACCACCAGGCGCCTGAAAACAGAAAGGCCGGCTACCTCTATCTCATTTTTTCCCATGTCGGGGCCCTGTTCATCATCGCAAGCTTTGGACTCGTCTATGGTCACACGGGCAGCTTCGCACTCGATGCAGGTAGCCTTGCCGATTCGACCAAGGTTCTCATCTTCGTTCTCGCCTTCATCGGCTTCGGTTCCAAGGCCGGCGTGTTTCCCTTTCACATCTGGCTGCCGCACGCCCATCCGGCCGCACCTTCGCACATCTCCGCCGTGATGTCCGGTGTGATGATCAAAACCGGAATATATGGAATTTTACGACTATACAGCATCCTGGAACTCAACACGCCGACGCTGGGCGCCATGGTGCTCATATTCGGCATGATCTCCGGCGTCCTGGGGGTCGTCTACGCCCTGGGACAACACGACATCAAGCGGCTTCTGGCTTACCACAGCGTTGAAAACATCGGCATCATTCTCATCGGCATCGGTATCGGCATGGTGGGTGCAGCCGTGGACAACCCCATCATGGCCGTCTTGGGATTTTCGGGTGGATTGTTGCACGTGCTCAATCATGCCATCTTCAAATCGCTGCTGTTCATGGGGGCCGGCATGGTGCTCCACAAAACCGGCACCCGATCCATCGACGCCCTCGGCGGACTGCTCAAGCACATGAAAGTGACCGGGGCAACCTTCCTGGTCGGCTCTTTGGCCATATCCGGCCTGCCGCCATTCAACGGGTTCGTCAGTGAATTTTTCATCTACATGGGTAGTTTTCAAGGTGTGGCCACCCAGACACCGGTATTGGTGCTCAGCGTGCTGGCCATCGTCAGCCTGGCCGTCATCGGCGGGCTGGCCCTGGCCTGCTTCACCAAAGTGGTCGGCGTGGTTTTTCAGGGCGAGCCGCGGAGCCGGGCCGCGGAGGCGGTCGATGAGCGTGGGGCATCCATGCTGCTGCCCATGGTGATTCTGGCGGGGTCGTGTGCAGTAATCGGCCTTTACCCCGGCGCCTTCATGTTCATGGTCCTCAAGGGTGTTGCGGCCTTGGGACTGGATTCCGGCCGCATTCCCGTGGAATCCTTTACTCAGATGTCGGCCGACATCACCCTGGGAGCGACGATTTTTCTCGCCCTCTTGCTGATCATACTGCTCTTTCGTCGCACCTTGTATCAGGGAAAACCGATCGGGCGCAGCGGCACCTGGGGGTGTGGGTTTACACAACCGACAACCCGAATGCAGTATACCGGATCTTCCTATGCTGCCTCGATTCTGGAGTTTTTCCGGCCGGCCGCCCCGCTCGAGGAAAGCCACAGGCCGGTCAGCGGCCTGTTTCCCCAAAGGACGCACTACCGCAGCCATATCCACGACATTGTCGAACGCCACCTGGACAATTTAGTCGTGAACCCGGTTCTGTGGCTGTTCGACAAGCTGCGCTGGATCCAGCATGGAGACATCCACTTGTACATCGGCTATATCCTTCTGGCTATCGTGGTGCTGCTGTTTTTCGTGTAAGGCGGCAAACCGTTACACCTTGCGACGATTGAGGGGACCGTGTGACCACTTCTCATCCTAACCGGTATGGAAAACGCTTATGACTGAATCCATTCTACTGTGGGTATTGGCCCTGTTGACGGCACCGCTGTTCGCCGGCGTCATTTTCAAGGTGAAGGCGTTCTTCGGCGGCCGCAAAGGTTCCCCGCTGCTGATCAACTACTACACGCTGATGAAACTGTTTAAAAAGGGCTCGGTTTACAGCACGAGCACCACCTTTATTTTCAAGCTGGGCCCCATGGTCTCTCTGGGTGCGGCCGCCACGGCCCTGCTCTTTTTACCCATCGCCGGGCACGCACCGGTGCTCTCTTTCGACGGAGACGTCATCTTTGTACTCTATCTGCTGGGCCTGGCCCGCTTTTTCACGATTGCCGCCGCCATGGACACTGCCTCGCCGTTCGAGGGCATGGGCGCGGCCCGGGAAGCCTACTTTCCCATTATCTGCGAAGCCAGCATGTTCATGATCCTGATCCTGTTCTACCGGCTGAGCGGCGACTTGAACCTGGCGGCCTATTTTTTCGGAGCACAGCCCTCCGGCTTCTGGCAGATGGCCGGGTCCCCCATGCTGTTCGTCGTCATCGCTTTTTTCATCATCCTGCTCACGGAAAATTCCCGCGTACCGGTCGACGACCCGGCCACGCACCTGGAGTTGACCATGATCCACGAGGTCATGGTGCTCGATCACAGCGGCCCGGATTTCGGTTTGATCGAAATGGGCGCTTTTTTAAAGATGTTTTTCTACGCCGCCATCGTTTCCCGGCTGATCTTTCCGTACGATTTGGGCCATCCGGCGGCCAACCTGGCCCTGTTCTCCCTGGGCGTCCTGATCGTCTACGTGGCCGTAGGAGTGGTGGAATCGATTATGGCGCGTTACCGCATGGACCTGGTGCCCAAGTTCGTACTCACCTCCTTTGCCCTGGCCTTTTTCGCAACCGTGATCACCCTGGAGTTTTTGACATGATTCATCCGGTCGATACCATTTTATCCCTGGCCCTGTTGTCGATCCTGTTTACCTTTGGATCCAGCCGTCTGCCGGGCCTGATCAAGGTGATGGCCTTTCAAGGGGTGGTGGTGTGCATCGTGCCCCTGTTCGTGGGCCACGAAATGTCTACCGGTGGCGTCGTTTTCACCATCGTGACCTTGACCATCCGGGGCATCGTCATCCCCGGGTGCATCTACCTGGCCATCAAACGCGTCGCCATTGGCCGTGAAGTAGAGCCCATCGTCGGCTACCACGCCTCCATCCTGGCCGGTCTGCTGCTGATCGTCGGGGCCACCGTTGCCAGCCATCACATCCATGTGCCCTACAGCAGCATCAGCGCCCTGCTGCTGCCCACGGCGATCTCCCTGCTGGGAGCCGGCATGTTTCTGCTCATGGCCCGGCGCAACGCCATTGCCATGGTGCTCGGTTACATCATGATGGAAAACGGCATCTACCTGGTGGGTACTACCTTCTCCACACGGGCCCGCCACATCGTGGAATTCGGGATCCTGCTGGATGTGCTGGCCGGGGTGATGATCATGGCCGTCATTCTTCAGAACATCAAACAGACCTTTGACGACGTGGACACGGCACGCCTGCGAACCCTCAAGGAATAGGTGGTCATTTCATGCTTGAAATCGTTTTTCTGATTCCGTTTTTGACCGGCGCCGCCGCCTTTTTTCTCCCGAATACCATCGGTCGGTTCCTGCTGGTGCTCACCGGGGCCATCCACCTGATTCTCTCCGTGCTGGTCTGGGCCGGCCTGCTGACCCCTGTGCTGCCCGACTATTTTGCGGTAACGCCGGAAGGGCTGCTCTCCTTGCTGGTGATCTCCTTGCTCTTTTTCCTGATCTCCATTTACACCATCGCCTATCTCAAGGCATCCGCCATCCGCGCCGAGAACATCTTCACCGGGTCCATGCTGCTGTTTTTGTCCACCATGACCATGGTGACGCTTTCCGACCACATCATGGTCATGTGGATCGCCATCGAAGCCACCACCCTGGCCAGCGCACCACTGATCTACACCCACCGCTCGGCTGCCTCTCTGGAGGCCACCTGGAAATATGTGCTGATCTGTTCGGTCGGCATCGCCATGGCGCTCCTGGGGTCGGTCCTGGTCACGGTAGCCATGGATGTGGGCAAGGTGGACGCGCCCATCTCGTTTTCGGCCATGACCGGGGTTGCCAGAAAAATGGATCCCATGTGGCTCAAGGCCGGCTTCGTGTTCATCCTGGTCGGCTACGGCACCAAAATGGGGCTGGCCCCCATGCACACCTGGCTGCCCGACGCCCACAGCGAAGCGCCCAGCCCGGCCTCGGCCCTGCTATCGGGCGTGCTGCTCAACTGCGCCTATCTGGGCATCTTCAAGACCAACAAAATCATGCACGCCGCCGGGCTGGCCGATTTTTCGGGCCCGATCCTGATCGTCTTCGGCCTGATCTCGATCACCGCCGCAGCCACATTTATTCTCAAGCAGACCGAATACAAGCGCATGCTGGCCTACTCCAGCATCGAAAACATGGGCATCATCGCCTTCGGCACCGGCATCGGCGGTCTGGGCGCCTATGGCGCGATCATCTGCCTGATCCATCACAGCCTGATCAAATCCAGCCTGTTTCTCTCCTCCGGCAACATCCTGCTGGGATACGGCAGCCGTTTCATCGCCCAGACCGGCAACCTGGCGGGCCGCATGCCCAAAACCTTCGTGGCGTTTTTTGGCGGGTTCGCCGGCATCTCCGGGTTTCCGCCCTTCGGCCTTTTCATCGGCGAACTGCTGATCATCATCGGTGCCTTTCGCACCGGTCATTATGTGGGTGCCGCGGTGTTCATCCTCAGCCTGTGTGTGATCTTCGCCGGTTTCGCCAACAACATCATGAAGATCTCCTTTGCGACCTCGCAGGCAACCATCCGGATAAAAGAAGAAGCCAGCCTGGTCTGGCCACAATACGCGCTGCTGTTAACCTCCCTGGTGCTCTGTGTCTGGATGCCGGACACCTTGTACCAGACCATCATCCATGCGGTGAATGCCATCGGTGGAGGATTTTAGGGACCATGAATTTTAAAACCATCTCCAATGGCGAAGCCATCTTGATTGACAGCATTCCCCATCTCGCTTTTGATGACTTTTCGGCCCAGGCCGTCGAGATCGTCTCGGGGGGGGGCAAGGTGGTCCAGTTTTTTGCGTTTCCGGCCGACGATGCGGTCCGCCTGATGGCCGTACTGCGCACCGACGATCTGCTGGTGGCCGCCTGCGACGCTCCTGAAAGCTACCCGTCGCTGACGGCGCGGTGCGATCCCTTTCACATGTTCGAAAGGGAAATCGCCGAGCAATACGGTATCCGTCCGGAAGGCCATCCCTGGCTGAAAATGGTGCGCTACCACCCCAACGGCCGCGGGGTCGCGGACATCTTCGGCAACGACTACAGCGAGGATATTCCGGGCCGATACGACTACTACTCGGTCGAGGGAGACGAAATTCACGAGGTGGCGGTCGGTCCGGTGCACGCCGGGGTGATCGAACCCGGTCACTTTCGCTTCAACTGCATCGGTGAACGCGTGTTGAACCTGGAGATCCAACTGGGCTACCAGCACCGGGGCGCCGAAAATCTGCTGCTCACGGCCGATCCAAAGCGGTGGCCGTTTATCGCCGAAAACATCGCCGGCGACACCTCCGTGGGGCACAGCCTTTGCCACAGCCAGGCCCTGGAAGCCCTTGGCGGCATCGCGACCGATGACGGTTCCCGGATCATCCGCACCGTCGGCCTGGAACTGGAGCGCATCGCCAACCATGTCGGCGACCTGGGCGCCCTGAGCGGCGACGTGGCCTTCCTGCCGCCGGCCAACTACTGCGGCCGCATGCGCGGCGACTTTCTCAACATGTCCCTGCTGCTGTGCGGCAACCGCTTCGGCAAGGGGCTGGTGCGTCCCGGCGGCGTCCGGTTTCCCATGGATGACGACAACCGCCGCGATCTGAGCGACCGTATCGCCGAACTCAAACCCCAGGTCAAGCACACCATCGAACTGCTTTTTTCCACCTCCAGCGTCCGTTCGCGCTTCGAAGGCTGTGGTGCGGTGAGCCGCGACGATGCCGAACGGCTGGGACTGGTGGGGCCGGCTGGACGCGCCTGCGGGCTGGCCTACGATGTGCGCCGCTGCTTTTCTACCGAGCGATATGAATACCTGCACATTCCCGAAAATGCCGAATCTTCAGGAGATGTCTATGCCCGGGCCAAAGTCAGGGCCGACGAGGTGATGCAGTCGATCGGGATCATTGAAATCCTGTTGTCCCGCCCGGTGGAAACTGAAATCATCGACATACCTGAAATCGAACTGGCACCCGATTCATTTGTCGTCACCCTCAACGAAGCCTGGCGAGGCGAGTTGTCGCACTGTGTGCTCACCGACGGTCAGGGCAGCATCCGGCGCTACAAAGTCAAGGACCCCTCCTTCCACAACTGGAATGGCCTGTCCATGTCTTTGAGAGATACCGGCATTTCCGATTTCCCGCTCAACAACAAAAGCTACAACCTCTCCTACTGCGGGTTCGATCTTTAAGTGATGGTTATTGTTTACGATTATATCCACAAGGGCAGAGCGAATCCACTATGTTAAACGTACTGAAAAACCGGTTCGAACAGGGGTGCAAGACATCCCGCTATCCTAAAGAGAACGTCCAGTTGCTGCCGCGTTACCGGGGCCGGCCGCAGATCGACCCCGATGCGCCGGCAACGGTCGCCGCCCAGTGCGCAGCCGCCTGCCCCCAGGATGCCATCGACCCTGACGCCAAAACCATCGACATGGGCCGCTGCGTTTTCTGCGGCACCTGCCAGCGGGTCTCCCAGGGCCGGTTCGTCACTTTCACCCAGGACTTTGGCATTGCCGTCGCCGAAAAGGGGCACCTGATCACTCAGGGCGACCTCCCGGATCTGGCCGCGCATTCCCGGCAGCACTTCAAAAAGCTTTTCGGGCGTTCCCTTCAACTGCGCCAGGTGTCGGCAGCCGGCTGCAATGCCTGTGAGGCGGACCTTAACGTACTGGCCACGCCGTTTTTCGACCTGGCCCGTTTCGGCATCAACTTCGTGGCCTCGCCGCGCCATGCCGACGGCATCGTGGTGACCGGTCCCATTTCCCGCAACATGAAGACCGCCCTGCTGCAGACTTACGAGGCCACGCCCGAACCGCGGGTCGTCATCGCCGTTGGCAGCTGCACCCTGACCGGCGGCCCCTTCCGGGGCAGCCCCGAAGTCAGTGAAGGGCTCGACACACTGCTGCCGGTGGACCTGTTCATCCCCGGCTGCCCGCCCCACCCGATGAGCAACCTGCACGCCCTGCTCACCTTCTTCAAATAGGGAGCGTTAAAAAAATAGCGGGTCCTGTCCGTGTGGACGGGGACCCGCCGTTGTTTTTTCAGGGTTGGATAATGATGGTCGGATACAGCCCCTCCTTCTCCCCTTCGGGGTAGGGCTGCAGGGTGTTAAAGGAGAGATTTTGATTTCGCTGGGCATGCCCGCGATTCAAATTGCCGTTGAAAAAGGCGCCATTGGCTTCGAGAATGTGGTGGATGCGCTCTTGAAATGCACTCACAAAGCTGCCGCCGTTGCCCTCGAACAGCATGCTGCCACGGCAGACCCGGGTGTTGATCTTGGCGAACTCGCTCAGTGCCATGCTGTTGGCCGCCAGCTCTTGTGCGTTTCTGATCAGGCCCCAGACCAGACTGCCGGGCGGCACCTTGAGCGGCTTGCGGTTGTCAATGATGGTGTGGGGCATCACCACACTGTCATTTCCGATCGCCAATCGGGCATCCGGGCGTCCTCTCAAGAAGCTGTTGAAGCCGACGAACACGTTGGTCCCCATGTCCGCCTCGATAATTTTGGCGCCGTGGGCGGTCACATTGTTGCCTTCCAGATTGGAATTGATGATGTAGCAATTCTCTTGAGCGTTGGCACCCTTTCCCAGGGTTGAGTTCTGCAGGTAGGCCCGCTGCGCAACCAGGACGTTCTCGCCGATTTTGGTTTTGGGTTTGATGACCGCAAAGCGATCCAGGGAGGCACTCGACGGCACCGGAACCCGATTTTCGATGTTGACCACCTGGAACACCCGTTGAAAGGCTTCTTTGCGGTCCTCGACGAAATCCATGATAATACCTTGCGGCGGACCGCCGCCGGCAAAATAGATATAGTTGTTGAGTTCGCTGATCGGGTAGCGGTACATGAAATTGAAGTCGTCCGGCTTGCGCACCCAGACGGTCCCGGGTTCGATCTTCAGGTGGCTGATTTCACCGGCTTGAACGTAGGAGTAGGCGCCGATGCGGCAGTCGCGCATGGTGGTCAGGTCCACGGTCGAAAATGGCCCCAGATAGCACCCGTCCGACGGCGACCCGTGGATGTTGGCATAGTGGGTGGAAACCGTGTCGCGGATAAAAAAGCGTTCCAGGGTTTCCGGGTCATGGGAGAAGTTGTGCACCAGGGTTTTGATCAGGAAGCTGTCGTCGATGCGGATCTCTTCATCCTTATCGACGGTGATGTTGAACTCCTGGTGTTGAAAAAGATCCCCTCTCTTTTTCAACTCGTCGCCGCGAATGTCGCTTTTGTAGAGCAGTGAGTTGGTCACGCGGCATTTGCCCAGAAAGTAACTGCCGGCCAGGTTGGAGTGCTTGAAGACAAGGTTCAAGGGGTGATGGGGGGTAATGCCGTAAAAGGCATAAAACTTGGTCATTTGCTGGGGGGAAATGAGTTTGCGTACAAATGGATTGACATCGAACTCCAGCTCCCGGAGGTTGATGTTGACCCGCTGGATGATCCGATCGAACAGCTTTTCTAGTTCTTTCATGCGCTTGCCCCGTCTGCAGATTGTGATTCCGATTTTTTCATGGCGTGAAAAACTGCGGCGAACACATCGGAGAGCCGCAGGACACCGACGATGTCGTTGCCTTTGGTGACCAGTAGCGACAGATTGGAACCGGCCGTCAATTGGTGCAAGGCCATATCCACGGAGGTGTTTTCATCCACATACTCCCCTTCGGTGGGACGCTGCATATAATCGGCCACTTTCAGCTTGGCCGCTGTGGAATAGACATCCAGTATGGGAGAAGATTTTTTCAGGTACTCCTCCTGCTGCAAGGCAACTGCTTTACGGCTGAATCCAAACTGTTTGTACTTGCGGATCTGATCCAAATTGGCGTCGCGGGGTTCCAGGGCGCAGAGAAAATCCATCTGGCTGAGTTTGCCCACTACGCGTTTGTTCTTGTCCAGCATCAAAACGGCACGGTGGGAGTAGCGGTTCTGCTGATAGGCTTCCTGGGCGGTTTCCAGCGCCAGCACGGCTTCATAAAGGGTGGCCCCTTCCGGAACGGTGGCATACTCGGAAATCGGCACCATCAGATCCTTGACAACGTAATTCTTCACTGGTGGCCTCCCGATCGGTGGTTGAGGTATTGCAAGATTCGTCGGCAGCATCTTCAATCGAATTTTGACGTAACTACCATGGATCAATGACCAAATCAATCAAAACTGACTTTATCATAAAAATAGTCGGGAAAGTTTTCCGACCCCGGCCGCAAACGATCCGCAGCGTGCCTGTGGGGCCGGCACGGGGCCGGGTCGCCAGCATGGCGGTTGCCAAGGCACCCTGACGCGGTCACATCCTGCCCGGCGGTGCGCTTTTAAATGGCAAGCACCAATCTCTTGATCTTACCCGCCCCCTATGATAGACAGCCGCTGGCGTTTCATATTTTAAATTCCCCACACAATTCAATGCGATTTAAATGGGTTGCCAAACCCAATCGAATACATGGAAAAGGAGGATCACAGTGAAGACAAGACCGGTAAAAGACCTGATGGTACCGCTGTCGGAATACGCCACGGTGTCGGAAGAGGCCACCCTCAGCGAGGCCGTTTTGGCCCTGAAAAAGAGTCAGGCCGACTTTGACCAGGCGAAATATCGCCACCGGGCGATCCTGGTCCTTGGCGCCGACGGCCAGGTGGTGGGCAAAGTCAACTTTCAGGACATCTTGCGTGCCCTGGAACCCAAATACGATGAAATGCTCTCCGACAAGCGGCCCATGCACGCGGGTTTTACGCGCATGTATCAGAAAGCGATCTTCGAATCCATGCGGCTGTGGCATGATCCCATGGATCAAATCTGTGTAAAAGCCGCCCAGATCAAGGTCAAAACGTTCATGGTCAAGCCCGTCGACAACGAGTTAATCGAACTGGACGCATCCCTGGGCGAAGCCATCCATCATCTCGTGCTGGGTCACCACCAGTCGCTTTTGGTCATGGACGCAAAAAAAGTGGTCGGTGTATTGCGGCTCACCGATGTCTTTGAAATGGTTGGCAGCGCCATTATGGCCTGCGATCTATAAACGGAATCGTTCGCGCCCACAGTAATATACCGAAACAAACGAGGAGGACGAGTTAAATGAGTAACGACGCTACAACGGCCTCGATCGGGCTGCCCTGGAATAAATACCTGTTCATGGCCATCGGCATCATTCTGTTCGTCGTGGTCTACTATTCACCCCCGTGGCCGGCCGCCATCGATCCCGAGGGCAAAGCCTTCGCCCTCTCGGCGGAAGGCAAGGGCGCCCTGGCGGTGTTCTTGCTGGCCGCCACCTGGTGGGTGTTCGAGGTGGTGCCGATCGGCATCACCAGTCTGACCATCGGCGTCCTGCAGGTACTGTTTTTTATCCGACCGGCCAAGGATGCCTTCAAGGATTTCATGGACCCCAGCGTGCTGTTTATCTTCGGCTCCATCGTGGTGGGCCTGGTCTTTACCAAAACCGGGCTGACCCGGCGGATCGCCTACAAAATGCTGGCCATCGTGGGTGAAAGAACCAGCATGATCTACCTGGGGTGCTTCGTGCTCACGGCCGCCTTGACCCACATCATGGCCCACACGGCCGTGGCGGCTACCATCTACCCGCTGCTGGTGGCCATTTACAGCATGTATGGCGAGGGCGACAAACCGACCAAATTCGGCAAGGGATTGTTTATCGGCATGGCCTACATCGCCGGTGCCGGATCCATCGTGACCCTGCTGGGCGCCGCCCGTGGTGCCGTGGCCCTGGGTTTTTACAATGAGGTGGCCGGGAAAACGATAGGCTTTTTTGAACTGAGCTACTACATGTTTCCCATCGGCTGGTTGATGACGTTTTTACTGTGGGGCTTTTTCATGGTGGTCATGAAGCCGGAAAAAGCGACCATTCCCGGCCTGCGTGAAAAAGCCAAACGGCTCAGCCATGAGATGGGCGGCATTACCAAAAGCGAAGTGATCGCCGCCGTCATCGTGGGATCGGCCATCCTGGTGCTGGGCGCCTCGGCCGTCATGAAATCCGCCATGCCCGATTTCGTCCCGCCGCACAAGACCGCCGTACTGCTGACCTCGACCATTCTCTTCTTCGCCACTGGGCTGTTGGACATCAATGACCTGGAAGAGATCCCCTGGAACATCATCCTGCTGTTCGCCGGCGCCATGAGCATCGGCTTTTGCCTCTGGCAGACCGGCGCGGCCGAGTGGATGGCCGTCAACTGGCTGACCATGTTCAAGGAGTCGAGCGGTTTCATCTTCATCATGAGCATCGCCTTCTTCGTCATGATGATGACCAACTTCATCATGAATGTGGCCGCCATCGCCATCTCTTTGCCGGTGGCCCTGGTCATCGCCCCCTACCTGGGCGTGGCCGGCGAGGTCATCCTGTTTGCCAGCCTGGTGGTGGCCGGCATGCCCTTTTTGCTGCTGGTGGGCGCCGCGCCCAACGCCATCGCCTACGACTCCAAACAGTTCACCACCGGCGAGTTTTTCCTGTGGGGCATACCGGCCAGCATCATCTTGATGATAGTCACCGCCTTTGCCGTCAAGGTGCTCTGGCCCATCATGGGCATGCCCATTACGACCGGCGGTTGAGCCGCATGGTGAGATGATTCCCGGGGCCTTGCCGGATCCGGCGGCAAGGCGCCCCCCAGACATGACCGGGCCCTCTTTGGAAGCGGGGTTTCCGGTCAACATTCAAGCGAGGTCAGACCATGAAAAAAGTCTTTGTCAAAGCGTTGATGATACCCATCGCCAACTACGTCACCGTCAAGAAATCGGACACTCTCGTCGATGTCCTCAAGGCCCTCGAGTCGGCACGCGAAGCCAACGCCCGCGCCCACCGGGATGCCATCGTCGTCGATGCCGACGGCGCTTTTCTGGGCAAAGTCACCATGATCGACATTTTCCGGGCCCTGGAGCCGAACTACAAGCGGATGATGCGCGACAACAAGGCCGGGGCCCTGACCGGGTCTTTTGTGAGAAAAGCGGTCAAGGAGTTCAATCTCTGGCTGGAACCGGAAAGAACCATCTGTCAGCGGGGGGCGAGCCAAACCGTTGCCGACGTGATGCACATACCCGGCAATGTCGAATATATACGAGAGGATGATTCGCTGGAAAAGGCCCTTAATCTTTATGTCATGGGGGTCCACCAGCCCCTCATTGTCAAAGCCGGCGAAACAGTCACCGGCGTCCTGCGTTTCGGCGACGTCTTCGAAGTGGTCCGCAAGGAACTGCTGGTCTGCGCAACCGATTGATCGTTTCGCGCCTGTCGAACAGGCGCTGCTCGTCGATGACGAAAGCGTGGATGGAATCGATTTCATCCACGCTTTATTTTTTTCGATGCCGTCTTGATATCGAGCTTAATACGAACCCGTCAACCGTTGACATGCCGGGCAGACATGCGTGCTGCGTTGACCGACGACGATGCGCACAATGGTGCCGGCGCAGCGGGGGCAGGCCTGGCCCGTGCGGCGGAAGACGTTGAGCGCTGGGGCGTTGCGGCCCGGGTCGCGGCGCGGCGATTGAAAATTGGTCTGGCCGCGCCCCAGGGAGGTACCGCGGTTTTGCAACCCTTTTTGCAAAACGCTGACAATGGCCCGATGCAGGCCGACAATCACCGGGTGGTCAAGCGTGCTGCTGATTTGCCGGGGGTGGATCCGAGCTTCCCACAGGGCTTCATCCACATAGATGTTGCCCATTCCGGCCAAAAAGCGCTGGTCCAACAGCAGCGGTTTGATCTGCCGCCGGCAGGTGCTCAGCATGCCGGCCAAGCCCTGGCAGGTAAACCCCTCGTCCAGTGGCTCCGGCCCTAAGCGATCCAGGATGCGCTGGGGGGTTGCGGTCAGCAGCATGCGGCCGAATTTACGCGTATCCTGAAAGCGCAGGCTGTTTTCGCCATCCAGTTCGAAAACCACGTGCTCATGCTTGAGACGCGGGCTGGCGGCAGGTGACCAGTTGAATCGACCGGACATGCGCAGGTGGATCAACAGGGTCAGGTCGCCCGACAAGTGCACAACGACGTATTTGCCCCGGCGCGTGATCCGCTGGATAGTACGCCCGCAGATCCTGCGGCAAAAAATCGCCGGCGGCATGTCGGCGATGATCTTGGGCCAGTACACGCCAACATCGGCAATCTGACGGCCGGGAAGACCCTGGGCGATCAGGGTGTCGACAACGGTTTGAACTTCGGGAAGTTCAGGCATGGCGGCTGTTCGGCGGCGCTACGCCCCAGTCCTTGCGGCAGCCTTGTCATTTGGCCGGCCAGACACCTTGGGTGATGTGGGCGTAAGCGCTGTGGTTGTGGATGGATTCGTAATTCTCGGCACTGACCGAAAACCAAATGATGTTGTCGTCGGCGGCCAGGCGCTCGGAGATGTCCCGGACCACATCCTCCACGAATTTCGGATTGGCAAACCCCCGCTCGGTCACGTTCTTCTCGTCCACCCGCTTGAGCACTGAGAAGACATCGCATGACGCGCAGCCTTCCACCAGTTCGATCATGTCCTCCAGCCAGATGAAGCGTTTGAAGCGCGTCTGCAGCTGCACGCTGCCGCGCTGGTTGTGGGCCCCGAAATCGGAAATCTCCTTGGAGCAGGGGCACACCGAGGTGATGGGCACATTGACTTCGGAAATCAGGTCGACCTCATTGCGGGAATTGCTGGAACCGATGATGCGGCAGTTGTAGTCCATCAATCCCGGGGCGTTGCTGACCGGGGCCTGCTTTTCGATAAAGTAAGGAAAACTGACTTCGATATGGGCCGAGGCGGCGTTCAGGTTCTGCTTCATGGCCTCGAGCAGAACCGAAAACTTGTTCAGGGAGATCTCCGGCTTCAACAGGTGCAGCATCTCCACGAACCGGCTCATGTGGGTTCCCTTGTACTCGTGGGGCAGATCCACGTACATGTTGATGCTGGCGATGGTGCTCTGCGAGCCGTCCCGGCGGTCTTTGACCCGGATGGGATACCGCAGGTTCTTGATGCCAACCTTGTCGATGGGAATATTGCGGTGGTCCCGCTCACTTTGTACGTCTTTCATGATCTGCCTTCCGGACAAACCCTATTTCAGCAGGTAGTCCAGCTTGACGTGGCTCATGGACCGGAAAATGTTGCCCTTGATCTTGCGATTGGTGCGGTACAATTGCCCCAGCAAGGCCTTGATTTCGGAACGTTTGGTTTTTCCGGCCGACGGACACGGGTTGGTGTAGTGTGGAAACCGCCGCTCCCCGGCAAAACGGCGGATGTGCGCCTGATCAACCATGGCGAGCGGTCGGACCACGGTGAAGCGGCCCTGGAAAAAGGTCTGCCGCGGCACCATGGTGCTGATCTCTCCCGCATAGCAGATGTTCATAAAAAAGGTCTCGATGACATCGTCTTTGTTGTGGCCCAGGGCCAGCTTGCGACACCCCAGGGCGTCGGCGATTTCAAACAACCGCTTGCGCCGCATTCGGGCGCACAGAAAACACGGGTTTTCCCGGTTGGCGGGGCTGTGGGCGACCATGCCGTGGTCCGTTCGATCCACCGTCAACGCAAACCCCATTTCCCGGCAGGTGTCGGTCAGGGCCTCGCCGAAGCCGCCGTCGAAACCGGGATCCACGTAAATGGGAAACAGATGGTAGTTCACCGGCGCGCGCCGACCCCGTTCGGCCAGGGCCCACAGCAGCGTCAAACTGTCCATACCGCCGGAAACCCCCACCGCCAGCCGGTCGCCGTCGGCGATCATGTCGTATCGATGGATGGCCTTGCCGACCAACCGGTTGAGGGATTTGTATGTGTAGCTGGCCCGGGACAATGACGCCCCTAAAGGTCAGGGTGAACCGGGTTCGGCGGGCTATTCGTCATTCTGGATCTTCTCGATCACTTTACCGGCCGCGATCTCGCGCAGGGAGACGACAATGTCCTCGTTCTTGGGCGAACTGACCAGGTATTCGGAGCCTTCACGAATCTGCCGCACCCGGGCGGCGGCCATGTGGACCAACTTAAACCGATTGGGTACTTTTTCCAAACAATCCTCAATAGTTATCCGTGCCACGATATGCCTCCTGACATTAAATTATATTGACCAGTTCGTACACCCGCTTGCCGGCCGGCGCGTTGAGCACAATCTCTTCACCGGCCTTTTTCCCGATAATGGCCTTTCCAAGGGGTGAGGTGACCGAAATACGACCCTTTTGGATGTCAGACTCCTCGGGGCCGACCAGTTGGTACTCGACGTCCTCGCCGGTATCCACATTTTCAAGTACCACCGTGCAGGCAAATACCGCCCGCTCCTTGGGTCTGTCGTCCACGTCGATAATTTCGGCATTGCCCAATTTGTAGCCCAGCTCACTGACCCGGCCTTCGATAAACGCCTGACGCTCTTTGGCGGCTTCATATTCGGCGTTTTCACTGAGGTCGCCATGGGAGCGCGCCTCTTCGATGGCCCGGATCACACGGGGCCGTTCGGTGGACTTGAGGTTCTCCAACTCTTTCTTGAGCGCCTGGTACCCTTCCCGGGTCATGGGTATTCTTTCCAAATTCCTAACTCCTAAACACATCTCGATTTGGGGTTTCAAGTTGTCCGCCGACAGAAAAACAGATCCCCATGGCACTGGCCATTGGGGAATCGAATGGTTCCTACGGTGAACCCTCCCCGCGCTAAGCCGCGGGGAGGGTTCACCGTAGGATAAAATAATCGATTTTCAGTTCGCTCGCTAACCCCGCCGCAAGCGGCGGGGAATGCGCTCGCTATCGCGGTTCAAATTGGCACGCTGGGTTGTCGATATTGTTTTCCTTCCGCGGGTCGTCTCGAACGGTTGACGCCACCCCAGCATACCAGGCCGGGCGGCTGCCTACCAGCGGCCGATAATGGTGCTTCCAGCCAGGACCTTGTCGCCTTTGGCGACCTGAACGTCGGTATCGACGGGCAAATAGATGTCCAGACGCGAACCGAAGCAGATCAGGCCGAATCGCTGCCCTCTTTCCAGAATGTCACCGGGCTGAACCGCACAGATAATTCGGCGGGCCACCAGACCGGCAATCTGAACGAATCCCACCGGCCTCCCGGATGGGCTTTCCAGCAGCAAGGCATTGTGTTCATTGTCCGTCGACGCCTTATCCAGGTTGGCGGAGAAAAATTTTCCCGGATGGTAGTGCACCCGACGGATGGTCCCTTCATGGGGCACCCGGTTGACGTGCACGTTGAAGATGGACATGAATACGCTGATCCGGGTGCAGGGGCCTTCAAAATAGGGCGTCTGTTCGACCGTCATGACCTTGATCACCTTGCCGTCGGCCGGCGACACGACAATCCCCTCCCCCACCGGGATCAGGCGGTCGGGATCCCTGAAAAAAAAGCAGATGAACCCGGTGACCAGCAACCCGGCGATCGCCAGCACCGCCATGCCCAGCAAGGCAAAAACGGCTGTGGTGAAAGCGGACGCGAAAATAAACGGATACCCGGCCCGTGCCACTGGAAATGCGGTCTGACTGGGCGGATCGGACCAGTTGCGGTCGGTCATCTTTTTCTCCCGGCCGACAAGCCGCGTCGGCCAAGGGCTTTTTTCAACCCTTTTAACGGGTTATCTATATCCAAAGGCGTTACCCATGTCAACAGCTACCCGACATCTGGATCTGAGCGTCCGACTTGCGGATATATTCGGGAACCAGGGCCGCGATGGAGTCCAGGTCCAGGTCCACGCTCCGCGCCAGGGCCAGTCGGCCGACCGACGCGGCCCGGATCACATGCTGCGCGGCCTCGCCGATCTGCGCCCGCGGGCAGCGCGCGTTGAACAAATCCCGGTACAGGTGGGCGCCCGAGCCGACCAGGAGGGCGCCCGGGGGGACCACATCGGCGACGGCCTCGGGCGCTGCGGCAACAATCGGTTCAATCGGTTGGCTTGCGTCGCTGTCGCCGGCGTAGTGGGCGCAATAGACCTCCCCCCGGCGGGCATCGATCAGCGAGACCACCGAACGCCCTTGCCCCAGGTGGGGAAAGGCCAGCGCCGCAAGGCTGCCAATCCCCACGACCGGAATTCGGGCGGCGGCGGCAAGGCCTTTGACCGTACTGATGCCGATGCGCAGCCCGGTAAAGGTGCCTGGACCGCGGGTGACGGCAATGGCATTCAAATCGGCCAGAGACCATCGGCTGCGCTCGAAAAGGTCGTGGATCAGCGGCAACAGGTGGATGGAATGGGTCCTGCCGTCCGTCACGGTCCTTTCCGACATCAGCCGCCCGCCGCCGAACAGCGCCACGCTGCAGGAGGTGGTCGATGTGTCCACAGCCAGCAGATTCATGACGGGCGCCGGCCGGCCGGCCGCTTCTTGGCCCTGACGGCCCGTTTCGCGACCGGTTTGGGCTCCAGGGCGATCTCGAGCACCTCGTTCATGTTCCTGACGGGGATGAACTTGAGCTTGCGCTTGACATTGCCGGGAATCTCCACCAGATCCTTTTTGTTTTTTTCGGGAATGATGACGGTGTCGATGCCGGCGCGCAGGGCGCCCAGGGCTTTCTCCTTGAGGCCGCCAATGGGCAGAACCCGCCCCCGCAGGGTGATTTCACCGGTCATGGCCACATCCTTGTTGACCGGCTGCTCGGTCAAGGCCGAGATCAGGGCCGTGGCCATGGCGATGCCTGCGGAGGGGCCGTCCTTGGGGATCGCCCCGGCCGGGACATGGATGTGAATGTCGCGGCGGTCGAAAAGCTCGTCTTTCACCTTGAACAAGTTGACATTGGCCCTGGCGTAGCTCAGGGCCGCCCGGGCCGACTCCTGCATGATCTCTCCCAATTGACCGGTAAGTATCATCTCGCCCTTGCCGTTGATCAACGAGGCTTCCACGTACAGCACCTCGCCGCCGACCTGGGTCCATGCCAGGCCGGTGGAAAGGCCCACCTGGCTGTGCTCCTTGTCCATTTCCGGATAGTATTTCGGTGGCCCCAGGTATTTGCCCAACGAATGGCGGGTCACCTGAAAGGGTCCTTTTGCACCCTCGGCAATCCGGCGGGCCACCTTGCGGCACAAAGTTCCCAGCTCGCGCTCCAGATTGCGCAGGCCGGCCTCGGAGGTGTATTCGTTGATGACCTGCATCAGCGCACCATCGCTGAACCGGATCTGACGGGGCTTGATGCCGTTTTCTTTGACCTGCCGGGGAATCAGGTGTTTTTTGGCGATAACGCGTTTTTCATCCTCGGTGTAGCCGGACAGATAGATGACCTCCATTCGATCCAGCAGCGCCGACGGAATGGTGTCGGCAATGTTGGCGGTCAGAATGAACATCACCTTGGACAGATCGAAGCTCAGATTGAGGTAGTGGTCGCTGAATTCGAAATTCTGCTCCGGGTCCAGCGCCTCCAACAGCGCCGACGAGGGGTCGCCCCGAAAGTCGTTGCCCAGCTTGTCGATTTCGTCCATCATGAAGACCGGATTGTTGGTACCGGCCTGTTTCAGTCCCTGAATGATCCGCCCGGGCAGCGCCCCGATATAGGTTCGCCGATGCCCACGGATTTCGGCTTCGTCACGGATGCCGCCCAACGAAATACGCACGAATTTGCGTTTCATGGCATTGGAGATGGCCCGGCCCAGAGAGGTTTTACCGACACCGGGAGGTCCCACGAAACAGAGGATCGGCCCCTTGCTGTGGGGATTGAGTTTGCGCACGCTCAGATATTCCAGGATGCGGTCCTTGATCTTACTCAGCCCCTGGTGGTCCTGGTCCAGGATCGCTTTGGCCTTGGCGATATCGATGACATCCGTGGTGGCCTTGCTCCAGGGCAGTTCCACCATCCAGTCCAGGTAGGTTCGCACCACCGATGACTCGGCCGAATCGGGATGCATCTGCTCCAGCCGGCGCAGCTGCTTGTCGGCTTCCGCTTTGGCCTCGCGGCTCATGCGGGCACGCTTGATTTTGCGCTTGTAGGATTCGATCTCCTGGGTGCGTTCATCCAGTTCGCCCAGCTCCTTGTGGATGGCCCGGACCTGTTCACGCAAATAGTAGTCCTTCTGGCTTTTTGAGATCTCGTCTTTTACCTCGGACTGGATCTTGGCCTGCATGGTGGACAGCTCCACCTCCCGGAACAGCAGGTCGTTGACTTTTTTCAGCCGTTCAAAAGGATCGAGGACTTCGATGATCTCCTGGGCCTCGTCGATTTTCAGGCGCAGGTTGGAGGCCACCAGATCCGCCAGGCGGCCGGGGTCTTCGATGCTGCCGAGAATGGACCCCACTTCACTGGTGTATTCGCCCCGCAAGGTCAAGATCTTCTCGGAATAATCGCGCACATTGCGCATCAGCGCTTCGGTTTCCAGGTCGATATCGTCAAACTCCTGCTCGGCGATGATGTCGATCTTGACCCGGAATACCGATCGCTTGCGCACATACCGGACGATGCGTGCCTTGGCGATTCCCTGAACCAGCGCCTTGACGCGGCCGTCCGGCAGTTTGAGCATTCTCAGAATGCGGCTGACCGTACCGATTTTATAGATCTCGTCGGTCTTGGGGTTTTCGATGCTCGGGTCGACCTGGGTGGCGACAAACAGGTAGCGATCCTTGGAAATCGCCTCTTCGATGGCGTTGACCGACTTTTCGCGCCCGACAAACAGGGGCAGCAGCATATCCGTAAAAATGACCACGTCCCGCACCGGCATCATGGGCAGGGTGGTCGGAATAACCGCTTCGGGATCATCCTCCTCGATGATGCTGATCAAATCGTCTTTGTCCGTTTCACCCATTTTTGCTCCTGATAGCGACCGCAATCGAATCCAATAACGGTCCGTTTAAATGACCTCTAAGAATAAGTCCTAATTTTTCTTTGACAATAGACCGAAAGTTCTTTTAGTAAGGGTGCCGTATATGACAATCCCCGTGTTGACGACAATCCTGATCTTTGCTTTCGGTGCCTGCATCGGCAGTTTTTTGAATGTGTGCATCTACCGGATCCCCGCCGGCCAGTCCATCGTGCATCCAGGCTCAAACTGCCCGAACTGCCGGACCATGATTGCGGTTTATGACAACCTGCCCATCCTCAGCTATCTTCTGTTGCGGGGCAAGTGCCGCACCTGCCTGGCACCCATCGCCATACGCTATCCGTTTGTCGAGCTGCTGACCGGCCTTTTCGCCCTGGCGTGCGCCCTGGCGTTCGGTCTGACGGTCCATGCGCTGGTGGTGTTCGTGTTCATCGCCACGTTAATCGTGGTGGCCTTGATCGACTTGGATCATCGCATCATTCCCGACGCCATTTCTCTGCCCGGCATTTTGTTCTTCTTTTTGGCCTCTCTGACGGTACCGACGGTGACCTGGCAATCCAGCATCGTCGGTATTCTGGTCGGTGGCGGCAGCCTGTTTACCGTGGCCTGGGTCTATCAGCTCATGACCGGTCGGGAAGGGATGGGCGGCGGCGACATCAAGCTGCTGGCCATGATCGGGGCCATGACCGGCTGGCAGGGTGTCGTTTTCACCCTCTTCGCCGCCTCGGCCGTCGGCACCGCCATCGGCATGCTGGTCATGATCCGGTCGGGCCGGGGCATGAAGCTGGCCATCCCCTTCGGACCGTTTCTGGCGCTGGGCGCCGTCATTTATCTCTTTTTCGGCGAACGTCTCATCGGCTGGTATCTCGGAACGATCCAATAGATCGCATCGGGCAGGCGGCCGATGCCAATGCAGGCACTTGGCCGATCAGGCGATCCCGATAAAATCGAAATTCATCTTGCCCTGGAATTTTTCGATACGCTTGAAGATCTCTTTGAGGGTGGTCTGTTCGATCTGGGTGAGTTTTTTGGGATTGATATAGTTGTCCGGCTTGCTCTTGTCGTCCACCACGGCGGTAATCTGGCGCACGAACCGCAGCTGCATGAGAAAACTGTAGGCCTTGTCCAGCTCCTCGTATTCGGCCAGGGTGATGACCTTCTTGATCCGGAGCTGTTCGAGCCGCTCCAGCGTGTTGGTCTCCTCGATGCCGTGCTTGAGAGAGTAAACCCGGGCGAAGTCGACCACCGGGGTCATGGCGCTTTTGATGTCGAAGGCGTTGCGGTGGCGGCCCTTGGACTCCACCACGAAATTACGGAAAAAGCCCAGGGGTGGCTTGAAATTGAGGGCGTTTTCGGTCATGTGCCGGAAAAAGCCGGACCACCCGTCCAGGGATGCAAACAGGTGCTTGCGCAGGGCCGCGATCAGCCCCTCGCTACCGAAGCCGTGGCGGAAGTCGAAAAAGATACTGGCCTGCAGCAGGTCCTCGGCCTCGGCGGCGTGAATCCAATCGCTGAAATACGCTTTCCACTGGGAGAGCGGCTGGCACCACTTGGGATTCTTGGCCATGACACCGCCCGTACAAAAATCGTACCCGACCTGGTCGAGCAGGCCGCAGGCAATCTCGCCGAATTTGAGAAAGTAGGCCCCGACCGCCTCGGCGGCTTCCGGCGTCGGGTCCTGGTAGACGATGGCGTTGTCCTGGTCGGTTTTCAGGGTCTGCTCGTGGCGGCCCTCGCTGCCCATGATCATGAACACAAACGGCAACGGCGGCGGCCCCATCTCGTCCAGGGTCATGGACATGAGCTTGTTGAGGATCGTGTCGGACACCGTCGTGATGAACAGGGTCACGTTCTTGGCGGTGGCACCGTTGTGAATCAGGCTGCGTACCAGGTCGGCCAGTTGATGGTGCCTGGCAATGATCGTGTCGATGTCGGGCGCGATCTGGATTTCCCGCAGCAAGAACAGCGGCGACTGCCCCTGAAAGGCCAGGATGTCCTTGCTGGAGAGCATACCGATCACATTGTCGTTGGCATCCACGACGCCGACATGCTGAAAATCCTCTTCCATCATGGTCATCATGGCCTCGAACACCATGGCCTTGTCTGAGATGGTGCGCAACGGTGCCGACATGATCGCCCCCACCGGATTGTCGATGGGGTAGCCGCGGGCAATCACCTTGCGGGTAAAATCCTTGGTGGTCACGATGCCAACTTGGTCGGGGTCGCGTGAACGGATGAACGCATAGCTGCTCTTGCGATTGACCATGGCTGCGGCGGCGTCGCGGATGGAGTCCTCGGCATCGCAGAAAACCGGATCGCGTGAATAGATCTGTGACAAAGGCTGGTTGTAGAACTGGAGGCTGGGCTCCTTGGGCCGCAGGGTTTTAGCGATGATGGCCGCGTAGGACCGGCTCAACATCCGCTTGCCGAAGGTGTCTGAAAAAAAGTCACTGAAGACGCTGTGCTTTTCGCACAGCTCGAAAAACACCTGACTGGGCAGCACACTGAAGGTGGAATCCTCGAGCACCTCCAGGGTACGCACCGCCAAGCCGTCATTCATCAGCATGGTGATGCCGCCGTACAGATCCCCTTCGGACAGCAGTTCGCGCATCTTTTTCTCGCCGCCATCTTCGTAGTAGCGCTCGGCGGCCCCGCGTTTAAGGATATACAGATATCCGATCCGGGTCTGGCCCTGCACGAACAAAATGGTCTTGCGGGGGTGGGAAACCTGCGAAAGCGATTGGGCGGCATGGTCGATTGCATCTTCGGGCAAAAACGAAAAGGGGTCGATGCCCGACAAAAAGAGGCGCGCCTGGACGACCCGCGTGATGGCGTCAAGGGATTCGTCGAAGAGGCTGTGGCTGAAATTGGCCAGGAAATACTCGTAAAAGGCCTTGTTCTTCGTGCAGGTTTCCATGATCACGGAGGCCGGGATCGAGATGGCGTAAACCTCGGTGTCCGCCTTGGTGGTCCTCAGAGCCAGGCCGGCGTTGAGCATCACACTGATCCCACCGAAGACCTCTCCCTGCTTGATGTGACCGGTCAGCTCGGCTTCTTCCCGGTCATCTTTGTACAGGGACAACTGGCCCCGCATGATCACCAGCACATTCTCGATGCGCGTTTTACCCTGAATGGATACCGACTCCCCCCTGGCCAGATTGACCAGTTCCGCCTGGGATACCACCCGGTCCAGCTCGTCCCTGGTGAGAAACGAGAAGTGGGACATGCTGGAAAGAAAACGAAGGATGCTGGCTTTCATGAGGCCCTCTTTCGATTAGCGTAGCCGAGCCATTTTTTCGGCCACGGACTGGTAGGCCTGGGTGACGGGAGAGTCCTTGTGATGACGCTGATAGGAGACGCCGGCATCCCCGCACTCCACCATTTTCGGATCAAAGGGAATCTTGGCCAGAAACGGTATCTGAGCCGCCAGAGCGGTCTTTTCGCCGCCGCCGGACCCGAACAGATCGATAACCGATTGGCAGTG
This sequence comes from uncultured delta proteobacterium, assembly GCA_963785365.1. Classification (GTDB taxonomy): domain Bacteria; phylum Desulfobacterota; class Desulfobacteria; order Desulfobacterales; family Desulfosarcinaceae; genus Desulfosarcina. The sequence goes on along the minus strand of CAWAUZ010000004.1, from coordinate 155,529 downwards.
CGGACAGGCCAGTCCGCTCATGTTTTCGATCAACCCGAAGATCTCCATCTTGACCAGCTTGCAGAAGTTGATCGATTTTCGGACATCCGCCAAAGAGACCTCCTGCGGCGTGGTGACGATGATGGCTTTGGCGTCGGCAATGGTCTGGGCCACGGTCAAAGGCTCGTCGCCGGTGCCCGGAGGGGCGTCGATGATCAGAAAATCCAGGTCTCCCCAGGCCACGTCGGCAATGAACTGCTGGATGGCGGAGTATTTGACCGGCCCCCGCCAGATGATGGCGTCATCCTTGGTCGGCGTCAACGATTCGATGGAAACGGCACTGAGATGTTTCGAGTAGCGCATGGGATTGAGTTTGCGTTCATCTGCCATGTCGAGCATGCCGGTAAGGCCCAGCATCCGCGGGACATCCGGACCGTGCAAATCGACGTCCATGATGCCCACCTGGTGACCCCGATCCGCCAGGGCCAGGGCTAGATTGACCGAGGTACTGGTCTTCCCGACGCCGCCTTTGCCGCTCATGACCATGAACTTGTGCTTGATGCGTCCCAGGGCCCCTTTGAGGGCCTCATCACGCGCCGACTGGGGGTTGGATGTGCGCTTGGCGCTTTCCATGCTGCCATGAATCTCTACCATGTCTGCTCTCCTGATCGGCCTGAACGTTGCAGGCCTCATCTTGAACGGCAAGTCAGGGCCGCCCCCCGGTTATGCTTCGAACGGCCATCGACTGCGACATCCGTCAACTCCCGCTGCCTGTAGGAAAGGGCTGGGGTGAGGAATAAAATCGAAGATTATGGCCGTTCACGGTATGACTCGAAACACCATCACGGCACCTGGTCTGATGGCAGCCGCTCAATCACCCAAGAAACGGTGAAAATCGTCCTGTCCGCATTCCGGGCACCCGAGCGGTCGACCGGTACCCAAGGGTTCATCCCATCGGTGGTGGCACTTTCGGCAGGAAAACCGGCGGGCCTCTTCAACCATCTTGTAGTTGCCGCCATCGACTTTAATGGCCTTGCCATTGATCAATGCGTCAGCCACCGTCTGGCGCGCCTTGTGTAAGATACGCCCGAAGGTTGCCCGTGAAACCCCCATGCACTGCCCGGACTCTTCATGGGAGAGCCCGTCCAGATCGGCCAGTCTGAGCGCTTCACGTTCATCAACGGTAATGCAGACTTCGGTGAGGTCAACCATGGGGATGCCTCGCGGCTTGAAGTAGCTGATCGTTGGATTAAATGCGACGAGTCGGTCTTTTCTGGGTCTTCCCATGAGCCCCTCCATTCAAACACATGATCATTGGTAGATTGTCGTTGCGCGCGGCGGGCTGTGTCGCCACCTGCCCGGATCGCGGCGTTGCTCGGCGTCAGGCCGGATCGATCAGCGCGGGCGGCTGGGTCCGGTATTCACATCGGGTGGTTCCGGTTTCGGATTGACCTTGGTAAAATAGTCCCGGGATGCTTTGGTAAAAAGCCAGTAGGTGCCGACAACCGTGCACAGTACGACGGCCACCAACAGCAGCGTCGAAACCTGGTTTCGGGGTGTCACCAAAAAATAAAAAAGGTCGTTGATAACGATGAACAAGCTTCCCACCACCACCAGTGCACGGGCCCACTTCTTGATCAGAAAAAGGAAAAAGCACAGGCTCAGGCTGACCACCACCATCTTTTTCATCTCCGTGCCGGACGCGTCCACCATGGCCTCGAAATGAAAGAGCGAATAGATGAACAGCGGGTGGCAGATCCACGCCGCGGTCAGATAGGCGAAACTCTTTTTGAAACTGGCCGGCGCGGCCTGGAAACGGGCAATGTAATCATTCATGAAACGACCGGTTTCTCCGTTGGGTTGATGGTGGCAGCATGGCGTGCAAACGGCTTAGTTGGCTGATGTGGGCGTTCCCACCGTGAGCGTCTGGCCCACATGAATGACGGCGTCTGGAGGCAGCTTGTTGATGGTGCGCAGTTGATCGACCGACAAATTGTAGCGCTGCCCGATGCCGAAAAGCGTGTCGCCGGCAGCCACGGTATGGGTTTTCACCCCCGCTGCTTTCTTGACCACCGGTGTTTTGGTAGGGGCCGCGGCGGCCGGTGCGGGCCGCTTTTCGATCTGTTCGACCTTTTTGAGGGCCGCATCGGTCTTTTTCTGCATCTCGTCCAGGCTAGTGGTCAAGCGATCCATTCGAAGGGAGATGGAGGCCTCGGCGCGGTCGAAGCGGCTCTTGAAGGTTTCGAAGGTCTTGGCCTGCTCCCAGATTCGGGTGACCTTCTCATCCACCCCGTCGACCTTTTTCATGCGCGCTTCCAACTCGACGACTTTCTGTTCCAAAGCGTCGATACGCGCTTGATCGGAATCGCTAAAGAGGGTCGAAAACAGCAGCACCAGGCCGGCGACAACGGCAATGCCCACGGCCCATAGGCGGTAGCGCCTCGGAACGACAGAGCTCGTACCGGCATCTTGCGGAAGGGATGAAAAGCCGTCACTTTCGTAATAAACGTCGCTCTTTTCGGAATCCATCTCCTGCTCGCTGCCATCGTCTTTCCACTTCATCGTGGTGCCTCCCAAAACGCCCGTTCAACGGCCGCCTGATGGTAAAGGAATTAAATGCCCAATGAATTTACCCCTCTATAAACCAAAAGGGCTGCTGACATCAACCCTAATTCCGTCTAACCAGGGGCTGCCCCCGGCGCACCCGGGCGGGCGACCAAGTTGACCTCGGGCGCTTTTTTCACTATACACGTCACGATAAGGGTTTCGGCCGAGCGGACCCGGCGGCATCTTCACATCCCCGGCGAACCGGCACGGCTGCCCCAAGCAGGCTTCCCACGTGCTTCATACCGCTGGGGTCACCGTCATCCATCCAACAGGAAACTGCCATGGCAATGCACTCGCATCGCTTCATCGAAGAGTTCGACGGTTTTGTCGGGTTCGGTCTCAATCGCGAATCCGACATGGACACGGTCGTCTACTACCTCCAGAAATTTTCGGACGACCGGCTGATGGCGCTGCTCCGGGAGCGCTTGACGGATGAAGATCGGCTGGCCATCTTCGACCTGCTTTCCAGCCTGTTGCGCAAACATCTCTCAGAGCCTGAGTATCACCGCTATTTTCTAAAGGACAAGCACTGATAGGACGGAGGTCACATGCTTACCGACACCCATCTGGAACGCTATGCCGAGGTATTGCTGTGGGGGCTTGGCACGGCCAAACACAAGCCTTTTCGAAAAGGTGACGTCGTCATGGTGCGGTTCAACCTCGATGCCGTTGCGCTGGCGGAACGGCTGGAGCGTCGGCTGCTGGAAATGGGATTGAACCCGGTTCGGCGCATCAACCCCACGCCGGCAATGGAAAAAAACTTCTTCGGCCTGGCCAACCGCCGGCAGCTGGTTTTCGATCCTCCCGGCGAAAAGGAACTGTATCAGAACCTCAACGGTTCGATCTTCCTGCACGCACCGGCGTCCATCACTCATTTGAGCAGCGTCGACCCCAAAAAAATCAGCCGGTTCACCCTCTCTAAAAAGTACCTGCGGGACATCCTCGAAGCGCGTGAGCAGACCGGGCTGTTCAGCTGGACCCTGTGCATGCTGCCGACCGAGGAACTGGCCAAACAGGCCGGGCTCAGCCAGCCGGCCTACGCCAGGCAAATCGTCAAGGCCTGCTTTTTGAACCGTCGCGAGCCGCTGAAACACTGGAAGCGCATATTCGCCAACGCCGCCACCATCAAAGGCTGGCTGAACCGCATGACCGTGAGGCACTATCACATCGAATCCAACCAGATCGATCTGAAGATCACCCCGGGTGACCAGCGCAAATGGATCGGCATCTCCGGTCACAACATTCCCAGCTTCGAACTCTTTGTCAGTCCGGACTGGCGGGGGACCAGCGGGGTTTATTATGCCGATCAACCCTCGTTTCGCAACGGCAATCTGGTCAAGGGTGTTCGGCTGGTTTTCAAAAAGGGCGTGGTCGTCGACATGGTGGCCGAATCCGGCGCCGATTTCACCCGACAGCAGCTCCGGATGGACCGCGGCGCGGCCCGTCTGGGGGAATTTTCCCTGACCGACAGGCGTTTTTCCAAGATCGACCAGTTCATGGCCAACACCTTGTTCGATGAAAACTACGGTGGCCGGTGGGGCAACTGTCACGTGGCACTGGGGGCCAGCTACGCGGACACCTTCAGCGGAGACGGCCAGACGCTGACCGCACAAAAAAAGGCCCAGCTCGGTTTCAATGACTCGGCCCTGCACTGGGATCTGGTCAACACGGGAAAAAAGCGGGTCGTGGCGCACTTGGCGGGAGGACAGCGCCAGACCATCTATGAGAACGGGTGCTTCACCTATTGATTAGCGGATTCGTAAAAGCGCCGATATCTGCGTTACGCCTCACCCCTCGTCACTGCAACGTACCGACAGTACGCCTCCCTCCTCGGGATTCACAAGCCTTGATCTCGGCGCTTTTACAAATCCGCCTGGAATGCGACTTTTTATCAGGTCCATCATTGATTCGCGAATCCGTCAGACCTTGTATTTCCCGAAATCCTCCGGTGAAAGCTTGTCGAGATATTCGGCCCACTTTTTGCCCTCTTCGCTGTCGTCCAGCACTTCGCCGCCGCCCTTGCCGATCTGGGACTTTTCCATGACCACATCTTCCACGAAAATGGGGGCCTGGAAGCGCAGTGCCAGGGCGATGGCATCGCTGGGCCGGGCATCCATGGTGAACGACCGCTCCTTGGAGGCAAAATGGATTTCCGCAAAAAAGGTGTTGTCCTTCAGGTCGCAGATGTCGATGCGGTTGATGTGAAAGTTGAGCACCTGGGTGAGATTTTTAAACAGATCGTGGGTCATGGGGCGGTCAAATTGAATGTCTTGCAGGGCCGATGCAATCGAGGTGGCCTCGAGCAGACCGATCCAGATGGGCAGGGTTCGATCGCCCTCTTCGGTCTTCAACAGAATGATAGGCGTATTCGATGCAGGGTCCATGGCGAGACCCGATACGGTTACCTTACGCAGCAATGGTCTTTTCTCCTTTCGCGGGTCCGGCCTCTGTCCGTCCGTCGATGGGCCGTCCCCAAAGCGAGTGTGCATGGGCTCCTTCTATCATGATATCGGCGAAGGTACCTGTCAACAGTTCTTTCCGGCCGCCCGGGGCGCTGAAATGAACGATGTGGTTGGCGGACGTACGGCCGGTCCACCGGATGCCGCCGGTCGAGGCCGTCTTTAGGCCTTCCGGGGAAACCTCGCGGCTGCGGCCCTCCACCAGGACCTGCCGGACCTGTCCCACCAGCGCTTCGTTCTTCTCCCGCGTGATACCCGCCTGGATCGCCAGCAGGGTCTGCAGCCGCTCTTTTTTCAAATCGTCGGGCACCTTTTCCGAAAATGCCGTTGCCGGGGCGCTGGGCCGGTCCGAATACATGAAGGCGAAGAGGCCATCGTAGCGCACGCTGCCGACCAGATCCAAGGTGGCCTGGAACTGCGCGTCCGTTTCACCGGGAAACCCGACGATGATGTCCGAGGTGACGGCGATCTGGGGGCAAACGGCGCGCAGACGTTCGACTTTCGCCAGATAGTCGCTGCGGGTGTACTTGCGGTTCATGCGCTTGAGGATGCGGTCGTCACCGGACTGCACCGGCAGGTGAATGTGATGGCAAAGTTTTTCCAGCCGGTCGAAGGCCTGGATGAGATCCTCGGACAGGTCCTTGGGATGTGAGGTGGTAAAGCGAATACGATCCAATCCGTCGATGGCATTGACCGCTTCCAGCAGCTCGACGAAGGTTCCCAGCCCCTCCTTGTTCCCGTAGCTGTTGACGTTTTGCCCCAGCAGGGTCACCTCACGGATGCCCTGATCGACCCGCATGCGGATCTCGTCCACGATGCGGTCCGGGCGCCGGCTGGCTTCACGCCCGCGCACATGGGGAACCACACAGTAGGTGCAGTAGTTGTCGCAGCCGCGCATAATGGTTACGAATGTCGACACCTGCCCGTCGGACAGCGGTCCGGTGGCCGGCGCATCGACATCGATACCGTCCGATTGTCGGACGTCCACGATACGACAGCGCGTCGATTCGATGCGGCGAACCATTTCCGGCAGCCGGAAAATGGCATGGGTGCCGAACACCAGATCGACGTGGGGCATACGCTTTAAAATCGCCCGGCCCTCCTGCTGCGCGACGCACCCGCCCACCGCCACAATCAGCGCGGGTCGGGCGGCCTTTATTTTGGCCAGGCGACCGAGCAGGCTAAAAGCCTTTTGCTCCGCTTTCTCCCGGATGGTGCAGGTGTTGACGACGATCATATCCGCCGCTTCAGGGGCATCGGTCAGGCGGTAACCCAAAGGCGCGAGAACGCCCGCGATCTGACTGGCGTCGTACACGTTCATTTGACATCCGATGGTACTGATATGCATTCGTTTCGACTTCATCTGCAGTTCTGTTCCTCTCTCTATCCGACAGCGGCGTCCAGGGGCGGCCAATCTATTCTGACCATATCGACATCCGCGGCAAGGCTTGCCATGATCCCGTCCACCTGATCCTGGCAGCCCGGGGCAATCGCAAGGCCGACGATTCCTTGCCGCGGATCCAATGTGGACATGACCGCCAGGTTGTCATAGGCCTCGATGATGAATTTGACGAAGCCGATCGCATGGGGCGCTATGCGGTAAACCCGCCGGATCGTTTGCATGCGTTGTTGCCTCTTCAAGGTTTCTGCCTTGTTTACAACGTCTGATTAAGATATGCCCCATCCCATGAAAAAACAATGGCAGCTGCTCGACCCCGATCCGGCCGTGGTACGGTCGCTGGCCCGCCAGATCGGCTGTTCTGCCCTGGTGGCCCGGTTGCTGGCCATTCGCGGAATCGCGTCCATGGATCAGGCAACTTTGTTTTTGAACCCTTCCCTGGGCCACCTGACACCGCCGTCGGCACTGAGCGGAATGGACCGGGCCACCCGGCGGATCCATCAGGCTCTGGTGAACGATGAAAAAATCCTCGTCTTCGGCGACTACGACGCCGACGGCATCACCGCCACGGCCCTGCTCTCCACGTTCCTCAAGCGCTGCGGGGCCCGAATCGGATACACCATTCCCCACCGCATTGCCGACGGCTATGGCATGGGATCCAGTTTCATCGTCAAGCGGGCCGTGCCCGCCGGCGTCGATTTGATCATTACCGCAGACTGCGGCACCGGCAGCGCCGAGGCCATCCGCACGGCCCGGCAGGCCGGAATCGACACGATCGTCACCGATCACCATCCGGCGACCGAACCGCCCGGCGAGGCGGTGGCCGTGGTCAACCCGGCCCTTTCCCGTGACGGCGCCGGCCTGGCCCACCTGGCCGGGGTGGGCGTGGCATTTTATCTGGCCATCGCCCTGCGGTCCTATCTGCGCCAACAGGGCTTCTGGAAAAACCGCCGTGAGCCGAACCTGAAGCGCTTGTGCGACCTGGTAGCCGTGGGAACCGTGGCCGACGTGGCCCCGTTGATCGCCGAAAACCGCGTTTTGACCGGTGCCGGGTTGCAGCTGCTTGGCGCCGACCCGCGTCCGGGCATGTCGGCCTTGATGCGCCTGAGCGGCACCGCGGGCATGCCCATCGATGCCGAAACGATCGCCTTCCGGCTGGCACCGCGCCTAAATGCCGCCGGGCGCCTGGCGCACGCCCGCATGGCCTGCGAACTGCTGATGACCGGCAACCCCCAAAAGGCCGCCCGCCTGGCGGCGGCACTGTGCCGGCTCAACGATCGACGCCGCGCGCTGGAGACGCTGCTTCTGGCCTCGATCGAAGACCGCCTGTCGAACCTGCCCGACCAGGCGAACAGCCCGGCGCTGGTCGTTCACGGCGACCGCTGGCACGAGGGGCTTTTGGGGATTGTGGCCTCCCGCCTAACCCAACGGTTTAACCGCCCCACCCTGGTCATCAGCACCAAAAACGGCATGGGCAAGGGGTCGGGGCGCAGCGTCGAGGGCATCGATTTGGCCGCGGCACTGCGACAGTGCGGCGACCTTCTGGATCGCTTCGGTGGCCACCCCCTGGCAGCGGGGTTCGCCCTGCCCACCGCCAACATCGCCGCGTTCACCACGCGCCTGCAAGCGGCGGTAGCCCGGCTTCAGGCCGGCGGCGGACCAGACCCGACCCTTAAGATCGACGCCGCCGTCTCTCTGAACACGATCACCCCAAACCTAATGGCCGACCTGGACCACCTGGCCCCGTTCGGTCAGGGCAACCCCTTGCCGCTGTTCATGGACACCGGGGTCCGGGTACGCACCTGCCGGAGCGTGGCAGCCCGGCATCGCCGGATGACCCTTTCATCCGAGTCCGGGCCGGGCCACCCGTTTCAAGCCATTCAGTTCAACACGAGCGCGGCATCGCTGACGCCGACCCGCTTTGAAAAGATCGCGTACCGCCCCCAGTGGAACTACTGGAACGGGAAGAAGCACCTCCAACTGATCGTCGAAGCCACGATCCCCGACGGCGCTTAATGTGACCCAAACTGAGCGATTCACCTTTTTCGAAAATGTACGAATTGGATGTGAGTAATTTACTTTTTGCTTGCAATGATACGATCAACTTTTTTATAAGGGGGCGTTAACCGCGTGAACGATTTCATCAACTACAGGTGACCATCCATGGCAAAAGTGTTCAGACCCAGCACCCGGGAATCCAGTATTCTGTCCCGAATCGAATCTTCCAAGGATCATGCCCGGCGGGTAGCGATCAGCACGGTCAGGGAGGATCCAGCCCGGTTCGCCAGCCCCATTTCGATGAAACTGGTGGAGGAAAAATTAGTCGAAACCACCAACAAGAATGCCCTGGAAGAACAGATCACGCACTGCCTGGAAACGCTCACCCATGCCGACGAGTTTGACGTCGACTATCAGATCGCGCCCTTTCGCAACCTGGTTCAACAGCCCAACGTGGTCAGCCTCTACCTGACCGCATTCGTCATCGAAAAGCTGATCAACCACAAATCCGTGGTGGACATCTTCGGGTCGGACGCGGACATCTACATGTGCATTCACAAGCAGGTCGCCAAGCTTCTGCCCTGAACCGGCAAATGGGCCCCAGCTTCCTTCCGCGACTGGTCAACGGCCCCTTCGAGGACCCGGTCCTGTTCGTACCCTTTCGCCACGGTAATCGCGCCCTGCTGTTCGACCTGGGGGACATTGCCGCGTTGGCGCCCCGCGACATCCTGAAAATCAGCCACATTTTCGTATCCCACACCCACATGGACCACTTTTGCGGGTTCGACCGCGTCCTGCGCATCCTGCTGGGCCGGGACAAGGATCTGCATCTGTTTGGCCCCCAGGGGTTTCTCGACAACCTGACCGGCAAGCTGGCCGGCTACTGCTGGAACCTGGTAAAAGGCTATCGCAACCGCTTCGTCCTGCACGTCACCGAACTGCACCCCACAACGGCCCTGACCGGCCGCTTCCCGTGCCGTCGACAGTTTCGCGCCGACGGTCCCATCCGAAAAGCGCCCTTCGACGGGGTCGTGCTGCGCGAACCGGCCCTGACGGTTCGCGCCGTCCACCTCGACCACGGCACGCCGGTGCTGGCCTTTGCCCTGAAAGAGCGCTTTCACGTCAATATCATCACCACGGCACTGGATGACATGGGCTTGAGGCCGGGCCCCTGGCTGAACCGCTTCAAGGCCCTGCTTTACGAAAAAGCCCCTGCGGACACGGCGGTCGACATCCCGTCGGGCAAAGAAGGTCACGATAGCACGTCATATCTCCCTGGGCGCCTTGACCGATGCCATCGCCCGCATATCACCCGGCCAGGGCCTGGCCTACATCACCGACGCGGCCGGGACCGCACCGAACCAGGAGAAGATCGTCGCCCTGGCCGATGGGGTCGATCATCTTTTCGTAGAGGCGGCCTTTTCGGATGCCCACCGTGAGATTGCCAGGGCCAAACACCATCTCACGGCGCGCCAGGCCGGCCAGCTTGCCCGCTTGTGCCGGGTGCGGCAGTACACCCTCTTGCACTACTCCCCGCGCTACACGACCTGCCCCCACGTGCTGGAAAGCGAGGCGGCCGCCGCGTTTCAGGAAAAGGCGCCCATCCGGCTTGGCCGGTGACGCCGCATGGCCGAATGCAGGCAACCCAATGGGCCGCCGGCTACCAAGACGGAGCAAATCAATGATTAATGGAAAGCGGTCTCGGTCGTCTGGCGCGCCTGCCGGTCGTTTTCGACACGGCCTTGGGTCTGGTCGCCGGTGAGGAAAACCGTCTGAGTGGGATAGGCATGGACACGCTCTTGAATATGGCGGCGATCAAGGCATTGACGTCGTCCTCATAGCGCTGATCCAGCTTGAAAAATCGGCCCGACCGTATCCATGGGTTGCACACCCTATATTGCCGGTTGCCGAGACCGGATTGTCAATTCCGTTCAATAGCAGTATGTTCTATTAATCCCTGCCCCCTTACCGAAACAGGGTCGGGGTGAATGCGAATTCGAAGATGATGGCCATTCACGGTATAAGAATCCGCCGGATAATGCGACTGTTGCGAGCCCAAGACGTCTCCCACCAGAACTTTATCTGATCAGGGAATCAAAGCGAAAAAATGCCGACCACGCGACAAAAAATTACAAATCTATGGTATCGCCTACAGGCTAACTTCTTGTTTCTGCCTGGGATCATGGCCTTAGGGGCCATCTTGCTCTCCTTCGCCACCACCGCGGTCGACAGCGCTTATTCTGACCGAAAACACCCGGTGCAGTGGCTGCTCTACAGTGGTGAGGCCGATGGCGCACGCGCCGTGCTGTCGACCATTGCCGGTTCCATGATCACCGTCGCCGGGGTGGTGTTTTCAATCACCATCGTGGTCCTGACCCTGGCTTCATCCCAATTCGGCCCGCGTCTGGTTAAAAACTTCATGAACGTCAGGGCCAATCAGATGGTGCTGGGCGCCTTTGTGGCCACCTTCATTTACGGCATCCTCGTGCTTCGCACCGTCAATGCCGTTACCGATGAAACATTCGTACCGGGCCTTTCCGTCTCGACCGCCATCGTGATGTCACTGGGAAGCCTGGGCGTACTTATTTTTTTTATCCACAGCGTGTCGGAATCGATTCAGGCCCAGCACATCATCGCCAGGGTTCGCCACGATCTGGAAAAGGCCGTGGATCGGATCTTCCCCGAAAAACTCGGCAAGACCGAAGGGCCGGCTCACGGACCCATCGAACGCGACTATGACATTCCAACGACCTGCGACCGCCAGGCCTGCCAGGTCGCGGCCGAACAAAGCGGCTACCTGCAGTCCGTGGACAACGACGCCCTCATGGGAATTGCCGTCGAAGCTGATCTGCTGGTTCATCTCGGGTATCGACCGGGAAACTTCATCACCCGCGGCAGTGTTTTGGTGACCGTCTGGCCCGGGGAAAAAGTCGATCCGGAACTGGCCGAAAAGATCAACGCCATCTTTATCCTGGGAACGGAGCGCACCCTGGAGCAGGATGTCGAATTTGCCATCAGCCAGTTGGTTGAAATCGCCGTTCGCGCGCTTTCGCCGGGCATCAACGACCCCATCACCGCGACCACTTGCATCAACTGGCTGGGTGCCACCTTATGCCAGTTGGCCAGCCGCAAAATGCCCGCCAGCCATCGCTACGACGGGCAAAACCGCCTGCGGGTCATCTGCAAAGTGTTTACCTTCGAGGGCATGCTGGATGCGGCCTTCGACATGATACGGCAAAATGCCTATGCCGTGCCGTCCGTATCGATCAATCTGCTGGAGACCGTCGCCACCGTCGTGGCCCAGGCCCACCGCCAAAAGGATCGTGAGGCCCTGTTGCGGCAGGCCGCCATGGTGGTGGAGGGGTGCAAGCGCAATCTTTCTGCCGAGGACGACCGCAAGGATCTTGAGCGGCGTTACCAGGCGGCGATCAGCGCCACCGCGGAAAGCGAGGCCCCATGAACCGCCGACTGCGACACGCCGTCCGGCCGAAGCGAGAGGTTCCGGCACGGCCCGATAGGGACAGATGTCAATTCACCCACGGGTTTTCAGGGGCTGCGTCAACGATCTTGGCCGGTTGCCGGCCCAGAAAGCGGTGGGCCTTCATCGTGCTGATGTTTTGGATCGGTTGCGGAGCGGCATTTTCGGCCACTGACGACCCGGCCGCGACGCAGCCGCCCACCCTGCCGCTGGCGGCCGCCTCCGACGCGCAAATTGAAACACGGCTGCGCGCGATCCTGGATCAGATCGAAGCGTTTCAAAATGTTGACATCGATGTCAACAACGGCGTCGTGCGGCTGTCCGGCCAGACCGCTCGCATGGAGGCCTCCGAAAAGGTCGCCGCGATGGTCTCGCGCTTCGAAGGAGTCGTTTATGTCGACAACCAGATAACGGTGGAGACGGACGTCGAGTCGCGTGTAAAACCGGCCCTGGCGCGGGTTAAGGAGTACCTGACCGGTGCCCTGCAGAAGCTGCCCACGCTGGTGGTGGCACTGGCCGTGGTGGTGGCCTTCTGGCTGCTCGGCCAGGTCGTCACCCATTGGAAAGCGCCATATCGGCGTATGGGAGTGAATCGGCTGCTGCAGAACCTGATCCGCCAATTTTTACGCAAGGGCATATTCCTGCTGGGCCTTTTGCTGGCCCTGGACATCTTGGACATCACCACCCTGGTGGGCGCGGTGCTCGGAACGGCCGGGGTGGCCGGGCTGGTACTCGGCTTCGCGTTCAAGGACATTGTCGAAAACTACCTGGCCGGGCTGCTGCTGAGCATCCGGCGGCCCTTCGATCTCTTCGACCTGGTCAGGATCGAATCCCACGAAGGCCGGGTAACCCGCCTGACCGCCAGCGAACTGATGCTGATGACCCTGGATGGCAACCACGTCAGAATCCCCAACGCGACCGTATTTAAGAGCTTTGTCTACAACTACAGCATCAACCCGCGCCGGCGCTTCGATTTCAGCGTCGGGGTGGGGGTGCGCGAGGACCTGGTCGACGTCCAGACGCACGGATGCGCCGCCTTGCAGCAAATGGCGGGCGTCATGGACGATCCGGCACCGTTTATGATCGTGGAGGACCTGGGCGACTTCAGCGTGCTGGTCCGTTTCTTCGGCTGGGTCGACCAGCGCAGCGCCGATTTCGCAAAAGTCCGCGGGGAGGCCATTCGCCGGGCCAAACTGACCTTGGAGAACGCCGGGGTGGAGATGCCAGAACCGGCGCAAACCATCCGGCTGCAGCGCGTCGACCCCGCCCCGTCGGACCGGCGGGCAGCCAAGTCCGACGCCGACGCCCATCCGGCCGCGGCCCAGGAGGTTAAAACGGTGGACCTGTCGCCGGACCGGCAACTGGACGACCAGATCAACGAAGATCTGGCCGCATCGGCCGAGTCCAACCTGTTGACCGAGAAATGATGGCCGCTGTGTTCTATGCCCTGCTGGCTGCGACCGCCTTTACCGTCACTGTCACCTTGTTGCCCTTGTGGCGCAACGACGCATGGTGGGTTCGGGTTCAGGACTTTCCGCGCCTTCAGATTTGGATCCTGTCCATCGTGCTACTGGTGCTGGAATTTGCTTTTCTGGACTTGTCGCAGGCCGCCACATGGTGGCTTCTCCTTTTGGCCGGGCTCAGTTTTTTCTACCAGACATGGTGGATCGTGCCATACACGCCGCTTTTTTCTAAAGAGGTCAGAAGGTCCACCGCCACCCGCCGGCAGCACACGGTCCGGTTCATGACCGCCAACGTCCTGACCCCGAATCGGAATGCCCAGGCGTTGCTCGACCTGGTGCATGAACACCGGCCGGACGTTCTGGTGACCCTCGAATCCGACCGGTGGTGGCAGGAGCGCCTGGATGCCCTCGAAGAAGACTATCCCTACACGATCAAGTGCCCGCTCGACAACCTCTACGGCATGCATGTCTACTCCCGGCTGGCGAGTCTGCCCGGATTCGGCTCGGACCATTTCCCGCTGCTGACCGAACTGACCTTCGAGACCGGCGGTACAGATCAGGAAGATGACCAGGAAGCCAACGCGGATGATCGATCCATGGCCAATTCGAAAACCGATGCCGAGAATGTCAGCAAAGATGAGGTGCCACAGCCGGGCTGAAGGTGATGGCGCCGCCACCGTTTAGAGACCGTATGGATATCACGCCATGAACCAGGCAAACAATGATGTCGATCGACCCGCGGATACTGAATCACTGGAAGATCGGGTGAAAGAGAAAAAACAGACCGAATCGAAAGCGTTCGGCACCTTCAGTGGTGTCTTTGCACCGACCCTGCTGACCATCCTGGGCGTTATCATGTTTCTTCGCGAGGGCTGGGTCGTCGGCAACGCCGGCGTGCTGGGTGCCTGGCTGATCATACTGATCGCTTTCGGAATCACCGGTTTCACCGGGCTGTCCCTCTCCTCGATTACCACCAACATCCGCATCGGTGCCGGTGGTGCCTTCTCGGTCATCTCCCAGTCCCTGGGACTGGAAGTCGGTGGCAGCATCGGCGTACCGCTGTACCTTTCGCAAGCCCTGGCCGTTTCCATGTACATATTCGGGTTTCGGGCCGGCTGGTTGTGGATCTTCCCCGATCACCCGGCCCTGATTGTGGACCTGGTTACCTTCGGAGTGTTGTTTGTGATTGCTTTCATCAGTGCCGGCCTGGCATTCAAGATCCAGTACGGCATCATGGCCGTGATCACCCTAGCGCTGATTTCGGTCCTGGGAACGGTATTTCAAGGCCCCCTGCCGCACAGCGTCCAGTGGTGGGGTGAGTTCAAGGGGTCGCCTGAAACCGGGTTTGCCGGGACAAACTTCTGGGCTGTTTTTGCCGTATTTTTTCCGGCCTCGACCGGGATCATGGCTGGCGCCAACATGTCCGGAGACCTGAAAAATCCGCGCCGCAGCATCCCCATCGGTACCATGAGTGCCATCGGGTTGAGCCTTGTGGTTTACCTGGTGCTGGCCTACTGGCTGGCGCGCGCGGCTTCCCCGGACGAACTAGTGGGAAATTACACGGTCATGGTCGACAAGGCCGTGTGGGGGCCGGCCGTGCTGGCAGGGCTTCTCGGGGCCACCTTTTCCTCGGCGCTCTCATCACTGGTCGGCGCGCCGCGCATTCTACAGGCCCTGGGTTCCCACGACATCCTGCCGGCTGGAAAATGGTTTGCCACCAAAACGGCCGCGGGTGAACCGCGCAACGCCATGCTGCTGACTGGCGCCATCGTACTGGGGGCCTTGATGCTGCGCAACCTGAACGCGGTGGCGCCCCTGATCACGATGTTTTTCTTGATCACCTACGCCATGATCAATATTGTGGTCCTGATCGAACAGCATCTGGGCCTGACCAGCTTCAGGCCGCTTTTTCGACTACCGCGCTTTGTCGCCCTGACGGGCGCCGCGGGCTGCATCTTTGCGATGCTTATCGTCAACCCGCTTTTCAGTGTCATTTCACTGATCATCGTTGTGGTGCTACATGCCTTCTTGATCCGCAAACATCTGCGCGCGCCCTTCGGCGACATGCGCAGCGGGCTTTTTGTCGCCATCGCCGAGTGGGCCGCCAAAAAAGCCGTTGAACTGACCGCCTCCCGGGAGCGTTCGTGGAAAGCCAATCTGCTGGTACCGGTCGAAGCCTCACAGCAGCTGCAAGATGCCTTCGCGGTTGTCAGGAACATTTCGTACCCGTCGGGTTTCTTGAAAATCGTGGGGCTTACCGGCCCAGAAAATGAACCCAAACTGGCCGAAGCGTTGTCGGAAGTCGCCGACGCCTTTCACGACAAGGGTGTCTTTGCCTCATGGACCGTCATCACGGCGGCAACCTTCGGGGAGAATCTGCAAGCCGGCATCGAGACCTTCGCCGGCGCGTTCTTCAAACCCAACGTCGTTTTACTTTCTATGCCACAGGACGAAAACCGTGAAACCGAGGTAAAGGCAATTCTGGAGACCTGCCGAGACAGACGCATCGGGGTGCTGCTGCTGAACGACTACCCCCAAGACAGAAAAACCGATCCGGCGGCCGTGAACATCTGGTTTGACGACCGGGGGCCGGATTGGAAGCTTGACATGGATTTAGGTAATCAGGATCTGGCCTTGCTGACAGGATACAAGCTCATGCGCAACTGGAACATGCAAATGCGGCTAGTGGCCAAGATCAGCGACGGCCAGCAAAAAAAGGCTGCTGAGGATTTTTTGAAGATGTTGTCCGCCGCCGCGCGTATTCCGAATGTGTCAACCGCCGTCGTGGCCGATGAATCCGACGACAGCGCACCGCCGGCCGATCTGCACCTTTTTCCCATGCCCGATGCGGTCGATTTCAGCCGGATGCGTCAACAGAGCCGGCACTACCAGGCGACCTGCATGTTTGTCTTGGACTCGGGGCAGGAAAACGCCCTGGTGTGATGCAACGCCGCCGTTACGGCGCGTTGGGGAATCCAGCACGTTTTAGATCCGGGATTCGGCACCATCAGCGCTGCAAACCGGCCAGACGTGAAACCCCGGCCCCGGTTTGAACCCGACGCCCACCCCGCCATCCCGGCTGTACAGGGTCCAGGCGTAGCGCGCCTCGTAGACGCTGGTGGTCGACGACCAGTAGGCATCGCGGACATTGACGAAGGGGTGTCCGCCGGGCAAGGCCGGAGAGTGCGTGCCAAGATCGACCAGACTTTCCAGTTCCCTGATGTTGGGTAGCCGCCAGTCATGCCGCCCACCCAGCCCGGAGTGGTTGAAGTCCTCGATGGCCGCAAGCGCCTCCGGCCAGGTGGTTTCCCGGCCGACCGGATCGGCGTCCCGGCTCCAGACCAGAGCGGTTCGATGGTCGGTCACACCGGCATCATTGCTCATCAGGCCAAAGCCACCGCTTTGGCCGGTGTTGGCCCATGCTTGGCGGCCGGGTGAGACCGGCCAGACCAGGTACGACCCGTGTTTCATGCCGCGATGGACTCGGCCGCCGCCTAAATGGACATACCAGGCCTGGTCGGGAAGGCGCCGGCAGGTGTCCGCGGTCCAGTAATACCCCGTGAAGACATCCTGGAAGGGATGGTTCAGGGCAAGGGCGGGGTTGATGTGCTGATGGCTGATCAGCGTGAAGAGAAGACGCCTTGACGGCAGCTGCCAATCGTCGATTCTATGCACGCGGTTCAAACGCATGTCGGCCACGACCTGTCTGGCCTCATCCCATGACAAGGGAAATTCAGCCGGATTGGCGTTGCGGCTCCACACCGCACCGCTCAGTTCATCGACGACCGTGTATTCGCCCACCTGAAACCGCCGTGCGGAATGCAACCGGTCCAATTTGTCATGGGAGGCATCCTGCCCGGTCCCCTGGCAGGCGATCGATTGACCGTCCTCGTCATAGCATTGGGTCTGGTCGGTCTCCAGCAAAAAGGTTCTCTGAACCGCCATCGATCAGCACTCAAAGGTGATGAACGGCTCGGCTTCGATGAAGCTGCCGTCATTGAGCATCTCGTGGTTAGCCACATCGGGTGCGAACCCGAAGGCCTCGGCATCTTTTCCAAACACACCCGGAAGGGTGTGGCTGACCGATGTGGGAAACTGGCCGTCAGATGACTGCAGCCGGGTCATAATGGGTGTCTCCGAAAGGTTGGCGATCCGCAGGATTTCCTCGATGTACACCGCCTTCAGGCCGGCCATGGGCTCGGCGGTCTCTTTCATCTTTTTGATATGCGTTTCAAATTTGGCGACAGCCGCTTCAGGGCTCTGTGCATCGACGATACTGCTGAAGTAACCATGCTTAGGCTGTCCTTCGCCGCCGATTTCGTCAAACGAAAAGTGTCCGATAAATAACATCTCAAACGCCTCCTTTGTGTCGGGACGGCGTCGGTGCCGTCCCATCGATCAACCCTTCTAACCACGATCTTGCGGTCGACGCCATTGAGGAAATCCTGTAGTCGCCACCGGGACAGGCCCTATTTTTAGCGCGGACCGCCTTTCCGAAGCACCGGCACCTGCGAATACGGTCTATTTGCGAACGTTATGCAGCCAAGACCCCGTGTTGTTTTTTCTCGGAAATGTTAAAGTTGATGATGATGATCGAGTAAACTTACCCATGCGAAAGGAGAACGCCATGGACGACAAAGCCAGATACCGTACTGAAATCGATGCCAAACTCTTGAAATTCGGTGAGACGCTCAACGAGCTCAAAGCCAAACGCGAACTGCGAAATATGAGCCGACCGGAACTGCAGGTCGATTCGGCGCTTCGCAAACACCAGGAGGCGCAGGCCAGGGCCGAGGAACTGGAAGAGGCAGATTCCGACGCCTGGGAAAAGATGCGAACCGACATCGATACACTGATGGATGACATTGACAAGGATCTGCGAGAGGCGCTGGCATTTTACAAATAAAAAAGATGCCACCTCGCTAACCTACGCACGCCTGCTGTTGCTGGCCCAGGTGGCGCTTGAAAAGGGCCGCTCGGTGGTTCTGGACGCCACCTTCAGCCGCAAAGATCAGCGTCGAGAGGCACTGCGGCTGGCCGAAGCGATGGGCGCCTGGATAATCTTCGTAAAAGAATGTGCCCTGACTCATCTTTTAGCAAGTGTTTTCGGTTGGTTCTACTTCGATTACCGAAGCCATCCCGAAACAATTAGAAAAAGCGTGAATCCGGCAAGAAGACTAAGGCCGACCAGCGGTTGTCTTCGACGCTTTCATGCGCTTCGCGCATCATGTCCTCCATGGCGGCAAGCAGATACAACCCGGCCACAAAAAACAACCCCGCCATTTTCAGATGAAACCGCCACATAGATCATCCACGCACCGACGCCGGCTCCGGATTGCTTGCCCGCTTGCCATCGGTTGACGCCGGCTTCATGAGCAGATAGGCGCCGCCGCCGCTCATGAATCATTTGACCTTCCGGACTAATTTCCAGGCGGCATATGGATTATGCGATGACCCAGGTTGTATCGGAAATGATTACGTTTCCCTGCCCGCTGCGTGCGGCCCTTGTCAATCGGCATCCGCTCCCACGCGAATCACCAGTTTTCCAAAGTTGCGCCCCTCCAACAGGCCCATAAAGGCCTCAGGTGCATTCTCCAACCCGTCCACGACCTGCTCACGATAGCTGATTTTTCCGTCGTCAACCCACGCGGACATCTGCTGGGCGAATTCGGGATAGCGCTCCTGATAGTCCTGGAGGATAATGAACCCTTTGACGGTCAGGCGCTTGATCAAGATGGTGCGCATGAGCAGCGGCAGACGGTCCGGCCCAGCGGGAAGCGACGTGTCGTTGTAGTGCGCAATCAGTCCGCAGACCGGAATCCGGGCCCCCGTGTTGAGCAGGGGCAGGACCGCGTCGAACACCGGGCCGCCGACGTTTTCGTAGTAGATGTCGACGCCATCGGCGCAGGCCTTGGCCAACCGTTCCTTGATTTCGGGATCCTTGCGGTTCAGGCAGGTGTCGAACCCCAGGGTCTCGGCGGCGTGGCGGCATTTTTCATCGCTTCCGGCAACACCGATGACACGGCAGCCTTTAAGCTTGCCGATCTGTCCCACCGTCGACCCTACCGGCCCGGTGGCGGCAGCCACCACCAGGGTCTCGCCCTTTTGGGGGCGGCCGATGTCCAGCAGCCCCATGTAGCCCGTGAAGCCGGGCATCCCCAATATCCCCAGGGCATAGGACGGCTTTTGGGGATGGTCGCCCAAACGGGTCAGGTCAGCCCCATCCGAAATGGCATACTCCTGCCAACCGCTGTAGGCCAGCACCCACTCACCGTCCTTGAAATCGGGGTGCCGGGATTCGGCGATGCGGCAAACCGTCGATCCCACCATGACCGCGTCGATCTCGACCGGCTCGGCATAGGAAGGCCCTTCGCTCATGCGGCCCCGCATGTAGGGATCCAGGGAAAGATACACCGTACGCAGCAGGACCTGGCCCTGTGCCGGTTCGGGCACGGGTGCGGTCTCCAGGCGAAAGTCCTCGGGGGTGGGCGCCCCATGCGGGCGCGATGCCAGCACGATGCGCCGATGGTTTTGGTGTTGCGACATGATGTTTACTCCTTTTGGGGTTGATAACAGACTTATTAACATCTACCTGGTTAAGGATAGGCAGGCAATACAGCCGAGCCTTTATTTTCCACTCAATTACTCGTTCCGGCTGAGAAAGTTGGCCGTCATCTGTTTGAAGGACTGTTTGGTCATGCCCATCAGGTTGGGATCGCCCTTGAAGATCGACGAGAGATAGCCCTTGGCCTGCTCGAAGGTGATGTGCGGCGGCAGGGGCGGTACATCCGGATCGCACAGGGCGTCGATCACCACCGGCCGGTCGGCCGCCAGGGCCCGATCCCAGGCCGGACCGACCTCGTCGGGACGCGCCACGGCAATTCCGGTCAACCCGTTCATCTCGGCATAGCGGCCGTAGGCGAAATCGGGAACGTTCTGGGACCCCTCGAATTGGGGTCTCCGGCCATGACGCGCTGCTCACAGGTGACCTGGTTGAGATCGTTGTTGTGCAGCACCAGCATCCGATGCCAATTACCCATGCAACCCCATGGCATTTTGGCCGGTGGGCCCCATGCCGGACGATTGAAGGTGATGCAAAAGCACGCCGCCAGGAACTGGTACTGCGGCTTCAGGCTCGAACTGAACGGCCTTATCACACAGGTTTTCAAGCGCTTTTTCTCACAGGTGGTGGTCCATGTCGGGTCGATCCGCGCGACAAATACGGGTTTTCTCGTATTCTTGAATGGCACGTTTTGAATTAGACTTGCCTTGATTAGGGCGGGTCAGTCTTTGAGCAAAAATTAAAACGTGCCCTTGACTGCCGCTAAGTGGCAACCAATGGGCCAGACCAGCGAGGATAAATCATGGACAGAAAACAAGTCATGGCAATGTTCAACAAGAAGACGCGCATCGGCGCCCTGGCGACAACCAACAAAAACGGCGATGTGAATGCGGCCGTGTTCGGCTCGCCGCGCATGATCGACCAAGACACGGTCGTCATGGCCATCGGCGACAACCGCTCCTTCCAGTACCTCCAGGAAAATCCCAAGGCCACGTTTATCGTGGTCGAACCCGGGGATTCCCCCACGCAGTGGAAGGGTGTCCGGCTCTATCTCGAGGTGGACTCGTTCGAGCGCTACGGTGAGCTGCTGGACTCCTTCCGGGAGAAAATCCGTGAGGTGGCCGGCGACCGATCGGCCAATGCGATTGTGGCGGCGCTGCGGTTCAAGATCACCGACGTGCGCCCCCTGATTGCACCGGCCTGATGGCTGCATGACACGCCACCGCCGGATGCGGTTTCGACGCCGGTGGTCGACGAACCGATCCAACCATAACCAAGGAGGAATTAATGTTTTGCTACCAGTGCGAACAGACGGCCAAGGGAACCGGATGCACCATTCAGGGGGTCTGCGGGAAATCGCCAGAGGTCGCCGCCTTGCAGGACCTGCTGCTCTACATGCTCATGGGACTTTCCCAGGTTGCCGTGCTTGGCCGCAAGTTGGGGCTGAACGATGACCAGGCAAACGTCTTCACCGTAGCAGCCGCCTTTGCGACCGTGACCAATGTCGACTTCGACGAAACGCGTTTTGTGGCCCTGATCGACAGGGCGGCTGAGACGCGGGACCAGTTGAAAGCCCGCGTGAAAAATGCCGGCGGCGACGTGGCATCCCTGGGTGAACCGGCCCACTTCATGCCCGGGAAAACAACCGAGGAACTGATCCAGCAGGCTCAACAGGTGGGCCTGAAGTCATATCCGGGAACCGATCCGGACATCCTCTCCCTCAAGCACACCGTTCTTTTCGGAATCAAGGGGGTTTGCGCCTATGCCGACCACGCCCAGATTCTCGGGCAGGAGGACAACAGCGTATACGCTTTCGTTCATGAAGGGCTGGCCGCCATCCAGGGCGACGATCTCGACCTGGGCCAATGGGTGGACATGGCCCTGCGATGCGGCGGGGCGGCCCTCAAGGCCATGGAACTGCTGGACAAGGGCAACGCCGGGACCTACGGTCAGCCGGTGCCCACCCCCGTGCCGTTGGGACACAAGCAGGGCAAGGCGATCCTGATCTCCGGGCACGACCTGCAGGACCTGGAAGCGCTGCTCAAGCAGACGGACGGCACCGGCATCAACGTTTACACCCACGGAGAGATGCTGCCCACGCACGGCTACCCGAAGCTGAAGCAGTATGCCCATTTTTACGGCCACTATGGATCGGCCTGGCAGAACCAGATCAAAGAGTTTCCCGACTTTCCCGGCGCCATTTTGATGACCACCAACTGCATCCAGCGCCCCAAAAACGAATACAAAGACAACATATTTACCAGTGGGATGGTCGGCTGGCCCGGAGTCCCGCACATCGCCGATCAGAATTTCCAGAAGGTGATCGACCGGGCCTTGGCACTGCCCGGGTTCGAAGCAGACCTGGACAAGGGTGAGGTGATGGTGGGTTTCGCTCACGATGCCGTTCTCAAAATTGCCGACAAGGTCATCGAGGCGGTCAAAAGCAAGGCCATCCGACGCTTCTTCCTGGTCGCCGGCTGCGACGGCGCCAAACCGGGGCGCAACTACTACACCGAGTTCGTCGAAAAAGTACCCCAGGATTGTGTGGTGATGACCTTAGCCTGCGGCAAGTTTCGATTCTTTGACAAAAAACTGGGCGACATCGACGGTATCCCCCGGCTTATGGACATGGGGCAGTGCAACGACGCCTATTCGGCCGTCCAAATCGCCGCGGCGTTGGCCGATGCCTTCGAGGTCGGGCTGAACGACCTGCCCTTGTCCATGATCATCTCCTGGTACGAACAAAAGGCGGTCTGCGTCCTGCTGGCCCTGCTGCATCTGGGCATCAAGGACATTCGATTGGGCCCCTCCCTACCGGCCTTTCTGACACCGAACGTCCTCGACACCCTGGTCAAAACGTTTGATCTCAAGCCGATCCAGACACCGGACGAAGACCTGAACGCCATTTTGGGCTGAGCGCTCAACAGATCCTTCGTGCGAGACGAATTTCAAGCGACTGCAAAAGGAGAAAAGATGGAAAACCACAAACCGATGCTGCGCTACTTCACGCTGGCGGTCCTGATGCTGCTGGGCTTGGTCTGGTCGCTGGCCGATGCCGAGCAGGATGGCGGCACCGGCGGGTATCCCACCCGTGACCTGCTGGCGGCCCCCCAGTGGCTCAAGCAGCATGCAGGCGACGAGGAGATGTGCATCGTCGACGTACGCACCGACAAGCATTTCGACGGCCGCGTGATTCCCGGCGCCATCCGCCTGCCCTGGTCGCACTTTCGCTACAACAACACGGCCACCAATGAGGGCAGTCTGTTTGTCGGCGTCGCCCGGGCCCAGGAACTTCTCGGAGAGCACGGCATCGGACGCACCCACACCATCGTCCTCTACGACTCGGTGGCCCGGGACGGCGGCGCCACGGCCTCCTACCTGTTCTGGGTGCTGGACATTCTGGGCCATGAAAATAAAAGCATCCTGGAGGGCGGCATCGACGCCTGGGAGGCCGCCGGATACGACCTGGATTCAAAACCGCGGCAATTGCCACCCATTTTATATCAGGCGCCCATGCAGGAGATCCACGGGCAGGATCTGATCGACGGCAACGATCTCTACCGGCAATTGGGCGATCCGTACTACCAGATCATCGATGTCCGGACGGCGGCTGAATACAACGGTGAAAAGGGCACGCGCGACCTGCGGGGCAACGGCTTGAAGCTGGGCCACATTCCCACGGCGGTCAACATCGACTACACCCTGAACTGGCGTGACACCGCGACCAAGCAGATCAAATCATACGCCGCCCTGCAGGCGCTCTACCGCGGGCTGGATCCGCAAAAAGCGGTCATCGTTTATTGCAATTCGGGCCGGCGCAGCTCGTTCAGCTACTACGTACTCCGATTGATGGGCATCGACGACGTCTACACCTATGAGCCCTCCTGGAAACAATGGGGTAAACCGGCCAATTTCTTTCCGGTGGAAACCACGGTCAATCGCCTGACCGGGAGCGGTCTGCCGGGACCGTCAAACGCGCGCAATCCGGCCGCTTCCACCACCGGCGCTCAACCGGACAGCCAGCCGGGGGTATCCGAAGGCGGTACCCCTTCGTCCGGCTATGTCTCATGTGGAGGATAACCATCAAGATGAACCAAGCAGAACTGGAAAACCCCGGATATTGGAAATGGCTGCCGGCCGCCTTTGCCCTGGCCGGTGTGATCGTCTTTATCTTCGCCACCTTCGGCCCACCGGCCTCGTCCAGCGGGTTCGTGAGCACGCTCAAGGGACTCTGGTCGGCCGTAGCCCCCGGCTATGCCCAGTCCAAGGCGCACTATCGCATGATACCCGGGCCGGGATCCTGGCTGTTCACCTTTGTTTTGGGGATGGCCATGGGCGGCTTCATCGGCGGGCGCACATTTAAGAAGCCGGTGGCGGACATACCGCCCACCTGGCGCCGCCGGTTCGGCAACTCGGCGGTCAAACGCTATGCCGCTACCTTTCTGGGCGGGTTTTTGATCCTGTTCGCCTCTCGTCTGGCCGGCGGTTGCACGCTGGGACTGTTTATTTCCGGATCGACCCAACTGGCCCTGAGCGGGTTGTATTTCGGGGTGTTAATTTTTGGTTTTGCCATGCTGACCGCACGGTTCGTCTACGGCAGTGTGGCCAGGAGGCGTAATGACCGTTAAACTGCTGCTCGGTTTGTTGTCTGGAATCGCTTTCGGTTTCGTCATTCAGCGGGTCGGGGCCACCGATCCCGACCGCATGACCCGCGCCCACCTGATGCTGGATGCGGATATCCCCCGTTTTATGCTGGCGGCGGTGGCCCTGTCGGCCCTGGGGCTTTTCGGCCTGCAGGCCGTCGGCGTCGGCCGCACCACAGTGCTGCCCACTAGTCTGGTGGCCACCGGCCTGGCCGCGGCCATTTTCGGAATCGGCTGGGGGTTGTGCGGGTACTGCCCCGGCACCACATGGGCAGCTGTGGGCGAGGGGCGGATGGATGCGGTCTTTGCCCTGGCGGGAGGGCTGGCCGGCAGCGCCTTGTTCGCCCAGCTGCACGAACGCCTGATTCCGCTGCTGTACGACCCGACCAACGTGGGCCAGCTCACCGTAACGGATGTGGTCGGCAATCACGCCCTGGCCCTGGTGGTTGTCCTGTTGGTCATGTGCACCGCGATCTATCTGATCGGCCGGATCTGGGAAAATGCTGCGACGAGCGGTTAGACTGGGCTGGATCGCCCTGTGTTTCGTTCTGGCCGCCTGCCGGACGGATTCAGCGCAAGCACCGCTGGAGGAGCCGGCGGTACCGAGAGGGTATGTGAATCGTCTCGAGATCCAGGTGAACGACCGCGTCCTCTCCTTCGGGCCGTTTGTGGGATACTACTTCAAGCCCTCATCCGGCAGCGATTTATCCCAATTGGATTTCGTCTGCTATAACGAGCGCTCGTTTTACACGCGCGACCTGCCGGCCAACGCGTTGCTGTACACCGGTCAGGCCCGCTGGCGCCGCCTCCCGGAGGCACAGGTCCCTGTCCCCATCCCGGCAGACGACCGCAGGATCATACCAGTCTTTTTTTCCCAGGCGCCCGACGCCTGGCTGGACCCACGGCCGGTCCCGCCTGATGATTACATTCACTTCCATTCGGCACGCGACGGCCGCGGTGCCGTGCGTTACGGCTACTGGCTCAGGCACACGGCCAAGGCGCGTTTCACCTATGACATGGGGGGCCGGGTGACCCGGGACAGCCCGCTGTATCACCGAGTGGAACCGGGGCCGGACCGGCAATTTGCACGCATCATCGAGTTCGATCATGGACCTGTCGATTGAATTGAAATGAAACCAGAAAGGAGTGTGTGTCATGCAATGCCCACGGTGCAACCTGAACCTGCGGACGATGAAAATGGGGCCGGTCGCCATCGATGAGTGCGCCCAATGCGGCGGCATCTGGTTTGACCAGGGCGAACTCGACCAAGTCATCGGCACGACCGACCCCGACCTGCGCTGGTTGGATATCGACTTCTGGAAGGCCAACAGTGATTTTGCGTCCGCACCGGATTCGATGGGCTGCCCCAAGTGCAGCCGATACTACCTCACGCGCCTGGAGGATCGCGCCACGCAGACCTCGGTAGCCCTGTGCGGCAACTGCAATGGCATCTGGCTCGATGTGGATCAACTGCGTGGCATTATCCGGGCGATCGCCCGCTGCGCCGATCGAATGGACAGTGCCGACTACCTGAAAGAGAGCCTGCACCAGGCAAGCGACATGATCGACGCGGCAGCGGAAAAGCCCGTCTCCATCTCTGACTGGCGCGACCTCAAGGCCGTCCTGCGGATGCTGAAGTACCGGATATACAGCGAACATCCCAAGCTGGTGAGCATGCTGGTCGGGGCCCAAAAATCCCTTCCGCTGTGAAAGCCGCGCAAATGGACCCGGCGGCTGACTACTCGTCCGCTTTCTCGACCGCCCCGCGCCGCTGCAGCCAACGCGCCACCAACCCGCACAACAGTGCCCAACTGGCGCCCAGCGCCCAGCCGGCCAACACGTCGGTGGGCCAGTGCACGCCCAGGTAGACCCGACTCACGCCAACCGCCAGGGCGATCAGCAGCGCCACGAGGATC
Source organism: uncultured delta proteobacterium (assembly GCA_963785365.1). Lineage (GTDB taxonomy): Bacteria > Desulfobacterota > Desulfobacteria > Desulfobacterales > Desulfosarcinaceae > Desulfosarcina. The sequence continues at coordinate 129,025 of CAWAUZ010000004.1, read as the reverse complement.
AGGTAGGCCTTGAGACGCCGGCGGCCACAATGATGACCACGATCAGCACGACCGGTTCGGAGCGGCCCAGCCGGCTGAGCAGGCACATTATCAGGTCGACGGCCGCGTTTTTCTCCCGGCCAGATGGCACCATTATGCTTTCTTTTTTCCGATAGCTTGAGGGTTTACGTGGCTTTATACGTTGAACGGCCATAATCTTCGATTTTTAACCCTCACCCAGCCCTCTCCCATCGGAAGACGGCGTGATAGGAAGTCGCAATCAATGGCCGTTAAAAAAATATGATAGCGCCAATAGATCGGGACTCAAATGGGGCTTCGACCCTATTTTACCGTCGAACATCGATGCCCATGTCCAATCGGAGCGGAATACACGACGCACCTTATTGTGAGCGAGCGCCGCCAGAGATAGTCTGACGTCGATGATGGCGGCGGCAGGCATTTCCACCCCGAACCTCGGTCCGCATACCAGCAGCGCAAGGAGACACACATGAGCCCCGACACGACTTTTCAATCAGAACGCAACTCCTTTGCCCGGCGCCTGGTCACCACCGTCGTCGTCGTGATCGCCATCCTGCTGGTCTGGTTCACACTGCACATCTTCCTGCTGCTGTTCATGGGCGTCATCTTCGGCATCTTCTTGCACAAGACCGGCGCCTTGATTGCCGACAAGACCCACATCGGGGTGCGGTGGGGAACCGTGATCACGATCGGCGGCCTGATCGCGGCCACCCTGGCCGCCCTGACATTCATGGCGCCTCAAATCACTGCACAGACCGAACAGCTGGTCGACCAGCTGCCCGGTTCCTGGCAGCAGGCCGAGACCACTATCGCCCGCACCCGGATGGGCGAATGGGTTATGGGACACTTGCCCTCGCTCCAACAGATTGCCGGCAGCATCGGCGGGTTGATGCACCGGGCCACGGCCTGGATCTACTCGGCGGTCGGAGCACTGTTCAGCACACTGATCATCATCGTGCTGGGGGTGTATTTGGCCTTCGACGTCGATACCTACACCACCGGCATTGAACGACTGGTACCGGCGCAGCACCGCCCCCGTGCCATGCTGACCCTGGATTCGCTGGGATCGACACTCTACTGGTGGCTGCTGGGACGACTCTTTTCCATGCTGATCATCGCCATGCCGGCCGCGCTGATCCTGGCGGCGCAACTCATCATGGGAAGTATTCAGGGGGTGATCGGCCTGCTGGTGGCAACCCCGCTGACAGCCGGCATCATGGTCATGGTCCGGCACCTATACATCGAGGCGGTTCTGGGCGACCCGCCCGAGCACCCGGCCGGCAGCCACGCTCAAGACTCGGGCCCTGTTGATAACGACGCTTCCGGCTGACGCGTACAAACCCTGTCACCACATCAAAGGCAGCCCTGAGCGGTCATTCATTTTGCGGCATCGAAAATTGAAAGGTGCCACCAGCACCATTTACCGCAGTGGCCGCTCAGGGCAAGGACTCCCCTGGCCCTGCCCTCTCGCCAAAGGGGCCATGAGAGGTTAACACACCCGCTGCCGATCCATGTACCAAAGCAGCAGCACCGCGAGCCTTGAGCAATGCTTTTTCCATTCTGGTCAGCCTGCCGGGAAGTTTTCGGGCGAATTGTTTTTTTTATCTTTGTTTTCATCCCCACTGGCCTTACCGTCCACCAGTGTGAAACGAAGCGGGGCACTGGCCGTGAGGGTGCGATAGGGAAATGGGATTTCGATGCCGGCGGCGTCCAGCTCCCGTTTTATTGCGGCAACCACCTCTCCGCGCGAGCGACGGACCCCGAGCGGGGTGGGGTCCGACCACCAGGCCACCTCGATATCGATGCTGCTCGACCCGAAGGCCATCGGAAAGACCTGAACCGGGTGGCTGGCAGAGACGCTCTCACACCCTTCAACGGCACGTGTGATCACCTCCACGGCATCCGAAACATTTTCCCCGTAGGCGACGCCGGCAGTGATGGTCACCCGGCGTTGGTTGCGAGCGGTCAGGATCCGGACCGGGTTTTTGAACAGAAAGGAATTGGGCAGCACCACCAATTCGCCACTGGGATGCCGCACCTGGGTCATGCGTACGCTGATGTCTTCAACCGCCCCCATCACATCCTCACACTCGACGAAATCGCCGTTTTCAAACGGGAACCGCCACAAGAGCAGTATTCCGGCAAAAAAATTCTCGAAGATGTCCTTGAAGGCGAAGCCGATCGCAATCGAGACGATTCCCATGGCGCTCAGGGCCTTGGTGGGCGTCAGGCCGGGAAACACCACCATGGCCGCCAACAGGACCCCCAGGATCCAGACGCCCAAAACGGCAAACCGGTTGAGCAGCTCCTTGAGGGATGACCGCATGGCGGTGCGCTTGAGCGCCCGCTGAACCAACCGCCGGGCAATGGCGGCAACGCCCCAGGCAACGACGAGAACCAGCAGTCCGGCAGCGATGAAGGGCAGTCGCTCGAGAAAGTCGCTCCAGATCTGCATCAAGGAATTCTGGATGGACAGGACCACTTGTCCCGTTGAATCCGCTGTCTTGTCAGCGGTCGATGCGGAAGCATCGGTAGCGGCGGCCATGGGTAAGCTCCTTTAGTTTCGCTTGCGGATTGCTTCGATCAGTTCACTTTTGGTCATTTTACTGCGGCCGTCGATATCAAGCTGCTTGGCGCGGTTGTAAAGCTCTTGCTTGGTACGGTCCTCGAGCTTCTGGTTGGGATTGCCGGTTCCCTGGGTCGTCTGCTGGGGTGTCTTGCCCTGCTCGCGCCGCTGCTTGTTGACCGTGCGGGCGGCGATCTCCTTGGCACGTGAAGTACTTTTTCCTCTCTCCTGGGCGCTCTCCTCGATGTGTTCGTACTGGCGTTCTTCTTTGTCGCTCCATGCGTTGGGCATGATGGCCTCCTTTCGACTATGGTCATCTTCATGCATGCGTAATTACAGTTACATTAGCGTATATCGACAGATGCACAATGCGGTGGATTCTGTATCGTCTACACATGGAGACCGTATTATTTCATCAGGGTATTGAGTCATTATGAATAGGCTGGTAACGCAGGATGACGCAGCCTGATCGCAAATCTTCTCGGCACAAAAGGAACTGGCATCGATTTTGAGACAAGTGCCCCTGACGATGATGACGCAGGTTGAAGTTTACCGCATATCCGGTTACGAGCCTGCGCAGTAGGCCAGCGGAAAAAATCTTTCTTCGATTAATCCCTCTCACGATGATATGGTGCAAGGCTCCAGGGGCGTCTGTAAGGGCTTATCATTCAGGTGTCCAATAATGCGGGTCTTATAAACCGCAAATCCGAGGAACGCCCCCGGTAGCCCAGGCAACAACAACAAAAAGAGGTAGGCGCGGTATGAACGAAGACCCGAAACTGATCGACGTGGCTTTAGGTCGCGCAGCCGGCGACCTGGCCATTGTCAATGCCCGACTGATCAATGTCTACACCGGTGAAATCCTGGACAACCAATCGGTGTGTACGTGCAAGGAGCGCATCGCCTGCGTGGGACCGGATGTCGGGCATGCCATCGGCGAAGACACCAGGGTTATCGACGCCGACGGCGCCACCCTCATTCCGGGCCTGATCGACGGCCATGCCCACATGGCCTGGATGTTTACCGCCGGCGAGTTCCTGAAATATGCCGCCGTCGGCGGCACCACCGCCATCGTCACCGAAACCCTGGAGGCCTATCCGGTGGCCGGCCTTTCCGGCGTCCTGGATTTTCTGGCCTCCTTGAAAGATCAGCCGATGCGGTTCTTCGCTACCGCACCGGCCATGGTCTCCACCAGCCGGGCGGCGATGGGAATCGACCCCGTGGATCTGGAAACGCTCCTGGAAAAAGAGGAGGTCGTCGGCCTGGGCGAATCCTATTGGCAGGCGGTATTGCAAAACCGTGAGGTGTTTCTTCCGGCCTTCACCAAGACCCTGGCGCAGCGCAAGAGGCTCGAGGGCCATTCCGCAGGGGCCCGGGGTGCAAAGCTTCAGGCCTATGCGGCTTGCGGTATCTCCTCCTGCCACGAGCCCATCAAGGCCGAGGAGGTGCTGGAACGCCTGCGCCTGGGCATTTATGTCATGGTTCGCGAGGGAAGTATCCGGCGGGATCTGGCCCAAATTGCCTCGATCAGGGAGATGGTCGCCGACACCCGGCGGCTGATTCTGACCACGGACGGGATATCGCCCACGGACCTGATGCAGATGGGGTACATGGAGCATCTGGTTCAAAAGGCCATCGACTGCGGATTCGATCCGGTGGAAGCGGTTCAGATGGCGACCTTGAACGTGGCCGAGCATTTTGGCCTGGATGACCGCATCGGCGGCATCGCCCCCGGCAAATATGCGGACCTGGTGCTGATTCCGGATCCGACCACCATCAAGGCGATATGCGTGGTGGGCAACGGTCGCATCGTCGCGCGAAACGGGAATCTTGAGGTTGCGCCCCGAAAGCACGTTTTTGCAGCCCAAAGTCTGAACAGCATCCGCATTTCAAAACCATTCCAACCGGCCGATTTCAGCCTGCCGTACACCGGTGAGAGCGACGCATCCAAGGTTCGTGTAATCGAGATGGTCACCGACCTGGTCACCCGTGAGGCGCATCTGGATCTGCCGATGGCCGACGGCAAAATCCAAATCGACGTTGAACGCGATCTGCTGAAAATCGCCGCCATCGACCGAACCCGCCGGCCGGGTAAATGCTTCACGGGGTTGATCAAGGGGTTCGGCCTGCAGTCCGGCGCCATGGCCTGCAGCGCGGCATGGGACACTTCGTGCATCGTCGTCGTGGGGGCCGACGAAGCCGACATGGCCCTTTGCGTCAACCGGATTTGTGAGATGCAGGGCGGGGCGGTTGTCTGCACCGGCGCACGGGTGACGGCCGAGCTGGCCCTGCCGGTTTTGGGGCTGATTTCCGAACTGCCGCTGGAAGCGCTCGTCCAACGCCTGGAAGCGATCAAAGAGGCAATGGCCGAGCTGGGGGTCCTTTTCCCGGACCCGCTGTTGACCCTTGTCGCCCTCACCGGGGCGGCCATCCCGTTTTTGCGCATCTGCGAGGAGGGGTTGGTTAATTTTAAAGACGGCCGTACCGTCGGACTTTTTGCTAATCCGTAATCGGTCGATGCCTGTAAATACAATCAAATAGGAGGTACCCATGTTTTTCGAATTCAGGCAGTACACGATATTTCCGGGAAAGCGCCCCGAGTGGGTCAAGTACATGGAACGGGTCGTCATTCCGTTCCAGGTGTCGCAGGGCATGGTCGTGGTCGCAAGCTTCGTCGACGAGGAGGATCAGGATCTTTACTACTGGATCCGCCGGTTCAAGAATGAGAAGGAGCGCGAGAGGCTCTACAAGCGCGTCTACGAGAACCCAGAGTGGAAGAACGACATCGGCCCGCGTATCGGAGAATTGATCGACCGCAAGAAGATTGTCGTCAAACGGATGGTGCCGACCCCCAAGTCGGTTATCGAATAACTGTGACATCCCAGAAAGGATGCCTTTGATCCGCTATCGCGATACAAGGAGCGATCATGATCATGCCCGCCAGTGAAAGATACGCCTTCGAGACCGGTGTCTACCGGCCGCCCAGCGAGGGCGGCAGCAACTCGCTGCTGGTCCGTCTGACCCGCAATTGCCCCTGGAACCACTGCACGTTTTGCGGCATGTACAAGTCCGAAAGGTTCCAGGTGCGCACGGTGGGTGAAATCAAGCGGGATATCGATGCCATGGCGGCGTTGCGCGACGATCTGGCCGAGCTTGCCTGGCGGTTCGGCCAAGGCGGCGGGATCCACCACCAGGCCGCCGTCGCCCTGATCGAAAAGAATCCCGGGTTGAACGACCACGCGGGATTCGCCATGTTTTACCACTGGCTGCTGTCCGGCGGTAAAACCGCATTTTTGCAGGATGCCAACAGCCTGATCATGAAAACCGGCCAGCTGGTCGAGGTCCTGGAATATCTTCGCCGCACCTTTCCCTCCATCATCCGGGTCACCTCCTATGCACGCTCCCGGACGCTGATGCAAAAACCGCTCGATGATCTCAAATCCATTCGGCAGGCCGGGTTGGACCGGTTGCATGTCGGGCTGGAGAGCGGGGATGACGCGGTGCTGAAGGCCATCCGCAAGGGCGCCACCGGTGACGTTCATATCAAGGGCGGACACAAAGCCCTGGCCGCGGGTTTTCAGCTGTCGGAATACTGGATGCCCGGTCTGGGCGGCCGATCCCTGTGGCAGGAACATGCCACCAATACGGCGCGCGTGCTCAGCGAGATCGATCCGCACTATATCCGATCGCGTCCCCTGCGCGCCATGCCCCGCACCCCCCTATCGAGGGATATGGCCGACGGGACTTTTGGCAGGTTGACCGCTGCCGAGCAGCTTTTGGAGTTGCGCCTGACCATGCAGACGCTGTCGGTCACCAGCCGGGTCTGTTTCGACCATGCCGGAAATTACTGGAAAAACCGTCAGGGACGGCTCCTGTTTTCCCACAGCTACGAAGGCTATCAGTTTCCGGAAGAGAAGCAGACCGTCCTGGACCTTATCGAAGAAGGGCTTGAACGTGCGTCAACCCGTTTGAATGATTGACGGTCCCGGACCCGGAAAACAAGGGGGCGGAGCCGTTGGGTCCCTTGTCTTCGACACCGAAGGCAACATGATCGGCTTGCGTTCCTTGGAATAAAGCCCGCCTCTTCCCTGAAAACGGCCACAACGAATCGCTGGTCGGTTGCGCGATCAAGGGGCGACGCAATAAAAATCGATTCCGGACTTCACCATTGACAAAACGTACGCTATGGCGTACCGTACCGACAATCTAAAAATCTGAAATTTGAGGTAAAAATGCCCACTTTAACAGCAACGGAAGCCAGGTCAAAGCTTTATCGGCTCATTGACGAGGCAGCGTCTTCTCATGAACCTATAGTCATCACAGGCAAACGAGGCAGCGCAGTGCTTATTTCAGAGGATGACTGGCGATCCATACAGGAGACCCTTTATCTACTTAATATTCCTGGCATGCGCGAATCAATTCGGAAAGGATTGGCAACCCCGATCGGGGAATGCACCGAGGATATCGATTGGTGATGTGGCGCGTCGTATTCACCAAACAGGCTCAAAAAGACGCCAAAAAACTATCTGCCGCCGGCCTGCGATCGAAAGCCGAAAAATTACTGGACATCGTGCGTGAAAATCCCTATCAGACGCCCCCTCCTTTCGAAAAGCTAATAGGCGACTTATCGGGAGCCTATTCTCGGCGTATCAATATACAACACCGTATAATTTACCAAACATTTAGTGAAGAAAACGTCGTCAAAATTATTCGAATGTGGAGTCACTATGAATAGGCTGGTAACGCGGGATCACATAGCCCGATGTCAACGGTCTGGCCTCCAGAAGCTTCAGCTGTCATTCTCTTCGGCTGGGGCTTTAACAAGGGGTTACCGCCGCCCAGAATGAGCGGATTGATGCCCAGGCGGTACTCATCCATTTGAAAACATAACAACAAAAGGAGGCACCAACCGTGAAGCCAATCGGAACGGTGAACGCCCTCTACCCGATGCCTACCACCCTGGTGGGGACGACGGTCGACGGCAAACCCAATTTCTTGGCCGTCGCCCATGTCGGGATCTTGAACCACGGCACGCCCCAGTACCTGTCCATCGGTTTGGGCAAGGCCCATTATTCCAATGCCGGTATCCATGAAAACCGAACCTTCAGCATCTGCATTCCCTCTGAAGATCTCATGGTCGAAACGGACTATTGCGGCATCATGACCGGCAAGAAAACGGACAAGGCCGCGCTGTTCGATGTTTTTTATGGGGAACTCAAATCCGCCCCGATGATCCGGCAGTGTCCGGTCAACATGGAACTCAAGCTCCATGATGTTCTCGATTTTAAGTCCCACGATATCTTTATCGGCGAATTGGTTCAGACCCATGCGGATGACAGCGTCTTGACCGAAGGGAAAATTGACCTGGCCAAGCTCAGGCCGCTGTTGTTCGACATGGCCAGCGTGAAGTACTGGCGGCTGGGGCCGGCTGTGGGCAACTGCTGGAGTGTGGGGAAATCGCTGAAAAAGTGAATTGGCTCGCAGTCTGCCAAAAAAGTCATTTCACTATATAGACCGGATATCCGTTTGGCTGAAATCGTTTCCCTTGAATAGCAATGATTCGCCCGAATATTTGGACAACGCATAGGCGCAACAGTCCCCGATGTTCAGAGCTGCTGGATGGTTTCCCTTTCCGTATTTTCTCCAGGCTGACCTGGCGATCTCGATCTGATCGAGGTTCATGGCAACGATTTCAATACGTGCACGGTGCATGAGCAAGTCGAATTCACGGCCGCCGGCTTCTCCCTTCCTGGCCTCAACGACGATGCCTGTCTCCAGTGCATTAAAGGAGCTGATCAATCTCCGTGATTCTTTTGCAATTGTTTGTGTAAATGAAAGGGCCTCCGGCTCGCCAAATAAAATAGCGATCAAGGCCGAGGTGTCGATAACCATTATTCCGGAACTCCCGTGGGACCATAACCCAGTATCTCATCAGGGGATCGTGGATCCTGATCCGGAATGTCACGGCAGCGTTTGGAAATCGTCAGGATCTCTTGAACCAGGTCGATCGCTGTAGAGCGACCGCGCAGGCGCTGCAATCTTTCCTCCAGGGCACGTGTTATCGCCTGAGTGATGTTTTCTCCGCTTTCCACCGCAAGCTCCCGGGCCAGTTTTTCGGTTTTTACATTTCTGATACTCAGAGCCATAATTGGAATCCCGTCATCGTATATATAATATAGAAATGTATATATTATTTATATTTCCCTTGTCAAGTGGGGAATCAAGTGCCAATTATTGATGAGCTTGTAAAAAGAGGGGTTTTTCCCATGGTAGACCGTTGCACCCGTTTGACGCGCCAAGTCCGACGAGCCCACCACGTAGTCCTCGTTGCGGTGAGTTTCGAAAATATGGGTGATCCGCGCGCCGTGCTGGTAGGCAATGTCGATGTACACCTGCCAGTCCCGGCGCGGATCGATGACCGCGGCCTGCCCCTCATGTCCGAGAATGTAGGACAGGTGCGCCAGTCCTTCCGATTTGACCTTCTCGAGAAACATGGTCATGCGTCTACCTCCTATCCGTCCGTCTTGCCCTCTTCGTAGCCTTCTTCGAACGCCTGGGCGTTTTCCTGGACCTCATCAACGGCCTCGCCGGTCGCCTTGCCCATCTTTTGGCAGCCGACCAGAGCGGTCAAACCAATCATCAGCACCAGTATCGCCATCAATAAATGTTTCCTCATGATTTCATATCCTTCTGGTTGGTTTAGGGAGCGCCTCCGGGTGCCGTCTCACGCCTGCTGCCTGAGAAACCCTGCCCACCGGCTATCGGTGTTGGGTGAAAAACTTGTCGGCTTCCTTTTCGGCTTTGTCTTTCTCATAGCCGTAGGTTGCCTGCAGCTTGCCGACCATCTTGTCGTAGTTGCCGTCAATTTGATCCAGTTCGTCGTCGGTCAGTTTGCCCCACTGAGCTTTGGCTTCGCCTTTGACCTGATTCCACTTGCCGTTCAAAATGTCCTTGTTCATCTCGATTTCCTTTCGTGAGGTGGTAGAGGGGTTTTGTTAAGCATCATCGATCAGTGACGATCGATGACGCCATCATATGACAATCCACAAGATTCACCATGGGGTAATGCGCGTATTCACGGTGATGCGAAGCTGTATCCCCCTTTCTCAGACGTTAGTCGAGCCTTACGGATTCTTGCGGCGGCATGTCGACCTTTCTAGGGCGTGCCTGCATCCGATCGGGCAAGAACGGCTCGGCCAGCTCCCGAAAGCGGAGTTTGATCGATCTTACCCCCTCACCCCGGCCCTCTTCCCCAACGGTTTGCGTTGCCAGCATGAGGTACCCGCCGGGGGATTATCGGTTTTTTGGAGGGAGGGTCATCGGCGGCCCCGCCGATGTACCACGGTAGTACCCTTCACCCGGTTTAGGCGCCCGAAAAAAGCAGCCGGTTGATAAAGGCAATGTTCTCAGTGGTTCGGCCAGCTCCCAGAAAATAGTTTGACGGAAGTTATCGTCATCGGCCTGGTACTCACGGCCGGGATCCTGGTGCATGTCACCCGCCGATCCCTGACCATCTCCATGACGGTCCTGGACGTTTCGGTTAAATCCTGCGGCTCAAGATGATCGGATTCGCGGGGGTGACGCTGGCCATGCCGATGTTTAAGAGTCATTTTCCGGGTCGGCCTTTTTGCGTTTACGCCGCGCCTCCTTGATCGGCACCACACCGGATCCGAAGCGGTTGGCGTACACCTGGGTCAGTTCGGCGCCGAAGAACAGAATCTGCACCGAAAAGAAAATCCAGATCAAAAAGACCATGAACGATCCGGCGGCCCCGAATGCCGAAGCGGTCGAACTGCGTACCAGGTACAAACCGATCAGCTCCTTGCCGGCGATGAACAGGACCGCGGTCACCACGGCGCCGAACCACACATCGCGCCAGGCGATCTTGGCATCGGGCAGGATTTTATAGATCATGGCAAACAGCAAGGTGATCATCCCGAAAGAGAAAAGACCGTTGGCCACCCACATCACCATGCGCACCCCATCCGAGGGAATCAGCTGGTCGATCTGGCTTTCGAAGGCTGACAAGAGCGCGGTCACCACCAACGACACCAGCAGTAAAAATCCCACGGCCAGGATCATGCCAAAAGAGGTGGCCCGCTTCCACAGCAGGCCCAGGACAAGGCTGTCGGTTCTTGGATGGGCTGCAACAATTCTGATTATCGCCTTGATCGCCGGCGTGCTGGGTTTCATCGGCGTTGCCGGCACCGCCGTCAACATCGCCTGGATTCTGTTTGTGGTTGGGATCATCCTGGCAGTCGTGTTCACCCTGGCGGGACGGCGGCCGCCGGTGTAACCGGAAGAGAAAAAATCGAACTGCTCAGGGACCCCGCCGCTGTCAGTGAACTGCACCGGCGCGTTTGGGAACTTCCGGCGAAGACGCCGCCCGGCAGTGGAAAATTTCTTCCTGAAAAAAGTCGGCGCGGCTTGATCACAGGCTTTTTGCATCCTGATGCGAATCGTCCCGGCTGGCGTGAAAGTGGGCGCGTGACGGGACCGAAATCAATTCTGGGCCCTATTTCAACCCCATCCCGCCCCTGCTAAGGATTATATCTGAGATATCTGATATATCGATAACAATCTTGCAACCCTTCAAGGAGGTTACCATGCAAATGCTGCGCAGTATGCACGACATTCAAGGATACGTTCTGGGCGCCCAGGATGGGGAGATCGGACGCTGCAGCGACTTTTTGTTCGACGACCGCAACTGGACGGTTCGCTACATCGTTGCCGACACACGTAAATGGCTTCCCGGCCGCAAGGTCTTGATCTCGCCGATCGCCATCGGCGAGGCCGACGGGACGACACGCACGCTGCGGGTGGGCCTGACCAAGGACCAGATTACCGACTCACCGCCCCTGGAGGCCGACGCCCCTGTGTCTCGCCAATATGAGATCGCCTTCAACCAGTACTACGACTGGGCCCACTACTGGTCCGGGCCGGCCGTGTGGGGAGCGCACCCCTATCCGCGCCTGCTCAATCGCACCGATGTAGACCGGCGCATTCCCGACAGCGGCGACGACGACCCCAACCTGCGATCGACCGAGGAGGTCAGGGGGTATCACATCCAGGCCTCGGACGATGACATCGGCCACGTGGAGGATTTCATCGTCGACCAGGAGGCCTGGGTCATCCGGTATCTGGTGATCGACACCAGCAACTGGCTGCCCGCCAGCAAAAAGGTGATCGTCGCCCCCGACTGGGTCGAGCTGGTGGATTGGAAGCGGCGCAAGGTGTTGGTGAACCTGACCAGCAGCCAGATCAAGGAGAGCCCTCAATATGACCCGTCCACCCCGGTCAACCGCAGCTACGAGGTGGCCCTGCACGATTTCTACGGCCGACCGTATTATTGGTAAACCGGCCAGTGGAATCCGTGATCGCGCCCCCCAAGAACTGCCGTCAACTGGCCACCGCCCACCGTGCGGCTTTTGTCATCGACGGCCAGGCCTATTTCAGGGCCCTGCACGAATCCTTTCGCCAGGCCCGGCAGACGATTTTCATCGTCGGCTGGGACCTGCACAGCGACCTGCACCTGATCCGCGACGGGAAGAGCGGTCAATACCCGTCGCGCCTGGGCCAGTTGCTCGACCGCCTGGTGGCCGAACAAAAGACGCTTCACGTCTACCTGCTCAGCTGGGATTTTGCCATGATCTATGCCCTGGAACGCGAATTTTTCCCGCGTTACAAGCTCAAGTGGCGAACCCACCGGCGCATCCACTTCTGCCTGGACGGCAACCACCCGGTCGGCGCCTCCCAGCATCAAAAGATAGTGGTGATCGACGACGCCCTGGCCTTTTCCGGCGGTTTCGATGTGAGCAAATGGCGCTGGGACACCCCCTTGCACCGACCGCATGACGAGCGCCGCGTCGATCCGGACGGCAATCCCTATGCCCCCTTCCACGACGTTCAGATGGCCGTGGATGGCCCGGCGGCCAGAGCGCTGGGCCGGGTGGCCCGAGAGCGGTGGCGGCAGGCCACCGGAAATGACCCGATCGAACCAAAGTCCCCGGCCGGGGACACGCCCTGGCCGGCCAGCATTGAACCGGATCTCGCGCAGGTCGAGGTGGCGGTGGCCCGCACACTGCCCGCCCACGAGGGCCGGCCGGCCGTGCGCGAGGTGGAGCGCCTCTATCTGGACAGCATCGCAGCGGCGCGGCAGCATATTTACATCGAAAACCAGTACCTGAGTTCCCATCGCATCGGCAAGGCCCTGGAGGCGCGCCTGACAGACGCCGACGGGCCCGAAGTGGTGATCGTCCTGCCCCGGGAAACCGGCGGATGGCTGGAACAGCACACCATGGACGTTTTGCGTGGGCGCGTTTTGCGCCGTCTGCGCGAATCCGATCGACACGACCGTTTGCGGATATACTACCCGCGCATTGCCGACGAACCCGACTGCACCGTGATGGTGCATGCCAAAGTCATGCTGATCGACGACGACTTCGTGCGGGTGGGATCTTCCAACCTGAGCAACCGCTCCATGGGCCTGGATTCGGAGTGCGACCTGGCCATTGCCGCCGGGGACGAGGGGGAGGTGCGGGCAGCCATCGCGCGCTTCGGCAACCGCCTGATTGCCGAGCACTGCGGCAGCACCATCGACGACGTCGCAGATGCCATTGCCCGAACCGGGTCGTTGATCAAGGCCATCGAATCCCTGTCAACGGGTGAACGCCGGCTGTCCGCCCTGTCCGGAAAGGTGCCGCCCGAGGTCGACCAGTGGGTTCCCGAATCGGAACTGCTGGACCCCGAAAAACCGCTCGAGCCAGATGCGCTTTTCGACTATGTCGTCGGCCCCGAACAGCAGACGTCCGCCTACCGGCACCTGATGACGGTGGTGGTGTCGATCGTCGGGGTGCTGGCCTTGGCAGCCATCTGGCGCTGGACCCCCGCCGGCGAGTGGGTCGACCTGGAATCCGCACGCGCCGCCGGGCAGTGGATCCGCAGTCAGCCGTTTACCCCCCTTCTGGTCATGGCAGCCTATCTTGTCGGCGGCGCAGTCGCCTTTCCGGTCACCTTGATGGTCATGGCCACGGTGATGGTGTTCGGTCCCTGGTGGGGCCTGGGCTACGCCCTGGCCGGATCCGAGCTGAGCGCCCTGTTCGTCTTCGGTGCCGGCCGCCTGCTGGGACGCGACACCGTCCGGCGATTTGCCGGCAGCCTGCTCAACCGACTCAGCCGCAAACTCTCGGGCGCCCCCGGATTGGCGGCCATTATCACCTTGCGCATCGTCCCCGTGGCTCCCTTTTCGGTCATCAACCTGATCGCCGGCGTGTCCGAGATCCGCTGGAAGGATTTTGCCGTCGGAACGCTGGCCGGCATGCTGCCGGGCGTCATTGCCATCGCCTTGCTGGCGGACCGCATTTCCGCATCCCTGCGTCGCCCGAACCTGATCCACTTCGCGGCCCTGGCCCTGATGGTCGTTCTCGTCGGTGCGGGCCTTTTCGCTCTGCGCCGCTGGGTCAAGCACAAACGCGCCGATCGGTCCGCCGGGCCGGATGCGGGCTCGGATGACAAGGCCGCCGGAGACGCGGATTAAGCCATGCTGCGAATCGCCACTTACAACATTCACCGCTGCGTCGGGTGCGACGGCATGGAGTCCCCGGAGCGCATCGCGGCGGTGCTGCGACGGATGGATGCGGATGTGGTTGCCCTTCAGGAGGTGGGCTTCGATGCCGACGGTCCCCGGAACATTCTGGCGGACCTGGCCCGTTCCATGGGTGCCCAGGCCATTGCCGGGCCGACCCTGTTGGATCGTAAGGGCCACTACGGCAATGCGATCTTGACGCGGATTGCGCCAGCCAGGGTCGACCGTCTGGACATCAGCGTGCCCGGCCGGGAGCCGCGCGGGGCCATGGCCGTCGATCTGGGCGTGAACAGCGGCAGGGTGCGGATCGTGGCCACCCACCTGGGGCTGCGTTCCGGAGAACGCCGCTATCAGATGGGCCGGCTGCTGCCGCTGCTCGACCATTCCGATGCCGGCCTGACGATCCTGCTTGGCGATTTCAACGAGTGGCTGTCGTGGGGGCGCCCCCTGCGCTGGATGAACCGCCGATTCGGCCGCCTGCCGGCGCCGGCCACCTTTCCCAGCCATCGGCCGCTTCTGGCGCTCGACCGCATCTGGGTCGACCCGGCCGACCGGCTGATATCCCTGGCGCTTTATCGGCACGCCGGGGCGGCCATGGCCTCCGATCACCTGCCGCTGGTGGCGGACGTGGATATCTGAACTGGATTTATCAGGGCCTAAAGCTGAACAACCGACCGGAACGAAACCGTTAGAAGACGCTGGTAAAGCGTTGATCAAAGGTGCTGCCACCGTCTAAAGCCAGCACGGTCTGAACCGTGGCGGCCCCTCCTTCAAATGCGTTCTGCACGGCCATGTAGGCCGCAAAGCGATTGGCAGCGAACCCTTTTAAAATGGCCCGCCCGTCTGTCACCGTCGCGGCAATCCGATCGCCGTCCACGTAAGGGCTCCAGAACCGCTCCTCGACAATGGCGGCCGTGATGTCTGCATCACTTGGACGGCCGCTCTTGGCCGCCACGGTAATCTGGTTGTCCAGGGTCAAGACCCCTTCGATCTGGGTGGTGATATTCCCGGCCCGGACCTTGAGCCCCGGCGTCGCAACCGATCCGGACAGGCGAACATGGGTCTCGTTGACCGCCACGGCCGTTTGCACGGCCAATTTGCTGAGCACCCAGGAGTCAGTCTGCCCCGTGAGGATGACGCTGCCACCATCCACGGCCACGGAGATGTTCAGATCGCTTCCGGGCGGCAATTGGGCCAGGCTGCTGCGAACGTCCCGGGCAATGGCCGCGCTGTCACGCATGACCGGTTTGACCACACCCGTGTCGACTACCGACCGCACACCCCGGATGCTATTGCCTACCGGCAACCGTCAAAATCGGCCCACAATCAGGGCTGCCTGGCGCCGTAATGGGGGACAGGCTTTATTGGATCGCGATCGATGGGGTGATAGGGTGATCCTGCAACCGACAACCCACCAACCAAGGAGAGTGGTCGATGAAAGAGATTCGCAAAATTATCTGTCCGGTGGACTTCAGCGAGCCTTCCGATGCCGCCTTGCGATCGGCCGTCGACTTGGCGGAGCGCTATTCGGCCGCGATCATTCTGGTGCATGCCATCAATCAGATCGACCCGACCCCGCCGCCGTCGTACACACTGACCACCCAGGTCATGGATCAAATCCCCCAGATCATGGGGCAGATGACGGAAAATGCCCACAATGCCATGCAGGAGCTGATCGACAAGCACGCCGGAAAGCGCATTCTGGCCGATCATCGCGTGGTTATCGGCGATCCGGCCACGAGTATCGTGGCGTTGGCCGACGAGGAGCAGGCCGACCTGATCGTCATGGCCACACACGGCAGAAGCGGCATCAAGGGCCTGTTTTTCGGGTCGGTGGCCGAAAAAGTCGTACGCAGCGCCGCTTGTCCGGTGCTGACCATGCGCTACCGGGAGAAACCATGACGGCCTACGACCGACCAGGAGAACTTATGCCCACATATGACGACAACACGACCCTTTTGCATCACCAACCCGATGCTGCGGCGCAGGCCACGCCAGCGACCGGCGTCCGGCCATCCGGCGACCGCCCGGTGGAAATGCCGCCGGTAGAAGAGCCGCCCAGCAAGCCCGGCAAATCGCCGGTCGAAGAACCCGGCGACCCCTACCCAAAACCCCCCGCACCGGAGATTCCACCCGTGGAAAAGCCCTGGGATTTACCGCCGGAGCCCCCGGTGAAAGAGCCGCCGTCCGACGACCCCGATCAAATCAGGCCGTCCATGGCCGATGTGACCCCATCGTGGGCTGTCCAGGAGAGTAAATACAGCCTGTACCCCATAGCCACCCCCGGTCAAGATGCGGTAGCATTAGCCGAACGGGAATTCAATAGACTGGGGAGCCACGATGATAGCCGCTAAAAAAGTACTGATCCTGGACCAGTCTGCGATCTTCAGGAAAACGCTCAAGGAGGTTGTCCAGACCAGCGAAACGCACGTCCAGGTCAAAGAGGCCGACAATGCCGCACAGGCCCGGGCCATCATGAAAACCGATCCCATGGATGTCGTATTTTTAGATATCGCTCTGCCCCGCGAAAACGGCATCGCGTTTATCGCCGCCATCAAGGCGATGCTGCCCGAAAGCCGAATCGTGGTGTTGACCAGCCACGATTCGGCCGAGCACGAAGCCGCCTCGATCGAAAATGGCGCGGACCATTTTCTTTCCAAAGAACGCTCCGGGGGCCTGCGCCTGATCGATGCCATTCACACCGCGTTGCGCCGCAGCGGCAGGGCCTGATTTTTCGGTGACCGTGATGTTAGTCCGGTGGAAATAAGTAAATCCACATTTTGCTTGTCTTTGCGCCGGTCTTCGGTGTTGCCCCAAATGTCACGTATTCCAATACGCTTCATTTGCCGCGCCTTGAAGACCAGCCCACATCCGGCGCAATCCTGGCGGATTTATTTATTTCCACCGGACTTAATTGGGTTTCGCGTTGCCAAAAAAAACCATCTACCCTATAATTTTTCCGGAATTCACCTTTTTTCGCGATCCGGGGAAAGCCGCTCCCGCTGCCCCACCGATCAATCGCAGGCTCACAATCTTACCGGAAGGGCTGTGCAATGGAAAAAAAACATCGCGTATTCCTTGTCGAGGATCATCAGTTGTTTCGCGAAGGCCTTAAATCCATGCTGAGCAAACGGCCGGACATCGAGATCGTCGGCGAGGCCGAAGACGGCCTGGAGGGGGTGCGCCGAATCCGCAAAGCCGCACCCGATCTGGTGCTGCTGGACCTTTCCATGCCCAAAATGGGCGGCATCTCGGTCATGAAAGAGGTCAAGCGCGAACTGCCGACAGTACGAATTTTGGCCCTGACGATCCACGAATCCGATCAATATGTGCTTGAGGCCTTTAAAGCAGGTGCCGATGGATACTGTATCAAAGATGCCAGCAGGGATGAGTTGATGCTGGCGGTGGACAGCCTTTTGGATGGCAAGACCTATATCAGTCCGGGCATCTCGAACCAGGTGATGGAAGGGTATTTGTCCGGGCGCAAAAAGCTCAAGGAGAACTCCCGCTGGGACACCGTCACCCAGCGCGAGCGCGAGGTGCTGAAACTACTCGCCGAAGGCTACACCAACAAGGATATCGCCGATTTTCTGCACATCAGCGTAAAAACGGTCGAGAAACACCGCGCCAACCTGATCGGGAAACTGGACCTGCACAACATCGCCCAGCTGACGGCCTTCGCCATTCAAAACGGCCTGGTCGAGACAAAAAGATAGCCAAGGAAATGAGGATGTCCGAGAACCTGCCCATCGCCCCCGATTCTGGCGGCGGTGTCACGACCCGCATCGACGCGCCCTACTTTCAGGCGCTGCGCAACGCGCCAGTCCCGGTCCTCGTCGCCAGTGACGATGGACGCCTGCTGATGATCAACCATGCCTTCGAGGCGGCGACCGGGCTTTCCGGCCAAGAGATACCGACCCTGGATGCATGGTCCGATCGGATGCTCAACGACTGCGCCCCCAAGCACACATTTCGCTTCAACGGCCTATTCGAACCGAAAAATGTGCTGGCGCCCATGCGCGTTACATTGAAGACGACCAGCGGAGAGCCGTTGGTCTGGGAACTTTTCAATACTCCGTTGGGCTGCACCGACGACGGCAACCGCATGGCCCTCATCGTCGCGTCCGACGTCACCCGAACCGTCGAACACAAGCGACATCTGGAGTCCACGATGAACCAGCTGGAGGACGAGGTGTCCGAAAGAACGCAGGACCTCAACACCACGATCCGTGTACTGGAAGGCGAAGTGGCCGAGCGCAAACGCATCGGTGATGCCCTGAGCATATCCCGGGAGCGGTTGAAAAACATGTCCCGACGCATCCTGGACGTCTTGGAGGCGGATCGCCGAACCATCTCCAAGGAACTGCACGACAGCATCGGGGCCAGCCTGGCGGCCATCAAATTCAGCCTCGAAGAAAAAGAGATGCAGCGCGAGCAGCACCACGGCCGACTGGACGAACCGTTGACGCAGGAGATCGCCTACCTGCTGGCGACCATCAAAGAGACCAAGCGCATCTCGGCCAATCTGCGCCCCACGATCCTGGACGATCTGGGCCTGATGGCCACGATCCAGTGGTACCTGCGCCAGTTTCAACGCCTGTATGGGAACATCCATGTCGATTTCGAAAAGCGCATTGCCGAGCAAGATGTCCCTGAAACCATGAAAATCATCATTTACCGTATCATCCAAGAAGGCCTGAGCAATGCCGAAAAACACAGCGACGCCACTGCCGTCCGCCTGCACATGGGATACTCCGACGGCAACCGCTCCATCTCCCTGCGCATCGAGGATGATGGCCGGGGCTTCGACGTAAACGAGATCCTCTCCGAAAAAGACCCGTTGAGCGGCTACGGCCTGACCGCCATGCGGGAACGCTGCGAAATCTTCGGCGGCTCGTTTCACATCGAATCGCACCCGGGCCAGGGAACCCGGATCAACGCCATATTGCCAATTTAGGCCCCCACCAACCCCGCCGCCCCCCACCTACCCGCCAACTACAGCCTTGTTTTTTTAAAAATACCTTGTCCCTCCTATTTCGATTCAACTGCGGCTTGCTATAGTGCCTCATTATGCTTCGAGATGGCAATCGACTGCGGCATGCGGCTGCCCTGAATCGTCGATCATCTTTTAGACACACACCTTTACGGTAAGGATGCCGGCATGAATATCTGCATGTTCACCAACACGTACCTGCCCCACGTGGGCGGGGTGGCCCGGTCGGTCTCATTTTTTACCCAGGACTTGCGCAACGGCGGGCACTGCGTGCTGGTCGTTGCGCCGACTTTTCCCGGATATGAAGAACACGACCGCAGCGACCGCGACATATTCCGTGTACCGGCCATCCAAAAGTTCAACGGCAGCGACTTTTCGGTGCGTATCCCCTCGCCGTTTATCGTGGATGAAAAAATGGATTCATTCGAGCCGGATATCATTCACAGCCATCACCCCTACCTTCTGGGGGACGCGGCCCTGCGGGCCGCCCGGCGCCGGAACCTGCCCCTGATCTTCACGCACCACACCTTGTATGAGCAATACACGCACTACATCGCCAAAAACCCGGACACGATGAAGCGTTTTGCGACATTTTTGTCCACCAACTACGCCAACCTGTGCGACCGGGTCGTGGCCCCCAGCCTCAGCATCCAGAAACTGATCGAGACGCGCGGCGTGCGCGTGCCGATCTTCGAGATCCCGACCGGGGTGGATGTGTCCTTTTTCGCCGCGGGCAACGGCAAATCGTTTCGCGAAAAACACGGCATCGATCCGCAGTCGTTCGTAATCGGTCATCTGGGCCGCCTGGCACCGGAAAAGAATCTGACCTATCTGGCCGCTGCCGTGGCCCGAGCCATGCAGGCGAACACCCGCTCACGTTTCCTGGTGGTGGGATCAGGCCCCAGTCAAGAGGAGATTGCGGCGATCTTCGACCAATCCGGATTGGGCCAGCGGCTGGTCATGGCCGGCCAGCTGACCGGCCAGGCCCTCGCCGATGCCTATGCGGCCATGAACCTGTTCGCATTCGCCTCCACATCCGAGACTCAGGGGATGGTGTTGACCGAAGCGATGGCGGCCGGTGTGCCGGTCCTGGCCATAGATGCCCCCGGGGCCCGCGAGGTGGTTGACAATGGGGTCAACGGGTGCCTGCTGCCCTGTGACGCTTCCCAAGCGCAGTTTGCCGAAGTGCTCAGCTGGGCCATGGCGGAACCTGAAAAAATTGCCGACTGGGTCGATGCCGCACGGCGCACGGCGAAGACCTTCGCACGGGACCGCTCGGCCCGGAAAATGCTGCGCCTGTATGCGGATGCGGTCGGCGCCAGAATCGAAGAAGGCAAATTCAAGACCGCCGATCTGGATGTTTGGGACAAGTTTTTGCTGGCCTGCCGTGCCGAGTGGGATCTGGTCACGGAGATGACCGAAACCATCATCCAGGCCACCGATGACACCAGAGCCGTGGTGGACCTCGATGACACTCATTGATGCCATCTTGCGCGGGTACCGGCGCCTGCGCAAGGTCGTGTCACGCAGCGAGTGGTCCGTGCGGCTGCTGGGTCTGCCGCGCTGTGTCGGCGCCGGCGACGCGCCGGGGCTGATCCTGATTCAGATCGACGGCCTGGCGCTGACCCAGTTCCAAGGGGCCCTGCGGCGCGGCCGGATGCCGTTTGTGCGCCGACTGATCCGAGACGGCGCCTTTGCGGTCAAACCATTTTATTCCGGATCTCCGTCCTCCACCCCGGCCGTTCAAGCAGAGCTTTTTTACGGCGTCAAAACGGCCGTGCCGGCCTTTGAATTTATCGACCGCGCCACCTGGGAGCGGCACGCCATGTTTCGCCCGGCATCGGCCAACCACGTGGCCGCCCGGCTCAAGCGGGCCGGCAACCCGCTGCTGGCGGGCGGATCGGCCTACTCGCACATCTATTCCGGCGGCGCCGCACAAAGGAGATAGCCGTGTTTGAAATCCTGCGCCACTATCGTGCCTTGCTCCTGACGACCCTGGCTGTCGTCGCCATCGGGACGGCCTTCATCTATTTCCAGGAGGAGGTCCAGGCCGGTCTGGCCCTGCTGAGCAGCGATCGGACCCATCCGGCCATCGTGGTGGGGTCCTTTCTGATTTTGCCGGCCATTTTCTTTCCCATCTCGACCCTGCTGGTGCTGGTCGGCGTCCGCTTTGGCGCCCTGTGGGGAAGCCTGATCGCCCTGATGCTGATCCCGGGCCACCTCCTGTTGGCCTTTTTTATGGTGCGACGCTTTTTACACCGCCGGCTCGACCGGCTGGTCCGCAAAAAGAACTACCCCATCTTCAATGTTGCCCCGGAGCGCTGCCGTGAATTCGGGCTTTTGTTCATGGCCGTGCCGGGACTGCCGTACACGGTCAAAAACTACCTGCTGCCGGTCTCGGGAATCTCTTTTTGGGATTACTTCTGGATCGGCTGGCTGGTTCAAGGGCTCATGGGCATCCCCTTCGTGGTCCTGGGCGACGCGGCCTCCAAGTGGAGCATTCATATATTCGTCGTGTTCGCCATTTTGTTTGTGATCGTCTTTTTCATTTCACGCAAACTCAAACAGCGGTACGACCGTCTGGTCGAATCCGATCCGGATCGGCAAGGCACGACGGACGCGTGCCAGTCAGGAGGCAATCCGGCATGCTGAAAAAATGGCTGCCCTGGAAATTCATCATCAAGCGCGCCGCACGGGCCTACGGCTTTCTGGACCCCATCACCCTGATGGCCCGCCTGCGCCGATTCGGCCACCCTTCGGAAGTACAGGAACCGATCGAATTGATCCGGGCCGGGGTCGTTTTCCATGCCAGGGGCCTGGTCAACACCCGGGCCATCCAGTACAACCTGGACTGGGTCTGGCCCTTTTGGATCGTCAAACAGTTCAAACCCAATGACACCTCCTTTATTCCCAGGGGGTTCGCCTTCAGCCACGTCAACCTGACCCATCGCAACTGGACGGCCGTGGGCCATCCGGATCTGCCCTTTTACCCCATCGTTGATCCCAGGGGCCTGCTGACGCCCTATCTTGACGGATGGTCCATCGATGTCTGGGTGGTGTCGAATCAGGACGGCACGCTCTATCCATCGGAAGCCGGCAGCGCCCGCCAGGACCTGGCCCTGCAAGACGACGGGCTGCGGATCTCCACCCGGACCCAACGGGCGGGCCTGTGGCTCCAGACGACCGCGTGGGTGGACCGGACGCCGGATGGATTTCAAACGCACCTTCACGCCAGGGCTTTTGACGGAAAGGGCGGGCACCTGGTGGTGGCCCTGCGCCCCTACAATCCCGAAGGCGTTCAGTTCATCGATGCGGTCGCCTTCGATCGCCGCAAAAACCGCTTTCGAATCAACGACCAGGAGGGCCCTGAGCTTGACCAGACACCGCAAAAAGTACTCTTTTCCAGCTACGCAACGGGCGACGTCGCCCACCACCTGAACCAGCCGGAACAAAAAACCGCCGTTACCTGCGAGATCGGCATGGCCACCGCCGCAGCCCTGTTTCCGATGGTAAAAGGCCAAACCGCAGAGGTTACCATGACGCTGCCGTTGATGGATGCAAAGGCTGGCCCGGCGACCTCCTGGCGAGCGGCCAGGCCGCGTGTGCCGGTTCGCGGTTGGCGGCACCGCCTGGCCGAAACCGCGCAGCTGAAGGTGCCCGACGAAAAGATGCAATTTCTCTACGATGCGGCCGTGCGCACCGTGCTGCTGCTCAGTGCCGATGAGGCCTATCCGGGCCCGTACACCTACAAACGCTTCTGGTTCCGGGATGCCTGCCTGATGATCCATGCCATGCTGGGCATCGGGCTGTCGCAACGGGCCAAGCACATGATCGCAAAATTTCCGTCGCGTCAGACATTGACGGGATACTTTCGGTCACAGGAGGGAGAGTGGGATTCCAACGGCCAGGTGCTGTGGATCGCCGGGCGGCTGCACGGCCTGACCGGGATCGCCTACGACGACGACTTCATGAGATCCATTTTCAAGGGCGCGGACTGGATCATCGAAAAACGCCGCCAGACCGCTGCACACAACAAGCCCCACCGCGGCCTGCTGCCGGCCGGCTTCAGCGCCGAACACCTGGGACCCAACGACTACTACTACTGGGACGATTTCTGGGGGGTGGCCGGGCTGCAGGCGGCCGCCCGCCTGGCCGAAGATCGCCAGCTTCCTGACAAACAGCGCCAGTACGCCCGCCAGGCCGACAGCTTTCAACGACGCATTTTGGAGAGCATTGCCAATACTTCCGAGAACAGGAGAAACGGGGCCATTCCCGCCTCTCCCTATCGCCGCATGGACGCCGGTGCGATCGGCTCGATGGTGGCCGACTACCCGCTCCAGTTGACCCCGCCCAACGACTCCTTGATCATGCACACGGCCGACTTTCTGATGACCAACTGCTTTCGCTCCGGCGCCTTCTTCCAGGACATGATCCACTCGGGGATCAATGCCTACCTGACGCTGGCCATGGCCCAGACCCTGCTGCGGGCCGGCGATCCAGCCTACCGGCAACTGATCCAGGCCACCGCCGACCTGGCCTCACCCACCGGGCAGTGGCCGGAAGCCATTCACCCGTTCACCAGGGGCGGCTGCATGGGAGACGGCCAACACGGCTGGGCGGCGGCGGAGTGGCTGATGATGATGCGCAACCTGTTCGTGCGCGAAGAGGGCCGCACGATCGTGATCGGATCCGGCCTCTTCCCCGAATGGCTGGAGAACGGCCGGGAGGTTTCATTCGGCCCCACGCTGGTTCCCGGCGGACAGGTGACGGTCCGCATACGACCATCGGCGGGGAACCTTTTGCTGGATATCGATCTCGATCGCCGGACCGGGCCGCTCGACATTCACGTGGCGATTCCCGGCTACGAAACGAACCGTCTCGACCAATCGTGCCGCGACCTGAAGATCCAGCGCCGGTGAGCCGTGAGGCGGGATCGAGCGCAGCCCCGACAGGGGCGCTCTGGTGCGAACCGGTCACCGCTGGGCCTGGAAACACCTGCGTTCGACGTAGCGGGAATTGTCCTTATCGTAAACCGCTTCGTCTTCGTGGATCAATTGGGGCGGGCCTTCCCAGGCCCCACAGGCCAGAACCACCGGGTCACCCAGGTTGAACGGGCGCCCACAGGCGGCACAGTTTTTCAACTGCATCAGCTTGTCCCGATCGATGATGGTTTTCAAAGGGCCTCTGTCTCCGATCTTCATGGCGCTCTCCTTGGCTGTAAGTTGCAAATGGGGTCGTTCACGTCGATCACAATTATCAAACATCCCCATCGGACGAAATACGGCATGGACCTTATTTGAGAATCCTGCCGGCCTTTTTCGCGTTTACAGGGCCTGGCCGACCCCCACATAAGTATTGCCAGAATTCTAATGTTACTGCTAATAGTTGCCTATCAAACCGATGCGCTGTCGTCACGGCCGTGCCTGCAAGAGCCCAGGCCCGCCTGTTTGACTGGCATGCTATCGATCGTAGGCTTTCCCAAAAAAATTCGAGAGCAGGACCATGACAACGACCGCAGTCCAGCCCATCGGCCCGCCCCAGGCAGCGATCGAATCCAATCGGTTCGTGCGCAAGGTGCTCCACACCTCTCTCGACGGCATCTACGTCTTCGATCTCAACCTGCATCGCAACGTGTTCGTCAACGCCCAGTACACCAGAATCACCGGCTACAGCCTCGAGGCCCTGACGGTCCTGGACAGACAACAGTTTTTCGAAAAATTTCATCCCGACGATCAAATTCGGGTCAGCCGGCATATGGATGAGATGGTCCACGCCGGAGAGGAGGTGCGGCAGATCGAATATCGCTTCATGACCCACGATGGCCGCTGGGTCCACTGTCTGTCGCGTCATGCCGTCTTTACGACCGGCCCGGGCGGCGCCGCCACGCAGGTTATCGGAACCCTCATCAACATCACCGAGCGCAAAACCGCCGAACAGAAGCTGCGCGAAAGCGAACGCCGCTACAAAGAACTGGTCCAACACGCCGGCAGCGCCATCATTCGCTGGCGCAGCGATGGTACGATCACCTTTTTCAACGACTACGCCGAAACCTTTTTCGGATACCCGCACCAGGCGGCGGTCGGCCAACACGTCGGCATCCTGGTCCCCCGACGCGCCTCCACCGGGGCTGACCTGTCCGGGCTGGTCCAGAAGATCGTCGACCATCCCGATCGCTATATCAGCAACATCAACGAAAACATCTGCCGGGACGGCCGGCGGGTCTGGATGGCCTGGACCAACCGGCCGATCTTCGACCAGAACGGCAAGGTGACCGAGATCCTGGCGGTCGGCATCGACGCCACCGCGCGCATGCAGGCCGAAGCCGCCGTGAAGCAGCGCGAAGCGCAGTTTCGCCAGTTGGCCGATGCCCTGCCCCAACTGGTCTGGATGGCCGGCGCGGATGGACAGGTCGACTACTACAACCGCCGCCGGGAGGAGTATCACGGCATCGAACGCATGAGGGACGGCACCTTCCAGTGGCAGCCGGTGCTGCACCCGGACGACGAAGCCGCGACCCTGGCGGCCTGGCAGCGCGCGCTCCAAGAAGGTGAAACCTATCACGCCGAGCATCGCGTCAAGCGGGTCGACGGCCGCTACCACTGGCACCTCAGCCGGGCCATCCCGGTGCGCGACGCCGCCGGGCGAATTGTCAGATGGTTCGGTACGGCAACCGACATCGAGCTGGTCAAACAGGCCCAAACCGAGCTTCGCAGCGCCAACGACACCCTCGAACGGCTGGTCGCGGAGCGAACCGCCGTCGCCGACACACGCGCCCGGCAGCTTCAGGCCCTGACGGTCGAGTTGATCGAAGCTGAGGAGCGCGAGCGCCAGCGCATCGCCCAATTGCTGCACGACGACCTGCAGCAGATGCTGGCGGCCGCCAAATTGCAGCTGGAGGCGGCCGACATCGACTTGGCCGCCAACTCCCTAATCGGAAGCGTCGACCGGATTTTAAAAACGGCCATTGAAAAAACGCGCCAGCTCTCCCACGAACTGAACCCACCCATGCTTCAGCACGTCAGCCTGGACGCCAGCCTGCAGTGGCTGGTCAGGCAGTTCAAAGCGCAGTTCGGACTGCGGGTGCACCTGCACACGCACGCCACACCCAAGATCGACAGTAATCCCCTGGTCGTTTTCTTGTTCAGGGCCCTGCAGGAATTGCTGTTCAACGTGGTCAAGCATGCCGGTGTAAACGATGCACACGTCCACTTGTCCCAGGCCGACGAGCGCCTCGTGCTCGAGGTCGTTGACCACGGCCGCGGGTTCAACCCCGACCGCCTGGATGCCGGCTCGGAAAAGGCCGCCGGTCTGGGCCTGCTGAGCCTGCGCGAACGCGCCAGCTACATGGGGGGCCGTCTGGCCATCGACAGCGCCGTCGATCAGGGCTGCCACTTCACCCTGTTGGTTCCCACGGAACCGATCCACATGGCCAAGGGCAGCACACCCGCCGCCGAGGGTGATCCAGCGCAGCCACCGACCGCCCCGGCCGATCGCCACCGCATCGGCGGCCTGCGGGTGCTGTTCGCTGACGACCACACCCTGATGCGCAAAGGCCTGATCAAGATGGTTGCCAACAATCCAGCCATCGAGGTGGTCGGAGAAGCGGCCGACGGCAACGAGGCCATCGCGCAGGTGCGCTGCCTGAGACCGGATGTGGTTGTCATGGACGTCTCCATGCCAAATATGAACGGTATCGACGCCACGGCAGCCATCCGGCGCGAATTTCCCGAGGTACGCATCATCGGCCTGTCCATGTTCGAAGACGATGCGATCGTCCAGCAGATGCGCGACGCCGGCGCCCAGGCGCTGGTGTGCAAAAACGCCCCCGCGGCCCAGCTGCTTCAGGCCATCTACGGGCCTGCCACGGAGGCCCCCAGGCCACCGGATGACCCCGCCTAAAACTCGTTTTCGATCAGGTGATCAAGCAGCAGATCCTGAATGCGCATCCAGCTTTGCCGGCCGGCAACGGCAACCGTTACTTCTTCCGAAAAACGGTAGTCGCTGCACCACCTGCCGATGTGGGGATGGCTGCGCTTCAAGTCCGCCCAGAGGCACTGGGGACAGTCGGCCTCACTCAAGGCCCCGATGGCGTCGACCACCGCCACCTTGCCGTCCGGGGTAAAACGGACCTTATTCTCTTCCAGTTCAAGCGTTACCGGTTGATTCATGGGAAGTTCTCCTGTGGCTGCAGTGTTTAGCGGCAATCTACTAAAATATTTTCCCGGCCCCCATACGCGCTGGGCCCTATTTGCCCGCGCCGGGCACCGTATCCCCCGCCGCACGCCGTATCCATCGAGCTTCAGGATCCTTGCCGTCACCACCCCTGACAGGTTCGGCCGCATCCGGCCGCTGCACGCATGCCTTCTTTTTTGGGGCACAATACATCTTGCACCCTATTTTGTGCGCCGCCCGGCTCAGGCAATATTCATAACATGAGGTTATCGACGATGAGACCAAGGCCTTGACGGATGCGTCCCGGCGCTGCCCGCGTTGCGCGTGGCAAATGATGCCACCCGGGCCACGGGATCCTTGGCGTAACCGGCAGGTCAGAAGGAAGTCCTTATTATGAAAAAAGCCCCCACCGTGGGACTTATGCTAACGGCCTTTCTGGTGGTGCTGGCCGGCGCCGTCGCCTGGGTCGTTTTTACTGGGACATGAATCGCTTGAAGCCGCAACTAACCGGATCGCTCGAAAAAAGCCTTGACCGTGAGGTCAGCATCGACGGGAATCTTGAAATTGCGTGGGCCCTGCCGCCCGCCCTGGTGGTCAATGCCGAAATAACCGTCCGACCCGAAATATCCGACATGGTGCAGGCGATTCATTTTCGTGAAGGAGAGGCGCTCGACCGCGGCCAACGACTTCATGATCTGGAACTATTGCATCCGCCGGCCGGTTTTCACCGTGGTGGTATTCATGGTGATGATCATTTTCGGCATTTACGGATACCAGCAGCTGCCGGTGCGCAAGTCTTTCGACATCGAATTTCCGATCGTCAACGTGAGCGTGGTGCTTCGCGGCGCCGACCCGGAGGTGATCGAGACCGAAGTCGTCGAACCGCTCGAAGAGCAGCTCAACACCATTGAGGACATCAAGACGATTCAATTTCAACCGCGCCCGGTCGGTGACGATCAGCGCCCAGAATCCACCCGACACCGCCCTGGGTCAGGCCTTGAACGGGCTGCGGAACCGACTGGCGTAGTCCCTTCCCAGCGTATTCGAAACCGAGGTGACCGGACAGGCCCAGGATTTTCGGGAGTCGCTTTTCTACCTGACCGTCACGATCGGCTTTTCGATCGTGTTCGTCTACCTGATTCTGTGCGCCCAGTTCGAATCGTTTTTGCACCCGTTTACGATCCTGCTGACCCTGCCGCTGGCGGCTGTGGGCGCTTCGGGAACCCTCTACCTGCTGGGGATGACCCTGAATATTTTCTCCTTTATCGGGTTGATCCTGCCGGTCGGCCTGGTCACCAAAACCGGCATTTTGCTGGTCGACTACGCCAACGTGCTGCGCGCCCGGGGCAGCAGCCTGGAGGAAGCCGCCCGCGACGCCGCACACACGCACTTTCGACCGGTCGTCATAACGGCCGCCTCCTCGGTGCTGGGCATGCTGCCCATCGCCCTGGGCTTCGGCGCCGGCGGCAACGCCCGGGCGCACATGGGTGTAGTCATCACCATGGGCAATTTCGTTTCCACGGCCCTGACGTTGCTGGTCATCCCCGTGGCCTATATCCTGCTCAGCCGGCTGCAGGAAGCCATGCTGCACCATCGCACATTGAGCCTGTCGATAGGCGCGGCCCTGGGTTGGTGGTATGTCTAGGAACGACGCCAGGGATGAAGGGCTCGAATTTGCCCCCTCACCCCGGCCCTCTCCCCGGGGGGGTAGAGGGAGATGCAATTTTGAAATTGATCCACATTCACTACCATCTATATTCCCGCTGGCACCTGACCGCAGCGGTGGTGGCGGTGGAACGCCTGTTGGGATGAGATGCCCGGGAACGAACCCTAACGCACGTAGACGGTCTTGACGTTGACGAACGACTTGATGCCGTAGTGCGACAGCTCCCGCCCGAAGCCGCTCTGTTTGATGCCGCCGAAGGGCAGGCGCGGGTCCGATTTCACAAAGGCGTTGACAAAGCAGTTGCCGGCTTCCAATTTTTCGGCGGCGATGCGCTCACCCCGGGCGCTGTCGCGGGTGAACACGGCCGCCCCCAGACCAAAATCGGTCTGGTTGGCCAGTTCAACGGCCTCGTCTTCATCGGCGGCCGGAACCACGGCGGCGACCGGCCCGAAGGTCTCCCCATCGAAAACCGGCATGCCGGGGCGCACATCGGTCAGGACCGTGGGCGGATAGAAAAAGCCCCGACCGGACGGAATCTCGCCGCCCAGCAGCAGCCGGGCGCCCTTGTCGATGCTCTGGCGCACCTGCTGATGCAAGATGTCCCGAAATCCGCCGCCGGCCAGGGGGCCGATCTGGGTCTTTTCATCCAGCGGGCTGCCCATGCGCACCGACATCATCTTCGCGACCAGGCCCTGCTCGAATGCCTCGCGCACCGCGTCCACGGCAATGAAGCGTTTGGCCGCGATGCAGCTCTGTCCCGAGTTGAGCAGACGACCCGTCGCACAGGCCGCCACGGTCAGGTCAAGGTCGGCGTCTTTCAGAATCAGGTAGGGATCGGATCCGCCCAGTTCGAGAACGCATTTTTTGATGCGATGACCCGCCCGGGAGGCCACGGCCTGCCCGGCCGCCGTGCTGCCCGTCAGGGCGACCGCTTTCACGGCGCGGTGGTCGATCACCTGCTGAACCTGCCCGCTGGGAATCTGAAGGCTCTGGAAAACGGCCTCCGGCAACCCGGCTTTTTGCATTACGGCCTGGATGGCCAGGGCGCAGCCGGGAACACTGGCGGCGTGTTTGAGCAAAACGGCATTTCCGGCCATCATAGCCGGTACACCGAATCGGAAGACCTGATAGAAGGGGTAGTTCCAGGGCATGACGCCCAGAACAACGCCCAGGGGGGTAAAGACCACGTAGCTTTTCCCGGCATCGGTGGGCACCGTTTCCGGTTCGAGCATCTCATGGGCGTGATCGGCATAGTGGCGGCAGACCCAGGCGCACTTTTCAATCTCCGCCCGGCCGTCGCCGATGGGTTTGCCCATCTCCTTGGCCATCAAACTGGCCTGGCTCTCTTTTTCACTTTCCAGAATCCGGGCCGCCTCGCGCATGGGTGCCGCCCGCTGAGACATCTCCAGGGTCTTCCACTGGCGGTAGGCCCTGTCCGCGGCATCGATGCGGTCTTGAACCTCGTCCGCGCCCATGGTGTCGAAGGTGTCGACCTTTTCACCGGTGGTCGGGTTGACTACGTTGAATGTCATGTTGCCTCCTGTTTGGGTAGCGTGGGTAGCGCGTTTCGAGCCAGACGCCTTTTTATTTAGCGGGAAATGGATGCCAGTCCCATACCCTGCCAACCCTATTGGGGCCACATGCTGCCGGTATTTGCAAGGCGCCGCAAACGCTGCCGTCCCGGTGGGGGCTGTAGGCCGTCGATATACCGGTTCGACCCCATGGCAACGGGCGTGATCATCGGATAAGAATAGGGGTGTCGCTTGGATGTAGACACGAACATATCAACCGCAAAGGAGGAACGCAATGGCATCTACACCGCAGCACTGCCCGGGATTCGCCAATTTCAAGAGCCTCAAGTCCTTTGTCTGCACCTGCCCCGCGTGTGGTGAGAAAAAGGAGATCTTCTCCGACGAATTCGACCGCACCCACACCTGCAAGGGGTGCGGCCAGGAGATCGATTTCAACCAGTGCACCCTGGAGGGGTCGGCCTCCTCCCCGAAACCGTCCTGATATGAATGTCGACCTGATCCAGCGGCTTCAGCAGCCGGCCGACACCAAAATCGTCCTGCTGGTCATTGACGGACTCGGCGGCCTGCGCCCGGAAATCGGCAGCAGCGACCCCCAGATGGTCGATGCGCCGCCGGCGCCGCTCAAGGCCTTGGTACCTGAAGCTCGAGCGACGGCCGATCTGCTCAAGCGCTTCGTCGATGCGGCCCGCGAAAGGCTGGCGGAGCACGATCCGGCCAACATGATCCTGCTGCGGGGATTCTCCCGGCGCCCGCAGTGGCCCACCATGCAGTCGCGCTTCGGGCTGCGGGCCGCCGCGGTGGCTTCGTATCCCATGTACCGCGGCGTCGGCGCCCTGGTCGGCATGACGGTGGTCGAATCCGGATCGGCCCTGCCCGACCAGCTGCAGACCCTCAAACGGCGCTGGGCCGACTTCGACTTCTTTTTCGTGCATGTCAAAAAGACCGACAGCGCCGGCGAGGACGGGGACTTTGACCGCAAGGTCGCCCTGATCGAGCAGCTCGACCGGCACATACCGCAGTTGCTGGAACTGCGCCCGGACGTGCTGATCGTAACCGGCGATCACACCACCCCGGCCATGCTCAACAGTCACAGTTGGCACCCGGTGCCGGTCCTGTTGCACGCTGCGCACTGCCGCCCGGATGCGGTCGACCGCTTCGGCGAACAGGCCTGCCTGAGCGGCGGCCTGGGCCCGCGCTTTCCGGCGACCGATCTGATGCCCCTGGCCATGGCCAACGCCGGGCGGCTGGCCAAGTTCGGGGCCTGAGGCCGCCTTGCCCGCCCGGCCTTGCCGCAGCGGCGCTGTGAACGCACACGGGCGCGGGCCGCGTTCCGGCGACAACACCGGGAGCGGTTGTAGGTATCGAACTGACTGGACGGATACACCGTTTTAAACCGGGATATACATCGTTTACCTTATGGCGATGTCGAGCCTCAGCCGTTACTGTTTACGTGAACTCAGTACTGTTTAACGCCACCATTATTTGTAAGGACGGCCAGGGCCTGACACGCGGACCGGCCGACAAGGACGATTTCATGCCATCTGAAAAAACACAAAAACGGGTTGCGCTGGTAACCGGGGCCAACCGCGGCATCGGCTTCGAAACCGCCCGGCAGCTGGCGCGCCACGGCCTGACCGTGGTGGCCAGCGCCCGTGACGAAGCCAGGGGCGTCGCCGCCCAGCAGCGCCTGGTCGAACAAGGGCTGGATGCCCATTTCATGCTGCTGGACGTGACCAGCGCCACCTCCATCCAGGCCGCCATGGGCCGAATCGAGGCCACTTTCGACCGGCTGGACGTGCTGGTCAACAATGCCGGCATCCTGGTCGACGGGGAGACCCGCATCGACGAGCTGGGTCTGCAGGTGCTGAGCAACACCTTGGAGACCAACGCCTATGGCCCCTTGCTGCTGAGCCAGGCCGCCGCTCCGCTGATGAAACGGCACCGCTACGGCCGCATCGTCAACATGTCCAGCAGCCTGGGCGCCTTGACCGAGATCGCCAACCCCGATTCGACCTACACCGAGATCCAGGCCCCGGCCTACCGCATGTCCAAAACCCTGCTGAACGCCATTACGGTCCTGATGGCCAGAGAACTGCGCGGCAGCAACATCCTGGTCAACTCGACCTGCCCCGGATGGGTCAATACAGAGTTGGGCGGCCCGCAGGCACCGATTTCTCCCGCGGAGGCCGCCGCCACGCCGGTGTGGTTGGCCACGCTGCCCGACGATGGCCCCACGGGCGGTTTTTTTCGGGATCGGCAGCCGATCCCGTGGTAGGCAGCCCAACAGCGCCTTGAACCGGCGCGCAACGGATTTTGACCCGCCCGCCCCCCCGTTCTCCGGTAGCGCTTTACGAAAAACAACACACCGGAGCCGCCCCGCGTCCTGCTAATTGACCCGATCTAAAAAAGCTTGTCTTCGATTGTGTTTCTCACCGATTGAGTCTGGCGGCCAGCGTGCGGGTCAACCGGCGGTTGCGCGCCGGTTCGGGGGCACAAAAATTAAACGGCCCGGAAAGGTTTTCCCGGTCCACGGCGTACTGGAACGCGGCCGTCAGGTTGACGACGACCTGGTGTTCTCCAATCGCCTGCTGCCAGTCGCCCGGTTGGGTGGGGTCCGCGGACAGGTAGTGGACGTTGGGGTGATCGATCAGGTCGGCTATTTTTCCGGCCCTGGGCGCCCTGTCCAGGCACCCGCGGGCGCGGCAGACCTAACCGTTCGATGAGATCGCCGTCTGGCAGGGTATCACACGCTACGGCGCCCGCCGGTGGCGCACGCCGCTTTTTACCGGGTTTTCAATCACCATCTACCCTTTGCACCCCATTTTACCAAGGCTCAGGCCTGGCTATAGTTGGCACTCAGGTGTGGGGCCGCCCCTGGCCCCACCCGCCGCCATCGTCTGCAACCGCCAAAATTAGGATAGGAGAAGCGCCATGAATACATCCGACAAGACCGGGGCCGGATCCGCCGGTAGACCCACGCGCCATGACACGGTCGATGATCAGGCCGTCTGCGTCAAAGCACCCGAAATGGCCGAACATCAACGACTGGGTGATGATGATCTTCCCTGTGATGACGGCCGCTCGGGCAACCTTGAAAAACATGAGAGGAGCGAACCGATGAAGACCGATCAACCACAGGCCGAAACCACTGAATGCCCCGAGTGCCGGGGAACCGGCAAGATCAGCGCCCAGAATTGCAGCAGCTGCGGTGCGACGGGGCAGATTATCGTCCACTCCCATTCGCACGGGCACGGCGACACGCAGCACGAACATCCCCATTCACACGCCGAGCCGCACCGCCCGGACGACGAGACCACCCACGAACACAACCACTGAGCCGATGCAACAGAAAATCGACAACGGGCTGGACAAAAAGGAGCTGAAAGAGGCCCGACGGCGTTCGTCACCACGGGCGGCCATCGTTTACGAGGCCATCCGCCGGGAAGGCGAAGAGGAGCTGGGGCGCAGCGCCGCCGCCCTGGTGTGGTCGGGCCTGGCCGCCGGACTTTCGATGGGGTTCTCTTTTTTGATGGAGGCCCTGCTGGGGTTGCACCTGCCCGAAGCCGACTGGACGCCGCTGGTCAGCAAATTCGGCTACTGCATCGGGTTCATCATCGTCATCCTGGGACGCCAGCAGCTCTTCACCGAAAACACCCTCACGCCGATCCTGCAGCTGCTGCACCGCAAGAACCGCTGGACCCTGGGCCGCGTGGGCCGCCTGTGGAGCATCGTGCTGTTGGCCAACCTGGCCGGCGCGGCGATTTTCGCCCTGCTGATGTGCGCCATGAGTCACTATCAGGACGACCTGCGCCAGGAATTGACCCAGATCGGCATGAAGGTGGTGGCCAATACCTTTCCGGTCACCCTGCTCAGCGCCCTGTTCGCCGGATGGATGATCGCCCTGATGGTCTGGCTGCTACCGGTGGCCGAAAGCGGACGGGTGTCGATTATCATCCTGGTCACCTACGTGGTAGGGCTGGGTGGGTTCGCGCACATCATCGCCGGCTCGGTCAGCGCCTTATACGTGCTGATGGCCGGCGGGACCGATGCTGCGGCGTTGGTGGGCCGGTTTTTCATCCCGACCCTGATCGGCAACATCGTCGGCGGCGTGGCCTTCGTGGCGGCCATCAACTACGCCCAGGTCAACCCGCCCGGCAACGTGTGAGGGGAATTCGACAAAAGCACAACGATCAGATAGTTCACCGGCTGCGTCTCCCTCTACCCCCGGGGGCGAGGACCGGGGTGAGGGGGTAAGGCCAGCGGAAAGAAAAAGTAGTACTCCGGCGCGAACTTTTTCAACTGCTCGATGCAAGATGGCGCCGCTGCCGGTCACTCGGGTCTGAACAAGGGTTCGACCCGGCCATGGTCGTGGTCAAGGAGTGGGTCGGTCAGGAAGTGGCCGGCAAACTGTCCAGCCGGGTGGTGGCATGGGTCACCGGCGATACGTCGCCGGCCCTGCTGCGGCGATACCCCTGGGAGGGATTCGTGGACGTGGGCTTTCGCACGGTGGTGGATGCAACCCGAAACCCATCGAAACAGGAGCACGCAAATGAGACAAGCAGACCGGAAATGTTCAATTGGCAGGCCGCTGAATTAGCGTTGGTTGTCGAGGCTGTAAAGATGCAGCGGCTCGCGGACGCCCTTGACGGCAACCGGCACCTGCGGGTTCATCTCGATCCCCTCCTCCGGGTCGAGGCCCCGACGGACGGCATCGCTGACCAGGATGTCGGTATTGAAATTTTTGTTCATGTCCTGAATCCGGCTGGCGATGTTCACCGTCTCTCCCACCATGGCGTAGGACAACCGCTGGGTGCTGCCGATGTTGGCAGCCACCACCTTGCCCGTGTGAAGACCGATGCCGTGCCGAAGCGGCGGGAATCCCTGGTTGGCAAGGTTCAGATTGACCTGTGACAGACGCGTTCGCATCTCCAGCGCCGCATCGACGGCGTACTGCTGATGGTTTTCGAGCGCCACCGGCGCCCCGAAAACAGCTTCGATTTCGTCACCGATAAACTGGAGCACCAGGCCATGGTGGGACACAATCGCCCCGGACATGGCCTCAAAATAGGTGTTGATAATCGTAACCACATCGCGAGGGGGAATGGTTTCAACCAGGCGGGTAAAATCCCTGAGATCGGCAAACAGCACCGTTACCTCTTTAAGTTCTCCTTTTAATGATACGCGTCCGGCGAGAATCTCATCACGCACTTCCTTGGACACATATTTTCCGAAGGTATCATTCAAAAAGTCGCGTTCCTGTTGTTGACGGCGCTGGCGGTCCACCATCCAGCCGGTAAGCAGCGCCATGAGATTAAAACCGACCACCTGAAGTCCAACCAGCGGTGCCGATATGGTTCCGATGCCGGTTTGCTGGACAAAAAAATGAGCATAGACAATGCTCGCCACAACAGAAGTCGCCAGGGCTACCTTGAGGCCAAACCACAATCCGGCAAGGACGATGGGGAAAAAAAACAGCTCCCGGTGAAAAATGTGCGCCCCGAAGAAACCGGCGATCGGTAGATGGTGCACCACCGTTACCGCGGCCAGAAGAAAAAAGACGATCGCTATTTTTACGTTGTCGGCATAGTCCATCTCAACCCGCCATTGGATATGAGGCGCTGCATGGCCCCACACGGTTCCTGGAAATGATTGTGATCGCCCGGCAGCGGAGGCCCGCCCGCGCATTACACTGCAGGTGGTCTCCGATGCCGGGCGACAGCGACCTACATGTGATGGTACCAGAACTTGAAGACCGATTTTTTCTCATCATATTTAAGCAAGCAAATCACCCCGTAGTTACCCGGCTCCGCAAATGTGAAGTTGGCGGCCAGGATCCCGTTGTAATTCTTCAGTGGGCTGATCTGCTCCGTGCCGTCCGGGCCCACTACTTTGATTTTGCCCACGGCCGCTTTTATGGGAGCCCCGTCGTCTGTCCGGGAAAGATCTACCATGATGTGATGGGTCTCGCCCTGGTCCGAGGTCATATTCATGCTGGCCAGGCTCATGACCTGAAAATCCGCGTTTATGCCGTCCATCGAATCATGATGTTTGAACGTGCCGCCCGTGCCATTGCTATCCATCGCCTCGCCGTGGGCATCATGACCCATTTTGTCGTCGGACGTCATGTCGTGTCCGCCGGTCGTCCCGCTGCTGTCGTGTCCCTGCATGGCCATGGCCGGCACGACGACCAGGGCGAAGATAACTGCCGTAAAGAGAAGGGTTCGTTTTTTCATGATAATTTCTCCAGTATTGAAGTGATGCCGCAATTTCAGCGGCGGTTAAGTTGAGATCGATGCCGATTCCGTATCACCATCCGGCAGCCGCAGCCCCTTCCAGATCCCATAAATGACGGGCACGACGATCAGGGTCAGCACGGTCGCGCTGACCATGCCGCCGATCATGGGCGCGGCGATGCGCTTCATCACCTCGGAACCGGATCCCTGGCTCCACATGATCGGTGCCAGGCCTGCCATGGTGGAAACCACGGTCATCATCTTGGGCCGCACCCGCAGGACCGCGCCCTCTTCGATGGCCCGGTTGAGATGGCGCCGGTTGAACCGGTCGCCATATTTCTCCTTGAACTTGCGGTAAGAGATATCCAGGTAGATCAGCATGACCACCCCGGTTTCGGCCGCCACGCCGGCCAGGGCGATGAACCCGACCCCCACGGCCACGCTCATGTTGTACCCCAGCAGGTACATCAGCCAGAATCCGCCGGTCAGCGCAAAAGGGACACTGAGCATCACCAGCAGGCTTTCGGAAATATTCTTGAAGTTCAAATAAAGCAGCAGGAAGATGATCAGCAGGGTCACCGGGACCACGATCATCAGGCGCTTTTGGGCCCGGACCATGTATTCGTACTGTCCGCTCCACACCAGGCTGTAGCCCGGCGGCAAATCGATTTTTTCGTTAACGGCCTGCTGGGCGGCCTTGACATAGGTGCCCACGTCGATGCCGGTCAGGTCCACATACACATAGGCGCTGTTGCGGGCGTTCTCACTCTTGACCACCGGCGGTCCCTTGACGATGCGGATGTCGGCCAGCTGGCCGATGGGCACCTGGGCACCGGTGGGGGTTGGCACCAGGATCCGACGCAGCTTTTCAGGAGTGTCGCGAAGTTCGCTGCCGTAGCGCAGATTCACCGGGTAGCGCTCCAGTCCTTCCACGGTCTGGGTGATGTTCATCCCGCCCACCGCGGTCATGATGACGTCCTGGACATCACCCACGGTGAGGCCGTAGCGCGCCGCATCTTCCCGCCGGATCTCGTAGTCCAGGAAATTGCCCCCGGTGACCCGTTCCGCATAGACGCTCAGGGTGCCCGGCACATCGTGAATGACAACTTCCACCTGTTCCCCGATATCGGCAAGCACCTGCAGGTCCTCACCCATGATCTTGATGCCCACCGGGGTTTTGATGCCCGTGGATAGCATGTCGATGCGGGTCTTGATGGGCATGGTCCAGGCGTTGGTCAGGCCGGGAAACTGGATGGCCTTGTCCAATTCATCCACCAGTTTCTCGATGGTCATACCCTCCCGCCATTCGGATTGCGGTCGAAGCATGATGGTGGTCTCGATCATGCTCAACGGTGCCGGGTCCGTGGCCGTCTCCGCCCGCCCGATTTTTCCGAAGGTGTGGTGCACTTCCGGAAAAGCGGCGATGATCCGATCGGTCTGCTGGAGCAACTCCTTGGCCTTGGTGATGGAGATCCCCGGCAAAGTAGTGGGCATGTACAAAAGGTCACCCTCGTTCAGCGGCGGCATGAACTCCGACCCCATGCGTTTGACCGGGAACCAGGTCACGGCCAGAATCACGAACACGGTAATCAGCACTATGGTCTTCTTCCTGAGCACCACCTTGATAATGGGGTGGTAGACCCAGATCAGAAACCGGTTGACCGGGTTTTCGTGCTCGGGGCGTATCCTGCCGCGGATCAGGTAACCCATGAGAATAGGCACGATGGTAATGGCCAGCACCGCAGCCCCTATCATGGCGTAGGTCTTGGTGAAGGCCAGGGGACGGAACAGCCGCCCTTCCTGGGCTTCGAGGGTGAATACCGGCAGAAAACTCACGGCGATGATCAGCAGGGAAAAAAACAGGGCCGGCCCCACCTCCGTGGCGGCGTCGGTGATCAGCTCCCAGTGCGGTTTTTTCCCGCCGTCGTGCTCGATGTGCTTGTGGGCGTTCTCGATCATGACGATGGCGCCGTCCACCATGGCGCCGATGGCGATGGCGATACCGCCCAGACTCATGATGTTGGCATTGATGCCCTGAACGTGCATGATGATAAAGCTGATCAAAACACTGACCGGCAGGGTAAAAATAATCACCAGGGCACTGCGGAAGTGAAAGAGAAATACGACGCACACGACGGCCACGATAATGCTTTCTTCGATCAGGGTGCGTTTGAGGTTGTCAACGGCGCGCAGAATCAGCCCGGAACGGTCGTAGACCGCCGTGATACGAACCCCTTCGGGCAGGCCGGATTTGAGTTCTTCCAGCCGTTTTTTAACGTTGTCGATCACCTGCAGGGCGTTTTCACCGGTGCGCATGACAATGACGCCACCCACCACTTCACCCTGACCGTTGTAGTCGGCGATACCCCGGCGCAGCTCCGGACCAAGCCTCACCGTGGCCACGTTGCGCAGCAGGATCGGAACGCCCCGCTCATCCACGCCCAGGGGCACGCTGTTCAGGTCGTCGATGCTTTTGATATAGCCCAGCCCGCGCACCATGAACTCGGTCTCGCCCATCTCCACCAACCGACCGCCCACGTCACTGTTGCTGCGTTTGATGGCCATACGGATCTTCTGGATCGGGATGTTGTAGGCCCGCAGCTTGTTGGGATCCACGACCACCTGGTACTGCTTGACATGTCCGCCGATGGAGGCCACCTCGGACACTCCCGGTACGCTGGCCAGCTCGTAGCGCAGGAACCAGTCCTGGATCGAACGCAGCTGGGCCAGGTCGTGGCGGTCGCTTTCCAGGATATATTCAAAGACCCAGCCCACGCCGGTGGCGTCGGGGCCCAGGGAGGGGGTGACCCCCTGGGGCAGGCGGCCGGCCACGAAGTTCAGGTACTCCAGCACCCGGCTGCGGGCCCAGTAAAGATCGGTGCCGTCCTCGAAGATGATGTAGACGAAGGAGAGACCGAAAAAAGAGTAGCCCCGCACAACCTTGGCAAACGGCACCGAGAGCATGGCCGTGGTCAGCGGGTAGGTGACCTGGTCTTCCACCACCTGGGGGGCTTGCCCCGCATACTCAGTGAAGATGATCACCTGCACGTCGGACAGGTCGGGAATGGCGTCCAGGGGTGTGTTGACGATGGCGTATATGCCGGCGGCGATGACGAACAGGGTCGCCAGGATCACCAGAAATTTATTTCTGACGGACAGTTCGATGATTTTTGCGATCATGGCGTGGTTTCCTTGTCAGGGGCCTGCGCAGCGGCTGAGCCATCCGAATCCATGGTCAGGCCTTCCATGTCCAGGTCGTCATCTTCCGGCGTCATGTCGTCCATGTTCAGATCGTCCATGTCCAGGTCGGCGGCATCGCCGCCCGAGTCCTCGCTTCGCACCTCCAGCATCTTGGCGATGGCTTCCTTCAGGCGGCTCTCCGAATCCAGCATGAACTGACCCGAAAGCACGATCTCCTCACCTTCGGACAGGCCCCCAATCACCTCGAACATATAATCGTTGCCCTCGGCACCGAGGGTGACCTCCCTGGCTTCGAATTTTCCCTTTCCCCGGGAGACAAACACCCGCTGGCGCACGCCGCTGTCAATCACCGCTTCCTGGGGGATCACCAACCGCTCGCCGGGCAGAATACTCTGCAGATAGACGTTGGCGTACATCCCGGGCTTGAGCTTGTCGTCCGGATTGGGAAAAGAGAGCCGCAGCCGGGCTGTCCGGGTCTTTGGATCCAGGTAGGGGTAGATAAAGAGCACTTCGCCTAAATAGCGCTGACCGGGTGTGTAGGCCAGGTCCATTTCGGCGGGCATGCCTTTGTGGACCCAGGGCAGCTCGTATTCGTAGATGTCCACATCCACCCACACGGTGGACAGGTCAGCAATTTCATACTGGTGCTCGCCGGCCTTGACGTAGTGCCCCTCCAGGGCGGCTTTCTTGATGACCACACCCGAGGCCGGGGAGAAAATGGTGATGGTTTTCTGGATTTCGCCGGCAGCCGCCAACTGGGCGATCTGTTCGTCGGTAAAATCCCAGTAAGCCAGGCGGGTGCGCGAGGCGTCCAGAAACCGGTCGGTTCCCTGGGTGGCGCCCCCGCCCTGCTTTCCGGCAAAACCCTTTTGCTGTTGAACGGCGATGAGGTACTCCTGCTGGGCGGTGAGCAGATCGGGGCTGTAAATGTCGAACAGCGGCTGGCCCTTCTCCACCCGCTCCCCCACAAAATCGACGTAGAGCGTTTCGATCCAGCCGTTGAATTTGGTGTTTACCGAGTACAGACCGGTCTCATCAAAGGTGATGGTGCCGAAGGTGCGAATCGATTTGGAGAGGGTTGTCTTCTCGACCCGACCCAGCCGCACCCCCATGTTCTGTTGGGTCACGGGATCGATGCGGATGGTTGAGCTGGGCTCCTTCTCCTCTCCCGCTTCCTCGTACACCGGCACCAGGTCCATGCCCATGGGCGACTTGCCCGGCTCGTTGCGGATGTAGGTGGGATCCATGGGCGCGGCCCAGTACTTGATTTTCTTGCCGGTCTTGGGGTCCACCATGCCGGCCTTGAGTGCTTCTTCGGCACAGGCCACTGCCGGTCCCAGGAGCGCCGAAAGCGATATCCCGCCCTGAATCGATGCAGCCGGGGTGTTCAGTGCAACACTGACAGCCGCTGCTGCAAATGCAATGATGATTGGTTTAGCAAACATGGGTTGTGGTCCTTTCCTATATCTCTTGATTCAAGGCAATGGGGTGCCCACCCGGCGCTCCAGTTCCGCACGGGTGACGCCGACATCGCTGTTTCGTCGCCGACTGGCCAGGCTCACATCCAACCAATCCGTATAGGAGGTGATGACATCGGCAAAAGAGACATTACCGGATTCATACGCACGGGTGGAGACGTCCAGGGACGTCTGGGACAGTTCCAGCAACCGGTCCTTGTACAGAGCCCGCTCCCGCAGGGCCCGGTCCAGATCGAACCAGCCTTTGCGGACCATCAGTCGCGTGCGCGCCTCGGCGTCGGCAAGATCGGCTCGCAGGGCGTCGAGCTTTTTCCGGGTTTCACGCAGATAGGCATCCTGGGTTCCGAACCATGCATTTTTTGGCAGGCCCTTGCCCCGCGTGGGTGACACCGTGGTGGCAAAGGTCGGCTTCGTTGCGGCGCCGCCCAGCTGGAGGACGGCCTGGTCTGAGTAAAGCGAATAATTCTGGGTGAACGCCGGTTGAATCATGGTTTCGGCCAGCGCCACCATGCGCTCCATCTTGCCCACCATGGCCCGCATGCGGTTCAGCTCCTGACGGTTTTCCAGCGCCAGGGAGTAAAGCGGATCCAATTTGGGCAGCGATAACTCCGGAGTGCCGGTGTCAGGCCAGCCGACAGAATGGTTCGGTCCAATGTCCATCAGGGACAACAGTTCGGTTTCCAGGTTGACCCGCTGCGCCTTCAAGGTCCGGACCTGTTCCTCCAGCTTCTCGCGGCTGATTCGGAGCTTGACCACATCCTGATAACTGGTCTTTCCGGCACCGTAACGGGTCGTGGCCACCGATTCCAGTTGGTTCAGTCGATCGAGCATTTCGCGGGTGATCCGAAGCGCCTGGTGGGTGTAGTGCAGATTCCAGTAAGCCTTGCTGCCCTGGGCCATGATGTCGCGCCGGACCAACTCAAAGGTCTGGTTTTCGGCTTCCACGGTTAACTCCGCCACTTGCCCTTTCAAAGCGGTCACACCGGGAAATGGGAATTTCATCTGAATGTTGTCGGAACCTCTCATGGGCCCCACGCCGGCCATCACACTTTCCGTGAAGGCCGCGTACTGCCGCAGAACTTCGTCCAGCTGGGTAACCTGGTCAAATCCTTCCAGGGCCGCCTTTAACCGGTCCTGCGCGCCTTTAACAGACGGATTGCGCAACCGTATCAGGTCCATGGCCGTCTGATGGGACAACCGGGGGCGGAGCATGGCAAGGGTTTGCGCCTGATCGGATGCGGCCTCGATCATTTGGGGAGAGACCGCAACATCTGCAGCGTGAACCCCTTTCCTTTCCACCAGCTTCTCCCAGCGGCTCCGGGTATCCTCGATGGCTTGCGTTTCAATCTCAAACGCATCCGGCGCGGTGTCTGCGGCGGGTTCCAACACCTCCGGTTGATGAAGCATGGCCGGTGGTGCATAGCTGTCCATGTCCTGTTTCAGATCGCTGTATCCACCGGCGGCAGGGCCGGCGGCCCAGATCAGGGCTACGCCAGTGATCGCAAGCCACAAGATGTTCATTGCCGCTCCTTTCCGGCGGGTTCCGACGAAACCGCTGCGTCACCGCTCAGACGCTTGCCCGCCACGCTTTCGAGCCGGGCCAGGTTGATGCCGTAGTCTGCCCTAGCCCGAGCCAGGGCCAGCTGAAAATTGTACCAGACCGACTGGGTTTCGATTAAATCGGTAAAAGATGACTCTCCCTCACGGTACCAGACCTCGGCGATCTCCATGGAACGGGCGGCCTGAGGAACGAGATCCGTTTCGTAAAGCGCGACGATACGCTCGGCGTTGCGGGCCTTGAAATAAAGCGTGCGAATTTGGGTTCGAACATCGTTGACCCGGACCTGCTTTTCGGCCCGGGCCTTGGATTTTTCCGCTATGGCCTGGTCCACCCGGCTGTTGTTCCTGCCGAACCACAAAGGGATGGAGAAACCGGCCTGAATACCGACCGCGTCACGCCCCGCGTCGCGGGGCTGGACAGGCACATCAGGCTCGCCGATGCCGGCGTAAAAGAGCCCCACCCTAAAGTCCGGCAGGTTCTGATAGCGCGCCAGGGAGATCCTGGCATCGCCTTTTTC
Organism: uncultured delta proteobacterium; assembly: GCA_963785365.1. Taxonomy (GTDB): domain Bacteria; phylum Desulfobacterota; class Desulfobacteria; order Desulfobacterales; family Desulfosarcinaceae; genus Desulfosarcina. The sequence goes on along the minus strand of CAWAUZ010000004.1, from coordinate 85,504 downwards.
GATACCCACCTGGGATATGAGAATATCCTCCTGGTTGACTTCGGCCAGCCGATAGATGGTCTCCAGGTCGGTCGTGATGGGTCTGAAGACCGGGGGGGCAAGCATGCCCACCGCCGATTCCGGAGGACGGTTCAACAGGCCGTTGAGACGGGCGAGCTCGGTCTGCTCCAGTTCCTCCAGCAAGAGGGTGTCGTACTGCAGTTGACCGGTCTGGGACTGGGCTTTGACCACATCCGTAAGCGTGGCCCGGTCGTCGGCGTGGGCGGTTTCACTGATCTTTCGAAGGTGGTTCAGCAGGCGGCTGTTGTGCCCGGTAACCGTCTTGGCCTGCCGGATGTACCACAGTTCGTAATAGGATTCCTGGACCGCCGTCAGTATTTCCTTCACCGTTTTGTCCAACTTGAGGCGTGCGATGCTGGCGTCGGCAGCCACCAGTTCGCCTGCTTTCGAAAGTTTGCCCGGAAAAGGAATCTGCTGGGAGATTTGTGCGTTCCAGTCCTGCGGACCCAGACGGGTTTCGATGGGCTCGGGAAACCAGGTGACCATCAGCTGGGGATCCGGATAACCGGTGGTGATCCGGTATTGTTCCACCGTGGCCGTCCACGCCTCCCGGGCCTGCTGAATCGACGGGTTGTGCGCATAGGCATGTTCGATCAGATCGGCAAGACGCACACTCTCGGCCAAACCCTGGCTGTCGCCTGTGGACTGGGGGCCGGGGTCACCGGCGCTGGCGGTCACGTCCCCAAAAACGCCTCCCGGGAGCAGGGAGATGGTGATCCAGCAGGCCAGCTGCAGCAGTGGCAGATCAGCAGTCTTGACGCGCATCCGGGAAAATGGATATTTCATTCTGATCTCCTGACGTTGAGTGCCTGGCGGCCCCATTTCATGGGACGCGCCGATTCACATGGTATTCATGTCAATTACCATGCCAAACTATATCCCACTGTTTTCATTACTTAATAATTTGAATGCCGATTAGAGATGAAAGTAGGTGCGCAAGAACCATCCGCTTTGAGCGGGCAAGCGGTGAAAGTGCGTAAAATATTTCCAGCCGCTAAATAGTGCCCGTCCAGGAATGAGAAATTTTGGTTGTGATCAAGGCGCGCAAAAAATTTTCACGCAACACAGAGATCTGCCAAAATAACCATTTATGAATGGGCACTGAAATAGAGATGGATGTTGCAGCGTCTTGGGCAGGGTAGGTAATTCAAGAACAGGCGTTCGAGCGTGTTGGCGGCGCCTTATCGGCTCATGTCGATAAGATAATCACTGCAGCGACCAACCGGGCCAAAAAAAAGAGCTTGAGGGTGGGAAATTTCGTGAAGACCTTTTATGAGGACCCCGTGAACCATCGCCTTTTGGACGGGACCGTCAGAATCTCGAGATCAAGATTCGCCGCGCGCACAAGGCGCCGCATCGTCGGGGTAACGATCGACCTGATCCTTGCCCCGGTACCAGCCGCCCAAGTCAAAGGGCGTCCAGACCACCTCGCGGCCGACCCACTCGGTGACCATGGCCCGGACCAGACATTCAAGTATCACATAAGTTAATTTTAAATAAACTTCTTTAATTTAAATATATTTGTCGAAGGATTCTTTGTGCCGCAGGTGCAGCTTGAGCCGCTCCGGGCTCTGGCCGGTGTAGCCGATGGCCCAGGTCCGCAGTTGATCTCGCGCAGGACGTCTTCGATCAGGGGCTCGCCCTGGTCGATGCTGATATTTTTGAACATGCGGTCGGCAAAACCGAGTTTGCGGACAAGCCGGCAAAGGATCACATGATCGGGCAGGCTCTCGAACATGGGTTCGATCACCCGCTCGCGCCACGGCACGGACAGGTAGGTTTCGACGGCCTGACGGATGTCGCTGCCGACCCGCCTGCCAACGGAACGGTCGCGCAGCCCCACACCAGCAGGACGCCGGCCAGCATGGCCGCAGCGCCATTTTTAAACGGTAGCATCATTGATATTCCTTTGCTTACCCTATTGGTGCAATCGTGGATCTTTGTTCCAGGGCCGTAATTTACGCTGATCACCCCATCTGCGAAATGGGTTGCGGACAATATGGTAAAGGGTGTATTTTCAACCCTCGCCTGCCCCCCATGCGCCGGCCGCGAGGCACCCGGTGGACTGCCGGCGGACTCGAATTGAGGCCGGCATTTCAGGACGGTTGATCCGGGACCAGAGAATTGGTATGGGTGGCGCGTGCGCACCAAGGCGTTCGAGCGCCACCTTACGCCTTTGCCGAAAAGGGCCATCGATGAAGCATCTTTTGACCAGTATGTTGACCGTGGTGTCGCTGATCGCCGTCGCCGGAGCCGCCGCAGCGGACCTTAAGGCCGATGCTGCGCCGGCGGCCGTTACCCGTTCGCACGCGATCGCCATGAACGGCGAGCCCAAGTACGGGCCCGGGTTTTCCCATTTCGACTATGTCAATCCCGAAGCTCCCAAGTACGGCACCTTGCGCCAGGCCGCCATCGGCACCTTCGATTCACTCAACCCGTTTATCGCCAAAGGCAATCCGGCCGAAGGGTTGGGGCTGACCAGCGACACCCTGATGGTGGGGTCGGCCGACGAGCCGTTCACCCACTACGGCCTGATCGCCGAAGCGGTCGAATACCCGGCCGACCGTTCCTGGGTCATCTTCCACATCAACCCGGCGGCCCGCTTCCACGACGGCCGACCGGTGACCGCCGCGGACGTGGCCTTCTCCTTTGAGACCCTGCTGAAAAAGGGCTCACCCTTGTATGCGCGCTACTACGCCGACGTGGCCGAAGTCGTCGTGCTGGATTCCCATCGGATCAAATTCGGCTTCGGCGGCCGCTCGAACCGGGAACTGCCCCTGATTCTGGGACAGCTGGCCGTGCTGCCCAAACACTATTGGGAAGACCGGGATTTTGGCATGACCACCCTGGAACCGCCGCCCGGCACGGGGCCCTACCGGGTCTTTCAGATCGATCCCGGGCGCGCGATCACCTACACCCTTGACGACGACTACTGGGCCCGCGATCTGCCGGTCAACCGGGGACGCTACAATTTCAGGCAGATGCGCTTCGACTACTACCGCGACGCGACCGTGGCCCTGGCGGCCTTTGTCAGCGGGGAGTACGATTTCAGGCTGGAGAATATCGCCAAACAGTGGGCCACGGCATACCAGGGCCCGCCTTTTGAGCAGGGCCTGATCGTGAAAGCGTCGATCCCCCACCAGATCCCGGCCGGCATGCAGGGCTTTGCCATGAACCAGCGCCGGCCCCTGTTCCGCGACCGCCTGGTGCGCTACGCCCTGGCCCACGCCTTCAATTTCGAGTGGACCAACGAGCACCTGTTTTACGGCACCTATCACCGCACCCGATCCTACTTCGAAAACTCCGCTTTGGCAGCGACCGGCCTGCCCTCGGCGGCGGAGCTGCGGCTCTTGGAGCCGCTGCGCGAACACCTGTGGCCGGAGGTATACGACCGCGTCTACGCGCCGCCGGACACCCGGGGCGCGCTGGGCATGCGCCGCAACCTGCGCCAGGCGCTTAGATTGCTGGACCAGGCCGGCTGGACGGTCGTGGACGGCATTTTGCGCCACCGCGACACCGGTGCCCCCTTCACCTTCGAAGTGCTGCTCTCTCAGCCCTCCTTCGAACGGGTGGTGCTGCCGTTCACCATCAACTTGAAAAAGCTGGGCATCCAGGCCGACATCCGCGTGGTGGACAGCTCCCAGTACATCAACCGCCTGCGCAGCTTCGACTTCGACATGATCGTGGCCGTCTTCGGCCAGTCCCTGTCACCCGGCAACGAGCAGCGCTGGTACTGGCACTCCGAGGCCGCCCAGGTCCCCGGCACCCGCAACTACTGCGGTATCGGCAACCCGGCCATCGATCAGCTGGTCGAACTGCTCATCGCCGCCGAAAGCCGACAGGAGCTGGTCGACCGCTGCCGGGCGCTCGATCGGGCCCTGGCGTGGGGGCACTTCGTGATCCCCCACTGGTACTCGGGCGAGTTTCGGGTGGCCCACACCGCCGCGCTCAGGCATCCGGAGCAGCATCCGCCCTACGATCTGGCCCTGGAGACCTGGTGGATGGAGCCGGATCCATGACCGCCTACATCCTGCGGCGCCTGCTGCTGGTCATCCCCACCCTGCTGGGCATCATGACGATCAACTTTTTCGTCATCCAGGCCGCGCCGGGCGGCCCGGTGGAGCAGTTCATCGCCCGGCTGGAAGGGCAGGACGTGGCCGCCACGGAACGCTTCGCCGGCGGCGAGGCCGCCGAACTGATGGTTCGCGGCCGGGGCGAAGAGAGCCGCTACCGGGGCGCCCAGGGCATCGACCCCGAACTGATCGCACACATCGAGAAGATGTACGGCTTTGACCAGCCGCTGCACCGGCGCTTCTTCGGCATGCTGGCCGACTACGCCACCTTCGACTTCGGCTCCAGCTTCTACCAGGATCGCCGCGTACTGGCCATCATCGCCGACAAGCTGCCGGTTTCGATCTCCCTGGGACTGTGGTCCACCCTGCTGATCTACCTGGTCTCGATCCCCCTGGGAATCAAAAAGGCGGTCGGCCACGGCTCGCGCTTCGACGTGTGGAGTTCGGCGGCCGTGATCGTGGGCAACGCCGTGCCGGTCTTCCTGTTCGCCATTTTACTGGTGGTGCTGTTTGCCGGCGGCTTCTATTTCGACTGGTTTCCCCTGCGCGGCCTGACCTCCGAGAACTGGTCCTCGCTCAGCTGGCCGATGAAGATCGTCGATTACTTCCACCACCTGGCCCTGCCGGTGATCTCGATCACCATCGGCGGATTCGCCACCTTGACCATGCTGACCAAGAACTCCTTTCTGGATGAAATCGGCAAGCAGTATGTCGTCACGGCGCGCTCCAAGGGCATCTCCGAACGCCAGGTCCTCTACGGCCATGTGTTTCGAAACGCCATGCTGATCGTCATCGCCGGCTTCCCGGCGGCCTTTTTGTCCATGTTCTTTACCGGATCGTTGCTGATCGAGGTGATCTTCTCCCTCGACGGCCTGGGGCTGCTGGGGTTCAACGCCACCATCAGCCGGGACTACCCGGTCATGTTCGCCACCTTGTACATCTTTACCCTGGCCGGCCTGCTGCTCAAGATCGTCTCCGACATCACCTACATGCTCGTCGATCCGCGCATCGATTTCGAGTCAAGGATGTAGCCGCCCATGTGGTTTCGCCGCAAACCCGTCAATCCCATCAACCAGCGCCGCTGGCGCAATTTCAAGGCCAACCGTCGCGGCTGGTGGTCCCTGTGGCTTTTTTTGGTCCTGTTCGTTCTCTCTCTGGGAGCCGAGTTCCTGGCCAACGACAAGCCCCTGGTGGTCTATTTCGACGGCAGCCTCTACTTCCCTGTCCTGCGGACCTACCCGGAGACAACGTTCGGGGGCGAGTTTCCCACGGAGGCCGACTTTCGCGATCCCTTCGTCCAGGATCTGATCGACGCCGACGGCTGGATGGTCTGGCCCTTGATCCGCTTTTCATACGACACGGTCAACTGGCACATGAGCGGTCCGGCCCCGGCCCCGCCAAACCGGGCCAACTGGCTGGGGACCGACGACCAGGCCCGCGACGTGGCCGCCCGCCTGATCTATGGATTTCGCATTTCGGTGATTTTCGGACTGGCCCTGACGCTGGCCAGCACCCTGGTGGGGGTGGCCGCCGGGGCGGTCCAGGGGTTTTACGGCGGCCGGATCGACATCTTCGGCCAGCGCTTCATCGAGATCTGGCAGGGCCTGCCGGTCCTGTTCCTGTTGATCATTTTGACCTCGTTCGTACAGCCCAACTTCTGGTGGCTGCTGGGCATCATGCTGCTCTTTTCCTGGATGGCCCTGGTGGACGTGGTGCGGGCTGAATTTTTGCGGGGACGCAATCTGGATTACGTACGGGCGGCGCGCACCCTGGGTGCCGGAGACCTGACCATCATGGTCAGGCACGTCCTGCCCAACGCCATGATCGCTACGATCACCTTCATGCCCTTCATCCTCAACGGCGCCATCACGACCTTGACCTCCCTGGACTTTCTGGGTTTCGGCCTGCCGCCGGGCTCGCCCAGCCTGGGGGAACTGCTGGCCCAGGGCAAGGCCAACCTGCATGCTCCCTGGATCGGCATTGCCACTTTCCTCACCCTGGCGCTGCTGCTCTCCCTGCTGGTGTTCATCGGCGAAGCCGCCCGGGATGCCTTCGATCCCCATCGCGACCCCACCAACGGAGGCGCCTGATGAACGACCCCTTGCTGCAGGTCCGCAATCTGTCGATCGATTTCGCTTCGGGCACGTCGGTCGTGCATGCCGTACAGGGCGTGGACTTTTCGGTCGCCAAGGGCGAGACCCTGGCCCTGGTGGGCGAGTCGGGATCGGGCAAAACCGTGACGGCCATGTCGATCCTGCGGCTGCTTCCGTCCAGCGCCACCTACCCGTCCGGTGAAATACAGCTGGCCGGTGAATCGATCCTGCAAAGCGACCCCACGGACCTGCGGCGAATCCGCGGCGACACGGTGGGGGTCATTTTCCAGGAACCGATGACCTCGCTCAATCCGGTGCACACGGTCTACCGGCAGATCGCCGAAGTCATTGTGACCCATCGCCCCGTCGGCCGCGCCCAGACCCGTGAGCGGGTCCTGGAACTGCTCGATCTGGTGGGCATCCGCGACGCCGAAAGCCGCATGCACGCCTTCCCGCACGAACTGTCCGGCGGCCAGCGACAGCGCGTGATGATCGCCATGGCCCTGGCCAACGACCCCGACCTGCTGATCGCCGACGAACCCACCACGGCCCTGGATGTCACCGTTCAGGCCCGGGTCATGGCCCTTTTGGCGCGCATCCAGCAGCGCTTGCAGATGGCCGTGCTGCTGATCAGCCACGACCTGAGCGTCGTGCGGCGCGTGGCCGACCGGGTGGCGGTGATGTTTCAGGGCCGGATCGTTGAAACGGCGTCGACAAAGCGCCTGTTCGAAAACCCCGAGCACCCTTACAGCCGCAAACTGCTCCAGGCCGAACCGGCCGGCCGGCCAACCGGTGATCCGTCGGCGGCACCCGAACTGCTGGCGGGCAGAAAGATCAAGGTCTACTTCCCCATCAAGAAAGGCATTTTAAAGCGTACCGTCGACCACGTGCGCGCGGTCGACGAAGTCTCGTTCACCATCCACCAGGGCCAATCGCTGGGGGTGGTGGGCGAGTCGGGCTCCGGTAAATCAACCCTGGCCCTGGCCGTGTTGAGACTTCTCAAAGAGGCCCGCGGTCTGATCCGCTTCGACGGCCAGCGCATCGACAACCGCAGTGCGGCCGCCATGCGCCCCTTGCGGCGCGACATTCAGGCCGTCTTTCAGGACCCGTATGGGTCGCTGTCGCCGCGCATGCCGGTGGCCGACATCATCGCCGAGGGGCTGGGCATTCACGGGATCGGCGACAGTGCGGAGCGCGACGATCGGGTGGTCGAGGCCATGGTGTCGGTCGGCCTGGACCCCGGCTTGCGCCACCGCTACCCGCACGAGTTTTCCGGCGGCCAGCGCCAGCGGGTGGCCATCGCCCGCGTACTGGTGCTCAGGCCGCAGCTGATCATCCTCGACGAACCGACCTCGTCGCTGGATCGAACCGTCCAGTTCCAGGTCATCGAATTGCTGCGCACCCTGCAGGCCGAACGCAACCTGGCCTATCTGTTCATCACCCACGATCTGAGGGTCGTCAAGGCCCTGTGCCACACCATCATGGTCATGAAGTCCGGCCGGGTGGTCGAGGCCGGCCCGGCGGATCAGATTTTCAAGCACCCCCGCCAGCCCTACACCCGCGAACTGCTCGAGGCCGCCTTTGACGGCCAGGGGGATGTCTTGAACGGCCACTGACGGCCACTTTCCGTCAACGCCCGCTTTCCCGGGCACGGCATGTCGGGCTGCCGTGATTCGGCATCTCAGCCGGAGAGCTTGTCGAACATCTCCCGCACCTCTTTTTCCCCATCCTGGTAGAATTTCTCCTCTTCCGGGTCGAGCTCTTTGAGCAGTGTCAAAAACTCACCCACGTGCTCGCGCTCCTCGTTGGCAACATCGACCAGCACCGCCTTGGCTTTCTGATTGTCGGTGGCTTCGGCCAGCTGCATGTAGAGCTGGATCGCCTCGAATTCTGCGGCGATGCTGTAGCGCACGGCCCGAATCAACTCCTGCTGTGTGATCTCACGACCAAGGGCATTGCCCGCAAACGGGTTGGCGAACTCTGGCATGGGAACCTCTCCTTTCGACTGACGGGTTGATGGACAGTGCCGGCAGCCCACACGTCGTGAACTGCTGGCAGTGTAAACTAGGCGGCTTGGGTGATGGCGGCTTGCGTCAACGCCCGCTTTCTGTGGGATTGCTCAAGCCAGTCGTTTAACGGGCGGTGTAGCCGCCGTCGATAACCAGTTCGCTGCCGGTGACGAACTTGGATTCATCGCAGGCCAGATAGAGGGCACCGTAAGCGATGTCATCGGGTTCACCGACATGGCCGATGGGGTGCTTGGCGTCGAGCTGCCGGCGAAACGCGTCGACGGCCTGGCCCGATTCCCTGGCCAGCTCGGCCACCAGGGGGGTCCAGATGTAACCGGGGTGGATGGAATTGACCCGGATGTGGTCGCCGGCATACAGCAGGGCATCGGTCTTGGTCATCAAGCGGACCGCCCCTTTGGAGGCATGGTAGGGCGGAAGATCGGGTGCCCCGACCAGTCCGTAGATCGAAGAGAGGTTGATGATGCTTCCCCCACCGCTCTTCTGCATGTATGGAATCGCGTGCTTGGTGCACAAAAACACGCCCTTGACATTGACCTGAATGACCTTGTCCCAGGCCTCGGATTCAATGAGATGGGTCGGCTCGTTCGGCCCCGATATGCCGGCGTTGTTGACCAGGACGTGGATGCCGCCCAGTCGCTCGTTGACCTCCGAAAAGACCCGGACGACATCTTTTTCGCTGGCGGTGTCCAGGGGCAGAAATACCGCCTGGCCCCCCTCGTGATTGATCTGATCGGCCAGATGCTCTCCTTCGTCATCGATGATGTCGGTTACGGCCACCCGGGCGCCTTCACGGGCGAACAGCGCGCAGATGGCGTTTCCGATGCCGCGCGCCGCGCCGGTCACGATAACGGTCTTGTCTTCAAGGCGTTTCATGGATCAGCTCCTTTCCTTAGCTCGTGTTAGGTCTTGGCCTGACCATGGGTATAGGCACACCCGAGACTGCATTGGAATAGACCAGCGTGTGTATATTGAGGCCGGGCGGAAGGTAGGCACCGACATGGGGCCAGGCCTCAAACCAGCGTCCGATGAAGCGGCGCGATCCTTCAAGGGGCAATTGCACGCCGACCGTTCACCACCACGGCGGCGGATAAGAACCACCAGTATGAAAAATACCGCTTGGCCCCTATTTAAACCGCCACACGCAAGTACTATATTCATCGGGTACGGCCTGGTAGACGCTAAAGGCCCATCAAAAGAGGCAAACGTATTCAAAAAAAGTGAAGGACGATTCCCATGCCAAAAAGATCTTTGTCGATCATGAAATGGCTGCAATTGTGGGCGATCATGCTGTTCTTTTTACCAGTCAACGCATTCGCCGGGCCGTTCGGTGGGGTGGTCGTTTTCGGCGACAGCCTGTCCGACAACGGCAATTTACTGCTTGTCGAAGGCCAGCCGAAACCCGACCCGGAGCTTTACTACCAGGGCCGCCTGTCCAACGGCCCGGTCTGGGTCGAATACCTGACCGACCCGCAACACCTCGATACCGTTCTGCACGATCGGGCCCTGGGCGGTGCCAAGTCCGACGGCCTCATCCCGCCGGGTCTGATCGAACAGGTTACGGCGTTTATCGCCCTCGATGGACCACCCCTTTCGGCGAACACGCTTTTTGTCATCTGGATCGGCGGCAACGATTTTCTTAACGGCGACGGCGATTTCAAGGCCACCGTGGACAATATCGAAGATGCCATGCAACGGCTGGTGGACGCCGGCGCCGTGCATCTGCTGCTGATGAACCTGCCCGATCTGGGTGCCATCCCGGACACCCTGGGAACGCCTGAGGCGCCGGCGGCATCGGCCTTCACCGAAAATGTCAATGCCGATATAGCCCGCCTGCTCGATGGATTCAGCACCCAGGAGCCCCATGTCAACTTCTATGAATTCGATGTGGCCGCTCAGTTTGCTGCGATTAGAGACGACCCGGCCGCCTATGGACTGGTCAACGTGAACGAGCCATCCCCCAACTTTGCGATTCCCGACAATTTCGATGGTGCCGGCCATGCCTTCTGGGACGAGATCCACCCCACCACCCAGGTGCACGCCCTGATTGCAGATCGCGTTTATGCCGATTTTAAGGCCCAGCCCCCGCCCGAAGAAGACGACAGTTCCATCACCAGCTGCTTTGTCGAAACGCTGATGGGGCGGTAGAAGGATTTTCTTTCGGACGACAGCACAATGCAACAATCAAACAGAGGAGTCTGCTATGAAAAAAGAGATCAAATCCGACCGTCTACAGGTATTTATCGAAGATGCCAGGCTAATTCCGGATACGGAGGTCGCCTTGATACCGCGTGACAAGCGCGAGGCCGTCGCGGGTAAAGCAGGTTTGTGGATTGAAGTCGTTTGCCCGGAAGGGGCCTGCTCTCTCGACAAGCAAAAGATAACCCTTCCGGCCGGTGGCATCGTCCCCAAGGAGACCAAGGGCCTCTGGTTGAGCCTGTTTTGTCCCGAGAACCAGTGCATGATCACCGAGGGCACGGACCTGCCCTGACTGCCCCCCCCCCGCGGCAGTGCCTGCCGCGGGGAATTTTCACCGTCTCTGGGTCGATTTTACCGTGCCGTTTCAGGATGGATGGCTGTTGCAAAACGAAGTGAACCAGGCCGCCTGGATATGAGATCATCGATCGCAAAGGCTACACCAACACGGCTATCGGAATCGTCATCGCCAGGCTGGTGGAGGCGGTGATCGAAGACCAGAAGCGGGTCTTGACGGTCAGTGTCCGGCTCACGGGCCAGTACGGGCAAGATCGGGTCTGCCTGAGCCTGCCCAGTGTCGTGGGGCTTGCCGGTGTCGAGGCCATCTTGCTGCCGACGCTCGATGCGGACGAACAGAAAGGGATCGTGGCGTCGGCCACCTTTTTGCGCGGCACACTCGATGCGATCGCCAAGGCATTGTCGCGCGTGTACGCCATCTGATGACATAAATACCACACCCCATTGCCAGAAAACGATCTGAGACAGATATTGTAGTTTCCACACAACAAAAAACAGGCTTGTCAAAACCGAAGATCAGGCAACTTGGATCGTGGTTTGCGGATGATAGAAACGGAGGTTGACAATGGATTTGGGACTGAAAAACAAGCGCGCACTGGTAACCGGCTCGACGGCCGGGATTGGCTTTGCCACGGCACGCGCACTGGCGCGAGAGGGGGCTGTGGTCACGGTGAACGGCCGGACCAAACCGCGTGTCGACCAGGCGGTGGAAGCGATACGCGCTGAAATATCGGGAGTCAGGGTCAGCGGCATCTGGGCAGATTTGAGCGGCGCCGACGGCTGTCGGGAATTGATCGAGCGGTTGCCGGAGGTAGACGTACTGGTCAACAACCTGGGGATCTTCGAGCCGAAACCGTTCGAAGCGATTTCCGATCAAGACTGGATGCGCTTTTTCGAAACCAACGTGCTCAGCGGGATCCGACTGGCGCGCCACTACGTCCAGGGCATGCGGTCGCGCAACTGGGGGCGCATCGTCTTTATATCGAGCGAATCGGGGGTTCAGATCCCGGCCGAAATGATTCACTACGGCGTAACCAAGACGGCCCAACTGGCCGTCGCGCGCGGGCTTGCGGAAACCTTGAGCAGAACGTGCGTGACCGTCAACAGCGTTCTTCCCGGACCGACCGCTTCCGAGGGGGTCAGCGGATTCGTGTCGCAGCTGGCAGAAGAACGCGGTCTGAGCAACGCGGCCATGGAACGGGAATTTTTCGAAACCGCACGCCCCTCTTCGGTTTTGCAGCGCTTCATCGAACCCGAGGAGGTTGCCGCACTGGTCGTCTACGTGTGCAGCACCCAGGCATCGGCAACAACGGGAGCAGCCCTGCGGGTCGACGGCGGTGTGGTGCGCGCCATCGCATAGGTGATCGGCGGACGCCGCACCCACCTGAGGGCTAAAACGTGAAGGAGATGCTGACAGACCCGAAAAACTGACCGCCATCCTGGTCCTTGAATTCCTCGGTTCGATAGACCTGCGTGTAGGTCAGTTTGGCCGGTTTGTAAACCAAGCTGAAGCCGGAAGCGATGTCGGCCACGAAATAGTTCTTGTCGACGCTGTGGCTCTCCTGCCAGGTATTCCCGTCTAAAAAGATGTTGCGCGCGATCGCACGGCCGTCCACGCCCACAAAAAGAGAAAAACCGAATTTCGAGAATGAATCGAGGCGCGGGTCGCCGATGGAAACCGGCGATGCGGTGCCGCCGCCGGGGCGGATCAGCGAGGTTCCGAAATCGGCGGGAAGGTTGTATCCGAAACGAATCTCCCCGCCCAGGTTGGCATAGGTGAACACATTGCCAAGGGTGATGCCGGCGTGAGGAATCACGTCATAGGCAAAGCCGTGGCCCACCGGCTCGCGCAGGATCCGCCAGAAGCGCTGCCAAGTGAGCATCAGGCCGGGCTCATTGCTCAACTGGTTGTCCCAGCCTTGCGGTACATCACTGTTGGTCCATTCGTGGACGATTTTTTGAGACTCCTCGGCCAGGGAGGCGGGGCCGATGATGCCGATGCTCAATTCCAGCGTGTTGAGAAGCTTGAAATTCTGGCTGTGCAGCGCACTGGACAGATAGGTCCAGCCGGCATAAGGACGGTCGTCTTCAATCACGGTGTCAATGGAGGTGGCCTCGGGTGTGTATATGTTCTGGCCGAAGGAAAACGCCAGATTGTGCATATATTGGTTGTGGTCGGCAGCCGTGGTTTGCTCAATAAACCACTGCGCGCCATTTGCCAGGCCGCGTCCACCTTCTACCTTTTCCAGATGCCGCGAGATCCACGAAAACTTGACTGCATTGGTGTAATTTTTATCCGTTCCAGAAAATGCGTCATTTTCCAGATAAAAGATGAAGGTCGATTTGTTTTGCGGATCGAGCGGGGGTTCGGCCAGGGCCGCATTGTGAAACGGCGGCATCGAAAGGACTGCCAAGCAGAACAGACTGTTTCGTAGCCATCGACAGGCCCGCATGCCTGATGCCATCGCATTCTCCCATTCGAATTTTCAACGCCGTCACCCCGGTTTTACGAAAAAGCGTCATTCATCGGCGGCGAACCGAACATAAAAATGGCGGGCGGCGGACCAATCCCGCCGCCCGCCATTCAATCTACACGGTGTGATCGAAAAGCGCGCCTACCGACTACACATGTCCACCCAGTCCGCCCGGGGGATTGTCGCGCTTTTCGGCGCCGGGGGCCTTCGGGTAGGAGTCAGGCGATTTTACACCCTCTTTTTCCAAGGCCTCCTGACGCTCCTTTTTCCCTTCATTGACCCGATCGTTGCAGTCTCCTTCACACTTCCCCGAGGTGTCTCTTTCAGGCATTTTTTCTGACATGTTGTTCCTCCTTGTGGTTGAGTTACAAAGAAAATTGCGCTTGAACTGTCTCAACAATAAGGGACCGGCCCGTTTTGATAAATACGGTGCATCAGGTACATCGGCTCATGGAAGTGTGTATTCCCCATTGGCGGCGACGTTGGGCCAGGGCCGGATCCTTCAATCGTCCTGATTTGAGATGGTGGCGTGCAGGCGGCGAATCCGCATGCTGAGCACCCGGCAGGCATGCAGCCCGATGCGGGGGTTCTCACGCATGAGCTCCTCGAACGCCTGCCGGTGCAGGGTCAACAATTGGGCCCGCTCGGTCACCCGCACGGTTGCCGCGCGGTGAACGTCACCGAAAAGGGCCATCTGACCGACGTATTCACCAGTCCCGATGCGGTCCAGTTCGGCCTCTTTTTGGGTCTGGCAATCCTTGACCACGGCCACCTGGCCGGAAAGCACCAGGTAGAGGACGTCAGCTGGCTCTCCTTCCCTGAAGAGCTGTTGGCCTTTTTTAAACGACACCTTTTTTGCAACCGAGGCCACCGCGGCTAGGTCGCTGATCGACAAGTCACCAAAGAACTCTATGTTCTTGAGCTGTACCATTTTTTCGGTCAGGGGGATCGAATCGCCTTGCCCATCGCTGGGCGGTTGAGGCGGACGGTCCGGCGCCGCTTGCACCAGTTTTCGGGCCGCCAGCGCGACATGGCGGTTGGCGTGATCGCAAAGGGCCTCGATGCGCTTGACCGCCTGTGGCCGCACCTGCAATTGCTCCATCAGGGTCAAGGCCAGAGTCAGGGTCACCCAGTTCCGGCTGGCCAGCAATGTGTCGAAAAGCCGCTGGGTGGAGCGCTCTTTTAGCTGGGCGGGAAACAGCCGCTTGCCAGCGGCCAGTCGTGCATCGCCATCGATATCTTCCAACAGGGGCGCCAGCAACCGCATCAACGGTTTGTCCAGAATGCGCTCCATGGCTTCAAGGCCATTGGCGCGCTGCCGCCGGTCGCCCGAGGAAATGCCTCGGGCGACGCGGCGCATCCGACCGGAGCGGTCCTGCGTGCCGAGCACCTGCAGGGTCATCTGCACGGTTGACAAGACCTGCACTTCCAGGTGGTCGGACAACATCTGCTGCAGGCCGCCGTCCCCAAGCCGCCGGATCGCTTGCGCCTGGGCCAGCAGCCGGTAGCAGGTGCGCGCCTGAAAGCGAACGAAACGATACACGTCCAGGTCCTTGATGGCCATCTCCGCCAACAGGTCCAGCAAGGCCTGGCGTACTTTTCGTTGAGGCAGTGCCAGGGATTTTACCAGCCGCAGGCTGTTGTGGTAATCGGCGGTCCTGATCTTCTCATTGGCCAGCCGGGAGACCTCATCGGCTTCATCCCCCAGCATGCTGATAACGGTTTGCAGGGACTTTTCATCATCTATCCGATAAACACCCAGGGCCGCGCGCCGCAAGGCGGGGTCCGGGCTTTCCAGCGCTTCGTTCACCAGGGGGTTGACATCTTTCACCCCCAGAACGCCAAAACTCTCCAGGACCAGCCGCAAGATGCTGCCATCGGCGGTGGGATCCGACAGCAATGATTTAAGTCTGCCGGCAAAACGCACGTCGCGGCACATACCCACGGCGATGAGACCGGCTCTGCGCAAGTCCCTGTCGTCCGACGCCAGCCAGGCGTCGACAACCGGTTGGTAGCGCTTTCGATCCACACCGTAAAGCGAGCCCACGGCGTGGGCCTTGACATCCAGGGGAAGCGCCGACCGCTCGAAGACATGGCGATTCAGAAAAGCAAACGTTTGCGGTGACATGCGGTGTCCCGCCCTGATCACGGCAACGGCAAGCGCCGGCGAGCCCGTCTCGATCAGGTCCCGGAACGTGTCGACGGCCGCCGGGCCGGCCCGCTCCGAGAGCAGTTCGATCAGGCCGACCCGAATGCGGGTGTCCGGCTCCTGGCGCAGGGCCGCCAGCAAATGGTCGTCCGCATCCGCGGCAGCACCGTAGGCGAGCAGCCGGCCCGCCCACAGGCGGTTGTCGCCGGTGGCGGCCTCGAATCGTCGGATGAGGGTTTTTTGGACCTGCCGGCCCCGGAACAACTGGCGCAGCCGGTCGTTGTCAAAGGCGTTGAAATCGACGCTCTCCTCGTCGAGCAGATTTAAAAGAATGTTGGTGTAGCGGCGCTTGAAGACAAATGGGGTGACCGCCCAGGCCAGTACGAACGGCATCGCCACCAGGGAGAGGTAGCGCGGGTGAAACAGCGGTTCGGAGAGCAGAATCAGCCCGGACCCGAGCACCAGACCCACCCGCACCACCGTGCCCCGCAGAAACGGCCTCACCAGGGCACGGTAGGATTCCGGGAACAGGCCGGTGACGACCGCCTTGGCGGGGATATTGATCGTGGTGCGAATGATGTTGGCGGACATGCGGGCGTACACGGCCGCCACCAGATCGAATCGCAGCAGAAAGGTCAAAAACACGATCATGTAGTTGAACGGGTGGAACATCAGGGCCACGGGCAGCCCAAAGCGGTCGTACAGCTTGCCCACAAAGAGCAGGATCACCAGGCTGATCGTGTTGAGCGCGCCCCTGAAATAGCCGAAAAACTGGATCAGGCCCGCCTCGGTGGCAAAGTGCTGGTCAACGACGAAGTTGAACTGATAGTTCATGATCGGAATCAGCACGTTGGGCAGAAAGGTCAGCAGCACCATGATTTTCAGCAGCACCGAGGATCGCATCATGGGCAGCACCGTCTTGAGCTCATCCATGATGGAGTTTTGCCCCTTTTTCTCACGCAGATGCTGGCGCTGGAAGATCAAGGTGGGATAGCGCCGACCCATGCTGCGAACGACCCCGGCGCCGGCCAGGGCCGTCACCGTGTAGACGACCAGCAGGTTGTCGATGTGCAGCCAGCGGGCCACCAGCGGCGTCGCCACACTGCCCATGATCTGACCGATGACGCCGCCGGCGGTGATCAGGGGGAAGAGCCGCTTCGACTGCCGGGTGTTGAACAGGTCGTTGGCAAGGTTCCAGAACAGCAGCGCCAGAAGCACCTCGTACTGGGACTTTAACATGAACAGGATCGGGTAGACGATGTCGACGCCCATGGGAATGACGGCGCGGATGACCGCCACCGAGAGCCCGCAGAAGACAAACAGCCGGGCCAGCAGCCGGGCTCCGGGCAGACGGGTCATGAAACCGGTCATGATCCCCATGACGAAGAAGGTCGCCAGGGCGTTGACCATGTTCACGACCGGCATGTATTCCACGCCGTAGCGCTTTAAAAAAGCCATCTCGGCATAGTTGTTCAGGAAAATACCCGAACTGCGAACCAAAAACAGCAGGGCCACCGTCCACAGGAACAGGCCGACCTCCGCCCGGCGGACATCGAACCAACGACCAAGTGATTCAGGAATCGGCAATCCGGATTTTCCTTCCCGAGATGCGAATGTGGTGCCCACCGGTCAGGCCGTGAACCTGCCCGACGTCATGTGGGTGCTGGGCCCAGCCCATGGTTGGTCATGGCGCACACTTGACACAGGGGGTATTGACATCTGCCCACTGTCCTGCCGGGTTCTATCCGAACACTGTCTGGCTCCCTGAAAACCGGCCAAGCAAGCCCGGCTGCGCCTCCCTCGCCCCCGGGGGAGAGGGCCGGGGTGAGGGGGCAAAATCGAATGCTTACCTTTTCCACCCGTTACCGCCAACCGCCCCTCCTCCAGGTGGCACCGAATGTCCCCACCACCCGCCCTCAGCGATTGCGCAGGATGTCGTAAACGACCCACAGACCGAGCAGGGCCGCAATGAGGTAGCCGGCCAGCCCCAGCAAGGGGTATCCAAAGACGATGGGCGGGATGCCGGTGGTGATGATCAGCGAAGAGCCAATGATCATGGCCCCCAGGATGACCCCCAATGTCAACCGACTGGATATTTTTTCGAGGGTCGCCAGAAGATCACCCAGGTTGCGGTGCTCGAATCCGACTCGCAGTCTGCCCCGCTCCATTTTTTCGACAATATCCCCGATTCGCTGGGGAAATCGGGTCGGGGCGGCCGCCAGTCGGAACAAAAAGGTGCGCGCACCGTGCCAGGCGGCGTCCAGGCTGAAGCGCTGGGCCGCCAGATGCTTCAGGTGCGGACGGATTTCAGAGACCAGATCCATTTCAGGATGAATCAGCCGAACGCTTCCCTCGGCGGTGACCAGGGATTTGATCACCATGAACAGGTCGGTTGGGATATGCAAGTGGTAGTTGCGTATCATCTCGGTGACGTCCAGCATCAGCTGCCCCAGATGCAGGTCGGACAGCGAGGCGACCAGATGGGAATCGAGCACGTCGATCAGGTCGCGTTCCAGCGCCCGTCTGTCGATGCCGTCACCACCGCCGGTAATGGTCAGCAGGATGTCGACCAGTCCCCGGCTGTCTTTCTCGACGATCGCGGTGATCAGATCGATGACTTCATGCCGGTCCTGGGGTGTCAGGCGGCCAACCATGCCCCAGTCCAGCAGATTGATCGTGTTTCCGTTGGAAATGAGTAAATTCCCCGGGTGCGGGTCGGCGTGAAAAAAGCCCACCTCGAACAGCTGTTTGACCGTGGCCTTAAGCCCATTGCGGGCCAATGCCGCCGGGTCATCGAGGCAATTGCGGTCCATGGTTCTCAGGTTCTGACCGTCAACAAATTCCATCACGAGCAGTTGCGGAGTGCTGAGCGGCATGTATGACCGGGGAACATGGATCCCCTCCAGGTCCTGCATGTGATTGCGAGCGATCTCGACGTAGCGGGCTTCGCGGGAAAAATCCAGCTCCCGTTCGAGTGACTTTTTGATCAGATCCACCAGGCGCGGGAGTTCGTAGGTACGCATTTCCGGTATGCGCTGGTGCATGCGTTCGGCGATCGATTCCAGAATACTCAGATCCCGGTCTATTTTCGATGCGATATCCGGGCGCTGGACTTTCAGCACGACGTCGACGGCGCCTTTCCGCAGCACGGCCCGATGGACCTGGGAGAGCGACGCCGCGGCCAACGGGGTGGCGTCGAAAGAGAAAAACAGTGCCTCCCAGGGCTGGCTGATGTTGGCCTGGATGACGGTTTTGATCGATTCGACGTCGACCGGAGCGGCGGCGTCTTGAAGTTTCTGCAGCTCTTCGATCAGCGGTTTGGGCAGCAGATCGGACCGCAGGCTCATCACCTGACCGAACTTAACGAAGGTCGGTCCCAGTTCGTCTAGAGCCATGCGAAAACGCGCGTAAGGGGTCGTCTCAGGATCGACATCCATGACCCGCTCGGCAAGCTGTTTTCCGGGCAGATCCAGCATTCGGATGACATCCGCAAAGCCGTATTTGACGAACACGGCCAGAATTTCTTTCAGCCGGCCCAGATTGACAATCGTTTTAAGCTTCATACGCCCTTCCTGTGATTGGATAGAGAAGTTTAGCAATCAACTGATCCGGGTATAAATACCCACTGGAACCCATTTCAATACATGCCAGCCCCCATTGCGATTCCGCCTTCCTTTGATAACGTTTAAAACACTTTCAGCCGCCAGTCTGGTCTGCGTCGAGCTGGAAGCAACCCACATCGATTGAGCTAATAGAAAGGAGTCTTTCCATGGGAGCAATCAAAGACGAAATTTACAAATGCGAGACCTGCGGCAACGTCGTCATGGTGCTTGAAGGCGGCGACGGCGACCTGGTGTGCTGTGGCGAAGACATGAAGCTGCTGACATCCGACGAAGCCAAAGTTTACTCTCAGCGCATGTCGAAACCTGGCTCGCCGTAAGCGTTCGCAGCGCAACGCGCTCTTGAAAACGGGTGCCGTCCGCCTTGATAGCGGGCAGCACCTGTTTCTGTTTTGGCGCTGGGGCACCCCGGCGGTTGCCATGCCCAGGGGGGCTATACCCAAACTGAAAGAGAGGTCAACATGCCAATCGGATTCGATGAAATTCAAGTGGATTCAACACCAGTGGGCACCATCGTTTCCCTCAGATTCCGGGAAAAACTGGACAAAGCGGACTACGACACCTTCGTACCGATGATCGAAAGCCAAATGGAAAACAACGCCCCCATCCGGCTGCTGGCGGAGCTGCACGATTTCCAGGGCTGGACGGCCGGCGCCCTGTGGGAAGACACCAAATTTGCGGCCAGGCACTTCAACGACATCGAGCGCCTGGCCGTGGTGGGTGACGCCCGCTGGCAAAAAGGGGTGACCATGTTCGTCAAGCCGTTTACCGCAGCAAAAGTGCGCTATTTCGAAATGCAGGAAGCCGACCAGGCCCGGGCCTGGGTTCGCAAGGCCTGATCCGGCCGCAGGGGTCTATTTCAAAAACCCCTGAATGATCCAATTGACGGCCTCGTCGTAGGTGAGCCCCAGGCTCATGAGCTTGGTCAACTGATCGTTGGCGATCTTGCCGATCGAGGCCTCGTGGGTCAAGGCCGCATCCGGATGCAGGGCCCGCAGGGCCGGGATGGTCTGATTGTGGCCGTTGTCCATGATGATGGCATCGCACTCGATGTGCCCGTAGCACGGGGCGCGGGCGGTCAGGTTGACGTAGAAATCCTGTTGGGAGTCCCCTTTTAAAACCGAGCGCGAAACGATATTCGATTTGCTGTCCGTGCCGGTCAAGTCGATTTCGTTTTTGGATTCCGCCGTCTGCCGGCCCTCGGTCATGACCCGTTCGGTAATCAACAGCGCACTGCCGGCGCCGACCCTGGCTTCGTTGAAGCGCTTGGCCTCATCCACACCGCCCAGCTGGGTCAGTTCCATTTCCGCTCTGGCCTTTTCTTCCATGACCACCTTGGTGGTGGGGTTCAAGATGCGCCGACCGGTGCCCTCACCGATGGCCACGTGTTTTTCCACATATTTGATGGTGGCGCCGGCCTTGATGTGAAATTCGTGCACCCCGGAATGGCCTTCGGATTCGGACCCGCCGCAGTGTATGCCGCAGCCGGCCACAATGGTGACATCTGCGCCTTCACCGATCACAAACGTGTTGTACACCACGTCGTGAAGGCCGGCCTGGGATAAGATGACCGGGATGTGCACGGACTCACCAACAGTCCCAGGCTTGACCTCGATCAGAATGCCATCGCCTTTCTGATTGGTTTCAATGTTGATGTTGGCCGACACCTCGCGGCCCAACAGCTGACCGTTTTTGCGGATATTGTAGGCCCCCTTGGGAATCCCTTCCAGGTCGGCGACCTCCCGCAGCACTTTTTTATCGATAGCATTCAGCATCGGTTTCTCCTTCACAAGTTTCACTGTAGGCACAAATACTCAAATCATCCAGCATCGGCATGGCACCGTCAAGATCGCCGGTGTAGGCGATTTTGCCTTTCTTGATCAGCAAGAGCGTCCCGGCGGCCTCGAGGAAGGCCTTGTTGTGGCTGACGACGATGGTGGTGGTGTTCTTTTCGACCTGCTCGCGTTTGAGCAGCTCGATCATGGGGCCGATGGTCCACAGGTCGATGCCGGTGTCGGGCTCATCGTAAATCGCCACCCGGGGGTTGCGTGCGATCACGGTTGCCAGTTCGATCTTCTTGATTTCGCCGCCGGACAGTTTGCTGTCCACCGGCTTTTCCAGAAAGTCCATGGAACAGACCCCGACCCGGGCGACAACCTCGACCAGTTTGTCCTCGTCATCGGTTCCCAGGGCAATCGACAGGAGATCTCGAAAGGTGGTGCCTTTAAACCGTGCCGGGTGTTGAAACCCATACACAATGCCGGCCTGCGACCTTTCGTTGATGGGCATTCCGGTGATGTCCGTCCCGTTGAAGCGGATCTGCCCCCGGGTGGCGGTGTTGATTCCCATGATCAGTTTGGCGATGGTGGTTTTTCCAGACCCGTTGGGGCCGGTAATGGCATAAAACCGGCCCGGTTCGAATGTAAAGGTGATGTCGTCCACAATGGTCTGGCGTGACTCCGGTTCAGCACCCGAATCGGACCCGGGTACGCTGAAACCGACGTTGCGAAGTTCAAGCATGATAAGTCCTTTCTGTTGGCGTTGATCGTCGATCGTTGACTGGCTGGCCGGCGCCCACGGTGCTGCCAGGCGGCCTCGGAAACGAGGCTTATTGCCCGGCCCATCCCGGAAAAACAACCGTCAACCCGTCAACCATGAATTGAACGGCAATGGCGATCAGGATCAGCCCGAACACCCGCGAGATCAGATTGAGCGGCAAGTCTCCGGTGACTTTCTGGATCATGGGGCTGAACAGCAGGGTCAGGTACAAAATAGCCAGGACACCAACCAGCGTGGCACTCAAAACGATGCCGGTCAGCAGGGTGTCGCTCTGATAGCCATAGATAATGGCGGTGGTGATGGCCCCCGGCCCGGCGATGACCGGCACCCCGATGGGAATGAAAATCTGCTGATAGCGTCTGAGAACCCGGTGTTTGAGATCGGCCGATTCATCGACCCGCTCGCGGCCCAACTCGATCGCGGTGCCTTTGAGCATGCTGAAACCGAATTGCAGCAGAATCAGTCCGCCCCCGATTTTGAAGCTGGCAAGGTCGATCTTCAAGCGGGTCAGCAGGGTGTGGCCGAACCACAAAAAGACGAGCAGGATGCCGGCGCTGGACAAAATGATCATCCCGGCCAGCAGCCACTGGAAGTTCTGCTTGCCCCCCTTGGTGGCCTGCACCCAGAGAGGAATTTTTTCCACTGGATTGACGATCGCCAGCAGGGCTATCGCAAAATTCGATATCACGTTCCAGTTGGCTTCCATAAACCGGTTCAACCCCTTTCATGGTTGCGATGCAGCAATTGGTAAATTGAAGCGACGCGATCAGCATAAGCGATCGGGCCACAGGCGGTAAATACGGGAAACGCCCTATATTTGAGGTGGCGGTCATCGATTCGCCCCCCGGTTCGATCGGAAAAAAAAGCGTCCAAGCCCCCTAAATCCGTTCAAGACCCCATGGACACGCGCAACCGGGTAGCCTACAGTTGACAGTCAAGATGACCTGCCGGATCAAACGGCTGGACGCTGTTTTCTTTTTTTCATCAACCTGAACAGTGGCAATCCGAAAGGAGCATCCCATGATTGACAAAAACGAACTGTGCCGCAAAATCACTGAGATTTATCCGGACATCGGCGAGTGCGGCATCGATGTCGAGGTTGACTTCGACGAGCCCAGCGGGCGCTGGACCGTCGATTTGAAAAAGGATTCACATCAGTTGAAGACATACCTGGAAAAAGACGACGCACAACTGTGCCTGCAGGGCAAGCAGTGTGTCAGCCTGGGCTTGGAGATCGGTCAGTTGCGCGGCAATATCGAACGGCTGTAACAGCGTTTTTGTGCGCCCGACACCCGCCCGACACTCGGATGAACGCGCAGCCGGCACGGGCGTTTGCGGCAGCATTGCCAGTGACGGCACCGATCACACCAAACCGGCAACAACCCACCACCTGAAAGGAGTCTGTTTTGGCAAAAAAACTGGAAGTCTACAAATGTGAGGCATGTGGCAACATCGTGGAAGTGGTCAACGGCGGTGAGGGGGAGCTGGTGTGCTGCGGCGACCCCATGAAGCGGATGGATGAAAACACCGTCGATGCGGCCAAGGAGAAACACGTTCCCGTAATCGAAGTCGAGGACGGCGGGGTTCGGGTCAAAGTGGGCGAGAACGCCCACCCCATGGAGGAAAAACATTATATCCAGTGGATCGAAGTGGTCGCCGACGGCAAGGCCTATCGTCAGTTTCTCAGTCCGGGGGAAATGCCGGAAGCCTTTTTCGCCATTTATGCCACCGAACTGACCGCCAGAGAGTACTGCAATCTGCATGGGCTGTGGAAGGCGACGCAGTAGGCAAACACGCCAGTTCCCAGCAGCTCTGATTCATGACTGTTCGAGGGCGGCCGACAAAAACGAGGGACCGGGTGTCAAAGAGGCGCGGCCGAGCGTTTGATCGCGATGGTTTCGCCTCTTTTTTTGCAGCGATAGGGTAATGCTGATCGACAAAGAGGCTGCCGACCGAATCATTATGAATCAGGCAATACTGAGTGTCGATGATGCGCTCCGCCTGCTGGGCGAGCAACACACGCGCAACGAAGGTATCCAGCCCGTTCGACCAGCAGCAGGTAGCCGGAGGCACCGGGATGCGCCGCCATTTCTTTTTGAGCATGGCGGCCAATACGGGTGTTGTGGGTGTCCTGGTAAGTGGTTGATCCTTTCCGATCGATATTTATCCCATGCCCATCAGGCGAACGTCAATCGGTGCTCTGCAGCAAAACCCGCGGGCCAGGGTCACCCACCATAAACGAAGTGAACGGCTACCCCTCCGGCCAGCCAGGCCAGAGCCAGCATGGTCAGCCCGAAAAGGATTTTTTCACTCGCGCCGGCGCCGCCCATACCTCCGGATTTCCCCTGCTTGAGCTTCCATCCCGCGAACAACAGGCTGACACCGGCAAAGATGAGGTTCAGGAACAGCGTGTAGTCGATCTTGAAGAATTCGCGATCGGTGACGCTCTTGGCGGCCTCGGCATCCGGCAGCTGACCCAAGGCCGCAAAGCCATAGTGCATGATGAGCGCGGCCCCCACAAGAACCGTCAGGAACACCGCCAGAATATAGAGCGCCATTTTCCATCCATAGTATTTGGCCTGGATGCGCAACACCGGAAAAACCACCAGGTCGCTGAAAATGAAGGCCATGATCCCGGCAAAGGCCACCCCGTTGCTGAACAGAACAGCCGCCAGCGGTATGTTGCCCATGGATCCGATGAAAGTGAAAAACGCGGCTACCGGCCCGACGATGGTCTGCAGGAGGATTTCCCAGAAGGCCGGATCCTGGCTGCCCGATCCGACAAACAGGGTCTGGAAAAAGCGCTGGGGCACGAAGGCGGCGATGATGCCAGCCACGGTAAAACCGATCGTCACATCCTTCCAGACCATCTGCCATTCCATGACGTAGCGGTTGGCGACCTTGCGCCAGCCTTCCTTAGAGCGGATCAGCTTTTTCCAGTCCGGGACCTTTCCACTTTCCTCGTCGGTTTCCTGGCGGGCATGTTCGCGGGCCTGTTCGACCAGTTTGCTGGGCCGGGTGAGGCTGACCATCAGCCACATGAGACCGATAAGCAGCAGGCCTCCCACATACTCGCCGACGACGAACTGCCAGGACAGGAATACGGCGATGATGATCCCGAGTTCGATTACCAGATTGGTCGAAGAGAGCAAAAATGCCAAGGCGGGGATCAGGCCGGCGCCCTTGGTGAACAGGGACCGCGTTGTGGCCAGGGCGGCAAAACTGCAGGAGCTGGAGATAAACCCGAAGACGGTCCCCAGCACCACACTCTTGGGCCCGGCGTCGCCCATGCTGCGCTTCATCCGCTCCCGGGTGACGAACACCTGGATCATGGAGCTGATCACGTACCCCAGACCAAAGGCCCAAAAGGCCATCCAGAACAAGCCCAGGGTTGTCACGGCAGCGTCGCTGTAGAGCTTCAGAAAATTATTCACGCATGACCTCCCATCGCGAAACCGGATAAATCGATCTCAAGTATCGGAATTTGATGAATGCTTATTCAATAAAGCATCCTTTCGCGGTCGTTAAAATAGGGTGGGTGATGTATTCAGGTATTGATCCCGGTGAAGAATGGTCCGGTGATCAACACACACACCCAAAATGGCACTGCCGCCATGGCAAAAACCAAAAAAAACTGTATCCTAAAGTAAAATTGGTGCTACGCTCCGACTCAGAATACACGTTGCAGCGAAACAGGTGGTCAGCAACCTCAAAAATGTTGGGCCATTTTGAACATAATCTGAAACGATGCTGCTTATTCTACTGAAGGTATCCATTGTGGCCCTGATCCTTACCATTGGAATGGGGTCGGCCTGGCCTCACTGCTCGCATTTGCCATTTTTCCGCTGGCCTAAAAGAAAGGAGGACCAATGTATATCGACGGCAAATGGCTGTCTGCAAAAAACGGAGAAGTCTTCGACGTCTTTAACCCGGCCGACGCTGAATGTATCGGCCAGGTGCCCGATGGTGGCTCTGAAGATGCTATCTTGGCCATCCAGTCTGCCGCCGAGGCCTTTAAGTTTTGGTCCGTTACAACCGCGTATGCGCGTTCGGATTACCTCTACGAGGCCTACCGCATCATGATGGAGCGCCAAGAGGATCTGGCCCTTCTGATGACCCGGGAGCAGGGCAAACCCATCCAGGCCGCCCGCAATGAAGTCAAATATGGCGCTGATTTTCTGCTGTGGTTCGCAGAAGAGGCCAAACGTGTCTATGGTCAGACGATCCCGTCCGCCAGAGCCGGTCAGCGCTTTATCGTCCATCGTCAACCGGTCGGCGTCGTCGCGGCGATTACCCCGTGGAATTACCCCGTATCCATGATTACCCGCAAGATTGCTCCGGCCCTGGCGGCCGGCTGCACTGCCGTTCTCAAGCCTGCCGAAGCCACACCTTTGTGCGCAAAAGCCGTCTTCGAGGTGTTTGAGGCCGCCGGGATTCCGGCCGGCGTGGTCAACCTGGTCACGGCGCTGGAGCCGGGTCCCGTTGGCGATGCTTTTCTGGATGATTCCCGGGTCAGAAAAATAACGTTCACCGGATCCACTCCGGTAGGCAAGATGCTGGCGCAAAGGGCCGCCGGCCAGTTGAAGCGAGTGTCCCTGGAGTTGGGCGGGCACGCCCCGTTCATCGTCTGCCAGGATGCAGACCCTGTCCATGCGGCCAAAGGCCTTTCCCTGGTCAAATTTCTGAATACCGGACAGGCCTGTATCAGCCCTAACCGAATTTTTGTGCAGACAGATCAATTGGATGCCTTCATTGGGGAGCTATCCAAACGGGTGTCGGCCATGAAAGCTGGTTCCGGACTAGCGGCCGGCGTCCGCATCGGCCCGTTGGTCAACGAGTCCGCCTTGCAAAAAGTCGACCGCCAGGTGCAAGACGCGCTCGCCAAAGGAGCAACACTGATCGCCGGCGGTCGACGGCTGACACAAGGCGGACTCGATCGCGGCTACTTTTATGCACCGACCATCCTGAATCATGTGAACACCGACATGACCATTTATCGGGAAGAAACTTTCGGACCGGTCGCACCGATCATTTCCTACCAAAAAGAAGAGGACCTGCTCTCCATGGCCAACGACACGAACTATGGCTTGGCATCCTACGTGTACACGCGTGACCTGAAAAAAGCCTTTACCCTGTTTGAGGGCCTCCACTTCGGCATCGTCGGCATTAACGACATCAACCCCACTTCAGCCGCTGCGCCTTTCGGCGGTATGAAAGAGAGTGGACTGGGGCGTGAAGGCGCGATGGCGGGGATCGACGAGTACCTTGAAACCAAGTTGGGAGGCTTTTCCATATGACCACCCAAGGAGATAAACTGGAATGATTATCGATCCCAAGGTATTACAGGAAATACCAAACAGTGAAAATCAGACCTGTTTTGGCTGCGGCTCGAATAATCCCCATGGCCTGAAAATGAAGTTTTCTACCGATGCGGAACGCGTGTACTCATTCACCCGTGTTCCTCAGAGCATGACGGGTTGGGACCAGACTGTCCATGGCGGGATCCTTTCGACCATGCTGGACGAGATTATGGGCTGGAGTGTTATCTATCTTCTCAAAAAAATCGGCATGACCAAATCCATCACGGTCCAATTCAACAAAGCGGTCTATGCGGGCGAGCGGTTGACGATCGTCAGCGGCATTCTACGACGACCGTCGGATCGGGAGGCGCTGATGCAGGGAGCCATTTTCAACGCAAAAGACACCCTGTGTGTCGAAGCGACCGGTCAATTCACGACCATGCGGCCCAAGGCGGCACTTCGACTGGGTCTGGTCGGGGGAGACTACATGGAAACCTTCGGGCCCATACTGGGGTTCAATTATGATGGCGGCGGGATGTAAGGCCGGTGGAATTATGCTATAATAAATGATTACCCATACCCAAAAAACCATGAAGGCCACGCCCCGTTCGTTGAAAGTGCTTTCAAGAGCGTCAGAGAACCCGCAATGAAAATTTATGCCCTGTCATGTGGACGATTAAAAGCCAGGAAAAGCATCTTTCTTCCACAGGCAGACAAGGATATCTTCATTGAAATGCCCATACCTGTATTTCTAATCACACATCCGGAGGGAAATGTTCTTTTCGATACAGGCCCTCACCCTGATGTGTTCGACGACGCCGTTGCCCGTTGGGGTGGCCTGGCAAAGGCATTTCAGCCCATTGGCGACGAGAATAGCGGCATCTTGGCTCAATTGGAAACCATCAATTGCAAGCCGGACGGCATTCGCTATGTAGTGAACTCTCACCTGCATTTTGATCATGCAGGAGGAAATCAATTTTTCCCTGCGGCCACCTTTCTCGTCTCAAAGGCAGAATTAATGTTTGCACGACAGCCTGGTAACGAAGGCAACGGTTATTTCCAAGCCGATTGGAACCATCCATTGAATTATCAAGAGATAACGGTTCCCTTTGATATTTACGGGGATGGGAGCTTGGTGATTGTACCATTGCCAGGCCACACCCCTGGACACCAAATTTTGATCGTTCGGCAAAAGGAGCAACAAACCATCATACTTAGTGGTGACAGCGTCCCTCTCAAAGAGCATTTCAACAACCTTGTCGTTTCGAGAAACAACGATAACAATGAACAGGTAATCGAATCGGTAAAGCAACTACACGGCCTGGTTGAATCGGAAAAGGCATTTCTTGTTCATGGTCATGATTCTGAACAATGGCGGGAATTGAAAAAACATCATCATACTTTTTTGACGGTTCCGAAATCACAATCCGAAAAAAGTCGTTGCAACGCTAAAATAGATTAACGATACAACTGGTTTCCGAATCCAATTGCCATGGTATGAAGCCAGCGATAAACAACCAGAAAGGTTTGATCAATCAATTATCACCGTTGTGTTCTACCGCCTCTTTGACCCTGCCGAAAACAAACAGCGTGAAGACGTTCAAAATGGCGAGAACGACCGCAATTTCGAACCGGCCGAAGGCCACGGCCAGCCCAATGGCACCGGTATTCCAGATGCTGGTCGCCGATGAGACACCCGCCACCTTGTCTTTGTCATTCAAAATCGCCCCGCCGCCGATAAAGCCGATGCCGGTGATGATGCCCTGGAACACGCGTGCCTCGGCTTCAGCCGTGTCGAAGACGGACATGCCGACCAGCATGAAGCCGCACGTGACCACCGCCACCAGCGGAAAGGTGCGCAGACCGAAGCGGCGCTTGCTCTGCTCCCGCTCCCAGCCGATCGGCAAGGCCAGCAGGTAGGCGAAAAGAAGCTGGATCGCGTGATTGGCGACCAACTGCCAGTCAAATTTGAAAAATTCGAATAAAGACATGTCACTGGGTCTGCGTTTGCCAGCCGCATGACCCGCCACGGGCGTCGATGCGGCTGTCCGCTTCAGGTAGGGGTTAAGCTGCGCCTCCGGCGGCCGGGCCAGATTTAGGTCCGGCCAGAAGCCACAAGACAAAGCCGATAACCGGGAGGATCAGTATCAACACGACCCAGAAGACTTTTTTGCCCGTCGTCGCCGCACTTTGAAAAACGCTTACGATGGCCCAGATGTCAGCAATCAAAATGATGAATGCGAACAGGCCGCTTACTTCTATACCCATGGCGCCTCCTTGTTAGGCCAGCGGAAATAAATAAATCCACCGCTTTGCTTGTCTTTGCGACGATCATCAGCTGAACCTGGACCGGGCCGACCGGATAGCATTGCCCAGGGCGCCGGCCGCATTTTCAACGCCCGTCTTCAGGTCTTCCCAGGCACTCTCCCCGGCCTGCTGCATCTTGGCCAGGTCGGCTTCCGTCGATCGGCGTTTCTCCTTGAGCGCTTCGATCTGCGCGTGATACTCTTTTTGGGCATCTGCCTCATGTTGCCTCGCTTTGGCCTCCAGCTTGGCAATCTCGGCATCCCACTCGTCCAGTTTGGCCTTCATTTTTTTTACGAACGCATCTCTGGTTTCACTCATGGCGTCCTCCTTTCGGTTCGTTTTCGCTCACTTCAGGCGCCGGCCCGGTCCATTGTTTGAAAAAAAACCTCTTATAGGCCAGCGAGAACACGATAGCGTATCCAGGCGGCGCTGACGATGGGGTGTATCGGGTAATTTGACCGCCACAGCGGTTTATTTGTCGGCAAAACCACCGGCGCACGAGGGCGGCAGCAACGCTCACCCCAGCCCGCGCCCACATGGAGGGGGGAGTTAACGGAAGTCGCCATCAATGGCCGTTCAACGGATAAACAGCCCAATCGAGTATGCCGTGCGGGACCAGCGCGCCGTTCGCAACCCCGCCGTGGGTGCGACGGTCATTGCCGCCCCGCGGACAGGCAAATACATAATTTCCCCACTTGCCGCGCCTTGTCATCCTCGATAGACTGTGTGACCAGGCAATTCCTCCAGCGAACCACCCTTACCCGCCAGCGAGACGCAACGGCACCGGGGGTGGATCCCTGGCCCGCCAACCTTAACCAAGGGGAGGATACTATCGGCTTGACGCGCAAATACCGGTCCCACACCATCAGTCAGGATTCAATGGACGTCGACGATCTGTTGCACCGTTGCC
This sequence comes from uncultured delta proteobacterium, assembly GCA_963785365.1. Taxonomy (GTDB): domain Bacteria; phylum Desulfobacterota; class Desulfobacteria; order Desulfobacterales; family Desulfosarcinaceae; genus Desulfosarcina. The sequence goes on along the minus strand of CAWAUZ010000004.1, from coordinate 55,439 downwards.
TGGGCTTTGTCTGCAACCGGGGTATCCGCATGGACCAGAGTGACATCGAATTGCTGGGGGCCATCGAACGCCGGCTGGCCAACATCGTCTATTACGACCACTCCCAACGCAGCCGCAAGAAGAAGGTCAATCTGCTCACCGACGCCATTTTTGTGCTGCTGCATCGATTTTCTCCCGAGGGCTGTTTTTTCGGGATTCACCCCGGCGACCCCGGCCGGGTCGGATTCTGGCCCGACCGACTCCATTTTCAGCGCTGACACCGATTCGGATTCACGACACCGGGACAGTTTGTGCCAGGGCTGCAAGGGTGGCGTTCAGGCACCTACGCCTGCCGGACGCGGTGGTGCAAAGGCGTGCTGCACCCGATAGTGGGAGTCACGCTGGACCGGTCTGAATCCGGCCCGGCGAATGATGGTGATCACGTTGTCAGCCGTGGCCTGACGGTCGTGGCCGGCCTCTTTGTGGACATGCTCTTCCACCAGCACACCGCCGAAGTCGTCGGCCCCGGCCAGCAGCCCCAGTTGACCGGCCGAGATGTTTTCCGAAAACCAGGAGGACTGGATGTGGGCGAAGTTGTCCAGCACCAGCCGCGCCAGGGCGATAAGGCGCACGTAGCGGGCCGGATGGGCCGGTCGGGACACCGTTTGGGCCAGGGGCGTGGCGCCCGGCTTGAATGACCATGGAATAAAGCTGGTGAATCCGGCCGTGCGGTCCTGCAGGTCGCGCAGCGCAAATAAATGCGCGACGATGTCGGCATCGTGCTCCACATGGCCGAACATCATGGTGGCGGTGGTCTTGAACCCGATCCCGTGGGCAGTTTCACAGACATCGAGCCACTGGCCGGTGGTGGCCTTGCGCGGGGCGATGATCCGGCGGACCCGTTCGGTGAGGATCTCGGCGCCGCCGCCGGGTATGGTGCGGATGCCGGCATCCCACAGGGCCATTAACACCTGTCCGACGGAAACGCCCTCCCGGTCCGCCATGAAGGCGATCTCGGCCGGACTGAAGGGGTGGATGTGCATCTGGGGGCAGACGCCCTGAATGGCCGCGATGTAGGCCAGCCAGTCGGCCAGCCGCACGTCAGGATTGTGGCCGCCCTGCAGCAGCACCGTGGTGGCACCCTTTCGGGCGGCGGCGTCGACCTTGGCGGCCAGGGCCGCAGGACTCAGCCGATAGGCGTCGGCGGCGTTTTTGGGGCGGTAAAAGGCACAAAAGGTGCACCCGGTGACGCAGACATTGGTGTAGTTGGGGTTGGTGTCCACCACAAACGTGACCGACCCATCCGCAAAGCGCCGCATCCGTTCTTCGTGGGCCCGGCGCATCAATTCGCCCATGGGCATTTCGGTGAGCAGTTCCATCGCCCGCCGTTGGTCGACGCGCCCCTTTGCAGGCCCAGCGGTCTGTGCGCGTTTCATTTCACACCTGTCGCGTTGGCCCCGTCAGACGCTTTCGCCGACGACATCGCCTCGAACAACGGACTGCGCGCCGCCTGGGCGAACAGATCGCAAAAGCGCTGCTGGCCGCGCATGTCCGCATCGTCGAGGCATCGCCGGATGACCTGGAAATAACGCCGCACAATGGCAGGCGCCAGGCCGAGGGCTTCAGTGGCAGCCGGAAGCGCCCGCTCCACCAGATCCGCTTCGCGGGCCTTGAAGGTTTCCAGCCAAAGGGCAATGGACGATTTGACCGCCTCGGGGGCATCGGTTCGCACCACCCAGCGGGCGAACACGAAGGGTAGCTGCTGGGTCTCGAACCAGAGGCTGGAAAGATCGGTAACGGCCGTCCACGGGCCCATCGGCGGGTCCTGGCCCTTGACCAGCGCGCGGTCGCCGATGAGCAGTTCACCGTCCGGACGCTGCCCGTTGACGGCCAGGCGCGGCAGGCGCTCGAACCCGTGGACCTGCCCGAGCAGCAGATAGAGCAGACGCACGCTCGAAGCGGTCTCGCCGGTGATGCGGACGGTGCGCGGCGCGTGCATGGCCGCAAACGGCACCCGCGAAAAAAAGAGCACACTCATGGATGCGCCCTGGGCGGCGATACCGAAGCGGCCGACCGTTTCCACGACCCCGGTCAGGGACAGCAGGCCGCCGACCGGTACCGCTGCAGCGACCACATCACCGGCTGCCAGCGCGCCAATGCTGGCCCTGGGCGCCAGGGGCACAAACCGGCACCCCGCCGGTGGACCCAGCATCCGATAGGGCGCCATGTTGGCATAGGGAATCATGGCCACGGCAGCGCTCATGGGATCTCGCCTTCAGGTGCGACGTTTTTGGAGACAAACGTGCCGTCGCGTTCCACGGGGATGAACCCGGCCATACGAATGGTCGCTTCCATCATGGCGCGCGCCAGCCCCACCGGCGTGGCCGCGCCGGCCAGGTGGGCGATTTTCTCCTCACTGATGGTGCCGTCCATGTCGTCGGCCCCCCAGCTCAACCCGGCGGCGCCGGTCTCCAGTCCGGTCATGGGCCAGTAGGATTTCAAGTGGGCAACATTGTCCAGCACCAGACGCGAGATGGCCAGCACGGCCAGTGTCTCCAGCGGCGTCGGGCCGCTGTCGATGAACTTGCCGGGCCCCGGCTGAAACGGCAGCGGAATGAAGCAGGCGAAACCGCCCGATTCGTCCTGGGCGCTTCTGAGAATCAGCAGATGGTCCAAGCGCTCGTCCCAGGTGTCGCCGAACCCGAACAGCATGGTGGCGTTGGTGGGGATGCCCTTGCCGTGTGCCAGCTGGTGAATGCGCACCCACTCCTCGGGGCTGGTCTTGTTCTTCCAGTGCCGGCGGTAGAGCCGTTCGGAAAAGATCTCCGCGCCGCCGCCGGGCATGGCATCCATACCGGCGGCCTTGAGTCGATCCAACACCTGCGACTCGGTCAGTCGGGCGGTTTTGGCAAAGTAGGCAATCTCGACCGCAGTAAAGGCCTTGATGTGTAATTGGGGAAACTGGGCCCGCAGGGACGCGACCAGGGCCAGGTTGCGGTCGTAGGACCAGATCTGGTTCAAACCGCCGACGATGTGCGCCTCGGTGGGCCGTATGCGCCGCACCTTGTCCAAAATCTCGGATTCGTCCAGCACATAGGCGTGCGGTGCGTTTTTGGAAGCGGCGTAATTGCAGAAGGTACACCCACTGCCGCAGATGTTGGAAGGGTTGATCTGCAGGTTGAACACGTAAGTGGCCCGCTGTCCGAAGCGCTGGCGTCGATTGGCCAGGGCCGCCGCACCAAGCCGGTGTAGTCGATCCGGGGTGATCGATTCGGCCAGGCTGCGGGCTTCCTGCGGTGAAAGCCGCTCGCCGTAGGCGCCTTTGTCCAGGGCCCGCTCGAACAGGGAGTTGCTCATGATCGATATTTTAGCGGAAATAGCACACCGTCTTCAGCGACGGCAGGTTGCCGGGTTAACCGGCGGGCAGGCCGAGCGTGTGCCACATGCGCGCCACACGCAGCGCCACCGCCGGATCGAATTCAACGGGCTTGGGATACCCTGTTTTCCAGCGGGCGTCAATGGCAATGGGAAAATCGAAAACCAACCGGTTGCCCACGACGGTACGGCCGGCCGGGTAGAGATCGGCCAAAGGATCGAAACGAGTAAACCAGCCCCAGAGCATCATGGTGCGGTCGTCCAAGGGAACATCCGCGGAAACAATGATGTGAAAGAGGAAATTTCGGGCCTGGGCATGCCGGCGCAGCGCCTGGCGCACCGGCGCGAGATCCGCGAGGGTGTCTTTGACCTGGACCATCAAAAAGGCAGGCCCCAGGCAGGCCGTACCGGTCACGTCGGGATGCAGATCGATCGGCCGGGGCACCGGCATGGGTATCTCTGCCCGAAGGGGACCGCCCTGTTCTCCGGGTGTCGCCACCAGGATCAGGCGGCTGCCGGTGTTCATGGCCGGCCCCGTGAAATCCAGGGTGTCCTGGGCCGTGGGGGCCAGCAGGTGAATGCCGGTGCGCGCATCCAGGTGTCGCCACAGGGCCCGGCTGACCGCGACGATGTCGCGCGCATCCACCTGGTGATCCACCGTTATCATGACTTTGGTCAACGAGACCTGCCCTTCCCCCAGCATCCCCAGGGTGTGTTTGAGGGCTTCCTTGGGGTAGCGTTCGTTGACCGACATGACCGCCAGGGCATGAAAACCCGTCTCCGGGTAGGCCCACAGGTCGGTGACGGCTGGCCGGATCATCCGCAGCAGCGGCAGGGTCATGGCCTGCAGGGCCTCGCCCATGTAAAAGTCCTCCTGGACCGGTTTGCCCACCACGGTGGCCGGAAAGATGGCGTCCCGGCGCGCCAGGATGCGCTGAACCCGCAGGACCGGATAGTCGGCGGCGTGGGAGTAGTGGCCGAAGTGGTCTCCGAAGGGTCCTTCCCAGTGCATGTCACCGGGCGTCACGGATCCCTCCAGGACGAATTCGGCCCGGGCCGGGATGCGGTGGCCGGTGGTCGGCCGTTCGATCACCGCCAGGGGCCGGTTCATCATGTAGGCCGCCAGCAGGCGCTCGTCGATACCTTCGGGTAAAGGGGCCACGGCGGCCGGAATCAGGGCCGGCGGCCCTCCCAGAAACACACTGACCGGCAGGGGCCGATTCAGACCGGCGGCCTTGTGAAAGTGAAACCCGCCCCCTTTTTCGATCTGCCAGTGCATGCCGGTGCTCTGGCCGTCGAAGCGCTGCAGGCGGTACATCCCCAGATTGCCAGCACCGTTTTCAGGATCGGTGGTGTGCACCAGCGGCAGGGTGAAGAAGGGCCCGCCGTCTTCAGGCCAGCAGGTCAGCACCGGCAACTGGTTCAGATCGGGCCGGTCGGAGACGGTCTCCATGACCGGTCCCGCGGCCACCGAGCGCATGCGCGCCCGCGATAGCGCCCGCAGGTCGTGCCGGGAGCGGTAGAGCCCTTTGAGGCCCGGCGGCATCAGGGCCTGCGAGAGGCGCAACACGCGCTGACCCAGTTCGTGGGGATCCCCCCCGAAAACCAGGTCGGTTCGGCGGCGGGTCCCGAACAGATTGGTCACCACGCGGTAGGGCGACCCGACCACGTTTTCAAACAGCAGCGCCGGTCCACGGGCGGCCATCACCCGGTGATGGATAATGGTCATCTCCTGGTTGGGGTCCACGGGAACGCGAATACGGGCCAGATCCCCGGCACGTTCGAGGCAGGACAGAAAACGGCGCAGATCGTCGAAGCTCAACGGATATCCTCCCAGGTGCGGTCCGGTCGGCGGCCCAGTAGGGCCAGGACGCGATCCACGAAAGCATCCAGCAGGTCGTGCATGGAGACCGCTTTCGGGTCGCGGCCGGCAAACATGAAAAAAGGCGGCGTCAGGGGCATGATCACGGCGCCGGCCGCAGCCGCCCGACGCGCGTTGGCGAGGTCGATCCGCGTCAAGGGCGCCTCCCGCAGGCAAAGGACCAGGGGCCGCTGCTCCTTGAGTTGGCAGTGGGCCGCCCGGGCAATCAGGCTGTCGCCCCACCCGGCGGCAATCTGGGCCAGGGTGTGTGCCGAACAGGGCAAAACCGCCATCCCGACGGCCGGCACCGATCCCGACGACAGTGGCGCAAACAGGTCGTCGGGACCAAATATTCTGGCCGCCAAGGATTCGATGGCGGCCATCCCGCCGCACTCGGTCGCAGCGACCTTGCGGCCCCATTGGCTGGCAACCAGGTCGACCGGCCAGGGTGACTTTTCGACCAGCAACCGCGCCGCATGAATACCGGACGCGCCCGTGACGCCCACGATCAAATGGGCCGTGTCGGTGTCGACCATCGAACGCGCCCTCCTTTCTTGCGGCCAATCATGGCGCCGGGCTAGGCCACTATGGGGGCCAGGGACCCGGCGATGCCGGCCAGGGTGGAGATGGGAAAAAAGCGTTTGGGAACCGGAATCGCCGGCACGTACATCAAGACGAAAAAGATCGCCGAAACGGCCAGCGCCGCCACGGCGACCGGCCCGCCTCCCTCGGTCCGAACCACGGCCACCAGAATGCCCCAGGCCAACAGGTGAACCCCGGCCGCCACGCGCAGGGCACCTTGGCTGCCCAACCTGGCCGGCAGGCTGTGAATGTTGTGTTGGCGATCGCTCTCGATGTCCATGAGCGCGTAAATGATGTCGGCGCCGCTCAACCAGCAGAAGACGAAACCGGAAAACAAAATGGCCGACACGGAAAAGCGGGGGTGGCCGGCCGCCGCCACAAAGGCGCCCAGCGGCGCCAGGGCCAGGCAGATCCCGATGCCGAAGTGACACAGGGGCGTGACGCGTTTGAGCAACGCGTACCCCAGCAAGGGCACGAGCGGCAGCGGCGCCAGGATCAAGCACCAGCCCCCCAGGCCCCAGCAGGCCAGCAGGTAGATGGTCAGCCCGGACATGGCCACGGTCACGGCCATCGATAGGTCCATTTTTCCAGACGGCAGTTCACGGCCGGCGGTGCGCGGATTCAAGCGGTCGATGTCACGATCGAAGACCCGGTTCATGGCCATACCAAAAATCCGGGCCCCCACGGCGGCCACGACGATCAGGAGCATCACGGAAATCGCCGGAAAACGGTTGCCGGCTCCCAGCCAGGCCCCGGTGAAAATCAGCGGGAGGCTGAAGGCCGTGTGCTCGATCTTGGTGAAATTGAGAATGTTGTGCAGCGTTGAGTCAGGTTGCATGGCGATCCGTTCAGTCGCCCTCCACGGTTGTGAGTTGAAGGTCCCGCGCCAGCTCCCGGGCCAACAGATCACCAAGACGCTCGGAAATCCGGTCGATCCGGCCGGCCAGGTCCCGGCGCCCGGTTTCGTCGGCAGCGTCGCTGATGCCCTTGATCAAGGCACACGGGACATCGTAGCGCTGCGCGACACGGGCCACAGCGGCGCCTTCCATGTCGACCAGATCGCCGAGGCCGGCCAGCTGTTCGCGCCGACGGCGATCGAACACCGGCCGGTCGCAGGTAACCAACCGTGCCGCCGGCAACTGCGCGAACCAGGGCCCCGTGCAGGCCACCGGGACTTCGGGGCAGCCAAAACGGTCGCAATCGCCTTCCATGGCCGTGTCGATGCGCAGCAGCTCCCCGACACACCAGCCGTGCCTGCCGGTCAAAAGGCCGCACAGGCCGGCATTGATCAGGCCGCAGACGCCGTCGGCCAGGACCAGGTGCGCGGCAGCCAGCGCCGCCGCCACCTTGCCCATGCCACTGACGACCACCACTGCGTCGACAGCGGTCCCGCCGGCAATCTCGAAGGTCGACAAGGGCGTGCCGGGTCGCTCCTGGGCGCCAACGCGGCTCAGAAACGGGTCGGCTTCCCGGCGGGTGGCATAGACGATCCCCAGCATCACAGCACGCCGGCTTCACGGGCCATGGCTTCCAGTTGTGCGATGGCCTGGTGCCCGGCGGCACCCGGCTTCAGGCTGAAGTCATTGACAAAGGTACTGATGTGGGCCTGCAGCACCGCATCGTCCATCTCCTGGGCGTATCGGCGCACGTAGGGCAGGCTGGCCTGGGGATCGGCCATGGCCCGTTGAATGCTGGTGCGCACCGCGGCGTCGATCTGTCCGATCAAGGCGGCCCCCAACTCCCGGCGGGCGGCAATGCCGCCCAGGGGGATGGGCAGACCGGTCTGTGCTTCCCACCAGGCCCCCAGATCCACCACGGCCTGAAAACCGGCCGCTTCGAACGTGAAACGGCTCTCATGGATGATCACCCCACAGTCGGCCTTGCCGGCCGCCAGGTGGTCGAAAATGCGATCGTAGGGCACGAAACGGCGCTGCCTGGCCTGGGGTGCCCACAACCGGAACAGCAGGTGCGCCGTGGTCCACCGGCCCGGCAGCACGACCCGACAGGTGTCGATGGTGCTCGGATCCAGCGCCTCTCTAGCGATCAGGACCGGTCCGCACCCGAACCCCATGGCCGCACCGCTGTCGAGCAGGGCGTAGCGCTGCTTGGCCCTGAGCCAGGCGTAAAAAGAGAGCTTGGTGACATCCAACTCACCGGTAAAGGCCATGCCGTTCAGGGTCTCCACATCGTGCAGCACCGGTGTGATCCGGCGGCCGGGAACCGCCACCTGACCGGCTGCCATGGCATGGAACATAAAGGTGTCGTTGGGGCACGGCGAGTAGCCGAAGGTCAGGGTCGGGTCCATGGGGTCACCCTACCGTTTGAAATCAGCAATCTTCTCTTCCAGGACGGCCACGTGCGGGCCGAGAATGAAATGCTGGCTGTCATAAATCTGTTCGGTGACGGCCAGCACCCGCGACCGAATGGATCGGTACTGGGCCTTGAGGTCGAGCAGCGGCACCTTCATGGCGTGGATCTCCTCATCGTGGGCGTCCCGGTGAAAACCCATTGTTGCGGCGACCGCCCGGCGCGCTGTCTCGCATGGCGCTGGCCGCATCGCTGCAGCGGGTCTGCACGGCCGGGTAGCCGAAGATGGCGTTCACCTCGCGGGTCATGGCCTCGCAGTAGCGGATTCGCATGGTCTCGGCCATGGCGACCACGGCTTCGGCCCGGTCCTGCTGGCAGATATGCACGAATCCCCGGCATGACCCCGGATAGCGCTGCAGGGTGCGCTGCACCCTCGCCAGGGTTTCCCGATCGCTCTTTTCCGAATCCACCATGAGCCGCACCTCTACGGTCCACTGGGCTTCGGCCTGGTCGATGGGGATCATCGCGTCGGCCAGTATTTTGACTCCGTTCTCCTCGACCTGCACGATGCCCTGAACCAGTAAGACCGCATCCGTCACCAAAAGGTCGGCACACACCGCGTACACGGAAGGAAAGATCACCACTTCCACGCTGCCGTGCAGGTCTTCCAGGGTGACGAATCCCATGGGTTCGTCCTTGCGGGTACGGATCATCTTGACCGTGCTGACCGTGCCGCCGATGCGAACCGCGCTCTTGTCGGCACTCTCGCGGATGCTCAGGGCATCCACGTTGGTGAACTTTTCGAGGATCGCCTTGCAGCCAGCCAGCGGATGACCGGTCACATAGAACCCCAAGGTCTCTTTTTCCTGCTGCAGCTTCTCACGCTCGTCCCACTCGTCGATGTTCGGAATGGCCGGCAGGTTCAGGGCCAGGTCCTCTGCGGAGCCGGTGTCGAAGAGACTCATCTGGGCGCTGTTCTTCTCGCGCTGAATGCGCTGGCCGTAATCGAGCGCTTCTTCGAGCACGGCCATGAGCCGCGACCGGTACACGCCGGTGGAATCCAGCGCGCCGCAGCGAATCAGGCTCTCCAGGGTGCGCTTGTTGACCTTGGTCAGGTCGACCCGCTGGCAGAAATCGCAAATGGAGGCAAACGGACCGTTGGCGGTTCGCTCCTGGATGATCAGTTCCACGGCGGCCTCGCCCACATTTTTGACGGCCGCCAGGCCGAAGCGGATGCGGCCGTCAACGGCCGTGAAAAGGGTGCTGCTCTCGTTGATGTCCGGCGGCAGGACTTCGATGTCGTGCAGCCGGCACTCGTTGATAAACTTGACCACGCCGTCGATCGTGTCGATTTCACTGGTCAGCAAGGCCGCCATGAACTCGACCGGATAGTGGGCCTTGAGGTAGGCCGTCTGGTAGGCAATCAGGGCGTAAGCGGCGCTGTGGGATTTGTTGAACCCGTAGCCGCCGAATTTTTCGATCAGGTCGAACAACTCGGTGGCGACTGCCTTGTCCACCCCGTTGTCCACCGCACCGCTGATGAACTTCTCACGGTGCCCGGCCATCAACTTCTCGATCTTCTTACCGATGGCCTTGCGCAGGCTGTCGGCATCGGCCATGGAGTAGCCGGCCAGGGCGGTGGCCACCTGCATGACCTGCTCCTGGTAGACCATCACCCCGTAGGTTTCCTTGAGGATCGGTTCCAGGGCCGTCCGCCAGGTAGGCCACCTGCTTGCGGCCGTGCTTGCGATCCACGAAGTCGTCCACCATGCCGCTTTCTAAGGGGCCGGGACGATAAAGGGCCACCAGGGCGGTCAGGTCGTCGAACGACTCCGGGTGCAAACGCACCAGCAGGTTCTTCATGCCACTGGACTCCAGCTGGAAAACACCGGTGGTGTCGCCGGCCTGGAGCAAACGGAAGGTCTCGGGATCGTCGAATGGCAAATTGGCGATGTCGGGCACCGTTTTGCCCTGGGCGGCGATGCTTTTGATGGCTTCGTCGATGACCGTCAGGTTGCGCAGGCCCAGAAAGTCGAATTTGACCAGGCCGATGTCCTCGACCTTTTTCATGTCGAACTGGGTGACCACCTCCCCTTTTTTGCCTTTGTACAAGGGCAGGTACTCCACCAGGGGCTTGTCGCCGATCACCACCCCGGCCGCATGGGTGGAGGCGTGGCGGTAGAGCCCCTCCAGGGCCCGGCTGATTTCGATCAATTCGGCGATGCGCGGGTCCGAGGCGACGATGGCCGCCAGTTTGGGCTCCTGTTTGAGGGCCTTGTCGATGGTCATCTTCAGGTTGTCGGGGATCAGTTTGGCAATGGCATCCACATCCACCAGCGGCAGCCCCAGAGCACGCCCCACATCGCGGATCACCAGCTTGGCCTTCATCTTGCCGAAGGTGATAATCTGCGCCACGTAGTCGCCGCCGCCGTAACGTTCGACCACATAGTTGTAGACCCGTTCGCGGCCGTGGATACAAAAGTCCACGTCGATGTCGGGCATGCTGATCCGGGCCGGGTTGAGGAAACGCTCGAAAATCAGGCCGTGTTCGATGGGGTCCAGATCGGTGATGAAAAGGGCGAAAGAGACCAGACTGCCGGCGGCCGATCCGCGGCCGGGCCCCACCGGTATGCCGTTTTCTCTGGCGTAGCGAATGAAGTCGGCCACGATCAGGAAATAACCGGCAAAGCCCATCTCCTTGATGGTGCGCAGTTCGTATTCGAGGCGCTCGTGATAGACCGTTTCGTCCAGGTCCGGGTGCCTCGTGCGGACGACGGCCATGCGCTTTTCGTAACCCTGGCGCACCTGGGTGTCAAAAATCTCGTCGGCGGTTTTTTCCGATGCGGCATCGAATTGGGGAAAGTGGTAGACCTTCGCGTCGAAGGTGAGGTCACAGCGGCCGGCGATGGCCAGCGTGTTGTCGACGGCACCGGCGTAATCGGCGAAATAGCCGCCCATCTCCTGGGGGGATTTGAAGTAGAGCTGGTTGGAATCGAAGACGAACCGATCGGCATCGGTCATGGTTTTCTGGGTCTGCACGCACAAGAGCACCTCGTGGGCCTTGGCATCCTGCTGGTTGAGGTAGTGGCAGTCGTTGGTGGCCACCAGCGGGATGGATAGCTTGTGGCTGAGCTCGACCATGGCCTGATTGACCCGTTCCTGGGCCGTAATGCCGTTGTTTTGCACCTCCAGGAAGAAATTGCCCTCGCCGAAGATGCGCTGATAAAACTGTGCCGCCTCCTCGGCCAGGTCCATGCGATTGGCCAGAATGTGCTGGGGAACGTCGCCCTTGAGGCAGGCGGACAGGGCGATGAGCCCCTCGGCATGGGCCGCCAAAAGCGCCTTGTCGATGCGGGGTTTGTAGTAAAAACCGTCCAGTTGTCCGACCGTGGCCAGCTTGCACAGGTTGCGGTAGCCTTGCTGGTTTTTGGCCAGAAGCACCAGGTGACGGGTCCCCTCCTTGTCCAGCGGGGTCTTGTCGGTCATAGACCGCGGTGCCACGTAACACTCGCATCCGATGATGGGTTTGATGCCGGCGGCAAGGGCCTTTTGATAAAAGTCCAAGGCGCCGAACATGGTTCCGTGATCAGTGAGCGCCACCGCCGGCATGCCGAATTCCTTGGCGCGCTCGAAAAGGTCGTCCAGCCGGATGGCCCCGTCCAGCAGGCTGTACTGGGTGTGGACGTGCAGGTGAACAAAGTTCGCGGCGGCCTGAGTCATGTTCAATTGTCCACGCTGTAGTTGGGGGCTTCCTTGGTGATGATCACGTCGTGGACATGGCTTTCGCGCATGCCGGCCGCACTGATTTTCACAAAATGCGCATTCTGGCGCAGCGCTTCGATGGTAGCGCAGCCCACGTACCCCATACCGGCCTTGAGGCCGCCCACCAGCTGGTGGATGTTGGCGGAAAGCGTTCCCCGGTAGGGAACCCGTCCGACAATGCCCTCGGGCACCAGTTTGTCGTCGCTGGCCTGCTCGGTCTGATAGTAGCGGTCCTTGCTGCCCTTCTTCATGGCCTCCAAGGATCCCATTCCCCGGTAGACTTTGTAGCTGCGGCCCTGGAAGAAAATGGTTTCTCCCGGGCTCTCTTCCGTACCGGCGAACAGGCCCCCGATCATGATGGTGTGCGCACCGGCCCCGATCGCCTTGGTGATGTCGCCCGAGAACTTGACGCCGCCGTCGGCCACCAGGGGAACGCCGGTTTTGTCCGACACCTCGCGGCAGTTCATGATGGCCGATATCTGGGGTACGCCGATGCCGGCCACGATGCGGGTGGTGCAGATCGATCCGGGACCGATGCCGATCTTGACGGCATCCACACCGGCGTCGATCAGGGCCTGGGCGCCCTCCCCGGTGCCCACGTTGCCGGCAATCAGCTGGAGGTTGGGAAAATCCCCCTTGAGCGCCTGCACGGCCCGGATCACATTGCCGGAGTGGCCGTGGGAGGTATCGATCACCAGCACATCGGCGCCGGCAGCGATCAGCGCCTGGGCCCGGGGCAACATTTCCGCGCCCACACCGATGGCGGCCCCCACCCGCAGCCGGCCCATGGCGTCCTTGCAGGCGTTGGGGTATTTCTTGATCTTCTCGATGTCCTTGATGGTGATCATTCCGGTCAGGCGGCCGTTTTTGTCGACCACCAGCAGTTTTTCGATGCGGTGTTCGTGCAGCAGCTTCTTGGACTGTTCCAGGCTGATGCCCTCGCTGACCGTCACCAGGTTGCCGCTGGTCATGACGTCACTGACTTTTTTGGTCATGTCCGTTTCAAATCGCAGGTCCCGGTTGGTGACGATGCCCACCAGTTGATCGCCCCGGGTGACCGGGACGCCCGATATGCGGTAGCGGGCCATCAGCTCCATGACCTCTTCGATGGGACGGTCCGGGTCGATCGTCAACGGGTCGACGATCATTCCCGACTCGGACTTTTTGACCTGGTCGACTTCCATGGCCTGGCTCTTGACGCTCATGTTGCGGTGGATAAAGCCGACCCCCCCCTCGCGGGCCATGGCGATGGCGCTTTTGGCTTCGGTCACCGTGTCCATGGCGGCGCTCACGATGGGGATGTTCAAGGTCAGTTCGCGCGTCAGGCGCGTCGAGGTGTCGACATCCTTGGGAAGGATGTCGGAGTAGCTGGGCACCAGCAGGACATCGTCGAATGAATAGGCCTCCGCTGCAATCAATTGGGTCATGGAATCCTCCACATCCACGGGGATGTTGGCCGGGTCGGCGGTGATGGTGATGAATCGATGCTCCGTCAGCGGCCGGATCGGTACGGCCGAGGGGCCGCAGGGGGCCGAAAAAACGGGGTTCTGTCTATCGTCGGCAAGCAGGCCTTGGGTCCAACGACCAGGTGGCACACGCAGGCGTCAGCCCGTAAACCGATTGATCGCCGAAAATAACAAATGACCGGCGCTTTATCAATCCCTATTTGGCTGCTTGACAGGCTCGGTCGGCCGTAATAGAAACACATCTTTCACGGCCGCGACCGCACAACCGGTGGTGATCATCGTGGCCGGTCGGCGGCGGCGGCCTCCGGCGTTCATCTGGTCGATCAACTTTTTAACGAACCTGGCCTGCCCCATGTTGATATCCATCAATCCGGACAACCCGCAGCAGCGGTTGATCAATCGGGTCGCCCAGATACTGGCCGACGGCGGCCTGATCGCCTATCCCACCGACACCTATTACGGTATCGGCTGCGACATCATGAACAAGCGGGCCATCGAACGCATCTATCAACTCAAGCAGCGCAACAAAAACCAGCCCTTCAGTTTTATCTGCGCCGACCTGAAGCACATCAGCCGCTATGCCAAAGTCTCCAACTACGCCTACAAAACCATGCGCCGGCTGCTGCCCGGCCCCTACACCTTCATCCTGACCGGGTCCAAGCTGGTCCCCAAGATCATGCTCACCAAGCGCAAGACCGCCGGCATCCGCGTGCCCGCCAACAACATCTGCCTGGCCCTGGTGGGTGCCCTGGGAAACCCCGTCATCTCCACCAGCGCGACCACGCCCGACGGCGAGGTCTTTCACCAGGCCTCGTTTATCGACGACCATTTCGGCGCCCGGCTGGACGCGGTCATCGACGGCGGCCCGGTGGCCGGCAATCCTTCCAGTGTCGTATCCCTGGAGGACGATGTGCCCGTCATCATTCGCGAAGGCCTGGGGGACGTCAGTCTGTTTGACTGAGGCCTGCTGGCTGGTAGCGATATTCGGCATAAAGGTCGGGGTGCAGCACCGTGGCGATCAGGTCGGACAGGGATGAGGAGAGCAGGTAGCGCAGCAGGGTCAGTTTTTCATCGCGCGCATAGACCGGCACCACGTCACCGTCGATGCCGCCCAACTGCCCGGCCCATGCCAGGGCGTCTTCAAAGTTGCCCAGGCGGTCGACCAGCCCGCGCGCCTTGGCGTCTTCGCCGGTCAATATGCGTCCGTCCGCGGCCTGCTCCACCTGGTCGCGGTCCATGTTGCGCCCTTCAACGATGGCAGTGACAAACTGGGCGTGGATATCACTGGTGATGGCCTGCAGCAGCGCACGTTCGTCATCGCGCATGGCGCGCGTCGGCGAACCGGTATCCTTGAAAGGGCCGCTCTTGATCACGATGGGCACCAGGCCGATCTTGTCCAGCAGTTGACGAAAATTCGTGAACCCCATGATCACGCCGATGCTGCCGGTAATGGTGCCGGGATTGGCCACGATCCCATTGGCCGCGCAGGCCACGTAATATCCGCCGGAGGCCGCCACGGCACCCATGGAGGCCACGACTTTTTTCACGGCCACGGTTTTGCGGATTTCACGGTAGATTTCCTGGGACGGCCCCACGGCACCCCCGGGCGAGTCGATGCGCACCACGATGGCCTTGATATCCTCATCCTCGCGAAAGCGGCGCAGGTGATCGATGGTCTCGCGGGCATCGGCAATGGCGCCCTCGATCTCAATGACACCCACCGCCTCGCCGCTGGGATCGTCGGAAGTGCGCCCCATCCAGGCCACAAAGCCCATGACACTGACGGTCAAGCCGGCAAAGATGGCGAACGACACCATCAGGAAAAAAAGGTAGGGATGACGTCTCGAAAACATGGTCTTGTCCTTTGCAATGCGATTGAAAAGATCGCCGTCGCCGCATGCCTGCCCGCCGGGGCAACATCGGCGGTGGTGGTCCTATCAAATAAAATGCCGGCTGACCTTCAGGCAGGCCGCCGGCATTCAGGGTCAGGTCTAAAGGACTACTGGTCGTCGTTGTTGAGCTTTTCCTGCAGGTTCTCGCGCAGTATTTCGCCGAAGCTGGAGGTTGCCGGCCGTATGTTGCTGACGTATTCGTTCAGCAGTTCCTGGTCGTCTTCCATGTCCAGGCGCTTGATGGAAAGCCCGATGCGTCGCTCGTCGCTGTTGATGTTCATGACCTTGGCGGTCAGCACCTGTCCCACCTCGAACTGGCCGACCGGTGTCTTGATTTTCTCCTTGCTGATCTCGGAGACGTGCACCAGCCCTTCGATGCCCTCTTCCAGCTCGACGAAAACGCCGAAGTCGGTCACGTTGGTGACCGTACCGGTGATCTCCTTGCCCACCTCATAGCGTTCGGCCACTGTGTCCCACGGGTCGGCCTGAAGCTGCTTGACGCCCAGCGAGAAACGCTCCTGGGCCTTGTCGATCTCCAGAACGATGGCCTGAATCACGTCACCCTTTTTGTATATTTCCGAGGGGTGCTTGATGCGCTTGGTCCAGGAGATGTCGGAGATGTGTACCAGGCCGTCGATGCCTTCGTCGATCCCGATAAAAAGGCCGAAGTCGGTGATGTTTTTGATTTTGCCTTCGATCGTGGTCCCGACCGGATATTTGTCGCTGATCACATCCCAGGGATTGGGCGCGGCCTGCTTCATTCCCAAGGAGATGCGCCGGTTTTCGGGCTTGATGTCGAGAACGATGGCGTCCACGATCTCGGCCACGGAAACCACCTTGGAGGGGTGCCGGACCTTGCGCGTCCAGGACATCTCGGAGACGTGAATCAGACCCTCGATGCCCTCTTCCAGCTCGACAAAGGCACCGTAATCGGTCAGGCTGACCACCTTGCCGCTGATGCGCGACCCCACGGGATACTTGTCGATGGCGCTGGCCCACGGGTCCTCGCTCAGCTGTTTCATGCCCAGTGAAACGCGCTCGCGCTCCAGGTCCAGGCTGAGAATCTTGACATTGATCTCATCGCCCACGGTGAACAGTTCCGAGGGATGCTTGACGCGCCCCCAGGATATATCCGTGATGTGCAAGAGGCCGTCAACACCGCCCAGGTCGACGAATACGCCGTATTCGGTCAGGTTCTTGACGACACCCGAGACCACCTTGCCTTCGTGAATGGTCGCCAGGGTCTCGGCCCGCTTGGCCTCGCGCTCCTCTTCCAACAGTACCCTTCTGGAGAGCACGATGTTGCTGCGCTTGCGATTGTATTTCAGAATTTTGAAATCGAACTCCTTGCCGACCATCTCATCCAGGTTGCGAATGGGCCGCAGGTCGGCCTGGGATCCAGGTAGAAATGCCTGCACACCGATGTCGACGGAGAACCCGCCTTTGACGCGGTTGGTGATGGTGCCGGGGATGGTGTCGTCGGCTTCGTGGCGTTTTTTGATGTCATCCCAGACCTTGACCTTCTCGGCCTTCTCCTTGGACAGCACAACGACCTCGTTCTCGTCGTCCCACCACTCCACCATCACCTCGACGGTGTCACCCACCGCGGCGGTTACCTGGCCATCCACTTCGAATTCGCGGATGCGGATCTGGCCTTCGGACTTGTAGCCGATATCCACCAGCACGTGATCCTTGTCCACCGAAATGATCTTGCCGTTGACCACCTCGCCTTCGGCAAAGCGTTTGAAGCTCTCTTCGTAAAGATCCATGAGCTCAGCCATGCTCTCGCCGGTAACGCTGTCTTTTTCGATCGTCTCTTCTGTTGATTCGTTGTCTGCAAAGTTGTCCATTGACTAGATGATTACCCCCTATGCCTCATTTTTATTTACTGCCGCGCGTGGTGCGTACAGTATAGCCTAAAAGCTATACAGAAAGTGCCGCGCAAATGCAACGGTTTATTTGAAGCACCGGCGGGACCGTCAGCGCGGCGCGACGGATCGTTCCTGGCAGGACCGGACCGAGGCCATCATTTGGTCAACCACGGCCTGGGCCGTCATGGCGGTGGCGTCGATGATCACCGCGTCGGCGGCGGGCACCAGCGGGGCCACCTCGCGGCTGCGGTCATTTCGATCCCGACGGCGAATGTCCGCTTCGATCTGTTCCAACGTCTGCCGGCCCGCATCGCCGTACTGGTCGAAGCGCCGGCGGGCGCGCTGACGCACCGAGGCATCCAGGAAGAACTTGAGATCCGCCCCCGGGAAAACCACCGTCCCCATGTCGCGACCTTCGGCCACCAGATCGCCGGCGGCCCCCATTTCGCGCTGGATCTTCAGCAGTGCCTGCCGGACCGCCGGCCGGGCCGACACCGCCGATGCCAGCATGGCGATTTCAGGGGACCGGATCAGGCCGCCGATATCGACCTCGTCGGCCAGCATGCGGTCGTCGTCAATGCGCAGGCGCAGGGTCCGACAGAGCACTGCCAGGGCCCGGTCGTCGTCGACCCGAATACCGGCCGCACGGGCCTGGTAGGCGACCGCCCGGTACAGGGCGCCGGTGTCCAGATACCGGTACCCCATGCGGGCCGCCAGCATTTTACTGACCGTGGTCTTGCCCGCTCCGGCGGGACCGTCGATGGTGATCAGCAGGGATCGGGGGGCTGAAGTTGGCATGACTCGTCGGTGTTTGCGTTAAGGCCCGGGTCGGCTAAAGGGAAAGCACCGTCTCTAGGGCCTTTAGAAAGCGGTCGTTTTCCGTCGCCAGCCCCACGTTGACCCGAATAAAGGTGGGAAATCCATAGGCCCGCATGGACCGCACAATCACGCCCTGGCGCAGCATGGCCTCGAAAACGGCGTCGGCCGGTTGTTTTACGTCGATTAGAAAAAAGTTGGCTTCGGTGGGAAAACTGGTCAGGCCCAAGCCGGCCAGGGCCGCATACAGGCGGTCCAGTCCCCGGTGGACCAGGTTCACCGAGGCTTCCAGGAAAGAACGGTCGTCCAGGGCAGCCAGGGCGGCGGCCTGGGCCACGGCGTTGACATTGAAGGGCTGGCGGACCCGGTGGATCACTTCCGCCAGCGGCGCCGGCATGATGCCGTATCCCACCCGCAGGCCGGCCAGACCGTATGCCTTGGAAAAGGTGCGCAAGGTGACCAAGGGCCGCTCCAGATCCGATGGCCGGCCGGTCCTCAGGCAGGCCAGGTTTCGGGCAAACTCGATGTAGGCCTCGTCCACGACCGTGACCACGTCGTCGGGCAGCCGGGCCATGAAACGGTCGAAGGCCTCCTGCGTCACGACCGTCCCGGTGGGGTTGTTGGGATTGCACACGAACACCAGCCGGGTGTCGGCGGTCACCGCCGCGGCCATGGCTGAAAGATCCATGCCCATCTCCCGCAGGGGAACGGCATCGATGACGGCACCGGCGGCGGCGGCCGTGATGTCATACATGAGAAATGAGGGGCACGGTACGATCACCCGGTCGCCGGGGCGGATCAGGGCCCGGACCAGCAGGGCGATGATGTCGTCCGACCCGTTGCCGATAACGACATTGGCGGGAGCGATCCCGTTGATCTGGGCGATCTTGCGGGTCAGCCGGTGTCCGGCACCGTCCGGATAGCGGTGCAACGTGGCCAGGCAGTCGCCGATGGCCGCCAGGGCCTTGGGCGAGGGTCCCAAGGGGTTTTCGTTGGAGGCCAGTTTGACCGAATCGCCAATCCCGTATTCACGCGCCAAGGCCTCGAGCGGTTTGCCGGGAACATAGGGAGCGATGGCCTGAATGTAATCGGGAACCCGCAGTCGCATGGCGGTCAGCCTTTTTCCGCTGGGGCAGCCGCTTTTTCTCCGGCGACCACGGCCTCCATATTCAATGGAATCAGCTTGGGTTTCAGGCTGAACTCCTCCTTGACGCAACGCTGCAAGGTCTTCATGGGCACAATGCCGCTGCGGGCCACGAAGGCGGCCAGGGCCACGATGTTGGCAGCCTTGACGCTGCCCAGCTCCTTGGCGATGTCCACGACAGGCACGCGCAGTTCGTCCACATCGGTACGATTGGCACCGAAGGCGATCAAAGAGCTGTTGACGAAGATGATGCCGCCCGGCTTGACCGTGGGGGCGAATTTTTCCAGCGACGGGCCGTTCATGGCCACCAGGTGCAGCGGGTTCTTGATAATTGGCGAACCGATGGGGCGGTCACTGATCACCACGGTGCAATAGGCCGTTCCACCGCGCATTTCCGGGCCATAGGAGGGGATCCAGGCCACTTCGAAGCCCTCCTCCATGGCCGCATGGGCCAAAACCTTGCCGATTAACAAGATGCCCTGCCCGCCGAAGCCGGCGAACATGATTTCGCTTTGCATGGTGCCTCCTTCAGGCGCATTCTCCCATGAGGGTCAAGATCAGCTCGGAACTTTGTAATCTCCCGGTTGATAATAGGCCAACAGGGTCTTCTCCGTCCACTCGATGGCCTCCATGGGCGTCATCCCCCAGTTGGTGGGGCAGGTACTGACCACCTCCACCAGACTGAAACAGCGCTTTTCCATCTGGTAGGTGAACGCCTGCCGGATCGCCTTTTTGGCCTTGTTGATGTACTTCGGTCGAATGACGGTCTGCCGGGTGATGTAGGCCGGGGTCTGCAGGGCGGCCAACAGTTCGGCGACCTTGATGGGCATGCCGACCTCGTCCACCTTGCGGCCGAAAGGCGAGGTGGTGGTGCGCTGGTCCGGCATGGTCGTGGGCGCCATCTGGCCGCCGGTCATGCCGTAGATGGCGTTGTTGACGAAAATGGTGGTGAATTTCTCGCCGCGGTTGGCGGCATGGATGATCTCGCCCATGCCGATACTGGCCAGGTCGCCGTCACCCTGATAGGTAAACACCATCAGATCGGGCCGCACCCGCTTGATGCCGGTGGCCATGGCCGGCGCCCTGCCGTGGGCCGCCTCCTGGAAATCGCAGTTGAAATAGTTGTAGGCCATCACGGCGCAGCCCACGGGGGCGATGCCCACGGTGCGGCCCCGAATCCCGAGGTCGTCGATCACCTCGGCCACCAGGCGGTGAATCACGCCGTGAGTGCATCCCGGGCAGTAGTGGGTGTGGGCGTCGGAAAGGGCTTCCGGTTTATTAAAGGTCTTTCCCATGGTCTTGCATACTCCTTGCGTTGGTGGCTGGCAGCGGGCTCCAATCGGCGTCGGGATTCACCCGATCCGCGCCTTGACGACATCGATGATCTCCTCGGGGGTGGGTATTTCGCCGCCGCACTTGCCGTACCAGCTGACCGGGCGGCACCCCTTGACGCAGCGTTCCACATCCTCGACCATCTGGCCCATGCTCATCTCGATGCTCAACACATGGGTGCACGAGGCTTTGGCGGCCGCCTCCGCCACGGCTTGATCGGGAAACGGAAACAGCGTCCGGGGGCGGATCATGCCCACGGCGACGCCTTCCGATGCGAGCATGTCGATGGCCGTACGGCAGACCCGGCTCATGGTACCGTAGCTGACGATCAGGGCGCGATACGCCCCATCGGTGTGGTAGGCTTCGAACATCACCTCTTCGGCCCGCATGCGGTCGTACTTGGCTTTGAGCTGCAGGTTGTTGTCGTTGAGTTGGGCCGGGTCCAGAAACAGCGATTTGACCAGGTTGCGGGTGCTGCTGCGGCGATGGTCCATGCCGTTGGATGCCCAGGCGTCCTTGTTGGTCGGCTCGGTTTTGAGGTGGTCGGGAAACTCGACCGGCTCCATCATCTGCCCGATCAGGCCGTCGCCCAGGATCATGACCGGATTGCGGTATTTTTCGGCCAGCGGGAAGGCCTTCATCATCATTTCCACCGCTTCCTGGACGCTGGCCGGGGCCATCACCAGCATGCGGCAGTCGCCGTGACCGATGCCTTTGGTAGCCTGGAAGTAGTCCCCCTGGGAGGGCAAAATGCCTCCCAGCCCGGGGCCGCCGCGCATGATGTTCACGAAGACCGCGGGGCACTGGGCCCCGGCAATATAGCTGATGGCCTCGCTCATGAGGCTGATACCCGGGCTCGACGAGGTGGTGAACACCCGCTCGCCGGCGGCGGCGGCCCCGAAGAGCATGTATCCGACGGCGACCTCGCTCTCGCCCTGGAGGAAGACGCCGCCGACTTCGGGCATGCGCCTGACCAGGTACTCGGCCACTTCGGACTGGGGTGTAATGGGATAGGCGAAATAGTTCAGGCAGCCGGCCCGGATGGCGGCTTCACCGATGGCCTCGTTTCCCTTCATCAATACCTTTGCCATAGTTCGCCTCCCCTAGTCGCTGGTAGTTTCGGTTTCGGTTTCGGTGATGCTGATGGCCACGTCCGGGCACATGATGCAGCACATGGTACAGTGGATACAGTCTTCCGGTCGGGCCTGAAAAGCGGGAAAATAGCCTTTGGCGTTCACCTCGGGAGAGATCTCCAGCACATTTTTCGGACAAACGCTCAGACATAGGCCGCAGCCTTTGCAGCGGTCCTTTTCGATGTGGTGTTGATATGCCATTGAGACCGACTCCTTTTTGGGTTGTGCGATTATCGAAGTTGCCTCGCCGCTCCACGCGGGCCAGGCCGCCAGCGATCCGTGGACCAAGGCAGCCTACACGAACGATTCAGCCCGCTTCCACGGCGGTACGAGTTGTCGTTTGATCACCAGCACCGGACATTGAATACGCTTTTTGTCCAGGCCGGTCAACAACGCCGATGGCACCGTGACAAAGGCCAGCGGGATCTTGCCGGCGGCGGCCACCCGGCCGGAAAAGTCATAACCCTCGTAGATGTCCGCCGCGCGGGTGGCCTCCATCACATTGGCGTTGCCGACGATGCCGGTCACGCGCATCTTGGCTTTGGCCTCGATGGCGGCCCGGATCTTCAGGCAGCCCGTCACCGTGTCGGTGTAAGGCCGAAACGGATTGATCACCTGAAGCACCTGTACGGTCTGGTCCCCCAGGGCATCGGCCAGGGCCGCCAGGACCGTGACACCGACGTCGTCCCCGCCGGCATCGAGTAGGGTCAATTCGGCGGGCTTCCGCAGCATGCCGGCAACCTGGGGTGCCAGAATGGGCAGGTCCGCATGCATGTATTCGACCGGTGGCAGCACCACGTCAATGCCCAGGCGGTTGAGGGCCTGACGGGCTTCACGGGTTCTGAAATAGGGGTTGACCAAGTCCAGATCGGCCAACCGTACGGCGCTGCCGTTGCCGCGCATGTGGGCCGCCAGATTGATGGCGACCTCGGTCTTGCCGCTGCCGTAGGCGCCGACGATGGCCACGATTCCGCTCAGGGTTGGTTCCACCTGCCAGGTTCCTTTAGCTTCGTTCGGTCAAGGGGCGCCGCCGGCACACCGGCCGGAGCCGTCCCCGACCCGGCTGAAAACAAAAATTAGGTTTCATATGTTCAAAATCGACCCATGTCAAGGATTTACCACCGGCCTTACCCGCGCCGCAGGCGGATTTATGCTTTTACCGGCCCGCTGGGTGTGATACTAGCCGCTGACATCCGCGTACCCGCGTCAACCGCCGCCCCGGCAAAGGATCCCGGCCAATGCGATTCGTAAACCCCGGAATAACCGTCCTGTGCGACTCCCCGCCCCCATCCCTGAAAGGCCGCCGCCTGGGACTGCTGTGCAATCCGGCCTCGGTGGACCGCCGTCTGGTCCACTCCCGTGAATTGATCCACCGGGCCTTTCCGGACCAGCTCAAGGCGCTGTACGCCCCCCAGCACGGATTTTATGCCGAGCGACAGGACAACATGATCGAGTCGGCCGACCGGCGTGATCCGCAAACCGGACTACCGGTCTTCTCCCTGTACGGCGAAACGCGCGTGCCCACTCGGGCCATGCTGGAACCCATCGATGTGATGCTGGTGGACCTTCAGGATGTGGGAACGCGCGTTTACACCTTTGTCTACACCCTGTCGTACTGCATGGAAGCGGCGCGGCAACACGACAAGGCGGTCGTCGTTCTGGATCGACCCAATCCGCTGGGCGGGTACCGGATCGAAGGCAATCTGCTCACGGCCGCCTGCGCTTCGTTTGTCGGTCGCTATCCCATTCCCATGCGTCATGGACTGACCATCGGCGAGCTGGCCCGGTTGTTCAACGACCGCTTCGGCATCGGCTGCGACCTAAAGGTGGTCGCCATGCAGGGATGGCGGCGGGACATGTTGTTCGACCACACCGGCCTGCCCTGGGTGGCGCCGTCGCCCAACCTGCCCACAGCGTCCTCGGCCATGGTCTACCCTGGCCAGGTCCTCTGGGAGGGCACCAACATTTCCGAGGGCCGGGGCACCACGCAGCCGTTTGAACTGTTCGGGGCCCCGTTCATCGAACCGCAGCGCGTGGCGGGAAATCTCGAAAGCGCCCATCTGCACGGGGTCGTCCTCAGGCCGGTGGAGTTCGAGCCCACCTCCCACAAATGGGCCGGGCGGACCTGCCGGGGCTTTCAGATTCACGTCACCGACCCGGCCGTCTACACGCCCTATGCCCTCTCCCTGAATTTATTCCAGGCGGTTTTTCGCACCTACCCCGACGCGTTCGAATACAAACCACCGCCCTACGAATACGAGTATGAACGCCTGCCGATGGATTTAATTCTCGGCGACCGCGAGGTTCGTGAGCAAATCGAACAGGGCGCTTCGATAAGAGACATCGCTGCAACGTGGCGGGCCCCACTAGCGGCTTATGAAAAGATGAGCCAAGAGATCCGGATCTACCCTCAGTGGTCGTGGATGAGAACGGCTGTCGGGCAGGGCCCGCAAAAAAGCCCGACCGGATAACCAGTCGGGCTGAAATTGGGCGTGCTCGCGAAAGGCTAGCTGTCGGACTTGAGCGTTTCGATCTCTTTTTTCAAATCGTCGATCTCTTTTTTGTATTTTTCGGTATCGTCGCCGGCGGCTACGTCATCGGCGCTGTCATCCTTCTTCCAGGTGTCCTTGAGCTCATCGAACCCCAGATAGAGGGCCAGACCGCCGCCCAGCAGGAGCATCACCGGGAGCGTACCGGCGAGTACCTGAAGAAATTCACCAAACCATACCGACAGCCCGATCAGGCCGAGAACTGCTGCCACTGCTCCACCGATTAACGTTTTCATAAAGAATCATCCTCCTTTTGAACCTTATTTGAGTTAGATAGGTTAAAATGGCTTCATCGGCCCATCCGCGCCTACGCCGCGCCAACGGGTCGACGTTTTTGGCGGTTTCCGGTACTCACCGGGTGGTACGCAATTCCTGTTGTATCGTCTGGGATTTCAGTTGGATAGCCCTTTTCGCAACAATGCTATCAAGTTCTAAGGCAATACCATAGAAGCCTGCACAGCGCAAGCACATTTTTCCCCGCCCGAAATCGCGTTAATATGACATTGCAAAGGAGCAAGGAGTCTGTTATTACATGAAATATCGTCGAACCCCATCCCATCTTGGAACCTAACGCATACAAATGATGAACAATCAAAAAAGCCCCGCCCGCTATCGGATCACCCACCGGATCGGCGGGTGGATCGACCGGTTGCTGGGGGGCACGCGCGACCATTTTGCCTGCTTTCTGCCCTCCCCCACGGGCCGACTCTCGGCCTTTTTCCTGGAGCGCCTGTTTTCGGGGATCTTCATGGGCCGGGAGCAGTCGGACATGCTCAAGCACATTCCCGCCGATGCCATTGTCGTCTACACCAGCAAATACAAAAGTCGCTTCGAGTTTCTGTTCGCCCACACCCGATACCGGCAGCAGCGTCTGCCGGTGCCCCAGCTGGCCTTCGATACGGGCATCTATTTCTGGCAGCCGGTGTCGCGCATATGGCGCATCTGCCTGGCCTACCTGGACGAGCTGATCCGGCACCGCCGGATTCAAAACCCCTACCGCAGCGATTACTATCAACGCGCCCTTGCCGCATCGGGCTGCGCCACACTTTTTCTAGTCGACAAGAAAGGATTCTATCGCCGCTTCGTCAAGGAGAAGACCGACCCGCTCTTCTATCTCGTCAACCTGCAGCGGCAGACCCGGCGGCCCATCTACTTCGTGCCGCAGCTGATGTTCTACAGCAAGACGCCCCAGCCGGCGGTGCCCAGCCTGATCGACCTGTTCTTCGGCGGCTCCCAGCGCCCGGGCATGCTGCGAAAGCTCTTCACCCTGGTCCGCCAGCCGGGCAAAATTTTTGTCGAGCTGTCCCAGCCGCTGAACCTGAAGCAGTGGCTCAGCCAGCCGGTGCACGCCGAAAAGACCCGCGCCCATCAGGCCCTCGAACTGCGCCGCCGCCTGCTGCGCCAGCACAACCGCCACCGTCAGAGCATCACCGGACCCGTCTTGAAATCCAGCGAAGAGCTCAAGGAGTCCATTCTGACCCGCGACCAGGTGCAGGCCTTTATCAAGAAACATGCCGAATCGCGCCAGGAGCCGATCCACAAGATCAGAAAGCAGGCCGACGCCTACCTGGACGAAATTGCCGCTCGCTACCATCCGGGGTCGGTCCGCCTCATGGCACCGGTCGTGCGCTGGATCATCAACGCCATGTTCGACGGGGTCGTTATCGACCACGCCGGACTGGCGCGGGTCAAGGCCATGTCCATGAAAGGGCCGCTGATTCTGGTGCCCTGCCACAAAAGCCACATCGACTACCTGATCCTTTCGTACGTGCTCTACAACAACAACATGCCCTGTCCTCACATCGCCGCCGGCAAAAACCTCTCCTTCTGGCCCCTGGGTCCCATCTTCCGCAGCGGCGGCGCCTTTTTCCTGCGCCGCACCTTCAAGGGGGCGGTGCTCTATGCGCGGATCTTTTCGGCTTATGTCTACAAACTGCTCGAAGAGGGCTTCAATATCGCCCTATTCATCGAGGGGGGACGCAGCCGCACCGGCAAGCTGCTCATACCCAAGCTGGGATTGATCTCGATTTTGCTGGACGGCTATCGCAACGGGGCTTGCGAAGACATGATCGTGGTTCCCATTTACATCGGATATGACCGCATCATCGAGGAAAACGCCTACATTCACGAAGTGGAGGGCGGCAAAAAAGAGGACGAGAATCTCGGCCAGGTGATCCGTGCCCGGCGTTTTTTGGGCAAGCGCTACGGTAAAATCTACATCAACTTTCACGACCCCATCTCCACCCGCAGCCTGCTGGCCGAGTCCGATCAGTCCCTTGACCGGATGACCATCAAGGCGGTGAACATCTTCTGCCGCAACCTGGGCTGGCGCATCGTCAACGCCATCGACACGCAGACAGTGGTCACGCCCCATGGCCTGGTGGCAGCCGCCATCTTGAATTTTCCCCGCAGCCGATTCAACGCGGCCGAGTTGATGGAAGCCGTCAACGCCTACCTGGCGTTTGCCAACAGCCAACACGCCAAGCTGGCCGACACGCTGCTGCTCAACCCGGACGGGGCCGTCGAACATGCCGTCGAGCGCTATTTGTCGCGCAAGCTGCTCGAAAAGGCACCCGGCGACACGAGCCCGACGGACGCACCTTCCGACTACTTCGTCAACAGCGCCAAACGGTCGCTTCTGGAATTTTACAAAAACAACTGCATCGCCTACTTCGTGCCCGCGGCCTTCACGGCCCTGGCCATCTTGCGCAAGGACGCCTTCCAGTTCAATGCCGCCGACCTACACACCGACTACCAGTGGTGTCGGGATTTCTTCAAATACGAATTTGCCTTCAATCTAGAGCGCCCCCCGGTGCATGACGTTCGCAAAACCATCAAGTCGTTTATCGACGACGCCATGCTCATGCCCCACCCCACCATCCCCGACTGCTACCAGATCACCTCCACAGGGTATCGCAAGCTCAGGCTGTTCGGGGCTTTTTTAAAGCCCTATTTCGAGTCCTATCGGGTGGTGCTGAACTTCTTGCGAACCAATCGCAAGGAGA
The DNA here is from genome assembly GCA_963785365.1 of uncultured delta proteobacterium. GTDB lineage: Bacteria > Desulfobacterota > Desulfobacteria > Desulfobacterales > Desulfosarcinaceae > Desulfosarcina. The sequence goes on along the minus strand of CAWAUZ010000004.1, from coordinate 28,365 downwards.
ACTTGGAAGTCAAGGACAAGTTGAAGAAGATCCAGAGTTTAGGATTTCAGATGGTCAAGAACAAAGAGCTCGATCTGGTCGAATCGGTATCGAAGATCAACTACGCCAACGGGCTGACCTATTTTGCCGCCAAGGGCATCCGGTCCGATGCGGACGAGGTCGCCATCGCCCAGTGGGAAAGCCGCGTGCAGGCCTGCCTGAATGCGCTGAACCCATGAAGGCGCTGATTCTGGCGGCCGGATTCGGGACCCGGCTGGCCCCTTACACTCGCACCTTCCCCAAAGCCCTGTTCCCCGTCGCCGGCACGCCGGTGCTGGAACGCATGATCGACAACCTGAAAAGGGCCGGCTGCACCGGCATCGCCGTCAACGCCCACCATCTGGCCGACCGGATCGAATCCTACCTGACCGGCAGGGATTTCGGCCTACCGGTGACCTTTAGCCGCGAACCGGAAATATTGGGTACCGGCGGCGCCATTCGCCGCCTGGCCCATTTTTGGGACAAGGCGCCCTTTTGGGTGGTCAATGCGGACATCGTCACCGATATCGACCTGGCCGAGGTCTATCGGCGCCACCGCGAGCGCCGTTGCCGGGTGACCCTGGTCATGCATGACCGCGAACCGTTCAACCAGGTCTGGGTAACCGACGACGGCCTGGTCAGCGGATTCGCGCGCCTTGGCGGCCCGTCCGGCCGCTTGGGCCTCAGCCAAATGGCCTTTACCGGCATTCAGATCATGGATGCCGACATCCTCCCCTGGATCCCCGCCGACGGATTCAGTGACATCATTTCCGTTTACGCGCGCATGATCGATGCGGGGCTTCCCATCCACGCGCAGGTGGTCCAGGGCCGCTACTGGCAGGATATCGGCGACCCGGAGCGCTTCCGGCAGGCCGTGGTGGACGCCATGGCGCCGGCGGCCTTCCAAAGGGCATTTCCAAGCGGCCCGGCCGCGGCGGTCCGGTGCCGCCAGCTGGGCGGGGACGGGTCGGACCGCAGATGGTACCGCCTGAGTTCGGGCCGGCACCATCTGATCCTGGCGGATCACGGCATCACGCCCGCTGCGCCGGGCAGCGAAGTCAACGCCTTCGTAAAAATCGGCACCCATCTGCGCACCTGTGGCCTGCCCGTGCCGCAGATCGTTGCCAGCGACCGCTTCAGCGGCCTGGTCTTTTTAGAAGACCTGGGGTGCCTTCATCTGCAGGACCACGTGCGCCGGGCATCGGATGCCGGGCAGATCGAACGGCTCTACCATTCGGCCATCGACACCTGGCTGGCGTTGACGGTCGAGGCGGCCGGCGGATTCGACCCAACGTGGACCTGTCAGAGCCGGGCCTACGACATCCCTTTGATCCTGGACAAAGAGTGCCGCTATTTTGTAGAGGCGTTTTTAAACGGCTACCTGGGACTGACGGTCGCCTATGACGACCTGGCACCGGAGTTCGAGACCCTGGCCCGCCGCACCGTCGACCATGGCGTCTGTGGCTTGATCCACCGGGATTTTCAATCCCGGAACATCATGCTGAAAGCGGGCCGGCCCTACCTGATCGATTTTCAAGGTGCCCGTTTCGGGCCCATCCAATACGACCTGGCATCCTTGCTGATCGATCCCTACGCCGTTTTGGATGGCCAGCTTCAAGAGCGCCTGTTGCGCTATGCCGTCGGGCAGGCCACCGGGCAGCTGTCCCGGGCGACCGGTTCGACGGATTTCATCCGCGGCTATCGCTACTGCGCGGTCACCCGCAATCTGCAGATGCTGGGCGCCTTCGGATTCTTGAGCCGGGTCAAACAAAAAACCGAATTCGAGCAGTGGATCCCGGCGGCCGCATCCATGCTCTACCGCCACATCCGGGCCGCCGATGCTCAGGCGTTTCCCCAACTGGCCGCCATCGCACAGCAAATCGTCACGTGAACAACCGGGATCACGCCTGGCCCGTTAGGCCTGCGTGGCAACAAGGAGGTATCCGATTGAAACCAATTCCAGTTATGATCAACGGCCTGCCGGGCAACGTCGCCTCGGTGATCGCCGGTCATGCCCTGAACGACCCCCGGGTCAGTTTGCTGCCATTTTCTCTGACCGGTCCGGAAATCGAGGCCGACCAACACTCGGTTGCCGCCGCAACCATCGAACTCATCGGGCCGGTCGACCGCGACCGGCGCATCAAGGCCATCATGGCGGCCCAGGAACCGTTTATCAGTGTGGATTTCACGCACCCGTCGGCGGTCAACGCCAACGCCGCCTTTTACTGCCGCCACGGGTTGCCGTTCGTGATGGGCACCACCGGCGGCAATCGCGAAGCCCTGGCCCAAACGGTTGCCGATTCGGCCGTCTGCGCGGTCATCGCTCCCAACATGGCCAAACAGATCGTCGGTTTGCAGGCCATGATGGAATATGCCGCGGCCACCTTTCCCGGCATTTTCAACGGCTACACCCTGACCGTTCGCGAAAGCCACCAGTCCGGCAAGGCCGACACCAGCGGTACCGCCAAAGCCATGGTCGCCTATTTCAAACAGATGGGCGTCGATTTTGCGGAAGATTACATCGTCATGGAGCGCGATCCGACGGTTCAACGCGAGCGCTGGAAAATTCCCGAGGCCTATCTGGACGGGCATGGGTGGCACACCTATCGGCTGACCTCGGCCGACAACACGGTCGTGTTCGAATTCCAGCACAACGTCAATGGCCGCGACATCTATGCCGAAGGCACCCTGGACGCAGTCTGCTATCTGAATCGAAAGGTGGAAAGCGGGCAGGCCGGACAGCTCTTCAGCATGATCGATGTCATCACGGGCCACCCGAGGGAAGAATAGCGGGAACCCTTGCCGCTGCCAGCGGCAAGGGGGGTTCACCGTAGGGATAAAACAGCGTCAGCCCTTTTGAATTAGGTTGCGGGCGGCGTCGAGGGCGCGGGCCAGGTGCTGGGGCTGGGTGCCGCCGGCCTGGGCCATGTCGGGCCGGCCGCCGCCGCCGCCGCCGACTTCGGCGGCCATGACCTTGATCATCTGCCCGGCATGAAAACGGCCTTGCAGGTCCTTGGTCACCACCGCGATCAGCAGGGCCTTACCGTCGGTTTCACATCCCAACACCACGACACCGGATCGGATGCGGTCCTTGAAACGGTCAGCCAGTTCCCGCAGGGCCGACGGATTGTCCACGGTCACCTGTTGAATGATGGCCTTGACACCGTTGATCTCGACCGTCTGGTCACCGCCGCCGTCGGCCTGGATTTCGGCCATGCGGGTCTTTAGCCGCTCCGCCTCCTTCTCCAGGCGTTTGTGCGCCGCCATGATCGACGAGACCCGTTCGGTCAGGTTTTCGGGTTTGTCCTTGATCAACTGGCCGAGCTGCTGAAGCGTACGGGTACTTTTTTGAATGTGCGCCAGGGCCGCGCCACCGGTGAGCGCCTCGATGCGGCGAACCCCGGAGGCCACACTGGATTCAGACAGGATCTTGAACAGGCCGATGTTGCCGGTCAGGCTGGTGTGGGTGCCGCCGCACAGCTCGCGGCTGAAAGTATCCAGGGCGATCACCCGCACGCGGTCCCCGTATTTTTCCTCGAACAGGGCCGTGGCACCGGAGTCCATGGCCGCGTCCATGTCCATCTCCTCGACCACCACGGTAACGTTGCGCCGGATACGCACATTGACATAGGCTTCGATCCGCTCGAGCGCATCGGCGTCGATCTGGGAAAAATGAGTGAAGTCGAACCGCAGGCGCTCCGGCGACACCAGGGACCCGGCCTGCTTGACGTGCTCGCCCAGTTCGCGGCGCAGGGCCGCGTGCAGGATGTGGGTGGCGGTGTGATTGCAGGCCACGTCGGCGCGGCGGTCGCCGTCAACGGTCAGCAGGACCGTCTGCCCGCTCTCCAGCCGGCCTTGCCGCACCTCGCCTTTGTGAATGATCACCCCGGTGGGGTCTTTTACTGTGTCGGTCACCACCATCTGCATCCCCGGCGCCGTTATCGTGCCCCGGTCCCCGATCTGGCCGCCGGCTTCGCCGTAAAAGGGCGTGGCGGTCGTGACCACTTCCACCGACGTTCCGGCCTCGGCCGCCGCGGCAGCCTGGTTGTCCTGGACGATTAGCACGACCCGGGCTTCACAGGTCAAGGTGCCGTACCCCACGAATTCAGGTTTTTCACCCGAGGCACCCAACTGGCGATAGGCATCGGAGATGCCGCTGAAAGCAATTTTGGAACGGGATTGCTCGCGCTGCTGTTCCATGCGCTGTTCAAAGCCGATGGTGTCGATGGTCATGCCCTCGTCACGCACCACGTCGCGCACGATGTCCACCGGGAACCCGAAGGTGTCGTAAAGTTTGAAGATCAGATCGCCGGGAACCTGAGTGTCGCCCCTGCCCCGGATCTCGGCCAGGGCATCGTTGAGCACCCGCAGCCCGTTGTCCAGGGTTTCCGAGAAGCGGATCTCCTCGTTCTCGATCACGTTGGTAATAAAGGCCGCGGCCGTTTTGAGGTCCGGGTAAGCCGGCGCCATGATGTCGAAGACCACTCGGGCCGTCTCGTGCAAAAATGGCTGCGTCAGGCCGATATTGCGGCCATAGCGAATGGCCCGGCGCATGATCCGGCGCAGCACATACCCGCGGCCCTCGTTGGCGGGCAAGACCCCGTCGCCGATCAGAAAGGCCGCCGCCCGGCTGTGGTCGGCGATCACCTTCATGGCCACATCATGGGCTTCGTTGCGCCCAAAGGGCGTTTCGGCCAGCATTTCCGTACGTTGAATGATGGGGAACAGCAGATCGGTCTCGAAGTTGGTGTTCACCTTTTGAATCACCGACGCCATACGCTCGAGGCCCAACCCGGTGTCGATGCTCGGCTTGGGCAGCGGGGTCAAGGTGCCCGAGGCATCCCGGTTGAACTGCATGAACACCAGGTTCCAGATTTCCAGAAAGCGGTCGCAATCGCAGGCCACATCGCACTCCGGCCGCCCGCAGCCGTATGCCTCACCACGATCCAGGTGGATCTCGCTGCAGGGGCCGCACGGTCCCGTGTCGCCCATGGCCCAGAAATTCTCTTCCTCGCCCAGTCGGATCATGCGCGACTCGGGAATGCCGATGCGCTGGTGCCACAGGTCGTAGGCCTCGTCGTCGTCCAGATAGACCGAGGCCCACAGCTTGTCGGCGGGCAGCCCGTATCCCTCGGTCAGCAGCTCCCAGGCAAAGTCGACGGCCTTCTCCTTGAAGTAGTCTCCGAAGGAAAAATTGCCCAGCATCTCGAAAAACGTGTGATGGCGCGCCGTATACCCCACGTTCTCCAGATCGTTGTGCTTGCCGCCGGCGCGCACGCACTTCTGGGAGGTGGCGGCGCGCACGTAGTCGCGTTTCTCTTCGCCCAGAAAGGTGCGCTTGAACTGCACCATGCCGGCATTGGTGAACAGCAGCGTGGGGTCGTCCTGGGGAATCAGGGACGAGCTGCGGACCACCCGGTGGCCGTGTTTCTGAAAATAGTCGAGGTAGCGTTGTCGAATTTCGTTGCCGGTCATTGGCTTCTCCTCAAGGGCAATATCGTGGAACTGGGGCCGGGCCGCGCACCTGTCGCGCCTGGCGCGGTCAGGCCTCGGGTGTCTCCGCTGCCGGGTCGGCATGGGGCGGCAACAGGCCCACCGCCGTGCGCACACTCACCTCCACGGCATCGAAAATATCGGGATTGTCCCGGAAAAACTTCTTCACGTTTTCACGCCCCTGGCCAATGCGCTCGCCATTGTAGGCATACCAGGAACCGCTTTTGTCGATGATGCCGACCGCGACGCCCACATCCAGCAGGTCGCCGGCCCGGGAAATCCCCTCGCCGTACATGATGTCGAACTCGGCCTCCTTGAAGGGCGGGGCCATCTTGTTTTTGACCACCTTGACGCGCGTACGGTTGCCCACCACCTCCTGGCCGTCCTTGATGGCGCCGATGCGGCGGATGTCCAGACGAACCGAGGAGTAGAATTTCAGGGCATTGCCGCCGGTGGTGGTTTCGGGGTTGCCGAACATCACGCCGATTTTCATGCGGATCTGGTTGATGAAGATCACGGATGTCATGGTTTTGCCGATCGTGGCGGTCAGCTTTCGAAGCGCCTGAGACATGAGGCGGGCCTGGAGCCCCATGTGAGCGTCTCCCATCTCACCCTCGATCTCCGCCCGGGGCACCAGGGCTGCCACGCTGTCGATCACCATCACGTCGATGGCGCCGCTGCGCACCAGCATGTCGGCAATTTCCAGGGCCTGCTCACCGGTGTCCGGCTGGGAGACCAGCAGTTCGTCGCAGTTGACCCCCAGCCGGCGGGCGTAAGCCGTGTCCAGGGCGTGCTCGGCATCGATGAAGGCGGCGATGCCGCCCTGTTTTTGGGCATTTGCCACGGCGTGCAGAGCCAGGGTGGTCTTTCCCGATGACTCCGGGCCGAAAATCTCGATCACCCGGCCGCGGGGCAGACCGCCGATTCCCAGGGCGCGGTCCAACTCGATCGAGCCGGTGGAGATGACGGGGATGTTTTCCACGGGGCGTGCGCCCAGCTTCATGATGGCGCCCTTGCCAAACTGGCGCTCGATCTGACCCATGGCGGAGTCCACCGCCTTGGCTTTATCCGGTGATATGCTCATACAATCCTCCCATAGATGGACGTTCGATCCGGTTCAGGCGTCATGGCCGCCCTGATGGATGTCAGGGGCGGGCAGCGCCTCTAGATGCGATCGGTGAAGCAGCGTGTAGGCGGCACCGCCGGGCGTGAGCACGCTTTTGATCAGCGCCACCTGGTCCACCGTAAATGGTTCCGAGGCCATGGTCCGCATCGCCTCCAGCGCCGCACCCAGCGCTTGCGGATCGATCGGGCGGCGGCTGCGTCCGATGGTCAGGTGCGGATGAAAGCGCCGCGTCTCCCTGGCGAACCCGAGCGACTCCAGACCGGATTCGAGCGCTGCGTGCATCGACATCAACGGCGCCAGATCGCCCCCTAATCCGACCCACAGCACCCGTGCGCGGCGGGTGTTCGGAAAGGCGCCCCCCGCCTGGGCGCACAGCTGGAAAGGGGCCGTCGCCGCGGCAACCGCATCCATCCGGGTGGCAATCGCAGCCACCTGCGACGGGGCGATCTCGCCGAAAAACTTGAGCGTCAAGTGAATGCCGGCGATGGCCACCCAACGGACGGGCATCTCCCAAGATTCCAGCTCCATACGGACCCGGTGCAGGAAGTCGACCACCGCTTCCGGGATCGGTACCGCCACAAATGCGCGCAGGCTCGCCGGCATGTCGGTTCCTCCGGCGGCACCGGCACTCGAAGCGGGGGCCACGGCATCAATCCACAGGAAGGGTGAACTGGGGTTCCCCCAATTTGAAATCGCCCGACACGATCCACTGCCGGAGGGTCTCGGCGATCTGCCGGGCCTTGACCACACTGGAAAGGGGCACCGTCTGAACCTCTTTGCCGTCGATGGTGATGGTGCCGCTTTTCAACTGGGCGTAGCTCACCTGGCCCAAACTGCGTGACTTGCCGCTGGGGTAATCATTTCCGTAGTCAATGATCTGCGTATAGAGCTGTTCGTCTGAAACGGCTGTATATCTGGCCATTTGGGCGTCAAGAATGGGAATGGGCACGCCCAGCCCCACCGCCAGTGAGCAGCCGTACCCCTGGATGCCGACCCCCACCAACCAGTCCGGGCGCATCTGTTTCAGGTCGCCCATGACCCACAAGGTACCAGCCGGCGTCAGCGGCGTGTCATTGTCGGCGCGCGCTACAGTGGGACGGTGCTGGGTGCCGTGCCAGGTGACATAGCCGACGCCGCCGCCCAGAAAAATGCGGGTCCCCAGGCCGATGGTCCGGTAACAGGGGTCGTTGAACAGCGGGCTCAGCTGGCCGGCCGAGCAGTAGTTGGCATTGCCCGCTTTGGGCTTTAAGGTACCCATGTAGGTGTAGACGGTCTTGTTGGTGAGATTGACCGCGCAGTTGTAGTTTTGATACCCGTTTCTCGGATTGCACAAGGTCGCCTGGGGTAAAGATGCCAGCGTGGCGGTCTTTTCGTACTGCCGGCTAGGATAGCAGTCCGTTCCGTAGGCGGTCGCCTTGATGTAGACCTTCCGGCCCGCCACCAGGTCCTGGATCACATGGCCGCCGCCGTAGCGAAATTCGCCCGGATAGACCTTGTTGAGCGGATCGTCATCACAGGGCTCGGTGGCCCCGATGTAGCAATCCACGGCGGCGATCCCGCCGTAAGCGGGAACATTGTTGATCCACACCTTGGACGCCTTGGTCCCTGGCACGGAGTGGCCGAAGTTGATGAAGGCACCCGACGAACACATGGGCGCAAAGGTCCCCGTAGTAACCACGTCCACCTGTCGGGCAGCTTCTTCGGCACCGTTTTCGGCAACGATATCGATCATCTCCTCGGCGGTGACGACGACGACATCGCCGGATTTGATTTTGGCGTTGATCTGCCGGTAGGTTTTCTGAACGGGTCTGGTTCCCATGCCCAACGACTGCTCCTATAGCGGTCCCGCCTCATTGATCTTGCTGGTGATGTTGTTCTCGATCCAGGCCGCGTCCCACCACTCGATGGGATTGACATAGGTCTGATGGACCACCATGGCGTAGTGCAGGTGGTCGCCCCCTGCCAGCCCCGTCATGCCGGTCTTGCCGATGATCGACCCCTGGGCCACCCGCTGGCCTTCGCTCACGTTGATCTGGCTGAGGTGGGCGTACAGGGAAAACAGCCCGAAGCCGTGGTCGATAATGACGGTGTTGCCATAAATACCCTGGTCACCGGTAAAGGCCACCTTGCCGTGATTGGCGGCCGGCACCGGCGCATGGGAGGTCGAGGCCAGGTCGATGCCCATGTGCGACTGCCGATCGACCACCTCTCCGGCATGGGAATAGGTGCGCTGGTCGGCGAAGTGGGCCCGGTTGGCAGAGCGGGGCAACCGCAAAAAAGGACCTTCCCACAAGATCTGCGGCTCGCTTTGAGCGGTGATCTGGAAAATCGAATCGCTGTTTGCGCGGCGCAGGTCCCGATTGACTTTCAGAAACAGATCCAGTTGGCTGCCCCCGGCCAGCTCCGGGAAGAAGCGCTCGAAGTCGGGCATTTTGGCGTTTAAAAACCGATCGCTCAGATTGATGGTGTCGGCCCGGAACGATCGCGCCTTGATGTAGTGATCGAGCCCCGCCACAGCGCGGTTGTCGGCATAATCCGTGGCCGTGACCGCCAGCGGCGTGCCTTTGCCCTGGGTGTAGTCCAGCGCGAAAAAGGCCATGTGGATCGACGGATCCTTGAAGTAGCCGGCGTGGCCGGGGAAAAATTGATCGCCTACCGAGACGCCGCTGACCGGACAATCCTCGGACAGCCGATACAAGGCCACGCCGCTGCCGCCCTGGTTCACGTTGTGGGCGCGGCTGATCAGGTCAATTGCGGGTGGCTGGGTGTCGATGGTGATCGCCTCCTCACTGTCAGCCCGATTGCCCTTGCCCCAATTGCGCAAGGCGTAGTCCCAGGCAGTCACCCGAAGGGTCCCGGCCCCATCCGCAAAACCGAGCGCCTGCGGGGAAATCGATGCCGTCACTTGCACCGACTTCTCCTTGCCGCCGGCAAAAAAACCGGCCGAGGGAAAGGTGCGCTGCAGCAATTCCACCTCCCTGCCGCCGGCTTCCAGGCCGACCCGGACTTTGCGCACCCCGCTGCCGGCGTCTTCGATGACAAACGCCACCGTACGGGATTCACCGATAAAGGATGAGTCGAGCCCGATCTTCAGGTCGGGCGCGGTTCCCTCCATGCGGACGATGGCCAGCCAAACGGCCGGAATGCTGACCAGCAGAGCGACGAGAATCAACAGGAACGGTTTGAATGAGCGTCCTTTGTGTTTCAATGGGTCCTTCCTTTTCTGGCACCATCCTATTTGAATCGTGCACATTAACAGTTAAACTACCGGTAATCAAGGCAAAATTTTTCGCGGCTTGACTTTTTAACCGCCCGAGGATACAAAAGAAATGATGATTTCAACCCTCATGAAAGACAGTAATGCATGAAATCGGCCAAGCCTCTTTTTATCGTCAGCGGCCCCTGTGTCATCGAAGATGAAGCAACCACCATGGATATTGCCGTCCAGCTCAAAACGCTGACGGAACGGATAGGCATTCCCTTGACCTTCAAAGCCTCCTACGACAAGGCCAACCGGACCGCCGTCGACGCCTTCCGGGGCCCAGGCATCACCGACGGCCTGAAGGTGCTGGCCCGCATCAAGGCGGACCTGAACATACCGGTTTTGTCGGATGTGCATCGCATCAGCGAGGTGGCCAGGGCGGCCGAGGTGCTCGACGTCATCCAGATTCCGGCTTTTTTGTGCCGCCAGACCGACCTGATCCTGGAGGTGGCCCGAACCGGCAAGCCGGTCAACATCAAGAAAGGCCAATTTCTGGCTCCCTGGGACATGGTCAATATCGTCGAAAAGATCCGGTCGGTTTCCAGCGTTTTGCCCATGATCACCGAACGCGGATCCATGTTCGGGTACAACAATCTGGTCGTGGATTTCAGAGGTATTGAAATCATGCGGCAAACCGGATGCCAGGTCATTTTCGACGCCACCCACAGCGTTCAACTGCCCGGCGGCGCCGGGACCCGATCCGGCGGACAGCGCGAGTTTGCACCGGTGCTGGCCCGGGCGGCCGTTGCCGCCGGTGCCGACGGCGTATTCATGGAGGTCCACGTTGACCCGGACAAGGCGCTGTGCGACGGCCCCAACTCGCTTCCCCTGGACCAGCTGCCCGGCCTGCTCTCCCAGCTCAAGGCCGTCAGAACCGCGCTGGCGTCCTGACCGCTTCGCATGACCGACACGCGACTGACTCAAATTTCACTGTTGCTGCTCGATGTTGACGGCGTCATGACCACCGGCCAGGTCATCTACGACGACGCGGGCCAGGAGACCAAGGTGTTCGACGTGCGCGACGGCCTGGGAATCCGCCTGCTCCAAGAGGCCGGCATCCAGGTGGGCATCATCACCGGCCGGCGCTCCATGGCCCTGCACCACCGCTGCCGGAATTTACGGATCACGCTGCTCAAAGACGGTATCGGCGACAAAGCGGCCGCGCTTGCAGCGGTTCTGCAAGAGACCGGCATCCCGGCTGCGGCCACGGCGTTCATGGGCGACGATCTTCCCGACCTGCCCGCCATGCGGCGGGTCGGCATCCCCATCGCGGTCGGCGATGCGCATGCCCTGGTCAAGCAGGCCGCGGCGATCACCACCCGGGCCGGTGGCGGCCGAGGCGCCGTGCGCGAAATCGCCGAGCGCATCCTGATCGCCCGGGGCGAATGGGAATCGCTGATCGGCAGGCTGTTTTCGTGAAACGGCGCCAACTGATTCAGCGGGTCCTGCTAGGTGTCATCGCCCTGGCCCTGGTCGCCGTGCTGGCCCTTTTTGTCGGTTACCGCCGAATTACCCGCAACCCGGACACGCTGTTGGAAGTGGTCAAAAAAGAAGCCGATATGCAGCTGAACAAGATTCGTCAAACCGCGATGAAAAACGGTATCCGGGAGTGGCGGCTGGACGCCGAATCGGCCACGCTGCTGGAAAAAAAGCAGATGGTGCTGCTGACCGAACCGGAGGTGGAGTTTTTCATGCAAGATGGCGACAACGTGTTTTTGACGGCCAACCAGGGGACCATATACATGGACTCCAACCGCATCGATGTCTCCGGGCAGGTATCGGCCCGCACCCGACAATACCGCTTTCAAACCGAAACCTTGAGTTACGACCCGGGCGCGCGGGAGCTACACACGGACAGCGCCGTGGCCCTTGAAGGCCAAGCATTCACCTTGAATGCCGACGCCATGGCCATGGATCTGGAAACCAACATCACCCGCTTCGAAGGCGGTGTAAAAGGAAGCATCAGTGAACGCCTCCCGTTTTAAGGTCCCGTTCATCCGGTGGCCGATCTTTTTGTGGGCCGTCGGTCTGATCCTACTGCAGATCGGATCCGTTTATGCCGATACAAAGCCCAACGCACCCGAATCCGCCGGGCCAGAGACCGCCAAGATCCAGATTACGGCCCAACGGCTCGTCTCGAATCTGAGCGACAAAGAGGCCGAATTCATCGGCGACGTCACAGCCTGGCAGGGCGACACCCGGATCACGGCCGACAGCCTCAAGGTCTTTTTCGGGAAGGTGTCGGATGACGAAAACACGCCGCCGACCCAGTCTTTGGAGAAACTGGTGGCCACCGGAAACGTAGAAATTAAATTCGACAATAGGGTTGCCGTGGCTCAGCAGGCAGTATATATAACAGCGCAACGCTTAATGGTCCTGACCGGCCCGGGCGCCATGGTAACCGACGGCGAAAACACCATTTCCGGCGAAACCATCACCTTTTACCGGGACGACGGTCGTTTCACCGTCGAAGGCGGCGCCGGCGGCCGTGTCAAGGCTGTCATCCTGCCCGATCGATCCGGGTTGGAGTAGCCGTGGGATTTGAGCGATGGCCGTGCTGAGCGTACGTGAACTGGTCAAGGTCTATCGCGGCAGGAAAGTGGTGGACCGCGTCAACCTGAGCGTGGAAAGCGGGCAGGTCATCGGCCTGCTGGGGCCCAACGGCGCCGGCAAGACCACCACCTTCTACATGACCGTGGGCTTGGTCAAACCGGACAGCGGCAAGGTCTTTATCGACGACACCGACATCACCGACGACCCCATGCACGCGCGTGCGCGAAACGGCGTCGGCTACCTGCCCCAGGAGGCGTCCGTATTCAGGAAACTGACCGTTCGCCAAAACATTCTGGTGATTCTGGAAACCCTGGGCATGACGCGCCGTCAGCGCCACGATCGCACCGACAGCCTGCTGGCGGAATTGAACATCGGCCACCTGTCGGAATCCAAGGCGGCGGTGCTGTCCGGCGGCGAACGGCGGCGGTTGGAAATCACCCGCGCTTTGGCGACCGATCCGGCCTTCATGCTGTTGGACGAACCGTTTGCGGGCGTCGACCCCCTGGCGGTGATCGACATTAAAAAGATCATCGCCCACTTGAAAAATCGCAACATCGGCATCCTTATCTCCGACCACAATGTCAGGGAAACGCTCGGCGCCTGCGATTCGGCATTCATCTTGAGCGACGGCAAGGTAATCGAGACCGGCACTCCGGACGAAATTGCATCCAGCGCAATCGCCAGGCGAATCTATTTGGGAGACGAATTTAAACTTTAAGATGGCCATTGAACTCAGACAACAACTGAAACTGACCCAGCAGCTGATCATGACGCCCCAGCTCCAGATGGCGATCAAACTGCTGCAGCTGTCCCGGCTCGAACTGGTGGACACCATCCGTCAGGAGTTAGAAGAGAACCCGACCCTCGAAGAGGTCCAGGAAGGCCCGGATCGGTCGAAAGATCAAGACACCGAGGAGGCGGCGGCCGGCTCCGAAGATCCCCAGGAAGTCAGCGAAGTCACGATCGAAGAAAAGATCAACGACGAGATCGACTGGAGCAACTACATCGACGAGTACAACTCGCCGGGTAAAGTCAACTACGAATCCGAGAGCCGCGAAAGCCCTCAATATGAGGCCTTCATCTCCTCCAAGGAGTCCTTGAGCGATCACCTGCTCTGGCAGCTGCTAATGCTGTCGCCCACCGACATCGAAAAGCAGGTCGGCAGCCTGATCATCGGCAACCTCAACAAAGACGGGTATCTGCAGCTGAGCGTCGAGGACCTGGTCGAGCAGAGCGGGGTTTCCATCGAGATGGTGGAAGATGTTCTGGAAACCATGCAGTCGTTCGACCCGGTGGGGGTCTGCGCCCGCGACCTGCGCGAGTGCCTGCTGCTCCAGGCCCGCCTGCTCAAACTCGACAACTGCCTAGTGACCGACATCATTTCCGATCACCTCAAGAATCTTGAAAACAAGAACTTCAAGGCCATCTGCAAGGCCCTGAAGGTCAAGATGAAAGAAGTCATTGCGGCCGTCAACGTCATCCGGGCCTTAGAGCCCAAGCCCGGGCGCGAGTTCAGCGATGAAACGCCCCACTACATTACCCCTGACATCTACGTTTACAAAAGCGAGGACGATTTCGTCATCGTTCTCAACGACGACGGCATGCCCAAACTGCGGGTCAATCCGTTCTACAAGCGGGCGATCACCCGCCAGAACGAGGTCAGCGCCAATGCAAAGGACTACATTCGCGACAAGATGCGTTCGGCGGCGTGGCTGATCCGCAGCATTCACCAGCGGCAAAAAACAATCTACAAGGTGATGGAGAGCATCCTCAAGTACCAGCGCGACTTTTTTGAAAAGGGGGTGATTCATCTCAAACCGATGGTGCTGCGCGATGTGGCAGAGGATATCGGCATGCACGAATCGACCATCAGTCGGGTGACGACCAACAAGTACGCCCACACCCCCCAGGGCATTTTCGAGCTGAAGTATTTTTTCAACAGCTCCATCAAGCGCGTGCATGGCGAGGATATCGCGTCGGCCAGCGTGCAGGCCAAAATCAAAAAGATCATCGAGTCGGAGAACCCCCAAAAACCCTTCAGCGACAGCAAGATGGCCGAGCTGCTCAAGTCGGACAACATTGACATCGCTCGCCGCACCGTCGCCAAGTATCGAGAAATGATGGGCATCTTGTCTTCCAGCAAGCGCAAGCAGTACTAATGGCGGCAGCGCCGAACAGTCAACTGTTTCCCATCCCACCTGGTTCGACCGGCGGGCGGCGAACCCGAAGCCGGCCGAGAAGGCCGGTCGACAGGCATCTTCCAAAAGGAGGCACCCCGCATGAATACATCCGTCAGGTTCAAAAACCTCGAGCCCTCTGACGCCCTCAAAGCCTACGTCAGCGAGAAATTGGATCGCATGGAGAAATACTTCAGCGGCCCGGCCGAGGCCAATGTGGTCCTCTCGATCGAAAAGTTCCGCCACAGCGCCGAAATCAACATTACCGGCGACCGATTGACCATCATCGGCAAGGAAGAGACCGAGGAGATGTATTCGGCAATCGACATGGTGCTGGACAAGCTGGAGGTCCAGATCAAAAAGAGCAAGCAGAAGGGCCGGGCCTATCGCACCAAGGCTAAATTCGATGCCATGTCGACAGTCGACGACGCACCCAGCCGGCCGCGGGTGCGCATCCACCACATCGAATACAAACCCATGGACGTGGATGAGGCCGTGATGCAGATGGATCTGATCAAAGACAGCTTTCTGGTGTTCACCAATGCGCGAACCGAATCGGTCAACGTGCTCTACCGGCAAAAGGACGGCGGCTACGGGTTGATCCAACCACGCGCCTGACCGATCCTTGTCGCGACCGAAAAAGATCCCGATGCCACGAAGATGCCAAATGACCGCCGCGCCAACCGAAATCGAATCAGACCGCGAGACGTTATCTGACCGGACGATACAGCGATGAAAATATTGGACGTTCTCGACAAAGAGGCCATCTTGGTCGACCTTGAATCCAGGGATAAAATCGGTGTGCTCAATGAGCTGGTGGCACCGGCGGCCCGCATCACCGGAATCGATCACAACGAGATGGTCAAGGTGTTGATGGAACGCGAACGCCTGGGCAGCACCGGCATCGGCGGCGGCATCGGTATTCCGCACGGCAAGTTGAAACAGCTTGACCGCCTGGTGCTGGGGTTTGGCCTGAGCCGCAAAGGGGTGGATTTCGAATCCATGGACGGCCACCCCACGCACCTGTTTTTCCTGCTCATCACCCCCGAACACGCCACCGACCTGCACCTCAAACTGCTGGCGCGCGTCTCGCGGCTGCTCAAGAAGGACTCCATGAAAGAGATGCTGATGAACGCCGCCAGCGCCGACGACATCATCGCCATTATCGGTGAGGACGATGACGAATTCTAAGGCTGGTGGAAATAAATAAATCCGCCAGAATTGCGCCGGATGTGGACTGGTCTTCAAGGCGCGACAAATGAAGCGTATTGGAATACGTGACATTTGGGGCAACACCGAAGACCGGCGCAAAGACAAGCAAGACGGTGGATTTTTTTATTTCCACCGGCCTAATCCATTGCACATCATCTGACGTAAAGCGAGCAGGCCGTGAAACAGCCTCCCATCACCATCCTCACGGGGAAATCGGGTTCCGGTAAAAGTACGGCGTTGGGCGCGTTCGAGGATTCCGGTTACTACTGCGTGGACAACATGCCCGTGGCCCTGCTACCCGCCTTTCTGGAGTTGTCCCCGGGTTACGCCGCCAGCGCCAGCGGTTTGGTGTTCGGCATGGATCTGCGCGACAGTCACTATCTGCACCAGTACCAGACCATCGTCGACAGGCTCAAAGAGAAGGGATGTCGGTTTCGGCTGGTTTTTTTTGATGCGGACGAAAAATCACTGCTAAAGCGCTACAGCCAGACCCGCCGGAGGCATCCGCTGGCAATGGAAAAAGGGATCCTCGAGGCGATCCGCACCGAAGAGGCTCTGTTGTCGGCCTTGCGGCGCAGCGCCGACCACATCGTCGACACCTCGCAGCTCAATGTTCATGAGCTCAAGGCCATTGTCCGCAAATTGGCCCACGCCGGCTCGCGCCAGGGCCCCATGCAGGTTCAGGTCATTTCGTTCGGGTACAAGTTCGGACTGCCGGCCTACGCCGACATGGTCATGGACGTGCGCTTCATCAAAAACCCCTATTTTGTGGAATCGCTGCGTCCGCTCAGCGGCGAATCCAAACAGATCCAGTCCTTTGTATTGAACAATGACCAGGCCCGCATATTTTTAAAAGAGTACGTTGAGCTGCTGGACGGTTTGATTCCCCAGTACGAAAACGAAGGCAAGGCGTATCTCACCATTGGCATCGGCTGCACCGGGGGCCGCCATCGATCCGTCGTGATTGCCGGCAGGGTGTATGAGCACATCGCAGCCACGGGACGCAAAACGGAGCTGACCCATCGTGACATTGACAAATCTGTTTGACCATGACATAAGTACCGGTTCTGGCGTCCTGATTTTCCCGCTTTAACATTGAAAGACAGGCAGACATGATTGGCGTTTTAGTGGTTACCCACTGCCGGCTCGGTGATGCACTGCTCGAGGCGGCGGATTTCATCCTTGGCGAAAGGCCGGAGGCGATGACCGCCGTCTCCATCGACCTGAAGGAAAATGCGGACAAGCTGCGCAACAAAATTGCCGACGCGATCAAGAAACTGAAGAGCGACGACGGCATTTTGATTCTCACCGACATGTTTGGCGGAACGCCCTCCAACCTCAGCTACTCGTTTCTGGAAGAGGGTCGCATCGAAGTCATTTCCGGCGTCAATCTGCCCATGCTGATCCGGGCCGCCAGCGCACGCAAAAACCAGTCGCTGTCCGAGCTGGCGACCAATCTCGAAGCCTTCGGGAAGAAAAGCATCTCGCTGGCCAGCGGGATTTTAAAGGGAAACAAAAGAGGGTAGCCCCGCTTCTCGCGTGGTCATTAAAACGACGAGGCCACCGAAAACCGCAGCTTGATCGCACCACGGCCTACCCGGGTATTGATAGATTCGGGCTTCAATGTTGATGGAATCGCTCGATTGAACCGAAAGGCCGGCGCACGCCGGAAAACACAACACACGGAAACGGACCGTTCAGGGCCCAACATCGCCGGCCAACCGCTGCCGCGGTTGCGCCCTCACCGTAACAAGGAGGCACGCATGAGCATTAAAATCGGCATCAACGGCTTCGGCAGAATCGGTCGTATGGTATTTCGCGCTGCCATGGACCATCCGGACGTCGAGGTCACGGCCATCAATGACCTGACCAACGCAGCAACCATGGCGCACCTGCTCAAGTATGACTCGGTCCACGCCCAGCTGGACAATCGCATCGAGGCCGCCGAGGGTGCAATCGAGGTCGACGGCACCTCCATCGCCTACACGGCCATCAAAAATCCGGAGCAGATACCCTGGAAAGATTACGATGTCGACATCGTCTGTGAGTGCACCGGCCTGTTCCGGGAGCACGATACGGCCGCCAAACACCTGACCGCCGGCGCCCGCAAGGTAATCATCTCGGCCCCCGCCAAGGAGCCGGACATCACCATCGTCATGGGCGTCAACGCCAACAGCTACGACCCCAAACAGCACCACATCATCTCCAACGCCTCGTGCACCACCAACTGCCTGGCACCGGTCGCCAAGGTGCTGCTTGAAAACTTCGGCATCAAATACGGCCTCATGACGACGATCCACTCCTACACGGGCGACCAGCGCCTGCTGGATTTTCCCCACAAGGATCTGCGCCGCGCCCGGGCGGCCGCGCTGTCCATGATCCCCACCACGACCGGCGCCGCCAAGGCTGTCGCCCTGGTGCTGCCCGAACTGGAAGGCAAGCTCAATGGATTGGCCGTGCGGGTCCCCACGCCCAACGTCTCCATCGTCGATGTGGTCGTCAGCGTGGAGAAAGCCGGTATTTCCGCTTCCGACGTCAATGCGGCCCTGAAGGAAGCGGCCGAGGGATCGCTCGACGGCATCCTGGGATACAGTGACCTGCCGCTGGTTTCCACGGACTTCAACGGCTGCCCGCTCTCATCGATCGTCGATGCACCCACCACCTACGTCGTCGGCGACATGGTCAAGGTGCTCTCCTGGTATGACAACGAAAGCGGCTACTCCAACCGAATGGTTGACCTGGCTGCCATGGTCGGCAAACTGCTTTAACCGCATCGAGGAGAAAGGGATCATGAGCGACCGCAAACCGCTGATCGCCGGCAACTGGAAAATGCACAAAACCGGCACCCAAGCCGCTACGGCGGCCACCCGACTCAAACAACTCGTAGGTGCCCCAGGTGACGTCGACGTGATGATCGCCCCGGCCTTTACCGCCTTGTATCAGGTGGCACAGACCCTGGACGGCAGCCCCATCGCACTGGGCGCCCAGAACCTTCACTGGGAGCCCCACGGTGCCTTCACCGGCGAAATATCGGCCGAGATGCTGATAGACGCCGGCTGCAGCCACGTGATCGTCGGGCACTCCGAACGGCGCCACTTGTTTGGCGATACGGACGCGGGCGTCAACCTGAAAATCCAGGCGGCCGTCGACTCGAACCTGATTCCGGTGTTTTGCATCGGCGAGACCGAAACCGAGCGCGAGGCCGGCGACACGTTTTCTGTTCTTGACAAACAACTTCAAGATGGTCTAAAGGATTTTGCTTTTGGCGACCTTGGCAATCTCATCGTCGCCTACGAGCCGGTGTGGGCCATCGGAACGGGCAAGACGGCATCCCGGGAGCAGGCTCAGGAGGCCCATGAATTCATTCGATCCCGGCTTGCGCAACAGTTTCAAAAATCGTTTGCCGACACCGTTCGCATTCTGTATGGCGGCAGTGTAAAACCGGACAACGTCACGGCGCTGATGGAGATGCCCGACGTTGACGGTGCCTTGGTCGGCGGTGCCAGCCTGGACCCCGAAACGTTCAGCAAACTGGTGCGGTACAAATCTTAACGGACAAGATTAAACCATATGTCAATCCTGCTTATCGTCATTCATGTGATCGTTTGCATCGCCTTGATCATGATTGTTCTGCTGCAAACCGGCAAGGGGGCCGACATGGGTGCCGCCTTCGGCGGTGGATCCAGCCAGACCCTGTTTGGAAGCACCGGCGCCTCCACTTTTTTAAGCAAGGCCACCACCGTAGCCGCGATCGTGTTCATGCTGACATCCCTAATTCTGGCATATGTGGCCGGCGGCGGCAATGTGACCAAATCGGTCATCACGGACGCGCAGATACCCGTTGAGCAGTCGGCGCCAGCCACGAGCGGTAGCGATGCGACCCAAAGCGACACCGATGCGACACAAAGCGGCCCGGCAACCGAAAGCCAAACCGGGACGACCGAAGAAAAAAAGCAGTAACCGCATGGACAATTGCCGAGGTGGTGGAATCTGGTAGACACGCTATCTTGAGGGGGTAGTGGCCAACGGCCGTGCGGGTTCAAGTCCCGCCCTCGGCACCAAAAATAAATATAGGGTTGTAATCTTAACAGGTTACAACCCTTTCTTTTTTTAATATGCGATTTTGGGTTCGATTTTTGCCCCGAACCTGCAGTGTCCCTTCCAGATCCCCGCTGCATTCACCCGAAACCAGTGTCAATAGTCGAATCCTCAGATAATCAGACGAATTTAGAGTAGTGGTGCCTCTTGACATGACACAGAAAATTGATAATATTACCAACACAAATAAACATGTGAGGGTTATTTTATCAAAATGGCTTCTGCGACGAAAAACCAGGGTTCCCGATTCGATAGAGCCATCGCTATTTTCAAAAAGCACGGTGGTATCCTACGCACCACTCAGGTACTGCGAATGGGTATCCATCCGAGCACACTCTATGCTATGCGCGATGTCGGCTCTCTGGAGATGGTAAGCCGAGGTGTGTATCGTCTTACCGATGCCGGACCGCTGGGGAATCCTGATCTGGTGACCGTAGCAACACGAATCCCAAACGGCGTCATTTGTCTGATTTCTGCACTGGCATTCCACGAGATCACCACGCAAGTACCCCATGAAATATATGTGGCCCTCCAACGAGGAGCGGAGAAACCCAGACTAAACCATCCACCCATTAAAATCTATCGGTTTTCAGGCCAGGCTTTCACTGATGGTATGGAGAGACATGAACTCGACGGCGTGAGCGTACACATCTACAATATGGAAAAAACGCTTGCCGATTGTTTCAAGTTCCGCAATAAAATCGGTCTCGATACAGCGGTGGAAGCTGTTCGTTTTTACCGTGAACGAAAAAGTGTCAATGTAGACGATCTCATGCACTTCGCAAAAATATGCAGGGTTGAGAAGGTGATGCGCCCCTATCTGGAGGCGATCCTGTAATGACCAAAGGCGCAAAGAACATAGCTGCATCGGTACATCAACGACTTCTTGACAAAGCCAGGGAATCATCCCGGCCATTTAACGAACTACTACAGTATTTTGCCATTGAGCGGTTTATTTACCGGATCGCCAAAAGTTCATATGCAAACAGGTTCATTCTCAAGGGTGCCCTGATGTTTTCTGCGTGGTCCGGCGCACTATCCCGACCCACCATGGATATAGACCTGCTGGGGAAAATCGACAACAAACTCGATACCATCACAGCTGCCATAAAGGAAGCTTGCCTGATTGAGGTAGAGAAAGACGGCATTTACTTTGATGCCGAAACAGTGGATGCCATCAGGATAACAGAGGATGCCGAATACGAGGGTGTACGTGCCCGCGTTCACGGAAACATGGGGAAGGCTCGCGTCTCCATACAGATCGATATTGGATTCGGTGATGTGATCGTTCCGAATCCCGAAAGGATTTCATACCCTACCCTACTCGACTTTCCAGCACCGGAATTGAAAGGTTACACCATGGAAAGCACAATCGCCGAAAAGTTCCAGGCCATGGTGAAGCTTGGCGTTGTGAACAGCCGAATGAAAGATTTTTACGACATTTGGATGTTATCCCGCACATTCAATTTCAACGGCGAGATCATTGCCGAGGCGGTTGAAAAAACATTCGAGAACCGAAAGACGCCGCTTAACCCGAATACCGTGATATTCGATTCGTCGTTCGGGAAAGACGCGGTCAGAAATGTTCAATGGCAGGGGTTCATCAGAAAGGCAAAACTGGTTAACGCCCCTGATTCGTTTCAGGATGTGATTGGCGAATTGAAGATTTTTCTTGAACCAATCGCTATCATCCATCGACAAGGGGCAGGCGTTTACCAGCAGGTGGACCGCGCCAGGTCCATGGCGTTAATCTCTGTGCTGTGATCTTTTTGACCTTATTTCAGGGGATCGAAAATATGCAATAAATATGCGATTGTGCAGCCGGGACCGTTCTAAAACTCGTTTAAACTCGCATAAACTAACATTCAATTCAGTAACTTACTGTAATCATTCACCATCAGGCTATTCCCGCCCTCGGCACCAGTTTTATATAATAAAAACAGGGTTTTGGAATTTTCCAAACCCTGTTTTTTTGTTGATCATATGTTGATCACCTGACCAACTTCAATTCCTTGCAGATAACACACCCTCCCTTTAAAAATTAATAGTGACCGACCCAGGGTCTAATATGTAAAATCCTAAACCGCTTTTTATGGATGTTCCCCCTTCGAGATCTTATGTCTTTTCGATAAAACAATAGCTTCATGAAACTTTCCCACTGATTGCGCCGCTATGTTCATATACGCTGCCAAGCATTATAGGAACTATAGGTAATGCATATGAAAATTATCGGCATCTGCAACAACAAGGGGGGTGTTGGAAAAACCACAATCTGTCTTAACTTGGCCGGTGTGTTCGCGAAAATGAACCTAAAGGTGCTTATCGTGGATATGGACCAGCAGGGCTCTTTGAGTTCATCCTTTCTCGAAAACATCCATAGCATTTCCCCAGTTGTCACAGACATCCTCCGGGACGATCAAGTGCCAACGCAGGATAGTATTCATGAAACTAACCCTACAACGTTACTTAATGTTCTTTGAAAATTTCACGCATGCGTCTTTTTCGATGTGACAGGTAGGCGCGATGATTCCGGGCCTGTATCCAAGCGACCTGTTCGAGCAGGCTTTCAAACGTGTGCCGTTTCATTGGCAAAATGAGTTTGAGAAGGATCTTAAGCTGCGACAGCGTAATAGCTTTAGGATCTCAGATATTTTCAGGAATTTCTCGATTAGGCGAAAATCTACCATGGTAGTATCGTGTTCCCTTGGTTGCGATGCGGTTTTAACGCAGCCGTGCGGTAGATACGGTAACAGACTTATATTATATGATTTTTATAGGGAGGAACATTAAATGAAACGTGGCAAATTTCGCCGGTCAGCAATATTTGCAAATGGACTTGCAAAATTAATTATTAAACGCTAAACTCGCCACCATTCGATTTTAAGACTATTGTAATTTCCAAAAATGATGAAACACAGAACAACCCAAAGAGACGCCATTAAACAAGTCATCAGGGAAAAAGACCGCGCTTTGGACGCCGCTGAAATCTTACTTGCAGGGCGTCAGATGGTTCCCTCTTTGAACCAGTCCACAGTGTTTCGCAACCTGAAACTGTTGATAGAGAATGGCTGGCTTCGGAAAATAAACCACCCGGCCCGTGGCCCGCTTTATGAAAGAACGGACAAGGAACATCACCACCATTTTTATTGCCGGTCCTGCAAAAAAGTCTATGAATTGCCGGGATGCGCCTTGAATGAGAATGGGCTGACACCAAGGGGTTTTTTGACTGAAGAACACGAGGTGTTCCTCTCCGGCGTTTGCGCAACATGCCAAACATATGATGGTGCAGGCGAACATTATTGATTCGTCGTCCTGAGCATATTGATGCGCTATGTATAAAAAAGTAAAAATGTTCGGCTGGTACAATCTGCTTTCGCTGCTGGTGATGCTATACATCACTGTTGGGATGCCGCTGGTTCATCCGCTTATTCACCAGCATTCGGACCATGACCGATCTGTCTCAACTTGTGGCAGCCTGCTTCTTCAGAACATAGCGGATGAGGGCAAGACTCACCATTGCACGATTTGCGATTTTGAAGCGACTAACCAATTGCATGCGAAGGCATGCAACTTCGCCCCTGATTGGCATCAGGCGATAGATGATTTTGTTTTCATCAAGATATCCACTTCTCTCAAGGCCATCCCGCAATCTATCGAAGCACGGGCACCACCTTTCCCTTCAGCAAAAGCCTAATCATTGTCGCGCCTCGCTTTCTTGAGCTGAAAGTATGCTGTGCGTTGATCATCAAGCGCAGATTACACGGTGGCAATATCCATTGTGGCTGTTCCTGGTCTTTTTCAGTGCCCTACAAATGGATCCTATGCCACTTTGCTGAATCATCATGTTGGCAGCCGTGAATGCCCAGACATGGCTGTTGGGAGAAAAATAATGACAAAAGGATTAGTTAAATGTTTTTTGGTAGCGACGCTGGCCATTGCCCAAGCTATCGCGGTCCACGTGGTATGGGCTGGAGAACACCGCCAGCATGGGGCGCATGAGCACGGTGTCGCGCATTTGAACGTGGCTATGGAAGGAAACAATCTCGTCATTGAATTATTTAGCCCCGCCGCAAATATCGTCGGATTCGAACACCATCCGAAGACCCAGGCGCAAAAAAACCAGGTGAAAGAAGCCAGAGAGAAGCTTGGTGCCGCGGAAATGCTCTTTAAGCTGCCCACCCAAGCGCAAGGACGATTGGTCAGTTCTAATGTGGATACGAATATTGACAGCGATTCGGCTGATGCGTCGTACCACCATGAAGAGGCTGGCGTTCATGACGAAGGTGAACAAAACGCTCACGATCATCACAACGATGCGCATGAACACTCACGCCACAGCGATTTCAAGGCTCAATATCAATTCTCTTGCGATACACCTGAGAAACTGGCGTACCTGGATGTCATGCTGTTCCAGATTTTTCCAGGTATCGAACATATCGAGGTGCAGATCCTGACCGATACTGGGCAATCGGCAAAGGAGCTCACCGCCAAAGATTACCGAATCACTTTTTAAGCTTTTATCTGATGGATACGACCAAGCAAACAAAAGACACCCCTGCTGTGGAGATAGCGCAGCTGCGCTTTGCCTGGCACGATGGCCTTGATCCGGTATTGGCCATCGCGCAGCTGCGAATTGAGCGTGGCGAGCGGGTTTTTATCGAAGGGCCCAGCGGCAGCGGTAAAAGTACACTGCTCAGCCTGATCGCCGGAGTCGTCATCCCCCAGCAGGGCACGATCCAGGTCAACGGCGTGCACCTCAACGCTTTAAGCGGTGCCAACCGCGACCGTTTTCGTGCAGACCACATCGGGTTCATATACCAGATGTTCAATCTGATTCCTTATCTTTCCGTTATTGAAAATGTCACCTTGCCCTGCCGCTTCTCCATCCAAAGAAAAGAGAGAGCAGTAAGCCACGCCTCGGATGAGACGGACACCGCCCTGAAACTGTTGACTCAGCTGGGTATGGACGGGGCTGTAGTGGATAAACCGGTAACCCAACTCAGTGTGGGCCAGCAACAACGTGTGGCCGCGGCGCGTGCCCTGATCGGTGAACCGGAGCTCATCATCGCCGATGAGCCGACATCCTCCTTGGATGCGGATCGCCGGGAGAATTTCATTCAATTGCTTTTCAACGAATGCCGGCAGAGATCGACAACACTGATTTTCGTCAGTCACGACAAAGCCTTTGAAGGCCTCTTCCACAGGACGATCCGGATGGCGGACATCAATATTGCCTGAGGCTTGAGGTCCGTCGAACAAAGAGCCAAAATCATGTTTACCCTTGCTATAAAAAGTTTTCGCAACCGCAGGCTAACGACCTTCCTGACCATTGTCTCCATTGCGCTGAGCGTCACATTGCTGTTGGGGGTCGAGCGCATCCGCACGGAAGCAAGAGCCAGTTTCACCAGCACCATCTCAGGTACCGACCTGATTGTCGGTGCTCGCAGCGGACCGGTGCAGCTGTTACTTTATTCGGTATTCCGGATCGGCAATGCGACGAACAATATTTCTTGGAAAAGCTATCAGGAAATCGCCCGCAATCCCAATATTCTATGGACGGTTCCGATATCGCTGGGTGATTCCCATAAAGGCTATCGCGTCATGGGAACCAACGCCGATTACTTTGAGTATTTCCAGTATTCAGGCAAACGCCGTCTCGAGATGGCCGATGGGCGGATATTCGAGGGGGTCTATGATGCGGTATTAGGTGCTGAGGTGGCCAAAAAGTTAGGATACAGACTAAACGATCGGATTATCTTGGCACATGGTGCCGGCAATGTCAGTTTTATCCAGCACGCCGACAAGCCCTTCGCGGTTGTCGGCATTTTGAAAAGGACCGGGACCCCTGTAGATCAAACCATCCATGTACGCCTGGAAGGCATCGAGGCAATTCACATCGACTGGAAAGAGGGCGCCCCGATCCCGGGCCATTCCATCTCGGCCGAAAACACCCTAAAAATGGATCTGTCTCCGAGGCTTATCACGGCTTTTTTCGTAGGCTTAAAATCGCGCATCGCAGCCTTCGGCGTACAGCGCAACATCAATCAATATCGCGAAGAGCCGCTTTTAGCCATACTGCCGGGAGTCGCCCTGGCCGAACTTTGGGATCTGATCGGCGTGGCCGAAAGGGCCTTGCTCATGGTTTCGGGCTTTGTGGTGGCTGTCGGTCTGTCGGGTATGCTTGTTGCGTTGATGACCAGTCTCAATGAGCGCCGGCGTGAGATGGCCATACTGCGGTCGGTAGGCGCACGCCCGGTGGACGTTTTTACCTTGATCGTCGGAGAATCCGCCTTGCTGACCCTGGTGGGGATCGTGGCCGGAGTCGGTACACTCTACGGGCTTCTAATCGTTGGACAACCCTTGATATTGTCCAAATTCGGGCTGTTCATTGCTATTGGAGGATTGAGCCCACACGAGCTTTTGCTGATTGCTGTCGTGGGCTTGGCAGGCATTTTTATCGGTGTTATTCCCGGATACCAAATTTATCGCTACTCGCTCGCCGACGGCATGACCATCAGGCTGTGAGCAAGGAGTCGACATCATGAAAAAATATATTCTGACGTCCCTAATCGCTGCTTGTACGCTGCTCTATCTTCCAGTGCTGGCCCAACAGACCCGTCAACTGACTTGGGATGACCTTATCCCCGCGCATCTGCTGGCTGGAGATCCGTTGGAAAAATTGAGTCCGGATCAGAAAGATATGGTCTATTGGGTCATCAACATGCTTCAAACGCTTCCGAAAAGGGGACCTCAGACTGAGGAAGACTACAAGCAAATCGATGAGTTAATGCCCAGCCTGCGGAAAGCCGGTATCGATATTGTGAAAGTACAGGCCAAAATAAAAGAGATTCAGACCTCGATTGTGAAAGAACTCGACGGACAGTTGGTCCGCATGCCAGGCTATTTGCTGCCGCTGGAAGTTTCCAGTGCCAAGGTAACTGAATTTCTACTGGTACCTTACGTGGGCGCCTGCATTCACGTCCCGCCACCGCCTCCCAACCAGATCATTTATGTCAAGGCAGCGCAGGATAACGGCTACGAAAGTAAAAAAATATTCGAACCGGTCTGGGTGACGGGCGTCATCTCGGTCAAATCAATGAGCAAGGAGCTGTATTTAGTCGATGGATCATCCGGAATCGACATCGGATACGGCATGCAGGCTAACAAAATCGAACCTTACAAAGAGTAACGTTGAAGATACCAGGCACAGAACGAATTCAACTGAGCAACGATGGATTGCTCCAGCAATCTGATGAAAGAAGGAGGCTGCATACGTGTATTCCAAAATAAGACTTCTTTTTACCGCAATTATTTTAATTGTTTTTTCAGGAACCGGGTTTGCGGAAGATAAAATTTCGGTTTTTGTCAGTATCGCACCGCAAAAATACTTTGTGCAACAAATTGGTAAGGAGTTGGTGGATGTCCAAGTAATGATTCATCCTGGGGCCGATCCGCATACGTATGAACCCAAGCCACGTCAGATGGTTGCCATTTCCAAAGCACAACTCTATTTCGCGGTGGGGATCGAATTTGAAGAGGCAAATCTGAAAAAAATAACCGCAACCAGCCCCAATCTCAAGATTATCCATACGGACCAGGGTATCGAAAAGATCGCCATGGCTGCTCACCACCACGATGACCCCGCAGAGGAGCACCATGAAGGCGATCATGACCAAAAAGAAGATGATCACTATGGGGAAGCTGCGCAGGATGAAGACCATCACGAACATACCGGGCTTGATCCTCACATCTGGCTGTCACCGCCGCTGGTGAAGCTTCAGGCCCGCACCATCCTGGTCGCGCTGCAGGAGGCCGATCCGGCGAATCGGAGTGTCTACCAGACCAACTTCCAGGAATTCGCGGCCAGTGTAGATCACTTGGACGCCGACTGAAAAAGATATTTGCCGGAAAAATGGGCCTTCGGTTTATGGTGTTTCATCCCTCCTGGGGATATTTTGCCCATGCCTATGGGTTGAAACAGGTGCCCATCGAGATCGAAGGCAAAGATCCAAAGCCTGCGGAATTGCAGGAACTGATCGAACATGCAAGAAATGAGGGTGTCAAGGTCATCTTTGCCCAACCGCAGTTTTCCGACAAGAGTGCCCGACTTGTGGCCAAAGAGATCGGTGGCCAAGTGGTTTTTGCCGATCCCTTAGCCGAGGACTGGATGTCCAATCTGATGGCGGTGGCCAACAAATTTAAAGCGGCTTTGAATTAATAGTCCTGATCAGGTTTTCACTTAATTCTCCTGGGCAGTCGGTGTGCTTTCGGCTGGACTATCTGGCATACCACGAATATTCGCGCGAAAAAGCAACAGAAAGAAGAGACTATCATAACCGTAATGAGCCATTTTACAAATCAGCTTGGATGACCAATCAAGTATGATCTGGCTATCCCATAAAATATGGCCTGTCTCTTCCTTGTGC
>CAWAUZ010000003.1:0-165581 GCA_963785365.1 uncultured delta proteobacterium | reverse complement strand
GCCATTAAAGAGATTCACGCCCTCGTTCAGGCCTTCTTCCTCATGAAGACTAAAATCCGGAAGCTTTTGGAAGAGCAACGCAAGCTGTTCGACGATTTCACCAAGCTGATTGCCGGTGCCATCGACGCAAAATCCCCCTACACCGGCGGACACTGCGCACGGGTGCCGGTCGTGGCGAAAATGCTGGCCACGGCCGCACACAGGGCTGAAAGTGGCCCTTTGGCCGATTTCAAGATGGCCACCGAAGATCAGCGCTGGGAGTTCGAGGTGGCCGCCTGGCTGCACGACTGCGGCAAGGTGACCACACCCGAATACGTAGTTGACAAGGCCACCAAACTGGAAACGCTCTACAACCGCATCCACGAAATCCGAACCCGTTTCGAGGTGCTGCTGCGCGATGCCCAGATCGAAGCCTATCGCAAGCACCTGGCCGGGATTGTCGATGAGGCCGCGCTGCAGGCCGAGCTGGCCGATACGCTCGCACAGATCAAGGCCGACTTCGCCTTTGTGGCCGAGTGCAACATCGGCAGTGAATTCATGGCCGACGACAAGATCGCGCGACTGGAGCAGATCGCCGCGCGCAGGTGGGTCCGCCATCTGGACGATCGCATCGGCATCTCCCAGGATGAGGCCGCCCTCAAAAATTGCCATCCGGTTCCGGATCTGCCGGTTGTGGAACCGGTTCTGGCCAACAAACCGGAACACGTCGTCCCCAGAACCGATCCACACCCCTTCGGCGACAATCCCCATGGATTCAAGATGGCAGTCCCCGCCGATCAGTACAACCTGGGTGAGCTCTACAACCTGAGCATCCGTAAAGGCACCCTCTCTCCGGAAGATCGTTTTAAAATCAACGAGCACATCATTCAGACTATCGTCATGCTCAACCAGCTTGACTTTCCGACCTATCTGGCCAACGTGGCCGAATTTGCCGGCGCTCACCATGAGACCATGATCGGCACCGGCTATCCCCGGGGATTGAAAAAAGAGGCCATGTCCATCCCGGCACGCATCATGGCCATCGCCGACATCTTCGAAGCCCTGACCGCGGCCGACCGACCCTATAAAAAGGCCAAGTCCTTGAGCGAGGCCCTGGGTATCATGAGCCTCATGCGCAACGACCAGCACATCGATGCGGACCTGTTCGACCTTTTTCTGGAAAGCGGCGTGTACCGCACCTATGCCGAGCGGTTCATGGATCCCTTGCAGATCGATGAGGTGGACATTGAAGCATACCGTTCAACATAGACACAGCCACTCGCACCCCTGGTCTACTGCCGGCAGACGGCGGCTGACTGCCCAACCGGCATGGCTCAAGATCGATGGCCGATGGCCGAAAAGGAAATTCAGAGAAAACAGATCAAACCCTCAGTTCGGAAAGGGTTTCCCACCGACGCCGCTTCGGCATCATACGATTGGACAAGGTGAACGAATATGAACCTCAGGAACCACAGGCGCCCAAAACGCTGGCCATCCGCTTCGATCATGCTGCTGCTGGTTTTGCTGGCAGCAGTGCATCCCGCCTACGGGCTGGTCTGGATCTGGGACAGCATCGGCCAACGCTGGACGGCGACCTTGACCGACGGCGCACCCATCGATCCAAACCCGGCCCAAGACGTCGGCGATCCCACCCTGGCCACGGACTCGCGCGGAAACACCTATGTGGCCTTCCGGCAAAATGATCCCAGCGGAACCGATATCGGACGGATCTATCTGAGCCGTTACCAGGTCGGCGGCATTCTGCAGATCTGGGATCAGGACACGCGGTCGTGGACAACCGATCTGTCTGCGGGAGACCCCATCGACACCGGACTGCCCGGACGTTCCGCACAGACCCCGCAACTGGCCGTCGATGCCTTTGACCGGGTCTACGTGGTGTTTGCCCAGAGCGACGGTGTCCGGGATCGCATCTACCTCAGCCGCCTCAACACCGTCGATTCCAACCCGGCGGTGAGGATATACAGTGCCGGGCGCACCGGCGGCTGGACGACCCGATTTGCCGAAGGCAGCCCCATCGATGCGGATACGGGCGGCGCGGCCAAGGCGCCGCAGCTGGCCATCAATGGGACCGGTCAGGTCTATGTCACCTTCTGTCAGGACAGCGACTCGCAATACCACGTCTATCTGAGCCGCTTCAATGGGATCGACGTCCGCATCTGGGACGTCGACGTCGACAACTGGACCGCCATTTTCGCCAACGGCGACCCCATCGACACCGATGTTTTAAGGGAAGCGGACAGCCCACAAATTGCCGTCGATTCCGGTAATCGCGTTTATGTGGCCTACCGCCAGGACGACGGCAACTATTTCAACATCTATCTGAACCGGTTCAGCGAGGCGAATGCGCTGCAGGTCTGGGATTTGGACTTTCCGGCGGGATGGAACGCCACCCTGGCCAGCGGCGACCCGATCGGTCTGTCGAACGCTTCCGGCGACGCCCTGGAACCCAGTCTGGCCATCGACACCCAGGATCGGGTCTACCTGGCCTATGCCCAGCGCAAAGCGGCCAACGACAGGCTGTATATGACGCGATTCGACGGCACGGCGGTACAACTGTGGAGCGGCACCTGGCGTTCGGACCGGTTTGACCTGGCCCAGCCCATCGA
This sequence comes from uncultured delta proteobacterium, assembly GCA_963785365.1. Classification (GTDB taxonomy): domain Bacteria; phylum Desulfobacterota; class Desulfobacteria; order Desulfobacterales; family Desulfosarcinaceae; genus Desulfosarcina. Next base: position 162,975 of record CAWAUZ010000003.1, on the reverse strand, counting down.
CACCGGCGACACTGCGGTGGGTGGCTCCCAGGTGATTGCCGATGCCAGTGACAACATCTACGTGGCTTTTGGTCAACTGGTCGACGACGTCAATCGCCTGCACCTGGTGCGCTGGAATAAAACCCAAATGCAGATCTGGCGTACACGCTCGCCTGGCTGGACCACATCCCTGATCAACGGCGGTCCCATCGACGCTGCCACCGGCCAGGCGGTCTTTGCCCCACGCATGGTCGTGGACAGCGCCGATCGCGTCTACCTGGCCTATCATCAGCTTACCGATCTGGCCACCCGGGTTTACCTGAGCCGTTATGACGACACGGCCAGGCCGTCCGCGCCGACGGTACGCATCTGGGATCAGGATGATCAGCGCTGGACCAGCGTGTTCACCGACGGCGACCCCATCGATGCCGGCACCGGCGGCAGCGCCGTCAATCCACGGCTGGCCGCCGACGCCAGCGACAATGTCTTCATCACCTACACCCAGAACGATGGTTCCGGGGACCATGCCTACCTGAATGTCTACGAAACCGCGGGGGTCGCCCCGACGCCACCACCGCCGGTCGACGGTGAGGAAGGCAGCAGCTGCTTTATCAAGGCAATGGTTCCGGCCGCCAGCAGGGTCCCGTGACGTTCGTCACCATTTGACCTTAAATCTACGGGCCTAACCGCCAAGGCGCTGCAGCTGATCGAGGCGCCAGGTTCTTTTTTTGGCCAGGGTTTTCAGGGCGCGGGCCACTTCGGGCAAGGCCCGCAGCTTGTCGGCCGCGTCGGTGTAGTAGCGGATGGCCCGCTGCTCGAGGGTAATCGAAGCGTTCAGGATGGTCTCCGGGTCCATCCCGGCTGGGTCCCCCACGGATATGCGGTAGCCGTCACGGACGAAATCCCGGACAGGCTCCAGAATCATTTCGGTCACGTTTTCGCGCCGGGTGCGCTGAACCAGGGCGGTGAGCTTGCGGCCCTGGCGGGCGAAGTCGTCAAAAATCGCCTGCTGCTCGACCGTGGCCGCCGCGGCGGCCGACTGGTAGAACTCCATGTCGCCTTGCTCCACCGCCTCGGCAAAGTTCAAGATGGCACCAAAATTGGTCAAGGGCATGATGCTCCTCCGCAAAATAGGTCGATTGGCCGGCTGCGCCGGCAAGTCGTTGCCGGACTCATCAAAAGTGGCACTTCCAACGGGTTTGGCCTACCCTCTGTTGGCCTGACCATCTGCACTTTTTTAATACCAGCGCTCGATCACCACTTTCATGTCGGTGAAAAAGAGAAAACTCTCTTGTCCGTGGCCTTTGAGGTCGCCGAACATGGAATCGCCGGCCCCACCGAAGGGAAAAAAGCTCATGGGCGCCGCGATGCCGATGTTGACGCCGATCATGGAAGGTTTGACCCGGTATTTGAACTCCCGGACCGCAGCCCCGCTGGCGGTGTAAATGCAGGCCGCGTTGGCAAAGCCGCGCGTGTTGACCAGCGCGACCACCGCATCCATGTCCACGGCCCGCACGATGCTCACCACCGGCCCGAAAATCTCTTCCCTGGCAATCGTCATCTCGGGCGTGACATTGTCGAATATGGTGGGGCCCACGAAAAAGCCTTCCGGATAGCCCTTTACCCGAACCCCCCGGCCGTCCAGCACCAGGTCGGCACCCTCAGCGATACCCTTTTCGATATACCCCAACACCCGCTCGCGGTGGGCACTGCTGATCAAGGGTCCCATGAAGGTCTGTTCGTCCAGGCCGTCGCCCACGCTGACGCCTCTGGCGGCATCGACGAATTTTGCCACGGTGCGGTCGGCACTGTCGCCGACCGGCACCAGCACCGATCCGGACAGGCAGCGCTGGCCCGTGCAGCCGAAAAAGGATGTCAGCAGGGAGGGCATCCCCTGCGCCAGGTCCGCATCGGGCATGACGGCCACGATGTTCTTGGCCCCGCCCAGGGCCTGGACCCGCTTGCCGGTTTCACCGCACTTGCGGTAGATGTGCCTGGCGGTGGGCGTCGACCCCACGAAGCTGATGCCGGCGATGTCCGGGTGCTCCAGCATGGCGTTGACCACGTCCCGGGAGCCGTGCACCATGTTGACCACCCCTTCGGGAAAACCGACCTCGTCGATGATTTCCATGATCCTGGTCTGGGTCATGGGCACCTGCTCGGACGGTTTGAGCACGAAGGTGTTGCCGGTCACCAGGGCATAGGGCAGAAACCACCAGGGCACCATGGCCGGGAAATTGTACGGGGCGATGCAGCCGAACACCCCGACCGGCTGCCGATGCCCGTAGCAGTCGATGTTCTTGGCGATGTCCTCTAAGGTGTACCCACTCATGAGCGTGGTCACCCCGGTGGCGTGCTCCACGTTTTCGATCATGCGGCGCACCTCTCCGCGGGCTTCGTCGATAGCCTTGCCGTGCTCGCGGGTCAGTACCACGGCGATCTCCTCGAAGCTCTCCTCGAAGGCCTCTTTCAGCCGAAACAGGTAGCGCGCCCGGGTCAGCGGTGGTGTCTCCCGCCAGGGTTCGAAGGCCGCGCGGGCGGCGGTGACGGCCCGGTCCACATCGTCGGCCGTTCCCAATGCCACCTGGGCGATCCGCTCGCCTCTGGCCGGGTTGAACACATCGCCCAGCGTCTGGGAATCGGATTCGACCCATTCTCCGTCGATATAGTTTTTCATCAAGGGTAAAACCATGCTGGCTGACTCCTCAAGTTCGGTTGTTTAACGGCATTCGTCTACGTCGATAGATGGCACAATGCGGCTGGGTTTGCCAACTTATTTTTATACGAACGCGTTGATCTCGTGCCGGCAATTTAGTACACGTAGGTTACGTGAAATAGACGACTGGTTGCGACCAGTGACGATTAATGCCCAATACCGGCAGACGAGGACATCGATGAAAATCAGACACGGGTACGATCACGCCGGCGTGGCGCTGATCATAGGGGTTGCCCTGATCCTTACCGGCGTTACTGTCGGCCAGGCCGCCGAATTCAAAGGGAAATACCCCATACGCGCCGCGGCGACGGTCGGCATGGTAGCGGACATCGTTCGCGAAGTGGCCGGTGACAGGGCCGCGGTTACCAACATCATCGGCGCCGGCGTGGACCCCCATGTCTACAGCCCCACCCGCAGCGATGTAACCGTGCTGCTCAAGGCGGACATCATCTTCTATGCCGGCTTGCTGCTGGAAGGGCAGATGGCCGACATCCTGGTCAAGGTCTCCCGCAAACGCCCGGTTCATGCGGTGACCGAGCTGCTGCAGCAGGAGTACCTGATCCACGACGCGACCTCGGCCCACAACGATCCGCATGTCTGGATGGACGTTCAGGGGTGGATGCAGGCCGTCAAGGTGGTGGCCGACGCCATGGCGGCCTTCGACCCGGCCAATGCCGGCCAGTACCACCAAAATGCAACCGCCTACCTGGCCCGCCTGGAGCGGTTGGACGACTATGCCAAGGCAGCCATCGCCTCCATTCCCGTCGACCAGCGCGTGCTGGTCACCGCCCACGACGCCTTCAACTACATGAGCCGGGCCTACGGCATCGAGGTCATGGGCATCCAGGGACTCTCCACCGAGTCCGAGGCCGGGCTCAAGGACATCAACCGGCTGGTCGGCATCCTGGTGGAGCGCGAAATTCCGGCCGTTTTTGTGGAGACCAGCGTCTCGGACAAGAATGTCAAGGCCCTCATCGAAGGTGCCGCCGCCCAGGGCCACCCGGTCATCATCGGTGGCGAACTTTTCTCCGATGCCATGGGACCGGCAGGGACCTACGAGGGGACCTACGAAGGCATGATCGACCACAACGTGACCGTCATCACGCGGGCCCTTGGCGGCCAGGCGCCGGTCGGCGGGATGCAGGGAAAGCTGTCCGGCAGCCACTGACCCGACCATTGGGATGAACGGTGAAGGGCGCTTGAAGCAACGGCGAGGCCTTGTTCGCAAACGCCGTATCCGTGTCGATCTTCAACGCCGCACGTTCGGCATTCGTTATTTTAAGGAGCCACCATGAACCAGCCCCCGCGTCAACCCCAAACAGCACCGCCCACCGAGGGCATGCCCCCCCCAAAGGCCCCGTTGTGGGTCAACGATCTCACCGTGGCCTACCACCGCAAGCCGGTGCTCTGGGACATCGAACTCTCCCTGCCCGAAGGCCGACTGATCGCCGTGGTGGGCCCCAACGGGGCCGGCAAGAGCACCTTCATCAAAGCCGTTCTGGGCCTGGTGCCACGTGCATCGGGGGCCGTATCCATTTATGGTAAATCCTACGAGGCCCAGCGGCATCTGGTGGGCTACGTGCCCCAGCGCGAGAGCGTGGACTGGGATTTTCCGGTCAATGCCCTGGACGTGGTCGCCATGGGCCTGTACCGCAAGATCGGCTGGCTGCGCCCCGTGGGCCGCAGGCACCGCCAGAGTGCCATAGACGCTTTGGAAAAAGTGGGCATGGCCAATTTTGCCCAGCGCCAGATCAGCCAGCTCTCCGGCGGGCAGCAGCAGCGGGTCTTTTTGGCCCGGGCCCTGGCCCAGGATGCGCGCCTCTATTTCATGGACGAACCGTTCGCCGGCGTGGATGTGGCCACGGAGCGGGCCATCATCGCCCTGCTCAAGGAGTTGAAGGCGGCCGGCAAGACCTGCGTGGTCGTGCACCACGACCTGCAGACGGTGCCGACCTATTTCGATCACGTGGTACTGCTGAACATGCGCCTGGTGGCCGCCGGGCCGGTGGAATCCGTATTCAACGAGGAGAATCTCAAAAAGACCTACGGCGGCCGTTTGACCCTGCTGACCCAGGCCCTGGACGAATATGCCAAGGTGCCGCGGTTTCCGTCCGGCAAGGAACCGGGGCAATGATGAAACGGCATGGTTTTGAAAAGCGGGCCGGCGCGATCGTGCTGGCCCTGGCGTTGAGTCTGGCCGCGGGGGCCTTGTCCCCTGCCCTGCCTGCCGGCGATGCACCGGTCGGCGTGCCGACGGGATTTACGGCCGAACTTGTGCGGGTGTTCACCTTCCAGGACTACAACACCCGGGTGGTGGTCGCCGGCACGACCCTGCTGGGGCTGGCGGCCGGCCTGATCGGCACCTTTCTGGTGCTGCGCAAACGGGCCCTGCTGAGCGACGCCCTCAGCCACGCCACCTTGCCCGGCATCGCCCTGGCCTTTATCGTGATGACCCTGCTGACCGGGGACGGCAAACAGCTGCCGGCCCTGATTGTGGGTGCAGCCGTTTTTGCTGTGATCGGCACCGCGTCGGTGCTGGTCATCCAGCGCTTTTCACGGCTCAAAGACGACGCCGCCCTGGGCATCGTTCTGAGCGTCTACTTCGGCCTGGGCGTGGCCCTCATGGGCATGGCCACGCGCATGGACGCCGGTAATGCCGCCGGCCTCAGCTCGTTCATCTACGGCAAAACCGCCTCCATGCTCTTTTCGGATGCCCTGCTGATCGCCGTCACCGCCCTGGTGGCCGCCGTGGCGTGCCTGCTCTTTTTCAAGGAGTTCGCCCTGGTCTGTTTCGATGCCGACTACGGCACAACCCAGGGCTGGCCGGTGGCACGGCTGGATTTTTTCATGATGGCCCTGGTCGTACTGGTCACGGTCATCGGTCTGCAGGCCGTCGGACTGATCCTGGTGGTGGCCCTGCTGATCATTCCGGCCGCCAGCGCCCGCTTCTGGACTCTGCGCCTGCGTTCCATGTTGTGGTTGTCGGGCCTGTTCGGGGCCCTGAGCGGGTTTTTGGGATCGGGCATCTCGGCCCTGATGGCCAACTTGCCGGCCGGGGCCGTGATCGTCCTGACCGCCGCTTTGTTTTTCCTGGTCAGCCTGGTGTTCGGATCGGCCCGGGGATTGCTCCGGCTGGGCCTGGATCGCCTGCGTCTGCGCCGCAAGATCATGGATGAAAATTTGCTGCGGGACCTGCACGAATGGGCGGAGGCCGCCGCCGGCGCTGGTGAAGGCCCGCGGGTCGACACCTTGCTGCGCCGGCGGGCCTGGGTTCCGGCGGCCCTGCGCCGCACCATCGCCCGCTTGTCCCGCCAAGGCAAACTTCGAACGGGTGCCGGATCATCGATCCACCTGACCGATGCCGGCCGGCAGGCGGCCCGCGAGGTGGTACGCCGCCACCGCTTGTGGGAGACCTATCTGATCACCCATGCCGATGTGGCCGCCGGCATGGTCGACCTGAGCGCCGATCGTATCGAACACGTCCTCGAGCCGGAACTGATCCGGCAACTGGAAGCCAAGCTGTCCGACGAGGTCGCAACGGACCTGCCGGCCAGTCCGCACACCTTGGCAGGTGAGAAAGGAACGTCCTGATCATGGTATGGACCTTCATCGACACCTGGATCGTCATCGTGGGCGCCCTGAGTGCCGCGGCCTGTGCCCTGCTGGGCAATTATCTGGTGCTGCGGCGCATGAGCATGATGGGCGACGCCATCAGCCACGCGGTGCTGCCGGGCCTGGCCATCGCCTTTCTGGTGACCGGCAGCCGCGACAGCCTGCCCATGCTGGTGGGCGCCATCCTCATCGGCGTCGTCACCACCTTGCTGATCCAGAGCATCGACCGCCTCAGCGGCCTGGACCGCGGGGCGTCGATGGGGGTGGTGTTTACCACCTTGTTTGCCATTGGGCTGATCCTGATCCGCCAGGCCGCCGACCACGTGGACCTGGATCCCAGCTGCGTCCTGTACGGGGCCATCGAACTGACGCCCCTGGACACTGCCGAGCTGTTCGGCCTCGACGTTCCCAACGCTGCCGTCACCAGCGGCATGATGCTGCTGCTGAACCTGCTCTTCGTGATCGTCTTTTTCAAAGAGCTCAAGATCACCTCTTTCGATCCGGCCCTGGCGACCACCATGGGCATCAACGCCAACCTGATGCACTACGCCCTGATGACCCTCGTTGCGGCCACGACCATTGCCGCGTTCGAAAGTGTCGGCAGCATTCTGGTCATCGCCATGCTCATCGTTCCCGGAGCAACGGCCCACCTGATCACCGACCGCTTGGGCCGCATGCTGGTGATCAGCGTCGGGTTTGCCGTGCTGTCGGCCGGCCTGGGCCACCTCAGTGCCATCACCGTCCCGGTCTGGTTCGGATTTCAGGACACCAGCACCGCCGGCATGATGGCCCTGATGACCGGGGTGCTGTTCCTGGCAGCGTTTCTCTTTTCACCCCGCTACGGCGTCTTCAGCCGCATGGTCACCCAGCTGCGGCTGGGGCTGAGCATCGTTGGCGACGACATCCTCGGATTTTTGTACCGCTATTACGAACTGGCCCCAGCCGGGGCGGCGCCGGTCCCGGTTGAGGACGTCAAGAAGGCCCTGCGGGCCGACACACCCGTTCGCCTGATGGTGTGGCACCTGGTACGCAAAGGGCTGGTCGGGCGTCGACAGGACGGCTTGACCCTGACCGCCAGCGGCCAGGAGGCCGGCAAGGGCCTGATCCGGTCACACCGCTTGTGGGAAGCCTATCTGTGCGATGTAATGGGCTACTGCGACACCGAGGTCCACCGCCACGCCCACCACTTCGAACACATCACCGGTCCCGAGCTCCAGCAGCAGCTCAGCGAGGTGACCGGCAATCCCGAACACGATCCGCACCGGCGCACGATTCCATGACCACCCCCAAATCCCAGAAACGCAACGCCAAACGCAAAACCAAACTCAAGGCCAGGCGCAACCAGCAGCAGGCCGACGTGCGGGCCGGAAAGGCCGCCTTTTTCTACCATGAGGCCAACTGGTGCCGGCACAACAACAACTACCCCAAAGCACTGCAGCTGTTGAAAAAAGCGCTCAAGATCAGCCCCGCCAATCGAGACTACATGATCGAAATGGTCTACCTGGGTGATAACATGGGCGATGCGGAGGTGCAGCTCGACGGTCTCCTTCGGCTTCACCGCTGCGGCCAACTCGAGGACCGGCATCTGCCCCGCTTCGTCGACGTGCTGACCGAGACCGGCAACGTTGAACTGGCTCTGGAAATGAGCCAACGCCTGCTCGACCAACTGCCCAGTATGAAGGTTGCCAAGAAAGGCCAGATGCGCACCCGGACCAAACAAAATATAGCCTATTGCCGCGACCGGCTCGAGCTTGAGCAAGCACGAGCCAGCGTATCATCACCGCCGAGGTCCCCGGCCGCAGCACCTCGACACCCAGCGCCGTCCACTGTGCCCAAACCCGCGACGCCACCAAAACCGCCAACCCCGCAGCCGTCGCTGCCGACCATCCCGGTGAGCATTAGCATTGACCAGGCCGCTTTCGAGCATGCCCTGACTGCGACAGCGGCCGCCACCCACGCCCACTACCAACTCGCCCTGGAAGCGCAGCGCATCCGCTTCAGCGACTCGTTTGAAAACCTGATCTGCCTGGCCGGCCTGCGCAACGTCCAATCCTTGTGGTATCAGGAGGAAACCGCCCGAAAGGTTTTAAAGTCCTTCCGCGGCCGGGCCCTGCTGTCCGACGAAGTCGGCCTGGGCAAAACCATCGAGGCCGCGATCGTGTTGAAGGAGTACATCCAACGCGGCATGGTCAAGAGCGCGCTGATCCTGACCCCCACCCCACTGGTCAGCCAGTGGCGGGAAGAGCTCAAGGCCAAATTCGACCTGGACTTCCCGTCCACCGACGATCCGGATTTTAAAAAGTGCGGCCGCGCATTCTGGGAGCAACCCTTTGTGCTGGCGTCAATCAATCAGGCCAAGTCCAAGCGCAACTTCGCCGCCGTAACCAGCCGCGACTACGGCATGGTGATCGTCGACGAAGCCCACCACCTCAAAAACCGCAACACCCTCAACTGGAAACTGGTCAACGCCCTGAAAAAACGGTTCCTGCTGCTCCTGACCGCCACGCCGGTGGAAAACAACCTCATGGAGCTCTACAACCTGATCACCTTGCTCAAACCGGGCCAACTCAAGACGGCCACCGCCTTCCGCGATGCGTTCATGACCCGGGGGGACCCCACCAGCCCCCAAAACCGCGTGCGCCTGAAAGGCCTGCTGGACCAGGTCATGATTCGCAACACCCGCGCACTGGCCAACATCAATATCCCGCCGCGCTTCGCCGAAACCATCCGGGTGGAACCCACGAACAGCGAGCGAGAGCTCTACGACCGCATCAGCAACCTGGTGCAGGACGTCAATCAGACCGACGGGGCCGGCAGCCAGCTGCTGCTCAAGACCCTGCTGGCCGAGGCCGGCTCGTCTCCCCGGGCCGTCACGTTGACCCTGTCCCGAACCCTGGCCAGACGGGAGCTGCCCATGGACCAGGCCCAACAGATCGAGGCCATCCACAACCTCTCCCAATCCATGGCGGACACGCGTAAAAACCGGATTCTGCTCAAACTGATCCGTTCCGCACCGGGCAAGAAAATCATCTTTGTCAAATACCTGGGCACCCTGGAGCACGTCACCGAATTTTTGACCTGGGAAAATATCCCCCACGCGGTCTTTCATGGCGGCATGACCAATGCGATCAAGGATGCCCAGATTCAGGAATTTCAGGAGCGCAGGGACATTCTGGTGACCACCGAAATCGGCGGCGAAGGCCGCAATCTGCAATTCTGCCACCAGATGGTCAACTACGACCTGCCCTGGAATCCCATGAAGATCGAACAACGCATCGGCCGGATTCACCGCATCGGACAAAAGCACGAGGTCCGAATTTACAACATGTGCGCCACCGGCAGCATCGAAGACTACATCCTGGAGATCCTGGATCGCAAGATCAACATGTTTGAAATGGTGATTGGCGAGATCGACATGATTCTGGGACGGGTCCGGGGTGAAAAAGATTTTGCCGACCGCGTCTTCGATATCTGGCAGCAGGCGGCCTCGCCCACAGAGCGCGAACAGGGCTTTGCCAAGCTGGCCACGCAGCTCAAGCGGTCGAAGACCCAATACCAGACGACCCGGGAACTGGACGAGAAACTGTTCGGTGAGAACTATGAACTCTGATCGACACCTGGACCTGGAAACCTTTGTGAAAGGCTTTTTCACCAGCCGGGGCGCCGATGTCGATTCCCGCGGCGGGAGCCTGGATGTGCTGGCGCCCCCTGAATTGGCCGGCCGCATCGGGATTCCGGCCTTCTGCAGCTTGACCATCGGCGAAGCCGATCCAGGCGGCTACGGCATCCATTTCGGCTCGCCCCTGCTGGAAAAAATAGCCCAGGCGGCCTGCGATGAGGTGCCCCTGGCCGTCGTCCGACTGGTATTTCACTACGTCAAGAGCCAAGGCTTCGACCGACTGGTGGACGAGCTGTTCACCTTTCACGGTGCGGTCGTGAAGGTGACCGGTTCCGCGGCCGTGAACACCGAATACCTGCTGTTAAACTGCCGCTTTCTGGCCCAGAGCGACGAACAGAAAGAGGGCCTGCTCCCCTTGACCTTCAACCTCGACAGCGGTGCCCCGGTCAGCGACATCACGGCTGCACTGGACGGCACCGAAAAAGCGTTCGTGAGCGGCGGTTTCGAGGGCGGCCTGTCAGCCGAAAGGTCACAGCAGGTCGCCCGCTGGGTGGAGCGGCAGGCCCCAACCGTGCTCCAGGATCAAATGACCGCTTTCCGCGACAGCATGAACCGCCGTTTTCGACGCGATGTCGAAAACCTGGAAGCCTATTATGCGGATTTGAAACAGGAGATGACCGCCAAGTTGAAGCGCCCGGGACAGTCCGACCAGTTGATCCGTGACAGGACCGAAAAAATCGATCTCATACCGGCTGAAATGGCCAAAAAAAAAGACGACCTGTTCAAGAAATACAGCATCAAGGTCACCCTGGGGCTCGTCGGGGCCCTGCTGATCCACACACCCGCCGTCAAGCTGTTTTGTGAAGCCACCGTCGGCCGCCGCAAGAAACCCCTGGCCCTGCTTTACAACCCCATCAACAAATCAATCGATCCGCTGGTTTGCGCGGGCTGCGGCGCGGGCATGCGCCACATCCAGTTCTGCGACCGTCTGCACCCGCTGTGTGCCGGGTGCGCTCGGCGCTGCCCAGCATGCGCTTGAATGGGCCGGACGGTGACCGCTTTTCACAACCAAAGCCACCCTGCTGGCCGCTTATCTTCGGTGCTTTAGTTTGACAATGGCGCGTCCTGCAGATTTAAGGCCAGCGGAAATAAATCCACCGCTTTGCCTGTCTTTGCGCCGGTCTTCGGCGTTGCCCCAAATGGCACGGTTTCCAATACGCTTTCATTTGTCGCGCCTTGAAGATCGGCACACATCCGGCGCGATTCTGGCGGATTTATTTATTTCCGCTGGCCTAATGTCGCCAAGCTGCGGTATATTCGGACGCCGTGTTGATCAAATCAATTATGGCCGCCGCTTTACCATTCATCTTATCGAGCGAACGCATGAACAGAAAACCAACGGCTGCACATCCGAATGATTCGGTTCATCAAAAGGAACGGCCTGCCGCCGAATTGACGGCGGAATTGGCCAGGGCAAACGAACAACTGGTCGCGCTACGCGGCCGCCTGGTACTGGAACGCGAGAAATGCCGCCTGTCTGAGAAGCAGCATACCGATCTCCTGCGATTTGAGGATCTCATGATCGAAATCTCTGCGCACTTTGTCAACTTGCCGGTCGACCAGATCGACGCCCACATCGAAGATGCCCAACGACGCATCTGTGAATGCCTCGACCTGGATCTTTCCTCCCTGTGGCAGTGGTCGGACAGCGATCCCACTCGTTTTACCGTGACACACCTGCATCGTCCGCCGGAATTTCCGGAGATTCCGGAGAAATTAAATGGTCAAACGTCTTTGCCCTGGGTTTTTGAAAGAATACAGCGCGGTGAAGTCCTGCTGTTATCCTCGGACAACCTTCCGCCGGAGGCGGCCAGAGACCAGGAAATGCGTGTTTCTTTCGGCGTTAAATCCTCTGTAGTGATTCCCCTTATCGTCGATGACGGAGCATTGCTCGGCGTATTGGCATTCGACACATTGCACGAAACGCTTGCCTGGCCGGAATTCATCGTGATGCGGCTCAAGCTGATTGCCCAGGTCTTCACCCATGCGCTTGCCCGGAAGCAGGCCGAAGCACGCCTGGAATCCCGCAGGCGCTTTGAAGCCTTGGTGGTAGACATTTCCACCCAGTTCGTCAATCTGCCCGCCGACCAGATTGACTTGCAAATCGAAGAGGCCCAGCGGCAAATCTGTGAGTGCCTCGACGTGGATCTGTCCGCATTGTGGCAGTGGTCGGACAGCGCGCCAGATATGTTGACCTTAACCCACCTGCACAGCCCGCCCGAAGGCCCGGAGCGCCCGAAGAATATCTATGCAAACGAGGCTTTTCCATGGTCTCTAAAAAAGATGTATGAGGGTAAACCGCTGGTGATTCAGACGGAAAGTCTGCCTCCTGAGGCAGCAAAGGACCAGGAAATGCGCCGCTTTTTTGGCGTCAAAACATCGGTGGGCATACCGCTTTCAGTCGGGACGGGGTCTATCATGGGGTTCATATCCTTCGACAACTTGAAAGAAGAACAAACCTGGTCGGAGTCGGTTGTGAAAAGGCTCCAGCTGATCGGCCAGATCTTTGCCAATGCCCTGGCCCGCAAGCGCAGCGATTTCCAATTGCGTGAAAGCCGGGAACGCCTGAGCATGGCCACCGATGCCGCGGGGGTCGGTCTGTGGGTCATGGAGGCGGACACCGGCGCCGTCTGGGCGACCCCCCAAACCAAAACGCTGTTTCACTTTGTTGAGGATGAGGCGCTGGACTATGCCAGCTTTGATCGAATGATTGACCCGGCGGATCGTAAACGGGTCGAGCAGGCAGTGCAGGCCACCATTCAATCCGATGAGAAACTCGACATCGAGTTTCGGGTCGTGGTTCCCGACGAAAACGTTCTTTGGATAAAAGCCATCGGAAAGAAGTTGTCCGCCACCAATGGTAGCACGGTTCGCCTGATGGGGGCATCGATCGACATTACCGATCGCAAGCAGATGGAAGACCAACTGCGTATGCAGTTGGATGAAATCAACGTTCTCAAACAGCAGTTGGAAAAGGAGAATATCTACCTTCGCAAGGAGATCGAACTCAAGACCGTACACAAGGAGATCGTGGGGCGAAGTCCGGCGATGCTTCGCGTTCTCAATCAGGTAGAACAGGTGGCTCAAACGGACACCACGGTTCTAATCCAGGGCGAAACGGGCACGGGCAAGGAGCTTCTGGCCCGTGCAGTCCATCAATTAAGTGGTCGCAGAAAGCGTCATTTGGTAACCGTAAACTGTGCGTCACTGCCCCCTGCACTGTTCGAAAGTGAGCTGTTCGGTCGTGAAAAAGGCGCCTATACCGGCGCTATGACCCAGATGACGGGTCGATTCGAGTTAGCTGATGGCGCCACCTTGTTCTTGGATGAGATCGGTGAACTGCCGTTCGAGGTGCAGGCCAAGCTGCTGCGGGTCCTGGAGCAGGGATGCTTCGAGCGTTTGGGATCCACTCAGGCGATGAAAGTGGATGTACGTATCATCGCGGCCACCAACCAGGACCTGGCAAAACAGGTCGCCGCCGGCAAATTCAGGAAAGACCTTTATTACCGGCTGAATGTATTCCCCATTTGCCTGCCCCCCCTGCGTGAACGTCCCGAAGATATTCCTCCACTCGTCTTGGCCTTCGTCAGACAATATGAGAATATAATGGGTAAACGGATCAATCACATCCCACGCCAATGTATGGACGAACTTCGGCGCTACGCGTGGCCGGGCAACATCCGTGAACTGAGAAATGTGGTCGAGCGCGCCATGATTGTTAGCAGTGGCAGAGCCCTAGAGGTGCATCCACCCCACGGGGCAGTTGCCGAAATTCCCAAAGATCTAAATCTAGAACAGGTTGAACGCCAGCATATCATAGACATTCTGCAACAAACCGGCTGGCACCTTTCAGGTCAAGGCGGCGCTGCCGACATTCTTGGATTGAAGCGCACCACCCTGTATTCAAAGATGAAGAAGCTGGGAATCCGACGCCCCCCCAAGAACGTCTAGATATAGACACAATCGGCGAAATAGAGACACAATCCTCCCCCCACCATTCTACGCATCCTTAATACCACCAACTATCCTATATATTTAAAGACACTTATTGAAAATCCTCCTGTCACCACTGAATTGGTACGCATTTCGCTTAGCTGTTGATATCTTACGAAAGCGCCAACGTACATTATCCATAATGGTCCAATTTGTCCTCAAATAGTTAGGCATGACCAGCATATGGAGGCAAACTCATGCGCCGAAGGCAGGGCGGTCAAACGGAGCAGGTTAAAATTCGGTCCAGCATAAAAATGCTGATTCCTTTGGACAAGCAGAGTGAGGCAATCGACATCCTCAATTCGGTCAGCGCGCGGGTCCAGTTTGATCCAAGCTGCTTCAGCTCGCGGATTTATCGGGATGTGGATGAAGTGCGCACCATTATGGTTGAAGAACTCTGGGCCAATGAAGAGGACATCCTGCGCCATCTGAAGTCGGATGCTTACCACCAGGTTCTCCTGGTGATTGAGATGGCCGAAGAACCGCCTGAAATCCGGTTCGACACGATCGCCCACTCGAGCGGAGTTGAGATCATCGAGAATGCAAGAACACAGGAATATAATCAGGCATCTGGCCGGATGTAGACGTCTCTTTCATTCATGTTACACGGCAAGTGAATTGCCGCTGTTCCGTACCCGAGGACATTCCATTTTTTCGGTAATTCAGGACAACAGATCAGACTGCGCTACCGCCAACATAATTCTATCAAACCTGTAGAAAGGACAATACCCATGCGAATCAAACCAGTCCGCCATTCCGCACGCAATGCGATCTGGGCCATCACCACGGCGCTACTAATTACCGCCCTAGTTATCTGCACCGCCTGCACGACCACATCACCGCCACCCCCTCCCACAGAGACTGGTTCCTCTACCTTCAAGGAAGGCGTGCCGGGCGGGATCATGGTCGATACCGTGGACGTGAGTGCGAAAGTCACCGCGATCGACACCGCCAACCGCAAAGTAACGCTTCTGGGGCCGGATGGGGAGGAATTCACGGTAAAAGCGGGACCGGAGGCCGTCAACTTCGACCAGGTCCGGGTGGGTGACTTGTTAAATGTCACCCTGACAGAAGAGCTGGTTGTTTTTCTTGACGATGAAGGCCTATCCGCGCCTGACGGATCCGCAGCGATGGTCGGGCTCGCTCCCAAAGGCGCCCAGCCTGGCGGTGTGGTGGCGGCAACCACACAGGTCACCGGTACAGTAACTGCGATCGATCAAGCTGACCGCACCGCGACGCTGCAATTCGATGACGGCAGCAAAAAGACCTTTCCTGTTCGCGATGATATCGACTTGAGCCGGCACAAGGCGGGAGAAAAGGTGGTATTTCAGATCACCGAGATGATCGCCATCTCTGTGGAGAAGCAATAAAGCGATGGAGCACGACAACAACCACCATGTTCAATCGGTCAACACCCGTCCGCTTCTGAAGTAAGGGGTAACTTAATGAAGACAACAATGAGCTTATTCACGCTGTTGGCGATGACCATGGCGGCAATAGTCCCCGCCCAAACCAGGGCGCAGGAAAACGATGCAAAGGCCATCCTCCAGGCGATGTCAGATTATGTGGGCAGCCAGAAAACGATTCGGCTCGCATTTGACAGCGATATCGAGATCATTACCCCGCAGCTGGAGAAAATCCAGTTCACCAATTCCGGAGAGGCGCTGGTGAGCCGCCCGGACAAGCTGCGCGCCCGCCGGGTGGGCGGTTATTCGGATGTGGCCCTGTTTTTCGACGGCAAAACCGCCAGCATCTACGGAAAGCATATCAACGGTTACGCGCAGTTCGACGCGTCGGGTACCGTGGATCAATTGATCCACGCCCTCCGGGAGGGTCACGGTGTCGCCCTGCCCGGCGCCGACCTGCTCCTGTCGAATTCCTACGATCTACTCGTGACCGGGGTTCAGGAAGCCAAACACATCGGGCGGGGCGTCATCGATGACATCGAGTGCGAACACCTGGCCTTCCGCAACTTCGATACCGACTGGCAGCTCTGGGTGGAGGTGGGTGAGCAGCCCATCCCGCGCAAACTGGTGATCACCAGTAAGACGATTAACAGCGCACCACAATACACGCTTCGCGTCAAAACGTGGGCAACCGGCATTGAACCGTCGCCGGAGGCGTTTGCGTTCACACCGCCGGCCGGTGCACAGATACTGGACCCCAATTCACTCATCGAACTCGATGAATTGCCGCCGGGGGCGCCGCAAGGAGGAGATCAATGACACCCGTCACATATAGAACCATGCTCATGCTTGGCTTGGCCACGACCGTATGGTTGTGGAACGGAGACATCAAACCATCCGTGGATGAAGGCCTGGTCGCCACCACGGAAGCACGCGTCGGTCGCCCCGCCTCACCGGTCAGCTACGCCGGCGTGGCCCGGCGTTCCACCGTGGGGGCAGGGGCACCGGGCGTGGGCGTTACCCCGGGTGTCGGTGTTGGAACGCCGGGCGTGGGGGCGGGGGCGCCGGGACCCGGTGTGACTCCCGGTTTAGGAGCTGGGGCACCGGGTGTGGGTGTCGCACCCGGGAATACGGGCGGCCCCGTGAACCGTGTGGGGGTACGTTAAAATATCCAGCCGAACCCGCTGGTGGCTGCCCGTCAATGGTGCTGCAGGAAACGCATCAACACCTCACAGATACGTTTTACGCCATAACGGCGCGAGCAAGATACAATCAAGAGAATACCTCATACGTATAGGTAAACAAATACGAAATTCAACCCAGGAAATGAAACGGGGAAAGATCATGTATTACGAGTATTTTAAGATTGACCCGCGCCTGAGGCGGTACCTATTGATCACGGTCTTGGGTCTTGTCATTGGCAGCACCTCAATCGCTGTGACACCGGCCGCCACCGTTGAGACCACCGGCTTGCCTGGCTCGCCGAGTGCCACCACGACCATCGACGGCAAGCAACTCCCGCCAATGCCGGATGAAACCTTCGGCGGCAAAATCGAACGCAATGCGATTGATTCGACACCCTACTGGCCGCCTCGCGTGGTGCCGCCGAAGGGTGCGCCCAACATTCTTTTGATCATGACCGACGACGCGGGCTATGGGGTGTCCGGCACCTTCGGGGGAGTCATCCCCACGCCGGCAATGGACCGTGTGGCCAAGGAGGGTCTCCGCTACACCCACTTTCACTCCACGTCTGTGTGCTCGCCGACAAGGGCGGCACTCATCACCGGGCGGAACCATCACCAGGTCGGCACGGGTTCGATACCGGAATTGTCGACCGGCTACCCCGGCTACAACAGCATCATGACCAAGGACAAAGCGACGATTGCCAGGATCCTCAAGGGCCATGGCTACGTGACGTCCTGGTTCGGCAAGAATCACAATACACCGGATCTCCAGAACAGTAGGATCGGGCCGTTTGATCAGTGGCCCATAGGGCTGGGCTTCGACTATTTCTACGGGTTCATGGGAGGAGATACCAGCCAGTGGCAGCCGGCGAATCTGGCCCGCAACATGACCTATATCTACCCATTCGACGACGATCCCGATTTTAACCTGGTCACGGCAATGGCGGATGACGCGATTGATTACATGAAGACCGTTAACGCGCTCAATCCAGATCAACCCTTCTTCATTTACTATGCGCCCGGCGCAACCCATGCGCCGCATCACCCGACACCGGAGTGGATCGAAAAGATCAGCGAGATGCACCTTTTCGACGAAGGCTGGCACAAGTTGCGCGAAACGATCTTCGCCAACCAGAAGAAGCTCGGTGTGATACCGGCGGATGCCAAGCTGACGCCGTGGCCCAAGGATCTGATCAAGGAATGGGATCAGCTCTCAGACCTTGAGAAGAAGCTGTTTATCAGACAGGCGGATGTATTCGCCGCCTACGTCGCCTATACCGATTACGAGATTGGCCGGGTTATCCAGACGGTCGAGGATTTGGGCAAGCTTGATAACACCCTGATTATCTACATCACTGGTGACAACGGCACCAGCTCGGAGGGCGGGCCGACCGGCACGCCCAACGAAGTCGCATCGGTTCAGGGCGTGCATCTGCCGGTGGAAGCGCAGATGCAATTCTACGATGCGTGGGGGTCGGACAAGACCTACCCGCACATGTCGGTGGGCTGGACATGGGCCTTTGGCACGCCGTTTTCCTGGACCAAGATGGTGAGTTCGCACTTTGGCGGCACCAAGCAGGGCATGGCCATTTCCTGGCCCAAGGTCATCAAGGACAAGGGCGGCATCCGCCACCAGTTTCATCATGTCGTTGACATTGCACCGACCCTGCTCGAAGCGACCGGGATTCCATTGCCCGAGGTGGTTGACGGTATCAGACAGAATCCCATGGAGGGCGTCAGCATGGCCTACACCTTCGATGAGAAGAACGCGCATGCGCCCTCAACGCACACAACCCAGTATTTCGAGATGATCGGTGACCACGCGATCTACCACGATGGCTGGATCCTCAGCACCAAGGTCATGCGTGTACCGTGGGACAACAGTGGAACGGCCGACAAGGATCCGGCATCCTGGCCGTGGGAACTGTTCGACCTCAGCAAGGACTGGACACAGTGCAACGATGTCGCCGCTCAGTATCCTGAAAAAGTCAAGGAGCTGGAAAAACTCTTCTGGGAGGAAGCGGAGCGGAATCAGGTGCTGCCGCTGGATACCACCACGTTCACCCGTTCGATCCTGCCACGGCCCAACCTGACGGCCGGCCGCACTGTTTTTACCTATGCCGGGGAAGTCACGGGTACGCCCAACGGCAATGCGCCAAATGTTCTGGCCTCATCCTACAACATCAAGGCCGAGGTCGAGATTCCCGAAGGCGGCGCCGAGGGAATGCTGGTGACCCATGGCGGCCGGTTTGCAGGCTACGGGTTCTATTTGCTGAACGGCAGGCCGGTCTACACCTGGAACCTGATGGGCCTCAAGTTGATCCAGTGGGAAGGCCCGGATGCGCTGGCTCCCGGTAAGCACACGCTAGAATTCGACTTCA
Source organism: uncultured delta proteobacterium (assembly GCA_963785365.1). GTDB lineage: Bacteria > Desulfobacterota > Desulfobacteria > Desulfobacterales > Desulfosarcinaceae > Desulfosarcina. Next base: position 144,025 of record CAWAUZ010000003.1, on the reverse strand, counting down.
AATACGACGGTCTCGGCGCCGGCACACTGCAGTACGGAAGCCCCAGCGGCCTCGGCCGCAGCGGAACCGGCTATCTCAAGGTAGACGGGAAAGTCGTTGCGACGCAGAAGATGGAAAAGACCGTCCCGATGCTCCTGCAATGGAACGAAAACTTTGACGTTGGCGCCGATACCGGCTCGCCGGTTGCTGATAAGGACTATCAACCCCCCTTCCGGTTTACCGGCAAGCTCGACAAGCTGACGCTTACCATCGACCGGCCGACGCTCTCGCCGGAAGACATCAAGAAGCTCCAGATGGCCACGCACAACAATCCGGCAAGCGATTAGCCGCACTCGAATCGAGGGCGGGGCTCCGTGCCCCGCCGTTTCGGGGAAGGTGGAAAACGCCTTTTTTGTGGTCGAGGTGAAGTGAGACAGGTAATTGTTAAAGCCCGATGAAAGGGAGTCCAAATGAGAAAGGTCATTCAATTCACAGCAGGCAAACATATGATTGCTTTGTCGTTTGCCGTTCTAATGATGGCAACCCTTGCGCCAACCGGTGCGTTCGCCCAGGAGAACGCCAACAACAGTGACTCTTGGCAGCTTGGTGTGAGTATCTATGGCTGGTTCCCCGACATTTCCGGGCAAACCGCCTTTACGCAACCCGGCGGCGGCAGTGATTTCGAGGTCGACATCGAGAACATCATCGATAACCTCGAGTTCACGTTGATGGGCATCGTCGATGTGCGCAAGGGGCGCTGGGGGCTTCTAAACGACGTGATCTATATGGACGTCGGGGGGTCTGAAACCGGCACGCGTGAGGCCAGCATCGGTGGGATCCAAGTGCCGGTGAACGCGAACGCCGATGTAAATCTCGATATAGAAAGCTGGATCTGGACGATTGCCGGATACTACCGCGCATTGGAGCAAAAGGGATGGACCCTGGACGTGGCTGCTGGAGCACGCTACCTGGATGTCAAGCAGTCGGTCAACTGGAACGTCACCGGCAACGTCGGTTCGATTCCGGCGCCAGGCCGCGCGGGCGCAGCAACGGTGGAACTCAGCAACTGGGATTTCATTGTCGGGTTAAGGGGTCGATTCGCCTTTGGCAGCCAAAACACCTGGTTCGTGCCCTACTACCTCGATTTGGGGGCCGGCGACTCCGACTTCACCTGGCAGGGCATCGCCGGATTGGGTTACGCGTTCAAATGGTGTGAAGTTACGGCCGTCTGGCGTCATCTGTATTACGACCTGCCATCCGACAAACCCATCAAGGACATGGCGTTCAGCGGGCCGGCCATCGGCGCCACGTTCAGGTGGTAGCAGCTGCAGACACGCAACTGCCGATCAGAAAAAATCTTGTAGCCGAGATAAGAAGAACCCAATGAAGCCAGCCGGAAAGCAAGTCGAGATCGTCCTTTCGTGTGCGTCATCAACGCCATCCATGCTCCCCTAAGATGAAGGCGCTGCCAAGTGGGATGCCACCGTTGACAAACATATCCATGATGCACTGCGCTGACAAGCTGATCACACACTACGATTCGAAGCCTGCGGAGTTCGACCGGTTGTTTTTGTCCATGCTGGCGAAACGGGAAAAGCGGCGGCCAAGAAAGCAAAGAAATAGGCCACAATCGGCGTTCCTACACCCATACGCCGCTGGGGATGAATTTCCTGAATCGATGTGAAATCGCGTCAAATGGCGTTATCGAATGGCCCAAAACGGCAGCCGGGGGACAAAAGTCCCCTCAGGTCTCGAATCATTCCATGAGGGAGGATATCATGATGAAGATGTTCAAAAAAGGATTGCCATTTGTGATCATGGCGGCACTGGTCATCACCGGCATATCGATGCTGCCATGCGATGGCCAGGCCAGCGGACCGTCGATCGACCCCCAGGCCGACCAGATTTTGAAGGAAATGAGCGACTATCTCGGTGGCTTGAAACAGTTCAGTGTTCTCACACAGAACACGCTGGAGGATGTGCTCGATTCAGGCAACCGAGTCGACTACGGGATTTCTGCATCAGTGGTCGTCAGTCGGCCGAACAAGCTGCGCGCCGAGCGCAAAGGCGACCTGGTCGACCAGGCCTTCTTCTATGATGGCAAGGTGTTGACGCTGTACACCCCCTCCGAACAAGTCTATGCGACGCAACCGGCGCCCGGAACCATCGAAGAGATGTTCGATTTCGCTCGCGAATCGCTCGGACTGATTATCCCGGTCGCCGACCTGGTCTACCGCAACCCTTATCCACTGCTGATGCAGGATGTGAATCTGGCCATGGTGATCGGCAAGTCGATCATCGGCGGCGTTAGGTGCGATCACCTGCTCTTCAGCCGGCCTGGGGTCGACTTTCAGGTGTGGGTCGCCGACAGCGGGCCGCCATTGCCACACAAGTACGTGGTCACCGACACGGGCATTTACGCCCGGCTGAGCATCTCAACGGTCATGAGTGACTGGAATATGAATCCAAACGTGGTTGATGATCAGTTCAGCTTTGTGCCGCCCAAAGAGGCTAAGCGGATAGAATTCATGCCATTTTAATCGTGTGGGCAATCAATCACGGATGAGCGTTGGAGGAAACAAATGAAGGCAATCTTCAAGTGTATAATGGTTACAACGGTCCTTTTAACGATGCTGTTCACCGATATACCGCAACGATGTGAGCCGATCTGTCCACCATTGTTTGAGCAGCTGGTTCCCGAAGCCCATGCGGTCCTCGGTGTCCGGCGCCGCACCAGGCGAAGGACCGCCGTCGTCGTGGGAAGTGCCGCAACTGCCGAGGTCGCCGCGGCCAATCAGCAGACTGCGGCCGCCCAGCAGCAGGCGGCAGCGGCTCAGCAGCAGGCCGCTGTTTCCCAGCCTCAGTCCGCGCCATCGGGATCGGCCGTTCCGATCGGAACGGTGGTACCCGCCTTACCCGGCGGCTGCACCTCAGTCACGGTCAACACTACGAATTACTTCAACTGCGCTGGCACATATTACAAGGCGGCCTTTCAGGGCAATAAGCTGGTGTACGCTGTGGTTCCTAAACCGTAAGCGGCTGAATATCCGGTTCATCCTCCCGATTACCCTGCTTCCGTTCGTTGCCAGGGTCAAGGTGGCATATCGCAGTGGGTCGCCCGCTGCGACCTGCGTGAAAAAGCCAAGCTGCGCTTTGACCGCGAGGGCATCGAATTCGCTTTTTTACAGCTGGATATTCACATCGATGCAGACGGGTCTCCGCCCGGTGGCTTAGATCCACCAGGTCAGGTAGCATAATGATCCATGGTTTTTCCCATAGGGTTTCACCCTTTTTTGCATGCTGGCGACAACCGTTGCCTGGATTTGCACCAGTCGGATCCTGATCCACACACCCGCCGTCAAGCTGTTTTGTGAAGCCACCGTCGGCCGCCGCAAGAAACCCCTGGCCCTGCTTTACAACCCCATCAACAAATCAATCGATCCGCTGGTTTGCACGGGCTGCGGCGCGGGCATGCACCACATCCAGTTCTGCAACCGTCTGCACCCGCTGTGCCCCAACTGCGCTCAGCGCTGCCCGCTGTGCGCCTAGCCAGGAGGGCGGGGACCCTTCCGGGATCGAACCATATCCCGTATGGTATACCAGCGAGATGTGGTATGCTGGCATCTGCCTGTCGACCATCTCAACCCAAAGGGAACGCTCGTGGCGAATCAACCCGAGGCGGTATCATCTTATCGCGACCCCCATCGCTGGGTGGTCTTTGCCGTCATCTGCCTGATCTATTTTTTCGTCTATTTTCACCGGGTCTCCACGTCGGTGATCGCCTCGGACCTGCTGACGACCTTCGACACCACGGCCACGGCCCTGGGGGTCATGTCGTCCATGTATTTCTACATCTATGCCCTCACCCAGCCGGTCGTGGGATACCTGGCCGATCGCATCGGCTCCCGGCGGGTGATTGCCTATTGGACGATCACCGCCGCCATCGGCTGCCTGATCTTTGGCATGGCGCCCTCCATCGGGTGGGCTTCGGCCGGCCGCGCCCTGATCGGCTTTGGTGTCGGCGGCGTCTACGTGCCGACGGTCAAGGCCCTGTCACAGTGGTTCAGGGAAAAGGAGTTCGCCACGATGGTGGGGCTGCTCATGTCCGTGGGCAACCTGGGCGCCGTGATCGCCACGACCCCGTTGGCCTGGGCCGCCGCGACCTGGGGGTGGCGTCCGACCTTTTTCCTCATCGGCGGCATCACCTTGGGCATGGCCATCGTTATGCTGGCCGTCACCCGGGATCCGCCGGCTGGACGCCAACACAATCCGGACGCCGCCGACCCGAGCGGGAAGAAGTCACCGGGCTTTACCGAGAACATCACCGCCATCGTGCGCTCATCTCAGTTGTGGCTGGTGGTCATCATCTTCTTCGGTTTTTACGGCACCGCGGTAACCCTGCAAGGATTGTGGGCCACGCCGTTTCTAATGACCGTGCTGGGAGTCGAACGCATCCTGGCCAGCCAGCTCAACATGCTGATTCCCATCGGCGTCATCGTCGGGGCGCCTTTTTTCGGTTGGCTGCCGGATCGCTTCGAACTGAACAAGAGCCGGGTACTGGTGGCCATCACGGCGATCTACACGGTTTGCTGGGTCGCCATCATGGTGGTCTTCGGCCACCTGGGCATCTTCGGGTTTTCGGTAATTTTCCTGGTCATGGGGGTGGTGATCGGCGGGTTCATCAGTACCATCTGGGGGGTCATTCGCGAAATCACACCGGCCGAACGCCTGGGCCTGACCTCGGGCATCCTCAATCCGGCGCCATTTCTGGGGGTAGCGATTTTCCAGGTGCTGACCGGCAATATCCTCGATCGGGCCGGCCAGAGCGACGGGCTGTACCCCCTGGCAGGCTTTAAAAGCGCGTTCGCCGTTTGCCTGGCGGCGGTTGTGGTCTGTTTGGTGCTGTCCCTGTTTTTAAAATCGAAGCCGACGCGTTGAGGGTGTCGCACCAGAGCGCTTTGAGGCGGCCGCCTTATGCTCGCATATCCTCAAGATGTTTCATTTTCAAGATACGTTCGCAATGACGCGGCCGTTTGGCGGCCAAGGGCCTCCAGCGCCCGGCTGTGGGCCGTGGCCAGCTGGTCGAAACCCGAACCGTCCATGGGTTCGGTCAGGGCCATGCGATGAGACTGGGCCGGCGGATCGCCGCCGCGGCGGGCGAGTGTCCAGACAACGCGCAGGCGCAGCGTTTCGTCCGAAGCACCGATCAGGTCCTGGAACTGATAGGCAACGGTCACATCCGGTCTGACACCGGCGGGCCAGGGTGCCAGGACCACACGGTCACGGGGCATGAGCAGCTGCAGGTTTTCGGCAAGCGTTTCCTGAACCAGCCGGTCCAGGTAATCGGCCCAGCGCTGCAGCGAGGCGATCTCCACCCGGTGAGCGCCGGAAAGCCGCACCATTTCGGTCCGGTTGAGATAACCGGGCAAGGTCACCGGCTGGATGCCGATCGTGATGGCCGGCCGGTTGTCGTCAATCGTCACCGAAGCGGCCCCCGGGTCCAGGGGCCGCAGGGTGTAGTAGTCGACCGGCGCCGTGATCGAACGGCAGCCTGCCGGCCCCATGATGGAAGCGACGCCGATTGCCAGGATCACCAGCGGCAGGCGGGTCATTGGGTCTCTCCTTTCCCGAAAATGATGGCATCGGGATGCCGTTCGAGGTAGTCGGCCAGGGCTTCCACGGCCCGGGCCGTTTCCTGAAGGTCGAGCAGCAGCCGGTTCAGGTTGTAAACGACCGGCGCACTTTCATCCATGACCCGGCTGACACCATCCAGCGCCTGTTCACTCCGGGCCAGCGAGTCACGCGCCTGATCGAGCATGTCGTTGATGCGCGGCAGCGTTCCATCGGCCAGACCGGCGGTAATCTGCCTGAATTCGGCAAAGCTTTTGTCGATGTTGTCGATGGCGCTCTCCATCGTGTCGGAGCCGGTCATGGCCTCGACCTGTCGCGCCGCCTCCCGGATGTCGGCCAGCGCCGCTTCCATAGGCAGATTGTCGATGCGTTCGACCATCCGCCTGAGCGTACTGGCAACCTCGACCATCGTGTTGGGGATGGTCGGCACGACGGGATGCACGTCGTCCATACCCAGCGACTGCGGTCTGGCATTCGGGTAGAGTTCCATGCCGATGTAACTCTGACCGGTCAGCAGGTTGCCGGGGCGTTGTTGGGCCCGCAGCCCTTTTTCGACCAGTTTTTCCATCAGGCGGCGCTCCGGTTTGGCCAACTCACCGGAAAACTCGACCCGGTCCGGGTCGATGGCGATCAGCACCGGGAGGCGAAAGGTGAAGCGATCCTGGTTGAATTGCAGGTCGACACTGACGACTTCACCGATCTTGATGCCGTAAAATTCCACGGTTGCGCCCGGCGAAAGTCCCCGCACCGTTTCGTTAAAATAGAGCAGGTAATGCTCGCGGTAATTGTAAGATGCCGCATTTGCGGCATCGAGGCTGTCATACAAGGTGAACTCGTGATCCCGGGAGATCGGGGGCGTCACCTTCATACCGTCGACGGTAAAAAAGGAGATCCCCCCCACCAGCAGGCTGACCAAAGAGGGGGTGTCGATGCGAACGCCGTCGGTACCGATATTCACGTCCAGCCCGCTGGCGTTGTAGAAACGGGAACTGCGCGTGACCTGATGGTGATAAGGCGCCTCCACAAAGATCTCAAGACGCACACCACTGATGTCACCGGCCACGCTCACGTTGGTCACGCTGCCGACCCTGACCTGCCGGTAATAGACCGGCGATCCGATGTCGAGGGAGCCCAGCTTGTCCGAACGCAGTTTAAACGACTTCCCGGGGGTGCCCCGCGGGATGGCGGGCGGCTTTTCACGACCTTCGAAGCGGTTCGCCAGTTTTCCGTCGCTGCCCGGCGCCATGCCGATGTACGCCCCGGAGAGCAGGGTACTCAGACCGGACACCTGACCGGCCGCGACATGCGCCTTGACGACCCAAAAGAGCGTGTCTTCGGTGAGATGCGGTTCGATTTCACGGCTCATCTGCGCTGTGACCAGCACTTTGGACAGATCTTCACTGATTTGAATCTGCTGCACCTTGCCGACGGTGACGTCCTTGTACTTGATTTCTGTTTTTCCGGGAACCAACCCCCCGGCGGACTTGAACACAATCGTAATGGTCGGCCCGGTTTCCCGCATGGTTTGAACGACCAGCGAAACCCCGATCAGCAGTGCTACCACCGGAATCAACCATATGATCGGAAACCGCCGCCCGCGAACGACCTCGGGTTCCGGTACCGTCTCATCCATGGCATTGTCGGGGCGCACGTCACTCATCCGTTTTCTCCGTCGCATCCCAGATCAACCGGGGATCGAACGTCAAGGCGGCGAACATGGTCAGGACGACCACTGCCGCAAAGTAAACAATCCCGGGCCCGGCTTCGATGGTGGTCAGGTAGCCTAGCCTGACCAGGGCCACCATGATGGTCACCACAAACACATCCAGCATGGACCAGCGCCCAACGATCTCCGTGATGCGGTACACCCGGGTCCGTTCTCCGGGACGCCAGCAGGAACGCCGTTGCACGGAAATCAGGAGCCCCCCTAATACGATCAGCTTGGCTACGGGCACCACGATGCTGGCCACGAAGATGATCACGGCGATACCCCATGAACCCGTCTGCATGAAGTAGATAACACCACTGATGATCGTGTCGGATTGGGTGCTGCCCAGGTAGCTGGTTTTCGTCACCGGCAGCAAATTGGCCGGCAGATAAAAAATGATCGCGGCAATCACCAGGGCCCAGGTCCGGTCGATGCTGTACGGTTTTCTCAGGTGAAGCGTTGCGCCGCAACGGGGGCACACCACGCGCCAGGACCGCCTGCTTGTTGCCGGTCGGTGGACCAGCAGTCCACAGGTGTGGCAGTTCAATAGTCCGGCCTGGGCTGCCGTGCCACCGATAGTATCGCGATAAGTGCGGTTCAGCGGCATTCGTCCATCTTCCCCCATATGGTGCGGGGCTCCAGAAAGACATTCACGGCGGCCAGCACAAACACCAGCGCCAGGAAGGCGAACAAGGCCTTGCCGGGAATAATCGTGGCCAGTTTCGATAACTTGACCACGGAGACCAGCACCCCCAGCAAAAAGACCTCGGTCATGCTCCAGGGCCGCAGGTGCAGTGCCAATCGGAACATCATTCTGGCCCCCGGCGGTCGAACCCCTCGTTTGAGCGGCAGCAACACATAGGTCAGCGCTCCCAGGAACAGGCTGGGGAAAACGATACTGGTGCACAAGACCAGCAGGGCCAGGCCCGGCATGATCTGCCGGGAGATGATGCGCATACCGGTGATGAGCGTGGTCTCCAGAACGGTTCCCTGGGTCTCGAGCAGAAGAAACGGGAACAGGTTGGCGATGGCCAGCAACAACAGGCCGGTAATGGCGCAGGCCAGGGTACGGTCGACGGTGTCGGGGTTGTGGGCGGCCAAAAGGGCCCCGCAGCGCCGGCACCGGGCGCTGGTCTTTGCCGGAAACGGCTGCAAGCGGTGCAACAGGTCACAATGGTGGCAGGCGATCAGTGTTTGGGTCATGGCAGCGAGACACGTTTATCTGTCGCTTAGATCAAATAGCCTTTAAATACCACTATTTCCGAAACCGTGCAATGATTTCATACAACGGAGGGGAGGCGGGAAGCGTGTCAGGCGACCTGCATGTCGGGTTTGCCTTTGCGGCGGCGAATGACCTTGACGACCGTGGGACCGCTGGTGTCAGGGCAGGCAAGCTTCGAGTTGAGGTTGATTTTAGTAAAAAGCTGGTTCAGTTTGGCTTCGATCGCTTTACGCTTGTTCTCTTCCATCTGGCGGTCTCGTGATTCTTTCTGGTTTCTCAGTAGGTTGTTCGATTAACGTGGGATTCGTTCCCACATGTGTTTTAAAAAAGGTTGCCCCGACAAGCGAACCGAGGCGATACGCCGGGCAGCGGATGCGCATCCGGGGCAACTCGCCCGGCTTGACTGGGGGGACCCGCCTGCCGTTCAGGGATTAATGTCTGCGTTACATTTAAATAGGGAGGCAAACACCACTTCGCGTCGGGGTACGCGACTCCTGCGGCCTGCAGGAGTCGAACGTTGATGCACTCTTTACAACAGTAAACCGTGCTTGGCAAGCGATATTTGGTGCAACACCTGACCCGGGGTCGCCGGCGCCGGCGCAAGGGCCGGATCTATTCGCCGATCACATCGAGCTCTGGCACCGTCCCACCGGGCAGGCTCTCTGTCTGCCGCCCAGCGAACTGCCGGTAGACCGTCTCGAAGGGCATGGCGCCATCGGGGGTCAAGACCACTTCAGGTCGCGTCCACAGGTAAATGTCGATGGTCTCGTCAGGGAAACGCTGCGCCAGGTGCCGATTGATGTCGTCAAGCCTGGCCTGGGGGAAAAGCGATGGGCCGACGACCTCAACCAGAAAATGATACGCATCGTCCAGATAGTTGGCATTGACATTGGTTATGGCATAGCCCTGCGGGCTGTCAAAAGCGCGGATCAGTTCCGCTTTGATTTGTTCGATAAGGGCCACGCGTTCCGGCGTCGCTTTTTCACCCAACATCCAGCCGTAGCGCAGCAATCCGCTACTGGTCTGCATATATTCCGGAACGGTGCTGATGATCAATAACAGGTTTGGGTCGCCAATGGCGTCCCGCACCGACTGCTCGAGGGCCATCACGTCCGGCTCCCGCAGCCGGTGCAACCCACTGACATAGGCTTTGGCGATGCGGCGATCCGGCACGTCTAAAAATTCCACGCGGTGAAAATAGGTCGACGGCCGCAGTTCAAACGTTTCACGCAGAATCTGCTCCGTTATGGCCAGATCGCGCAATACCAGGCTTTCGATGCGGTTCCCGAAGGTCCCGTCGAGTTCGAGTGCGGTGTCATAAAGGGCCTGCCCCTGGGCGTTCACATTGGCAATTCTCGCGCTGCGAAGGGTGAGGCGCGTCGGCATGTCGACATCCGCCGCCAGTTTGTCTTGCATCGATTTGACGCGCGACGGGGTGATGATTCCCGATGTGTGGACGTTGGCCAGCACAAAAAGACGATTGTCTTTGGTGTAGTGGTGCACCTCGTCCAGGCCTGACGCCGGAAGGTTGTCCAGTTCACCTCCCAAGGTCGTGTGAATTCGATTGGTGATATTCTGCTCTCGAATAGATCGGAAGAGCGCACCGGTCAAAAAGACCGCGATGATCACGAAAGCGATGATGGCGATGCCGAACCGTCTGAAATATCCCTGCGGGGACGACTGTTCACCATAGATCTTGGCCATGCCGCTGGCAGTGAACGTTGCGGCGGCAACCAACAGAATCGACAGGAAATTGGCCAGGAACAGGAGAAACGAACCCATGCCGCCCCGGACCTCCCCGATCGAAAAACACAGCCCGGAGTTGGCCAGCGGCGGAACAATGGCCGTAGCAATGGCGACACCCGGCAGCGCCGGGCTGATCTTCTCATCGATCAGGGCATAGGCGCCCGCAAAGCCGGAGAGCACGGCAACCAGCAAATCAAAGAGGTTCGGCTGTGTGCGGGCAAGCATTTCGGGCGTCGACTGGAAATCACCGATGGAGACCCCCAACAGCACCCCCATAGCAATCGAGGTGGCCACCCCCACCACCTCGGATTGAATAGAACTGCCCAACAGTCGGGTGTCTCCACGCACCAGCGCCAGGGACATCCCGAAGATGGGGGTCATCAACGGCGCCACGAGCATGGCGCCGATCACCACGGCAGTGCTGTTGGCCAGCAGCCCGAAGCAGGCGATGCCGGTCGACACGGCAACCATGATGTAAAATCGTACCCCGGGTTCGGATCCGTCCGATATATCCCGGTGGACAATTTCAAAGCGCTCCCGGCTGATTCTGAAATGGCTGACGATATATTGGGATAGCTGCATTGGCATCTCCGAACTCAAGCAATGCGAATCGATTCTGAACATCCAGTGAAATCCGCGGGGTCAGTCCACTGACGTGACCCACACCAGGACCTGTTTCTCGAGATAATCGTAAAAGGGATTGTGCCGCAACCGCAACAGCCAGTCACTGGAAATCTTCAACAGGCCGCGTTCGCCCCGAATGGCAATCTGTCCGAGAAAGACCTCTTTCCCGTTCTCGGGTGGCTGTTGGCCATAGAGCGGATCATCCGGCGCAAACGGCAGGGCCACGTGCGACAGCGAGATCACGCCGGCCGGCCATGCCAGATCAAGGGGTTCGACCGCCATTGCATCGGCCGTGAATGCGGCCTTGTGCCTGGCGTGAACCCGGGCGCTGTCCGGGTGTTCGTTGGTGATCACGGTCATGGCAAAGGGCAAGGTGTCATCAGTCATCAGTCGAGCGGTCAAGGGACCCGGGTCGGAGACCAGCAGCAGCTCCTGGGCCGCCAGGCGATTGATGTCGAACAACACCAGCTCATGGCCATGGGGCCCCAAAGGGGTCAGCAGTCGATCGATTACCGCGGTGGTCGACACAGTTGCATCCACGGTCGATTTGAAAACCAATACCGGCGGGAATTCCTTCAAGGCTTCGTTTCGGGACCCGGCCGTGATCCGCCGGCTGACAGCCCGGGTCAAGCGATGGACCTGGTTGCCGGCGTTGGTCGTGAACGAGTTGTACTTGTAGGGGTCAAATTCGGGCTCGATCGACAACCAGGCCAGGCGGCCCAGGCCGGGAATGCCGGACAACCCATTTTTCAGTCCGGCCAGCCCGGCCAGGGGGTGGATAGCGATGGCCGGGGAGATCAGCACCAGGCTGGCGGGCGTGGGCGACGTACGACCCGCCAGCGCATCGAGTGTAAAGTTCAAAGCCAGGGGCGCACCCATGGAATAACCCACGATGTGGATCGGCTTCTCCCCGACCCTGGACGCCAGGTGCTCAGCGCCCAACTGCACAACGGCGGCCATGTCTTCCCAATCGATGTGCCGAAAACCAGACGGTGCGGTTCCGTGGCCGGGCAGGCGCGGCCCGAGGACCCAATAGTGACGGTCGTTGAGTGCCTTGCCCAGGGCCCGCAGGCTGTAGGGTGAATCCGACATGCCGTGCAGCAAGAGGACGCCGCCGACAGGTTCATCGGCTGGCAGTTCGAAGCTGCGGTTCCAATTGGGGTCGCGGATTTGCGGATCTGAAGCACTGCCGGAACTGTAGCGGATGAACTCGTTGCCCGATCCGGTGGGGGTGTGGGCATACACCTTCTCCTCCAGCTGGGCGAACAGCCGATCTTCCAATTGCCGGTAGTCGTCGAAGGTTTTCACCTCTTCGGCATCGCCGGCGTCGAACTCCGCCGTCAGCTTCTTGGTGTGCCAAAGCTCCAATGCCGGCCCGCCGCATGAGATCGTGCTAAGGCCCAAAATGATTGTGACACCGGCGATCAGGCCGCGGATGGGCTGCCGGCGGGCGGGTTGGTGAGGATGAGACGTCATGAGTGTTCCTTAGCGATGGTGTCCAGGCAGTTGGGGGGAGAAAATCTCCCGACCCGCGTCAATTCCGAAAGCTGCCGGCCGTTTTTCGCTTTCCAGATTAGCCTGCAAAGCGAACGCCCCATAACACGGCAAGCCGCAAAAATACCCGAAACGGGGTCACCGCCAGCCTTGTCTGCGTTCCTGCGCCAATTGGTCTAAGATAATCGGTACCGCCGGCGGAACACGCGGGCTTTCAGCGCTGATATTGCGGATCATGGACAGGTGGGTGCCCTCAACCGTTCGGTGAGCCACACCGGGCAGGCGCGTCGATTCAACGGTCACCAAACCGTCTCCCAACCCGTTGGTCATGGCCAGCAGGTGATCGCTCAGCACCGCTACCTGTCCTTGTTGGTCATCCGCCAAATACGGCTCGATGGTTTCGCGCAACTGCTTGACGTCGCTCTCACGCCACGGGCTGATCATTCCAGCGATGACCAGCTGCGCCACTTCCGGCGGATGCGGTCGGGCGTTCAAGGTGGTCAAAAACAGGCTGTCCGGCAGCAGGTCGATCTTGGCTTCGCCGGCACCATCAAAAATAGATGCCAGCCAGCTGACCTCGCCCTGGGTCAGCCGCGCAAATTGATCACGCACTTCCGTCAAGAAGCGGAAACGGACTAACTGCGAACCGTGGTTGGGCGTTCCCACCATGATCAGCAGATCGACCGCCGGAACGTTTCCGGCCTGCACGACACGCTGGTATGCCAAATCCGGATTGGTCAGCATCTCTCTTGAAACCAGGCCGCCCATGCTGTGGGCCACAATCGCAATGCGCCCGATGCCCAGGGACCTGAGCCGCTCCAGCGCTCCGAACAGCAGGTGGGCCGATTCCACCACCGGCTGATCATTGGGATAGTTCATCAACCAGACCTGGTGGCCCTGCCCGGCCAACGCCGGCGCCAGGTTCTGCCACACCTTGCCGGGATCGTCCAAACCGTGGATCAAAACGACGCCGGCTTCACCGTGCACCGTCGCTTCCGATATGGGCTGATAAGGATCGAAAGCGAACAATCCGATGGTCTGCCTGAAGGCCGCCTCCCGATCCGGAAAGGTCTCTTTCAGCGTTGTGCGCAGCTGGGTTCTCAGGGCCTTCTCTTGCTCTTGGAAATGGTTCGTCACCATCTGCCAGGCAACGATCGACACCAGCGCCGCGCCGGCGATCCACAGCCATCGCCGCAGGGAGAACCATTTTTTTTTACGAGGGGTCATAACGCGGCAACATCTACACTAAAATTTCAGGGGGGGTCAAGCAAGAAACGGAAGCGATCAGACGGAACGTCAATCGCCTCCGTTTTTTCTGTTGCGCCGGTTGCTAGCAAATTATCCCTGTTGCTCCAGGGGGACGTAGAATTTACCGTTTTGCCGCTGGACCAGCAGCAGCAGGCGGTCTTGATTGGTTGACTTGCCGATATTCTCCTTGAGCTGATCGACCGAGTTGACGGCATGGCGATTCACCTCAACGATGACGTCACCTTGCTGAATGCCGGCCTCCTGGGCCGGGCTGTCGGGCTGGACCCCGACCACAACCACGCCCTGCTCGGCCTGCAGACGGAACTGCTGGCCAATTTCAGGGGTCAGGTCGTGAAGCTGGAGCCCCCACGTTCCCTTGGCAGGCTGGGCGCTTTCGGCCAGCTTTGTCGATTCCGAGGGCAGCTTGGCGATGTTCACCCTCAGGTCGTGCTGCTTTCCGTCGCGAAGCACCGTTACGGTTGCCTTTTCGTTGACCGGTGTGGCCGCCACCATGGCGGGCAGATCGTGGCTGTCGTTGACCTTTTTTCCGGCAAAAGAGACGATGATGTCCCCACGTTCAATGCCCCCTTTGTCGGCCGGGCTGCCAGCGGTGACATCGGCAACCAGGACCCCTTCGCGTGACCCGACATTCAGGGCTTCGGCAAGTTCGGCCGTGATGGTCTGAATGCTGACGCCAAGGTAGCCGCGAGTGACCTCACCATCGGACACCAACTGGGGGATCAACGGCTTGGCCGTGTTGACCGGAATGGCAAAACCGATGCCTTGACCCTGCGGAATAATGGCGGTGTTGATGCCGACCACTTCACCCTTCATGTTGAACAAAGGGCCGCCGGAGTTCCCGGGGTTGATGGACGCATCTGTTTGGATGAAATCATCGTAGGGCCCGGCGCCGATCACGCGGCCTTTGGCGCTGACGATGCCGGAGGTCACGGTGTGGTTCAAGCCAAAGGGATTGCCGATGGCCACGACCCAGTCACCCACATGCAGCAATTCAGAGTCGCCCAGGCTGGCAGCCGGAAGGGTCTTTTTGGCGTCGATCTTGAGCACCGCCAGGTCCGTCTTGGGATCGCGTCCGACGATCTCGGCCTCGTACTCCTCTTCGTTGGCCAGGGTGATGGTTACCGATTTCGCACCTTCGACCACGTGGTTGTTGGAGAGAACGTATCCGTCCTTGCTGATGATGACACCGGAGCCGGCTCCCTGTGTCGGTCGGCTGGGCGGCATTTGCGGCGTTCCCTCAAAAAAACGGCCGAAAAAATCTCCGAACTGATCCGGCGACAGCTGATTCCCGCCAAACGCGGCCTGCTCGATCTTGGTCACCCTGACATTGACCACCGTGGGGCTCAAGGTTTCTGCCAGCTCGGCAAAGGAACTGGGCATGGCCGGCGGTGCGTCGATGGTCACGGGATCTGCATTGTCAAATTCAACGGCTGCCGAGGGCTGTGTCCACTGAAGGCCGGAGGCAATCAACAGCCCCGCCACCAGAAATGGCAGCCCGACCGCCATGACTTTCTTCAATCCGAAACGCCTGTCGATCTTTTCTGTTTTAACCTTGATCATCATTTTCAATTCTCCTTTGACTGCGGTTAATTTTTTTTGGCGACCTGTTTGCCACCTGACCCTGCCTGTCAGGTGTGAACCAAGATAAGGGATGACCATTAGCGGCGGATTAATCAGACATTAAAAGATCTTAATCGACAGGATCGGTGGCAGCTGGTTTACGGTTGGTCAACCCGGATTCATCGCTAAAACACCGATCGCCGGGCCAGTTTTTTTCGCATCTTGGCAATGCCTTCGTTTTGGATCTGACGGATGCGCTCGCGTGACAGCCTGAAGTCACTGGCGATTTCCTGGAGCGTGCTGACCGTGTCGCTGCCGATCCCGAATCGCCTTCGCAGCACCTCCGCTTCCCGGGCGGTCAAACGGGTCATGGCCGCATGCAGCTGCGCAGCCAAGTCTCTCTGGATGACGATATCTTCCGAATCAATGCCGTGGTGGTCGGCAATGACATCCATCAACTGCGACTGCCCCGCACCGATGGGTTCTTCCAGCGACAGGGCATGGCGTCTGTCGGCAATCGCCAAGATCTTGCGAACGCTCTCCTCAGGATGATCCATGTGACAGGCAATCTCGGCGATGGAAGGGTTTCGTCCGCGCTTTGAATTCAGCGCCCGGGCGGTCTTGCGAATGGCCGTGATCGCCTCGAGCTTGTTGACCGGCAATCGAACGGTATGCCCGTGATCATGGGTCGCACGGATCATCGCCTGGCGAATCCACCAGGCAGCATAGGTGCTGAATTTGACGCCCCGCCGGTAGTCAAATTTCTCCACGGCCCGCATGAGGCCGATGTTGCCCTCTTGAATCAGATCGAACAGGGCCACCCCTCTGCTGGTGTACCTTCCGGCCATCTTGACAACCAATCGCAGATTTGCTTCGACAAACCGTTTTTTGGACGCCTCGAGCGCTGATTGGACGGCAATCAGACGCTGGCGGTCCTGATCGAGATTGGATTTGCGGTGCTTCAATTCGGCCAGACGAACTTCGGCGCGCCCGGCTTCGATCTGCTGGGCCAGTTGAATCTCTTCCTGGCGGCACAGCAGGGTCGTCTTGGCAATGGCACGAAAATAGATGTCAAGCAAACCTGATTGGCGCTGCGCTTTTTCAGAAGCGCTGCGCTTGACGGACCTTAGTTGGCGCATTGGATTGACCGGACGGTCGTGATGCCGTGTTCCTGTCATGTCGCTACCCTTTGATTAGCGGTTTACCGTTCTGGCCTGGCGTCGCCAGACCTGATGAAACCTCGTCACCTCAAAAATGAAAGCGTTGGGGCAACACTAGGGCAGGAACATTAACGTGGCATTAACGAAAGATTATCGTTTACTCATGAAATGCCGGCGGGAAAAACTATCCGGTGGGCACCGATCAACAAAGCGGAAGCACAACGGTGAAGCGGCTGCCATGTCCAGGCCTGCTTTGCACATCGATCCGGCCGCCGTGGGCGGCAGCGATGGAGCGGGCGATGCTCAACCCCAGGCCGACGCCCTTGACGTCGCGCGAACGGGTGTCGGTGGCACGGTGAAAGCGGTCGAAAATCATCTGGCGTTCGTCATCGCTGAAACCGATTCCCGTGTCGGCCACCTTCAAGGCCGCCCAATCGCCGTCCGGCTGCAGGGAAATCGTGACCTGGCCGCCCGATGGGGTGTATTTGATGGCATTGTCCACCAGGTTTAGCATGAGCCGCCGCAGGTGCTCTTGATCACCGCGCACGGCCACCGGTTCGACAGGGGTCAACTGCAGATCGATCGCATGCGCATCGGCCAGGGGCCGCATCAAATCGCCGACGTCGCTCACAAGCGCCGACAGATCCACCGGCTTGGGGTCGAGCCGCAGGACTCCGGCATCGGCCCGGGCGAGGAGCAGCAGGCCCGCCACCAGTTTGTCAAGACGGTCGATCTCCTCGAGCCCGCTCGCGAGCACGCCCTGGTACTCCTCGGGGTCTCGTGGTGAACGCAAGGCGACCTCCAGTTCGCCTTTGAGGATGGTCAGCGGCGTCTGCAGCTCATGGGATGCATCGGCACTGAACTGACGCATCTGATCGATGACCGCATTCAAGCGGTCCAGCATGGCGTTGAGCGTCGTTGCCAGCCGATCCAGTTCATCACCGCTGCCACGCATCGGCAGGCGCTGGTCCAAATCGTTGCCGCTGATCCGCTGGGCAGTCTGCGTCATCTGATCGACGGGCTTCAATGCGCGTCGGGCCAACGCCCATCCGCCCCCGCCGGCGAGCAGCAGGCCCAATGGCAGTACCGCCGCCATTGCCAGAAGGAAGCGGCGGCGCGTCTTGAGCATATTCTCCATGGACAGCCCGACGCGGACCATATTGACCACCCGGCCGTCCTGAATTACCGGCAAGGTCAGCAAGCGCAGGGGATACGCACCAGAGACGAAAACCGTTTCGTATGTGGATCGTCCCTGGGATGCATTCTTGAGGGCTTTGGAACTGGGCGGCAGTTCTGGGGAGCGTGGTTTGACCTGTTGCGGATCACGCGGCTGAGGAAAATCAAACAGCTCAAAATAGCGGTCGAGCGGCGAAAACCCCAGGAAACGCCGGAAAAGCGCTTCCACATCGGACGGAACCATCGTCGGCTGGCCGAGACGCGCTTTTTGCACCATGACGTCGGCAACACCCTTCAAGGCGACGTCCATGTCACGGGCCAGGCTGTAGGCCAGCAGGCCATAGGCGATGCCGCCCAGGAAAAGAAAGGTAACGGTCAACAGACTCGTGTACCAGATGGTCAGTCTGGCACCGATCGAGCGGATCGCCATAAGCCTTGTCGTTTCGGGAAATGGGGGTTATAGCCGAACCAGAACGCCGTCTGGGACCGAAAGACGCCCGTTGGGAGCCCTATTCGGTTTTCAGAACATACCCCACACCCCTCACCGTCTGGATCAGTTTGGGTTCGCGATCGTGGTCGATTTTCTTTCTCAGGTAATTCACGTACACATCGATAACATTGGTCGACGTGTCGAAGGAGTAGTCCCACACGTGTTCAGCGATCATCGTCCGCGTCAGCACCCGGTCCCGGTTGCGCATGAAATAATCCAGCAGGGCGAACTCCTTTGAGGTCAGCTCGATCTTCTGTTCTCCCCGGTGGACAAGGCGCCTGGCTGGATCGAGTTTGAGATCGGCCACCTCGATAACCGGCTGCTCGGCACCGGATCCACGCCTGAGCAATGCCCGCACCCTGGCCAGCAGTTCCTGGAACGCAAAGGGCTTGGTCAGGTAGTCATCGGCACCGGTGTCCAGGCCGATGACCCGGTCTTCGATGGCCGCCCTGACCGTGAGCAGCAGGACGGGCGTCGTTATCTTGTGTTGACGCAATTCCCGCAGAACCTGCAAACCATCTTTTTTCGGCAGATTGACATCCAGAATGATCAGGTCATGAACCCCATCACTGCCCAGCCCTACCCCAGATTCACCGTCTGAAGCCAGGTCGACCGCATAGCCCTCCTCTTCCAGCCCTTTTTTGATAAAGCTGGCCACCTTTTTCTCATCTTCCACCAATAGCAGGCGCATCGGCTGATCTGCTCCATGACCAGATGTGATGGTCCCGCGCTTGGCCTGTCAAAACGGGACGTCACCGGTATGCCGTACCCCCGGCAGGACTACTGCATGGGGCTTTTTCGCGGTTGCCACAACGCTGGATCGAACGAACTGGCCCTCGCGTGGTATTGGTTCGGCGCATGGGCGGTGAGGAAAATTACCCGCACCTGGTCTGCGTCCAGCAGTCGTGCGTCCGGGTAGGTGTGCTTGACGCGTTCAAGGCGCTCGAATGCCATCTTGCGCATATCTTTCAAACTGCCGAAATTGAGACATCCCGTCGGGCAGGTCTGCACGCAGGCCGGTTCCAGCCCTTGTTTGACGCGCTCATTGCACAGGTCGCACTTGGCCAGCACGCCGCTGGGGCTGAGGCGCGGCACGTCGTACGGGCAGACATCGACGATCGCTTCCGCGTTCAAATGCCGGGTCTTTCGGGTATACAGCACGGCGCCGGTTGTCTTGTCTTGAAAAATGGCGTCTGGGTCGTCAGCCCACAGCAGGCAAGGCGCGGCAAGGCAGTGACGGCACTGATCCGGGAAAAAAAGCCAGCGGAAGGTGCCGGCGATGATCCGCTCTTGCATTCGCACCAGCTTGTAGGTGGTGTGGGACAGATCAGCCGGGTTTTGGAGATTGCCCACGTTTTCGGTCTGTTCGGCCGGCAGGCGGTTCCATTGCTTGCACGCGACCTGACAGCCTTTGCAGGCAATACAGCGGGTCGTATCGATGAATATGCCGTAGCCCATGGTTCTATCCTTGGCTCAATTTCACGATGTTCACCATAAAGGCCTTGTATTCCGGGATCTCGGCCGTCGGATCGGTGGCCGTGGCAACCAGGACGTTGGCGCTCTCTTCCGTGCCGCCAACCGGCCAGCGCCAGCCGAAATGGAAGGGGATGCCCACCTGATGCACCGTTTGATTGGCAATGGTCAGGGGCTTTAAGCGGTGGGTAACGACGGTGGTGCATTCCAGCCGGCCGCGCGAACTTTCCACGATGACCCGCTCACCCGCCGCGATCGCCTTGGCCGCGGCCAGTTCGTGGCTCAACTCGACGAACACCCGTGGTTGCAGCTCCAGATTCCACGGTACAATCCGGGTAACCATGTGAAAGTGCTCGGTCACTCTGTAGGTCGTGCACACAATCGGAAAGCGGGGGTCCGCTCTGGCAGGCAGATCAACCGTGGGTGCGTAGCGCAGGATCGGCGGCCTGACCTGCGGGCTCAGCGGGTTTTGCGCGATAGGGCTTTCGAACGGTTCATAGTGCTCTGGAAACGGCCCGTCTTTGAGATTGGGGGTGAAAACCTGACCGAGACCGCCCGAGAGCATGATAAACGGATAGCGCCCATTGTCATTGCGGCTGCCATCCGGATGCATCAGCGGCATTCCACCGCCATCGATGACGTCACCGGCCCATTTTCCGCCCCCAAACCTGCCGCCGCTGACCTCCCCTTCGAATCGAACGACCCAGCGCGTCACATCCCAGGGCTGCCCTTTGGGGTCGACGGCGGCGCGGTTGTATATAATCCGCCGATTCAGGGGCCAGGACCAGGCAAAATCGGGGTAGTTGCCGGTCCTGCCGGCTGCGTCGTGCTGGCCCTGCCGCGCGGCTTGATTGCCCGACTCGGTGTAGCTGTTGCAGTAGATCCAGTTCCCACTGGCGGTACTGCCGTCGTCCCGCAGGTAGACAAAACTGGGCACCAGGGTGCCTTTTCGGTAAGTCGTACCGTCGATGGTCACGTCTTGGACAAAATAGCCGTTGATCATCTTGGCCACTTTGTGGGGATCGAATTCTCCCTTGGTGGTGTAGTCCCATTTGAGGTTTCGGATCGGTTCCGGGAAGGTGCCGCCACGCGCATAGCGTGCTTTCAGTTTACGGCCCAGCGCCATCAGGATCTGGCCGTCGGATTTGCTCTCGCCCAGCGGTGCCGGCCCGGCCTGGCGCCACTGCATCCAGCGGCCGCTGTTGGTGGTACTGCCCTCTTTTTCGACCGAGGTACACGCCGGCAGGCTGAAGACCTCGGTTTTGATCTCTTCGGGCACCATGCCTGGGCCGTGCCAGAAGGCACTGGTTTCGGTATCGAATAGGTTGACATGGACCATCCAGTCCAACCGTGTCAGGCACTCACGAATAATGCTGACATTGCCGCACGAGGCCGCCGGGTTCATCCCCCACGCAAAAAAGCCGTCTATGTCACCGTGCCACATGGCGTAAAAAAGCTTCCACCACGAATAGCTGCGGTCGTCGTCGCACTTGGGCATCCACTGGTACCCGAAGTCATTTTCGGGTGTGGCCGCGTCTGCGAACATGGATTTAAGGAAACTCACCGAATATCTGGAAAAGTTGGTCCACCAGTTGGTGGCGCGCGGTTCGACGCTCTCGGGGGTGTGGTTTCGATGGTATGCTGCCAAATCCTGGTCGGACTCGCGCGGAATGCCCAGATAGCCGGGCCAATTCCCGAACAATAGGGCGTGATCGGTGGATCCCTGCACGTTGTTGTGCCCGCGCAGCGCATTGATCCCACCGCCGGCAAGGCCCATGTTGCCCAGCAGCAGCTGGACGATGCTCATGGCACGGATGTTCTGAACCCCGGTCGTGTGCTGGGTCCATCCCATGGCGTACAGGACCGTTCCGGCCCGGTGGGCCTCACCGGTCACGGCAAATGCCTCGTACACCGCCAGCAGATCTTCTGCAGGGGTTCCGGTTATTTTAGAAACCGTTTTTAAATCGTAGCGGGCAAAGTGCGCCTTGAGCAGTTGGTACACGCACCGCACATGTCCCAACGTGGGATCGCGCCGGGGCCGCCCTTTAGCATCGCTTTCGAAGGCCCACTTGGCGGTGTCGTAGCGCTGCGTGACCGGGTCGAACCCGGCAAACAGACCCTCTTTAAAACCGAACTGTGCGTTTACGATAAAAGATGCGTTCGTGTAGTGGGTGACATACGCCTTCTGGCAGCGGTCATGTTCCAATATGTAGTTGATCATGCCCCCCAGAAAAGCGATGTCCGTACCGGACCGCAGGCGGGCATAGATGTCCGCGACCGCTGCCGAGCGGGTAAAGCGCGGGTCCACACAGATCAGGGTGGCACCCTTGTCCTTGGCCTGCATGACGAAGCGAAACGAAATGGGATGGTTTTCGGCGGGATTGGCACCCATGATGAGGATGCAGTCGCTGTTCTTGATATCGATCCAGTGGTTGGTCATGGCGCCGCGACCGAACGACTCTGCCAGAGCCGCAACCGTCGAGCTGTGTCACAACCGGGCCTGGTGCTCGATGTAGACCAGGCCGAGGGCTCGCAGCAGGGCCTGGTAAAGCCAGCACTCCTCGTTGTTCATGACGGCACTGCCCATGGAAGCCATGTTGGACACCCGGTTGACGGTGTTGCCGCGTTCGTTGCGCTGCATGAATCCGGCATCGCGGGTCCGCTTGATGCGGTCGGCGATTTTGTCAATCGCCCATTCCCAGGAGACGCTTTTCCACTCTGTTGAATAGGGCGCGCGGTACAAGGGGCGGGTCAAGCGGTTTTCGTTCTCGACGAGCTGAAACAGGGCCGCCCCCTTTGGGCACAGCGCGCCGCGATTGATCACGCTGGAAGGGTCGCCTTCGATGTTCACGGTGCGCTGGTTTCCGTCAAGCCGGGTGTGCACGATGGCCCCGCAGCCGACTGAGCAGTAGGGACAGATGGTTTTGGATTCACGGGCGTTTTCAAACACCAACGCACGCGCGTGCGCCTGGACCGGAGCCATGTTGAACCCCAGCCCGCCGACGGTCAGGCCCGCTACTGCCGATCCGGTCAGCTGCAGGAACCTTCTGCGTGTTAGCCCCATGGCGTGTTCCTTCGTTGCTTTGAGTCGTGACGAAAGCGCGGCCGAACAGGTCAACTGCGCTTGGGAAACAGCAGTTGAAACACCAAGCGAATCGACCATTCGGGGCCGATGGTGTCAGGATTTTCAATGTTGTAGTAACTCTGCATGGAAACGTTGACCGGTTGTCTGCCGATGGGGAAAATGCGCCCGAACCCGCCGCCGATGGGAACCGTCCAGGTGTTGTCGCTGTCGGCTTCCCAGTTGGCGGTAATGATCGGCGCACTGACCAGATACCAGCCACGGTCGAGGTTGTAGTTAATAAAGGGCTGACAGGTGAACAGGTTGACCGTGCTCTGGTCGCTTTCTGCACCGAGCGACCAGACGTTGTTCAACAAGGCGCCGATCACCCATGGGCCAGGTGTCGTCAGAAGTACCGCCGACGGTCCGACACCCCATTCACCGGGGCCCAGGCGGTCGTCGGTGCTGGTGGGCAAAAGAATTGCCGGCCCGACGGCCCACAGCCAGTCGCCGAGCCACAAATCCTGGTTTTGGGGCGACAGGAAAGCCGTAAAAAGCGTGTCTCCCAAACCGAACTCGCGATCGTCGCTGGGTGCGAACCCAGGCTGCGAGATGACCGGAAAAATCGTGCGGGTGACCAGCAGCCAGTCCTGGCCCAGATGAAAAGGAATCACGGGTTGAATGTTCAATACGTTCTGGGTCTTCTCCTGGGGTCCGAAATTGAAGTTGGTGTTGTTTTGAAAGGGCAGGCTGATCAGGTCGGCGACCGGATTCTGGGCTGCCTTGGCCAGTTCCGCCGTGTCGCTCCGCTGCCGGCTGAACGGTGTCCGTCGCCCAGATACGCCCTGGCGCGTCCTTTTCATCCGGCCGCATAAACCGGCCTGATTGGCCGCCGGGCCGAACAGCGACACGGCCATCAGAACGAGGACGATCCTCAGTCCTGCCGTTTGCGCATGGCATTCTTGGTTTGCGCGCATTAAATTTTCCTTTCGTGGCGTGCCGCGCCGAATTACAGTCGAGTTGGCCCCGCACGCGTGATGGCTGGACGTTCAGGGGGGCAACCCCGGCATCAGTCGCCGAGCAAGGGATTCACGAGATCACGGACCTCGAACGGCTTGGGCGCATCTGTGGGCGCCTTGGCCGCGGTGCCCGGCATGATCTCGAAGTCGGGCGTGAACGGCACCAGGATGGCGCGCAGCTGGTCGAATCCCGTCCGGTCGCCTTCGAACGTAGCCTTGCCGGACGCGATCAGATCGTCGAAGGTCGCGAGGCCCATCATCACCTGGTCGAGGTCGGCCCGGTTCACGGTCATCGTCAGGTCCGGATTCTTGGCCGTAACGTCCTTGATGCTCGTCAGCGTGGCGTTGCTCATCTCGACGGCGTACGTTTCAGCGTTGTCGGGCGTCACCAGGTTGATCGTGAATTGCATACCATCGGCCCGCTTCGGGTCGAGGGAGATGCCGATGAAATCGAGCCACTGCTCGGTCGACATCGCGCGCATGACGTCCGGCCCCGTCGACTGGGCCGGCACGCCGCCGGGCAGGCCGTGGCGCAGTTCGAAGGCGCCCTGCAGGAAGCTGTTGCGGGTGCTGGAGCTTTCGCTCTGATAGCCGAGCTGCTCGAAGGCATCGGCGAGCAGTCGGCGGGCCGCTTCGTTGTGCGGTTCGGCGAACACCAGCCGGTTGAGGATCTCGGTGGCGTGCAGGTACTTGCCCTGCGCGATCAGCTCCTCCCCCTTGGCCAGGATCTTTTCCGATCCGCCCATCATCTCGACGTAAAGCGGCGCCGAGTCGGACGGCGACAGGGGAACCAGATTGGTCGGGTTGCCGTCGTAATGGCCGAGAAAACGGTTGATCACGCCGCGGACGTTGTTGCGCACGTCGCCGTGGTAGCTGCGGGCCGCCCACTGATTCTGCAGGCTCTTGGGAACCTCGTAGACGTTGTGGATCTCGTTGATGGTCACGCCGCGGTTGGCGTAGTGCAGCGACTGGTTGTTCAGGTTGGCATAGGCGTCCCGCTGGGTGCGGATGACCTCCTGAATACGGTCGTTGCCCCAGCGCGGCCAGCTATGGGAGGCGAACATCACCTCGGCTTCCTGCCCGAACCGTAGAGCGCGACATTGAGCTCCTTGGACCAGTTGAGGGCGTTGCGCACGGCGGCGCCGCGAATCGTATAGATGTTGTGAATCGTGCCGGTGCAGTTCTCGGCCAGCCACAAGGCCTTGAACTGCGGAAAGTAGGTGTTCATCTCCACCGGGGCCTCGGTGTCGGGCGTGTTGTGGAATACCATCTTCACGCCGTCGAGGGTGATCTCCTCGAAGTCCTTGCTGATCAGCCGGTTCGGCTGGATGAGCCCGACGTTGCCATTGGCGGCGTTCTTGCCGATGGCCTGGTCGACATGCCCGAAGGGATGGCGGTCCAGAAGGACCGAGTACTGCCACTGCGAGCGCCGCGACATGGCGTTGCCGGCAAAGACGTTCTCGGAGATCGCATGGTTGAGAAAGCCCTCCGGAGCGATGATCATGACCTTGCCGCCGGCCATATCGGCCTCGTCCACGACCCCGCGCACGCCGGCCCAGTGGTCCACATGGGAGTGCGAGTAGACCACGCCCACCACGGGCCGCTGGCCCAGCTTCTCGTTGATGAATTCCAGCGCCGCCCGGGCGGTCTCTTTGGCCGTCAGCGGGTCGAAGACGATCCAGCCCGTGTCCCCCTTGATGAAGCTGATGTTGGCCAGGTCGAAGCCGCGCACCTGGTAGATGCGGTCGGGCAGGACTTCATAGAGCCCGTAGGCCATGTTGAGTATCGCCTGGCGCTGCAGCGAGGGATGAATGCTGTCGAAATCGTTGCCTTCCAGCAGCCAGTCGTAGCTCTCCATGTCCCAGGCCACGTGGCCGGCGTCGGCCATTATTTTCCGGAAAGGCGGCTCGGCGATAAACCCCTTCTTGGCCTCCTCGAAGTCGCGTTGGTCTTCGAAGGGCAGCGTGGCCACGAGGCCCTCGCGCAGCTCGAGGGTGAACGTGGAAGGCGGCTTACCCTCGGGATCGAAGTGCTCGACGGCGGCTGCCTCGGTTTTGGGTTTGCCCGTTTTACCGGAAGCGTCGACGCCGGTTACCGTGGCGGCAATGCCAAACACAGCCGCCAGACAGGCGACGCCCAGCCGGGTGATATGGTTGTCATTGTATCTCATGGGTACGTCCTCCTATAGTAAAAAAAAGTGGTTTGCAAAAACAGAGACATCCGTCCGATTGGTTTTGCGCTCCCTGCCGTGATCGGCGATCATGCGTCAGCGGGCAGTCATCCACGGCTTTTTGCGCAACCAAAACACCAAAGCGAAAAAAACGAAGGCCATCATACCAGCGAGGTGGAGAAAAACCAAGAGCATCAACCCTGTCATGGGCAGGTCGATGAAGGCCAGGTTTTTGATCGCCGACAGCAGGCCCGAAACGAGCACCAGGCCGAGCAGCGCAACCCGGACAGCGCCCGACGGGGACAGTGTTTTACGTCTGTCGCTGCGCTGGCGGTAAACAACGATGTGGTAAGCGGATATGGCCAGAAGCAGCGCCCCGGCCAGGTAGTGAACGTAAATGTTGACAAAAAAATCCCCCGACCAGCCAAATCCGGGTATATCGGCCACGAAAAAACGGCCCCACATGGGCATATTGCCGATCCCGGTGAACAGGGCAACCGCTATGGCCACCCGATAGGCCCATTTCAGGCCAGCATCGAAACGATCGTTCAGCATGGTCAAGGCTCCTGTCCACCGGATGGTGCACGGGACCGTTTCACTCTGGCAACCGCGACGGCCGCACCGACCAACGGGCCGGCCACCAGGGCCAGACCAAGGCGATTAATTGCCGCCATGGGATCGAAAACGGGTTTCAAATGCGGCTTTCCCGGCCCGGTTGCGATGGACTGGTTGAGCACATCGAAAGGAACCGGCGACACATAGATCGTGTTGGTGCCGCCGCTTTCGTCTTCTCCATAAATGAAACCGTCGATCGCGTCGGCGAGCGAATGGGCCTGTCTGACCATGTCATCTCTCGGACCGATGGTTTGGACCGCTTTGGGGCAGGCCTCGATACAGGCCGGCAACGCGCCCTGGTACACCCTGTCATAACAGCGGTCGCACTTGAACATCACGCCGTTGCCGGCAAAGTTCGGCAGCAGGTTCAGGTATGATCCCACACCGGATTGCCGTTCGGGGATCAGCCACGGGCAGACGGCCTTGCACTTGCCGCCCCCCATGCACAGGTCGGGATGAATTCGGACGATGCCGTTGCGCTGGGTAAAGGCCACCCCAAAGGGACACAGGTTGACGCACGGGGCATTGTGGCAGTGCATACACCGCCGGGGCAGATGAATTTCAAAATCGGCACCCTGGTAGGTGCCCTTGGCGGTCTGGATCATCAGCCAATTGAAGGGCGTCAAACGGTCCCGGACCGCCCGCTTCTCGGACGATGTCCAATCTTCGATCGTCACTTTGCTTTGCGGAAACTTGACCGGTATCGGTCCCTCCAGGACCGGGAATTTGGGTTCATTGATGTCCCGGCAGGCCTCCACGCAGGCCCCGCAGGCAATGCATTTGCGCAGATCAAACAAGGTACACAGATTGCCGCCCCGAAAGGCCGCCGCCGCTTGCGGGATCAGCAGGCCGGATGCGGCCCCGGCACCCCCCAGCAGGCTGGCTTTTAGAAAGGATCGTCTGGTGAACCTGTTTTGCATTTGGCAATTTTCCTCACGGAGCCACAACGGCCATCCCGATTCAGGCCGCCAGCGCTCAATTGCGCAGGTGGCAGCGCGTACAGCTGATGGGTACGTCGCTCGAACGGTGGTTCTGCCGCACCTCGATATGGCAGTCGATGCATTGGTCATGCAGGGCCACCAGGAAATGCTGCCCTCTTTCTTCGCTGCTCATACCGGCCGCCGCTTCAAAACGCGGGAACCCTTCCTTGGTGTGGCACTCCTTGCAAGGGGTGCTGACGTGCACATCATCCGATTCCAGCTTGTGGTGACATCGCACGCAGGCGATCCGGTACTCGGCGATGTGTTGTTTATGGGTAAACCTGACCGGTCCCGAATAAATCTGAAGCGGATCGACGTGGGGGAAGTCATACTCGAAAACGTCCGGGAGCGCATCGCCCGCGACGGCATCGGGTGCAACCAAGAAAGCGGCCATCAGAAGTAAAGCCAACCCCATTTTTTGTTTTATGGCCATGAGATCTTCAGTGGGTTAAGCGGCACTGCCGTCAACTTTCTCAGCATGCGGCCGCATCACCTTGTAAAGCAGCCAGAGGGAAAAAGAGAGGACGATCAACTCCCCGGTCAGGGAGACCACCAAATTTTTCAGGCTGATGGCGTCAATGGCGGACAAGGTCTTGCTCGGATCGACACCACCGGGTGCCGTAATCGGGATGCCGGTCTGCGGGGTCGTCAGCAAAACGAGCAATATGCGTCCCACGGCACTGATCATCAAGATCATTGAAAATACGATGCCGGCGACACCGGCCCACAGCCCAACCCAGAGTTTGCGAAGGACCGCCGCTTGCGTGGGACGTGTTTCAGGATCAATGATTTTCGGCCCCAGGCGGGTGTAGGTAAAGAACCAGTAGGTCGTAAAAATCATTACCAGAAGGCTGCCGTAAGAGAGATAATTGCCAAGGTCGATGCCCTTGCGGTGGGCCGATTCCGCATCAGATAAAAACGCGACATAAAATAGAAGAATAATTGGAATGATGAGCAGGACCACCTGAATCCAGAAGCCGAGCCAGCCAAGACGTGTAAAGTGACGGGCCAGACGTTGGGGGTTGGCGGGCTGCCACGGTGTAGTTTCGGTGCTGGGCATGATTGGACACCTTCGCCTTTCGGAGGTTGCGTGGTTGCGGGTTGACGTCAGCTGTCATGATTTGGGCTGAAAGGTGAAGCGCTGCCCGGCGACCGTCGCTTCGTACATCAGGCCGCCAAGGGCGTGCACGAATACGGCCATGCCTCTGCGGTACTCCGCCTGGGCCTGCACACCCGTGGCCGGTCCCGCCGTGGCACCGGCCGTCGTGCCTTGTGTGCCGGCACTGGCCTGAGCCCCGGCCGTGATGGCCACGACCGACACGCCGGCACCGAACTCGAAGCTCCCGCTCGTGAATTCGTCATAGGCGCGCTTGTCCTGAAAAAAAATCATCTGGCTGAAGGCCTGGCCACCAGCCTGAAATCCGATCGACGCCTTGACCATCCGCGCGGTGCCGGTAACCTCGCCACCCACAAACACTGTGCCATTGCCAAATGCACCCCCGACAACAAAACCGGCCTGCCCCACCCGCGGGAAGACCGCATAACCATAGGCATCCTCGAAAAACGGCTTTACCACATCCGACTGCCGGAAAACCTCGATGGTCCGGGTGGTGGTATCATCCTGGGCAAGGCTGGTAACGGAAACGGCCAGGACCAGGGCTACAGAAATAACAGTCATTCGAAAGACGATCATCGCTTACCTTCCTTGCTCACCTGCAGGGTTGACATCGTTGCGATCTTGAACCGCGACTAACCAGGCAGCCAACTCAAATGGGATAAATGGAACGGTTACTGAACGGTCAGGGGTGATGCGAGCGTTGTCTCAACCAGCGTGCCGCGCGGGATGTACACCGCCTCGCCCTGCGTGAGGATGGCGGCCCCGGCGCCGACCGCGGCGCCGGTTCTGGCCCCGGAACGCCCGCCGATGAGGGCGCCGATCGCCGCCCCTCTGGCGGTCGTACCGACACTTTTCAATGCGGTTTGATCACTCTGCGCCGACAACCCGGTGGTTGCGATGGGATAGAGTCGTCCATCGATCATGATGTCGATGAACTCGATCTGCAGCTCCGATTGACCAGCGATGCGTCTCGACTGACGCCCCTCGGTAATTTGGCCGAACACGTAACTGTTGTGCCGCACAACGGTCGCACCGTTCACCACCAGATCCCCTTGAAGCTGGCCGCGAAAGCGGTGCCCGGCCCGGTGCCTGCGCGAGTCGATGGTGTCGGAAACAGCGATCAGCAGGCGGGTGCCGACAGGCACGGTCAACTCAACCGGCTGGGCATCGTTGTCGGCCGTCAGCATTTTCTCGACCCCTTCGCTCAGGTAGAGGACGGCCACGTCTTCGACCGGAAAGGCCTTGAGCTCGCCCCCGGCCTCGAAGATAAAGTAGTCGTCATTGCTGGTTACATAGCGCCCTTCGACTAATGAGCCGTCGGCCAGTTCCAGCGTGTCGGCCAGGCCGATTCGGCTGATCGACAACAACGATACCACCGTCAAGACAACCAACAGATACCGCATCGTGCAGGCCTCCTTACCAGGATTTTATCTTGTTGAACGAACTCGAAACGCGCGCTACGAAAAAGCTGCCCGCGCCTGTACCCCCGATTGGAGCAAAAATAACGGCGACCAAATACCTTGTCAAGCTAACACACCCACCCCACGGGTGCAAGCACCCCGTCGAGAGGTTGTGCGGCGCACTTACCCGAAGCGCCATTTGCGCAAAACGGCTTTTTGTGCCAGGCACCATTTCCTATCCTTGTACTACCGTTGCATCAGAGGAAAAGCGCGTCGGCCTTGTCCTGATCATTGGGTCTTTCAAAATAACCCGAAGCGAATGGGAAAAACCGTTGACCGTCGACCGGATCCTGTCGTAAAAAAGCAATCGTACGATCCACAGCCAAGCATTCTCCAATGCTTGAAAGTCGCCGACAATTGGACTCCCATCGCGCGCGGATTGACATGCCTGGGATGAAAATGCCCCCGGCCGCCCAATCGTAAGCCGCGCCGCTTTGGCGGGAACCGATGGCCTCGGCCCGCTAATATTCAACCATACCAAATTACGCATCATATTTCAGGAGAAAGCACCGATGGCCCAAAAGAGACCGGCAACCCAAAAAAAGATCGATCTGGCCCTTCAGGGCGGCGGTGCCCACGGCGCCTTTACCTGGGGGGTGCTGGACTGTCTGTTTGAAGACGATCGTCTGGAAATCGAAGCCATCAGCGGCACCAGCGCCGGCGCCATGAACGCCGTGGTGGCCGCCGACGGCATGATGAAAGATGGGACCGACGGTGCCCGCCAGGCGTTGCGGCACTTCTGGAAATCGATGAGTGTCGCCGCGCTGACCAGCCCCCTTAAACGAACCTTTTACGATGTACTGGTCGGCAACTGGAACCTTGACTACTCACCCGGCTATCACTTTTCAGACTTTCTGGCCCGGTTGGCCTCCCCCTACGAACTCAATCCGATGAACCTCAACCCGTTGAGGGATTTTTTAACGGACAACATCGATTTCGAACGCGTGCGTGCCTGCGACAAGATGAAACTGTTCCTGGCGGCCACCTGCGTTCAGACGGGCAAGGTTCGAATTTTCGAACGCGCCGAACTGACGCCGGATGTGGTCATGGCATCGGCCTGCCTGCCGACCTTTTACCAGGCCGTGTCCATCGACGGCCAGGACTACTGGGATGGTGGCTACGCCGGCAACCCGCCGCTCTATCCATTCGCCTACCGCTGCCAAGCCCACGATGTTCTCCTGGTTCAGATCAACCCCGTGTTTCGCCAAGAGACCCCCAAGAGCGCCGGCGAGATCATGAATCGCATCAATGAAATCACGTTCAACGCCAACCTGCTGCACGAACTGCGGGCCATCGACTTCGTCGACCGCATGTTGGACGAAGGCAGCCTGGATCCCAACCGCTACAAGAAACTCTACATCCACGCCATCCAAACCGGTGCGCACTTTAAACACCTGAATGCATCCAGCAAGCTGAATGCGGAGTGGGACTTTCTGATTCACCTGCACGACATCGGGCAGCAGGTGGCCCAGGCCTGGTTAGAGCAGCATTTCGACGACATTGGCCAGCGATCGACCCTTGACCTGCATGCACTTTTACATTGATCGGCAAATGGCCGCTGCCAGCCGAGTGAAAAAAGCGGTTGATGAACCTTGACCCCGGCATAACGATTTTCACCCTGCTGTTTGTGCTCGTGGAGGCACTTGGCATCGCGGCCGCCGTGCATGCCGTGATGAACACCAAAACCTCCCAGGGTGCCATTGCCTGGGGAATCTCCCTGGTGACATTTCCATGGATGACGCTGCCCCTGTATGCCATTTTCGGACGCAACAAATTTCAGGGCTATGTGTCGCTGCGCCATTCCAAGGATGACAACATCCACCACATCATCGACCAGTGCGCCCTGACCGCCACGGTCGACCAGATGACCCGCGAAAACCGAACCGGCACCGAAACCGCCCTGACGCGCCTGGCGGACCTGCCGATCACACGCTTCAACCACAGCCGACTGCTCATCGATGGGCGGTCGACGTTCAAGGCCATCTTCCAGGCTATCGATGCGGCCACGGATTACATCCTGGTCCAGTTTTACATCATCAAGGATGACAACCTGGGCCGTAAACTGAAGGGCCGTTTGATCCGCAAGGCCCGCCAAAATGTGCGCGTCTTTTTCCTCTTTGATGAAATCGGCAGCTTCAGGCTGCCCGACAGCTACCTGGAGGAGATGAAAGAGGCCGGCATCACCGCATCGGCCTTTCACTCCACCCAGGGACGCACCAACCGCTTTCAGTTGAACTTTCGCAACCATCGCAAGATCGTTGTTGTCGACGGACGGCGGGCCTTCGTGGGCGGGCACAACGTGGGAACGGAGTATGTGTCCGGACACCCCCGGCTGGGCCCCTGGCGCGACACCCACGTAGCGGTGGCAGGACCGGTGGTCCAGGCCATTCAATTCTGTTTTCTGGAGGACTGGAACTGGGCAACCACCACTGTCCCGGATCTAAACTGGCAGTTGCACAAAGCCGCGGACGGCAACGAGGAGGCCTTGTTGATCGCCTCCGGCCCCGCCGACCGGCTGGAAACCTGTGGCCTGATGTTCACCCAGGCCATCAACGCCGCCCGGGAGCGCATCTGGATCGCCAGCCCCTATTTCGTGCCCGACTGGCAGATCATCGGCGCCCTGAAGCTGGCCGTGCTGCGCGGTGTGGAGGTTCGTATTCTGCTCCCCGAGAAGCCGGACCATCGAACGGTGAACCTGGCCACCCACGCGTTCTATCCCAACACCATTCCGATGGGTATCCACCTGTACCGATATCAACCGGGATTTTTACACCAGAAAGTATTTTTGGTCGATTCGATCTGTGCTGCGGTGGGAACGGCCAACCTGGACAACCGCTCATTTCGGTTGAATTTCGAGCTGACCCTGCTCAACTTCGGGCCAGCGTTCATCAAGGATGTCGAAGCCATGCTCGAGCAGGATTTCTCAGACAGCCGGTTGGTGACGCTCGACGAGTACACGCAGCGTTGGTTTCCGTTCAGGCTGGCGGTGCGTTTCGCCAGCCTGCTGAACCCCATATTGTAGCCGCCACGTTGATGCGCGGATGTCATTTCCCGGGAGAGCGGTCAGGCCGACTGTCGAACCGGATGCTTGTCCAGGGCTTTGTGCAGGGTCTTGACGGCCAGCTGAATACAGTGGTGCTTTTTGACGGGAATCTCTTCCAGAACCTTGAAGACCGCACCGTCGTCAATCGTGCGGGCATGGTCGAGATCCTTGCCCTTGATCAGGTCCACGACGGCCATGGCGGCCGATACGGCCCCGGCG
This sequence comes from uncultured delta proteobacterium, assembly GCA_963785365.1. Taxonomy (GTDB): domain Bacteria; phylum Desulfobacterota; class Desulfobacteria; order Desulfobacterales; family Desulfosarcinaceae; genus Desulfosarcina. The sequence goes on along the minus strand of CAWAUZ010000003.1, from coordinate 110,809 downwards.
CACCCCATCACCTGGTATTTGGCATCGCCGACCACCCCGTGATTCATTTTAATGGTGATACCCATCGTGTCTCCGCAGGTACCGGTCATTTCAGCCGTGATGTCCGGGTCGCAAACCTGTCCCATGTGCGGTTTTTCGATGTAATAGCGGATTGCCGTCTCGGAATACCCGGAAGCGCGCAGCATCTCTTCGATGGCTTTGGTTTCTTGGGTTGTTGCCGCCTGGATCGGTGTCATTTGTGGGGTCCTCGCAAACCTGGTGATTGATGCATGGCAAAACGAACGATTAATCCTTTCTGCCGGCGGTGTCAACCCCATGCGCGCAGCCGCAAACGGTTTCGTGCTTGTCAAGACCAGCAAAAGCCGGTACATACTGAAATCAATCTCTTTTCAAGGATCAATGGGGTGTTGAGTCGCAACCCCGACACCCGGAAGGCGGCGACCATGAATCATGGACACGGGGGCAGGCAACTGCCCGGATGGATCGTTTTGGTCGGGATTTTTTGGCTGGGGTGCAGCGCGGTCCCGCCGCCCGGTGACAGCACCTGGACGGCGGTGCCGGCCTTCGACGCAGCCGACCATCAGGGGGTGCAGGTGAAATTCGAGCCCATCAAAGGTGAAGGTTCATTCTTTGCCAGCTTTCTTCTCACGGTTGCCAATGGGGGTGACAGCCCCCTGACGATCGACTGGAATGCCACCCGTTATCTGTTCAACGGGCAGGCCCAGGGCGGATTCGTTTTCGCCGGGATCGATCCGGCAGCGATCCACACGGCCACCATCCCCGCTGACACCGTCGCCGCCGGCACCGTTTTCACACGTGAGATCATGCCCCAGCGCCTGATTGCCTGGCGACCGGTCAGAACCAAGGCGGCCAGCACCCAAAGTATTTTCCCGGGCATCTTACCGGCCGGTCAGAACGGCATTCGACTGGTGGCTCGGCGCGGGGACCATGAGATGACCGTCCCGTTGTCGGTGCGGCTGCAGCAGCCGTGACCGGCGGCACCCGGGATCACTCACCCAGCCCACGCCGCTCCCGGTCGATCACCCGCCTGCCGATGCGGGTCATCAACCGAACCCCCACCTCACCCCCCTCTTGCCGCAGGACCTTGCCGATCACCCGAATGGGCGGCTGATCGGCAAACGCGATGACGCCACGCAGGACATTCAGGCGCCCGCACGCGGCATCCGCCTGGAAACGCATGCCGGCACAACTCACGTCAAGCACCGCCCATGAGCGACCCGCCACCTGAAATCGCGGACAGCGACCCGGGGAGTAGCCGACCCGCCTGTGCCGGCGCCGCTCGATGGGCGCCACGCAAGGCGGCGGCGCGGCCGCATCTTCAGACGGGACCGAAGTCGGTTTGCGGGCCTTTAAGGCCGCCTCGATCTCCAGCAGCTCGCACCAGATCTGCTGCCGAACCGCTGCCGTCATCTTGTCGGATCGCGTTTCCAGTACCGACCCTTTCCCTTTGCGTCATCGCTGGTTGAGGAGACATCCGCATGCACAACCGTTGGCTCTACAAATTCCATGCCACCAAAATCGGATCGACGGCGTCGATAAATCATCCGAGAAATTCATGATGAACCGGAAATCGCTGCGCTGCCAGGGGGATCACAGGTGTCAATCCCATGGCGAAACGGTCAAAAAATCGAGCGTATTCAGGTGCCGTGACCCAAATGCGCTTGAATCCGACGGGCAGGGCTGATAAGGGGATCGCGATAGCGGTGGTCAGGTAGGCGGCTACACCATAAGAAATTGCCACCAGTTTGGGTTCCTTGGAGGTTGCAACGTGAAAACCATGCTGATCCGGGCCGAGGATAAAAACCGCTGGGAGCGGCGCACACCGCTGGTGCCGTCCGATCTGGGCGCCATCGTCCGGGAAACCGGTGCGCGCGCCTTCGTGGAGCGCTCCGATAAACGCTATTTTGACGCGGCGCAGTATGCATCCGCGGGTGCTACTGCCTGCGAGGGCATGGCGGCCGGCGATATCGTCCTGGGCATCAAGGAGATTCCAGTCAACAAGATTATCGACGGCAAAGTCTACCTCTTTTTCTCGCACACCATCAAAGGCCAGAAAAACAACATGCCGCTGCTACAGCGCATCATCGACAGCGGCTCCACGCTCATCGACTACGAACGCATTACCGATGCCCACGGCCGCCGCCTGATCTATTTCGGCCCTTATGCCGGTGATGCCGGCGCGATCGACCTGCTATCGCTGATGGGCGAACACTGGGCCGACAAGGGAATCGAGACCCCCTTCGCCGCGGTCAGGCGGGCCCACCAGTACGAATCGCTCGAGGCTGCCACGGCGCACCTGGCCGACATCGGACAGGCCATTCGGCGCGACGGCCTGCCGGAGGCCCTGACCCCCTTTACGGTGGGGGTTTTGGGGTATGGCAATGTTTCCAAAGGCGCCCAGCGGATCTTCGACTGCCTGCCGACAGAACGCGTGGCGCCCGACCAGATGCATGCCCTTACCGAAAACGGCCGCGCCGAACGCCACACCGTCTACCTGTCGATCTTCAGAGAGCAGGACCTGGTCAGGCCCAGCGACCCGGCCGCCCAATTCGACCTGCAGACCTATTATGACTTCCCCGAGCGCTACGAAAGCCGGTTCGATCAATTCCTGCCCGACGTTGTCCTGCTGATCAACGCGGTTTACTGGGATGCACGCTATCCTCGGTTCGTCACCTGGGCGAACCTGGAACAGCTGTTCGCCGGCACGCCGTCCCCCAGACTGGCCGGCATTGCCGACATCTCCTGCGACACCCACGGCGCTGTCGAGTGTAATGTCAAGTCGACCGACAGCGACATGCCGGCCTACCAGGTGGACCCGCTGACCCGGGCCGTCAGCGACGGCCACAAGGGTGACGGAATCGTTCTGCTGGCGGTCGACAACCTGCCCTGCGAACTGCCCCGGGATGCCTCGACCTTCTTCAGCGGCCAGTTGAAGCCACTGGTACCGGCCCTGCTCCGGGCCAATTACGGCAGCAGCGTCGACACGTCCGGCCTGCCGGACGAACTCAGACGCGCGGTGATCGTGTACAACGGCACCTTGGCCCCGGACTACGAATACCTCGCTGCGCATCTGAACGCAGCGCGTTCGCGTTTTTAAATGACCACAAGGAGAGTGAGATGAAGATCGTGGTTCTCGGCGCCGGCCTGGTGGGCGGCCCCATGGCAAAAGATCTGGCCGGCGGCGGCGACCATCGGGTCACGGTGGCCGACATCAGTGAAACCGCCCTGGCCGCCCTGGCCGCCCAGGCGCCTGTCGACACCGTCAAGGCCGATCTGGGCGACAGGCGCACCTTGACCGGTGTGGTCGCCCCGGCCGACATGGTGATCAATGCCGTTCCCGGCTTCATGGGTTTCGCCACCTTGCAGACCATCATCGCGGCCGGCAAAAACGTGGTCGACATCGCCTTTTTTCCCGAAGACCCCTTCGATCTGGACGGCCTGGCCAGTCAGCACGGCGTCACCGCCGTCGTGGATTGCGGCGTGGCCCCGGGCATGAGCAACATGCTGGTGGCACACTGCCACCAGCGCCTGGATCGAACGGACGCGGCTCGCATCTTCGTCGGCGGACTGCCGGAAATCCGGCAGTGGCCCTACGAGTACAAGGCAGTCTTCTCACCGGTCGATGTGATCGAGGAGTACGTGCGGCCGGCCTATTACGTGGAGAACAAGGCTCTGGTGAAACGGCCGGCCCTGAGCGATGCGGAGTACATCGACTTTCCCGGCATCGGCACCCTGGAAGCCTTCAACACCGACGGCCTGCGCTCCTTGACCAAAACCCTCGACATCCCCAACATGAAAGAGAAGACCCTGCGCTACCCCGGCCACATCGACAAGATCGCCGTCCTGCGCGAGTCGGGCTTTTTCAGCACCGATCCGATCGACGTCAACGGCGTGCCGGTCAGGCCTTTGGACCTGACCGCCAAATTGCTGTTTCCCATGTGGCAGCTGAAACCGGGCGAGGTGGACATCACGGTGATGAAAATCGTGGTTGAAGGCGAGAAAGCAGGGGCGAGAACGCGCATCACCTGGGACCTGGTCGACCGTTACGACCCGGTCACCGGTGTCCACGCCATGGCCCGCACCACGGGCTACACGGCCACGGTGGTGGCGCGACTGATCGGCCAGGGCGGATTCACGCAAAAAGGTATCGTCGCCCCGGAGCGCATCGGCGCCGATGCCACCTGCATGGCCACCATCCTCGAAGGCCTGGCGGCGCGTGGGGTGATCTACCGAGAGTCCCTGGAAAACTTCTGATCCGAACCGGTCACCAGCGGTGCTTTTCCAGCCGGGCCGGTTGCCCCGCTCGGCATCTTCGATATCTTCGAGAGAAAAACAAGGCCTGTATTTCTCAAAGGATCTGGCTGAGAAACAGCTTGGTGCGATCGTGCGTCGGATTGGTAAAAAAATGCTCCGGCGTGCCCTCCTCGACGATGGCGCCGGCATCCATGAAGATCACCCGGTCGGCCACCTCACGGGCAAAGCCCATCTCGTGGGTCACCACCACCATGGTCATGCCTTCCCGGGCCAGGGTCTTCATGACGTCCAGCACCTCGCCGATCATTTCCGGGTCCAGCGCGCTGGTGGGCTCGTCGAACAGCATCACCTTGGGTTCCATGGCCAGCGCCCGGGCGATGGCCACGCGCTGCTGCTGGCCGCCGGACAGCTGGTCGGGAAACACCTTGATCTTGTCGCTGATCCCCACCTTTTCCAGAAGCGCCATGGCCTTGTCGTGCGAGGCACTGCCGGAGCGTTTGCGCACCACCTTCTGCGCCAGGGTGACGTTCCCCAGCACGGTCTTGTGCGGGAACAGGTTGAACGACTGGAACACCATCCCCACTTCCGCCCGCACCTTGTTGATGTCGGTGCGCTGATCGAGGATGTCGACGCCGTCGATGTAGATGTGTCCGCTGGTGGCCAGCTCCAATCGGTTGAGGCAGCGCAAAAAGGTGCTCTTGCCGGAGCCGGAGGGGCCGATGACCACGACCACCTCGCCGGGGGCGATATCGGTGGTCACATCCACGAGCGCATTGATCTCGTGGGGGGCATAAAAGGTCTTGAAAACATTCTTGGCCTGTATCACGTTATCGCCATCCTCCTCTCAAGATATTGTACCACCATGGAAAGGGTGAAGGTCAGCACCAGGTACAACAGTCCCAGCAGGATGTAGACCTCGAAGGGCTGCAAGGTGGCCGTGACGGCCTCACGGGCCGCTTTGGTCAGTTCGCGGATGGCGATGATGCCCAGCAGGGAGGAGTCCTTGATCAGGCTGATGAACTGGCCGGCCAGGGGCGGCAGAATCCGGCGCAGGGCCTGGGGCAGGATGATGTGAAACATGGACTGGGCTGCACTCATGCCCAGCGAACGCGCCGCTTCGGTCTGACCGCGATGAATGGACTGGATGCCGGCCCGGACGATTTCGGACACATAGGCGCCGGCAAAAAAGGCCAGGGAGGCGACCCCGTACCAGAAGGCCGGAATCTGGCCCCATCCATAGGCGCTCAACAGGTCGTTGATCAGGGTGCCCAGGACGAAGTACCAGATCAGGATCTGAACCATCAGGGGCGAGCCCCGGATCAGCTCGACGTAGGCGATGGCGGTCCACTGCAGGGCCGGGTTGTCGGAAATGCGCATCAGCCCGCTCATAATGCCGATGATGACTCCGAAAATCGTAGCCATGACACTGATCTTCAAGGTGATCCAAAGGCCGATCACCAGCAGGCCGGGCTTCCATTTCTCATAGGTGGCCAGAATGTCCCCGGGGGCGATGAATTCACCCTCGCTGACGCGCAGACTGCCGGCCGGGGCGCTGAAGCGCGCCTCTTCATCGATCCCTTTCACGGTAATGAGGACCCGGTCGCCGTCCGGTTCGATGGTCGACACCTCGCCGTCGATCGTCGAGGTCACATGGATGTCATCCTGATAGGCGAAGTAAATGGGGGTGCGGTTCCAGCGCCAGTTGTACTGGATCTTCTGGGTGGCGTAGTAGAACAGGCCCAAAAAGATCAGAACACCGATGCAAAAGACCAGCACCCAGCGGTTGTAGTTGGCCGGTCGGACGGTAATTCGGTGGCTGTCAACGTCGTCCATAAGAGCGCCCTCTTCTTAGGATACAGCACAGGCCGGCCGTTTAACACCGGCCGGCCTGTGTCGAAATAAAGGTGTATGGCAATCGCTGGTCGCTATTCGAGTTCCTTTTTCCAGTCCGAACCCAGGATCCACTTGTTGTACACTTTTTCGTAGAACCCGTCGCCCTTGCACTGCCGCAAAAAGTTGTTCAGGAAGTTGAGGAAGTCGGGGTCGCCCTGGTTGATGGCCCAGGCCAACGGTTCGTAGGTGAACGGCTGATCCAGAAAGACGGTCTTGCCCTGGCCCTGGCTGGAGTAAAGCACACCGATGAAGGGCAGGTCGTAGATCAGTGCATCGGCCTTGCCGTTGATGACCTCCATGCCGGCTTCGGCTTCCGACTCGAAGCCCTTGTAGGTCGCCTTGGGAATCATGCGCTTGATGGACTGTTCGCCGGTGGTCCCCATGCGGGAGGTGACGGTGTATTTGGGGTCATTCAGGTCCTTGTAGGATGTGACCGTACCCTCGTGCTTGTTGTTGAGCAAAATCGCCTGGCCCACGACGATGTAGGGGTCGGCGAAGTTGACCTTCAGGTTGCGCTCCTGGGTGATGGTCATCCCACCCATGATGATGTCGAATTTGTTGGTGACCAGGGCCGGGATGATGCCGTCCCAGGCCGTATTGACCGGTACGAACTTGACGCCCATGGCCTTGGCCATCTGGCGTCCGAAGTCCATGTCGAAGCCGATGAATTCGCCCTTCTTGTTGGTCATCTCAAAAGGCATGTAGCCGGATTCGAAGCCCACCCTCAATTCGCCGCGTTCCAGGATTTGCTGGATGTGGGATTTTCTGGCCAGTTCGATATCCGCGCCCACAGCGCTTCCCACGCAAAACGTCAACGCGGCAGCCATCGCCAGTGCAGTCATCAACCCTTTTTTCATTCGTACGCCTCCTTGATAAAATAGAACAAAAGGCCGTAGGATACGGCCGGAACCACTGTGTCGATTGGGCGGTGCGCTGAAAAACCAATTAACGTAGATAATTATATGAAGACGGCTTCAAAGTAAACCCTAATGTTGCATGGGCCTTGACTTGAGCGACGGCCCGGCGATATTAACGGATGACGGATTCGTAAAAACGCCGATATCTGCGTTACGCTTCATCCCTCGTCACTGCGGAGTAGCATGAGTACGCCTTCGCTCCTCGGGATTCGCAAGCCTTGATCTCGGCGCCTTTACGAATCCGCCAAAAAGGCGACTTTTTGCGGGTCTATTAACGGGTGAACCTGTCGAGGCGTCGCGGACAGTTGACCACACCTTGTTTTTCCACCCATTTACCGACTGGAGGGGCTCATGCCGGAAACACCCATCGTCCGTCTGGAGCAGTTGTTGGACCACCCCGCTGTCAAGGATGCGATTGCCGACACGAATCTCGAACTTGAGCAGCGCATGGCCTATCAGCCCCCGGTATGTGCGGTGTTCAACCACGCCCGCACCGCCTTGCAGACCGATTCGCAGTATCAGTTCGAAATCGACCGGGAGGCCCGGCGGCAGTTGCCGTACATCATCGGCAATGCGGTTCAGCGGGTGGTGGGCGACGACGGCCGGGACCCCGCGGCGATGGAGAACTACGATCGGACCCGCAACATCGGCATCGTCTTTTCCGGCGGGCCGGCTCCCGGCGGCCACAACGTCATCGCCGGCTTGTTCGACGCCGCCAAGGCGGTCAACCCACGCACACGGATTTTCGGATTTCTCATGGGCCCGGACGGCATCATCGACGGCGACTACACCGAGCTGACCGAAAACCAGGTCAACCGTTACCGCAACCTGGGCGGGTTTACCATGATCAAAACCGGGCGGGCCAAAATCGACAACTGGAAGAAAATGTCCATGTCCCGCGACACCTGTAAAAAACTGGGTCTGGACGCTCTGGTGGTGGTCGGCGGGGACGACTCCAACACCAACGCCGCATTCCTGGCCCAGGAGATGTTCACGGACGGCGTTCAGGTCATCGGCGTCCCCAAAACCATCGATGGCGACATCCAGGTCCGCGATGCCGGCGGCAAGGTGTTGTGCGCCATGTCATTCGGCTTTCACAGCGCCGCCCGGGCCTTCTCCCAGGCCATCGCCAACCTGTGCACCGATGCCAGTTCCGACGTAAAGTACTGGCACGTGTGCAAAGTCATGGGACGCGTGGCCAGCCATCTGGCCCTGGAGGTGGCCCTGCAGACCCACGCCAACATGACCCTGATCGGCGAGGACCTGGCCGACTACACGGACCATGCCCGTCTTGAAGCGGCCCGTGCGAAAGGCGTGGTGGACTATACGGCTTACGGCATGACCCTGCGGCACCTGTCCCGGATCATCTGCGATGCCATCTTGCAGCGCGCCGCCGTGGGCAAGAATTACGGGACCCTGGTGGTCCCGGAGGGGGTACTGGAATTCATCAACGAAATCCAGGTGTTCATCATTAAGCTTAACACCATCATCGCCAACTACAACAAGGTGCACGACCGGGATTTTCACAGCGCGTTTCCAAATTTAGAGGACAAGCTGGAATACCTGCGCCGCCTGGTGCGCGGTATCCGCGAGGACGTCTCCCCCAATGTCTGGAATGCCCGGGACGACGAACTGTTCAACGACATCCCGGCCTTTTTCCAGGAAGGGCTACTCACCGAGCGCGACAGCCATGGCAATTTCCAGTTCTCACAGGTCAGGACGGAGAGCGTGCTGTTGAACCTGGTGACCGACTACCTGGGCATCCTCAAAGAAAAGGGCCGCTACAAAATCGGTATCGAGGAGGCCCAGTTCACCAAGACCATGCAGAAAGCGGGACTGGACCCCCAGCGCTACGGACCGGTTCTCTTCGACAACTGGCAGCAGGCCCGGTTTGCGATGGTTCGCCCGACCATCATCTCCCGCAAGACTCTCAAAACCGCGCTGGTCAAGGCCGATCTGCTGGGCAGCGAGGACACCATCCCGGCCGCCGTCGCCAAAATTTTCGAACAGTCCATTCCCAAGTTCAAAACCCAGACCCACTTTTACGGCTACGACGGGCGCGGCAGCGACCCGACCCGCTTCGACTGCAACTACACCTACAATCTGGGGCTGACCGCATTCAGCCTGATCGCCAACGGCGCCACCGGGCAAATGGCCGCCATCTTGAACCTGGATCAGGACTTCGCCAATTGGGAACCCATCGGCATCCCCATCGCCCCGTTGATGCATCTGGAGGAGCGCAAGGGCCGCCTGGAGCTGGTGCTGGAAAAGAGCATCGTCGAGGTGGGCTCGCCGGCCTTCCAGGTGGTCAAGGCCTTCCGCGACAAATGGCTGGCAGCCAGTCCGGAGGATGACCACTATCGGCATCCGGGCCCGATCCGCTTCACCGGCAAAAGCGAGGAGGACCGGCCCATCACACTGCAGCTCAACGCGCTTGGCGGCCACCTCGCTCCGGCGGATGGGCCGGCGGATTGACCAGCATATTGATCAGATCGCGAATGAACGCCGGCGGACGGACCACCTTGCCCTCGGGCGTGACGAAGGCGTGACGGGTGTAGCCGGTCGTGTGCGTGACGGTGCCGTCTGGATTGGTGATGGTATAGTCGAACTGCATGCCGGCGCGGAAGGCAGTGTTCAGGCGGGTGTGGATGACGATCACGTCGTCGTAGCGGGCCGGCGTGACGTATTTGCAGTGGGCTTCGGAAACCGGCAGCATGAGTCCTTTGGCTTCGATCTCGCGGTAGGCCAGCCCCATGTGGCGGAACAACTCGGTCCGGCCCATCTCGAACCAGCGCAGGTAATTGGCGTGGTACACCACCCCCATGGTGTCCGTGTCTGCGTAGATCACCCGGCTGGTGGTTTGGTGGGAAATACCTTGAACGGCCATCGATTGCGACATCCATTGACGCCCGCTCCCCGTGGGAGCAGGTTGTGTGAGGGTTGCCTTACGGCCTCAACAGCTTTTCGAAAACCCCTTTCAACTCCTCATAGGCCGTCGTTACCGGGAATTGGGGATACGCGTCGATCACGTTCTGGGGCGGGCGAAACAGGACGCCGTGGTTCGCCGCTTTGAGCATGGCGATGTCGTTGTAAGAGTCACCCATGGCCAGCACGTCGTAGTTCAGCGTTTTAAAGGCCTCGACCGCCTTGCGTTTGCCGTCCGGCTGGCGCAGGTGGTAGTCGGCGATGGCACCGTTCTCATCGATGCTCAAGGTGTGGCACAGCAGCGTGGGCCAGCCCAGTTTTTCCATCAGGGGCCGGGCGAACTGGACATAGGTGTCGGACACCACGATCACCTGGGTGCGTGCCCGCAGCCAGTCCAAAAAATCCCGGGCCCCGGGCAGGGGCTGCATGGTGTCGATCACATCGGTGATCTCCTTGAGCTTGATCCCGTTGGCGGCCAGAATGGACAGGCGCCGCTTCATCAACTCATCATAATCGGCAATGTCCCGGGTGGTCAGCCGCAGCGCATCGATGCCAGTGCGCTCGGCGACGGTGATCCAGATTTCAGGTACAAAAACCCCTTCCAGGTCCGAGCAGATGACGTACATGTGACCTCACAGCAATTTTTTAGGCGCCCCGACCGGACGGGATCGCGCGTTTGTCGACGGCCACCGGTATGGCTTTTAAAAGCCGTCTCTATTCGTGTAGGCTGTCGTCTTCAATGCGAATCAGCATGGGCGTGCCGACCACGACATCCAGGGCGGCGATGTCGGCCAATGCGCGCGAAACATCGGCCTCACGGGCCTTGTGCGTCAACATGACCACCGGCACCGAACCGTTGGTTTTGCGTCCCTTCTGGTGCACCGATTTCAGGCTGATGGCATATTTTCCCAAAACGCCGGCGATGGTGGCCAGCACCCCGGGACGGTCCAGGGCATTGAACCGGAAGTAGTAATGGGTGACCAGATCGGCGATGGGCATCACGGGAATCGTGCGGATCTGATCGGGCGCAAACCCCATTACCGGCACCCGCCCGGTGCCGCCGCAGGCCAGATTCCTGGCAATGTCGGCAATGTCCGATATGACCGCGCTGGCCGTTGGCATCATCCCCGCCCCGTGGCCGTAAAGCAGGATGTCGCCGACCGCATCAGCGGAAATGGCGATGGCATTCAAGGTCCCGTCAACATTGGAGAGCATGTTGGCGAAAGGAATCATGGTCGGGTGCACCCGCGCCTCCACCGTCTGACCGTTGAACTTGGTGATGGCCAGCAGCTTGATCCGGTAGCCGAACTGGGCGGCAAAATCGATGTCCAACGGGGTAATGGTCGAAATTCCCTCGATGGCGATCTTCTCGAAGTTGATCGCCATGCCGAATGCCAGGGCCGAGAGCAGGGCCAGCTTGTGGGCCGCGTCCAATCCCTCCACGTCCAGGGTTGGATCGGCTTCAGCATATCCCTTGGCCTGGGCCTCGGCCAGGGCCGTCTGGAAATCGACCCCCTCGTCGGTGATTTTGGACAAAATGTAGTTGCTGGTGCCGTTGAGAATCCCGGTCATGGCCTTGATTCGGTTGCCGACCAAGGATTCGCGCACCGTCTTGATGATGGGCATGCATCCGCCCACGCTGGCCTCGTAGGCCAGGTCGACGCCATGGGCCGTGGCCGCGCCGATGATCGCATTGCCGTGCTTGGCCAGAAGGGCCTTGTTGGCGGTGACCACATGTTTGCCGGCGGCCATGGCATCCAGGATCAACTGCCGGGCAATCCCTTCGCCACCGATGGTCTCCACCACGATGTCCACCTGGGGGTCGCCGATGACGGTGGCGGCATCGCCGATCAGCACCCCGGGTTTCCAGGCGATGCCACGATCGGTCGTCATGTCGATATCGGCCACGTATTTGAGATTGAGGTCGCAGCCCACGCGCGCCCTGAGGATGTCGCCGTTCTCCAGCAACAGTCGCGCAACACCCGTACCCACGGTGCCGCACCCTAAAATAGCTACATTGACCTGTTTCATGCCCGCTCGATTTCCGATTCAGCTTGGGTTGCGCCAGCGGTCGTGCCAAATGACCGTCGATCGCGCAATTTCTTATGATCGGCACCCGAAAGTCAATAGTGTTTTGACCGACGGGTCGACCGGGGCACCGGCCGCGCAGGCCGCAGAGACGGACGGCTCCGGGCCCGACGGCGCTTCAGGCGGCCATCGATCGCCGTTTGCTTTTCCCCTGCGGGTCGGATATGTCTCTGCTCAAAAGGCAAGGCGCTGTTTTTTGCGGCGTCTACCGAAACGAAGGAGCCTGCTTTTGGGAATGAACATGGACAGCATGGCACGGGCCTGCGCCGCCTGCATCCACACACGGTTCCAGGATTACCATTCCCGTTTTCGGCAAATCACCCGGCGGGCGACCGATCGATTCAAGCACCGTCGATGGGCAGACGGCCAGGCCGACGCCGCCGAGCGGCTGAATCTTTACGGCGTGGTCGTCGACCAGGCCGAAGCGGCCGCCCGCGGCCTGCTGCAAGCCCGGGTGGCCGACGACCGGATATGGGCGGCCGCCAGGGCCGACTATACCGGCCGCGTCGACGGACATCCCGACCAGGCCTTGGCCGAAACCTTTTTCAATTCGGTCACCCGTCGAATCTTTACCACCGTTGGGGTGAACCGGCGCATCGAGTTCGTTCACGACGCCCCACCCTTATCGCCGCCGACACCGGACCGCACCCTGATCGCCGCCTATGCCTTGACCGACCGGCCCGAAACGGTGCTTCGCCAGATCCTTGATGACGCCGGTCCGTTTCGTTTCGACGACCAGGTCCTGGCCGGGGCCCTGCCCGCCATGGCGACACGCGTGGCGAACCGGATCGATATCCACCCCGCCGGCGATCCGGCAACGATCGAGATGATGCGCTGCACCTTTTACCGAGGCCAGGGTGCCTATCTGATCGGACGGATCGTTTGCAAGGGTCAGGTCATCCCGCTGGTACTGGCCCTGCTGCACCCCCCAAAAGGCGTTGTCGTGGATGCCATGGTGCTGGATGCCGACGGCGCCAGCATCGTTTTTTCCTTCACCCGTTCGGCCTTTCACGTGCCGGTAGACCATCCCGGCCAGCTGGTCGGTTTTCTCAGATCGATCATGCCGAGCAAGCCCGAGGCCGAAATCTACTCTGCCATCGGATATTTCAAGCACAGCAAGACGGTGCTGTATCGGGACCTGTGCCGTCACACGGCCGAGTGCGCCGATCAACGCTTCGGCATCTCGCCCGGCAAACGGGGCATGGTCATGATCGTGTTCGACCTGCCCGGTTACGACACGGTCGTCAAGCTGATCCGGGACCACTTCGACAACCCCAAAAAAACCAGCCGCGGCAACGTGATGAGACAGTATGATTTCGTTTTTCATCACTATCGGGTGGGGCGCCTCATCGAAGCCAACGCCTTCGAGCACCTCTCTTTCGAGCGCTGCTGGTTTTCCGACGACCTGCTCGAACTTCTCCTTGGCGAGGCCGGGCAGACGGTTCGCATCGCAAACGACCGGGTGATCATCGACCATGCCTATATAGAGCGCCGGGTGACGCCGTTGGACATCTACCTGCAAACCGAGCGTGCCGCGCGCGCAGCGCCCGCGGTGGTGGACTTCGGCAACGCCATCAAGGACCTGGCCTATGCCAACATCTTTCCGGGCGACATGCTGTTGAAGAATTTCGGCGTGACCCGCCACGGACGGGTGGTTTTTTACGACTACGACGAGATTGTCCCGCTGACCGAGTGCCGCTTCAGAACGATCCCCCCGGCCCGATCGTTCCTGGAGGAGATGGCCGACGAACCCTGGTACACGGTTGCCGAAAACGACGTTTTCCCCGAAGAATTTGCCCATTTCCTGGGACTGTCCAACGCTCATCGCGACCTGTTTTTGAGCCGGCACGCCGATCTTTTGGCGACGGATTTCTGGGTCGCCGCCCAGCAGGAGATTCGGGCCGGGCACCTCCGGCACATCCGTCCCTACCGCGCCAAGTACCGACTGGGGCCTGACATCTGAAACCGGAGACCGGTTTGCATGTCCGGACAACATGCTCGACAAGCGTCGATTTGGGAATTATGATAGGTTCAGTTCCATCCTGATGCCACATCTCCAAGACAAGCAAGGAGGATTCTGATGAGCGACATCCGCACCCCCGATGGCATGAGCATCGCTGCGCCGTTCAGCGATGCATTCGCCGACATCCTGACCCCCGAGGCGCTGCGCTTCGTGGGCGACCTGTCCCGTCAGTTCGAGGGCCGGCGTCGGGAACTGATGGCGCGCCGAGAAGCGGTTCAGGCGGATATCGATGCCGGCACACTGCCCGACTTTCAGCCGGAAACCAGGGCGGTTCGCGACGGCGACTGGCAGGTGGCGCCGGTGCCGCCCGACCTGGCCGATCGCCGGGTAGAAATTACCGGCCCGGTGGACCGCAAAATGGTCATCAACGCTCTCAATTCGGGGGCCAAGACCTACATGGCCGACTTCGAGGACAGCCACTGCCCCTCCTGGTCAAACACCATCGAGGGCCAGATCAACCTGCGCGACGCCGTCGACCGGACCATCGAATTCGTCAGCCCGGAGGGCAAACGCTACCGCCTGAACGACGCGACCGCCACCTTGATCGTGCGTCCCCGGGGTTGGCACCTGGTGGAAAAGCATGTCATGGTCGACGGGCAGCCGGTCTCGGGCAGCCTGTTCGACTTTGGCCTGTTTTTCTTTCACAATGCCAAAAACCTGATCGATCGGGGCAGCGGGCCCTACTTCTATTTGCCCAAGATGGAGAGCCACCTGGAAGCACGGCTGTGGAACGACGTCTTCGTGGCCGCCCAAAAGGCCCTGGACATCCCCAACGGCACCATCAAAGCGACCGTTTTGATCGAAACCATCATGGCCGCCTTCGAGATGGATGAAATCCTTTACGAACTCAAGGATCACAGCGCAGGACTCAACTGCGGACGCTGGGATTACATCTTCAGCTTCATCAAGCGCTTCAAGGACGTGCCGGGCTACCTGTTTCCGGACCGGGCCCAGATCACCATGACCCGGCACTGCATGCGCTCCTATTCGCTGTTGGCCATCAAGACCTGCCACCGCCGCGGCGCCTACGCCATCGGCGGCATGGCCGCCCAGATTCCCATCAAGGGCGACCCAGAAAAAAACAGGGCCGCCCTGGACAAGGTCCGCGCCGACAAAACCCGCGAAGCCACCGATGGTCACGACGGCACCTGGGTGGCCCATCCCGGCCTGGTGGCCATCGCCATGGAGGAGTTCGACAAGATCATGACCACACCCAACCAGATCGAGCGCCGGAGAGACGATGTCCAGGTGACGGCCGCGGACCTGCTCAAGCTGCCGGCCGGCACGATCACCGAACCGGGCATGCGCACCAACATCAGCGTCGGCATCCAGTACATGGCCAACTGGCTGTCAGGCCTGGGATGCGTTCCGCTTTATGATCTCATGGAAGATGCGGCCACCGCCGAAATCTCACGCTCCCAGTTGTGGCAGTGGGTCCACCACCCGGATGCGGCCCTGGACAACGGCCGCAAGATCACCCTGGACCTGTTCCGGTCCATGATGAAAGCGGAGATGCAGCAGATCGAAACCGAAGTGGGACCGTCCGCCTTCGCTCAAATCAAGTATGCCCAGGCCGCCGACCTGTTCGACGAGATTATCGCCGCCGACACCTTGGCGGAGTTTCTCACACTGGTGGCCTACGACCACCTGTAACATCGATCCCATCCGGTTGTTGACGGTGGCAAGGCCCGGGGCGACCGCCATGTCAACCCTTTTGGTGAGGAGGATGAATGAAGACCATCGAAGAGAAAGCGGCGGAGATCTGCGACCGCCTGACCTGCCACGAAGTCGTCGCCGACGAGCGCGAGGAACTGGAAGCTCACTGGACCCAGGATCCGCGCTGGAAGGGCATTGTTCGCCCCTACACGGCCGAAGATGTCCTCAAGCTGCGCGGCAACCTGACCATCGAGTACACCTTCGCCAAAATCGGGGCCAAACGCCTCTGGTACCTGATCAACCATGAGGACTATGTGCCCGCATTGGGCGCGCTGACCGGCAATCAGGCCGTACAGCAGGTCGAGGCCGGCCTCAAAGCCATCTATCTGAGCGGCTGGCAGGTGGCCGCCGACGCCAACCTGGCCGGTGAAATGTACCCGGATCAAAGCTTGTACCCCTCTAACAGCGTGCCCTCGGTGGTACGGCGCATCAACAACGCCCTACGTCGCGCCGACCAGGTCCAGGTGCTCGACGGCCGCAAAACCGGTCCTTACTGGTTCGCCCCCATCGTGGCCGATGCCGAAGCCGGATTCGGCGGCCCCCTGAACGCCTTCGAACTGATGAAGCAGATGATCGAGGCCGGCGCCGCCGGGGTTCACTTCGAAGATCAGCTCTCCTCGGCCAAAAAATGCGGGCATATGGGCGGCAAGGTGCTGGTACCCACCCAGGAGGCGGTGACCAAACTGGTGGCGGCGCGCCTGTCGGCCGACGTCTGCGGCGTCCCCACGATTGTGGTGGCCCGCACGGACGCCGATGCAGCCAAACTGATCACCAGTGACGTGGACGATTGGGACCGTCCCTTCATCCTCGACCGCCCCCGTTCCAGCGAAGGCTTCTACTATGTCAAAAACGGGGTGGAGGCCGCCATCGCCCGCGGTTTGGCCTACGCGCCCTATGCCGACATGGTCTGGTGCGAAACCTCCAAACCGGACCTGGACCAGGCCCGGCGCTTCGCCGAGGGTATCCACGCCAAGTTTCCCGGCAAACTGCTGGCCTACAACTGCTCCCCCTCCTTCAACTGGAAGGCCAACCTCGACGACGACGCCATCGCCACCTTTCAGCGTGAACTGGGCGCCATGGGCTACAAGTTCCAGTTCGTCACGCTGGCCGGCTTTCATGCCCTCAACCTGGGCATGTTCGATTTGGCCCTGAACTACCGCAAGTCCGGCATGCTGGCCTACTCCAAATTCCAGGAAGAGGAGTTCCGTTTCGGCCAGGACGACGGGTACATGGCCACCACCCACCAGAAATTCGTTGGCGCCGGCTATTTCGACCGGCTAATCGACACCATCAGCGGCGGGCTGTCGTCGGTCGGCGCCATGGCGGGCAGCACCGAGGAGGAGCAGTTCTAATCGCTTTTAGACGGCTTCGTAAGAAGCCCGAGATCAAGGCTTGCGAATCCTGAGGAATGAAGGCGTACTTTCGGTACGCCGCAGTGACGAAGGATGGCGCCTAACGCAGATATCGGGTTTGTTACGATGCCGTCAGGCTTTGATTTTGGATGTCCCTGGTATCAGGGTCTGCGTGGAGAGGATGCCGTCGATCTGGCGCACCTTGGAGTGCACATACTCTCCGATGACTTCGGCGTCCGAGGAAAGCAGGTCGCGGGTCAGAACCACTTTGACCAGGATGTCGATGCTGCCATGCACGGCGTGGACCTCTTTGACCTCGGGCAGGGCGAAGAGCTTGTCGACGATCCGGTGCTCGCCCTTGGCCTCCACATTCATGATGATAAAGGCCGTGATGTTGCGCAGCATTTCAGGGTAGTCCCCTTTGTTCATCGTCGCCATCTTTTCTCTGAATGCCTCCATGTCCTTGGGAATCAGCTGGTCGATGCCGATGCCGTAGTGGCGTGAACGCCCCTTCTCCCACTGTTGAAAGGATATATAAGCGGCCAGATCGTCCACGGTCCGTCCGGGAAAGGATGCCAGCAGATGGCCCTTTTCGACAATTTCGATCAGAGGCGCGTAGATCGTCTGGTACCAGTCTGCAGCCGCCTGTTTCAAGGTGGCCCCGGGCTGCTCGCCGCCGGCCAGATGGGCACGGTGGCGCTCGATCTGTTCAAGCAGGTAGGCGTATTGGCCCACCTCGGTGATGTCGAAGGGGTGCGACAGCCCGGTCTGCTCGATAAAATCACTTTTTTCCCGGTAGATGAGGTTCTCGAGGGTGTTGCTGGAGGGAATGAATTCGAGAATCTTGGCCATGATGCAGTCGCGCCCGAATTCCTTGGCAGCGGCGATGCGGTGGTTGCCGTCCAAAACGTAGTATTCGTCCTTGATCTGATAGAGCTTGACCGGCGGGAGGGACCGGCCTTCCCGCATGGCCTGCTTGATGCTGATGAGGCGGTCCGGCGGCACGTGGCGTTTGAGTTTAAACTGGCTGTCGAAGTCATGGTAGCGGCCCACGCTGCCGACAATCCGATCCAGCGGCACGCTGCAGGTCCCCCGGTCGATGTGATCGAACGCGCCCTGGCACTCCTGGTTTTCCCGGAAACTTTTGGCCTCGCTCTCCCGGTTGCCGAGCCATATATTTTTAATTGTCTCTATCAAATGAGCCATGATCGATCTCCAAGATATGATAGCCGAAGGCATTGATGACGCGGGTGTCGCCGACCACGGTCACCCGCTGAGAAGGGTCGCCGAAGTGGGCGTGGATGTGGCCGTGCATAAAAAAGCTTGGCTTGAGCCGGCCGATCAGTTTCACATAACAGTCGAAGCCCCGGTGGCATCGATCTTCGGCGTCGCCGATATGGCGCGGCGGGGCGTGGGTGACGATCAGGTCCACGCCGCCGCCCAGCCACAGGCCCGGCATCATGCGCCAGATGAACCGGCGCATCTGATAGTCCCGATATTGGATCGGTCCACCGTTGTACCATCGCGACCCTTCCAGGCCCATGATCCGCAGGCCCTTGAAGGAGACCCGGCGCCGGTGAATGTTCAGGCATCCCACGGGTGGCGAGGAGCGGTAACGGATATCGTGGTTGCCGCGCACGTAATACACGGGGACATCGAATCGATCCCGTATGAATGAAAGGTACTCGGGAGGCACATCACCGCAACTGACGACCAGTTCAACGCCCTCAAAACCGCGCCCGTCGAACCGGTCGGCCAGCTCTGGAACCACAATGTCGGCAATCCCGAGGATTTTCATGGGCTGCTATTTACCCTTTTCGGCGCGGGATGTAAACGTCACAAAAGGAGGATCGCCATGTCGCCCCCATCACCCGTCGATTACAGCGTGTATGACAAACCCGAGGTGCTCGCGGCCCTGTTCCATCCGCGACCCTCAGCAGGACCCGTGGATGGCGGCGGCCACTTTCAGGAAATCCGGATTCCGGTGGCCGACGACATTGGTGTGGGAGCCCGTTTCCACATGACCCACGCGGCCGGGCCCACGATTCTGTTTTTTCACGGCAACGGCGAAATTGCAGCCGATTACGATGACATCGGCCCGCTGTTCACCGGCAGATCGATCAATTTTATCGTGGCGGATTACCGCGGCTACGGATGTTCCGAGGGAAACCCGACGGTCACGGCCATGATGGCCGACTGCCATCGAATCTTCGATTTTGTCACCGGGTGGAACCGGCAAAACGGGTATACGGGGGCGATGATCGTCATGGGGCGCTCCCTGGGCAGTGCATCCGCGTTGGAACTGGCCGCGGCCCATGAAGACCGCATCGACGGGTTGGTGATCGAAAGCGGTTTCGCCTGGGCGGGCCCGTTGTTGCGGTTGTTGGGAGTAAGTCCGGAGGGAATCGGCGTTGATGATCGCAACGGATTTGCCAATGTGAACAAAATTCAAAAATATACCAAACCGACGCGGATCATTCACGCCGAATTCGACCACATCATTCCCTTGGCCGACGGCAAGGCCCTTTTCGATGCCAGTCCTGCCGCCGACAAGGTTCTCGTTGAGATCCCAGGCGCCAATCACAACGACATTTTTTTACGCGGTATGGATCGCTACCTGGAGACCATCACGCAATTGGCACAATCGCTGGCGCGATCTGCCTGAACCAGGCCGGCCCCAAAGACCGGCTTCAGGCCCGGGTGGTTGGCGACATCACCCGGGCCTGGTTGGCGCACCCCGGTGCGGGGTCCTCATGCCACGGTTTCTCTCACCTGCAGGGCTTCAAGGCGCAGCCGGGCCACCTCACAGACACCAGGATCTTCGTCGTTTTCGGCAATCTGACCAAGCAGTTTTACATCCTTGATCCGCTCCAGGGCCCTTTTGCGTATTTCCGGGTTGGAGTTTTGCCAACGCGGAACAAAAACATCGGAAAATTTCATGGCGTGCCTCCTTTACCATCGGTTTTCTCCCAAACCGGACGCTGAGTCGGGCTGGCGTCGGGTTGGGTTGGCCATTTTATTTACGCAGACCGTTTCGCACGCACGCTCCCGGACAGCGGATCGGCTGTCCGGGAGCCGGTCGTACACATTTTGAGGATCTTTTTCATGGGAGATCCTTTTGGAATCACGTGCGGCAAGACATGTGGCCGCACGGTTTGAATCCGTCAGGTATCGTCGGCAGCGTCGGAACAAGCGCTTTCAGGCAGGGGCGTTCAACAGGGTGTCGGCTGGCAGGTGCGATCAGAAAATGGCAGGCGGCGCATCAGGTTGTCACAAGAAAAGTGTAGGAGGAATTGCAAAGGCTGTCAAGGACATGTTTTGAACCACGCGTCACCGCGGCGTGCCGCACCCGTCGGTGGCCCGATGAGGAAGGGCGACTTTATCGACCGTCCCGGGACCTCAGGGACGGTAGGTGGCGGCCAGGGCCAGGTAGTGCGCCACCGAGCCGTCGACCCGTTCGAGCATCACGTCGGTCAAGGCCTTTTTCACGGATGCCGGCGTACCGGCGATCAGCTGCCGCGGACCGAACCGGGCGCCTTCACGAACCACCGCCCCGGCGGCAACCACGGTCTGGGCCATGATGAGGGCGTCGTTGAGTACGACCGCATTGATGCCAATCAGGCTGCCGGTTTCGATGGTGCACCCGTGCACCACGGCATTGTGCCCTACGGTCACGTTATCGGCGATGTTGGCCGGTTTGCCATAGTCGGTGTGAATGGTACAGTTGTCCTGGATGTTGGTGTTGCGCCCGATCTTGATCGGGGCCATGTCGCCGCGCAGGACCGCATTGAACCAGATGCTGGCATCATCGTCGATGGTCACGTCGCCGATCACCACGGCGGTGGGGGCGATGTACACGTTTTTGCCAATGGTGGGCGTGATGTCGTTGTAGGGTATGATCATAGCGCGTTCACCGCTTTCGTAACCTCCGGGATCGTGGGTTGGCATGCGACGCTCTTTTTATCGCCGAAGGGGTCGGCTCCGCAAGCAAAAAAGGGCCTGGCCTTGGACGGCGGCGGACGTGTGGCCGCCGGCCTGGCTGTCGACAGCCGAAAAATGTTGCGCGGCCAGACACGATCAGGATAAACTTTTTTTATGGACGCAATCGATAGACAGCTCACCGACGATTGCCGGCATGGGGTTGGCGCCCAATGAAGATTCTCGACATCGGCGGAGAATTCGCTCTGATCGACCAGCTGATCCGGCACGCCCCGGCAACCCACCCAGACCTGGTGGCCGGCGTGGGTGACGATGCGGCTGTGATCGGCAAGACGTTTCCCAACGGAGACTACCTGCTGGTCACCACGGACATGCTCGTGCAAGACAACCACTTCAGGTGCGATTGGGCCACACCCGAGCAGATCGGCAAGAAATCCGTGGCCTGCAACGTCAGCGACATCGCAGCCATGGGCGGCAGGCCGACCTTCATGTTCGTCTCCCTGTGCCTGACCAAAACGACCGATGTGGCCTGGGCAGACGGGTTGTATGCGGGCATGGCCGAGGCCTGCCGCCGCTACGACGTCGTTCTGGCCGGTGGCGACACCACCCGCGCAACGACGGTCACCATCAGCATCACCCTGCTTGGCCGGGTAGCGCCGCAGCAGTTGTGTCTGCGCCGTCACGCCCAGCCTGGAGACCTGCTGTGTGTGACCGGGCCGCTGGGTGGATCGGCGGCCGGCCTGGCCATGCTGTCGGCCGGCCTGAAGCCGCCCGGGTACCTGAGGGAGAAGTACCTGGCACCCGGTTGCCGCCTGGACGTCGCCCCGCTGATCGCACCGGCAGCCCACGCCATGATCGATATCAGCGACGGCCTGGCCCCCGAAACCCACCACATCTGCGATCAGAGCGGCACCGGTGCGGAGATCGTGGCCGTCGACATTCCGATCCATCCGAGTGTATGCGACGCTGCAGACCTGACCGCCGCGGATCCCCTGGCGTTTGCCTTGTCCGGGGGCGAGGACTTCGAACTGCTCTTTTCCATACCGCCCGCAATGTTGCCGGGCTTGCGCTCGAGCGACCGCACCGTGGATGTGACGGTGGTCGGCAGGGTGACCGAGGCGGCCGCCGGCCGCCATCTGATCATGCCAGGCGGACAGCGCGTGCCCCTTGCCGGTGGATACGACCACTTTGGCAACGGGTGATCCCAGCGCCGGGCAGCGCCATCGGTTAGGCTGAGGTCAGGGACTCCAGGGCTTCCCAGCGGGCAAAGGCGCGTTCCAGATCCTGCTCGATTCCGGCCAGTTCATGCTTGACCGCGGCAATGGCCTGGCCGGAATCCCGGTAAAAGTCAGGATCGGACATGATCCGAAAGAGCGCTTTCTGACGTGCCTCCAGGGCCTCGATCTGCGCCGGCAAAGCCTCCAGCTCTCGTTGTTGCATGTAGCCCAGCTTTTTGGGCGTATTGACGGGCGGGGATGCCACCCGCTTCTCGCCGGCACGCGCCGGACGATCGGCAGACGCTTCGCCCATGGTCGGCCGCTGGATCAGCCAGTCATCGTAACCGCCGGCATACCCTTGGACCCGCCCGTCGGCCTCGAACACCAGCGTGCTGGTAACGACCTGATTGATGAAGACCCGGTCATGGCTCACCACCAGTACGGTGCCGTCGTATTCCAGGAGCAGGGCCTCGAGCAGTTCCAGCGTCTCCACATCCAGGTCGTTAGTGGGCTCGTCGAGTACCACGACATTGGCGGGCCGGGCGAACAGCCGGGCCAGCAGCAGGCGGTTTTTCTCACCACCCGACAATACGCTCACCGGTGTGCGTGCCCGCTGGGGAGAGAAGAGAAAATCCTTCAGATAGCCGATCACGTGGCGCCGCCGGCCACCCACATCGATCATGTCGCCGTCCGGACAGACATTCTCTTGAACCGTTTTACGCTCATCCAACTGGGCCCGCAATTGGTCGAAATAGATCACCTCCAGGTGGGTACCGTGCTTGAGGCGGCCGCCCTGGGGCGCCAGTTCACCGAGCAGCAGGCGGACGAGCGTAGACTTGCCGGCGCCGTTGGGTCCCAGGATGCCGATGCGGTCTCCCCGCATGATCGTGATCGAAAAATCGGTCACGATGGGCCGATCTCCATAGGCAAAACTCAGATGGTGCGCCTCCACGACCACCTTGCCGCTTCGTTCGGCCAACGCCAGGTCCATGCGCACATTTCCGGTCTGATCGCGCCGGTTGCGGCGAATTTCGCGCAGCTGCGCCAGGGCGCGCACGCGCCCTTCGTTGCGGGTGCGGCGGGCTTTGATGCCTTGACGGATCCAGACTTCTTCCGAGGCGAGCTGTTTGTCGAAACGGGCGTTTTCCCGCGCCTCAACCTGGAGACGCTCACGGCTGCGCCGCTGATAGGTGGCATAGCCACCCGGCCAGGAGTACAGGCGCCCCCGGTCAATTTCGACGATCCGGCTGGCCAGGCGCCGCATCATCATCCGGTCGTGGGTGACCAGGATCAGGGTGCCGGGCCACTTGGCAAGGACCGTCTCCAGCCATTCGATGGCCGACATGTCCAGGTGATTGGTGGGCTCGTCCAACAGCAGCAGATCCGGCCGGGCGGCCAGTGCCGCCGCCAGCAGGACCTGCCGTTTCATGCCGGCTGAAAAGGTGCTCACATCGTCATCGAGGCCCAGGTTCATCTGTGAGACGATGCGCTCGACCTGTCGCCGGATCCGCCAACCATCTTCATTGTCGATGGTCTGCTGCACGAGCGCCAGTCGGGCCGCCGCATCGGCGGACCGCCGGGGGTCGCCCGCCGCCTTGTCGGCCAGCCGGCGGTGGTCTGCCAGGCGCCTGCCCGCCGCCCCCAATCGGCGGCAGACGGCATCGAACACCGTTCCGCCAAGGTCCTCGGGAACCCCTTGCGGCAGGCTGCCGATGACCAAGCCCCGTGGGCGCATCACCTCACCGCTGTCCGGTGACATCTGGCCGCCGACGATTCTCATGAGCGTTGATTTGCCGGCACCGTTGCGTCCCAGCAGGCAGATCTTCTCACCGGCCTCAACCGTCAGGTCGACCCCTTCCAGCAGTGGTGCTGCGCCGAAACCCAGGCTGACATCCCGCAGCGTAATCAGTGCCATCTCAGTGCCATCCCTCAAATTGGACGCTCGGCATCGGCCGCGCCTCAATACAGCGAATATTTGACCAGGCGCCCGTCCAGGCCCCCGTTTCGCAGGGGTTTTTTCCAGGAAGGCTTCAAACCGATGCGCTTGATCATCTCCCGGTTCCCGAAATAGATATAGGCTTGCGAGCCCTGGCAGCGCTGCTTGAGAAAGTCCCCCAACTGCCGGTAGAAATCTGCCAGCGGTGCTTTGGACTGCATGCGAATGCCGTAGGGCGGGTTGCACACAATAAGGTGCTGCCGCAGGTGTTCAATCTGCCTGAAATCCAGTCGCTGCACGTTCATACCGGACATATGGGGCAGCTGCCGGCAATTGGTGCGGGTCGCCGTGACCGCCTGGTGGTCACGGTCGCTGGCGTGAATGAAGCCATCGGCAAGCTTACGAATCCGCCGGTCCGCCACGGCTTTGACGGAGGTCCACAGATCGGCGTCGAAATCGGGAAGCCGCTCGAAGCCGAAGGCGTTGCGCAAAAAGGCGGCCGGAATGCGACAATGGGCCATGGCCGCCTCGATGACCAGGGTTCCCGAGCCACACAAGGGATCGACCAGCGGAACCTGGCCGTTCCAGCCAGACAGGCGCACCATGGCTGCGGCAACGGTCTCTTGCATGGGCGCGGCCACACCGAGGCGGCGGTATCCCCGGCGGTGCAGGCTGCCGCCGGACGCATCGATGCTGATGGTGGCCCGGCTGCGGGTTGCATGCAGATTGATCCACACATCCGGCTCCCGGGGGTCGACATCGGGCCGACGGCCGACCGTCTCGCGGAATCGGTCCGCCACGGCATCCTTGAGCTTCAGGCCTGCGTACTGGGAGTGGGGCACCCGGCTGCCGGCCGTGGCAGCAAACACGGCGAAGGTTCGATCCGGGTCAAAAAACAGCGGCCAGTCGATCGATCGGCCGGCCCGGTAAATGGCATCTGCGTCCGCACAGGCGAACGACCGAAGCGGTGCCAGAACGCGTGTGATCAGCCGTGCGCAGTAGTTGATGCGGTAAAGCGCCGCGCGGTCGGCACAAAAATGGATGCCACGTCTGACGCTGCGTGCATTGGTGGCGCCCAGTTCAACCAGTTCAGCGATTCCGGCCGTTTCCAGCCCGTCGGCAATTTGAGCGAAATAGGCGTTGTGTTGCTGATAATCAAACATCACTGACCGCTCAACAATCTTGTGAGCAACTTAGGGTGATGGAAAATGGTGCCTCGGGGCGGCCGGCCGCGTTGCCCATTTCCGGACGGGTGACCAGGCATGCCGGGCGCTGCCGGTGGTCATCGCACGGTCGTTGGGCGTCAGTGGGCCGGCTTCGGTTTGGAGTGGGCGGGTGCGCCGCGGCCTGATCCGGAAGGGGCGCCATGACTGCCAGAGCTGCGCGATTTGCGGCCGGCGCCCTTTGCCGGTCGCCGTCTGCGCCGCCGGTTGGGCTTTTGACCCGATCCGGCGGGGGCCGGTTTGGGTTTGCGCCGCCGCGGTGTGGGCGGCAGTTCCAACCAGCCCTCTTCCGGCGGAATACATGGCAGCGGCCGGCCGATGAAGGCTTCTATGGCCGGCAGGTAAAAGGAATCTTCCTCGCAGGCAAAGCTGATGGAGGTACCGGCCGCCCCGGCGCGGCCCGTTCGGCCGATGCGATGAACGTAGTCCTCGGGATCGTGCGGCAGGGTGAAGTTGATGACGTAATCCATGCCTTCGATATGAATGCCCCGGCCGGCAACGTCCGTGGCCACCAGCACCCGGATTTTTCCCGCCTTGAACTGATCGAGGGTGCGGATCCGTTTATTTTGCGGGATCTCGCCGGACAACAGGGCACAGTTGACCCGATAGCGATCCAGCATCTCGGCCAGCCGCCGGGTTTCGTCCCGCCGGTTGCAAAAGACCAGGACCCGGTCCAGTTGCTGGCGGGTGATGATATTGTAGGTCAAGGCAAATTTTTCATCGGTCGTGACGATATAGACGACCTGTTCCACCGTGTCCACGGCCACCTGTTCCGGTTCGATCTCGACCGAAACCGGATCGCGGGTCCAACTGGCGGAAAGGCGCGTCACATCGGGTGTCAAGGTGGCGCTGAAAAACATGGTCTGGCGTTTATCCTTGTGGGGCGTACTGAAGACGATCTGCCGCACATCGGGGATGAACCCCATGTCCAGCATGCGGTCGGCTTCATCGATAATCAGCGTTTCCACGCGGCTCAGGTTCAGATCCCGTCGGCGCTTGAAATCCAGCAGGCGCCCGGGTGTTGCCACAATGATGTCCACCGTACCGCTGTGCAACTGCCGACGCTGCTTCTCGTAATCCATGCCGCCGAACACGCTAACGATGGAAAAGGGGCAAAAGGCCGCCAGAAGCCTGGCTTCCTCGGCAATTTGCAAAACCAGCTCACGGGTCGGGGCAATGACCAGAACCCGGGGTGTCCCGGCAGGCGTCTTGCCCTTGCGCGGCGAGTTCAACATGCGCGAGAGCACGGTGATCAGAAAGGCTGCCGTTTTACCGGTGCCGGTTTGGGCTCGACCGAAGGCGTCCCGGCCCTTTAAAGTGTCCGGCAGGAGTTCGGCCTGGATCGGTGTGCAGTATTGGAAACCGGCATCCGCGATGGCGTGCAGGACCCTGTCGGGAAGGCCCAGATCCTGAAACCGGGTTTGACCCGGCAATTGAGGAACCTGAAACTGGTCCGGGCGCCAGTCGTTGTCGCCGGGGCGATCAGCGATCTCCGCTTGCCGGGACGGTGGCGCACTGGACCGATCAGTCAGTTCATTCGGCGGCGCATGCACGGGTTCCGGAAGCGGCGCGCGCTTGGGCCGGCGCTTTGAGCGCGGCTCGGGTTTTACGGCGGGTGACGGCTGGCCGCTGTTTTCAAGTGGCGCGGCAGTGTCGGGACGAGGGGTGTCGGACAGCCTGAACTTTAAGGCTTTGATCAGCTTTCCTATCAAAATTCAGATAACCTGCGATTCCTTTTGCATCGATCGATGGCCGAGCGATCACACATTCGATGCCCCAGGCCCTTGACCAATGTCCATAAAAAAGCGGGCCTCGTTATTGAAGCCCCCTGTAGTATACGAATATCGGTTGCCAAATGCAAGGATTGGATGGACTCGTGGTAAAGTCGCCTTTGCGACGGATTCGCAAATGCACCCAGATCAGGGCCGTGACAGGTGACGGCCCGCAGCCCAAGGATCGGCGTTTTTGCGGATCCGCCAGGGGTCAACCGTAGCGAATACCCTCCACGGGGTCGAGCGACGATGCACTGTTGGCCGGGTACAATGTGGCCAAAAAGCAGATCGCCACGGTGGACAGACCGATAACGAGCACGTCGATCGGCTGCAGGCTCACCGGCAAGGTCGTCAAAAAATAGACATCTCCCGGCAGTTTGATAAACGGATAGCGTTTCAACAGCATGCAGAGGATAAACCCCAGGACACCGCCTACCGTCGTTCCCATACAGCCGATCACCAGCCCCTTGAACACAAAAATCCGGCGGATGTGTCGGTTCGTGGCCCCCATGGTTTTCAAGATGGCAACGTCGCGCGTTTTTTCCATCACCATCATGATCAGGGCACTGGCGATATTGAAGGCGGCCACCAGCACGATCAGCGTTAAAATAATGAACATCACGCTCTTTTGAAGCCGCAGCATGGAAAACAGGTTGCGGTTCAGCTGCATCCAGTCGCGGGCCCAGAAAGGAAATCCCATCCGGGCCACGATGGCATCGGCGATCGACCGGGCCTGATAGATATCCGCAATCCGGACCTCCAGGCCGGTGGCCTCACCGGTCATCTGAAGCAGCCGCTGGGCTACCTCCAGGAGAACGAAGGACATGGCGCCGTCGTATTCGTTCATGCCGGTCTCGAATATTCCGGCCACACGAAAGCGCACCACAGCGGGCATGTGGGCAGCGCCGGCCCCTTTTCCCAAAGGCGATATCAGAAAGAGGGCGTCCCCGACGGAGACATTCAGTTTTTCGGCGGTCACCCGCCCGACGATCAATCCCGGTGCCTTGCCGGCAGGCTCGTCCGGGGCGGCCTTGTCGAGAGCGTCGCCCAAACCGACACCGTCGGTGGTGGCAATGGGCGGCCCCGGCCGGGAGGGATCCAGGGCCTTTAAGACGGCACCGCTGACGCCGTGGGCGCTGCGCAGCATCACTTGTGTGTAGATAAACGGACTGGCCGAACGAACCCCCTCGATCGACTCGATCTCATCGACGGCCGCGTCGATGTCCGCAATGGTCTCCCCGTAGCGCATCACCAGGATATGCGATTCGATGCCCAGGATCCGGTTTTGCAGCTCCGATTCGAACCCGGCCATCACGGCGATAACAACGATCAGCGCCATCACGCCCACGGCGATGCCGGCGGCGGCCAGGAAGGTGATCATGGAGATGAAGGCCTGTTTTTGTCGGGTGCTCAAATAGCGGGCGCCCACAAACCACGTGAAGGACATGCCTGTTTTCCTCATGTTGAAAATGGTGCCCGGCCTAATCGCATCATCCGCCCTCCTCGATGGCAGGCCGGTAGATGCCGGGCGTGGACCCGGGTATGACGATGGCCCCCACGCTCTTTTCGAAAAAGGAAACCGGCCCGGCGGCCCCGATGATGGCATAGGCATAGCCGCATTGGGCCATGGCCTGCAAGGTGGTCTGCAGCACGGCACGCCCGATGCCTTTGTGCCGGAAAGCGGCATCGATGCCGATGGGGCCGAAAAAGTTGGCACAGGTGCTGTCATGGCAGGCAAAGCCCAGCAACCGCCGCCCCCGAACTGCAACGATACAGGCAATCGGCCGCCGTGCGAAGGCCACATCGCACTCGGCCGCCCAACCGCTTCCAAATCGTTGGTGGACCCAGTCGACCACTCGCATCTTCTCACAGGCCATGGCACGCCGCACCTCGATGCCGTCCTGGGCCAGCGACGCCATCAGCGCCCCCGGGTCGCTCATATCATATAGCCGCACCAGTAAATCGGTCACGGTTGTCTCGCCGGGGCCCGACAGGGGCGGCCAATGGGCGCGCCTGGAATGGTCAAACGCGGCGTCGTAAGGCCGAAATCCGTTCTTACCGAAATCATGGTAACCATCAGCGAGCTCCGATAGTCGTGCGATATGCTGACATGGATGGACGCGCAGTGGGCCAGCCGTTCACCCAAAAAATTATTTACAACCTATATCTAATCCTTTATAAACAATGGTTGTCATTCAATTTTATTATAGGCCAATCCAAATACAAATTCAAAGGGGTTTTTCATGGCGAGAAAGCGTCCTTCCAAGAAGAAGCCGGCAGCGAAAAAAGCCGCTACCACAAAACCGAAAAAAACGGCACCGGCCAAGAAAGCTGCACCCGCCAAGCCAAAACCGACGCCCAAGGCTAAACCGGCCGCAAAGAGCACCCCAAAAAAAGCCGCCCCCAAAGTAGCGCCGGTTTCGGTGAAAGATCTTCTGAAGAGACAATTCGGCACCCAGACCCCCGCCGGCGGTAAAGCCGTGCCCGGGACGAAAAATGAAAAATCAACCTTTACAGCGCCTGAGATGCTGGCCGGTTTTGCCGCGGCAGATACCAAACGGATCAAGGGGCTATTGACCAACACCTACAGTGAGGATGATCTGAAGGCCGCTGCAAAAAAAGCTGCCGCCGAGAAAGCCGCTGCCGAGAAAGCCGCCGCCGAGAAGGCTGCTGCCGAAAAGGCTGCTGCCGAAAAGGCCGCCGCCGAGAAAGCTGCTGCCGAAAAGGCTGCTGCTGAGAAAGCCGCCGCCGAAAAGGCCGCCGCCGAGAAAGCTGCTGCCGAGAAAGCTGCTGCCGAAAAGGCCGCTGCCGAAAAGGCCGCTGCCGAGAAAGCTGCTGCCGAAAAGGCTGCTGCCGAGAAAGCCGCCGCCGAAAAGGCCGCTGCCGAAAAAGCCGCCGCCGAAAAAGCTGCTGCCGAAAAGGCTGCTGCCGAAAAAGCTGCTGCCGAAAAAGCTGCTGCCGAAAAGGCTGCTGCCGAAAAAGCCGCTGCCGAAAAGGCTGCTGCCGAAAAAGCCGCCGCCGAAAAGGCTGCTGCCGAAAAAGCGGAAGAGATCAAGAAAGCGGCTGCCCAGAAATCGGATGTGACCGTTTCCTACGAATCCACCCCATCTCGGCCGGCCGAAAAAAAACCTGCCGACCCGGTTGACAACACCATCAAGATCTTGGCTGCCGGGCTGGCCTTCCTCATTCTACTGGTCATCGGCGCCAGCGCCTCAAACTCGTTCAAATACTACCTGGCGGACAATCAGGGCACCCTGGAAATTTGGAAAGGCAATTTTGCGCCGCTGGGCAAAGAAAAGGTCATGGCCCTGCCGGGTGTGCCGGTTCCTGAAACACGCCGGGACGTTTACGCCAAAGACGATGTCTACCCGCTGGCCTTCCAGTTCTTCGTCGACAAGGCCGATGCGCTGTTGAAAGCGCCCGGCATCCCGGATTTCGAAGGCATCAAGGCCGAATTGAAAACCGCTCTCGACTTTGCGTCGACCCCAACACTGCGTGACACGGCCTACCACCGCCTCGACAACATCGACCGCCTGATTCTCGTTTACAAGGCGGACGTGTCGGCCAGCAGAGGAACGGTCGAAGACCTCGAATCCGCGATCGGTTTTCTCGAAGCGGCCGACAAGCTGACCACCGACGAGGCCCAGGAAGCGATGATCGCCCAGAAGATCGAACGCTGGAAAGCAGCCATCACGACCCTTGAAGAACAAACGGCGGCCGAGCAGGCCGCAGCTGCGGCTGAAGCCGAGGAGGACGATGCCGCCGACGCCGAAGCGGACGCCGAACCGGAAACCGGGGCACCTGCCGACATCGAAGCCGACGACGACGTCGAAGGACTTGATAGCGAAGACGCGGCCGACGATGATGATCACGACGAAGACGACGATGGGGATGGACAAGCACAAGAGTCGCCCGAGGCGGCCGAAGCGTCCACACAACCTGACAACGAACACACCTAGTTGAATCAGATCGTCCTATGACCAAGGGGGATTGTCCGATCCATTGTCGGAGGTCCCCCCTTGCATTTATTAGGACCCACCCGGATCGATTCCCAAGGCCTTCGAGCTGGGATTCGTCGCGGCCCAAAGTGCTTGAGGCGTACAACGGTCCTCTCGGGCAACCGCTGGATCGCCGCTCGCCCAAAACTGGCGTTGCGGCAATAACGGTTGACTTGCTCCCGAATTCGTCGGATGATCGATAAAAGCTCTATTGCTTGTCTTGGACAGTGCGATTCATTTTCGGAAGGCGTTGGGGACGGCAACAGTGAGATCCTGTTCGCCAGGGAGCGCTACCATGAAGAAACTGGTCGAGGAGATTGCAAAGGCACTCGTGGATATTCCGGAGCAGGTATCGGTCAACGAAATCAACAGCACGCAAAGCATCGTCATCGAGCTCTCGGTCGCCAAGTCGGATTTGGGGAAAATCATCGGCCGAAAAGGCCAGAATGTGCAGGCCATCCGCACCATCCTGAACGCCGCATCAGGCAAGGCCAAGAAGCGGATTATGCTGGAACTGCTGGAGTAGATGCCGTTGCACCGGAGGACCTGAGATGACCTGTCAACGGTCCGGCACGCCCCCGTCGGTGCAGTCATTTTGCAAAGCGAACGCGGCCAGAACGTGCCCTCCCCTCATGTTCGCGGATCGCCCTTTCAAGCTGCTCCAAGAATAATTTGCGCGGTATTTCGCGGGCGCCGAAACGGATCAGGTGGTCAGTCTTAACCTGGCAGTCGATCAGACGGACCTTTAGCTGCTCAAGACGCTGCACGAAGGTCACAAAGGCGACCTTTGAGGCATCGCTGACACGGCTGAACATGCTTTCGCCGAAAAACGCGCCGCCGATCGAAACACCATAGAGTCCACCCACCAACTGTTCATCCTGCCACGCCTCGACCGAGTGTGCGTTTCCGATCCGGTGGAGTTCACCGTAGGCCGCTTGCATTTCGCCGGTGATCCAGGTCCCGTTGCCATAGGATCGCTTGGTTTCGGCACAGGCCTGGACCACATCGGCGAAGGCCGTGTCGAAGGTGATCCGGAACCGCTTGCGCTTGATGGTTCGACGCAGGGACCGCGATATCCGCAGTTCGCCGGGGTACAGGACCAGGCGGGGGTCGGGGGACCACCAGAGGATCGGTTCGCCCGGGGCATACCAGGGGAAGATGCCTTGACGATAGGCCAGGAGCAGACGCTCGGGGCTCAGATCCCCGCCGACGGCCAGCAGGCCCTCTCGAATGGCCAGGTGCGGCGGTGGGAAGGAGAGGCGCTCGGATAGTGAGAAGACGGGCATGGCTCAGTTCAAGGTGCCGGGCGCGAAAACGGCAACCAGCGGACAACACCGGTCAGGGATAATCAAATCGCACGTCATCTCCGACCATGTCCAGGTGGACCTGCCCGCCCTTTTCGAGCCTGCCGAAAAGAATCTCGTCGGCCAGCACGTCCTTGATCCGGGTCTGGATTAAGCGGGCCAGGGGCCGGGCACCGTACTGCGGATCATGACCTTCACGAGCCAGCCAGGATCTCACCTGCGGCGAGTATTGCAAGAAGACCTTTTTCACGGCCAGCTGATCGGCAAACTCTTGCATGAACTTGTCGACGATCATGGCCATGATCTCGCGGTTGAGCGGGCTGAAGGTAATGATGCCGTCCAGACGATTTCTGAATTCCGGGCTGAACAGCTTCTCGATGGCTTTTTTCCCCTTTCCGGTGGTGTCGGATTTGGGATCGCCGAAGCCGATCGTGGCGCTGCTCATTTCACGCGAGCCAGCGTTGGAGGTCATCATGACGATGACGTTGCGAAAATCGGCTTTTTTGCCGTTGTTGTCCGTCAAGGTGGCATGATCCAAAACCTGGAGCAGGATGTTGAACAGGTCTTCGTGGGCCTTTTCGATTTCGTCCATTAAGAGCACGCAATAGGGATGCTTGCGCACCCCGTCGGTGAGCAGGCCGCCCTGATCGAACCCGATGTACCCGGGAGGCGCGCCGATCAGGCGGGCCACGGCGTGCTTTTCCATGTATTCACTCATGTCGTAGCGCATAAACTCCACATCCAGCAGACGGGCCACCTGCCTGGCCACCTCGGTCTTGCCGACCCCGGTGGGTCCGGTGAACAAAAAGGAGCCGACCGGTTTTTCCGGTGCGCCGAGGCCGGCCCGCGAACGTTTGATGGCCGTCACCAGGGCATTGATGGCCTCGTCCTGGCCGAAGACGAAACGACGCAGTTCATTGCCCAGATTTTCCAGCTTGGCCCGATCCGGCGTGGAGACGCTGACCGCTGGAATCCGGGCGATCTTGGCCACGATCCGTTCGATATCCGACGGATGGATCTTCTTGCGATTGGCGGCGCCGGCGAGCCGGATGGCGGCGCCGGCTTCATCGATCACATCAATGGCCTTGTCCGGCAGGAATCGGTCGTTGATGTATTTGGCCGACAGTTCACAGGCGGCCTTGAGGGCCGCATCCGTGTATTCGATCTGGTGATGCTGCTCATACCGGGAGCGCAGCCCTTTGAGTATTTTAACGGATTCTTTGAGCGGCGGCTCCAGGATGTCGATCTTTTCAAATCGGCGCGAGAGTGCGCGGTCCTTCTCGAAATGGTTCTTGTACTCCTCGTAGGTCGTCGATCCGATGCAGCGCAGCTCGCCGGTGGACAAGAACGGTTTCAGAATGTTGCTGGCGTCCATGGAACCGCTGCTGGTGGCGCCGGCCCCGACGATGGTGTGGATCTCGTCGATGAACAGGATGGCGTTTTGGCGCTGTTTGAGTTCGGCCACCACCCCCTTGAGGCGCTGTTCGAAATCACCCCTGAATTTCGACCCGGCCAGCATGCCACCCAGGTCCAAGGAATAGATCCGCACATCCTGGAGCAGATCCGGCACCCGGCCCTCCGAGATTTTCTGGGCCAGGCCCTCGGCCATGGCCGTCTTGCCCACCCCCGGGTCGCCGACGAAAACCGGATTGTTCTTGCGCCGCCGACAAAGCACCTGCATGGTGCGGTCCATCTCGAGTTCACGGCCAATCAGCGGGTCCAGCTTGCCGTTGGCAGCCCGGTCGATCAGATCGACCGTGTAAGTCTCCAAAGGACCGGCCTTTTTTTTGACGGTTTTGGGGTCGGCCGGCGATTCGGTTTCCGGTTCGTCCGGGGCGCCTTCGATCGGCAGGTCATGGGAGATGACCCGCAGCACGTCGAGGCGTGACACCCCGGCTTCGTTGAGGTAATAGGCCGCGTGGGACTCTTTTTCCATAAAAATGGAGGCCAGGATATCGCTGACCGAGACCTCTTTTTTTTCGGCGGAGCGCACGTGGTTGACGGCCCGCTGGATGACCCGCTGAAAACCGACCGTCTGCTGGAGCACGTACTCACTGTCCGCGGGTATCACCTCGAGGTTTTCATTGAAAAACAGCTCCAGGTTGGCTTTGAGGGTTTCCACATCGCCGCCGCACTTCTCGACGATGTCCAGTCCCGAGCTGTCGTGCAGGATCGCAAACAGCACATGTTCGACACTGACGTATTCATGCCGCCGTTTCTTGGCCTCACGGACGGCAAAGCCCAAGGTGGCACTGAGTTCCTTGCTGATCATAAGTCTATTCCTGTTCCATGCTGCACCTTAACGGAAAACCGCTTTCACGGGCCAGGTTGTGAACCGTGTCGATCTTGGTTTCGGCCACCTCATAGGGGTAGAGGCCACAGATACCGACACCTTTTTGATGCACATTCAGCATGATTTTGGCCGCCGTTTCGGGCGATTTGTTGAACACGAACATCAACACCTCGACGACAAACTCCATAGTGGTGTAGTCGTCGTTGTGCAACAGGACCCGATACAGGGGCGGCCGCCTGGTTTGATCACGGGTGGTGGTCCCAACCTGCTCATCTGTCTGATAACGGGGCATGGGCGAATCTGGTTAAGCGTGTGTAACGGATTATGGTTCGCATGCATCCTTTCGGAAACGCCTTTTGGTAAGACTATAAGCACCGCAGACGAGGATTGTAAAGTGCCTTTCTTGACCGCCGGCGCCATGCCCCCGCTGGCCGGAAACCCGACCCGGGCCGCTTCGAGGGTCGCTGGCTACCCCTCGATTTCGACGATCTGAGGCTGCAACCGCCCCGCTGCGATGCGCACCCGCGCGAAGGTGACCGGGTAGGTGAACCGGCGCGGCCCGCAGCTGCCCGGATTCAAGAAGACGACACCATCTTTGGTAACCACTTCCGGTTGATGGGTATGCCCGCTGACCACCATGTGAATTCCGGCCGCGGCCGGGTCCAGGTCCAGGTGATGCAAATCGTGCAGCAAATAGAAGCATCGTCCGGCGATCACCACCATTTCACGGGCCAGCAACGCATTGGACCACGATCCATAGTCCATGTTGCCGCGGACCGCCGTTACCGGTGCGATTTCGGCCAAGCGCGCCAGGACCGGTGCGCTGCCAATGTCGCCGGCGTGCAAAATGTGGTCACAACCGGACAGGGCTGTCTCCAGATCCGGGCGCAGCAGTCCGTGGGTGTCGGAGAGGATGCCGATGGTCGTTGGACTGGTTGGATTCATTGAATTGTCAAGTGTACGCTATCTGCCGCAGCACTTTTTAAATTTTTTCCCGCTCCCGCACGGGCACGGCGCGTTGCGGCCGACCTTTTCCGACTCCCGCGTCACCGGTTGCTTGGCCGCCGGGCCATTTCCGCCGCCGGAAAAGATCAACTTCTGCGAGCGGGGCTTTTGCAGCTCCTCCATGTGGTCGGGTTCAGCCAGCTGGATGCGGAAGAGGATTCCCAGGGTTTCGGCCTTGATGCGCTCGATCGTCTCCTGGAACATCTCGAAGCCCTCTTTTTTGTAGACCAGCAGCGGGTTCTGCTGAGCGTATCCGCGCAGCCCAATGCCTTCCTTGAGATGGTCCATGGAGAGCAGGTGATCCTTCCACAGGTTGTCTACGGTCTGGAGCATCACCACCCGCTCCAGCTGCCGCAGATCCGCTTCGCCCAGCTGGGCGGCCTTCTGGTCGTAAACCGCAAGGGCCTGTTCGTAAATCGCCTGGGCCAACCCATCGGGGTTGAGGCCGTCCAGGGTGTCGGCATCCATCTGGGCCAGTCGAAAATTGAACTTCTGGAAAACGGCATCTGAGATGGCATCCCAGTTCCAATCTTCGGGAAGCGACCGTTCATCGCCAAATTCGGCGGCGATCGCTTCGGCCGACTCCATCATGATATCCTCGATGGTGGATTTGAGGTCCACCCCGGTGAGCAGGTCCCGGCGCTGCTTGTAGATCACCTCGCGCTGCTGGTTCATCACATCGTCGTATTCCAGAAGGTGCTTGCGGATATCGAAGTTGTGCGCCTCGACCTTGGACTGGGCATTTTCGATGGCCCGGCTGATCAGGTTGTGCTCGATGGGCTCGCCCTCTTCCATCCCCAGCCGCTCCATGATGCCGGTGATGCGTTCGCCGCCGAAAATCCGCAGCAGATCGTCCTCGAGCGCCAGATAAAATCGCGAAGACCCGGGATCCCCCTGGCGCCCGGAACGGCCGCGCAGCTGATTGTCGATGCGCCGGCTCTCATGGCGTTCGGTGCCCAGGATGTGCAGCCCTCCCAACTGGGTCACGCCCTGGCCGAGGACGATGTCGGTCCCGCGACCGGCCATGTTGGTCGAGATCGTCACCGCGCCCTGTTGACCGGCCATGCTGATGATTTCGGCCTCCTTCTCATGATTCTTGGCGTTGAGGACCTCGTGGGCGATGCCCTGTTTTTTCAGTTTGGCGGACAACTGCTCGGAAATGTCGATCGAGACGGTGCCCACCAGCACCGGCTGTCCCTTTTTGTGCAACGCCTTGATCTCCTCGATGGCGGCGTCGAATTTTTCGCGGCGGGTCTTGTAGATCACGTCGGGAAAATCGGTGCGGATCATGGGCTTGTTGGTGGGAATGACCGCGACCTCCAGGTTGTAGATCTTCTTGAATTCGGCCGCCTCGGTGTCCGCGGTGCCGGTCATGCCCGCCAACTTGTCGTACATGCGGAAATAGTTCTGGAAGGTGATCGTGGCCAGGGTCTGGTTTTCGTTTTCGATCTTGACGTTTTCCTTGGCTTCCAGGGCCTGGTGCAGGCCTTCGCTGTAGCGGCGACCGGGCATGAGGCGGCCCGTGAATTCGTCGACGATGATCACCTCACCGTCCTTGACGATGTAATCCACGTCGCGCTTGAACAAGGTGTGGGCCTTGAGGGCCTGGTTGGTGTGGTGCAGCAGCTCGATGTTGCTCGGATCGTAGAGGTTGTCGACATTCAGGATCTGCTCTGCACGGGCCACGCCCTCCTCGGTGAGCGTCGCACTGCGGGCCTTTTCATCGATCTTGTAGTCGCTCTCGCCCTTGAGCTTGGGGATGATGCCGTTGACCTGGTAGTAGAGCTGGGTCGATTTTTCGGCCGGCCCGGAGATGATCAGCGGTGTGCGGGCCTCGTCGATGAGGATGCTGTCCACTTCGTCCACGATGGCATAATGCAGATCGCGCTGGACCAGGCTTTGGGCGTCGAACTTCATGTTGTCGCGCAGGTAGTCGAAGCCGAACTCGTTGTTGGTGCCATAGGTGACGTCGGAACCATAGGCCTGCCGGCGCTGCCGGTCGTCCAGCCCATGCTGGACGGTTCCCACGGTCATCCCCAGGAAGGTGAAAATCTGACCCATCCACTCGGTATCGCGTTTGGCCAGGTAGTCGTTGACCGTAATGATGTGCACACCGCCACCGGTCAGGGCGTTGAGGTAGGCGGGCAATGTGGCCACCAGGGTCTTGCCTTCACCGGTCTTCATTTCCGCTATTTTTCCGTTGTGCAGAACCATGCCGCCGATCAGCTGGACATCGTAGTGGCGCATCTTGAGCGTTCGCACGGAGGCTTCGCGAACGGTGGCAAAGGCCTCGGGCAAAAGATCGTCCAGCGGTTCGCCGTTGGCCAGACGCTGCTTTAATCGCCCGGTCTGCCCGGCGAGGCGCTCGTCGCTCATGGCGTGTATGTCCGGTTCCAGGGCATTGACGGCCTCAACGAGGGGATAGAGCGTTTTCAGTTCACGTTCGTTTTTGCTGCCGAACAACTGGGTCAGAAATTTTCCGATCATGGTTAGCTTCTCTTTGCTGTCATCGAATCCATGGCGCTGCAAAAAACCGACCGGCTTTGCGACGCCAACACGCCGGCATCCTAAACCATTTCACAAGACCACTCAAGTCCATCGACAGCTGTGTTAAAAAAAAGCCACCATGGCATTGGGTTAATTCAACGCCATGGCAGCTTTTTTACTCGGCGATCCGCCATCTTCGCGGGGAGCTCACACTTTTTTCAACCGGCCGCCAGCGGCTAGGCGATACCCAGCTTGAACTTGAGCGATTTTAGGGTGTTGAGCATCAGCATGGTGATGGTCATGGGGCCGACGCCTCCCGGAACCGGCGTAATCGAACCGGCAATCTCCTTGGCGGCCTCAAAATCCACATCACCCTTCAAGATGGCGATCTTCTTGCCGGTTTTTTCACTGATTTTCTCACCGACCCGGTTGACACCGACATCGATCACACAGGCACCGGGTTTGATCCATTCGGGCTTGACCAGGTCGGGGACGCCGGCGGCGACGATCAGAATGTCGGCCCGCTGGCAGTGGGCCGCCAGGTCTTTGGTGCGGGTGTGAACGATCGTCACGGTGGCATTGGCGCCCGGGCCTTTTTGCAGCATCATGTTGGCGATCGGCTTGCCGACGATGTTGGAGCGGCCCACCACCACGACTTCGGCGCCGCTGGTTTCGACACCGGCGCGCACGATCATCTCCTGGATACCGGCCGGCGTGCACGGGGGAAATTTGACCTCGTTGCCGCCGATCATCAATCGGCCCACGTTGACCGGGTGGAAACCGTCGACATCTTTGTCCGGATCGATGGCGTTGAGCACTTTCTTCTCATCGATGTGTTTGGGCAGCGGAAGCTGGACCAGAATGCCGTTGATGCTTTCGTCTTTGTTGTACTTGTCGATCAGTGCCAACAAATCCGCTTCGGAAATGTCGACCGACTGGCTGTCCTGAACCTCATGGAAACCGACCCGGTGGGCCGTTTTGATTTTCAGGGTGACATAGGAAATCGAGGCCGGGTTTTCGCCCACGAGAATGGTGACCAGGCCCGGAACCACACCGTGTTTGGCCTTGATCTGTGCCACATCGGCGGTAATTTCCTCGAGAATCTGCTCCCGGATGTCGGTGCCCTTGATAAGCGTTGCTGTCATCTCCCGTCTCCTTTCAAAATTGATGGTTGCCGTGCGTTCGTATCGCAATGAAATCGCATCCGGCGATTTCATCATCGGATCGTCTGATTCCAGTATGGCAGTGCGGGTGCGGGTTGTGCCCATGCACGGGCGGGCGCTGAAAACCTTTTTTGTTTAGTCCAAAACGGCCTGGATGTCAACAAAGCGATCTTGTTGGAAATCTTGCCCCGGTTGATGGATGCCTGAAGACCGTCGAGGCAATGTCGGCCGGCAGTTTCTCTGCCAGCGCCTCACGGTTGGACATCTGGTGCAGACCCGTCAAAAATTTCCGGGGTTCATGTCGACCAGAATCAAGGCCCCTGCGCATGCGCATTCTGGCCGACCTCGACGGCACCCTGCCGTCGGCGCGCAAGAAGGACGGCCAAATCCGGGATTTCATCGAATCGCTTTCAAGCGGCGTAAAGGTGATGATGCGCAGGGGAATATAGCGGCTACGGTAACATTGTATGGACTTGCCAGTAAATCATCCCGTGCGTTGAAGATGGAATCGACGGAGGCGTTCATCGGCCTGGAATGCATCGCTTCGATCCGGAAAAAATAAATTTTTCGCCAGCTGGCGAGAATTTTGCCAACACTGCGTCTATTGTAACAAGCGAATAGACACCCGTTTCTGGAAAACCCCTGTTCAGTCACCATCAACAAAGGAGGCCTGCATGCGACTAATGCCCACAGTTGTCCTGATGTCCATCTTATTCTCCATGACCGTCGTCGTAGCAGCCCAGCCGGCGCTGGCCACTGGCCCGGAAAACCAAAGGGCATTTTACAACACGACCATCGAATCGATCGTGATCAATTGTGAGAACAAGGGCTGCCTCAAAGAATCCCGTTCGGCCTATCTTCGCCGCTGCGCCGACGCTGCCGTCCAGAAAGCTGATTTTTTGAGACGCAACAAGGAGCAATTGATCGAGGTGATGATGGCCGAGCAGTTGCCCTTGAAGCGTTACCGTGTCGAACACTATGTCAATATGAGCTTCAACGGCCATCTTCAGTCGAAACCATAGTCTAGCCTGGCAGCGTGGTTCAGCGGTATGCGCATCCGCTCCCCGCCAAAGCCCCTGACCTGCATCAAGGTCAGGGGCTTATCTATTTCTCATTACTATAATTATGGCTTGATTTGCTCACCCAGATAAGATAGGAGTAGTCGATTCCCTTAGCATATTAGCGTCTTGCCACCGGACGCAAATGATATTCGCAGATGATCTCTATGTTTAGACCGTGTACTGGTCTTGCGCCTGATGGTGCATTGTCCGGCAAACAGAACCATGCCGGCTGATCGGCGGCCGGTTTCCCGCCCAAGAACCGATCGGGCAGGTGGTCTGGTTTTCGCTTAGAAATTCTCCGGATGGCCACCGTCACGCGTTCAGGCCATAAACCGCCACGCTGTGAAAGAGCTGCTGATGATTAAAAAAGCGATCCTCATCCTCTGTGCGCTATTTTTCTTAATGGGCACGTTCCCCGCCGCCCCGCTGCACGCCGACACCGCCTACGGCCCCGAAGTGTGGACCAACCTGGACCTTTACGGCGGCAATGTCAGCGCCCTGGCCGTGGACCCCGCCCGTCCGGAGCGCCTTTTTACCGGCATCTGGTTCGGGGAGGGGCTTTTCAGAAGCGTGGACGGCGCGGCCACCTGGCAGGCCATGCAAATGGAACATCGCTATCAGGGTGAAGACACCTTCGCCAATCAGGTCCTGCTGGCCGTGTCCATCTCCCCGAACAATCCCGATCTGGTCTGGGCGGCCCACAACTACTGGGTGGCCAAAAGCGTGGACGGCGGCGACACGTGGGAGCACATCAGAAACAGTACCCTCCAACGCGATTGCCGCAACTGCGGCGGCTGGCAGGACAATTTCCGCTTCTGCTACGCCCTGGCCGCCGACCCCGGCGACCCGCAGACGGCCTATGTAGGAACGGCCGGGGCCTGGTCCAGCTACACCGGTGGAGCCGTCTACAAAACTGTCGACGGCGGCGCCACCTGGGAAAAACTCAATCAGGGCACCAACCTTGACTACACCGTGGTCGGGTTGGCCGTCGATCCCAACACGCCGCAGGTGATCTGGGCCGCCACCAACAGCTATGGATTCGACGGCATCTGGGACGGGTCGCTCTACCGCAGTGTTGACGGGGGGCAAAACTGGGCACCCATCGACCCCAAACCGTTTAGCGACAGCGGATTGAACGGCGTGACCCCTCACCCCGCCGACCCCAACGTGGTCTTCGTAACCGGCGGCAGCGGCGTGGCGCGTGGAGAATTCGACGGCAGCGCCTGGCGCTTTTCCTATCCGCTGGCCGGCAGCGCCCAGGCCTTCGGACTGGTCTTCGCCCCGTCCGATCCCAACCGGGTCTACGTGGGCTGGAAACGGCCCGCGGCCTGGGGCGGGGATGACCTGGCCAAGATTTCGCGCAGCCTGGACGGCGGGTTGACCTGGGAAACCGCCACCTTGAATGCCGAACTGGCCAGCCACCCCAGGACTGTGGCGGTCGATCCGTTCAACCCGGACACCCTTTTTGCGGGTGACAACAGCGGCGGGGTGCTGACCAGTCAGGACGGCGGCCTGACCTGGGTTGCGGTCAACACCGGCCTCAATGGGCTGGTGGTCAATGACGTGGACGTCGACGACAACCAGGCCGACCACCTGATCGCCGCCACCAGCGGGGGGGTCTACGAACGCACCGACACGGTCTGGCGGCGACGCCTGAACAACAACGCGCACAGCGTCAGCTTCGTGCCCGGTTCGAGCCGGTCCTTTTACGCCGGCCTGTGGGGCGACCTGGCTGCAACCCGGGACGGCGGCGCCACCTGGGCCATCAGCTCCAAGATCGCCAACAGCTGGATCGAGGACATCGCCATCGATCCGGTCGATACCCAAACCCTCTTTTTCGCCGACCGCAGCCACGTGCGCCGCAGCTTTGATGGCGGCGCCACCGCCGAAGCGGTCCTGGAGGGCCTAAACCTGGCCGGCGACAGCTACACGATGAACACCCTGGCCTTCGATCCCGACGACCCCGCCCACATTTACGCCGGCGGCGGCAATTTCACATCCCCCCGGGTGCCGGGCGACCTGTGGGAAAGCCGCGACGGCGGCGACACCTGGCAGCGCACCGGGCTGAGCGACACCATCGTCAACACGGTGGCCGTGGATCCGGAGGACGCCAACAGAATCTATGCCGGATGCGGCTACAGCGACAACATCGACGTGCCGCTCTACCTGAGCACGGACGCCGGGGCGACCTGGACCGCGGCCGAATATGGCCTGCCAAACACACACATCGCCCTGCAGCACGTGTGGGCGCAATCGTCCAGGGTTGCCTATGCCAGCGGCCATGGCACGGTGTTGAAATTTGAGGACAGCACAGTTGCAGAGATCCTGTCGGAAGGCACCGATCGTACTGACAGCGCAATTGGTATTTTCGGCATCGATGCAACGCACATCTACACCGTCGGTGGCCAGGGAACCATTTTACACTATGACGGCGAGCAGTGGCATCCCATGCAAAGCGGCACCACCGAGGACCTTTATGGCATCT
The DNA here is from genome assembly GCA_963785365.1 of uncultured delta proteobacterium. GTDB lineage: Bacteria > Desulfobacterota > Desulfobacteria > Desulfobacterales > Desulfosarcinaceae > Desulfosarcina. The sequence goes on along the minus strand of CAWAUZ010000003.1, from coordinate 67,737 downwards.
GGGGCAGCGCCGCCGACGACTTGTTGGCCGTGGGCATGGCCGGGACCATCCTGCATTTCGACGGAACGGCCTGGCAAGCCATGGCCAGCGCGACGACCGAGACATTGAATGAGGTTTCCGGGATCTCCGGCGACGATGTCTATGCGGTAGGTGATATGGGAACCGTCCTGCACTACGACGGACTTGCCTGGTCACCGATGCCGGTCCCGACCGCTGAAACGCTGGATGCCGTGTGGGTGGCTTCCACCGAGGCCGTTTTTGCGGGCGGGGCGCAGGGCAGCCTGATCTTTTTCAACGGCCAGGACTGGTCGACCATGACCAGCGGAACGACCAACCACATCAACGACATGTGGGCAAGCAGCGCCACGGATGTCTACGCCGTGACCGACGCCGATGGAGAGATCCTGCACTACGACGGCAGGATCTGGTCCGCTGAGTCGATTCCGGATGCGACCATTCTTTCGAGCCTCTGGGGCCTGGCCGACGGGACGATCTTTGTCGTGGACAACCATGGGGGAATCTACCGCCGCGACGACGACGGATGGCAGACCCTGCGTGCGGCCGGCAACCGCTTCCGCTCGGTCACCGATCTGGCCTTCCACCGTGCCAATCCCGACATCGTCTATGCCGGCACCTACCAGGCCGGGGTCTTCGTCTCGCCCAACCAGGGCGGCCAGTGGCTCAACCTGGGCACCCCGCGCCTGCAGGTCAATGCCATCGCGGCGGGGTCGCTCTACGCCGCCACCAGCGGGGGGCTCTACCAGCTGACCGGCACGGGCGTGCTGGCCGGCCAGGTCACCGACGGCCGCAGCCGCGCCATGCTGGACGGCATCCAGGTGACCAGCGACCTGGGGCTGCGCTGTGCAGCCGACCAGGGCCAGTACATGATGGTCTCTCCGGCCGGCATCTTCGATCTTTACGCCGCCGCGGATCAGTATGACATGGCTGCCGCCGGAGATGTGACCGTGGTCGGCGGCGACGTCACCTGGCAGAATTTCGAGATGCAGCCCGCCAACGGTGCCGGCGGCAGCGCCGGCGGGAGCCTGACGGTAACCAGCGGCGACTCCGGCGGCGGGGCCTACTGCTTCATCGCCGCCGTGGGAGCGCCCCCGCAGCCGGGTTGGGTGTGGATGGCCGCGGGCCTGGCCGTCGGCCTGATGCTGCTGGTAAGAGCCGGACTTGGCCGACGGTCGACCTGGCTGCCCCTGATCGTGGCAGCCGGTATTTGCTGCCACACTGCGCCGGCCGGTGCCTTCACCCTCTTCCAGCAGGTGGGCGTCACCTCGCCGCCCTCGCCGGTGGGTTCGGGCGCACGGGCCATGGGCATGGGCGGCACCTTCATCGCCATCGCCGATGACGCCACGGCCGCCTCCTGGAACCCGGCCGGTCTGGTGCAGCTGGAACGGCCCGAGCTCTCTATCGTCGGCGACGCCTACTGGCAAACCCAATCGTACACCTCCGACCAGCACCCCGAGATCGACAACACCAGCCACGACAGTCACAGCAACCTCAACTACCTCAGCGCCACCATACCCTTTCACTGGCACCGCAACATGGTGGTTTCGGTCAATTACCAGCGCCTGTATGACTTTTATCAGGACCTGGATTACCGCCGCAATCTCTCCCAGGGCGCGATTCAACTGGACCAGCAGATCCAATTCGATCAAAGCGGCACGGTGGGCGCCGTCGGGCTGGCCGGCGGCGTGGAGCTGACGCCGCGCCTCTCATTGGGTGTGACGGTCAACATCTGGACCGACCAGCTGGGCTACGACAACGGCTGGGAGTCGAACTACACCGAGAGCGCCACCGGTTCGCAGGCCGGCGTGCCGGTCGCGGTGGAAACCCGGATCCAGGACCGCTACGACGGTTTCCGGGGAATCAACTTCAATCTGGGGCTCTTGTGGGAGACGGACACCTGGGGATCGCTGGGCGCGGTGGTCAAGACGCCCTTTACGGCCACCCTGCAACACCATTTCCAGTTCGACCAGACCCAGGTTTTCGGCACCCCCCTAAACACCACGGTACAAAACGGCCCCATCCGGGTGGACGAGGAGGTCGAGCTGTCCATGCCCTGGTCCTATGGCCTGGGCTGGTCCAGGCGCTTCACCGACCGGTTCACCCTCGGCCTGGACATCTACCGCACGGAGTGGTCCGGCTACCATCTCGAAGACGGCCAGGGGAATGAGTTCAGCCCCATCGACGGGCGTCCCCGGGCCGATTCCGATGTGGATGCCACCACGCATGTGCGGCTGGGGGGGGAGTATCTTTTCCTCTGGCCTGCCCGGCAACTGACCGTGCCGCTGCGCCTGGGGTTTCTTTACGATCCCGAGCCCAGCGAGGGCAGCCCGGAGGATGTTTTCGGGATCGCTTTAGGATCTGGGATCTCCGCGCGTCGCTTCAGCCTCGATCTGGCCTACCAACTGCGCTGGGCCGACGACATGGATACCGGCAACATCATCGCCACCTCAACGGCCGACATGACCCGGCACACGGTCCTGGCGTCCCTGATCTATTATTTTTGACGGCGCCCACCTTCAAACACACCTTGCCGACCACACGGTTGAACGGATCGTGATCATCCGCAAAGCACCCGAAGCCCGGCTGCTCGAGGAGCGGCTCAGTGCGGTGGTTCTGCCCTTTGCACAACACCAACCGGTCAGCGCGGTCGGCCATGCATTTCAGGATCTGTTTACACAGCAGCTGGCCTGCGCAAGCGGTTCAAGTTGGTCGATCGCGACCTGCTGGAGATGATCCTGCAGGAGCACAATATCAGTCAGAGCGCCCTGGCTGAAAGCGACACCGCCCTGAAAATGGGCCGCCTGACCTCGGCCGACGCCTTTGTCAGCGGCAGCATCATCCAAACCCGCCTGGGCACGGAGGTGGTTTCGCGTCTGGTCGACACGGAGACGGCCGAGGTGTTATGCCGGAAAGATAGGACCGGCTTCGGCTGCGTCACAGTGGATAGGGAATGCCGTTCAGCCCGGCGGTTTCATCGAAACCGAACATCAGGTTCATATTCTGGACGGCCTGGCCGGCGGCGCCTTTGACCAGGTTGTCGATGGCCGACAGCAAAATCAGCCGGCCGCTGCCGGGGTCGACCTGCCAGCCGATATCGCAAAAGTTGGTGCCCCGGACGTGCAGCGTGTCCGGTGCCCGCTGGTCGGCCAGCAGCCGCACAAACGGCTTGTTGCGGTAAAAATCGGTCAGGCACCGTGAAATCCGGCCGGCATCCACCCCCGCCGTCAGGGTGGCGTAAATGGTGCTTTGCATGCCACGGGTCATGGGGACCAGATGGGGGACGAAGGTGATGTTGACCCCAGCGCCCGCACTTCGGGAGAGCTGCTCGGCGATCTCGGGGGTGTGGCGGTGGCCGCCCACTTTGTAAGCTTTGAAGGATTCGTTGACATGGCAGAAATGGGTCGTCGCCGTGGCCGCACGGCCGGCGCCGCTGACGCCGGATTTACAGTCAGCAACAATGGTGGCCGGATCCACGAGGCGCGCTGCGATCAACGGCAGCAAGGGCAGCAGCACACTGGTGGGATAGCAGCCCGGGTTGCCGACCAGATCGGCGGCCGCCAGCGCGTTTGCATGAATTTCGCTGAGCCCATAGACCGCCCGCTCCAGCAAGTGGGCGCAGGTGTGGGGCTGATAGTGGACTTCATAGGCCTTGCGGTTTTTGAATCGAAAATCGGCCGACAGGTCCACCACGCGCCGGCCCGCCTCGAGAAGATCGGGCACCATGGCCATGGAGGCCTTGTGCGGCAGCGCCAGAAAGACGACGTCGGCCTGCCCGGCGATGAGGGCCGGATCATTTTCCGTACAGGTCAAGGCGACAAACCCGTCTAGTGACGGGTAGATGCGGTCGTACGGGATTCCGGCGAACTGCCGCGAGGTAATCACGGAGAGGTTTACCTGGGGGTGTCCCCTGAGAATCCGAACCAATTCGGCGCCGGCATACCCGGTCGCACCAACCACGGCGGCACTAATCATGAACGCTCCTTCGGCGACCCGGCTCAACCGCCCAGGTACGCCTTTTGGACCTCGGGATCGCTGATCAGGGTTTGCGAATCGCCCTCCAGCACGAGGTTGCCGGCTTCCAACACATACCCCTTTTGGGAAAACTTCAATGCCAGCCGGGCGTTCTGCTCGACCAGCAAGATGGCCGTGCCCTCCTGCTGGTTGATCTCCTTGAGGGCCTGAAACACGTTCATCATCAGCAGCGGTGACAGCCCCATGGAGGGTTCGTCCAGCAGCATCAGACGGCGACCGCTCATGAAAGCCCGGCCGATGGCCAGCATCTGCTGCTCACCGCCGCTCATGGTACCGGAGGCCTGGGACTTGCGCTCCTCCAGACGCGGGAATATTTCGAATACCCGCCGAATGTCCTTTTTGACATTGTCCCGGTCCTTGCGGGCAAAGGTGGCCAGTTGCAGGTTTTCCAACACCGTCAGATTGCCGAACAGGCGCCGGCCCTCGGGAACGTGGGTAATGCCCAGTTGACTGACCACCTTGTCGGCCGGGTATTTGAGCAGGTCATGGCCCATGCAGGTCATGGCGGAACCGCTTTCGACCGGCACCATGCGCGAGACGGCCCGCAGGGTGGTGCTTTTCCCGGCACCGTTGGCGCCGATGATGGTGACGATTTCACCGGCATCGATGTTGAAGCTGATCCCGTGCAGGGCCTTGATGTTTCCATAAGAAACCCGAAGGTTGTCCACCTTGAGCAGCATCAGAATTCAACCTCCTGTTCGCCGATGTAGGCCTCGATGACCTTGGGATGTCGCCGGACGGCCTCAGGGGTCCCCTCGACCAGGACCTTTCCGAACACCAGGGCCTGCACATGCTGGCAGAGTTCGTGGACCACCTTGAGGCGGTGTTCGATGAGAAAAATTGCCAGGTTGAAACGTTCGTGGGCTTGCCGGACCACCTCGATCATGGCCATCATCTCATCCGATGTCATGCCGACGGTGGGTTCGTCCAGCAGCAGCACCTTGGGCTCGATCACCATGGCCCGGGCCATCTCCACGCGGCGCTGCGCACCGTACGGCAGGTTGACCACCAGTTGATCGGCATGCTGATCGACGGCAAACATCCGCAGGTACTCCATGGCCAGTTCCGTGGCGGCGCGCTCCTCGCGCCTGCGCCGGGGCGTGTCCAGAAAGGCGCCCATCAGGCCATAGGACAACTTGGAATAGCGGGCCATCTTGATGTGTTCCAAAACGGTCATGTGGCGCCACAGCTTCATCTCCTGAAAGGTGCGCGCCACACCCATGGCGGCGGTCTCGTTAGGTTTTTTGCCGACCAGTTCGACGCCGTCGAAGCGCACGGAACCCATGGTGGGTCGATAGATGCCGGTGATCAGGTTGAAAATGGTGGTCTTGCCGGCCCCGTTGGGGCCGATCAGGCCGGTGATCTGCCCCGGATCCAGGCTGAGGTTGTAATCCAAGACGGCCTGCAGGCCTCCGAAATTGTGGCTCATCTCCCTGACGTGAAGCAGCGCCATATCAATCCACCTCCTTGGGCCCGAACACTTGCCGAACATCGAACTCCTTGAAGGCGATCAGCCCAGTGGGCCGGTAGATCATCACCAGGATCAGCATCAGCGGGATAACGATCCACTTGAAAATCTCCAAAGGGCGCAGGGCCTCTCCCAGCAGGCTGATGGATATCGCCCCGACGATGGAACCGTAGACCGAATTCAGGCCGCCGAAATAGACCATCGCCAGCACTTCGGCCAGCTTCTGGACGCTGAACATGGCCGGGTTGATGTAGCGCAGCACATGGGCCAGCAGGCCGCCGGCCACCCCTGCCCAGAAGGCTCCGAACATGAAGGCCGTCATCTTGGTCTTGCGGGTGTCCACCGTCATGGCCTCGGCCGCGATCTCGTCGTCACGCACGGCGTTGAGGGCCTTTCCCAGGGTCGACGTGACGAAGTTGTTGATGGTCCAGACGCCGAAAGCCACGGTAACGAAGATCACCGGCAGCGTGGCCCAGTCCGGCTGCCCGGAAATCCCCCGGCTGCCCCCCAGGGCCTGAACGTTTTCAAAGAAGCTTTTCACGATAAAGAGAAACGCCAGACTGATGATGGCCAGGTAGTCCCCGCGCGTCTTGAACGACGGAATGGCGATGATCAGGGCGCCCAGGGCGGCCATCATCCCCCCGAAGAGCAGGGCCAGCGGAAACGAGAGGTAAGCGCCGGAAAAGGTGATCACGGCGTCGCCCAGCACCTTGTCGTTGGCAAACAGGCCCACCGTAAACAGGCTGGACATGTAGGCGCCGATGGCCATGAAGCCGGGGTGCGAACACGAAAACTCGCCCATGTATCCGTTGATGATGTTCAGGCTCAAGGTGAACAGGACGGCCACCAGGGTCAACTTGAGGGTGATCAGGCGGTAATCGCTCACGGCGGCCCAGTAGTGTAGCACCGCATACATCACGCCCAACTGCACCAGGGCGGCCACGATCAGCGGCATCTTCTGAAGATAGCGCACCAAAAGGTTGGCCGGCCTGGCCGTGGCCCGGGCGACCAGCGCAAATGGGATCAGGTAGATGATGGTCATGTAGACCAGCGCGGCCGGAATCTGCACCAGCGTGGCCCAGTTGAAGGCATCGCCCTTGGTGATCAGGTCGACCAGCCCGGCCAGCACCTTGAAAATGGTCAGGACCCCGAACAGCACCGGCATCTTGGGCAGCCCCAAAAAGTCCGACAGGCCCTGGCCGGCCACTTTTTCGACCATGACGCAGGCCAGAAAACCGAGCAGGTACCCCAGCAGGGGGACCGGTTGAAAAATATTCCCCAGGCGGACCAGCAGGCCGGGGCCTTTATCGGTTGCACGCGTTTCGTCCATAGTTGCTCTTCTTTGTTCTCGGTCAGCTCTCAGATAGGGTCAAAGTCGCAGTTTCGCGCTGTAGGCCTGTCCGAACAGTCCGTGGGGCCTGAAAATGAGGATCACCAGGACGATGGAGTAGGCGATCAGGTCGCGCAGGTTGGACCCGATGTTCAGCGAGAAGAGCCGGTTCACGATCTGGATGGCCGGCACGGTCATGATTTCGATGAACCCCAGCATGAAGCCGGCGATACAGGCTCCCATAATAGATCCCCGTCCGCCCAGAATGGCGGCCACGAAAGCCTTCCAGCCGAAGCTGACCCCCATGTAGGGATCGAGCACCGGATAGGCCATCCCGAAGAGAATGCCAGCGGCGGCCGCCAGCGCCGAACCGATGGCAAAGGTCATGGCCGCGATGGTGTTCATGGGCACACCGACCAGCGGAACCACCACGTAGTCATACGCCATGGCCCGCATGGCCATGCCCCACTTTGTCCGGCTGATCAATTGATGCAGTGCCAGCATCAGCCCGATCGAGACCAGCACGATCATGATTTTGATGTTGGTCACGTAAACGCCGCCGATGTTGTAGGTCGTCGATTCGATCAGCTGCGGGAATTTCAGGCGTTGACCTCCTAAAAACAGGATGTTGCCAGTTTCCAACATGATGCCGATCATCAGCCCCGTGATGGCGGCCGAGGCGCGCGGGGCGTCGCGCAAGGGGCGGTAACCGACGCGCTCCACGATGATCCCCACAAAGGCGGTCAGAAACATGGAGATCAAAATGGTCAGCACCAGCAGGAGCCATCCGGGTAAAATGAGGGCCGATCCACTGCCGAAAAGGGCCAGCAATCCCAAAGCGACGCCCAGACCGATGTAGGCGCCCATCATGAAGATGTCCCCATGGGCGAAATTGAACAGCATGAGGATACTGTACACCATGGAATAGCCCAGGGCGATCAGGGCGTAGAAGCTGCCCCACTGCATGGCGTTGACCAGGTTCTGCATCAAAAACGTGAAAGTCATGGAAGACGGCTCCCGTACAAGCCGGCCGCCCCCCCAGTCAAGGAGGGCGGCCGGTTGGTCTCAGGGTGGGGTTGTCCTGCTGCATCAGGCGACGCAGGCCTTATTTCGGGCAGACGGACTCGTGGAAGGCGAACAGCCCTTCATCGTTGATCTTGACCACGACAGCACACTTTTTGGGGTCCCCTTCGGGGGTGAAGGTCATCGCACCGGTGATGCCGGGAAAGTCTTTGACCTCGGCCAGGGTGTCCTTCACTTTGGTGCGGTCGGCTTTGACATCGCCGGAGAGACCGCCGGTGTCTTTGACCGCCTGGATCATCAGTCCCAGCGAGTCCCAGGTCAGCGCGGCCACGTCGTCGGGTGTTTTGCCGTATTTGGCCGTGTAGGCGTCGATGAACTCCTTGGTCTCGCCTTCGGCACCGGCGGCCGCATAGTGGGTGGAGAAGAAATAGCCCTTGCAGTCGTCGCCGCACAAGCCCATCAGGTCACCGCCGCCCCAGGAATCGGAGCCCAGGATCGGCTTGTCCCAGCCCATCTCCTTGGCGGCCCGCACGATCAGGGGAACTTCACTGTAATACTGGGGGACGAACAGGACGTCGGCGCCGGAAGCCACGATATTGGTCATCTGGGCCGAAAAGTCCTTGTCACCGGTGGTAAAGCTCTCGAAGGCCACGACGGAACCGGAGCCGTGAATCTCCTCGAAGGCCTCTTTGAAAAATTCGGCCAGCCCCTTGGGATAGTCGGCGGCGATGTCGTAGAGCACGGCCGCTTTCTTGGCACCCAGCTCCTCGGTGGCGAAATTGGCAGCAACCGGTCCCTGAAACGGATCCAGGAAGCAGCCGCGAAAGACATAGGGCCGATCCAATGTCGTGTTGGGATTGGTGGACCAGGGGCTGATCATGGGCGTGGCATAGTTGTTGGCCACTTCACCGGCCGGCACGGCCTGGCTGGAAGACTGGGGCCCGATGATGCCCAGAACTTCCTCCTCGGTGATCAGTTTGGTGCTGACCTTGACGGCCGATTCGGCCTTGTATTCATTGTCCTCGTAAACAAACTTCAGTTTGTAGGGCTTGCCGCCCACCTCGATGGTGGGATTGTTCTCGAGGTACATTTCAGCGGCGTTTTTGGACGATGCGCCCACGTCGGGGTTGTCGCCCGTCAGGGGGATGTTGAAGCCGATAATAACGGTGTCTGCGGCACCCGCCTCGACTGCCGCGAACGTGAAGGCCATGACTGCGACCAACGATAGGGCCAAACAAATCGATTGTTTCCGCATGCTCCTCCTCCTTAAGTTTACCAAAATGGATGGATTGACCGGGGTGAGATACCCCGCAATGGATAAACATGATACCTACCACGGGCACCACCGTTTTTCAACGTCATTCTCCCGCATGAAACCGCCGCCGCCGCCGCTCCCCGGCCGTGCCGGCGCCGGCAGTTCAGCGTCGGCGGGCATCGGCCGCCATCTCCTTGAGGATGGCCAGCACGTTGCCGCCCCGCTGGCGGGCGATGCGGTGGGCCTCGTCGACCAGCTGTGCGGCCTGGACCGCCAACTGCCCGCCCGGCGGCAGCGGCTGGCCCTGGCGCTGATACTTCCAGGCCAGCAGCCGCATGGCCAGGTTGACCTGCTGTTTTTGGATGAATCCCATGGGTGCGGCCTAAATGCCCTCGGCCGGCCCGTCGGCGGACCGGCAAAAGTTGATCAAAAACGCTTCCAGCAGCATGCGCGGATCCTGACCGGTGGATTTCATGCGCTGGTCCACAGCGCTCAAATCGATCACGGCGGTGCGCAGCATCTCCAGGGAGAAGCGCTCGGCACGCTGCAGGATGTGAAAAACGGGAAAGGGGCTCTTGGGATTTTTGGCCAGCACGAGATCGCTGGCCGCGGCTTTTTTGGGCCTACCGCCCTTGTGCAGCGGGTGCAGGACCGCATTCCAGTCGCCCACCAGGGCGTTTAGGGCCGCATCGTCGTCCCGGACCGATTGGAAACAGGTGGCCTTGAAGCGGGTGAAATCCATACCGGCCGTCCAGGAGCGGCCGCGATCGCGCAAGATGAAATCCTTGGCCAGCAGCAGCCGCCGGACCTGGTTGGCCGCCGCCGCCAGCAGCTGCAGGGGGTGCATGCCGTCATCGAGCAGGCTCTGCATGAAAAACAGTGCCGCGGCCAGGTCCCGATCGGCCATGGCGTTGGTGAACTCGAAAATGGGATCCTTGCGGGTACGCTGCAGCACGGCAGCCACGTCATCGTCGCCGATGGTCTTGCGGTCCCCGGTGAAACTGATCAGTTTCTCCAGGTTGCCGGCCAGGGTGCGCAGGTCGAAGCCGGTCCACTCGGTCAGGCGGCGACGCGCACTGGCAGCCATGCGCTTGTTGGCCTGGCCCAGCAGGTCGTCCACGACGGCCTGCATGACCGCCTGCTGGGCGGACCGATCGGCGCGGTTCTCCCCTTTGGGCACCGCGCAGTTCACGATCAGCCCCATCTGACCGACGATCTTGAACAGGGCCTTGCGGCGGTCGACCACGTCGGTGGTGATCAGCAGGCGATGTCCCGACGGAAACCCTTTTGTCATGGCGGCCTTGAGCCGCTCGGCGTCGTCGCGCTGGGCCGGCACCGTGAGCCCGTTTGCATGACAATAATCGGTCAATTGGGAAAACCACGGCGGCGGCCGCCCGTCGACGTCGTCGACCAGTTGGCCACGCCGGGCCGGTGAGTCCAGGTCCTCGAGCTGGAGTCCCAAAAGCGCCATCAAGCTTAAAAAAGGCCGCGCGGCCTTTTTCATCTCCCCGCGTTGGGCGCAGCTGGCCATCTTCTCGCGCAGCGCCTGCCCGGCCCGGCTGGAATAAAACAGGCGCGAATCGGACAGGACGACCACCTTGCTGCCGGACAGCAGCGCATAGGTGTTCATGCTCGCCAGCACATGGTCGATGGCGTCGTCGGCGCCATCGACGGTTTCCAGGCCGAGCAGACGCTCCGGGGGGGGCATCAAGGCATCCAGGACCGCCGCGCAGACCTGTTTACAGAGCATCTCCTCACCAAAGATCAGCGTAACCGACGGCCAGTCGACGACGGGGGTGCGGCGGATGAAATCGGCTATATCCTTGTAGGCAATCGTCGGCATGATGGTGGCTCGTGGCCGGCAGGTCGACACGCCGGCCGGCCGCTGTAGACACCCGGCGGCATTTCGTTCAGGCCAAAAGGGACGCTCGCGGGTCGTCGCCCCCTATTCCGGTATTTTTCCCAGGACCACATGGACCACGAAAATCGTCATGCCGATCGTAATGGCACTGTCGGCGACATTGAACGCCGGCCAGTGATACGTCCCCACGTAGAGGTCCAGGAAATCGACCACCTCGCCGAAGCGCAGCCGGTCGATGAGGTTGCCCACGGCACCGCCGAAAATCAGCGCCAACGCTGACGCCAGGTACGGGTGGGTTCGGGGCGTGTTGCGGTAAAAATAGACGATCACGCCCATGGCAACCGTCGCGGCGCCGATGAACAACACATTTCGCAGGCCCTGGCTGCCCGCGGCCATGAAACCGAAGGCGCCGCCCGGATTGCGGATGTGGGTCAGATTGAAAAATCCCGGTATCACAACGATGGTGTCAAACAGCGGCAGCCTGGCCAGGACCGCCTGCTTGGTGATCAGGTCCAGCACCACCACCAGGCCGGCGATGATCGCAAAGTGCCGGGCGCCCATGGAGGGCGGCCGGGCCGTCTTTCCGGCCGTGTCCACGGAATCGTTCATGAGCGTTTTTTCATGGCTGCGGCTGCCGGTCCGGCATCTGCGCCAGGGCACCCTGGCAGCGGGTGCAGATGGTGGGGTGATCGGCAATGGTCCCGACGCTGTCGTCATGAACCCAGCAGCGCTGGCACTTGTCACCGCCGGCCGGTTCCACCTGAATCCAGACGCCCTCGGTTTCGCGCCCGGCATAAGCGCCGGCGATCTCGCCCTTGACCAGGGTGGCCCTGGAAACGATCAAAATGGCGCGCAGGTCGTCGGCATATCCGGCCACCGTGGCGAACAGGTCATCGGCCAACCCGACGGTTACCGCCGCATCCAGGGAGTGGCCGATCACTTTGTCCGCCCGGGCCTGCTCCAGGGCCCTGGTCACCTCGGCGCGCACGCTGAGCAGGGTCTGCCACCGGTCGGCCAGGGCCCCGTCCGTCAAGCGGTCGTCCGGCTGTGGAAGGGCGGCCAGATGGACGCTGTCGGCCTTGTCGGCCAGAGCCGGCATGTGCTGCCAGATCTCCTCGGCCGTGAACGGCATGATCGGCGCCATGATGCGGGTCATGGCATCCAAAACGGCATACATGGCCGTCTGGGCGCTGCGCCGCGCGTCGGAGGCCGGCGGGCTGGTGTAGAGCCGGTCCTTGAGGATGTCCAGATAAAAGGCGGAAAGATCCACGGTGCAGTAGTTGTAAAGCCGGTGATAGATCACATGGAATTCATAGGCGTCGTAGGCCTTGAGCGCCCGCACCATCAGCTTTTGCAGGGTGTGCAGGGCGAAACGATCGATTTCCGGCATGCGGGCGTAGGGCAACGCATCGGTCTGCGGCGAAAAGTCGTCCAGATTGCCCAAAAGGAAGCGGCAGGTGTTTCGAATCCGGCGGTAGGCGTCGCTGAGCTGCTTGAGAATGTTCTCGGAAATCCTCACATCGTCGCGGTAGTCGGAGGCCGAGACCCACATGCGCAGGATCTCCGCTCCGTATTTGTTGATCACCGTCTTGGGCGCCACCACGTTGCCGATCGATTTGGACATCTTCTTGCCTTCGGCATCCACGACGAAGCCGTGCGTCAATACACTCTTGTAGGGCGCATCACCGCGGGTTCCCACGGCCGTCAGCAGGGCGCTGTGGAACCAGCCGCGATGCTGGTCGCTGCCCTCCAGGTAGAGGTCCGCCGGCCAGGTCAGATAGTCCCGGTCTTCGAGCACGGCCGCGTGGCTGACGCCCGAATCGAACCAGACATCGAGGATGTCGGTCTCTTTGACAAAGCGGCCCTGACCGCACTGGCTGCAGACCGCGCCCGTCGGGCAGCAGGTCGGCGGCATCTTTTTCGAACCACACGTCGGCCCCGTGGGCGGCGAACTGGTCAAATATGCGGTCCATGGCGGCCGCATCCATGTGGACGGCGTCGCAGGCCTCGCAGATGAACACCGTGATCGGCACCCCCCAGGCCCGTTGACGCGACACGCACCAGTCCGGACGGTTTTCGATCATGCCGAATATCCGTTCCCGTCCCCAGTGGGGTACCCACGTGACGCGGTCGATGGCCGCCAGGGATCGCTGGCGCAGCCCGGTCTTTTCCATGGAGATGAACCACTGGGGCGTGGCCCGGAAAATCACCGGCTGCTTGCAGCGCCAGCAGTGCGGGTAGCTGTGCGCGATGGTCTCTTTGGCCAGCAGGACCCCCTTGTCCGCCAAGACCTGGTTGATGTGGTCGTTGGCCTTGAAAACGAACTGCCCCGCAAACAGATCGACCTCGTCGGTGAAGACGCCGTTGTCATTGACGGGCGAATAGGCCTCCAGACCGTACTGCAAACCGACGTCGTAGTCCTCGCGGCCGTGCCCGGGCGCCGTGTGCACACAACCGGTGCCCGCTTCCAGGGTCACGTGCTCCCCCAGAACGATCAGGGATTCACGATCGTAAAACGGGTGACGGCAGCGCCTTTTTTCAAGATCCCGGGCATCGAGGTCGGCCAGCACGCGGTAATCGGTGATGCCGAAGGTGGCCATGCAACCATCCACCAGGTCGCGGGCCACAATGAGCACCTCGCCATCGGCGATGGCCACGGCCGCATAGGCGAAATCGGGATGCAGGGCGATGGCCAGATTGGCCGGCAGGGTCCAGGGCGTGGTGGTCCAGATCACCACGCTGACCTGCCGCCCGGCCAGTTGCGGGTCGATCTCGGCCGGGTCGCCCGCCAGAGCGAATTTGACGTACACCGACGGCGAGGCTTCGTCATGATATTCGATCTCGGCCTCGGCCAGGGCCGTGTTGCAGCTGCAGCACCAGTGGATCGGTTTCTTGCTTCGAAAGAGGCTGCCGTTCAGGGCGAATTTACAGCACTCGCGTGCGATAATGGCCTCGTAGCGGTAGTTCATGGTCAGGTAGGGGTTGTCCCACTCGCCCATCACCCCCAGGCGTTTGAACTCGTCGCGTTGAATGTCGATGAACTTCTCGGCGTATGCCCGGCACTGGCGCCGCACCTGGGCCTGGGTCATCTCCTTTTTCCGCGATCCCAGCTCCTTGTCCACATTGTGCTCGATGGGCAGGCCGTGACAATCCCAGCCCGGCACATAGGCGGCGTCAAAACCGGCCATCTGGCGCGAACGGATGATGATGTCCTTGAGAATCTTGTTCATGGCGGTGCCCATGTGGATATGCCCGTTGGCATAAGGCGGCCCGTCGTGCAGGACAAACGGGGGGCGGCCCGTGGACGCGGCCCGGATGCGTTCATACAATCCCATGCGCTGCCAATTTTCCAGCTGCGCAGGCTCACGGCCGGCCAGATTGGCCTTCATGGGAAAGCCGGTTCTGGGAAGGTTGAGCGTCTTTTTGTAGTCCATCGAAGTCTCCCTGTCGGATTTTACAATGACAAACGGAAATTTCTACTTTGAATGCAATGGCATGTCAAGCCATTAGAAATTCACATTTCCTGTTATTGTGGCTTGAAAACCGGCCTTTTTTGGGTAACTATAAAAGCTTTGCCTTCGACCACACCCATTGAGGAGCACTCATGCCCACGCCCGCCCCCCTTGAAAAAGTACTCATCATCGGCGCCGGTCCGGTGAGAATCGGTCAGCCCGCAGCAATTGACATCGCTGCCTGCCGGGCATGCGAAGAGCTGAAAACGGCCGGGTTGCAAACGGTCATGATCCACTGCGACCCCTCGGCCCTGGCCTCCGACGCAAAGACCGCCGACACGACCTACCTGATGCCGTTGACCGAACAGGCCATAGCGACGGTGATCGACAGGGAAAAACCCGACGGCCTGCTGCCCACGGTGGGGGGTCCCACCGCCATGAGCCTGACCAAAACGCTGGTCCAAAGCGGTCTGCTGGAACGCACGGGTGTGCGCCTGCTGGGGGTCCGCGACGAGACCCTGGCCCTGATCGACGACCCGGCCGCATTTCACGATGCCGTCAGCCGGTTGGGGCTGGCAACCCCGCAGCGCCAATTTGCCGACCAGGTTTCCGATGCGGCCGCCGCGGCCGAAAAGATGGGCTACCCCGTCTTCGTGCGCACGTCGGGACCCAGCGACCCACAACGCTACGGTATTGTTTACAATGTGGAAGAGTTGCGCAGCCGTCTGACCGGCAGGCGCCTGGCACCCGCGGCAATCCGCGCCTTTTGTATCGAGCAGGCCCTGACCGGGTATCGAGAAATCGAAGTGGTCGTGCTGCGGGACGCCGCCAACCGCATGATGATCGTCGCCCTGGCCGAAAACGTCGACCCCGTCGGGATTCACAGCGGCGACTCGACCACCGTCATCCCGGCCGCGACCATTGGGCCGCAGACCCGCCTGGCGATCGAACAGGCCGCCTTTCAGATCGCCGAGCATGCCGGTGTGAGCGGATCGGTGCACCTGAAGTTTGCCGTGGCACCCGATTCAAAGATGGTGTTGGTACTGGCCGTCAATCCCATGGTGAGCGCCTTGACAGCCCTTTGCGACAGCGCTTTCGGCACCTGTCTGGCCTCCATTCACGCCCGGCTGGCGCTGGGAGTGGACCTGGACGAGGCCACGCAAGGCAACGCGCTGGTGCAGACCCGCGCCGCGGCCGACGAGCGCGTCGTCGTTCGCCTGCCCTGCTGGGAATTCGAACGCTTTCCCGGAGAAACCGTCAAACTGGACGCCCGCCTGAAATCGACCGGGGCGGTCTTTGGCATCGGCAGCAACTTTTTGGAGGCGCTCCACCACGCCGCCCGTGCACGATCACCCGAGACCGCGACAGTGGGGCCGCCGCCGGACCTACTTCCGCCCAGCCGCGATGAATTGATGCGCACGCTGGTTCCGGCCGCCCCAAACCGCCTTTCGACCATGCTGGCAGCGTTGAAAAGCGGGGCCGGGACCGATGCGGTGGCCGGTGTCACCGGCATCCACATTGACTGGATCCGTCAGTTGGCAACACTGGCCACACTGGAAGCACAGCTGGCGGCAGCATCCCCTGATCCGCGCTCACCAGCGCTGCTCGAAGCGGCCGTCGAGGCCGGATTTTCAGCCGCCGGAATCGCCCGCTGCAGCGGCGTTTCCGAAGCAGCCGCGTCCCGACGGTTGAGCGAGGCCGGCATCCAGATTCGGCCCGTTGCCGCCGGGGACAGCGACCGCGCCCCGTGGTCGTTCGGCGCTCCGTCCGGCGCGGTCAGGCCAGTCGAGCCTCTGGGCAACTCGATTCTTATCGTGGGTCCGGCCTTCGGCCGCATCGGCCAGAACATCGAGATGGATCACGGCTGCGTCCACGGCGCCCGGGCCCTGCAGGCCGCCGGCCGCAAAGTGCTGGCGCTGAATGCCAACCCGGCCTCGGCCATGGGCACCGACGCGGTCGACCGCACCTATGCGGCGCCGGTGACGGCCGCCGCCATCAAGGCGATCTGCCGCTTCGAACGGCCCGAGGGCGTCATTTTGCAATTCGGCGGATACCGGGCCATGCGCTTGGCCCAGGAATTGCTCGATGACGGAATTGCGGTGCTGGGCACCGCCACGGACGACATGGCCCGCTCCCAGGCCCGCTCGCGTTTTGGGGCCCTGCTCACGGACCTGGGCATCCCCCACCCCCACAGCGGCAAGGCGCACAGCCCGGAACAGGCCCTGGACCTAGCCGAATCGGTGGGCTACCCCCTGGTGGCAATTCCCCAGGCCGACCGCCACCGCAAAAAGCGGACCCTGATCATGGACGCCCGCATGATGGAGCACTATGTGATGCACACCGCGATTTCACCCGTGTCACCGATCATCCTGGAGCAGTTTCTGGAATACGCCATCGAGGTCGAGGCCGACGCCCTGTGCGACGGTCGGATGGTGTACGTCCCGGCGGCCATGGAGCACATCGAACTGGCCGGCGTCCACTCCGGCGACGCCGCCATCGTCGTGCCGCCATACAGCACCCCGCCGCGCCACATAGAGACCATCGGCACCTACATTCAAAAAATCGCCCTGGAACTCAACATCAAGGGCATGCTCAACACCCGCTTTGCCGTTTACAACGACACGGTCTACCTTTTGGAAGCGCGGCCGTGGGCCTGTCGCACACTGCCCATGGTCTCGACTCTGTGCCACGTACCCATGGCCGAACGGGCCGTTGAGATCATGCTGGGCATGTCGCTGGAAGCGATGGATCTGCCCCGCCGGCTGCTGCCCCACTACGGCATCCGCGCATCGGTGTTTCCCTTCGACACCTTCACCGACACCGATCCGCTCTTGGGACCCCGCATGCGATCCACCGGCCAGGCCATGGTGCTGGCCAACGTGTTCGGCATGGCCTATTTCAACTCACAGGAGGCGGCCGGGGCGGCATTGCCGTTGCAGGGAACTGTACTGATCACGGTCACGGACGCCGACAAACCCAGTATCCTGGAGCCGGCACGCCTGTTCCAGGAAATGGGGTTTCGCATCCAGGCCACGCGGGGCACGCACGCCTTTTTAAAGCAAAACGGCATAGCGGCCCAACTGGTCAAGAAGCTCGGATTCGGACGGCCCGACCTGGTGGACGGTATCATCACCGGCGAGGTGGCCCTGGTGGTCAACACCCCCAGCGGCCGTCAGAGCCAGCAGGATGACGCTCACATCCGCAAAACGGCCATCCGCTATCGCATCCCCAACATTACCACCCCGGCCGGCGCGCTGGCGGCCGCCAAGGGAATCGCAGCCCGCAAACAGGGCCACGAATCGCTGTGCGCCCTGCAAGCGTATGTGCGGGCCCTGAGATAAGGGTAAATGAGATGATGACCATGATCTGCATGGGCGACAGCCTGACCCAAGGGGCCGACATTCCCGTCGGCCAGTGCTGGCCGAACCTGGTGGCCAACCAGCTCGGCCTGGTTGTGGCCAACAACGGCATCGGCGGGGACACCAGCGCCGGCATGTTGGCTCGGTTCCACCCACAGGTGCTCGCACCCAAACCACAATTTGTCTTTCTCTTGGCAGGCACCAACGATCTGTGGTGGGGATGGCCGATGAACAACATCCTGGGCAATATTTTCTCCATGGTTGTGCAGGCCCGGCACCATGGCATCGCCCCGGTGCTGGGATTGCCCCTGCCGGTGAATGTCGCCGCCGCACAGGCCTGCGACTTCCTACCCCCGGAGAACGGCTACGCGCGCCTCACATCGACGCTGTCCGACCTGGCCGAACGGTTGGTCCGGCACGCTGACGAAAGCGAGGTGGCCGTCGTGGATCTGTACCACCCCTTTTTCAAAAACGGGCCAATCGTCCGGGAAGATCTTTTTTTGCCGGACGGATTGCACCCCAACACCGCCGGCCACCTGGCCATCGCCAAGGCGGTCGTAGCCGGCATGCGGGATCGTTTTCATTTTGCAGAACACAGAGACCGGCCAAAATAACCATTTAAGATGGGCACTACCTGGATCTGGCCGAAATAATGGGCGTGTTGAAAATCAAGGCCGACAGATCGTTTTCACGGGTGATGTCCAATTTGAGCTGAGTCTGGTCGATGACGAAATATCGTGAGATGACGGCGACAATTTCCTGCTGCATGTCTTTCAGGATGTCGTCGGAGACTTCCAGGCGGTCATAGACCAAGGCGAACTGCAACCGTTTCTTGGCGGTCTCCCTGCTGCCGTTCTTGTTGAACAGTTTCTTGATGAATCCGTTTAGCATTGGTTTACCCCTATTTCCCGAAACCGATCTTGGATCCGATTTTTTTCCAGAAGGATTTGGAGGCACCGGGCACCTCGATGGGCAGATCCGGCTGCCCGTTCAACCGCATGGCGATGCGACGGAACGCCCTTCCCGCCTTTGAATTTTCCTGCATCACCAGAGGCGTGCCGCTGTTGGTGGCAACCACGACATGGTCGTCGGCCTCGACCAGGCCTACCAGGTCGATCGACAGCACGTCGACGACATCCTGATGGCTGAGCATCTCCCCGCGCGCCACCATCTCCGGCACGATCCGGTTGACCAGCAGCTTGGGCGGAATCTGTTTGGCGTACAGCAATCCGATCACCCGGTCCGCATCCCGGATCGAGGAGACCTCGGGGGTGCAGACCACCACGGCTTCATCGGCGGCCGCCACGGCGTTCTCGAACCCGCGCTCGATCCCGGCCGGGCAGTCCATCAGTACAAAATCGAACTCCCTGCGCAACTCCTTGGAGATCCGAATCATGTCTTCCGGCGTCAAGGCATCCTTATTGTCGCTTTGCGAGGCCGGAATCAAAAACAGATTCTCGAGGCGCCGGCCTTTGATGGCGGCTTGCTGCAATTTGCATTTGCCCCGGGCCAGATCCACGATGTTGAACACGATGCGGTTTTCAAGACCCATGACCACGTCCAGGTTGCGCAGCCCGATGTCCATGTCCACCACGGCCACTTTCTTGCCCTCCATCGCCAAGGCCGCTCCGATGGAAGCGGTGGCAGTGGTTTTGCCAACGCCGCCTTTGCCCGATGAGATAACGATAATTTTACCTAACACGGCTCACCTCTGCAGTTTTACGCGTAATTTAAATTTTTACTTAACAACCAGGTTTCCCGACTATATTAACTGACAGGACGTCCCATTCAGGCATCCATCCAATGGGCCGGGCCCCGCTTCGTTCAGCGGATTTCGGGCCACGGAATACGCTTGAATGGATTGGCCGCAACGTAATCATCCACGACGATGGCACCTGCTTCGATGTGGGCGATTTCCGGAACGCCCTGGCCGGTGGCCGGCGGGCCGGCCGCCACGATCCCACCGATCTTGACCTGCAGGGGCCGAAAATCGAGGGCCAGGATAACGGCGTCATTGTTGTCCGGTTGACCGGCATTGGCCGTTCCCAGCAGACTTCCGAAGACCAGGATGTCGCCGCCGGCGATCAACTCGCAGCCGGGGTTGACATCGCCCATGATAATCAGATGCTTTTTGGCGCTGACGCTTTGCCCGGAGCGCACACGACCGGCCAGCACCAGGGAATCGGCGCGGTGCTGCGCGATGATGTTGCGGGAATATTTCATTTTGACAGGTTTTTCTTCACGATTTCCGATTTGCGGCGGTGCGGCGATCTCCTTGAACTTGAAGGCCTCCTTTAAGTAAGTACGGATGCGGCGGCGACGGTCGTCGCTGCCCTGCCCGTTGCCGGTGTCCAACACCACCCGCGTGGCGTGCGCCATGTGCCGCAGCGGTTCGAAAAGTGCCGCCAATTCGGCCTTGATGCGTTCGAAAGACGTGTCGGGAGCGACCGTTACCCAGAGGCTGTCGCCGACCCCTTTCATGCGGACGGATGGCGTTTGCTCGATCATCGGTTTGCTTTGCGGCTGAAGATTGGCGTGCGCTCCGAATAGATCCGGCTGTGGCCGGCGATCGGGCTGCCGATGCAGCGGAACGCGCTATGGAAAGCAGCATACGAAAACACATGTTGTGTGTCAAGCATGAAAACACAACTACATGTTGTGTTTTTTTCGCTGTACAACCATCAAGATACGATTTCGGGGTCTATTCGGGCAGTTGCCCGGCAACGGGCCGCATGCCCCGGCCCGTCAATCCGGTTTCAATTCCCGCGAGGCCCACCACGCGTTGCCGTAATTCACAAAAAGCTGCTTGCCGGCGACGACCTTCTTGATGGTGTGGAACACGATCAGATCGCGGTCGGTATCGTGCCAATATTCGGTATTGTGGTCGTCGGCGTGGTTGAAGAGGCTGCCCCAGCCCAACACCAGGGAGTAGACATCCGACACGCCGTTGTCTTCGGCCGTCTCCAGGTTAAACACATAGTCGTCAAGGGTCCCCGCACACTCCTCGGCATTGATGCGCAGATAGGGACACTCCTCCAGGGTGGTGTCGGCCGCTATGGTCTGGGTGGTGAAGATGCCGTGGCCGAAATCGCAGGGCGAAAGGACGATGCCCGGGTGCCTGAAAAGGGGTTTGGGCTTTTTTTGCATTGGTTACCGTCCATTGTCGAAGGCACAATCGGCCCATGTGCTTAGCAACTGGCCCTGACAAAGTCAATTAGCATGTATGTTCCGAGATCTTGCCGTGCAGATGCCGGATGCGCGTGCTGAGGACCCGGCAGATGTGCAGCGCGATCTGGGGGAATTCGCGCACGATCTCCTGGAGCTCATGCTTGTGCAGCGTCAAAAAGCGCGAGGCCTTGTTCACGCGGATGGTGGCCGATCGCCGATCGTCGCCGAACAGCGCCATCTCACCGAAATAATCCCCGGCGCCGATACGATCCAGCTCGATGGCCGCACCGCTACTGCGGTCCTTGATGACCGCCACACTACCGTCGACGACGAAAAACAAGGTGTCGCCGTAATCACCCTCTTTAAAAACGATTTCGCCGTCATCGAAAACCGCCTCCTGGGTGGCCGCGGCAACCGCCGCCAGCTCGTTGACGGACAGGTCGGCAAAGATTTCGATGTTCTTCAGGTAAACGATTTTATCGGTCAGGGGAATGGTGTCGACGGTTTCCATTGATGGCTCCTGTGATGACCCCTGTGATAGGGCCTGTCCGGTCTGGTGGGGCCTGATGTCATTGAGCAGGGCTGCCGCCGCCTGGGAGACGTGGTCATTGATGTGTTCCGCCAAGGCCTGGATGCGATCGACATCCCCGACATCGAGCGCTGCCCGGCGGATCAGGACCAACGTCAGAACCACCGTCACCCAGTTGCGGCTGGTCAGCAGGCTGTGCCACAGCGCCGGTGTCGTCGGCTGTACCAATTCGTGGGGGAACAGACGTCGTCCCCTGGCGATCCGGTCGGACCGATCCATGTCGTCCAAAAGCGGTGTCAACAGCCGCACCAGACGCTTGTCGAGGATGTCATCCATCGCTTCCAGGCTGTTGGCCCGTTGGCGTGCATCGGCCGAAAAAATCGTTGCCGCGACCCTGTTCATGCGACCCGATCGATCGTGGGCAGCCAGGACGCGCAGGGTCGTCTGCAGCGTGAACCAGACCCGCTCTTGAAGATGAACCAATAGCAGCCGGTGCATTTCGGCGCTGCCCATGCGCTCTACCTCACGCGCCTGCAGCATCAGTTGATAGCAGTTTTTGGCCTGGATTTGAACAAACCGAAAGACGACCAGGTCCTGGATGGACATCTCTTCCAACAGGTCGAACAGGGCTTCCCGGATCTTCTTCTGGGGCAGTGACAGCGATTTGATCAGACGCAGATCGTTCTGGTAGGCGGCGCTGCCGATCTTTTCGCGGGCCAGCCGGGCCACCGCGTCGGACGGATCGCCCAAGAGCGATATGGCCTGTTTCAGGGAAGCCTCGTCGACGATGCGATAGTTGTCCAGCGCCGCGCGGCGCATCCTGGGGTCGGGGTCCGACAGCCGCGGCACCAGCTGGGGATTGAGGCCGGCGGCGTTGCCGGCGCGCAGGCTGTTGAGCACCAGGATCTGGGTAGCATGGTCATCGCTGGTCGCCAAAAGGGTTTTGAGCCGGTCGGTAAAACGACACTCCCGGCACATGCCGGCCGCGATAATCCCGGCCTGGCGCCTGGCGCCGTCGGCGGACATCAGCCAGGCCTCGATGGCCGGGCCGTAGCGCTTGGCATCGACGGAATAGAGCGACCCCATGGCGTGGGCCTTGACCTCGAGCAGAAGCGACGATTCGACAATTTGGCGATGCAGTGGTGCGAAAAGGTGCGGTGAAATACGGTGGCCGACATCAATCATGGCGATGACCAGATCGGGCGGACTGGTCTCTGCCAGGCGGCTGAAGGTCGCCAGCGCCAACGGACCGGCGTCGTCTGAAAGCAGCCCGACCAGTTCGACGCAGGTGGGCCCATCCCGCTCCTCGGACAACGCCGTCAGCAGATGGGCATCCAGGCCCGCGATGTGGATCGACCGGAGCAGTTGACCGTACCACAGGCGTTCTTGTCCGGATGCACGATGAAAGCGATCGACCAGGGTTGCCTGGACGCGCTTGTCCCTGAACACCTGACCCAATTCACCGGCCTCCAGACTGCGAAAATCGATGCGCTCATCGGCCACCAGATCCAGCAGGAGGCCGGCATAGCGGCGTTTGAGGATGAATGGGATCACCAACCACACCAGTACGAACGGCATGGCCACCAGGGAGAGGTAGCGCGGGTGAAACAGGTTGTCGGACAAAAGGATCAGCCCTGATCCCAGGAACAGGCCGATGCGCACCACGGTCCCGCGTAAAAAGGGTCGCACCATCGCCCGGTAGGATTCCGGGAAAAGACCGGTCACCACCGCGGTTGCGGGGATGTTGATGGTGGTGCGGATGATGTTCGAAGACATGCGCGCGTATATGGCCGCGACGGCATCGAAGCGAAACAGAAAGGTCAAAAACACCAGCAGGTAATTGAAGGGGTGGAACATCAGGGCAACCGGCAGCCCGAAGCGATCGTAAAGTTTGCCGACGAACACTAAAATCACCAGACTGACGATGTTGAGCACCCCCCTGAAATAGCCGAAAAATATGATCAGGCCCGTTTCGGTGGCGAACTGCTCATTGACAGCAAAGTTGAACTGATAGTTCATGATGGGAATCACCACATTGGCCATGAAGGTCAAACCGACCAGGATCTTGACCAAAAACGAAGCTCGTATCAGGGGCCAGACCGTCTTGAACTCTTCGATCATGGAGGTACGACCCGTGTGGGGACCCGTTTTTTTTTGCTGAAACAGCAAGGTGGGGTAACGTTTGCCCATGGCCAGCACGGCCCAGGCGCCGGCCAGGGCGGTGACCGTGTAGACCAGCAGCAGGTTGTCCAGATGCAACCAGCGCGCCACCAGGGGCGTGGCGAAACTGCCCAGGATCTGCCCGATGACGCCGCCGGCGGTAATCAGGGGGAAAAGCCGTTTGGACTGCCGGGTGTTGAACAGGTCGTTGGCCAGATTCCAGAACAACAGGGCCAGAAGCACTTCGTATTGGGATTTTAACATGAACAGGGCCGGATAGACCAGGTCGATGCCAAGCGGAATGATCGCGCGGATAAGCGCCACCGAGAGCCCGCAGAAAACGAAAAGCCTGGCCAGAAGCCGGGCGCCGGGCATTCGGGCGATGAAACCGGCCATGAACCCCATGACGATAAAGGTCACCACGGCGTTGATCATGTTGACGATGGGCATGTACTCCACGCCGTAGCGTTTCAAAAAGGCGGTCTCGGCATAATTGTTCAAGAAGATGCCCGAACTGCGCACCAGGAACAGCAGCAGCACCGTCCACATGAACAGGCCGATCTCCTCTTCGTGCACATTCAGCCAGCGCCTGATCTGTTTGCGGATTGGCAAGGAGATTACCTTTCAGGTGCCTGGGCCGGTTCCGGGCCGCGGGCGGGTGAGGTGGCATGCCGACGATTGGGGGGCTATTTTCGGGAGGTTGACCCCGTCATGGAGATCGAGGCGGATCGCCGGGCCGGTCGGGCACGATCATCACCAGCCGGAAGCCGGTGTTTTGCAGGCGGCTCATGGGATGGGCGTAGGCGCGATTGGCGCTGCGGGCCGAATAGCCGGGCCCGAACCAGGAACCGCCGCGGCGGACCCGATCCTTGCCCGCTTCGGTTTCAAAGGGATCGACCACGGCGGTCCTCGGATAATGTGCGAAGCGATCCTGGCACCACTCCCAGACATTGCCGTGCATGTCGAAAAGCCCCCAGGGGTTGGGCGGATAGCTTTTTACCGGCGCCGGCTGCCCGACTTTTAGGCCAGCGGACCGGTTGGCGTCGACACAGGCGTCGTACTTCATGGGGTTGTTGGCAACCATGGCATCGTCGCACTGGATCTGGCTGCCCCAAAAATAAGCGGATTGGCTGCCGGCTCGGGCGGCGTACTCCCATTGGGCCTCGGTGGGCAGCGCATAGCGGTCGCCGGTCATCTGGCCGAGCCGGTCCATGAATCGGACACAATCGTGCCAGGAGACCTTGACCACCGGCATGTCGCCGCTTCCGCGTTTTCGGCCGAACCAGCGCGTTCCCATGACGGCCCGCCACTGATCGACGGTGACCTCGGTGGTCTGCAGGTAAAAGGGTTTGCTGATGGTGACGGGGTGCTGGACCTCGGAAACACCGCGACTGACTTCTTCGAGGGGGCTGCCCATGACAAACATGCCGGCCGGAATCCGCACGAAGGCCATACCCAGGGTGTTGACGACCGCTTCCGCCCGGGCGCACTCCGGAACCACCTGATGCAACACGATGACGGCTGCGCAAATCGTCGGCAGCCATCGCCAGAGCGCTTTCAGCCAGCGTCGCCGGCAGTCACGTTCAGCGGCCGCGCGCCTGGATGTGGGTGCACAAGGTGGATTCACCGGCATGGGGTCTCGCTTTTCCCAGTGGCGGGCGGGTCGGTCTTCAGGCCGCCTCGATCCAGTCGGTCAGCAGGGCCCGATCCTGCTGATCCATGTAGGTGACACGCAGCCGATAGACGGGCCGCGGCCGGTCGGCGTCGGCCACCTCGATCACCTTGGCGTAAATGTCGGAAAAACAGTGGGCCTCACGGCAGAAGGTAAATTGAAGCTTTACATTTGTCAATGGTGCCAGGTCGTCCGAAATCGTCACCGCAAAGGTGGTTGCATTGATACCGCGGGTCTCGCCGGTGACGGGCCCGGAAACGATCTTCTTGCCATCCAGGCGCCACAGTTGAAACGGCAGGCGAAGCTCGACGAGGGAGTGCTGTTCATGCGGTACGACCTGTATGTGGTAGGGCGGCCCGATGGCGGTTATCGGATAGCACACCAGGGGTTTTTTGAGCCCCTTCATCATGACTGTCATGGGTGGCTGGGCCGTTACCTGGTCTTTGACCAAGGCATGCGTGGCGTCGCCAAGCAGCACCTGGCCGCCGACGGTGTTGGACTCGATCCGCGAGGCGATGTTGACCACAGCGCCGACGATTCCATATTTGGTCCGGGTTTCCGAACCCAGGTTGCCCACCACCACCGGACCCGTGTTGATCCCGATACCCATTTCAAGGGGCGGCAGCCCGTCTTCAAGCAGTTCCCGGTTCAGATCGGACAGGGCCTGCTGCATGGCCAGCGAACACGCCACGGCCCGGGCGGGGTCATCGGCCTTCTCCTCGGGAATCCCGAAAACGGTCAATATGGCATCGCCAATGAATTCGTCGATGACGCCGTCGTAGCGATCGATCACCTGGGTCATGGCTTCCAGGTAGCGGTTGAGAATCTGAACCATCTCTTCGGGATCCCGGGTGTCGGACAGGTCCGAGAATCCGCGCAGGTCGGACATGAGCACGGTCACCACCTGACGACGGCCGCCGATCCGGCGGCCGTCGGGCGATTCCAGAATTTTGTCCACGATTTTCCGGGACAGGTAGCGGCCGAAGGTCTCCCTGATGAAGTTGACCAGCTGCAGGCGCTGGTTGGAGACCTTGAGAATCGCGGCCAGCATTTTGGTGCGTGTGGTGACGATTTCACGCAGCTCAATGGCCGCATCCGCTTCCAGGGGCACATCGACCGCTTCGGGGTTGTCGACATCGAGCCTGCGGTTGGCCTCGGAGATGGCTTCCATGGGCCGTATGATTTTGCGTTCGAAAAACTGACGCAAGGTCACCATCATGAACAGCAGGATCACCGCCACCAGCAAAATGATGCGCAGGGCGTACCACATCAATTCCGATCCGGTGGCATCCTCGGACAACATTTTATAAGCCACGGACCAGACCAGCAGAATCATCTCGATGGCGAAAATCCGCCAGAAGACACCGGCCAGCAGGACTTTGCGGATACCGGGACGACGGGGATGCCTTAGGGACGGTTCGTTCGCTGGAGTCGAATTCATGAAAAACCTGCCAACGGATGCAGTTGATACATGGTAACACAATAACAACGGTCGGCACTTCAGGCAACCGCCGGGCGTGGGCCAACCCTCAATACAGAAAACAGGCGACACGGTGCCCGGCGTCCACGGCCTTGGACGGCGGCACATTCAGATTGCAGGTGTTTTCGATTGCCAGCCGGCAGCGTGGATAGAACCGGCAGTGGGCACCCTCCGGGATGGGACGCGCCTGGGCCAACAGGGTGTCATATCCCCGGTGGTTGCTGCTGCCGTAACGTGGATGGGCATCCAAAAGCGCTTTGGTGTAAGGATGGCGGGGGTGCATGATGGTCTCCTTGGCGGTGCCCTCTTCCACCAGGCCCCCCTGGTAGATCACCCCGACGCGGTCGCACAGGTTGCGGGCCGCCGCCAGGCTGTGGGTAATGAACAGCATGGCCACGCCGAAGTTCTTGCGCAGGCGATTCAGCAAGTGAAAGATCTGGAAGGAGATGGTTGCGTCCAGCATGGAGGTCGGCTCGTCGGCGATCAAAAAGAGCGGCTTCAACACCATGGCGCGCGCAATCGCCACGCGCTGGCGCTGGCCACCGGAAAGCTGGTGCGGATAACGGCCCAGGTAGGTCTCCGGCGGCTTGAGCCCGGCGGTTTCAAGGGCCGAACAAACCGTTTCCAGACGCTCGGCCGGGTTGCCGATGCCATGGATGATCAGCGGTTCGCAGACCGCATCGAAGATGGACAGGTGCGCGTTGAGGCTCTGATAGGGGTCCTGGAAGATCACCTGTACCTTGCGGGCGAACTCGCGCCGGGCGCGGCCCGAAAGGCCGATGACATTTTCCCCGTACAGCTGGATGCGCCCCCTGTCTGGTTTTTCGAGACCCACGATCAGGCGGCTGGCGGTGGTTTTGCCGCTGCCGCTCTCTCCGACCAGTCCGTATATCTCACCCGGATCGATCGCCATGGAAAAACGATCCAGGGCGACCACGCGCCGGCCGGGCCGGCCCAACAGCGCCCCCCGGGACCGGTAGACCTTGGAGACATCGGTCATTGCCATTATGGATGCGGTTGTGTTCATAAATATGGTTTCGGATCGACGGCTTGGTTCAGCGCGGCCGGCCGGCGGTCGCGATCATCTACCCTGTTTTTGGCCGGCCAGTGGACATCGTACCCGGTGGGTCGCCGAGAGGTCGACCCATCGAGCCTTTTCATAGCGGCATTCGGCGACGGCATCCGGGCAGTCGGCGCTCAGCGGGCATCCGCTCTCGGCGTCATCGAAGGTCACGGTGCAGGCCACATCCGACAGGTCAGCGGGCTGGTCCGACAGGGTCAACAGACTGCCCACCAGATTGCGGGTGTAGGGGTGGCCGGGGCAGTCCAGCACATCCGCTTGCCGACCGAACTCCACCATGCTGCCGGCATGCATGACGCCGATGTGGCTGCACACGTCCGCCACGACAGCGATGTCGTGGGAGATGAAGATCATGCCGATGCTCATCTCCTTTTGAAAGGTGCCGATGGCGCTCAGGATCTGGTTCTGGACGATCACATCCAGGGCCGTGGTCGGTTCATCGGCAATGATCATCGACGGGTTGCAGGCCAGTGCCATGGCGATGATCACCCGCTGGCGCATGCCGCCGGAAAACTGGTGCGGGTAGTCCTGCAGCCGGTTTTCAGGAATCCGGACCAGTTCGAACAGGGACCGGATCCGGTGCGCCAGGGCATGTCGGGACAGGTCCGGCTCGTGGGTGACGATGGCCTCGGCGATCTGCTCTCGAACCCGGTGAACCGGATTCAACGCGTTCATGGCGGATTGAAAGATCATGGAGATCCGGCGCCAGCGGATCTCCCGCATCCGCGAATCGCGAGCGGTCAACAGATCCTCGCCCTCGAAGCGGGCCTGCCCGGAGACGATACGGGCGTTGGGTGCCAACAACCCCATCAAGGCCATGCCAATGGTGGTCTTGCCGCACCCGGATTCACCCACCAGGCCCAACGATCCACCGTGATCCAGCCGGAAAGAGACCCCGTCCACCGCCAGAGCCATGCCGGCAGCCGTCTCGAAACCGATGCTCAGGTTGTCCACCTCCAGCAGGGGTGCGGTCACGGCTTGGTCTCCTCTTTGCGCAGGCGCGGATCCAGGACGTCGTCCATGGCGCGGCCGGTCATGTAGAACGCCATGGTGATCAGGGAGATGCAAATCCCCGGCGGCAGCAGCCAATAGGGGGCCTGGAACATGTGCCCGGTTTTCCAGACCCACTGGAGCATCATGCCCCAGCTCACGGTCCCGGGATCGCCAAAACCCAAAAATGCCAGGGCCGCTTCGATAATGATGGCTGAGGTCACCCGGAAGGTCATGTACAGCAAGGCCAGGGGCATGACATTGGGCAGAATGTGCCGGAAAATAATTCGCACGTGGGAGGCGCCGGCCACCCGCGCCGCCTCGATAAAGGGCCGATGGCGCAACGAGAGGGTCTGGGAGCGGATGACGCGCGCTACCCCGGGCCAGCGGAACAGGGCGATCATCATTACGATGACCCAGATGTTGAGCTGGCCGAAAAGCGCCGAAAGCATCAGCACCACCAGCAGGGTAGGCATTACCATGATCATGTCGGCCAGCCGCATGAGCAGCAGGTCCGTGCTTTTTCCCGCATAGCCGGCAATCATACCGATGGTGGTGCCGAACACGATGCTCATCAGGGCCGAGGTGATTCCCACCATGAATGCGATGCGGGCACCGGCGAGCAGTTGGCTGAAAAGGTCCCGACCGATGAAGTCGGTTCCCAGCCAGTGCCGCCAGCTGGGACCGGTACTGTAGCTAATATTGGGGTCGACGCCGGTCATGGGGTGGTACATGGGATCGATCCACGGGGGAATGAAGCTGACCGCCGCCATCAGGGCGAATATGGCCAGCAGCGCAAGGCCGATGCGGCCGATGATATTCTGCCGGTAGACAGCCCAGCCTTCCTTGAAGCGTTCCACCCAGTGGGCGCCGTGCTTGCCGGCCGGGATGCCGGCCGGTTCGTTTTGGGCAGTCGTGGTGGGCGACGGGACAGACATGTCAGTACCGTATCCTTGGATCCAGGTAGGCGTAGAGCACATCGACCGCCAGGTTGGCCAGCAGCACCACCAGGGCAATCAGCAGAAAGGCCGCCTGGGCCAGGGGATAGTCGCTGTGGCTGACCGAAAATACCAGCTCCCGTCCCAAACCCGGCCAGGTGAACACCGTTTCGGTCAGCGCCCCGCCGTTGATGGAAAAGGCCAGGCTCAGGCCCACACTGGTGACCACGGGCAAGGCCGCATTGGGGGCGGCGTGGTGGTTGCGGATGGCCTTTTCGTTCAACCCCTTGGCGCGGGCGGTGAGGATGTAATCCTCTTTGAGGGTGTCGAGCATGCTGCTGCGCATGACCAGCAGGTAGCTGCCGAAGTGAATCACAATCAGCGTCATCAACGGCAGGATCATGTGGTGCAGCACATCCAGGGCTTTGGCGAAAAAACCGGCCTGGGGGTCGATCCACACCTCCGGTGAAACCATTCCCGTGATCGGAAACCACCCGATGTGATAGGCGAAAACCCAGATCACGATCAGGCCCAACCAGGGTAAAAAGAGGGTGTGGCAGAACAGGGCACCGATGGTCATGACGGTATCCGTGCGCTGGCCCTGCCGCCAGGCGGCAATCTTGCCCAAAAACACGCCCAGCAGCGCCGAGAGGATGATGGCGGAGGTAAACAGCAAAATGGTGTTGGGCAGACGGCTCATCAGGATGCGGGCGACCGGTTCGCCATAGTGGAAGGAAACCCCCATATTTCCCGTCGCCACGTTCTTCAGGTAATACAGGTACTGGGTCCACAAGGGCTGGTCCAGGCCCAGGCTCTCCTTGAGCCGCCGGGCGTCCTCGGGGGTCATGGACGGATCCACCATTCGCGCCACCGGGTCGCCGGGTGCCAGGCGGAAGAGGACGAAAAGGATCGTCATGATCACGAAAAAGATCACGGCGATCTCCACCAGGCGCTTGAAGATGTAACGATTCAGTCCCATTATGATCCCACCGGCCGGACGCAGCACATGGACCAGATGTTGCCGATTCCCTCGAGCATCTCGACCCAGCCGGTGAAACGATCCCGTCGCACGGCCTCGACCACGGATGGCTTGTACAGCGGGATGTACGGCAGGTCGCGGGCGATCAGCCGCTGCATCTCCCGCACCATGGCCTGCCGCTCGATGGGGCTCAGTTCCGAGGCGGACCGTTCGGCGATCGCATCAAAATCGGGATTGCGGTAGCCACTCATATTCCACCCTTCCGGTTTGTCGTTGCCCGAATGAAACATGTTGCGCACGTAGTCGGGATCCAGCCGCAGGTGCCCGTATCCCAGCAAGAACGCATCGAAGTCATGCTTGTTTTTGACCTGCTGGAGCAGGGAGGAAAATGACATGGGGCGCGCAAAAGCGGGCATCCCTAAATCGCGAAGCCACTCCTGGATCATCAGGCCGGTGGTCGCCCGGTGCGGGTCGTAATCGGCCGGCGGCGTCAAGATGGTGAAACGCGGCATGGGCTGGCCGTCGGGCAGCCGCAGCTCCTTGGCCGGCTGAAGGTTGCCGTTGTTGTCCACTGGCGGCACCGCCCAGGTGTAACCGGCTTCGGCCAGCAACCGATAGGCGGCCTTGATCCGATCCTCCCGGCCCAGACTGTCGCCGTAGCGCGGCAGGTCGTCATCATACCAGAAGGCATTTTCGGCGGGAATCACCGAAAACATCTTGCTGCCCTGCTCCTGGAGGATTCGGGAGATGATAAAGTCCCGGTCGATACTGTAGGCCACGGCGCGCCGCAGCACGGCCTGGTCGAAGGGCGGTCGCCGCACGTTGAAACCGATGAAATAGAGCGCGCTTTTTTCATTGCGGAACAGCCGGATGTTCTCATTTTGGCTCAGGCTTTTCATGTAACCGGGCTGAATGGGCCACCAGAACATGTCGATGGTGCCTTTTTTCAACGCCAGGATGGCCACATCCGATGTGCCGAAAACCGTGTAGACCACGTCGTCAACGTAAGGTCCCAACAGATGGCCGTTGATGGTCTGACCGGTGCCGAAAAAATAAGGGTTGCGCTTCAAGTGCAAAAAGGCGCCCGATCGCCAGTGCGCCAGGGTGAACGGACCGGTTCCCACCGGGTGTTCGACGCGGTGGTTGAACAGGGCGGCCAGGGGCTTTTCGGTGGTCTGGGCGTGCTCGGCGATCTTGGCCCACTCCTGCTCCTGGACGATGGGCGTAAACAGGGTTCCCGTCAAAAAAGCGGCCATGGGCTGTTTCAGGTAAAAGACCACCGTGCGGTCGTCGGGCGTTTCGATTCGTTCGATGAAAGACCAGTTGGACGAATATCGCGGCACCTTGAAGGCCTGGATCACCCTGCCGGTGAAGGCGACATCGGCCGAGGTGAACGCCGAGCCGTCCGACCAACGGGCCGATCTAAGTGCGATCGTGTAGGAGCGGGCCGCCTTGTCGTACACGGGCATGGACTGGGCCAGCCAGGGCACCATGTCAAGCGTCTCGGGGTCGTAGACGTAAAGGGTCTGATAGATCAGCGACAGCACCTTGCGGGAATTGGCGTCACTGGCCAGCCAGATGTTCAGGGTACGCGGTTCTTCAGCCAGGCCGACCCTCAGCACATCAACGGTGGATCGGTCACGGCAGGCAACCGTGACCAGGGTCGCAAGGAATATCAGCAATAAGATCCGCTGCCACCGCGTTGCCATCGTGTCAGGCCCTTTGCCGGTGGTCTGAACGGCCGATGGCGGCCGCTTTTTTTTCGACGAAATCGATGACATTGCTTTCCAGGTGTAGGTTGTCCAGCCGGTTGATGCGCGGGATGCCGCCGGGACTGACACAGTTGATCTCCACCAGCTTGCCGCCGATGATGTCGATCCCCACGAAATAGAGACCGTCGGCGATCAACTTGTCCTTGATGACCTGGCAGATCCGCCGTTCGCGTGCCGTGATCTTGTGGGCAAACACCTCGCCACCCGCGTGGACATTGGTACGAAAGTCGCCCTTTACGGGTTTCCGACGCATGGCACCGATGATGTCGCCGTTGAGCAACAGGATCCGGATGTCGCCATCCTGCTCGACGTCTTGCAGGTATTCCTGGACCATGATCGGTTCGCGCTTGGCATAGGGTTCATAGGCGCGCACATAATAGTGGATCAACGAGTTCAGGTTGACCGGGTCCAGATTGCTGACCTTGATCACCCCCTCGCCGCCGAAGCGCTGCAACGGCTTGACCACCATGGCGCCGCCGAATTCGTCGATGATTTTACGCAGTCGCGAGGGGTCCCGGGAGACGTGGGTCTCGGGAATGATCTCGGGAAAATTGAGAATATACAGTTTGCTGTTGCCCAAAATCTGGCCGGTGGTGTGGTTGAGCAGGAAGACATGGTTGTTGACGGTCTGCAAAAACTCCATGGCCTGGTAATTGAGCGGTGGATTGCTGCGCAGGAACAACACATCGAGTTCGGTAATGGCCTCGAAAATCAGGTGATCCTGCCTGGTGCACTGAATGACCGCCTGCCAGTAGGCCGCCATGCCCAATCCGGGCCGCACCGTTATGTTGCGCATACGCGCCACCACCTGGTCCCGACGGATGTAAATATCGTGGGGTTCCAGAAAATAGACCGTGTGCCCCCGCTCGTTGCACTCGTACATCAGGTGGCTGGTGGTCTCGTTTTCGGGCTGGATCTGTTCCAGCGGGTCCATCAGGTAAGCGATCTTCATCGGCATGAGATTCCTTGGGCGAACCATCGTGAGCGGCTGCCTATGTTTACTTTAATTCAGCCGGCTTGGCAAGCTTGCGGAAACGCCACGCAGGCTTGGTGGGCACATTCGATTCGTTCAAGAATCCGCCCGGACAATTGACACACTGGCTTAAATTACCTATTGTGCACATCCATGATAACCGGCCCAACCGTCGACTGGCCTGCCATTGCGGCAGCCCGTCCCCCCTTTTCCGCCACGCTGCTGGCGATCCAGTCGCCCAGCCCCGGCGCACCCCTGCCGACGACCCTAACCCAGCTGAACGCATGGCTCGCCGGAGCGGTAAAAAGACCCATCGCGGTGGATTCGGCCATCTTGACCGCTGGCAGCGCCGGAGCGCTGCGCGACTGGTTGACAGCGCTGTCGGTGCGTCACCAGGCAACTCATTTTTGTCTTTTAGAGGCCATTGCGCTTGCCCGCCTGAAAGCACTGATCCCGGCCCTGGTGGACCGGCCGCCGGCATACCGAATCGCCCTGACGTGCCGTTTGAATCCATCGGTCGCCCAAAACCGTGGTGAGATCGACGTCAAGGGCCTGGCCAGTTGCGCCGCCATTGTTCAGATCCAATGGCGGCTGAAAGAGACGCCAACGGACCTGACGCTGTTTAAGGCCTTCTCGCGGGCCGGCGTCTGGAATCATTTGGTTCTCGATAAGGGTACCACGAACCCGGCAACCCGCAGGGCCCTTGCCCTGCAGCCCAGCATCCTGCACTCTTGGGAATGCGACGGTGCCGGTGTTCGGCGGCAAGTGCCCAGGCACGGGTATGGGCAGGTGCAGCCACTTCCCGGCCGCCCCTTGTGGCAGGCTGTAACCGATCCGGTGGATCGGTCGTTGCTCATCGACCGCTTGACCAAGGCGCGCCTGGTCAGAGTGCGGGTCGACGACGACGGCGACCGGCTTTTTGGGATGGGCGACGCTCTGACGTATCGTTTCGTGCCCCCGGACCGGCTGCCCGCCGGCCGCCTGGACGAGATCTGCGCCATGGTGGCGGCCGGCGGCACCGTGGCCGCCACCCATGTCCGCGGTAACCTGCAGCGGGCCTTTTTGATCGGCTATGTGAAAGAGCGGGGCCTTATCGTCGGCAACGCCAGCCTCAAACACCCCAGGCCCGCTTATATCGAAGCGGTCCGCCGAAAGTCGGGCCTGGACCTGACCGGGTACGTCGAACGGGGCTACACCTCGGTGCGTCCCGAATACCGGGGACTGGGCATCGGCACCCGGCTGCTGGAAGGGCTGACCGCCCGGGCCGGCGAGCGCAAAATCTTTTCGGTGATCGGCGAGGACAACCTGGCGACCCAGATCATCGCCCGACGCAATCGCTCTAAAAAAGTCGCCACCTACTTCAGCGACAAGGCCGACAAACCGGTCGGCATCTGGATGCCGGAGTGGATGATCGACCGCCATGGCGCCTGAACCACCTGGCCGGGAGTCGCCCATGACGCACATCGGCATTGTCACGGTCCGCGACGCCGATTACCATCCCAACCGGCGGCTGCTTGAAGCGATCGGTGCGGCCGGTCACAGGGGATGTTTGATTCACCCCTATCGCCTGTGGCCGGCCACGGCCGCCAGGCGATTGTCCGTGGCCGCCGAAATCGCCGTCGACCTGCCCCAGGTGGTGTTGCCGAGACAGGGCGCCCAGATCAGCGACACCTGCCTGGCCCTGATCCGCCAGCTTCAGTTGATGGGCGTCACCCTGGTCAACAGTGCCGACGCCGTCACCGTCGCTCGCAACAAATATCTCACCCAGCAGGTGCTGACCGCGGCCGGTCTGCCCTGCCCGGACACAGTCTTCGTCAACGCAGCACAGGGGCTGTTCCAGGCCGTGGAGCGGATCGGCGGGTATCCGGTGGTGGTCAAGCCGGTCAGCGGGCGCCAGGGCAGCGGTCTGCTGCACCTGGTCGATGCCAACGCGGTCCGCCGCCAGGCCTTGCCCATATTGAATCGACAACGCGGTCTGTTGGTGCAGCGCTACCACCCGCCCCAGTATCGCCAGGACATCCGCGCCCTGGTCATCGGTGGCGAGCTGGTCTGCGCGGCGACCCTCACCCCGACGGAAGGCGACTTCAGGGCCAACTTCCACCTGGGCGGCCGGATTCGGCCGACGGATCTTGCCGGGGACCTTGGCCAGCTGGCCATCGATGCCGCCACGGCCGTGGGATGCGACATCGCCGGGGTTGACCTGATGGTCGACGGCCGGGGGCGCCCGTTTATCGTCGAAGTCAACTATTCACCGGGGTTCAAAGGATTGGAGGCCGCCAGCGGCCTGGACATCGCCGGCCGCATGATTCAATTTGCGGTGGCACGTTGCCGCCACAACGCATGCAATGTCGATTGAAGCGCCCTTTTCCCATAACGGCACGCATTTTTTTGTGCTGATGTGAATTCATGATCCTGTCAGATTTGCACACGCGCCACACCGGCGGCCAAGTCAGGGCCGCGGCAACGGTGACCTTCGAAGATTGCGGCCAGCCGCGCAAAGAAGTGTTCATCGAAACCGAAGCGGCCTTTGCCGGCGACGTCGTTGCCAACCCCCACGCTTTTGCCGTGGGGTGCCTCATTCCGGCCCTGCACTTCAACGAGCGGCGCCTGGCCATCCATGGCCCGATCTGTCCGATGCTGAAAGAGGGCCTGGAAACGGTCATGGCCCTCATGCGGCACTGGACGGCCGGTCGCATGCAGCCACTGACCATCGAAGCCCCCCTGGAAAAATTCTCCCGACACAGGGACGGACCAGGCCATGCCGCCATCTTCCTTTCGGGCGGCATGGATTCCCTGGCGGCCCTCAAACGGATCGTGGACGCCTACGACCGCACCCATCCCGGGTACCCCAAAGACGCCCTGCTGGTCCACGGATTCGACATCGGCGGTGTGATCGAGCGCGGTGCCAAGCTGCACGTGTTCGACCGGGCCAGGGCCGCCATGACACCGGTCGCCACGGCCGCCGGGCTCACCCTCGTTCCCATCTACACCAACATCCGCCACCTGTGCGACGACCGCGACCTGTGGCTCAACCAATTTTTCGGTGCCGTCCTGGCCGCCGCCGCGCATGCGTTCGCGCCGCGCATCAACCTGGCCTGGCTGGCCTCGTCCTACGACATCCCCCACCTGCACCCCTGCGGGTCCCACCCCCTGCTGGATCCGGCCTATGGCAGCAGCGACCTTGAGATCCGTCATCGCGACGTCGGTCTGTCACGCTTGGAAAAGATTGAAATTGTGGCCGGCTGGGAGGTCGCTTTTCAAAATGTCAGGGTCTGCCTGGCCAATGTGC
Source organism: uncultured delta proteobacterium (assembly GCA_963785365.1). Classification (GTDB taxonomy): domain Bacteria; phylum Desulfobacterota; class Desulfobacteria; order Desulfobacterales; family Desulfosarcinaceae; genus Desulfosarcina. The sequence continues at coordinate 30,908 of CAWAUZ010000003.1, read as the reverse complement.
CCGACCGGCTCAACTGCGGCCGCTGCGAAAAATGTGTGCGCACCATGCTGGAACTCGAAGCCCTGGGCCTGCTCGGCCGGACCGGGGCCTTTGTGGAAGACGCCGTCGACCCGGCCTGGCTGGATGCCTTCTCCATCACCATCCGGGTGCGCGACCCCTTCTACAAGGCGCTGGTCGAACCGCTGCGCGAACGCGGCCGTGATGATCTGGCCCGCAAGATAATCCGCAAGCTGGCGGACCGTTAGGGCATCGCGGGTGTGGTTGAGGTCAAGTTGTTTATTTCCGCTGGCCTAATCACTCGCCACTGGCCATTTCCAGCGATTTAACCCAAAGATAGATGGTGCCGGCTGAGTTTCGATCGACCTCGCCAACCAGCCGCACCTTGGTTTCGGGGCCGACTTCGCGGCTTTGCCAGACCGGTGGCTCGATCTCGACCCGGATCTCGCCTGTCTCGTCACGAAAGGTGTAGTAGTCTTCTCTCAGGTGGGACACGATGTTGCCGGTGACGGTGACGTAGGTACCGGCACGTGCGTTAAGCGCCTGTTCGACTGTGCTGGGCGAGCCGGTTGTCGACGGGCCGGTAAACTGGGCCTGGGCCATTAACGGCAGCAACAGGAAAATGATCGCAAAACCAAGATAACGCTTCATCGTTGACCTCTCTTTCGTGTGCTTTGGTGGGGGGAAGAGAAAAAACATGAGCGGTTGTGAAAAGCGCCCGCCCATTCAACAAAACCAGCCGTCGGTGTTGATGCCCGCAGGCAACCAAGGGTCTCGTTGCAAATATAATCCAAAGTTCCCATCTTTCAAGATTGCCCGGCCGGCGGGAAGCGGCCAGCGGCCGAAAAAAGAGATCCGGCGCTTGCTTTTTAAGCGGTGGCGACCCTAAAAGCAGGCCGGGCGGACACACTCGCCCGCCCCCCCTGACGATGCAAGGCAACGAAACCTGAAAGGAGACCGTCATGACCAACCGCTACGACGCGCTGCTCGACAGCCTTGAACACCGTTGGCGGAGCCCGCGTTCACCCCGCAGTCGCGGCGCGTTCCGGTGCAGCTGCGGGCGACCGGTCTTTTTTCGCAACACCCGGTGCCTGGGGTGCGGCGCACCCCTGGGGTATGTAGCATCGCTCGGTGAGATCCGAGCCCTTACGGCCGGCCATGCCCCCGGCATTTGGCAGCCCGGCGGCATAATACCCGTTGACGGCCAAAGGCATCGACGCTGCGCCAACTTCGACTTGCCGGCCCGCTGCAACTGGCTGGTGCCGGTCGACGATGGTACGCCGCTGTGCATCGCCTGCCGGTTGAACCGCACGATACCCGATCTCGGCAACGCGGACAACCGGCGCTATTGGCACGCGATCGAGCTGGCCAAGCGGCGTTTGGTAGCCCAACTGCTGGCCCTGGACCTGCCGGTGACACCGAAATCGGTGGATCCGCAGCAGGGACTGGCCTTCGACCTCTTGCGGGCCGCCCCCGACGACCCGCCGGTGATGACCGGTCATGCCGACGGGCTGATCACCATCAATGTCGAGGAGGCCGACGACGTCCAGCGCGAACGGATGCGCACGGCCATGAACGAGCCCTACCGCACCCTGCTGGGCCACTTCCGCCACGAAATCGGCCACTACTACTGGGACCGATTGATCCGCGAAACCCGGTGGCTGGAGCCGTTTCGCAACCTTTTCGGAGACGAACGCGCAGATTACGCCCAGGCACTGAGGGTCAACTACGACAAGGGCCCGCCGGTCGACTGGGCCGACCGGCATATCAGCGCCTATGCCAGCTGTCACCCCTGGGAAGACTGGGCCGAGACCTGGGCACACTTCCTGCACGCCGTGGACAGCCTCGACACCGCGGTTTCCCATGGCCTCGACGCCGACGACATCGACATGGAGCTCGCGCCCTTCGGGAGGGATGCCCTCTATGACCCAAACCACCCGGACGCGGACCGCACCCTGCTGCTGATCAACTCGTGGATGGAAATGATCACATTTTTGAATGAAATGGCGCGCAGCCTGGGACAGCCGGATTTCTACCCTTTTACCATGTCGGGGATCGTCGTTAAAAAACTGCATTTCGTCAGCCTGGTCGTGGCCGACTGGCGCGGCTGACCCCGATCGTGCAACCGCTTGTGCCACCGCTGGGCAGCAGCGGGGTTTACATTGACCCTCACGGGGCAATGTGCTATTTTTTCGAACAACTGTCGGCCCGGGCCGTATCCCGGCCCGATCCCCCGTACCCGGGTCGTTGACCCACCACGGCGTTTTCAAAAAAGGTAACCCATGCCAACCAGTTCTAAAATAATACCCACGATGATCGGCCTGATGCTGGGCTGCACGTTGATCCTGTGCGGATGCGCGCCGACGCAGTCCCCCGTTGTCGAGGCGGACCCGGGCATTTTACGGGTCGGGGTTTCGCCTGATGCGCCGCCCTTGATTTTCAAGGAGAACGATGCGATCACCGGGCTGGAGGCCGACATGGCCATGGCCCTGGGCGCCCACCTGGGCCGGCGCACCGTTCTGGTGGAACTCCCCTGGCCGGACCAGATCCCGGCCCTGCTGGGCAGCCGCACCGACATCATCATGTCCGGCATGTCGGTCACCCCGGCCCGGCAGTACGAGATCGCGTTCTCGAAACCGTACTTCAAAAGCGGGTTGATGATTCTAACGAAAAACCTGCAGAAATATACCTTCATCACGAACATCGAGACCATTCTGGCCCAGTCCGTTACCTGGCGGATGGGTGTGGTCGAGGGCACCACCGGCGAATCCTTCATTCAGCAGAAATCCATCGGGGCCAAGTCGATCAAGTCCTTCTCGAACCAGGAAAAAGCCTTGGACGCCCTCGTTGCCGGCCACATCGATGTGTTCGTCCACGATGCACCGATTATCATCATGATGGCCGCCCAACATCAGGTTGAGGGCGTCAAACCGCTTCCCGTCATGCTCAACGAAGAATTTTTGGCTTGGGGATTGCGCAGGGAAGATACGGAGCTGATCGCCGCCGTCAATGCTTTCATCGACCAGTCCAAGCAGGATGGCACGCTGCAGGCCACCGTCAAGCGATGGATTCCCCTGGCCCAATAGGGCGATGCTGATAAACGCGCATGGCAATGGCAGCGGACGACCTTCATGGCGCGCCGTCGGTCTGCCCCAGATGCCGTGATTGGCCAGACCATGAAACTTAAAGCGCTCAAGCGCAACAACATCATCCTGCTGACCTGCCTGCTGGCCCTGATGCTGATCTTCCCGCTGGCTAAGACGGATGCGCCCCTGGCAAAAGACCTGCTGTTGAACGCCATCTTCTTTTCAGGGATCTTCTCCCTTGATTTCTCTCCCAGGTCTCTGAAAATACTGCTGCCCTTAGGGGTGCTTACCGCCGCCACGACATGGCTCCAATACTTTTTTTTCAATGACATCAACTACCTGATCGATTTTGTCACCACCTTTTGTTTCCTGGCGGCCATCGTGGCATTGATGATCAGCCACATCGCCCACAGCCGGGAGGTGACCCCCACGATCATTCTCAGCGCCATTAATGCATACCTGCTGCTCGGCGTGTTGAGCGCGGTGCTGCTGGCCATTACCAATGCCGACCTGTTCGCCGCTTCCCCACAGGCGATGGGCATCGACTTTTCCGGTCAGGGTGAACCGACCTTCCACGACTATCTCTACTTCAGTTTCGTCACGCTCACCACCTTGGGCTACGGCGACATCACGCCGCTGTCACCCCTTAGCCGATCCGTGGCCGTGCTCATCGCCATTACCGGGCAGCTTTACATGGCCATCCTCATCGCCATGCTGGTCGGCAAATTTCTGCGGCGCCCCGAAGGCAGTTGAATGGGGCGCGCAACGCGTATTTTGGGGATCGGCATCCTCTGCGCCGGCGGCGTCATCGCCCTGATCGTCGCAGCAGTACTGGGTTTGCGCCTGTTGGCCAACCATGGGGCGGTGGGGTCGTTTATTGCCCAAAAAACCCTCCAGGCAACCGGCGGCGCGCTGGGCTACGACCGCCTGGAAATCAAATTTTGGCCCCGGCTCCATTTGTCGGCCCGCAATTTTCGCCTGCATCGGCCGCAAGCGTTCGACATCAGGGCAACATCGCTTTCGGTCTACCCCGCCATCGGACCGCTGCTCAGAGGCGAAGTGCGTATCCGGCGCCTCAGCCTGGCCTCCCCCGACGGCACGGTATCCACGAGCGCCGCCAGGCGTGAAACGCCCCCAGGCGCCCGGGCGTCTGGTCCGGATCTGGTGTCGCACAGTATCCCGAGGGCCATCCGGACCTTGTTCAGCGCACTGGCCGTCATCGACCCGTCAACCGAAATCCGCATCGATGACGGCACCTTGACCATAGCCCTTACCGGCCGGCCGGCGATACACATCACCGGAATCCATGTGAACGTGCAGCGCGGCAGCGACGACCTTGCAATTGACTTGCAATGCCGGACGGACACGCCTGGAGAACTGGCGCTTCACGCCACGGTCGACATGGCCGCCGGGCAGGCCGCCGGGAGTATCTCCTTGAGCGACCTGAATCTGCGTCCGTTGCTTGCAGCTGCGGATCTTCCCAGCGGGATTTCGGTCGCCGAAACCCGTGCCAGTGCCGAACTCAACGTTGAAATCGATGGACCCGAAGCGGTGCACGGGCAGTTCGACCTTCACTTTCCCGACCTGACGGTGCGTCGTCTGAAAACGCAGCTGACGTTTGACCAGGCGGGACTCTCGGGTGCCTTCACCTATGACGGCCGGGGCCTGTCCGTCTCCGTCGACACACTGAAGGCAAAACAGCCGGACATCCAGCTGTCGGGCAAGGCCGCGTTCAATCCCGATCCGGAAACGGGCCGCAGCAGCATGGACCTGCACGCCGGGGCAGCCAACCTGGATGTGGCGGTTGCCAGCGCCATCGGCCGCGTTTTTGCCGGCGATCGGCAGGCCGTTAGAACCGCCTTCGACGTGGTCAGGCAAGGCCAACTCAGCAGCGTCGTTTTTGATGCCCAACTGACCGCCGACGAAGCCGGATGGCAGTTGCACAAGATGACGGCTGCCGCCCGCCTCTCCCGGGGACGGGTCACCATCCCCGGCGGCCTGGCCAACCTGGAGCGACTGGAGGGCGATCTCGTATACGACGGTCAACGCCTGGCATTTAGTGATGCCCGCGGCCATATTCAGGGGGCCGACTTTTCGAAACTGAACGCTGCCATCGACTGGACCGGCGAAGCGACCCTGGCCATCGCCTCGACGGCCATCATCGTCGACAGCGCACCATTTTTTGATTGGCTGACGTCATTGGAAGATTTGTCGCATTTCAAAAAAACCGTTGCATCGATCAAGGGACGCGCAGCACTTTCCAACCTGACCATCCAGGGCCCGCTCACCAGGCCGCATCAGTGGGCGATCGCCGCCACCGGAACGCCCCAGGGCGTCGATTTGGCAGGCCCGTCGCTGCCGTTCGCCGTCAGGCTGTCAGGCGGTCAGATCAATTACACTCAAGACCGGCAACGTGCCCAGGGTGTAGCCGTTGCCTTTCTGGACGGATCGTTTCGAGTCGATTACCAGTCCCAGGGCATCGCCGCAGACGAACCGGCCGTGTGGCAAATCGACGGATCCATGGGCCAGGCCACCATCGACTGGCTGAGCACGCGCCTGCCGATCCCGGAACACCTCAAGATCAAACCGCCCATTCAAATTTCCGATGCCCGCATCGCCTGGAACCACGCAACGATGATCACCTTCACAGGCGGCGTTAAGACCGGCGGCGGCGTGACGCTTTTCGCCGACCTAATGCACACCCCCGGTACATGGCGGATCGGCACGCTGAAATTCTCGGATGGTCATTCCCAGGTGACGGCGTCGGCAGATCTGCAAGAAACCACCGTCCAACTAGCCTTTGCCGGAAATTTCGAAAAACAGACCGCCGACCGGCTGTTCAGAGACAATCGCTCCCTGACCGGCCGGCTCGAGGGCGACTTTCGCACCGTGATCGACACCCGCAATCCGGTCAACTCCTCATTTGATGGTCAACTGAGCGGCCAGGGGCTGCGAATCCATCAGCTCGCCACCGAACCCATTGAGGTAAGACAGTTTTCCATTGACGGTCGCGGCAGCCAACTGAAGATCGTCTCCTCGGAAGTATCGCTTTTCAACAGCCTGATGAAAATAGACGGCCTTGTGGACCGCAGCGCGGCGGGCTTGACATTCGACCTGAACCTGAACGCCGACCGCCTGGACGACACCTTGATCCGCGCCCTGCTGCCAACGGCCAAAGCCAAGACCGACCAGACGGCACCGACGACCGACCACGGCCAGCCCCGAGCGATGGTCGTCCGGGGAGAGATTCACCTTAAGACAACCGACTTCACCTACGGCAGCGTTACCTGGTCTCCCGTGGAAGCCGACATTCGGCTTGGCGACGACCGCCTGCATGTTCAAATCGACAAGGCGGATCTGTGCGGCATTTCAACCATCGGAGAGATCGAATTTTCACCCCAAGGGTTGGGTTTCACCATCACCCCCTCAGCACAGGCGGCTTCACTCCAGGATACGAATCGATGTTTGGGAGACACTTCGGTGGAGGCCGATGCGGTCTTCGATCTCAGCGGCATCATCAAGCTGCCGGCCACCCGGGAAAACCCGCTTGAATCCATGACCGGGCAATTGCACCTATCCTCGACAAACGGGAGAATCATAACCACCAGCGTATTGGTCAAAATCGTTTCCTATCTCAATGCGAGCCGATTGATGGGCGACAGGGGATCCGATTTTTCGAGAATGGGCCTGTCTTACCGCACGGCCGATGCACAGGCGCAGATCGGGGAGGGGAAGTTGCAGATCACCGAAGTCGTAATGGATGGCGACACCATGAAAATCTCCGGCCAGGGCAGTTTCGATTTGAGCGACGCCACGGCGGACATCACCGTGCTGGTGGCACCGCTGAGAACCGTCGACCGCCTGGTCGACAGGCTTCCCGGCATCGGTTACCTCACCGGCGGGTCCCTGATTTCGATTCCATTTCACCTGACAGGCCCGTTGAACGACCTGAAGGTAAGGCCCTTGCCGCCGGCCGCCGTGGGCAGAGGGTTGCTCAATATCATGGAGCGCACCCTGCAAGCGCCGGTCAGGGTGGTTCAAGGGGCTGCGGGGTTGGTATCGGAGGAAACTACGGGTGCGGACCCGTCTAAACAGACGCCCGCCCAGAAAAGCCCTTGAAAGGAGCATTGATGTGAAGTCGCAACACGCCTACGCAGACAAGGTAGTCGATGCCAAAACCGCCCTGGCCAGCATCAAAAACGGCAGCCGGGTCTTCGTCGGCACCGGGTGCGGCGAACCCCAGCACCTGATTCGGACCATGGTGGAAGCGCTTAACATGCAGGACATCATGGTCTATCAGATGCTCTCGTGGACCTTCTCCAACTACGTGGACGATCCCAAATTTTTGAGGAGATTTTCGCTCAAGCTGTTTTTTATCAGCAACTCCATGCGCAAGGCGGCCTTCGAAGGCAAGATCGACTACATCCCCACCTACCTGTCGCAGATACCGCGCTACTTCGCCAACCATCAGATCGGCCTGGACGTCGCCCTGGTCCAGGTCAGCCCACCGGACCGCTTCGGCTACTGCAGCCTGGGGGTCTCGGTGGACATCACCCGCCCCGGCGCCCTGGCCGCCAAGCTGGTCATCGCCCAGGTCAACCCCCGCATGCCCCAGACGCGCGGCGACAGTTTTCTGCACGTGGACGACATCGACTACTTTGTCGAACACGAAGAGCCGCTGGTGGAAGCGCTGCCTTTGGTCAAGAATACGGAAATCGCCAACCGCATCGGCTTTTACGTCAGTCAGCTGGTGGACGACGGGGCGACCCTTCAAATCGGCTTCGGGCACCTGCCCCACGCCGTCCTGCCGCATCTGATCGACAAAACGGACCTGGGCATCCACACCCAGTTGATTACGGACGGCTTCTTGCCCCTTTTTGAGCAAAAGGTGATCACCAACCGCAAGAAGACGCTCATGCCCGGCCGCGCGGTGGCGTCCCTGTGCATGGGGTCTCAAGAACTCTATCGTTATGTGGACAACAACCCCGTTTTCTATTTCAGCTCATCGGAGTATGTCAACGACCCCACGGTGATCGCCCGCAACGACAATCTCATCTCCATCAGCTCGGCCCTGGAGGTGGACCTGACCGGGCAGGTGTGCAGCGACTCCATGGGCTACCTGTTTTACAGCGGCATCGGTGATCAGGTCGATTTTTTGCGCGGCAGCGCCATGTCCAAGGGCGGCTTCTCGGTGATCGCACTGCCCTCCACGGCCCAGAACGGAAAGGTGTCGCGGATCGTTCCCCACCTGAGCGAGGGCGCCGGAGTGGCCACCACCCGCGGCGACGTCAACTTCGTGGTCACCGAATACGGCGTAGCCGAACTCAGCGGTAAAAGCATCTACCAGCGCGTCATGGAGCTGGCCCAGATCGCGCATCCCAAGTTCCGCGAAGACCTGATCGAGGTGGCCAAAAAACGCCACTACATCTTTGCCGACCAGTTGCCGCCCTCCCAGGACGACCTGATCTTCATCGAAGGCTACAAGAGCCGTGAGAAGCTGAAAAACGGCAAAACCATCGAGTATCGCCCGTTGCTGCCGTCGGACGAATTCGCCTACCGCAACTTCTTCTATTCGCTGCGCGAGGAGACCATCTACCTGCGTTTTTTCTATCGCATGAAACTGTTTTCCCACGCGGTGGTGCAGCAGCAGTGGGCCGGGGTGGACTATCGCAAAAACATTTCCATGATCGGCCTGGTCCGCAAGGGGGGGCACCAGGAGATTGCGGCCATCGGCTCTTATGCGGAGGAGAGCGAGACCCGGGCCGAAGTGGCCTTTGTGGTGCGCGACGACTTTCAGGGCCAGGGCATCGCCTCGCACCTGCTGGCAATTTTAGAGCGCATCGCCAAGCAGAATCAGTTCCAAACCTTTTCCGCCACGGTCCTGCGCGAAAACAGCGCCATGCTGCACGTTTTTAAGAAACGCTACCCCAACGCCGCGGTTACCATGGGCGACGGCAGCGACCTGACCGTGGTCATGGATTTCAACGATGCCGTCGAACCGGGTGAGAACACCGGCCTGAAACCGGCCGATCGGGACCGCGGTGCGGGGTAACACCTGTCGACGCCACGGGACCGCGCCCGTCCATGCGCATCGGATGCCGTCGGACCGCAGCCCTCAAACCACATATTCGGTCATGGGCGCCTGTTCCTCGTCGAGGTAGGTGACGGTGGTCGCATAGGTCCGAAGATCGATGTGCAAGTGGGCCTCGTGGTGGTCTTTTTTCCAGGACAAGCGCAGTTCGTCGTCGGGGGCGTCGTCGATGGCGAACCGCCCCCCAAAGGCCGCATAGCGGTTGCGGAACTCCATCAACTTCAACAGGCGCTGCACCACCGGCTTGCGGATGGCGACGGCGATTTCGTCGAGGGTGTAGTTGTGCCGGTTGATGTCGCGGCCGTTTTTGGTCATCTGCACCAGCTCGATGTCGTTCTCCCCGGCCAGCAGCCCGACATAGTAGACCTGGGGGATCCCCGGGGTGAAAAACTGGATCGCCCGGGCGGCGATGTAGGCGTCGTCATTGCACTCCAGGGCCGAGTAGTAGGTGCAGTTGACCTGATACACATCCAGGTTCTTGTATTCGGGACCGGAGAAGATCTTGCGGGTGTTGGCCCCTTTTTCATCCAGGCCATCGAGGGTACGCTGCACCTCCTCGGGCGTCAGCAGGTCCTGCACGTCCACTACGCCGATGCCGTCGTGGGTGTCCAAGGTGGTGATCTGTTCACGCGGACAGATGGCCAGCCACTGCCGCAACTGCCGGCTGGTGTGATGGTACAAGGTGTGCAAGACCAGCATGGGCAGTGAGAAATCATATGTCCAGTAGCCGTGGTCGGAGATCTTGCGGTGGTAGCGGTAGTTCTCATGAACTTCGGGGAGAATCTCCACGCCGAAGGGCGAGACGTATTCCTGAAGCCACTCCAGCAACCCCCATACCTGGGGTTCCAAAAAGAAGCAGTTAGTGCCCAGTTCGATCGTGCAGTAGGCAAAGGCGTCCATGCGGATCATCTTGGCCGGCGAACGCGACAGGTTGATCAGATAGCGCCGCATCACCTCGTGGGTTTTGGGCGACTCCCAGTCCAGGTCGATCTGCTCGTAGTCAAAGGTGCACCAGAGCTTCTCCTTGGATCCGTCGGCACGATGGATGGAGGTGTATGGCGGGCGCGGCTTGCGCGTGTACACCTTTTCGAGATCGGCTTCACTGATCTCGCCGTCGGGGTTGAACTTGTTGAAGCTTAAGAACATGTCGGCGTACTCTGACTCGGGTCCCTTTTCGAAGTAGTCCTGGAAGTAGACGGACTGCCGCGATATGTGGTTGACCATGAAGTCGATGATCAGGTCGAACTCCCGGCCGATCATGTTGACGTCGCGCCAGGTGCCGAAGGCCGGATCCACCTCATCGTAGGTCAACGGCGCAAATCCGCGGTCGGCCGAGGACGGGTAAAACGGCAGCAGGTGGACCCCGCCGACGGCAAGGCTCAGGTAGCGGCGCAGCACGTAGTGCAGTTCGACCAGGTCGCTGCCCAGACTGTCCGGATAGACAATCAGCTGGACGGTGTTTTTGAGGGTCATTCGCTATCCTCCACTGGCGTCATCGATAAAACGGTAGTGCCGCAGCCCCTCGACAATACCCCCGGCACAGGGGCTGGCGGCGAAGTAGACATTTCGGCTGCCTTTCAGGGCCTTCAACTCGTGGCTGTAGTCGGCCACCACCACGGCCCGGGGTTCGCCGCGCAGCATCTCCTCGTCGTTTCCCGAGTCGCCGCACACCAGAAAATTCATCAGGGGGATCTCCCACTTGTAGCTCAGGTACCGGATGGCTTTTCCCTTGGAGGCGCGGTAAGGCAAGATGTCCAGGTAACGGTCGTGGGAGTAGATCAGGTTGTAGCGCACACGGTGCTTGAGCAGGCGGTTGTGGACCGTGGCGATGCGGTCCTTGCCCGGTTTCATGTAATAACTGACCTTGAATTCACGCTGGGTGTCGGCCTCCTGGTAGGTCAAAAAATCGAAATCCTCGAGCAGATCGACGATCCGCTGGCGGTTCCAGCGGCTGGCGATGTGGCTGGCCCACCCCTTGCCGGCCTGGGTTGTGCTGCCGTAGTAGATTTCACACCCCACCGAACAGATCATCAAATCGGGTGTGGGGATGCCGTGGCGCTCCAGGATCTTGCGGGTCGAGTCGACCGTGCGGCCGGTGGCGACCCCGAACCCGATCCGGTCGCGGTGGCTCTTGATCAGCGCGATCAAATCGTCGAGCCGCTCATTGTGTTCGCCGATCAGCGTGTTGTCGATATCGGTCACCAGGAAGCGATCGAGTTGAAGCAGTCGCCGGCCCACGGCCGTAACCGGTTTGGCGGTGGTCATATCCGATCGCTGGTTGCCGGCCGCCACCTTGGCGATGGCCACCGTGTAGTCGCGGGTGTGGCGCGTCCAGGTGTAGTGCTCGCGGACATTCATGATCCCGTTTTTAGAGTACTTTTCCCACAGATCCGTGTCGGCGATAATCTTGCGCAGGGCGGCGCCGATCTGGTCGGTCTTGGAGACATTCACCAGAATGCCGTTGCGGCAATTGCGCATGATGTCGTTGGGCCCGCCGTCGTTGGTGGCCACGATGGGCAGCCCCGTAGCCGAGGCCTCCAGCAGGGTCAGCCCGAACGGCTCGGTCAGGGCCGGGTTGACAAACACCCCGTGTTTATCGGCGGCGATGCGGTAGAGCGCCGGTACCTCGTACTCGAAATCGTGCTTCTTGGGAATGGCCATCTTGCCGTACAGGTCGTATTTGTCCATGGCCAGCAGCATCTCGGTCAGCACCTCGCGCTCGTTGTCCGCCATGGCGTCGATGTCCTTGCGCAAACCGGCGAAAACGGCCAGGTTGGCCATGGCCTGGAGCTGCAGGTCTTCGCCGTAGGCCTTGACCAGTCCGGAAATGTTCTTGCGCTTGTCGGGTCGCGACAGCGCCAGGATCAGCGGTTTGTCCGGGTTTAAAAAAAAGCGGTCCAGCTCCTTGAGCATGGAGGCCTGGGCGTAGCGGGCGTTTTCCGAGGTTTCGGTGTCGTCGAGCATGCTGTGGTAAAAGGGATAGAAGGTGTCGATCTGGATGCCGGGCGGAATCACCTGGTAGCGGGGGACATCCTTGTGCTCGTAGAGACTGTACTGCTCGTTGATCTCATGCCGGGTGCTGGTGATCACCAGATCCGCGCGGGCCAGAATCTGCTCTTCCGCGTCGATGCGCCGGTCGATTTTAAACTTTTTGATTATCTCCGTCCGGCGCATGCCCTGTTCGCGCAGACGGGCCAGCTTGGCCCGTCCCAGGGAGTGGCCGGTGTAGACGAAGGGCAGCCCGAAGATGTCGGCCAGCTGCCTGGCCACGTAGCCGGCATCGGGGTAATGGCCGTGTACGACATCCGGCATGGCGCCGTTGCGCTTGATGAACTTGATCGTCTTGTCGACATACTCTTCCAGGTGCGGCCACAACAGCTCTTTGCGCAGGTACTTGCGGCCGCCGCACTGGATGCGCACGATGCGGAACTTGTCATTGACCGCTTCGACGGGCTGGCTGTAGTCCGACGAGACCCGTTTGTCGCCAACCAGGCGGGTAAACAGGTCCACCCGGCCGATATCCTCGCGTTCGCTCAGGTGACGCCCCAGCTCCATGACGTACTTCACCTGCCCGCCGGTATCGGCATCCCGGCCCATCTCCAGGTTCGTGGATCGAATCAGCCCGTGCAGGCTGAACATTTGGACATACAGTCCGCTATCGACCATTTGAGCCCTCCTCCAAGATGGATCGCAGGTCATCGTAAAAGCCGCTATCGTCGGGAACGGCACCGGGGATGCCGCAAACCGACGCAGCGAATCGTGACGCCTGGCCCACGGTCTTTTGCCAGGAAAGGCGCCGCAGCATGCCGGCGGCCAGCACGGCGGCATACGCGTCACCGGCGCCGACCGTGTCGACAACCGTCGCCGACGACGACGCCGGCGATTGGATCATTTCGCCGTCGTGGTAAAGCCGGCTGCCGCTGCTGCCCAGGGTCAGCGCCACCGTGCGGATGCGATAGTCCGCCATCAGCCAGCCCACACCCGCGTCGACGCGCGCGGGGCCGTTGAAGCGTCCCTGAACCTCGGCCAGTTCATCTGCGTTCAGTTTGAGCAGATCGGCCCGCCTCAGCGACGCTTCTAGGGCGCGGGGGTTGACGTGGGGCGGGCGCATGTTGATGTCGCAAAAGCAGATGGCGCCCTCGGGGGTGCGGTCAAGCAATTGCTGCACCTGCCGATGCCCCGCCGGGGTGCGCTGCACCAGGCTGCCATAGTAGATCATGGCCGCACCGGACAGGTCCGCCGCCGTGACGCTGTCCAGTTCCAGGTGATCGTAGGCCACATTTTCGAGGATGTCGAAATGCGGTACCCCCTGGCCGTCCAGTGCCACCTGCACCGACCCGGTGGGATGGCGCGGGTCGACCTGCACGTCGGCGCCATCGAAGCCGCTGTGCCTCAACTGATTGCGAATGCGGCGCCCGGCGGCATCGTCTCCCACACGGGTGAGCAGCCGCACCGCAAACCCCATCTTGTTGAGATGATGGGCGAAGTTGAACGGTGCCCCGCCGATGCGCTCGTAATTCGGGAAACGGTCGACGAGCACCTCGCCAATCACTAGTATCAAGAGGCCTCCTTTGGCGTTGGGAATGGATAACGGGCCGCGTGCCTGATGCCGGACGGACATCTTGCGGCTATCATGCCCGATCGCCGCCGATTTTGCAAATTCGCCCAGCGACAACGGTGAGCTTCAGCGGTCGTCCAGGATCGCCAGAACCTGGGCGCACTGTTGCGTGGCCCGGGCCACGAGAGCGTCGGCGTCGGCAAGGATGGCAGCTTTGACATCCGCGTCGGCAAGCCCGGCGGCATTGATCAGTACATTCTGGTAGGCACCCCAAATGCCCGCCTCCAGGGCCCGCGCACCCACCTGGGCGTCGGATTTGCAGGTGATGTTGCCGTAGCGGGCCACATCGCAGAGCGCATCCCAGGCGCGGTCGCCCAGTCGCATGGTTTCAAGGGGCACCCGCGTGGCGGTCTCGAGCCCCGCTTGCATCTTATCTTTGCGGGCGGCGCGCTGGGCCTCGGTCTCCCGGGGCATTTTCAAGCCGATCATGTATTCGTTGAAGGCGCTGGTGTCAGCGTCGATCATGGGGATCAACGCCCGGGCCGTGTCGTGCAGCGGCGGGATGATGGCCCGCATCCGGCTGTCCAGCTTCTCGAACTTGCGCACCCCGAAGGTCAGTTTGGCCATCATGGCGCCCAGGCCGGCGCCCATGGCCGCCATGGCGGCAGAGACGGAACCGCCGCCCGGAGCCGAGGAGCGCTGGGCCACCGTCTCGATGAACTCCCGCAGGGACATGCCGGCCAGGGGTTCGTCGGGCGGTTCGGCCACCGCATAGTCGATGATACGTTCCTGGGGATCGAATTTGGCCACGGCGTTGAGACCCAGGCGGTCGATGGCCAGGCGAACCTTCTGATCCTCATCGAGAATGAACAGATTCTCTTTCTCGATGTAGTAGTCGGCCGCCATCAGGATGGCCTCCAGCGGCACCACCCCGACGATCTCGGAACCGGCGACACCCACACTGAGTTCGGCGGCATCTTGCTTGACGGCCTCGAACATGACGTGGATGGGCGTGATGCGGTAGTCGTTCAGGTTCACGGTGACCTGGGCCAGGTTGTACTCGTCCACATACCAGCCCATGCCCTTGACCGCTTTCAGGCGCCCCGGCTCGTCTTCACCGCGTCCGGCTTCGCGCAGGTTCAAGGCGATGCGGTGAGCCTGGTTGGCCGTCCCCAAGATGTTGACATTGTAGGCGATCAGAAACATGCGCGCCCCGGTGGCCGTGGCGCCCCACTCGGGAACGAAGCTCGCCGGCCCGAAATCGGGCTGCCACCGGGGGTCTTTCAACCGTTCGGCCAGTCCCTCGTATTCGCCCCTGCGCACGTCGGGCAGCTTGCGGCGGTAGTCTTCCCGGGCGGCTTCCTCGTAGAGGAAAAAGGGCACCTGGAGCTCATCGGCGGCCCGCCGTCCGAACTCCCGGGCGATCTCGGTGCACGCGTCCATGGTGATGTCGCGCACGGGGATGAAGGGGCAGACATCCATGGCGCCGAACCGGGGGTGCTCGCCCGTGTGGGTGCGCATGTCGATGCGTTGGCGAGCGACGCGGGCCGCTGCCAGGGCCCCTTCGATCACCGATTGGGGATCACCCACGAACGTGTAGACGGTCCGGTTGGTGGATGCACCCGGATCCACGTCCAGCAGGGTGCAGCCGGGTGTGCCGCCGATGGCCTCGGCGATCGCATCGATGGTTTCCCGATGGCGCCCTTCCGAAAAGTTGGGGACGCACTCGACAAGTTGACTCATGGGTTGCACTCCTCTGGTTGAATGGTCTTGAACTGCTCGGGCGGCGCGCCGCAGACCGGGCACTTTTTGGGTATCCGCTTGTCGGTCACGTAGCCGCACACCTGACAGACATGGTACGCTTTGACCTGGTCCTTGATGACGTTCATGATCGCGCGCTCGTAGAGTTTGGCGTGAAAGCCCTCCGCATCCCGGGCGTGGCTGAACGCCAGCGCCGCGGCCGTCTCCCCTTCGGCCTCGGCCTCTTTGAGAAAATCGGGGTAGGTGTTCTCGTTGACGGACTTCTCGCGCTGGAAAGAGTTTTCCAGGTTGGTGTCCGTGTCCTCGACGATCAGGTCCTTGACCAGGTTCAGCTGCCGGGTGGCGTGCACCCGTTCGGCCTCGGCGATGGCCCGGAACAGCAGGGCGACCTGGGGAACCTTGTCCTCTTCCGCCCGCTGGGCATAGGCCAGCAGCCGGAAGTAGGCCTTGGCCTCGCCGATAAAAGCCTTGTAAACATTTTGCTTGGTTTTGGGCTGCATGCACACCTCCCGTCAAAGATTTCAAAAGGGTTCAAAACCGGGAAACAACGCAAACGACCGGCTCGACGTGGCCCTATAGCCAGGCGGCCAGCTGGTCGGCAACCGGGAAGAGGCCGAACAGACCGCCGGTGTGAACGAAAACGATGCGATCACCGAATCGTTTCGGATGCGCGGCCAACTCGCGCAGCATGCCGAAATAGGCTTTGCCGGTGTAGACCGGGTCCAGGACGACCCCTTCCAGGCGCACCAGATCCCGCAGGGCGGCCAATTCGTCGGGGCTGGACAGGGCGTAGCCCCGGCCCACGTAGCCGTCCACGATCTCATAGGGGGGTCTCTGGGTGGATTGCTGCCCGAACCAGGTTTCCTGAAACCGGTTACAGATGCCGTCGATGATGTCGATGAAATAGGCCCGGTCGTCGCAGACATTGACGCCCACCACGCTGATATCGGCGCCCGACAACTGGGCCCCCAGCGCCAGGCCGGCAACGGTGCCGCCGGAGCCGGCGGCGCAGATCACGGTGGTCGGTTTAACGTCGCCGCCGTCCAGGCGCGTAAGGTCCGCCACCAGCTCCTGCATGGCGGTCACGTAGCCCCAGGCGCCCAGCGCCGTGGAACCGCCTTCGGGAATAATGTAGGGGCGGCGGCCCTCGCCACGCAGGCGCCGGGCGTGCCTTTCGAACTCCGCCTCACGCGAACGGTACTGCTCCGGCGAGATCCACACGACCTGGGCCCCGGCCAGCCTGTCGAGCAGGATGTTGCCCCCGGGAGGCGGCGGATCGCCCGGATCGGCCGTGCGCAGCAACAAAAGCGAATCGATGCCGGCGCTGACGGCCGCCAGGGCCGTGGCCCGGCAGTGATTGGACTGGGACCCGCCGCAGGTGAGAACGATGTCAGCCCCCTCGCTTTGGGCATCTGCCAGGATGAACTCCAACTTGCGGACCTTGTTGCCGGACAGTTCACTGCCGGTGAAATCGTCGCGTTTAAAATAGATCTCCAGGCCCACCTGCCGGCTGAGCCGCTCCATTTTCTGCAGGGGCGTCGGCGTATTGGCTAGGTGGACGCGCGCCGGTTTCGGCGTCGATGGATTCATGAACCCTTCCCCGTAGGTGTGCCTGTGGACGGAATCGATTTTTGGATTTGCCTGTGCGCGATGCCGGCTTCCATGAAGGTGTCACCGACCACGCGGTAGCCCAGTCCCTCGTAGAACGCAAGGGCCTGAACCTGGGCGTGGGCCCATAGCCGCTGCATGCCGACTGCCCGGGCGTGCCCCTCCAGGGCCGCCATGATGGCCCGGCCGATCCCGTTGCCCCGCGCCGACTTGAGCACGGCGACCCTGCCAATGCGGCCGTCCGGCTTGAGGCGGCCCGTACCGATCGCCTGCCCGTTGGCAGTGACGATGACATGCACGCAGGCAGGGTCATCGCCGTCGAACTCCTCTTCGACCGAAACACCTTGCTCTTCGATGAAGACCTCGTGTCTGACCTGGCGGATCACCGCTTCGGCATCGAAAAAGGAACAGATCGAAACGTTCATGAGGCACTCGTTCTCCACTTTTCACGTGGTGTCACTATAGCGTTGCTTGGGGTACAAAGACAAGCCTGTGGTGCACTCAACCAGCTTGCCGAAAGATGTTTTCCACCCGGATGCCGGTCACAGCGCGCCGACATGGGCGGCGCGTCGCCGTTGAGGGCCTTTCTGTTTGACAGGCGTGGCCACACTGCCTACAACCTTGCCCATATCATCCTTCCCGCGGTTTTGATATAGTGGCTTGACAACCCGGCGTTCAACACATCGCTACTGCAATTGAGCGCATCCTGATGGCCGCCGAACAGGAGACACCCATGCGAATCGACGTTTTTGAAATGGAACGGATGCAGTCCACCTATGAATTTCAGGTCGACTACGACATGTCCGAAAGCGGCATCCGCCCGGTTTCCCTGAACGACCTCATCCAGATGGGGTTCGATCTGGACAGCGTCCTGAACATGCCCCTGGGCTACAGCCAGTCCGACGGCACGCCGCAGGTCAAGGATCTGTTGACGGCCATCTATCCGGGCGCCGCCCATGCCAACATCGAGGTAACCAACGGCACCTCGGAGGCCAACTACCTGATCGCCCTCAGCCAGATCGAGCCCGGCGACGAGGTGGCCTTCCAGATCCCCAACTACATGCAGCTCTGCGGGGTGTCAAAGAGTCTGGGCGCAACGGTGAACACCTTTTGCCTGCAGTCCGAGAAAAACTGGGCGATCGATTGGGACGCCTTCGCGGCCGCAGTGAATCCCAACACCCGCTTGGTGTACATCTCCAATCCCAACAACCCCTCCGGGGCCGTCCTGTCGCCGGCGGCCATGCAGCGCATCGCCGAGCGCTGCGAAGCGATGGATTGCTTTTTGATCGCCGACGAGGTTTACATCGGTGCCGAGCATGGCGACCAGCGCACCCCCAGTTTCTGGGGCATGAGCGACAAGGTGATCGTCACCAGCGGGCTGTCCAAGGCCTATGGCATCCCCGGCCTGCGGGTCGGCTGGATCGTCGGCCCGCCGACACTAGTGGCCGAGTGCTGGTCCCAACACGATTACATCACCATCGGACCCAACAAGCTCTCCGACCGGCTGACGCGGGTGGCCATCCAGGAGAAAAATCGCGCTGGGCTCTATGGGCGCACCAGGGCCATCCTCAAAGAAAACCGGCCCCTTCTCGAAGCCTGGGTAAAAGCGGTTCCCCAGGTATCCTACGTTCCGTCCCAGGCCGGGGCGTTCACGCTGTTGAAGCTGAACACCGACACACCGGATGTACAGATCGTAAAATCGTGCCTGGAGAACCAAAGCACCCTGATGGTTCCGGGGACCCATTTTGGGACGCCCGGCTATCTGCGGGTCTGGTTCGGCGGCCAACCGGACTATATTCTGGAAGGATTCCGGCGCATCAAAGCGGCCTTGGCCAACTTTTGAAGCGCCCGGGAAACAGACGACATCAACCGTATCGACACAGGTTACGAATCATGAAACAGATGCTCATCCTCGGCGCCGGACTGGTGGCCAGGCCGGCCGCACGCTACCTGCTCGAAAAGGGCGGGGTGTCGGTTGTCCTGGCCGATCAGCAGCCTGATAAAGCCGCCGCCATCATCGCCGGGCACCCCAACGGCCGGGCCGTTCAACTAGACATACACGACAGCGCCGCCCTGACCGCCGCCGTCCAGTCGGCCGACATCGTGGTCAGCCTGCTGCCTTGGACCCTGCACGCGGTCATCGCCGGACACTGCCTGACACACGGCCGGCATCTGGTCACGGCCTCGTACGTGAGCGACGAGTTTCAAGCCATGCACCAGGAGGCCCGCGACAAGGGCTTGATCTTTTTGAACGAAGTCGGTGTGGATCCGGGCCTGGACCACATGTCGGCCATGCAGGTCATCGATGCGGTCACCGGTGAGGGCGGGCAGATCGACAGCTTCTTCTCCTACTGCGGCGGCCTGCCGTCCCGGGACAGCAACAACAATCCCTTGGGCTACAAATTCTCATGGAGCCCCGAAGGCGCCATGCTGGCCGCCACAAACAACGGCCGCTACAAGGAGCACGGCAAGATCGTCGAGGTTCCCGGCGACGCCCTCTTCCGGCACTACTGGCTCAAAAGCGTTCCCGGCGCCGGCGTCTTCGAGGCCTACGTCAACCGCGACGCCCTGCCCTATCTGGAAATCTACGGCATTCAGGGTGCCTCGGGCATTTACCGCGGCACCTTGCGCAATGTGGGCTACTGCGGCACCTGGGATTTTTTCAAGCAGCTGGGACTGCTCAACCGCAAGATGATGTTCAATTTCGACGAGGTCTCCCCGCGGGAGGTGCTGGCCAACATCGTCAACTGCAAGCAGTCGGATGTGCGCGCCGGCGTGGCCGCCTACCTGAACGTGCCGCCATATGCCCTGACCCTCAAGAAGCTGGAGTGGCTGGGGCTGCTGTCCGACCGCAGGCTCAACATCGGCACGGCCTCGGTCTTCGAGATGTTCGCCCACACGCTCAAACAGCGCCTGCTCTACGACGAAGGAGAAGTCGACCTGCTGGTGATGCACCACGAATTCGAAGCCACACTCCCCGGCCTACCGACCCAGCGCATCCAATCCACCCTCATCGACCACGGGATACCGGGTCAAGACAGCTCCATGGCGCGCACCGTGGGCTATCCCGTCAGCATCGCCGCCAGCCTGGTGGCCGATGGCAAGATCCCGCAAACCGGCATTCTACGGCCAGTCCATCCGGAAATTTACGCCCCCATCCTGGCCGAGTGCCGCCTGCTGGGCATCTGCTTCGACGAACGGCGATCCGACCTGGACGCGGCCGAACGCAGCTACTGGGGGGATTGAACACCCCATGAACATCACCCGCGCCGAACACTGGACTGAGCGCTTCCCACTCAAGCAGCCCTACACGATCGCCTATGAAACCATCACCGCTGCGACCAGTCAGATCGTGCGCATCGACACGGACGTGGGGTTGTTCGGCCTGGGCGCTGCGTCGCCGGCACCGGACGTGACCGGTGAGGGCATCGCCGATGCGCGCGACGCGCTCGATAAACATCTCGCCAGACTGCTGATCGGCCAGGACGCCCGGCGCCTCAATGCCCTGCTGCGCAGCGTCCAGCAGGCCATGCTGGCAACCCCGGCCGCCCGTGCCGCCGTGGACATGGCCCTGTACGACCTGATGGCCAAACGCCTCGACATTCCGCTGGTGGACTTTTTGGGCCGGGCGCATCGGTCGCTGCCCACATCGATAACCTTGGGCATCGAATCACCTGAGGAATCGATCGCCGAGGCGCAGACCCGCGTGGATCAGGGGTTCAGGATCTTGAAGATCAAGCTGGGAAAGTCGCTGACGGCCGACCTGGAACGGCTGCGCCGGATCCGCGAGCATGTCGGCCGGCAGGTGGCCCTGCGGGTCGATATCAACCAGGGCTATTCGATCGGCGAGTTCACGACGTTCATCCAACAGACCCAGGCGCTGGACCTGGAGTTCATCGAGCAGCCCCTCGGCGCCGCCGACGTTGACGGCATGCAGCGCTTTTCAGCCCAGGTGCGCCGCCACACCGCAGCCGACGAAAGCCTGATCACCCCGGCGGACGCCCTGGCATACAGCTGCCGCCCGCGGCCTTTCGGCATCTACAATATCAAACTGATGAAATGCGGCGGCATCTATCCGGCTCTGCAAATCGCCGCGATTGCCGGCAACGCCGGCATCGATCTCATGTGGGGCTGCAACGACGAAAGCATCATCTCCATATCCGCCGCCCTGCACGCCGCCCTGGCCTCGCCGGCGACCCGCTACCTGGATCTGGACGGCAGTTTGGACCTGGCAGGCGATTTGGTGAAAGGCGGGTTCGTGCTCAAAGACGGTAAACTGAGCGTGACCGATGTGCCGGGGCTGGGTGTCAGGCTAATTTGAGACAAACCACAAACAGCACTTACGAAAAACCAAAACGGAGGGACCATGAAGATCCTGATCGTCGGAGGAAACGGAACCATTGGCAAAAAAGTCAGCATCCATTTTTCGAAAACGCATGATGTCATCGTGGCCGCCAGACAATCCGGATCAGTGACGGTGGACATGACCGACAGCCAGTCGATCGAAGCCATGTTCGAATCCGTCGGCAAGGTCGACGCAGTCGTCTGTATCGCCGGTGAGGCCAAATGGGCGGCCTTTGAGGACTTGACAGAGGAAGATTTTTACATCGGATTGAAAAGCAAACTGATGGGGCAGGTCAACCTGGTCCGAATCGGCCGGAAATATCTGAATGACAACGGTTCGTTTACCCTTTCCACGGGAATACTGGCCGATCATCCCGTGGCGCTGACCACCAGCGCCGCCATGGTCAACGGCGGCATTCACAGCTTCGTCAAGGCGGCATCCCTGGAGTTGGAAAATGGGATCCGCATAAACGTTGTCTCTTCCGGGCTGGTTGAAGACGCCGTCGACAAATACGAAGCTTATTTCCCGGGCCACAATCCCATCCCGATGCAAAAAGTGGTCAATGGCTACGTCAAGAGCGTCGAAGGCCACGCAACCGGCGAAACCATCCGCATGTATGACAACTGCTGACCATGCCCAGCGGGCGTGTTTGTGGCACCATTGGATCAGTGTCCGGATTAGCTGAAGCGTCATGATCTTCAGGAGAGGAGTCAAGCCATGGTTGTGGAAAGCATAATCAATCGGTTTCACATGCTCGGCGAGGCCATGACCCAGTATGGCACACGCATCGCCTTGATGCTGGTCGTGTTGATTGCCGGTTTGATCGTTGTCCGCTGGATCGACAGGATGCTGCGCAAGGGGCTGTCTCGGATCATGCCGGGGAGTTCCCTGGTCAATAAGATCGGCAACCTCGTCTACGTCGTCATGGTATCGACCGTGATCGCAGGCGCGGCGACGGAGTACGGCGCCACACCGCTGAATATGCTTCGATTCTTGAGCATCGTCGCCTTGACCGCCCTGGGCCTGATCATTTTTCTGCGCCCCTTTTTCCCCACCATGCCCTTTAAGGTCGGCAACACCATCAAAACCAGCGATCTGCTTGGCGTTGTCGAGGGCATCACGTTTCTCAACACTCGCTTGAGGACCTTCGACGGCAAGACCTTTTTCGTCCCCAACCGGAAAGTCATCAATGACATTGTTGTCAACTACCACTTTTCGCCGACCCGCCGCATCAAGATCGATGTGGGCATCTGCTACGATCAGGATCTGCAAAAGGCCAAGCAGGTATTCGAATCTCTGATGATCGAAGATCCGCGGGTGAAAGAAAGACCCGCTCCGGTCGTGTACATCCTCGACTTGATCATCGGCAGTGTTCAGCTTGGCGGCCGGTGCTGGGTCGACAACAAGGATTATTGGGTTACCCGCTGCGACCTGATTGAAAAAGTAAAGCATCGCTTTGACTACGAGGGGATCCGGTTCGCTTTTCCACAGGTGGGCCTGCATCACCAATCCGACCGCAATCGTGGTGGCGATTGCAGCGACGGTGGTGAGATCGGTGTGGCGATCCACTAATCCAAAGTCGATTTCATGTACGATATCGATCCGGTCGGCGACGCGGATTCATTCGCAACCAATTCGATACCCGTTGAGGGTGACCCGGACGCCGAACTGGGCGGCAGCGCCAACGTCTCGGCCAGGCAGACGCGCCTGGATGTCGATGTGAGAAGCAACACGCCGGTGGGCCTGATGCGGGCTTATGTTGAGGGTGATTTCTTTGGCAGCGGTAATGCCTTCCGGCTGCGACATGCCTATGGAGAATGGAAGGGCTTGTTGGGCGGGCAAACCTGGAGCACCTTCCAGGACATATCGGCCCAACCTTTTACCTGGGGCTATCAGGGGCCCGATGCGGTGATTTTTGTGCGCCAGGCACAGATTCGCTATACGGCGAAACCGTCCGATCAGTTGGAGTGGGCGGTGGCGGTCGAGGACCCCGACAGCCAGATCCCGCTGACGCCTGCCGGTGCAGCGATCTGCTTCCTGCCGATAAGGCGTATTACATGTACGAAGGATCGATGACGACTCCCGGATGCACGCAAGGGGTTCGCTGGTTCGTACTGAAACATCCGGTCGAAGCCTCCCAGGAACAGATTGACACCTTTGTCGGAGACTTCAGCGAGGGCCAAACCAACAATCGGCCGATTCACCCCACCTACGGGAGGGTTGTTGTCGAGAAATAGTCTCAACAGGGAGTCGGTCAAGGACATATTGAAAAAATTTCCGCCACAGAATTAGAGAGAATCGGCAATGAGCGATGAGTCTTCAAAACCGGCTTTGGGGTTCTCGGTAGAGCGATTGAATGCCTTCACGGATGGGGTGCTGGCCATCGTCATCACCATCCTCGTGCTTGGCATCGACATTCCCGAAGATCATAGATTTTCCGAACAGGGACTGATCGCGTTTCTCGTAAAAATTAGCCGGGATGTAGCGACGTATGCGGCCAGCTTTCTTCTCATTGGTGCCTATTGGGTGCAACACCATGCAATCTTCAATTTTCTTGGTCGTTGCAATCGAATCGTTATTTGGCTCAATATTCTGTTTATGTTTCCCTTAACCCTGGCGCCTTTCTTGACCAAGGTGAAGGCCACATACCGCCACGACGTACTCGTCGTCCCCTTGTTCGGCAGTGCTTTCATATTGGCAGGCTTGGCTCTTATGGTGATCTGGCATTACGTCGTCTCCCACCCCGAACTCCTGAAGAACCCGCCTATCAATCCGGCAGTTGTGCACAGCATCCAGCAGCGTATCCTGATGGGCCCCCTGGTCAGCCTGGTTGCCGTCGGTCTTTCATTTATCAGCATCGATCTCGGCACCATTGCGTTTGGTTCGCTGCCGCTTTTCTATCTTTCGCACCGCATGGCAGATAAAGAAGATGAGCAACCACCAAGATCGTTGGCTTGAAAAATCTGGCCTGGGGAGGACATTCGTTTCTCCAGTCCTTTCAGTAAACAGGTTTCGTTTGTTTCCGCTGACTTTATTCTCAGGTACAACCCACAATCAGAAAGGATCGCAGAGAAAACAGTCAAAATCATTTTGTTAACACGAGCTGTTTAGTTACTCGGTTATTCTTTGATGGCTGCTAAGGATGGCTCGTGTTCTATATGTGGCAATCAAGGAAACGCCCTTTATTGAAGGGGCTTGGGTTCCATTGGTACCAACTATTGACTTGCTCTATATCCGAATCTGAAAGCAGGGTGTAGGTCACGGCGACGCCGGTGGGATCCGCTCGAAGAACATCACAGTCAAAATAGAGTGTGGTGTTTGATTTTATGTCTTTGTAAGAAAAAAAGAGCCTGCCGTTGTCTATTTTCGAAGCGGTCCGAATGAAAAGGCCATCTCTGGTCGCATTTGTGATAACGCCATCGATCACCGTGTATGGGCGCGTGCCGTTTTTTTGCGAAACGAACATCTGAATGGGCTGAAAGCAAGGCAATCTTTTCGTTTTCCGATTCGTTGAGAATTTCAAATTTTCTCCTTACACGTTGGCATTCGCTCAATGGAGACTTATTATCCAGCCTGAGCAAGCCTTGTACCAAAATCATCAAATTTTATATTTTTAATTATATTTCAATAGTTTAGAATACTTTTAATTTAAATTGATACGTTATGTAATCAAAACATGAAGTGTAAAATTATAGAAAATTTTTCTCAACATATGTAAACTACCGAACCCAAAATACCATTTGGTACATTCCACAAAGACACTTCCTGCGGTCCGACAATGTCTATGTACACCTCCCACGAAATCATGGCGACGCCTTCCTTTAAAAAAGCACTCTTCCACGTTGCATTCCTTTCGCAGATCCCAAAAAGCTGGAACGTATTGCCGACGCTTCAATAAGGCCAGCGGGAATCTACTGACGATTATAAGATAGTAAGGAAAGCCGTCATAATGGACAGGAGGTTGGTTGGCTTATTCTCGCCCGGTGCTGCCTGCACGAGATGCGTCGACAGACACGCAACTTGGCAACCGGTGCCCGAACTGATCGGACAGCGGTTCAACCGATTTTCCGTCAAGAACCATGCAAAGCGATCGATAACCTCCTTGATCAGGCAACTCACGGTGGTCGGCAGCAACGGAACTTTGATGGCGGGCGATTGCCCCATTGGTCATAGTGCTTCCCTGTGACTGATCATCCAGGTAGAAATTTTTCGGTTCGGATTTTGAATTGACGAGTCCTTTATGCTGAATATCACCCCTTTCAGACAGAAGCCCGGATATTGCGGACCGGCATCGTTAAAAATGGTGCTGGATTTTTTTGGTGTTAAGCTTACTGAAAAAAAACTGGTTGAAATAACGGGTTGTTCCAGGACCCGCGGTATCAGGGCAGACGGTTTGGTGCGAGCTGCACGGAAACTTGGCTTCCATGCCAGAATTAAGGATTTTTCTGAACTGAAAGAGATTGACGAATGGGTCAACAAGAAAAAAATACCGGTTATCGTCGATTGGTTCGCATTTAAAGGCGGCCACTATTCGGTCGTCGGCGGTATTGACAAGGAGAATATCTATCTTGAAGATCCTAGCTTGGGTCACCGGCGGGCGATGAAGCTGACCACGTTTAAACGCCTGTGGTTCGATTTTCCCGGCGATTACCTGAGATCCAAAAGCGAACTGATCATCAGACGGATGATCGTCATTGAAAAGTCAACCCGTTATGACCGGTTTCGAGGAATCGGCAGCTACTATGCGGAACTGAAGAAACTGGCGGCAGCTCGCCAGGATATCAAGCTTGAGCGCCACCGCCTCAAGCACCGGGCCTTGGAATACGATTTCTTCCGGATTGCCTCGAGCGGAATCACGCAAAACGACAAAATTATACTAATCCGGGCCGGGATACACGGGGATGAAGTGGCCGGACCAATGACAATTATTGAATATTTCGACCGTATGTTTGACTACGGCCACAAACGCGGCCTCAAACTGATCGTATATCCGCTCGGCAATCCCGCAGGTTTCGACGCCGGGCAGAGGTACAATACCGACTGCAGCGATGGATTGGGTGCCAATAACGATTTTTTACGCTATGAACGCAATAATGGGAAGTTGACCGGCGATATCGGGCGGGGCGGTAAATTCAAGAGATGGTACTGGTCGTCTGACCGCCGTCTGAAGCTCGATCTGCCGGCAGAAACCATCTTGATGCACAAGCTTCTCAAGCGCGATCCCCTCGAAAGCGTTGTCGCCGCCGTTGACCTGCACCAGGATCATATTTCCCCGTTCAACCGGGCCGCCGCATACCACTACGCTTTCGGGGATCTATCCGTTTACGGCAGGATCGTTGATAGGGTTAAAAAAACCGTACCGGTCATCGCCCATAAGATGATCAGCGCCGGACAGTCCAGCGCAATGAGGACGAACAAAAAAGGATTTATCGTCAGGCACGACGGCACCTTGGGGGATCTTCTGTACCGATTGGGCGTAAACTATTGCGTTGCTCCCGAGACCACTGGCAAGACTCCGCTGGATAAGGCCTGTCTGGTCAACTGGGTATGGATAAAGGGACTTATCGATCTGTCTGCCAAAAGAGAGCGACCGTCATGAGGGCTTATACGGAAGAAGCCGCCAGTCCTCTCTAAACTTAATAGCCCCGGGCACCAGGTGTGAACCGGAGGATCGTCAGATACATGTATCCGTTTCCATTTGATCTTGCCTGGCCCCAATCCACGTGGATTCATCTACGGGAAACGCATCCAATGGTGATGCGGGAGCGCCTCATCGAACAGCGCTCCCACGACATTTATCTGAGTTAAACGAGTCAGTTGATGGTTATTACCGAATACCCTTGGGCCTGGTAGCCGGCGATGGAGATGAAGCCGTTGCCAACATGATCAATCTCCGGCAACACGGTGGAAGGGTCGACACCCATGACTTTTAGCGCATAATCACAGACCTCGAACGTCACCCCCTCCTTTTTCATTTGACCGATCATGTTCGCAAACTGATCCAAGGCCGCATTGTCAGACTCCTTGAACCCGCTTCGATCGCTTGAAATCATCTTGACCGCCGGTCCGTGAAACACAACCGCAACTTGCGGTGGTTCTGAAAGGGCACGAACGCTTCTATCATCATTTACATTGTTAACGGCCCAAAAAACGACGTTGGCTGTCTGGGGCGAGCCCTGGCTGACATCAAAGACAGCCTTGACACGTTCAACACCTTCAAGGGCATTGTATTCACCCGATAGGGCAGGCGTCGCGCTATCATTGCGACGGCAAACATGACAGCAATGATCAGCGGTTTCTTAGGCAGACGCGGCTCATCTATTTTGTTCATGGTGTTTCTCCTGGTCGTTCATTTAGTGGTGGCTGCCTTGTGCAACTGGCAGGGCAAAACAGGTGTGCTCAGAAAGACTACCCTTCCGACAAGCAACCCATGTGGATTAAGGCCAGCGGAAATAATTAGCACATTGTCCAGTTTTTGGGGTCCACCGCAATCAGAAAACCTGAACTACTGGCTGAAACAGGAAGCCAAGACCCGCGAATCCTTCTTTTGTCGCTTTGATGGTAATCGGCTTCGTAGTCTGTTCACCCAACGGTATAAAGTCCTCGATAACATGGAAATCTTGTCGGCAATGGTTATCTCATGTTTTGGGAGAGACATAGAACACAGATATTCTCAATTTATCACAACCAACCTATTGTGGTATGGGGCCTAAATAGAATGATAAAGGCAGCGCTAATAAGCACTGCCTTTGCTTTACAAAATTAAACGATAAAGACTTTTTAATCGCAACTATTTGCTTCATGCTGACTGGTAAACGCATTTAAATGATTTTCAGAGCCAAGGAGGAGGTTATTTAAAACTCTCTCCACATCTTGTGCCTCTACTTCATCCAACGCAATCTCAATATCATCAATATCAAGATCCTCGATATCAATTCCAGTTTGAAGGGCGCCACAGTAGTTCGCCATTCCCTTTTCAACCAGTAGGTTGTATAAATCAGAAAATTTCTCGTTGGTGAACGCTCCGACTGTATCGTCCACAACCGGATCTGTAAGCTCATATTTGTCGATCAGTCGTTTCAATGCATCCATATGGCGTTGTTCGGATTCACTGATGTTGACAAAAATTGCTGCTGAGTATTTTTCGGAAAGTGTAAGGTAAACGTCACGAGCTAATTTTTCTTCTTCCCTCATGTACGTAATGTGTTCAACTTCCTTTTCAGTCAAAGTGGCCAGTGATTGACCATTTTTTCCACCCTTTGGACCTCTGGCGCTTAAAGGGGCGACCATTGCTAACGAAATAATCACAATAATAAAACCAATTGCCTTATTGGACATGCTTACTCCTGTACCTATTGAGTGTTATTTAAAAAAGGTGTCACACAACTAAAACGTTCAGTTTTCGAAAAGGTTCCAAAAAAAGAAGAGACGCGTTTAGACGGCTCTTCTTTAACTGAAAATCGATCGGTTACAATCTTTACCCCCCCCATCAACAGTCCATACTATCGCAGAAGGCTCAAACAGACCTTGCCCTTGATATGGACGCTAAAGGGGCTTAGATAAATCCTATCCGCTAAAGAGTTTAGAACGGTTTATCAATCCCCACCAACTTGGTTGCCTTGTGCATCACTCCCGGGCCCAAATTCTTCTCCATTTTCATGTTGAACTTTTCCACCACCCGCCCATACTGGGGATACTACTGCCACGCTCATGAAAAGGGCCAAAGAAAGCAACACTGCAAACAATTTTTTCATCATTACCCCCATGCATTGAAATAAGATTATGGGAGACTTCTGGTCTCCGGACAGCTATCGGTGTTTTACCAAGCAATAGGAATGCCCAAAAAAAAATTAACGGTATTTTTTCTCAACCATCTATAATAATGAAAAAAATATATTTAACATCAGCTGTCACAATTTAATCCTTGAATGAAATGTACATAATGTATAAACAATATGTATAAACAATATGTCAATGCATGAGGCCATCGATGGAAATTGAAAAGACTGAATTTGAGCTCATAGAAAATTGGGATAAGATCCTTAATCTTCTCAATGACGGTCTAATGATAGTCAGGGTAGACGGATCAATCTTTCATATAAACCGTGCCATGGAAAAGATCCTTGGATATAAACGGTCTGAAATTGTAGGCAGACCCTGCCTGATGTTAAATTGTGACGCCTGCGACCCCCTGATGTCCAAGGTGCCAGGAACATGGTGCACACTTTTCGATGAGGGCAAAAACATTCAAAAAGAATGTCTGGTGGTCAAAAAAGACGGATCTTATGCCTCAGTTATCAAAAAGGCGTCACTTCTTTATAAATCAACTGGTGAAATTCTTGGGGCTGTGGAAGTCTTCACCGATGTTTCCAACTTTCAAAAATTGGATAACGAGTTGAACCGCCTATCACAGCAACTTTATGGGGGAAAAGGCTTCCAGGGGATTATCGGGCAATCCGCTTTGATGAAAAAAGTATTCAGGGTGGTTGAAAAAACCGCTAACAGTGATGCGCCCGTGATCATTTTCGGCGAGAGCGGCACAGGAAAAGAGCTTGTTGCCCATGCCATCCATAATTTGAGCAAACGAAGAGTAGGACCGTTTGTCCAAGTCAACAGTGCCGCATTGAATCCAGCTCTGTTAGAAAGTGAGTTGTTCGGCCACGTCAAAGGGGCCTTTACCGGGGCTTACCGGCATAGAATGGGGCGATTTGAGTATGCCAATGGCGGCAGCCTCTTTCTGGATGAAATCGGGGATCTGCCTCCCTCTGTCCAGGTGAAGCTTCTTCGGGTTCTGGAGTCCAAGAAAATAGAGCGCGTGGGAGATCAGGAGCCCATTGGTGTTGATGCACGAATTATAACAGCCACCAACAAGAACCTTAAAGCGTTGATCGGGGAAAAGAAATTTCGCGAAGATCTGTTTTTCCGAATAAATGTTATTCCCATAACGCTGCCCCCGCTGCGCGACCGCCTGGATGATGTGCCTCTGCTTGTCAAATCGTTTGTTGATCAGATGCAGATGCTGACCAAAAAAGAGATTACCGGTTTGACTGCTGAGGCAATGAATTTATTCATGACGTATCAATGGCCGGGGAACGTCAGAGAATTGAAAGCTGCCTTGGAATACGCCTTTGTCATCAAGGATTCGGGTTTTATTGGCCCTGCTGATCTCCCAGGGCATATGCTTGAAAATAAAGATGCTGATGATTGCCACTACAATGGTACGCCAGAAAAAGATTGCGAAGAGAAAACGGTTCTGATTGAAGCATTGAAACGATCAATGGGGAACAAATCTCAAGCCGCCCGCCTATTGGGCATAAGCCGGGGAACCGTGTGGAATAGGATGAGAAAGTATAATATTAATCCTAAAAGAATCGTATTTTCCTGAAACAAATTGCGTAATGGGATTTTTAAAAGCCTCAGAGAACAGATATTTAAAATCGGAGATCGTGTTTGATTTGAAAT
>CAWAUZ010000002.1:0-254862 GCA_963785365.1 uncultured delta proteobacterium | reverse complement strand
GCCTTACCGGTTTATATTTGTAAATTCGAAAACGATCATTTTTACTTTTATCCAGTTTACGTTATCTGCGCCCTTGCAATATTAACATATATGTTATCAATATGAACAAGAAACAAGCGCTCAGACCTTATAGGCTGAATATAAGAAACGTAAGGGCGGCATAGTCCTCAAGAGACAGGATGACTTAAGATTCCGAGGATTTTCGCTTTACAATCACCGGAGCATGGTCTCTGCAAACTTTTTCCATTGTCTTGGCAAGGTTTTGCCTTGCCGCTGTATAGGTTATGGCTTCCATTTTGATACCTCCTGTACAGAATATTGTAGATATACAGGGCAAATGTCAGTATTTTTTATCCATCCTAGCGTTGCACCCGACCCGGGATCCTGCAACCCAGAGGATAGTAGCTTACCGTTATTTAATATATTTCTTAAATAAAGGGAATTCCCATGTTCTGCCCCAAATGCCGAGCTGAATATCGTGAAGGTTTTTTTACCTGTTCTGACTGTCACATAGATCTGGTCGGAACAATTCCGCCATTACATGAACCAGAGTATGAATTCGTTAACTTTATTGAGATATTGGCCACCTATAATCCTGCTGATGTAGTGTTCTTGAAGTCATTGCTTGAGAGCGAAGGCATTCAGTATTTTTTCAAAGGTGAACATTTTATGTATATGCGACCACTAGCAGACCCAGTGAGGCTGATGGTGCGGCAAGATCAGGCCGATGAGGCTAAGAAATTGGTAAAAGGTGTGAAATTGTCGGTTTCTGGAATCAGTTTGGGAGAGAGATCAGATGATGAGGAATAGTCACAGCCCTTTCAAGGTAGTACGGCCGGGATCTATTTAAGTATCTGAATTTTAAAATTAAACACCGGAAATAAGTCTCTGCCTGAAGTACGGTACCATAAAACATTGCACCGGAATGTAACATGAAAAAATGTCCGAAATGTGAAAAGATGAATAGTGCCTATGCTGGAATTTGTGAATTTTGCGAAGCCGATATAAGTCGCATACATTCTGGAGGTGATAGGGTGGAGATTCCCGACGAATCTAAAGATGAACCGAGTACTAAAGACATTGGTTTCGACATTGAAAAGGCAACCGCAATTGAAAATGAAGTGAACTTAGGTGATATCTATAAACAACTTGAAGAAATCAAAGAGCGACTTTCAAAAGGTTCGTCTCTGTTCGATGTAAACATGCCATTTGTGCGTATGGTGATTCTGTTTATCAAGGTCATCTTGGCAGCCATTCCTGCCATTATGATAGTTGGGTTCCTTTTCTCTTTATTCTGGGCTTTTCTTGGTGGGCTAATTTTCAACCTGTTTTTTAGAGGGTTTGGCATTCAATAAGTTTAAAAATATCAAAATATTGAATAATAAAAGTTAAGTATATGAAAAAGCAAGGCAAAAAAATACACAACCGCAAAATTGAAATCACCACATATGAAGGATCTTCTGACTCCGTTATTGTCGAAGGGATCCTCCATGATGAACGTCTAGTGAAAACCTATCGTCCAACTGGAGAGAGCCATCCTCCCGGTACCGTCCACCACATGATTATACGAATCGAGATCAAGGGGCCGAAACTGGTTATCGAAGAAATTGAGGTTGAGATGCCTACGGTTCCGTATGAGGCGTGTATTGAAACCCTCGACACACTTAATCAACTCAAAGGGCTGCCCATTGTTGCCGGTTTCACTGCCAAGGTGAAAAATTTAATCGGCGGACGGAAAGGTTGCTGCCATATGCTATCATTATTGACCGCAATGGCTCCTGCAGCCGTCCAAGGTGCTTGGAGTGCCGTGATACGAGAACCAGTTGACCGGGAAGTTTACCTGGAAATGGCAATGGGGCGGGTGAAAAATTCCTGCTGGGTATGGCGGGAGGATGGGCCTTTGATGGCTAAATATAAATCCATGGCCAAAACCGCTGGCTCATGAAAAAATCAATCACATTTATTCTGGCACTACCCCTCATATTCTTTTCTTCGCAGGGCTGGGCCTGGCACGATGAAACCCACCTCGCCATCGCCAAGGCCGCCGGCTATGAAAAATGGTATAATGCTGCCGGGGCTGACATAAGCAAAATCAAGGCCGGTGACATAGAAAAGAAGAACCACTACGTAAACAACCCACCCAGAACCATTGTGACAGCGGAGATGGTCCTTGGTCAGATAACCAGCTATAACGATCCTGGTAACATAAATGGGCATCTCTATGGGGCCATCATTGCCTCAATCAGGGAATACCGAACTACCACCAAAAAGGGGAAATACGCTGAATACCATTTGGCATTCTGTGCTCACTATGTCGGGGATCTTTCACAGCCGCTGCATAACACCCTTTACAACGACTATAACAAACACAATCACACCGCCACGGATGGCATCATTGAAGATGAAGTGCTCTACAATCTGCCGTTGATCGAGATTTACCCCATCACCATTGATTCAGAAGCTAACCTTGCCTGCGAAGTAGCCAGGATTGCCAACTTGTCCATCAATCTGGGGTATCAGTTAGAAAAGGAAGGGCGGATGCTGTCCAGACAGGAGGCCTACGGGCAAATAAGCCACAGTGCCTCGCTGTTTAAGGCTATCTTAAAATTTGGTGGTAAGAATTGAGGTGACCAAATGAATTTCGGTATCAAGAGAAAGAAGAGACTGTCTGAATTCACCATCAAGGAATACGGCATTAATGCTGTTATAATGGCAGCCCTATTTTTGTTTGGTCTTTTCCTTAGCTGGGATTTATCAACTTTTGCTGGTCTTCTCTATCTGCTGTTCTGGGTGGTATCCTATTTTGTTATCCATGCCACTACATGCAGAAACTGTGTATACCATGGTAAGCAGTGCCCCGTTCCATTTGAAGGGAGTTGCTCACATCTGACCTTTGATCAAGGAGATAATTTTGGCATACTTGCCGGTGTCGGTGGACTGGTTGCCTATTTCCTCAGGTTGTGCATACCTTATGTGGCTATATTCCAGGCTGGTTCGATTATGTATTTCATTCTATATTCCAGTGTCCTTGCATCTTTTTTCTATGTCCTTTTCTATCATACTGGATGCCCAAACTGTATCCAAACGAAATGCCCTATGAACCCGGATTTCAGTTTATGATATTCAATTTTTCCAATACTATAATATTGGGGGGGGGAATAATGGAGACATGTAAACTGAACGACTTACTAAAGGTTCTCGAACCTTGGCTCGATCGTGATTACATTCGAAAAGTTGTTCTAACTGAAAACGACCATTTAGTATTCTTTTTCACCGATGGTGGACAGAAAGATTACCTCGTAGACGACTGCAGCAAAGCCCAACTGATAGGTATCCTTAACGACATCCAAAAGAAAGGCATCACAGTTGAAAAAGCTCAATAATACCTTGGAATCTATCTGATCTATTTCACAACCAGACATATACGTCATGGGTATCCCACAGAAATGAGCCCCACCAGTTCGTGTGTTTACTAGCCTCCATAAGTATATAAGAATACATTGAGTTTGCCTTTAGCAAATGGATATCATAGGCTTACCTTGTGTGCCAACCGTATCGTTGCCTTGCATGTCGATTCTCCTTTGATGTAGGTTGTCGGAAATGCCATTGCGAAGGACCTATAAACGATGAACCCGTCTTCGGGTCAAGCCACAATTCAGCGAAGGGTCGACCAATGACTACATCCCTTTTTCGTTCCATGGGTGAAGGCACCCGCCTGCGCCTCAAGCGATTTGCCTGGGTCATGGTGACCGGAACTGTCGTGGGCATCGTCTACGGCAGCCTGATCGGCTTTGCCGGCTGGGGCAAGCTGCTGATCGGTGGCATGATCGGCGCCGTCCACGGGTTGATCATCACCTCCGTGATCGCACTGATGGAAATCTTCGGCGTGCGAACGGCGTGGGGGCAACGCATTGAGCAGGCCCCCCTGATCATCACCATTTTGATCAAAGGGATGATCTACAGCACGGTCATTTTGTGCGTCGAGCTGTTCAGCGTGGGCGAGATGGTGGTGGTCGGCGGTGTGGACGATCCTCAGACCACGCAGGCCTTCGCGCCCATGTCGATCATCTTCTCTTTTATCATCATGTTCCTCATCATCTTCTTTCTGCAGATCAGCCGCCTGGTCGGCGGCCGCACCCTGCTCAATCTCCTGTTGGGCCGCTATCACCAGCCGCGCATGGAGGAGCGCTTTTTTCTCTTTGTGGATATCGTGGGATCCACTCGCATCGCTGAGGAGATCGGAGAGCTTTCCATCCATCGCTTTCTCAACCGCATTTTTGCCCTGATCGCCGATCCGGTGACCGACCAGCACGGCGAGATCTACCAATACGTAGGCGACGAGATCGTCATCACCTGGCAGATCGCTAACGGCCGCCCAAGGGCTCGTCCGCTGGCCTGTTTCTTCCAAATTCAGCGTGCCCTGGCTGATGCCGCACCCTGGTTCGAGGCGACCTTCGGGGTCTCCCCGGCCGTACGTGGCGCCCTGCACGCCGGGCCGGTCGTGCTCGGCGAGGTGGGCATCTACCGGCGCAGCATCGTATTCCACGGCGACGTGATGAACGTCACCGGCCGCCTTGAGCAGGCCACTCGGGAGCTGGACAGCCGCTTCCTCGCATCGGGTGCGGCCTTGGGCCTCCTCGACGGCCGGAATGCCTATGACATCCAGGACCGCGGTCAGCGGCATTTACGCGGCCGGCATGCGCCCCTGAAGATCTTTGCGGTGTCACCGAAGAATGGGAATCAAACGACCGATGCGCCAGCCTGACAGCAGACCTTCGCGCGACCATTTTGACAACTAGTGTGCGTCCATAAATGAGGAATTTTGGTTGAGGTCAAGGCGCGTGAAAAATTTTTCAGGCAACACAGAGATCGTCTAAAATTACCATTTATGGACGGGCACCAACTATGGAAAAAGCCCGATCAGCCTGCTATGCATATAGCTTTGACGTATTGCATTCCCTATATCACCGAAGGAAACAAACCATACACCTGCAGAACTCAGTGGTGATGGTGGCCCATGCCCGTTGAAGCGTCTTGTCTGCTCAATCGCTTCCTCGTCACTGCCGCATTAGATATTCGGCCACGGCCTGATAGGCCGGTAGGGAAGTTGGATCAATTTTGGCGTTTTTCGCTGTGGGAAACGATGCGAACCGTACGATAACCATCTCAGCCGTCGGATCGACGTATATAGTCTGCCCGTGCACACCACGTGCGGCAAAGCCGCCGTGCTTGTTATGGAAGATCCACCACATGCTGCGGTAGCTGCCGCCCTCGAGGGACTTATAGCCAGCCTTGGCAAAGGCACTTTTATTACCGCCAACACGTATGTTCTCGACAACCGCTTTAGGAAACAATCGCTGACCGTTTATCTCCCCTCCGCTCAACATCAGGAGGCCGATTCAGCCGAGGTCGCGGAGTCCGGCACTGAGTCCACCACCCGCAAACGGTGTACCTTTGCTGTCTACGGTCATGTAGCCATCTTGCTCTGCGCCCATCTTGCTCCAAATGCGTTCGGACAAAAGGTGCGCCATATTTTTTCCGGTTACCGCGAGACTAACCATCCCAAGGCGTCCGTGTTGATCGTCCGGTAGCCAAAAGCCTCACCGTGTACCCCATCCTGTTTAACGGTATGGAGATACTCAAAATAACGGCTATCTGGGCACGTCTTAGCTCAGCAGTCCAGTTCTGTTTCATTGTTCTTGGTTGCCTTTTTACCTTGGAATACCATCCATCCAGGTCATCGCACGCAGGTCGCTTTAGCCCCGCTGGCTGTCATTGCCCCGAGGTTCGTCGGCGCCGTAGTCACCACTGCCGTAACTGGTCGCCCCGCGGGGACGCCCAGTCTCGTCTCCGCTCAGTGCCGATACCACCGCGGAAGCTCCCGACTTTCCGCTATCTACCACGTGCAGGTGCATATCCGTCTGCGGAAAGGGGATCGAGATACCGTTGTTGTCGAACGCCTCCTTAACTGCGCGCTGAAGATCCCAATAAACATTCCAGTAATCTCCGCTTTTCGCCCAAGGGCGCACGATGAAGTTGACCGCGCTGTCCGCCAGCTCGTTGACCCGGATCACCGGCGCCGGATCCTTCAGAACGAGGGGGTGGTGCGCGACAACCTCTTCCAGCACCTTCTGCGCCTGCTCGATCGAGTCGCCGTAGCCGATGCCGAAGACGAGATCGACACGGCGGGTGTCCGACGCGGTGACATTGGTGATGACGTCGCCCCATACCTTGGAATTGGGGATCACGATCACCTGGTTGTCGGGGGTGGTCACCGTCGTCGAGACCACAGAGACGTGCTTGACGGTGCCGCCGAGACCGGCGACCAGGACATAGTCGTCTTCGTCGAATGGGCGGTTGATCATGATCATCAGCCCCGCGGCGAGGTTACCCAGCGTCTCCTGGAGGGCGAAAGCGATAATAAAGGAGGCTCCGCCCACAAGCGCGAAGAGCGGTGTGATGTTGACCCCCAGCGCGGCAAGCACGACCATCAATCCGAAGGCGATGGTGAGCCAGTAAACGGCCATGACGAGAAAGCTCTTCAAAAGCTTGGAAAGGTTCGGTACTCGGTTGAAGGCAATTCGCGCCCAGGCGCGCACTATCCGGGCGACGATGAACAAGCCGAACAACGAGCCGGCGATGATGGCGATGCGAAAGCCGATCCCCACTCCGCCCTCGGGCGATACCAGCCACTTCAGGAAACTGTCGGTAAATTCTTGAGGCGTCAACCGTGACTTCTCGTCGATCTTTATTGCCGAGATGTAGTCGCGCAGCAGCGCCACCTTCGCCGGATCGCCACCCTTCGCCTCAAAGCTGGAGATCACGGCCAAGAACTTCTCGAAGATGAGCCCGCGTTCCTTCAGAAGCACCAGCCGCTTCTCACGCAACGCCTCCGTCTCGGTCCCTTCGGCGGCACGGATCTCAAGGCTTTTGTCGACGGTCGCCTGCGCGGCAGCGCGCGCCTGCTCCTGCCAAGCCGCGGATAGCGAACTGAGCTGATCGGCGGTCAGCGGGATGAGCCGCAACTGCAATTCTTCCAGGCCGATGGATGGGTCATCAAGGCCCGCTGGATAGGCCGCCGCCATGTCCTTCACCGCCTCGACCGCGGGTTCTTCAGTCTTCGCGTCCTGCGCCCAGCCCACGCCGGTTGACAGCGCGAACACTATCATAGAGACGCCGATGCAGGCGTTGGTCGCTGTTGCTCTCCCCATACCGAAACGAACCATCATATTACCTCCTATTTCACGTGAATTTGCATGCCGAGAACTACACTGACAGTCTCCCTGGTGACCTACTATAAGCCGCCATGGCTTTGTCGCCGTTGAGACCTGCGGTCATCACCTTGGCCCCGCCGCCAATGATATGAGGGGATGGAAATAAGAAGGCGCATTCTGGGGGTGTTCTAAAAAGCGCCTTTAAGACGGTGACGCTGCATTCACCAACAAGCAATCATCTTTTACTAACTGATCAAGCAGGTTTTTTCGATAAATCAACCTAGAATTTTCAAGGCGTACACAGTTTTCTATGTCGAGTTTTAATTTTTTGAGTATTGATGTTAAATGCGCAAAGCTAGTAGCAAAATGGCAGAAGTGCAATGGGTGTTAAATTTGGTTAAAATGACAGTTGGATCCTGCCGATTTAGAATGATCGGCTTCAATTGGAGTTGTCCACATGTAGTGTAAATGTGGACAGTCGTTTAACGTACATTGAAATTCATAGCCTGCTGGCATCCATTTGGAAATCGATTGGCATGACAATTACCTTCTGGCTATCCCACAAAAACGAGCCCCACGCATGCGTGTGTTTACTTGCCTTCGAACTTAAGTATCAGGGATCACGACGAATTTGAATTTAGCATCTGGATGTCATAGGCTGGTCTTGGGTGCCGCCCATATTATTAAACCTCAGTGCTGATGCCGAAGGGTACAGCCGCCTGATGCAGGAAGACGAGACCTGGACCATTCAGACGATTGAAAGCAGCAAGCGATTGGCAGGTGAATTGGTAGCTCAGTTTAACGGAAGGGTCGTTGACGCCCCAGGTGATAATTTGCTGTCTAAATTTGCAAGTGTCGTTGATGCCATCGAATGTGCGATTGATATTCAAAAGAAACTGGAAGCCGGGGATGCCGATCAAAATGATGACCACCGGTTGATGTTTCGCATTGGTATTAATTTAGGGTTCTGATGTTCGACCACCATTTCGAAAAACCTCGTCGACATCGATCTGAAATCCATTGGCCAAGGCATTGGTCTGATTTGCCATTCCGACAACAGCCATCAATTCGGAAAGCATCTCTTCGGTCATTCCCTTTTTCCGCGCAGCGGCGGTATGGCTGTTGATGCAGTATTGGCAGCCATTGGTTGTGCTGACAGCGACATAGATCATCTCTTTGGTAAGCGCATCAATGGTTCCGGGGATCATGACTTCTTTAACCCCATACCATGTTCGCCGCAAAAGTTCGGGTTGGACCGCCAACGCTTTCCAGAAATGATTGACCCAGTCAATTTTGCGTGTGGCCATAATGTCGTCATATACCTCCCGAACTACAGGACTTGCGTCTTCATACTCAACAAAATCAATAGTAGCCATGGCATAACTCCTATAGGTTTATGGCTCATCCCGAATTACTGACTTTAATTTTTCAACCATTTCACTGGTTAGTTCTGTAACGCCGTGAACGGTTCTAGCATGCTCCGCTGCCATCTGCAGCACTTCTTCTTCGCTCCCGGCATGGACTACCCCATCACATTCAAACCCTACGTCTTTACAATGGATTGTTTTTCCCATGATTGGCCTTCCTTCTTCGTTTTTTGTCTTCATGTCATGAAAAAAGCGCTTCCTTAAACCGTTAGACTTGCAGAAAGTCTGGAAGAAAATGGCATACCCTTTTAAGGCATCGAATAACCTCATGATCATTTATTTCAACTTAGAGATCTGCGGTGAACGACTGAAGCCAGACAGGAATCAGCACATCGGGAAGCGCTCGGCGAAAGCACTAGTATAAATTTTAATATAATACATTGTGGTATATGTGGCAACGACCATCATTTGAAATATCGTTAAGGATCAAGGATATTCTGACCAGTACCGCTTGTTTATATTTGTGAGCCTGGTATTTAAATTAACTTGGGTTGTAAATAGCCGGAAAGATTGGATGTAACATGCGATTTTTCAAAGGATGAAAATGTTGGATTAGCCATGGAGTTTAACTATCAAGGATTATTTCATAAGTTCATATATCTTTTGGATATCATGTATTTTCCTTGAGTGTTCTGTGTCGTATCATTCCGGCAAACCTGCGCGCAGCATGAAGTCCTTAAACCGAGCGTCTCGCGTGGCGTTATGGAGGGTATGGCTCTGCATGAATCGTCTGGCGGTGAATTTCGGATTCAGCCGCATTACCTCATCAGCGGCCAGCCTTGCTTCGTCTATCCGGCCGAGATCAGCGTAAACAGCTGCGAGAAATGCGTGAGGGTGAACGTTATTGGGCTTGAGAGCAATGGCTTTCTTGAACGACGCCACGGCTTCCTCCTTCCGCCCAACGAGGTGCAGCGTAACGCCATATGCGTTGTGAAGGACATCTCCCAAGTTAATGCCAATGCGAAAGTCCATGCGACGATTGTCGGGCAATTTTCCGTT
Organism: uncultured delta proteobacterium; assembly: GCA_963785365.1. Taxonomy (GTDB): domain Bacteria; phylum Desulfobacterota; class Desulfobacteria; order Desulfobacterales; family Desulfosarcinaceae; genus Desulfosarcina. Next base: position 245,222 of record CAWAUZ010000002.1, on the reverse strand, counting down.
TTCTGTTTCTAATGTTCTTTGGATTTCAATGGCACTATGAATTGCATTCAGAGAACTGCCAAATTCAGCAAGAAGGTTGTCTCCTGGCGTATCAACAACCCGTCCCTGATACTTTTCAATTAACTCGGTAATAATCTCCCGGTAGGCAGTGATCGTGTTTACCGTGTGCTCATCGTCATCACCCATCAATTTGCTGTAACCGTGGACGTCAGCGCTGAAGATGGCCTTCAATTTACGTTGTATGCCATTGTTTACCATAATAAATCCAAGTAGTACGTTGAGTTAGTTTTCTCAATCCGCCTCCTGCTAAACATTGCCTATTTAAAAAGGACGGTAAGCGATACCAGATATAGGTTTTTGCAGTTGCTCCTTCGATAAAAAAGGCCGAACTTTTGAATGGTCAGCGATAGATATAGATAAGAAGGATTTATTCAGAGGGCAAGAGCGGAAAATTGGGAGTGAACTGACCCATCTTTCAGTGGGTCAGATTCAAGCTTTGTTTTGTGTATGCCACGAAAAACCAGTTTCCCAAAATAACATGTATCTTGACAGCATCCATAACTATCAAGGAATATTTCAAATTGGCATTTAGCAAATGGATAAACCATTATACCCCTGAATCTGAGATCGAGGGTAAAATGTATTTTTCCATGATTCGAATAATCCGCTTACGCCCTTTTGGATTGTCATCTGGCTTGCTTGTAAAAACAGCTATCAAATTCAATTTAGGAACAACCACTACCCTTTGACCACCATGGCTTTGAAATCAATTTATGAATAACAGATAGCCCCTTTTCCACAAACTTGTAATTTCAGCATACAGAAACAATACGGTGTGGTGATTTCAATAGATGGCAAAAAAGATCGCTATTAAACATGGGTGCGGCGGGATATAGCAGTAGGTGCAAAATGGCTTGATTTGTCCATCTTGTGAATAGCTTTATCGCGTAGGAATTAGGACTTGAATGCGGTCACCTTGCAGGCAGTCAGCTTAAATGGCGCGATTTTTGACTCCGGATCCAACTCATCTCGGGTTAGTTCATTGACGGGCGATTCACTGTAATGAAACGGCATGAAAAGTTCTCCTGGCCGCACCTCTTCAGAGGCTTTCAGCCGGGTTGTGATCGTCCCCTGCCGGGAGGCCACCTTGACCCGCAGACCGCTTTTTAAACCCAACTTGCGGGCATCATCGGGATGCATCAGCACATAGGACGAATTGGCATAATTCGTCAGCGCCGTGTTGCGCCGGGACATGGTGCCGGTGTGGTACTGGTAGAGAATCCTTCCCGTGTTCAATAAAAATGGATAAGTGTCGTCTGCAGCTTCCGTTTGGGGATGATATGCCACCGGATGTAGGGCGGCCCGGCCGCTGTCCGTGTTGAAACGGTCCAGAAACAGCGTGGCGCTGCCTGGATGATCCTTCGTCGGGCAGGGCCACTGGATACCCTCATGGTCAATGCGCCCGTAGGAGATACCGGCCATGAAAGGCACCACTGTGGCAATTTCGTCGAAGATTTCCGATTCGTTCCGATAGTTTTGCATGGGATAACCCATGCGCTTGGCCACCTCCCAGAGGATCTTCCAATCCTGCCTGGCATCTCCGGGAGGATTGACGGCCCTTCTTACACGGCTTACCCGTCTGTCACTGTTGACGAAGGTTCCGTTTTTTTCTGCAAAAGCCGTCCCGGGTAGGATGACATCTGCATAGTGCGTTGTTTCGGTAACAAAGATGTCCTGGACGACGAGAAATTCCAATTGCTGGAGTGCTTCACGGGTATGTCTCAGGTTGGGATCGGTGAGCATGGGATTCTCACCCATGATATACAACCCTTTAATTTGGCCGGCATGCGCCGCCTTCATAATCTCAACGGTAGTAAGCCCATCTTCCGCGGACAGGTGGTGAAAGGGAACCTTCCACACGGCAGCCACCCTGGCTCTGTTGTCATCATCGCCAACGGGGATGTACCCCGGAAAGGACATGGGAAGGCAACCGACATCTGAGGCGCCCTGGACGTTGTTCTGCCCTCGCGGTGGATTCAGTCCCGATCCTTCTTTACCAAGTTTTCCACTGATCAAACACATGTTGATCAAGGAGAAAACGAGTTGGGTGCCGGTCACCTGCTGACTGCACCCCATGCCCGTGGCAATTAGCGCTTTATCTGCACGTGCGAACAACCTGGCCGCCGTGAGCAGCTTGCCTTGCGCGACCCCGGTAATGGCTTCCACCGTATCGGGCGGGTAGTCGTTGACAACTGCTTTGAGCGCTTTGAAAGCCTCCATGCCGCGCTCCACCCGATTGATAATATAAGATTCGTCAATGAGCGCCTCGCGGATGATGACGTTCATCAGGCCGTTGAGCAGTGCGATATCGGTCCCCAGTTTGGGTTGTAGCCAGACATCGGCAACCTTCACTAGCGGTGTCCATCGAGGATCGATAACAATCAATTTGCCACCAGCGGCAATGCCTCGTTTCACAAAGGTGGCGGTGACCGGGTGGGTTTCGATCATGTTGTTGCCCGTTACCAGGATGCAATCGGCCGTCTCATAATCTTCGATTGAGTTGGACCCTGCTCCTGAACCTAAAGCGCGCAACATGGCGGTGACTGTAGACGCATGGCACAGGCGGGTACAATAGTCTACATGGTTGTTGCCGAATGCGGTGCGAACCAGCTTTTGGAAGATATAGTTGTCCTCGTTGGTCGCTTTGGCCGATGCATACCCGGCAAGGACCTGATTGCCGTATTCGTCCTTAAGAGCCTTAAATCGCTCGGCGACCAGGTCTAAGGCTTCATCCCAATCCGCCGCTTGGAATTTGCCGCCGCGTTTTATCAGTGGGTGGGTCAGGCGCTCCCTGCTGCCGACATACTCATAACCAAAGCGCCCTTTGACGCACAGCCTGCCATCGTTGGGCTTCACGCCCTCCACACCGTTCACCCTCACGATGCGGTTGTCTTTAACCACCAATTCAACCTGGCACCCAACCCCGCAGTAGGGGCAAAGGGATATGACGCTTTTGTCGGGTTTCTGGGTAGCGAGAAGTTCCCGGTTGGGCTTTTCCACAATCGCTCCGGTCGGACACAGCTGAATACACTCACCGCAGCCGTCGCACTCCGATGCGTTCCACGCCCCTAACCCGGCGACGATGGTGGACTGCAGACCGCGGTGGGCCATGGACAGCACGGCTTTTCCCTGGACTTCTTCACAGGCCTTGATGCATCGGAAGCATTTGATGCACTTGGAGGCGTCGTAGGTGAGAACCGGCGAGCTATCATCGAATTGTTGAGAAGTTTCCCTCCGGATGGATGGGAATTGTCGCTTCAGGGGATCGTCAAGGCCGTACCGCTTGACCAGCGCCTTGAATTCGTCCGTATAGCTCGAGTCGGCATGCTCGTTGTGCTCAGACAAGAGATAATCCAACAATTCCCGGCGGGCCGATTCTAAATCGTCATCAAAGGCGATCACGTCCAATCCATCAGTCACTTCCACCGTGCAGGCCGCCACCCAGCCAGCCACACCCTTGATTTTAGTAATACACAACCGGCACGCCCCGGTAGGGGAGAGTTTGCGGTGGTAGCAGAGGCTGGGAATCAGAATCTTGTTTCTTCGGGCCACCGCCAAGAGATTATCCCCGCGTCGGGCCTGGATGGACTTCCCGTCGATGGTAATGCTTAGGCTCTCTTTCATGGATGATTCCCGGATGTTTTACGCTTGGACGCCTGAAACTCGTCACAGAAATATCGTACGGCGCTGTCAACCGGCAGGATGGGTGATTGACCCAGGGGGCAAAGAGATGTCTTGGCCATCATCCGTGATTGGTGGACCAGGGCCTCGATGTCCGCCGACGGGTTCTCCAAACCGGTCTTCAGCCGATCAATCAATCCAACCAGATGCCGGGTTCCCACTCGGCAGGGGATGCATTTACCGCAGGATTCGTGTTCAAAGAAACGCAATATCGAATCGAGCAGCGCCATAATGGATCTCCCCTGGGCTATGACGATGATGGCACCGGAGCCCAGGACAGCCCCCACTTCTTTCAAGGCATCGAAGTCCATGCTCACATCCAATTGCGCCTCAGGCACAAAAGTACCGGCGGCGCCACCCAGCAACGCCGCCTTGAATGGCCGTTCCCCCCTTATTCCCCCGGCATGGCCGTAGATAAGATGTCTCAGGGAGACACCCATTTCAACTTCTACATAACCGGGCTTGTTCACATCACCGCTGATCGTAAATATTTTTGTTCCGGAAGTTCTCCGTGTACCGATTCGTTTATACCAATTGGCGCCGTTGACGATGATGGCGGGAATATGGGTGAGCGTTTCTACGTTGTTGATAAGGGTCGGCATGCCAAATAAACCGACTTCGGCAGGAAACGGCGGCTTGATGCGCGGATATCCCCTTTTGCCCTCCAGGGATTCAAGCAGGGTCAACTCTTCGCCACATAAGTAGGAGCCGGCCCCAAGCCTGATATTGATGTTCATTGAGAAACCGGAGCCCAGGATGTGATTGCCCAAAAAACCGTAAGCACGGGCATGGCGCAAAGCGGTGCGGATCCTGTTGATAGACAAATGGTATTCCCCGCGAATATAGATGTAGCCTTGCTCAGCGCCAACTGCGTAGGCTGCAATCAGCATCCCTTCAATCAGCAAGTGGGGGTCATTCTCCATGATGATGCGGTCCTTGAATGTCCCGGGTTCACCCTCATCAGCGTTGCAGACGATGGTGCGCATGCATTCGAAAAGTGTGCAGGCGGCCTCGCTGGTATACTTCTTTTTCAACCCCGTCAGGAAACCGGCCCCGCCCCGGCCCCGCAAACCGGATTGGATGATCTGGTGAATGACCGTTTCCGGCGGTGTCTGCAGGGCTTTCCTCAACGCCTCATAGCCACCGCAATCGATATAGCTTTGCATGCTGGCCGGATCGACGCGGCCCACATTTTTCAAGGCTATTTTTCGTTCCATGGTAACCCCTTGCCCTTTCCTGCAGAATGCCGTGACTGCCGGTAGCGTTGGATAACCGATCTGATTTTATTGCGGGTCAGGTTTCCGTATAGCATGTCATCGACCATCATGGCCGGTGCCGTGTCGCACTGGCCTATACATTCGGTGGTTTCCAGCGTAAAATGTTGATCCGTGGTCGTTTCGCCGATATCGATCGTCAAAAGGCGGTTCAATTCGGCCAGCACATCCGTAACGCCGGCCAGGTGGCATACCGGAGACCGGCATATCCGAATGATATGTTTTCCCCTGGGCCTCAAGCTGAACATCGTGTAGTAGGTGGCGATGCCATACATGACGCCCAGCGTCGTATTCAGGTAGGCGGCGACAAGCCCCAGATCCTTTTTTGACAGGTATTTACGTGGGTTGTGGTTTTGGAGATCATGTAGAATCAGCAGCACATTTTCCATGCGCGGAGGATATTGCTCAAGAATACCTGTTTTGGTCATGGTCCCTCTTTCATGTCGGCTGCTTACAAATGCGGATCGATTGGGTTTACGTGACAGTGTACCCTGAAACCAGGGCCCGAAGACAAGCGAAAAGATTGCCAGGGGGGATAATCTGACTGTCAAGAAGTGGTCGCGACATAGCCGACCCAGATCAAATCCGACGTTTGGATGATAGCGGTTACCCTCCAGGTAAGGCCAGCGGGAAAAAATAAGTCCTCTGAAATTGCGCCGGATGTGTGTTGGTCTTCAAGGCAAGCCATCTCAAAAATTCCTGATGATTATAGTTGACATTTTTATATCACACCTTTAGCTTGCTCGACTTACTATTATCAGCAACATAAGGATCCTCCCCCAATGAAACAAACGGTGGCCGTTTCTTCTGAAGCAGCAAATTTTCGATTTGAGCTGGTTAGGTGGTCCATATTTGTCATTCTAATGCTCACATACATTTTAGTTTATTTTCACCGCATGGCCCCCGGAGTGGTCTCCGAATTTCTCATGGCAGATTTTAGAATTAGTGGAACCCGTTTGGGAGCCCTTTCCGCCATCTATTTTGCCGTATATGCCCTGATGCAAATACCCTCCGGTGTTATAGCCGATACCCTGGGAACCCGAACATCGATTATCTCAGGCAACCTTGTGGCTGGCTTAGGCTCGATCCTATTCGGTATAGCGACCGGATTTGAAACGGCATGTGCTGGCCGCTTTTTGGTTGGGCTCGGAGTCTCTGTAGTATTTATTGCCATTATGAAAAACAACTCGGTCTGGTTTCACGAAAGAGTATTTGGCATCTTGAGCGGACTAACCCTCTTCTTCGGAAATCTGGGGGCGGTCATGGCTGCTGGCCCTCTGGCTAAAGTCCTGACTGTCTTTCATTGGCGTACTGTTTTCATAGGGATAGGCCTCCTTTCACTCTGTCTCGCACTTGTCGGTTTTTTACTGGTCCGAAACAAACCTCAGGATATGGGTTTTACCCCACCTAATACCTATACAGGCAAATCCCAAGCTTTAAACAATAATTGGCTGATCAATCTCAAGAGTGTGGTTATGACACTAAGGGTCTGGCCAGGATTTTGGGTACAATTTGGCATGATCGGTAGCAGTTATACCTTCATGGGACTATGGGGTATGCCTTATCTAAGAGATGTTCACAACCTTAACCGGTCTTTTGCAGCAGATCACATGACTATCCAGTTACTGAGCTTCGCCTTGGGGGCGCTGTTCTGGGGATGGATCTCTGATAAAATCGGCAGAAGAAAACCATTTCTTATATCGGCTGCTGCGGCTTATGTCCTGTCCTGGATCATACTAATGTATTTGCCCTGGACACCGGGCATAACCGGGTTCGCCATCTTTGCCTTTATGGGATTCTCAGCATCCGGCTTTGTCATTACTTTTGCCGCAGCCAAAGAGATTGTCCACCCACAACTTTCCGGCATGGGGGTCAGCGTTGTCAACACGGGCTGTTTCATCGGCACGGCCCTGGCGCAGCCTCTATTCGGATATATTGCGGATTTGACTTGGGATGGTACCATAGCAAACGACGTCCGGATATACAGCCCCGCCGATTATCAGAACGGGCTTATCGCTATGATGCTTTTATCGATTCTGGCCCTGGTTGCAGCATTCAGGGTTAGCGAGACTTATTGCCGAAACAGTTTTGAAGGGTAACGTTATTTTATCCAGATACAAGGCCCGACTCTATTCTTTTAGTCGTTAGCGTACCACGTGCCAGATTGTTACCTCCCGAGTTGATCGCAGTGAGAATCGCGTCTTCTAAAGAATCAGGAAAAAGGGCAGTTTGCCGTCTTTGATCAATTCACGCATGGCCAACCAATCTGATCGTCCAGCGGTATGCCGCTGATCACCGCAGCGACGACAACGCCATGGGCGGTTGAAGCGGTAACAATTGATGGGTCTGCTGGGTAAATTTGGCACAATCCGCGCTGAGACGCCCCGCCTGCATTAAATCATTGGCGTAACGAGCGGCAATCACCACAGCCCGCTGTTCGGCCTCGGACGTCTCTGCAAAGGAGACAAATCCCTCAGTTCGCCACTCTACGCCAACATGATAGCGATTGGGCAGCACGGGTACATAATCGGTGATCCGTCCCCCATATGCTTGTCGCATTTCATCAAGGTCATAATACCGGTGTGGACCAACGGCCATTGCGTCGCCGATCAACACCCCCATAACGGCACCGGCGGCGCGGTCCTGGGCGGGGGTCAAATGATCACACGGCCTCCAACTGATGGCGGAAGTAGGCGACATTGGCAATCAATCCGGGCAGCAGCCATTGAAACAGTCGACACACTTGAACTACTTCATCCAGACTGGCATCGTTTTCGGCGGCCCGACGCAGGGCATTGGAAGATAGACCTCCCGGGTTGGGAAGCTGATTGGCAACCATTTCGGCGACTCGGTCATGGCAATCCTGGCAGATGTGCTCATGCGCTTTGGTTCCCGCTTTCTCCCGCAAATCTTTCCACGCCAGGGCAAAATAGCTCGGCCAACGGGCAAAAGCCCGGTAATCGGTGTTGACGAATGGCAACTGCAGGATGGTTTTGATGTCTTCGTATACATCCTGGGTCGATGGCACCTGGAGCACCTGTTTGGTGTCTTCGTACCACTCGGCGCGCTGACCGGAAGCCAGGTATTCGGGCATCGGGTGGATGGCAGGAATCGGATCGGGCTTGAGTCGTTCGAGGATGCTCATGGCTTTCCCTCCTTGAGGAATTTAATTTGCACCTTCTGATTAGCCAATACTAGGGGATAGCTGGCCCACATGTGCTTTTCTATCTCCTTCTCGACATCGTAATCATCCTGCATCGTTGTCGTTTGAAGGTCGTATCCTTTGTCTTTCAGGTTCGCAATTGCTTTTTCGATCATAGATCGGTTTAGCTTGCCTTCAGAAAACGGCCAGGGTTCGTGCGCGTTGATGATAAATACGTTTTTCATTTTTTCTCCTTATGGTTGCCCAAGACTTTCATACTGGACCATCCTTAAGCACTGAGGGTGTTCGATTTTATTCGAAACTACCACTTACCTACCATTATATCCTAATCAATCTATCATAGTAGGCGTATTGATCTCAGGGCGACTGTGATTAACTTAATTTTTACCTGTTTTTAAAGATCCATAAAATTCAGAAAATCTTTTCACTCAAATTGAAGAGGAGGAAAAATGATGAAGAAACGTTCGTTTATGAAATTCCAGGTGTCATTAGTTTTTTTTCTCATGCTGGGAGTTCTCGCCGCCTGCAGCAGTGACGATGCAGAAAATATTGTAGAGGAAGTCTTACCCGATACCAAGGTCAGGGCCATCCATCTGTCACCGGATGCACCTGAAGTGGACATCGATTATGAGTTGATCGAAGTCCAGGAGACCATTGTCGGTCTAAACTACAAAGAAGCTTCTCCCTACACGGAAGTGAGTACCGGTACGGCCAAGGTGACTTTTAAACGTGCCAGTGACGGTGAAGCGCTTGGAAGTATCGAAGATCCCGCATTTGCCAGCGACATTGACAACACAATTTATGCTGTTGACTTCGCCGCCAACCTGGATTTTATTCAGTCCGAAGATGATCGAACTGGGGATGCGGATAACGCTACGGTTCGTTTCGTGCATGCCGCCCCAGACGCACCGCAAGTAGACGTAAAAACCGATGCTGCGGATGGATCTGCGGTATTCTCAGGAGCTGCCTTCAAGGACATTACCGATTACATAACCGTCCCCCCAGGTGATTATGTTTTTGTGGTTACTGCGGCTGGCGATACCGAAAATGCTGTGGTTACCTTTCAATCGGTTACGCTGGATGCGGGCGGCCAATACACGATCGTCGCCTTAGGGACCCTGGATGCAGACGATGACTACGATTTTGGCGTCAGAGTGTTCATTGACTCGGGCGATGGTGACATTTTCGTTGATCTGACGATTGCAGAATAAGGATACGTCGCACATGTATTACAGGCCGACGATACTGGGGGTTAGCCGTGCGTGGTCCCTTACCCCCCTTATAACGTAATCAATCATCATCAGTTTTTACCTACCTATCATGGAGGGCGACATGAAGAACTTAAAGATGAGTCTACTATCTCTAATTGTAGCGGCGCTCTTATTGGGGTTGATTGCCTGTGAAAAAAAAGGTCCCATGGAAAAAGCCGGCAAACAGGTTGACGAGGCCGTTGAAAAAACCGAAGAAGCCATCAAAGAAAAAACCGAATAGCTAAACACCGCGTGACTACAAAATATTTTCGCATGGTTTTCTCTGCAGTACGTTTAATCTGATCGCATTTTGCACCTAAAACTGAGGCGGTCATCTTGCCGATTACCATGGCGATGACCGTCTTTAAGTTGTTGTGGGGAACTTATTTAGACGGGAACGTTGCGATAATTTTCCGGATAAGTCAAAAAGAAATGTGTATAAAACGGAATTTTGACTCGGTAGCTTTGAAATGAACAGCTTACTCGTAATCAATCTACCGCAGTTTTCGTGCATTGCATTGTAAATGTATTTTAACGATAGTTGTAATGAAAAAAAGTTTTCAAAATAAATATGGGCTGAGACATGATAGAATCTACCAACTGCCAACGCTAAAATGGCTCCCGTTTTTTGTTTTCCTGGCATTATTTTTCAGCGCATGCACAACCCTACAGCCGGTCCAACTGCCCGATGAACATACATCGGCACCGAGCGATGCGCCGCTATGGCAGTCGCTTGCAGAGATCCGCTCTGATAACTGGTTTGTGCTGCTCAATGACGGGAAAAATGCGCTGGACTGGCGGCTCACTGCCATTGACAGTGCTGTCGACAGTATAGATTTGCAAACATTTCTATGGGATTTCGACACGGCCGGGTCACTAATCCTCGACCATCTTGCATCTGCCGCGGACCGAGGCGTGCTGGTCCGAATTTTAGTAGATGATACGTATCTCATCTCCGAAGATCGGATGCTGGTGGCCCTGGCAGAACATCCGAATATTGAGTACCGCGTGTTCAACCCTTTCAAACACCGCGCCAATGAATTTGTTTCCCGCCAGCTTCTGAACATCACCGAATTCCACCGTCTCGATCATCGGATGCACAACAAGGCTATGATCGTTGACAATCGGATCGCGATCGTCGGCGGCCGAAATTTGGCTGACGAGTATTTCGGTCTACATAGCGAGGCCAATTTTCGCGACCTTGAACTTCTTGCAGGTGGTCCCATTGTCCAGGAGATTAGCACTTCTTTCGATGACTACTTCAACGACGATTGGTCATTGCCCATTGATATGGTGACCCATATCGAACCCAACTATGTCGACCTCGATGCTGTACGTCACGTGAGGGATCCGGAGGTCTACGAATATCGAGAAAAATCTGAGGAAGCAAGGCGGCAGCTTTGGGAAAAGGTCATGCGAGAGGCGTTTCGGGGCGATGCATCTCTTTTTGTTGATAAACCACCGGTCGAGAACCCTGCTGCCAAAGAAAGCGTACCGGTGCAACTTGCCAAGCGGTTGATTAAGCTGTTCGACAAAGCCGAAGCGGAGATTCTAATCATTTCCGCCTACCTGATTCCATCAATCGATCTCGAAGGGGCGATCGAGCGCGCTGTCCAGCGCGGGGTCGATGTGCGCATACTGACCAACTCGATCCGGTCGAACAACCATCTTGCGGCCCACAGTGCCTATCGAAAACACATCAATGAACTGCTGGCAGGCGGTGCCCAGCTGCACGAAGTCCGCGTCGATGCGCGCGATCGTGATTTTTACATGTTTCCGCCGACAGACAGGAAATCGCTGGCATTGCACGCCAAAGCACTGGTTATCGACAGGGATAAAGTGTTCATCGGCAGCGCAAACCTGGACCCACGATCCCTGAGGCTCAATACCGAGATGGGGCTTATGGTCTATAGCGAGGCGCTTAATGCTGAAGTCCGCTCAATGGTCGAACGCGATTTCTCACAGGCAAATGCGTGGCATCTCAGGTTTGACGAAGACGGCAACGTAAACTGGATATCTGGAAATGTTGTGCTGAAATCACAGCCGGCAGAATCCACTATGCAACGGATAGAGGACTGGTTTTTCATGCATCTTCCCATTGAGGATGAAATGTAATCCGGATACCTCGGTCCGTGGGCCATAATATGGCAAATTTATCAGATGTTGCCATGTCACATCGAAAAATGGTGAAGAAGAGGCTTTACGGCCCATCAAGCGGATAACGGAGAAAAGGAGACGTCCCATGGGGCAAACTATTTCACTGTACTGCCACCCAACAGCACGGATGTCGCAATGTTCATCGGCCAGATCGGCGGGGATTTTAAGGGCATACTTCCGACCGATGGCGACTATACGATACGCGTCTATTTAATGCGCTCTGCCGCTCGCAGGAACGAGTCGAGTAACTACATCCTGACGATCAGCGTAACCGGCAAACCGTTGGTGGCTATTCCCGTGTCTCAAGACGCTGTCATTCCAGGGACGCCTTATCATGCCAGGGCACCCTTGACCTGTGTCATAAATCCATATGCGGAGACGAAACCGCAGAAATGCGAGGCCTTTGTCATCCGCCGCGGTTTCGACGGCACAGCTACCGTCGAAATCAAGCAGGACGGCAGGGTGAAACGCCGAATCCTCTTCCTGGAAGGCAAACCCGTGGCATCGGATTCTTCCGAGTCAATGACGGTTACACGTCATGGCGACGTCACGACCGTGAAATTTGACTCCGGAGAGCATTACGAAATCGTCGACGCCCTCATCTTCGGAGGGTGAACGCTACCGCGTCGATCAAGTAGATTGTCCTATCAGCAGAGGGGAAAAAGGACCAGTAATGCTGCCATTAAGGCTCTTTCGGGATCACTGATTCCTATTCAGGACTATCTTCAGCATCCCCCATGATAACCTTTGGTTGATCATAAGGGTTGGTAATCTAAATGGGGGATCCTGCCGGCTGAGATTATTCCTGGCATGACCTGAGCGTCAGCGATCGACTCTTTCCTTTAATTCCTTGCGCAGTTTAAAAAACGGTAGCTTCTTGGAATTGATTTTCACCTTTTCGCCGGTTTCTGGATTCTGCCCAGTGTATCCATGGTATTCCTTGACGAAAAAAGAGCATAGCCCGCGGGTTTCCACCCGAACACCGTTGGCCAGGACACCCGGAAAAAGAATTGAACATATGGAGTACCTGTGTGATGAGGATATCGACTCAAGAGGGGATTTCACTAAATCACTCTTGGATGACATTCACGTATTATCGCGAGGGAGGCGTGACCTGTGTGCTGTCCATCAACAAAAGCATAGATTACATCGGCCTGGAGGCCCTCGAAAGCGGTGATGGTCCCATTGATCAAAGCACCCCGGAACACATCCTCACATTTCTGAACCGCCTCACCGAAGGAAACAAGCCCTACACCAAGCGAATCCGCTATTCCCAGATCTCATCTTTTTTCAATTTCGTCCATAGCAATATCGATCCCGAACTCAGGAATCCATGCTACGGGTCCAAGACCCGCAAGCTTTATCGCGATAGGGTGCCGTTGAGATGGAAAATCATCGAGAAGGATGCCTGGGGAAGGTCATTTCCGGCGCCCCCCTTTACCGCCCCCGCCTCGACCGCGGCCGCCTCCTGTTCCATCCCTTCGGCCTTTACCACCACCTCGCCCTAAACCCCTTCCAACATTTTTTCCTCCGGAGGTGTTTTCATTATCAACCTTATTTCCACCACTGCTTTCGGAGCCGTCATGATTCGATTCACTGTCTGTCTCTTTTTGCATGATACTCTCCATTCCTTGGGTTTCTTGATTTATCAGCCTGCCAGATGATAATTATCTTTGTAAAGGCTTTCAACTCATCACAACCGTACATGCAAAATTGTTTTGATATCACTTTGGCGCCGATAATCCAGAGCCCACATCAAAAAGGCAGAGCCTCGTGAGAGGCTCTGCCGTGGACCGCCTTGCAGGCGGGTTTCATACTTGTTGCCTAAGATTGCGAAGCTCTGCCGTGAATCATGCCTTCAAATTTTGCAGGCGGCGCCTAACGTCCAGCCGGCGATACAGCGGTTGATGTAGTAACCGATGGTAATCAGGGTGAGGGTCGTTCCAATCATAGGGCACCTTCCTTTTGGTTATCCCGCTACGTCGATTCCCATGTCACAGCCCAGGTTCTCATCTTTTTTATCACAATCGAAGTTGGCTTCGCGGGTGTCAACGTGTCCTTCGTTCTTGTCTTCAGTGTAATCCTGCACTTTATTTTCGGCCATGGTGTCACCTCTTTAGTTGGTGGTTGCGTTGAGTTATTGAGTTTCTTCCTTGCTAATGACAATGTACGGCACGGGGAGAAATCGGCAATGTGAGCTGGTTGATCGTATAGTGACAGGCGAAAGCTACCCATTTGTGGACCGGAGAGCCCAAACCGTCAAATTCTTGACACTGGTGTTTATCCGGGTGTCAGCGTATTGGCGGTCGACGGCAGAGGGAAATATTCAACCTACAGGAATTATTACTTTTTTTTAATTTTATTCGCAACTGGCACAGCTTGTGCTTTTTGTGTATGACATCATGAACGCCTCTCTTTCATGACTCCTTCTTCTCCGACAAGGCCCCGATTCCGGGGCCTTGTTTGTTGTGCGGCATGCCACGGCGGTTCTCCCGGCACGGCCCTCCCCCGCACCCCGATGGTATGCCGTTACCCCCGAGCACTTTCCCGATGGGCCAGCATCTCGGCGACACGATCGAATACCATCGCAACCGTGATGTCGCGCATGCAGCGGCACTGGTGACGGTCGCAGCGGCGTTTGAAGCACGGGCTGCACTCCGGGGCCGTACGGATAACCCGATGCCCGTGGCCAAATGGACCGGTGCGCCAGGGAGCGGTGGGGCCGAACAGGGCCACGACCGACGTGCCGACCGCCGCGGCCAGATGCATGGGGCCAGTGTCTGTGGTCACCAGCAGGGCAGCGCGACGGTAAAGCGCCGCCAGCATGGTCAAGCTGGTGCGCCCAGACAGGTCGGCAGCCGAGGCCGCCATCAACCGGCGGATACGCCGGTTGACCGTTCGATCGCTCGGACCGCCGGTAAAGACCACGTCGACACCCAGCTCCGCGACCATCCGGTCGCCCAGGGCGGCAAAGCGTTCCTCCAGCCACAACTTGGTCTCCCACAGCGCCATGGGATTGACGGCCACCAGCGGGCGGGTTTCGTCGATGCGGGCAGCGGCCAACAGCCGGTCGATCTGCCGGCGATCCCCATCAGATTCGGGGATGTCGTAAACCAGCGCTCGTGATGGGACGCCGATGGCCTCGATCAACCGCAGACCGCGCGTCAGGGCATGCACCTCCATGTCCACCGGGGGCACCCGTTCGTTCAACAGCAGATAACTGTGCTCCTGATGCTGCATGCCCTTGTCAAAGCCGATCTTGCGGTTGCCACGGGCCAGCAACACCAGCACGGCGCTCTTGAGCAGGGATTGGAAGTCGATGACGATGTCATAATGAGTGTCGCGCAGCTCGTGCCAGAAAGAACGTATTTCGACAAGCGCCTGCCGCCAGTGGGCCGACCCCAGTTGCCGGATCCAGCGCTTGCGCCTGGACACGATCACGCGGTTGAGAGACTGGTGGCCGATGACCAGGTCCGCCGCGGCCTCCTCGATCAGCCAGGTGATGTGGGCATCCGGCCAGTGGGATCGGATGGCCCCCAGCGCCGGCAGGGTGTGAATGACATCCCCGATGGCGCTGAGCTTGACGATCAGAATCTTCACAAAAGGCTCATGACGGCATCGCCGACCATCTCCACGGAGACGGCCTTCATGCAGTTCATGTGTCCCAGCGGACAGACCGGCTGCATGCATGGGCTGCATGCCATGGGGACGCGCAAAACCCGGCTGGTGTCGCTGAAAGGGCTGGTGGTGATGGAATTGGTCGATCCGAAGATGGCCACGAGCGGGGTGTTCAGGGCCGCCGCCACATGCATGAGCCCGGAATCATTGCTCACGAAAGCGTCGCAGCGGCCGATCAGCGCCATGGCCTCACCCAAGGTGGTACACCCGCTCAGGTCGAGGTGCGGGGCAGCCATCATGGCGCCGATGCGTCGGCCCAGCTCCCGGTCCGAAGGCCCACCGAAAACCACGATCGCGGCCCCCATGGCCTGATGCAGCCGATCGCCCAGGGCAGCGTAGCGCTCCGGAAACCACTGTTTGGCCGGCCCGAAGGTAGCGCTGGGGTTCAGGCCGATGATCCGGGTCCCGGGCTTGATCCCGTGGTCACGCAAGCGCTGCCCGGCGCGCCGACGATCGGCCTGGTCAAGAACCAGCTCGAGTGTCGGCGCACCGGTGTGCAGACCGGCCCCCTTGAGCATCTCCAGGTAGTAGCCGGTCTGGTGAATGGCCCGGATCGCCGTGGTGCGACGCACGGGGTGGGTCAGCAACAGGCGGCGCGCATCGCTGTCGAACCCGATGCGCCGGGGAATGCCGGCCATGAAGGCGATCAGGGCCGCCTCGATGGCGTTCTGGAGCAAAATGGCCGTATCGAAGCGATACGGTCGCAACGCTTTTGCCAGGCGGATGATCCCCCCCACCCCGCGATGGCGGCCATTGGCGTCGAAGATGAGGATCTCGTCCACATGGGGGCTGTGGGCGAAAACCGGGGCCACCCAGGGTTTGGCCAACAGCCCGATTCTGGCGTCTGGAAAATTCTGGCGGATAGCGCGCACCGCCGGCGTGGTCATGACGGCATCGCCGATCCAGTTGGTCGATCGGATGAGCAGCCGCTCTACATTGTCAATCATAAGTCGATTGGCATGGGTTGGCGTTCAAGGATCGGGTCAACCAAAATAGGCGACGGCATTTTCAAATATTCGAATCCCCTCTCCCCGCCGGTCGTCGTCAGCGACGCCATGGCGTCGGCGCAGCGCTTCCCGCCGGGTCCAATCCGGATGGTTGGTGAGGTGGTTGTAGGCTTCCGGGTGAGGCATCAGCCCAAAAACGCGGCCGGTGGGGTCGCAGATGCCGGCAATGTCGGCCAGCGAGCCGTTGGGATTGTCCGGGAAGGCGCCCTTGGCCGGCTGGCCGTCGGCACCGGCGTACTGCATCGTGACCAGTCGGTTGCGCACCAGTTGATCCAGCGTGTCGTCCGCGGCGTAAAATTTGCCCTCTCCATGCCGCACGGGCAGATCGATGGCGTCGATGCCCTGCGTAAAGACGCAGGGAGCGTCGGGGTTGATCTTCACCCGCACCCATTGATCGCGAAAATTGCCGCAGTCGTTGTAGGTCAGGGCCACCGAGCGCCGGGTGTAGTCGCCGTTCAACCCCGGCAGCAGGCCCAGATTGACCAGGGTCTGGAACCCGTTGCAGATGCCGATCACCAGCTTGCCGGCCGCTACGAAATCGAGCAGCTTGTCGCCCAGATTGGTTTTCAGTCGCAGGGCCTGAATCACCCCGGCGCCGTGGTCGTCTCCCCAGCTGAAGCCACCGCCGAAGGCCAGCATCTGGAACGCCGCCAGGGATGCCTCTCCGGCGACCAGGGCGTTGATGTGGACCCGCTGCGCGGCCGCACCGGCCAGCTCGAACGCGTAGGCGGTTTCATGATCGCAGTTCAGACCGAAACCGGTCAATACCAGTACCTTCGGTTTCTTGCTCATGTCAGATCCCCGAAAGGGCCCTTCCAGGCCGATTTCATCGCGTCGACCGACAGATTCATCAGCTCCGTGCCGTCCGTGCCAGTAAGCTTCAACCGCGGTGTCTCGCTGACCGCTCCCACGCAGGCCAGCGGTTGACCCGCGAAAAGTTGTTCGAAAGCGTCCTGGTGTTCGACCGGGACGGTGACGATAAACCGGCCGGCGCTTTCCGAAAACAGCAGGGTGTCGTCGCGGTCGACGCCTTCGGAGGGCAGCTTTGCCAGATCCACGGTCAGCCCCACCTGCCCGCCCATGGCGACCAGCGCCAGATGCACGGCCAGGCCCCCGCGATAAATCCCGTGGCAGGAGGCCAGCAGGCCCTGCACCGCCGCGGCAGCCATCAGGCGGTAGCGCGCGGCAAACCGGTCGGGGTCCACGACGGGCACGTTCAGCCCGATATACCCCAGGTGCTCGTAATATTCCGATCCGCCCAACTCGTTGGCGGTCGACCCGACAACGTAGAGGCGGTCGCCGGGAACCTTGGCATCCATGGTCAGGCAACGGCGGACGTCGGCCACCACGCCGCACATGGAAAACTGCAACGTCTCCAGCGCGGAAACCTTGTGGGTCTCCCCGTAGCCGCCCGGCAGATGGCCGTCCACGTACATGGAGTCCTTGCCCGAGAGCAGCGGAATGCCGTAGGCCAGGCACATGCTCTCAAGCGCCCGGCAGGACCGCACCAGCTGGGCGGCCTTGTGCTGACCGTCCGGGTTGTGGACGGGATGGTACTGAATGCTGGGCCAGCAGAAGTTGTCCACCCCCCCCAGATGGTCCGGGTCACCGCCCACGGCGACGGCCCGACGCACGGCCTCGTCGATGGTGGCGGCGGTCATGTGATAGGCGTCGATGGCCGAATACATGGGGATCAGGGCCTGGGAAAAGACCAGCCCCTGCTGCGACGTCAGCACCGGGCGAATCACGGCCGCATCGGAGGGGATATCCCGGCCGGCCCCGACCAGGGGCTTGATCACGCTGGTGCCCTGCACCTCGTGGTCGTACTGGCGGCAAATCCAGTTCTTCGAACAAACATTCGGACGGGCCAGCATGTCCAACACCAGGGATGCATAGTCCTCGGGCACCCCCAGCACCGGCTCGCTCAGGCCGCGCAGGGCCGGCGGCCGCCAGACCGCGTCGAACTCCCACTGGGGAAAGGCCGACGTCAGCAGGTCCAGGTCGATGTAGGCGCAGGTGCTGCCGTTGTAGGTGATGTGGATTTTCCCGGTATCGGTGTAAGTGCCGATGACGGTGCTTTCGACCGCATGCAGCCGGGACAGTGCCATGAACCGCTCCAGGTGCCCGGGATCGATGGCAACGGTCATGCGCTCCTGGGACTCGGAAATCCAGATTTCCCACTGGTCCAGGCCGTCGTACTTCAAGGGCACTTTTTCAAGCTGGATGTCGCACCCGTTGGAAAAACGGGCGCTTTCGCCGATGGAGGAAGAGAGCCCCCCGCCGCCGTTGTCGGTAATAAAACGGATCAACCCCTCGTCTCGGGCCTCCAGCAGGAAATCGTGCATCTTTTTTTGGGTGTAGGGGTCGCCGATCTGCACGTGGCCGGCCGGCGTGTGCTTGGAAAAGGTCGCCGACGAGGCTGTAACCCCGTGGATGCCGTCCTTGCCGACCCGGCCGCCGCACATGATGGCCAGGTCGCCGGGCAAGATGGTTTTCCGATCCGCGGGCTGACCGGCCACCTCGGCCGGCATGATTCCTAAGGCGGTGACGAACACCAGGCATTTTCCCAGATAGCCGGGATGAAACAGCACCTGTCCGAAGGGGGTGGGGATCCCGCTCTTGTTGCCGCCGTCGCGCACGCCTTCGATGACGCCGTCAAGCAGACGGCGGGGGTGCAGTCGCGGCCGCAGGGCACCGGCGTAGTCGCGCGGCCCCACACAGTAGCCGTAGCTGCCCATGATCAGCTTGGACCCCTTGCCGGTGCCCATGGGATCGCGGTAAATACCGACGATCCCGGTGATCGCGCCGCCGTAGGCTTCCATGTTGGAAGGTGAGTTGTGGGTCTCGCCGGTAATCACGTAAAAGTGCCCCTCGTCAAACCGCCCGACGCCCGCATTGTCCCACAAGACGGAGATTACCCAGGGTTTTTGGGCTTTCAGGGCCAAGGTGGGACCCTCGATGTAGGTTTTAAAGAGGCTGTCGATAAGCGCTTCGTCACCGCTTTCCAGATCGCGGTAGTGAAACCGGCCGCCGAAGGTGTTGTGGTTGCAGTGGTCGCTGCGGGCCTGGGAGATGTACTCCAGCTCCACATCGGTGGGGTCCGACAGGCCCACCTGCAGGCGCTGCTGCCGAACCGCCGGGTCGAGGAAATAGGACCGGATCGTGGGAATGTCATTGTGGTTGAGCGAGAGGCTGCGCTCGTCGCTCAGGCGCGCCAGGGTGGCATCGCTGTCGATGGCAAGCGTGGTCACTTCGGGCTGATGGTCCAACATCACCTTGGGAACCACCATTCCGACGCCCGTGGCCGGGTCCCACTGGGTGCGATCGAAGACCGCCCACTGCTGGATGATGTCGTTGGCCAGCAGTTGGCCGGCGATCCGTTCGGCGTCCTGGCGGGTAAGGTTGCGGCCCTGCAGGCAGTAACGTTTGGAGGTGTAGACGGCCTCGCCGGCCTGCAGGCGCAGCCCCAGCAGATCTTCGACCGCCTCGACGGCGGTGGCCCCGGGGTTGTCGCGCACACCGGGACGAAATCCGACCCAGACGATCCAGTCGAAGGCCAGATCCAGGGGGGTCAAAGATGACACCTGGGTGACCGGATTGGTGAATATCTCCCGCCGGACCCGGTCGACCTGAGCCGGGGTGAACCGGGCATCGAGGGTAACGATGTGGACCGTGCGCACCCGCAGCAACTCGATGCCGAAATAGTGGCCGGCCTTGGCGCGCAGCCCCTCCCCTTCGGCGTCCAGAAGTTCCTCTTTGAGCGTTATTTCGATTCGTTGCGGCATGATTTACCCATTTCCAGCAAGATGGGGACAGTAGAACGCGAAGTGCCGAGCATCACGGCTATGCCATACCACAAAATGAAACCGAACGCACCGGTGGATGTGCCTTCAGTCCCCAAAGGGCCCATGGATGGCATCGGCAAAGCGGTTTTTCGACGACCCCTAGCTCGAGAATATGCGCGTGATGTCGTTGTAAAAGACAAAAATCATCAGCATGATCAGAATAAACACGCCGGCCTGCTGGGCGATCTCGCGCATGCGGGTGTTGATCGGTCGCCCGATAATCGCCTCGACACCGAAAAAGAGCAGGTGGCCGCCGTCGAGAACCGGAATGGGCAAAAAATTGAGGACGGCCAGGTTGATGCTCAGCACGGCGATGAAAAAGATCAGGTTGGTCATACCGGCCTTGGCCTGCTCTCCGGCCATCTCCGCGATCATGATCGGCCCGCCCAGTGTCTTGGTGGACAGGGTACCCGTGATCAGCTTGCCGATGCTCAGGACGGTCAGCCGGGAGATCTGGTAGGTTTGATCGACGGCTTCCACGAAGGCCGCCAGCGGTCTGCGCTTGACGACGATCCGATCGGATTCGGGGATGTCGATGCCCGGGCTCGAGATGCCGATGCGATAACTCTCGGTCTGCTCGCCGAGGGGGTTGTCCTCACTGATCCGCACCGGCGCGACCGCGACCGTCTGGGTCTGGCCGTCGCGAACGAAGCGAATCGCCAGCCCGTCGCCCTTGCTTTCGGAGATGATCGACTTCATCGTGTTCCAGTTGTCGACCGGCCGGTCGTTGATGGCAACGATCAGGTCCCCTGTGCGCAGACCGGCCTTGGCGGCCGGGTAACCGTCGGCGACATCGCCGACCACGGCGTTGATCGGCGCGACACCGGAAAACCCGATGTCGTAAAACATGGCGTCATCACCCAAGATGTCCTTGGTCATCTGGTGGCGGGGGGTAACGGTCACCTGTGCGGCGGCGTCCCGGTCGATGGTGAAATGCACCTCACCACCCTCGGCATCGGCAACCAGCCGGTTGATGTCGCTCCAGGCCGCCACCGGTTTGCCGTTCACGGCCGCGATCCGGTCTCCGACGCGCAGCTCCGACTGGGCGGCCGGGCCCTGGGCGTCGATGTGGTTGATCACCGGACGGATGTCCTCGGTGCCGATAAAAAGGAAAAAGGCCGCATAGATGATGACTGCCAACAGCAGATTGAAAAAGGGACCGGCGGCGACGATCAGGATCTTTTTGAAGACATGCTTGTGGGTGAACGAATAGGGAACCATTTCCGGATCAAGTTCGGCATCGGGTTCGTCGCCGACCATCTTGACATAGCCCCCCAGCGGTATGGCGGAGATACGGTAATCGGTGATGCCCACGGTTCTGCCGAACAGGCGCGGGCCGAAACCGAGCGAGAATTTTTCGACGCCCACCCCGAAAAACCGGGCAACCAGAAAATGGCCCAACTCATGGAAGAAAATGAGGATACCGAGAACCACGACAAATGCGAAGATATTGGTAGTCATAGGCAGATCAAGAATGCTCCTGTCGGCGGATCAGGTCACGGGCCGTGCGCCTGGCCCAGCGGTCCGCCGCCGTAATCTGTTCAAGGTCGGCGCCAGGGCCGGCGTCATGGCGGCTCAAGGTGCTATCGACCACGGCATGAATCCCCGTGAACGGCAGGCGCTGCTCCAGAAAGGCAGCAACGGCCACTTCATTAGCGGCATTGAGCACGGCCGGACAGGTCCCGCCCTGTTCACCAGCCCGGTATGCCAGGGACAGGCAGGGGAACCGCTCCAGATCCGGTGCTTCAAAGGTCAACTGTCCGAGCTGGGCCAGATCGGGCGCCGGTACACCCAGCGGCAGCCGCCGCGGATGGGAAAGGCCGTAGGCAATGGCCCCCTGCATGTCCGGAACCCCCAACTGGGCCATCACCGCGCCGTCGGCATAGGTCACCATGGAGTGCACGATGCTCTGGGGGTGAACCACCACCCGGATGCGCTCGAAATCGACGTCGAACAGCCAGCGCGCCTCGATTACCTCCAGGCCCTTGTTCATCAAGGTGGCTGAATCGATGCTGATCTTGCTGCCCATGGACCAGTTGGGGTGTCGCAGGGCGTCTTGGGGGGTGATGGCGTCGAATTCGCTCGCCGGCCGTCTCAGAAAAGGGCCGCCGGAGGCCGTCAGCAAAATCTCACGCACGCGGTTGGGACCGCGCCCGGCCATGCACTGAAAAATCGCACTGTGCTCGCTGTCGACCGGCATCAGGGCAACGCCCCGCTTGGCGACCCGCTCCATCACGATGGCACCGGCCATGACCAGGGTCTCCTTGTTGGCCAGGGCGATGTCCTTGCCGGCATCGATGGCCGCCAGGATCGGCGCCAACCCGGCTGCGCCTACCATGGCCCCCAGCACCATGTCGGCTTGCGCACACCTGGCCGCCTCGATGTAGCCCGCCTGGCCGAACACGATCTCCACCGCCGACGTGGACGGCAGCAAGGCCTTCAACCGCCGGACGTGGTCGGCATCGCAGACCGCCGCCAGGCGCGGCGCAAAACGCACGATCTGCCGGGCCAGGGCCGCCAGGTTGGTGTGGGCGGTCAGGGCGCTCACCCGAAACGCGTCCGGAAAGCGGGCGACGATGTCGAGGGCGGTGGTACCGATGGAACCGGTCGACCCTAGTATGGACAGCGATTTCATGTGGCTAAGATCAAATTGGACTTCGGTTGTAGCAACGGCGACTCGGTCCGGTTTCCGATCAGTGTGCGTCCAGAAATGAGGAAATTTTGGTTGAGATCAAAGCGCGTGAAAAATTTTTCGCGCAACACAGAGATCGGCCAAAATGACCATTCATGGATGGGCACCGGTTAGAATATAGTGGTTTTCAGCAGATAGGCAAGCGGCGCGGCAAAAAGCAGGGCATCCAGCCGATCGAGAAAACCACCGTGGCCGGGCAGCAGTCTGCCCGAATCCTTGACACCGGCCGATCGCTTGAATTCGGATGCAAACAGATCGCCCACCTGACCGGCGGCGCCGACAACCACGGCCAGCACCACCGATGGCAGCACGGGCGCATCGGGCAGCAGCACCAGTTTGAACAGCAGGGCCACGAGCACATTGGCGGCCAGGCCGCCGATGCTGCCTTCAATAGTTTTTTTTGGGCTGACCCAGGGACAGAGCTTGTGGCGGCCCAGGTAGGTGCCGCTGTAAAAAGCGCCCATGTCGCCGCCGGCGACGATGCACAGGATCCAGAAGATCCACTGGCTGCCGCTCTCACCGAAACGAACCATCACCAGAAAAGAGAGGAAAATCGGAATGTACACCAGGCCGAACACCTGCTTGGCCACGACCAACGGGGCCTGATCGTCGTTCTTGTACAGGGGCAGGGTCAGCCCGGCCACCAGCACCAGGTCCACGGCAACCACCAGCATGGCCAGCGTCATGCCATATCGGTAGATCAGCCAAACGATGACGGGCGTGAGGATCATGCCCAGTATGGGAGCCAGCCGGACCAACCCGTGCTCGGGTTCCGAATGAAAGGCCACCCGGTAAAACTCCCACAAGGTCAGGTAACTGACGGCGGCGATCAGCAGGACGAAAAGGGGGCCGCCCGCCGCCACCAGCAGATAGATCAACGGCAGGGCCACCAGTCCAGTTGCCCAGCGTTGGCGGTGGGTGGACATCATCGGTTAAGGCCCGTCATCCGAAACCACAGAACCGAAACGGCGTTCGCGATTCTGGTAGTCCATGACGATCTGCACAAACTCGGCCTCACCGAAGTCGGGCCACAGGGTAGCGGTGAAAAAGAGTTCGGCATAGGCGATCTGCCAGAGCAGGAAATTGCTGATGCGCGTTTCACCGCTGGTCCGGATTAAAATGTCCGGATCCGGCAGGCCCCGGGTGGCCAGATGGGCAGACACGGTCTGGTCCGTGATCTCGGACGGGTCGAGGGTGCCGTCTTGCACCTGGGTGGCGATCTGTTTGACCATCTCGACAATCTCCACGCGGGCACCGTAACTGAGCGCCAGGTTGAGGATCATCTTACGGTTGCCGGCGGTCTCGGCCATGATCGCGTTCAGGCTGTCACGGACCTCCGCGGGCAAGCGATCAATCTGGCCGATTGCATTCAGCCGGACCTCGTTGTCGATCAGGGTTTGGCGCTCGCTGCGCAAAAACCGGCGCAGGAGCAGCATGAGCCCTGCAATTTCGGTCTGGGACCGCTGCCAGTTTTCGGTTGAAAAGGCGTAGAGCGTCAGGACGGCGATATTGAGTTTACGGGCGGCGCGCACGACGGTGCGCACGGCCTGCACCCCTTTTTCATGTCCTTGGATGCGGTTGAGCAGGCGCTTTTTAGCCCAACGGCCATTGCCGTCCATGATGATGGCGACATGCCGGGGCATCCGGGCAGGGTCGAGTTCATTTCGAGCCGCGGCGGATGGACTAGAATTCAAGAATCTCTTTCTCTTTGCTGGCGTAGATCTGGTCTACGTTGGCGATGAACTGGTCGGTAACCTTCTGGACCTGATCCTGCCCCTTGAAGGCATCATCCTCGGAGATGTCGCCATCCTTTTTAAATCCTTTGAGCAGTTCGTTGGCATCCCGACGAATGTTGCGCACGGCGATCTTGTGCTCTTCGCACATCTTGCTGACCACCTTGACCAATTCCTTGCGCCGCTCTTCGGTCAAGGGCGGGATGGCGATCCGGATCAGCTTGCCGTCGCTGGAGGGGGTCAGGCCCAGATCGGATTTCAAAATGGCTTTTTCAATCTCCTTGATGGCCGAGACATCCCAGGGCTGAATGACGATCAGCCGGCTTTCGGGCACCGAGAGCGACGCCATCTGATTCAGCGGGGTCTGGGTGCCGTAGTAATCGACGCGGATGCCGTCCAGCAGCGCCAAGGAAGCCCTGCCGGTGCGCACCCGTTTGAGTTCGTTTTCGAGATCGGCGATGGTTTTGCCCATCCGCTCCCGGGTCTCCTGCAAAGTGGAATCGATCATGATAGGGTTACCTCGTTCGCATGCAATTGGCAGACGTTCGGCGGGTCGAGAGGCCAGGTCGCGGCCGCCCGGGCGGTTATCCGCAGATGGTGGTCCCGACCTGTTCTCCAACGACCACCTTACGAATATTTCCCTTCTCCTTCAAGTTGAAGACCGTCAGGGGCAGCTGGTTGTCCATGGCCAGGGAAATGGCGGTCATGTCCATCACTTTCAGCTGCCGTTCCAGCACCTCCATGTAGCTGATGTTGCGTATAAATCTGGCATCGGCATGGCGCTCCGGATCGGAGTCGTAAAGGCCGTTTACCTTGGTGGCCTTCAACAGGATCTGGGCGTGAATCTCCTTGGCACGCAGCACCGCCGCCGTGTCGGTCGTAAAATAGGGGTTTCCGGAACCGGCGGCGAAAATGACCACCCGCCCCTTTTCCAGATGCCGCAGGGCACGGCGCAGGATGTAGGGTTCGGCCACTTGGTGCATGGCAATGGCCGTCTGAACCCGCACCTGGACCCCCTTTTTCTCCAGGGCGTCCTGAAGGGCCAGGCTGTTGAGCACCGTGGCCAGCATGCCCATGTGATCGGCCGACGTTCGCTCCATGCCGAACGAGCTGGCGGCGACACCGCGAAAGATGTTGCCGCCACCCACCACAATGGCCAGCTGCACATTCAAGGCCACGATGGACCGGACCTCCTCGGCCACGTAGCCGAGCATGTCCGGGCAGATGCCGAAGCCCTGGTCGCCCATCAGGGCCTCGCCGCTGAGCTTGAGCAGAATGCGCTCGTAGGCGGCCGCCACCGCTACTCCACCCCGATCTGGAACCTGGCGAATCGCTTGATGGTTATCTTTTCACCGGTCTTGGCGATCACCTCGTTGAGATAATCGGCAATGGTCTTGTCCGGCTCCTTGACGTACTGCTGGTTCATCAGGCAATTGTCCTTAAAAAACTTGTTGAGCTTGCCCTCGGCGATCTTGTCCACCATCTTTTCGGGCTTGCCCATCTCGAGCACCTGGGCCTTGTAGATTTCGCGCTCGCGATCGATCACCTCCTGGGGGACCTGCTCGGGAACGATGCTGACCGGATTGGTGGCGGCAATGTGCATGGCGATATTTTTGGCAAAGTCGCTGAAATCATCTGTTTTGGCCACGAAGTCGGTTTCGCAGTCGACCTCGACCATGACGCCGATCTTGCCACCCATGTGGATGTAGGACTGCACGGTGCCTTCTGAGGTGGCCCGGCCGGCCCGTTTGGCGGCGGTGGCGATACCTTTTTTGCGAAGAAAATCGATGGCCTTTTCCAGGTCTCCGTCACACTCTGCCAAGGCGGCTTTGCAATCCATGATGCCGGCGCCGGACTTCTCGCGCAATTCCTTGACCATTGCTGCACTGATATCTGACATTTTAATTACTCTCCTGTGGGCTCTGCTGTTGCTGCTGGTTCCGCGGGGGTCGCCGCCTCCTGGGATTCATCCTCCTGGGCCGCGCTTCCTTTGCGGATGATTTCGACCACCGGTCCGTCGCTGCCGTCGGAAATCACCTTGCGTTCGCCGGGCTTGAGTTCCGCGGTGGCGGTTTCCAACTCGGACTCCTCCTCGCCCTTGTCGACTTCGGCCTGCTGGCGCTCCTTGAAGCGAGCCTTGCCCTCGATGCAGGCATCGGCCATCTTGGCCGTAACCAGCCGAATGGCACGAATGGCGTCGTCGTTGCCGGGAATGACGTGGTCGATCTCGTCGGGGTCGCAGTTGGTGTCCACGATGGCCACGATGGGGATGCCCAGTCGGCGCCCTTCCCGAACGGCGATGGATTCGTTCTTCGGATCGATGATGAAGATGATGCCGGGAAGTTTGGTCATGCTGCGAATCCCGCCCAGGGTGCTGTCCAGTTTGACGCGCTCTTTACCCAGCTTCAAGCGCTCCTTTTTGGGGAAAAGGTTGATGGAGCCATCGTTTTCAATGGTGTTCAAATAGTTCAGGCGGTCGACGCTCTTCTTGATGGTTTGAAAGTTGGTCAGCATCCCGCCCAACCAGCGGTTGTGGACGTAAAACTGCTCGGCCCGGTTGGCCTCTTCGTAAATGGATTCACGGGCCTGCTTTTTGGTGCCCACAAACAGGACCGACTTGCCCGCGGCGACCGTGTCCGCGATAAAGTCGTAGGCGTCCCGAAACATTCGCACGGTTTTTTGCAGATCGATGATGTAGATCCCGTTTCGAGCGCCGAAGATGTACGGCTTCATCTTGGGATTCCAGCGTTTGGTCTGGTGACCGAAGTGGACACCGGCCTCCAACAGCTCTTTCATTGTCACGTAAGCCATCGTTTTCTCCTTGTTGGGTGGTTGGTCATCCGCCCGTTTCATCCCTGAATCCGACTCTCCTGCCCAGCGGGTCGGAAAGCACCGGGATTCGGTCCACGGACGTGCGATTTCAAAACGGGTATATTTAACAGAATTCGCTTCGGCTCGCAAGGTTTTTGTGTCGAAAAGGCGTCGGAAGGGTCGCCTGTGGGTGCCGGGCCGGGCCCTGGCTGCGCCGCAACCGATCGCGTGCGGCCGGCCGATCAGGGCGCCCTGGTGACCACCGCGATACGATCCAGCCCGCTGTAATCCTTGATGACCCGGAATCCTCCGTACCGGCCGGTTTCGGCGACCATGGCCTGAACGTCGCTTGCCTGATCACAACCCATCTCCACGGCCAGCCATCCCCCGCTCGACAGATAGCGATGCGCCGACGAGACGATACACCGCAGACAGTCCAGGCCGTCGCCGCTGCCGTCCAGGGCCAATCGGGGTTCGTGCAGGCGAACCTCCGGCTGCAGGCCGTCGATATCGCCGCGACGGACATAGGGCGGGTTGGAAACGATCAGGTCGAAGCGCGCCCGGCCCGGTGACAGGGCCGTGTCCCAGTCGGCGCAGAACCAGTCGATGTGGTGATCCAGGCCCAGCTGACGGGCATTTTGACGGGCGGTGCGCACGGCCGCCACCGACCGGTCCATGGCCAGGTAGCGGTGCTCGGGATGGGCGTGGGCCAGGGCCAGGACGATGGCACCCGACCCGGTACCCAGATCGAGCACGCGTTTGGGCGCCCCGGCGCTCTGGTCCAAAAAGGGCAGCACACTCTCCACCAGGCACTCGGTCTCGGGCCGGGGAATCAGCACCGATGGATTGACCCCCAGTTCCAGCGACCAGAATCCGCGCATTCCGGTGATGTAGGCCACCGGTTCGCGCGCGATGCGCCGTTTAATCAGCGATTTAAAACCGGCCAGCTCCGCTTTTCCCAGAGGCTGGTCGTGGTTCAGGTAAAGGTCGATCCGACGCAGACCCATGCTACGGGCCAGCAGGATTTCGGCGTCGCTGCGGGCGCTGTCGATGCCGTGGGCTTGGAAGTAGTCGGTCGTCCATTTGACCAGTTCCAGAAGGGTCCACAGGGGTGGTTCAGCCATCGAGTCCTTCGGCATGCTGGAGGGCCTGGCTCTGGTAGTAGGTGATCAACGGGTCGATGACCGCATCCACCTCTCCTTGAAGAACGCTCTCCAGCTTGTAGAGGGTCAGCCCGATGCGGTGGTCGGTCACGCGGCCCTGGGGAAAATTGTAGGTCCGGATGCGCTCGCTGCGGTCGCCGCTGCCCACCTGGCTCTTGCGGTTCTGGGAACGGGCTTCGTTCTGCTCGCGGACCATCTGGTCGAACAGCCGGGAACGCAGCACCTTCATGGCCTTGGCCTTGTTTTTGTGCTGGGATTTCTCATCCTGGCAGGTCACCACTAGCCCGGAGGGCAGATGGGTGATGCGCACCGCCGAGTCGGTGGTGTTGACGCTCTGACCGCCGGGCCCCGATGATCGATAGACATCCACTTTCAGTTCGTTGGCGTCGATGTTCAGCTCGATCTCCTCGGCCTCGGGCAGCACCGCCACGGTGACAGCCGAGGTGTGGATGCGACCCTGGGTTTCGGTCGTGGGTACCCGTTGAACCCGATGGGTGCCACTCTCAAATTTCAGGCGGCTGTAGGCCCCCTTGCCGTTGACGCTGGCAATGACCTCCTTGAGCCCGCCCACGCCGGTGGTGTGATGGTCCATCAACTCCACCTTCCACCCGCGGGCATCGGCATAGCGCTGATACATCTTGAACAAGTCGCCGGCAAACAACCCGGCTTCGTCGCCGCCGGTTCCGGCACGGATCTCTAAAATCACATTCTTGTCGTCCAGCGGGTCCTTGGGAATCAGGAGCAGCTTGAGTTCTTCCTGCAGGCGCTGCTTCTCCCGCCCCAGGCGGTCGGCCTCTTCAGCGGCCATCTGCTTCATTTCGGGATCGTCATCGCTGAGCAGTTCGAGACTGTCATCCAGCTCTTTGTCCACGCGCTTGAAGTCCCTAAAGACCGCGACGATAGGTGCGATGTCGGCGTGCTCGCAAATGTACTTCTGGTAGGCATCGCGGTCTTGAACCACCTCCGGGTCCGACAACAGGCGTTCGAGTTCCCGGAACCGATCTTCGACACCATTGAGTTTATCAAACATGTTATCTACCGTCTTTGCGTTGCGAATACCCGCCGCAGCCCGTTTGGAACGTCACCGGTGGCGGCCTATCCGTTGGTGGTGCTGTTGAAAAATCAGGATCGGGGAGGTTCAGGGCAAGCAGCCCCCGGAGGCGGCCATGTCGGCCGGCCACCCGGAGGCGGCCTGAAGAGAGACGGGCGGAAACGCTACTGGTTCTGGAACTTTTCGTATTTCTTGCGGAAGCGTTCGATGCGACCGGCCGTGTCCACCAGCTTTTGTTTGCCGGTGAAAAACGGGTGGCACTTGGAGCAGATTTCAACACGAATGTCTTGTTTGGTCGACCCCACCTCGATCGCGTTGCCGCAGGCACACTGGATCGTGGTGTCGGAATAATCCGGATGGATGTCAGCTTTCATTGTTATTTCAACCCCCTATGATTTTTTTAAGCATTCATTGAATCCAAGAATTCGGCATTATCCTTGGTTCCGTTCATTTTTTCAAGTAAAAATTCAAGGCTGTCGGACGGATTCAGGGATGAGAAGAGCTTGCGCAGAATCCAGACCCGGTTCAAGGTGCCTTCGTCGAGCAGCAGTTCTTCCTTGCGGGTACCGGATTTCTTGATGTCGATGGCCGGGAAGATGCGCTTGTCGGACAGGCGGCGGTCGAGCTGGATTTCCATGTTGCCGG
Source organism: uncultured delta proteobacterium (assembly GCA_963785365.1). Classification (GTDB taxonomy): domain Bacteria; phylum Desulfobacterota; class Desulfobacteria; order Desulfobacterales; family Desulfosarcinaceae; genus Desulfosarcina. The sequence goes on along the minus strand of CAWAUZ010000002.1, from coordinate 215,012 downwards.
TGCCCTTGAACTCTTCGAAAATGACTTCATCCATGCGCGATCCGGTGTCCACCAGCGCCGTGGCGATGATGGTCAAGCTGCCGCCTTCCTCGATATTGCGGGCGGCGCCGAAAAAGCGTTTGGGGCGCTGCAGGGCGTTGGAGTCCACGCCGCCGGAGAGAATCTTGCCACTGGGGGGCATGACCGAGTTGTAGGCCCGGGCCAGGCGCGTGATGCTGTCCAGCAGGATCACCACGTTCTTCTTGTGCTCCACCAGGCGTTTGGCCTTTTCGATGACCATCTCGGCCACCTGGACGTGCCGTTCGGCCGGCTCGTCGAAGGTCGAACTGATGACCTCCCCTTTGACCGAACGCTGCATGTCCGTGACCTCTTCCGGACGCTCGTCGATCAACAGGACGAACAGCACGATGTCCTTGTGGTTCTGGACGATGCAGTTGGCGATGCACTGCAACAGCATGGTTTTACCGGAACGCGGCGGCGACACGATCAGCCCGCGCTGGCCGAAGCCGATGGGGGTCAACAGGTCCATGATGCGGGCGGAGTAGTTTTCCGGGTCGGTCTCCAGATTGACCTTGGTTTCCGGATAAAGGGGGGTCAGGTTGTCAAAAAGGATTTTTTCCCGGGCCACTTCCGGGTCCTCGTAATTGACCGCCTCCACCTTCAACAGGGCGAAGTAGCGCTCGGACTCCTTGGGTTGGCGGATCTGGCCGGAAACGGTGTCTCCGGTACGCAGGTTGAAACGCCGGATCTGCGATGGCGAGACATAAATGTCGTCCGGGCCGGGCAGGTAGTTGTAGTTTGGGGCCCGCAGAAACCCGAAGCCGTCGGGCAGGATCTCCAGGGTCCCCTCACCATAAATCAGACCGTCTTTTTCGATCTGGGCCTGGAGCAAAGAAAAGATCAACTCCTGTTTGCGCATGCCGGCCGCACCGTCGATGCTGAGCTGTTTGGCCATTTTGGTCAGTTCGTTGATCTTCTTGTTCTTCAATTCCACGATGTTCATCAATACACCCCGTTTTTGATTTGGTGATCACCCACGACCCGCAGTTCGGCCTCCACCAGGACGGTGCCCTCGTGCAACCCAACGACAATTATAGCGATTCACCCTTGATGGTCTCATTTCGTCATCTTTATTGTGAAACATTAGGGTAAAATGACTGTGGCCTGCTACACCCCAATCCGGTATACTGGCGAACCTGTCGCAACGTTGTATTACGGAAAAATGGGGCTGGGCTGTCGGTTTTCTTGGAGGATTATGTGTGTTTTTGTGATAGAAGTTATTCGGCTTTGCCCCGCTGGACGGGCCTTCCCATGTGAGTTAAGGAGATTTGTTATACCATGATCCGGACCGTGTCAAGGGAATTTGAGCCGGCACCCGCACCGGGTGGCGGCCGCCCTGCGCCGCCCGAGGGCTCCGGCATAATCCGGACCGCAGAGGCAATGCAGCGGTTGGCCGACCTGGCCCGGGAGGCGGTGCCCGGCGATCCCCAGGGCGTATACCTGGTCGGCGGAACGGTGCGCGACCTGTTGGCCGGTCGGCGGCCCGCGGACATCGATCTGTTGGTTCGTGGCGACGTGGCCCGCGCCGCCGAACGAATCGCAGCCAAAACTGGCGGCCGCATCGTCGATTTGGGCAAACCGGCGTTCGACCTGCTGCGAATCGCATCGCCTGGCCGCATCGTCGATCTGGCGCCCTTGACCCATCGGTCCATCGAAGCCGATTTGCAGCGGCGGGACTTTACGATCAATGCCATGGCTTACGACATCAAGGCCCGGCGCCTGATCGACTGCACCGGCGGGCTGGCCGACATGCGCCGGCGCATCATCCGGGTGGTGACCCCAACGGCCTTCGAACGTGACCCGGCCCGCCTAGTGCGTGCCTATCGGATGGCGGCGGTCTTTGCCGGCCGCCTGTCGGCGGCCACCCGGTCGGCCGTGGCCGACCATTGCCATCGCGTGACAGCGGTGGCCGGCGAACGGATATGGGCCGAACTGCTCAAACTCTTCAGCGTTGCCGACTCTGCGGGCACGCTGAGGGCCATGGCGGCAAGCGGCCTGCTCACGGCACTCTTTCCCGAACTGCGGCACGCCATGGGGTGCACGCAGAACCGCCACCACCAGTGGGACGTATTCGAGCACAGCATGCAGACATATGGCCACCTGGAAGCGCTGCTGGCCCAATGGGACCAGCGTTTCGGGGATCGGGCGGCCGACGCGGCGCAGGCCAATGTGAGATCCCACGCGGCCATGCTCAAATACAGCGCCCTGCTGCACGATGTGGGCAAACCCGCCACCCGACAGGTCGATGGCGGCGGCCAGGCCCGCTTCTATGGCCACGCGGCCAAAAGCGCCGACATCACAGCCGGGATCAGCCGTCGGCTGCGGCTGTCAAAAAAGCAGCGCGACACCGCCGACGCCATCATCCGCCACCACATCCGACCGCTTTTTCTCTTCGTGGCGGACAGCGGCGGCCGGCTGTCGACCCGGGGCAGGATCCGTTTTTTCAACCGCTGCGGCGACATGACCCTGCCGATCTTGATCCACGCCATGGCCGACATCATGGCCAAAAAACAGGTCCCGGACGAGCGCGACCGGGCCTTTGTCGCCTATTGTACCGAACTGGTCGACGCCTATCTCGATTTTTGCCGGCAACAGGCGCAAATGCCGCCCCTGGTCGGCGGCAAGGACCTCATCGAACGGTTCGACCTGACGCCGTCGCCGCTTTTCAAAACAATTTTGAAGCAGGTGCACGAGCGGCGCCTGAGCGGCGAACTGACCACGCGCCGTCAAGCGCTCGAATGGATCGAAAGCGCATTGAAACGCTACGATTAAGCCAATCTTTGCATCACCTGTTGGATGTCGTGCCACACGTCCCGTTTTCGGTCCGGGTTGCGCAGCAAAAAGGCTGGATGAAAGGTCGGCATCACCGCCATGCCCGTGACCTCGTGAAAGCGCCCCCTGAGACGAGAGATGGGGGTTTCGGTTTCCAGCAGCGACCGGGCGGCGACGCTGCCCAGGGCACAGACCACCCGGGGACGGATGGCGGCCAACTGCCGCTTGAGAAACGGCAGGCAGACATCGACCTCCTCGGGGGTGGGGTTGCGATTGCCGGGCGGGCGGCACTTGACGATGTTGCCGATGTAGACCGCTTCCCGGGTCAACCCCATGGCAATGATGATTTTGTCCAGCAGCGCGCCGGCGGCGCCCACGAACGGTCGCCCGGACCGATCCTCCTCGAATCCGGGGCCTTCCCCAACAAACACGAGTTGGGCATGGCCGGCGCCCTCGCCGAAGACGATCTGGGTTCGGCCACGCGACAAGGGGCAGCGCGTACACTCCCCCAGGTCGTCGCGGATGTCCGCCAGCGATTCTCCCACTGGCGCTGCTGGCGGCCGGGCGCCCCCCAGCCGCGCCAGTGCGGCCAGACCCGTTGGGGAGCAGTCGAACCCGGTGCATCCGCTGGCCTTCAGATATTCCAGGGTGTTGCAAAGGTTTCGGATCAGTTGGGTCAGGGGCGTCTGGGCGGTCATCGGGCGTTGGCGCCTTGGTTGGGGTTGACTGGCCACCATGTGGCGTCAGGGTTGGCGGTACGGTGAGCCAGGTTTTTTTTGGCGGATCAGCGCCACCACCTGGTCCAGAAGCAGATGCGCCAGGGCCTGCTTGGCCATCACATCCAGGGGCATCTTGCGGCCATCGGCAAAAAACAGGGTCAGGCGGTTGGTTTCGGCGGCAAACCCGGAATCGGGCGGTCCGATCAGATTGGCGGCGATCACATCCAGGCGTTTTTCGGCTAGCTTGCGGCGGGCATAGGTCTCCATATCACGGGTTTCGGCGGCGAATCCGACCACGACCTGATCGTCGCGCCGGCGCCGGCCGACCTCCTTGAGAATGTCCGTGGTGCGCTCCAGATCGACCTTGATGCCAGCCGCGCCCTTCTTGACCTTGTGGTCATGGGCGACCACGGGACGGTAGTCGGAAACCGCGGCCACCTTGACGATCACATGGGCCTGCTCCAACCGGTCGAAAACCGCTTCGGCCATCTGTGCGGCGGTGGTCACCCGCACCACCTGCGTGTTCAAGGGCGGCGTCAAGGCGACCGGCCCGGTAATCAGGATTACCCGTGCACCGCGATTTTCAGCGGCACGGGCAATCGCATAGCCCATTTTTCCCGAAGAGGGATTGCTGATGTAGCGGACCGGATCGATCGCTTCACGGGTGGGTCCAGCCGTGATCAGCACGGTTTGACCGGCAAGATCATGCGCGGTCAAAAAGGCGATCAGCCGGTCCACCACCGTGTCGGGCTCGGGCAGGCGCCCCGGCCCCGTGACGCCGCAGGCCAGTGCGCCCTGGCCCGGCGCCAGGACATGGCAGCCGTCCATTTCAAGCTGCCTGAGATTGCGCTGAGTGGCGGGGTGTTCGAACATGTTCGAATTCATGGACGGGCAGATCATCACCGGGCAGGTAACGGCCAGCATGAAGGTGCTCAGGGCGTCATCGGCGACACCGTGGGCCAGCTTGGCGACCACATTGGCCGTGGCCGGGGCGATCACCACCGCCTGGGCGGCCTCGGCCCAGGCGATGTGCCGGATGGCCGCATCGTCCGTGCCCTCGAAAAGATCCAGGCAGACCGGGTTTTGCGACAGCACCGCGAAGGTCATGGGATTGACGAACCGGGTGGCGCTGGCGGTCATGATCACCCGCACCCTGGCGCCCAGCTTGACCAGGCGCCGCAAAATCTCGACACTTTTATAAGCGGCGATGCCGCCGCACACGCCTAAAACGATCTGTTTATCTGCCAACATGGATGTTTCGCATGCGCCGGAGAGCGTTCTGCCTGAGCAGGAGCCGCACCCATCGCTCGATCAGACGGGAAGTTTCGTGTTTGGACGCAACGGTTTCGCCCATCTTCGAGGCAACCGCCGCCAGGGCCGCCTGAAGATCGGTCCGATGGGGAGCGCGCTCCAGCAGGTGGCGATAGATCCGCACCGCATCCGCATACCGTCCCTGGCGGGTGTGGAGGCGGGCCATGGTCACGGTGTAAAACGGGTTGTCCCCATCACGGCGCATCTCGGTTTCCCTGCCGTTGGGCTGCCGGTCGCAACATGACCAGGTCGTCTTTGCCGACCATGCCCAACTCGCTGCGGGCCACACTTTCGATGTAGACCGGATCCTCCTTGAGCCGCCGGATAGTCCGGTACAGGCGCACATTCTCGTTTTCGATGATTTCGTTTTGTTGAATCAGCAGGGCCTCGCGCGAGCGCAGGGTGGACAACTCCACCAGGCCGTTGTCCCCGAAGACGATCAGGGCCAGCAGATGAATCAGCATCAGCATAGCCGCGCTGATGACCAGTTTCAGGCGCAGACTCATGGGCGGTGCCATCTTTTGGTCGCCACGTCAACCACCGTTGTCCACTCCGGAATTTTCAACAGCCAGGCCGTTGCAAAGAAAATGACGCTGCCGCCCATGACGCCGGCGCCGGTGCTCAAGAGCAGCCACACCCGGTCCGATTCGGCGTCAATGGGCATCACGCAACGGCAGATCACCAACACGGCCAGTGCCATGACGGCCGACGCAATCACGGTTTTCAGACAGCTCGACCAAATCGGGCGCCAGCGGATCGCCCCCAGCCGGTTTCGCAAGGCAACCACCAGCATCGCTAAATTCAACGTGGACGCCAGGGAGGTCGCCAAGGCAAGCCCACAGTGTTTCATGGGGCCCATAAGGGCCATTCCGACGACGATGTTGGCGACGACGGCAACCGTGGCGCTGACCACCGGGGTGCGGGTGTCCTGCAGGGCGTAAAACATCGACACCACGATGCGCACGGCTGCAAAGGCCCATAGACCGGCAGCATAGTACAAAAGGGCATCGGAGGTCAATCGCGCGGTTTGGGCATCGAAGGCGCCGTGCCGGAACAACAGGGCCACAATCGGCTCACGCAACACGATCAGACCCACCATGGCCGGAATCGTGATGAACAGCACCAGGTTCATGGCGTACCCGAAGGTGTCGGCCACACCCTTTCGGTCGCCGCCGGCCACCTGCCGCGACAGGCTGGGCAAAACCGCCGTGGCCGCGGCCTGGGCAAAGATGCCCAGTGGAAACTGGACCAGACGATCGGCGTAGTAAAGGTAGGAAACACTGCCCTGGGGCAGCAGGGAGGCCAGCAGGGTCCCCACCAGGATGTTGATCTGGTATACGGCAGCACCGAAAATGGTCGGCACCATCAACATCCCCACCGTTCGCATGCGCGGGTGCCACAAGCCCGATTTTTCCCAGAATCGGACGCCGTATTGGACGAGAAAGGGAAGCTGGAGCCACAATTGCAGCATCCCGCCCAAGACAACCCCGGCGGCCAGTCCGACCACCTGAACGGTCTCTTCACCGCTGAACCGGGAAACGATAAGAAGCGATGCGATCATGGCCAGGTTCAGCAGCACCGGGGCGACCGCCGGGGCGGCAAAGTGGCCGAGGGCGTTGAGAATTCCCATGCACAGGGCGACCAGTCCAATCAGGACCACGTAGGGGAACATGATGCGCGTCAGCAGGATGGTCAAGGCCAGCTTGTCCGGAGATGCGGCAAAGCCGGGCGCCACCAGGCGGATGATCAGCGGCGTGGCAACCACACCGACGATCGTCACGACCGCGAGGCAGATCAGCAGCAGCTTGAGCGAACTGACCGCCAGACGAAGGCCGTCGCGACGCCCTTTGGCAATGATCGTTTCCGTTAACACCGGCACGAAGGCGATGCTCAGGGACCCTTCACCGAACAGCCGCCGCAGCAGGTTGGGAATCCGGAAGGCGGCAATAAAAGCATCCGCGGTCATTCCAGCCCCGAAAAAGGACGCCAGCACCATATCGCGGGCGTAGCCCATGATCCGGCTGAGCAGGGTCGCCGTCCCCACCACGCCGAGGGCACGGGTCACGTGGTGATTTTCGGTGCCGGGGCGGCCGGTAGGGATTGTTTTCATGGGAGTTGGGGGCCACGACAAACCGCTTGACTTTCCCGGCGCATTTGAATATTTGGAAGATTTGTTATTTTTAATTCAATTTCCGAAAGGAGTAGCACAAGGTGGCCAATCATAAATCAGCATTGAAACGCGCCGGCCAGAACGAACGCCGGCGGCTGCGTAACAGGGCCGTTCAGACCCGCGTGAAAAACGTCGTCAAGGATGTGCGTCTGGCCGTGGCGCAAGGCGCCGAAGACGCCGCCGAGCAATTCAACACAGCCCAATCGGTCATCGACAACGCCGCCAAAAAAGGGGTTCTGCATAAAAAAACCGCTTCCCGCAAGATCGCCCGCCTCGCCAAACACGTCAACGCCATGTAGAACCGATCACCACCGGTGCCTGTCGTTCGAAGAAAACGCTAATGCCCGCATTGTCTGTTTTCTTGGCGGCGGCACCGGCAGCTATGTCGCTAAAAGTCATCGGTCAACCGATTGAAGGCGGATTCCGCTATTTTCTTGGAGACCGCGGCAATGGCCACGGCCTTGTTGGGGTCCAGGGCCGTGTCGTCCCCGGCCGCGACGGAATAGGTCTGCCGTTCGACGATCGCCCCCGATGACCAGAGAATCCGGCCGTCGGGTGACGTCAACCGCAGGTTCACGTTGCCGGTGATGCGGCGCTCGGAGGCGCTCGAAACCGTTGACCGGGCGATGTTCTCGACGCTCAAAAAGACGATGGTCCCCATCAGGATGCCTTCGGCCGACTGGCGCGATTCGGCCATGGCCTCTGGGCGTCTTCGGGTGAACTGGTCGATCAGGTCGTTGGTGAAGACCAGCTCCACACCGGTTTCGGACGACCGGTTCTCCATGACGGGAATGAATACCTGCGAGACGCCCGCCGGCAGGCTGCCGCTGCCCGCAAAATGATACCCACAGCCGAAAAGCAACCCAAGCGCCGTTGCCGCCAGCCATCCCAGTCCCATCCAGCGATCCATCTGTCCACCGTTTTGGAAAGTTTGACTACACGACAATATTGACCAGCTTATTTTTGACCACAATGACCTTCTTGACGGTTTTGCCGCCGATCAGCCGGTCGATACGGTCGTCGGCCAGGGCCGCTTGTCGCAGTGTCTCGACATCGCTGTCCGACGCCGCCGTAAAGCGGCTGCGCAGCTTGCCGTTGACCTGCACCACCACTTCCACTTCGTCCCTGACCGTGGCGGCCTCGTCGAAGGAGGGCCAGGGGCTCAACAGAACGCTCCGGCCGTGGCCTAGGGCTTCCCACAGCTCTTCACAAAAATGCGGCACGATCGGCGCGAGCAGCAGGACAACCGTCTCCAGGGCCGACCGCATCACCTGCTTGTCCGCATCGCGTGCGTCGGCCTCGTCTATGGCCTGCATGGTGTTGACCAGCTCCATGACCGCGCTGATGACCGTGTTGAAGTGAAACCGCTCCTCGATATCCTGGGTCACCCGCTTGATGGTGGCGTGGGTTTTACGGTGCAGTTCGCCGAAGGGGGCGCCAGCCCCGGACAGGTTGCCCGGGGGCCGGGTAAAGCCGTCCACCGCCGGCAGCCAGCGCTCGGCCAGCCGCCAGACCCGCTGAAGAAAGCGGTAGCTGCCCTCGACGCCCTGGGCGCTCCACTCCAGGTCCCGCTCCGGTGGGGCGGCAAAGAGGCAAAAAAGCCGCGTGGTGTCAGCGCCGTAAGCATTGAGCAGCAAGTTGGGGTCGATGACGTTGCGCTTGGACTTGGACATCTTCTCGACCCGGCCGACGGTGACGGGCCGGCCGCACTGCCGGCAGCGCCGGGCGGCATCGTCGTCGCCGGCCAGCTGCTCCGGATAGAGGAAGCCGTGCTCCGGGCAGGCGGTGGTCTCCTTGCACACCATCCCCTGGGTCAGCAGCCGCGTAAAGGGCTCTTTGAAGGTCACCAGTCCCAGCACCTCGAGCACCCGGGTGAAATAGCGCGAGTAGAGCAGATGCAAAATGGCGTGTTCGACGCCGCCGATGTATTGATCCACCGGCATCCAGTAGTCTACCGCGTCCCGATCGAACATGGCCGTGTCGCAGCGGGGACTGCAGTAGCGCTCGAAGTACCAGGACGACTCCACGAAGGTGTCCATGGTGTCGGTTTCGCGCCGGGCATCCTCGCGCCCGCAGCGGGGGCACCGGGTTCGGGCGAAGCTCGGCAGTTCCGGCAGCGGTGAGCGCCCCCCGCTGAGCAGGTCGGCATCCTCGGGCAGAACGATGGGCAGATCCGCCTCGGGCACGGGAACGATGCCGCACGCGTCACAGTGAATGATGGGGATGGGGGCGCCCCAGTAGCGCTGCCGGGAGATGCCCCAGTCCCGCAGACGGAAGCTGACGGTCGGCTGGCCGAGGCCCGCTTTTTCCATGGCCGCGGCAATCGCCCCCATGGCATCGCGGTTGGCCATCCCGTCGAACTGCGCCGGAGTTGACCATGGTCCCGTCGCCGGTATAAGCGGCTTCCATGGGCGCTTGGTCCAGGTCCGCATCCGCCGAGCGAACGACCACCACGATGGGCAGGTCGTACTTTTTGGCAAAATCGAAATCGCGCTGATCGTGGGCCGGCACCGACATAACCGCCCCGGTGCCGTACTCCATCAGGGCGAAATTGGCCGTGTAGATAGGCATGCGCCGACCGTTCATGGGATTGCGGCAGTAAGCGCCGGTGAAGACGCCCTCCTTTTCGTAGGACTCGATGGCCTTGCTGGTGCGGTCCTGCAGTGCGATCCGTTCCACGAAGGCCGCCACGGCCGCTGCCTGATCGGTAACGGCCGCCAGGTCGGGAACCAGGGGATGCTCCGGCGCCAGACACATGAACGTGGCCCCGTAGACCGTGTCCGGACGGGTGGTGAAAACGCTGATGGCCGTCTGGCGGCCTTCCACGGGAAAGCGGATCTCCGCACCGACGCTCTTGCCGATCCAGTTGCGCTGCATGGTGGTGACCTTGTCGGGCCACCCGGGCAGCATGTCGCAGTGCACCAGCAGATCTTCGGCATAATCGGTGATCTTGAAAAACCACTGCCACAACTTTTTCTGGCGCACCGGCTTGCCGCAGCGCCAGCACATCCCCGCCTCCACCTGCTCGTTGGCCAGCACGGTCTGGCAGGGATCGCACCAGTTCACGTAGGACTCCTTGCGATAGGCCATGCCGCGTTCGAGCATCTGCAGAAACAGCCACTGCTCCCAGCGGTAGTACTCGGGACGGCAGGTCGCCAGTTCACGGCTCCAGTCGTAGGAAAATCCCAGACGCTTGAGCTGGGCCCGCATGGCGTCGATATTGTCGTAGGTCCAGCGGGCCGGGTGGGTGTCGTTGGCGATGGCGGCGTTTTCGGCCGGCATGCCAAAGGCGTCCCAGCCCATGGGGTGCAGCACGTTGAAGCCGCGCATGCGTTTGTAGCGGGCAACCACGTCGCCGATGGTGTAATTGCGCACGTGCCCCATGTGGATCTTGCCGGACGGATAGGGAAACATTTCCAGCAGGTAGTATTTTTCGCGATCCGGCGCCTCGACCACCCTGAACAGCTGGTCCGCCTGCCATCGGCGCTGCCACTTCGCTTCGATTGCCTGGGGATGGTACCGTGACTCCATGAATCTTCCTATCTTCTTGCGAACATTGTTGATTTTAATCGGCTTGCGTGCCCCCTCATGCCACAAAGCCCACCAAATATCAAGAAAGGCATTCGATTTGGCGCCCGGCCGCCCCGGCCCTGCTCGCCGCCGGGCCTGGCAGGCGATAAAAATCATAAGAATCAATGGGTTGATTGCAGCCAGCCCGGCGCCCGACCGGTCGAAGCAGCGCGTCATGGCCGGCCGAATCGATCTTTCGGATCTGAAAAAATTACGTTGACTTGGTTATAACAATTTATTATTTAAGCAAATTCAAAGTCAACCAATAACCATCCAATGGATACCGAATCGTGACGCATGACCAGTAAAATTCTCATCAACGCCGTGGATCCCGAAGAGGTGCGGCTCGCCATCGTCAAGGACAGCCGCCTGGAAGAGTTTCACATCGAAAGCACGGCCCGTGAAATTCTGCACAGCAGCATTTATAAAGGTCTCATTACCCGCATCGAACCCAGCCTGCAGGCCGTCTTCGTAGACTTCGGCGCCGACCGTCACGGGTTTTTGCAAAAACAGGAAATTCACAGCGACTACTACCAGGATCCACCGACCAACGGCAAATCGATCCAGAACCTGGTCAAACGCGGACAAGAGCTGATGGTGCAGGTCACCAAGGACCCCTTCATGAAAAAAGGGGCCATGCTGACCACCTTCATCTCGCTGCCCGGCCGGTACGCCGTATTGATGCCCGGAAGCAACAGCCGGGGCATCTCCCGCAAAATCGAAGACGAGGCCGAACGCCAGCGGCTCAAGGAGATCGTCGACAAACTGGACCTTCCCGACGGATTCGGCATCATCATCCGCACGGCCGGGCAGGGCATCACCAAAACCAAACTGGCCAAGGACGTGCAGTACCTGTTGCGGCTGTGGGAGAACATCACCGACCGGGCCGTCAAGGCCAGCGCGCCCGCCGCCCTCTACAAAGACCGCAATCTGGCGGTCCGTTCCATCCGCGACCACTTCACCTCCGACATCAAGGAGATCCTCATCGACGATGATGCCGTCCACCAGGAGGTCAAGGATTTCGTCCACATCATCGCCCCCAAACAGACCGGCATCGTCAAGCGCCACAAATCCGACAAACCGATTTTCACGCGCTTCCAACTGGAAGATCAGATCGCCACCATTTTCAACAACCGGGTCACGCTCAATTCCGGCGGATCGATCGTGCTGGAACGCACCGAGGCGCTTGTAGCCATCGACGTCAACTCCGGCAAGGGTACCCAGAAGAAAAATATCGAAGAGACCGCCCTGATGACCAACCTGGAAGCCGCGCAAGAGGTTGCGCGCCAACTCCGGATTCGCGACCTGGGCGGTCTCATCGTGGTGGATTTCATCGACATGCGCGACCAGAAGCATCGCAACCAGATCGAAAAAGTCCTGCGCGCCGAGATGAAGCAGGATCGCGCCCGGGTCAAGATAGGGAAGATTTCCAAATTCGGTCTGCTGGAACTCTCCCGCCAGCGCCTGCGGCCATCCATCGATTTCGGCAGCATGGAAACCTGTTCCCATTGCGGCGGCAAGGGCCAGGTCCCGTCGGTGGAATCCATGGGCCTGGGCTTTTTGCGCAAGCTCAAGCTGAACACGCTGAAGGCCGACATCCAGCATGTGCACGCTACGCTGCCCACCCCGGTGGCGACGTACCTGCTCAACCACAAGCGCCGGGAGTTGAGCGACCTGGAATGCAAGCGGTCCGTCGGGATCACCATCGTGGCCGGCAGTGACCTGATTCCCGGCCAGATGACGGTCACCTACGACAAAAAAACCAAGCCTGTGGAAAATCCCTCCGATAACGCGTTGCCCTCGCTTTAGCGGACTGCCGACCGGATGCCACCCAAGAACCATTTGACGGACCGGGTGATATGCAGTATACCAGCGCCATTTTTAGTGGCCGCCAGACCGTCACCGCGTCGTCGCATCGGATGATTGCATCCGCGTGCCGGCGCTCATCTGAAATGTCTGACAGGAGGTATTGGAACCCATGAATATCGCTTACGCAATGGGAACTGGAGGAGCCGCCGGCCAAGGCGGCGCAGGAGGATTCGCGTCGTTCATTCCGCTGATCCTGATGTTCGTCATCTTCTATTTTCTGCTGATCCGCCCCCAACAGAAAAAATCCAAGGAACATCGGCAGATGATCGAAAGCCTCAAGACCGGTGATCGCATCGTCACCAGCGGCGGGCTTCACGGCCGCATTACCGGTGTATCGGACGCCACCTTGACGGTGGAGATCGCCGAAAAAGTTCGCGTGAAGGTCAATCGGGCCAGCGTGTCGGCGCTCATGCAGGCCAGCACCCCCCCGCCGGCGCCCAAAAAAGAGAAAAAAGACAACGCGTAAATTCGAATCGTTTTCGTAAAGCCCCATTGTCACCGGTATTTCGATCCCACCGAATCCGACCATCCCCATCCGGTCGGCTTCGGATAGACCCGGAGGCTGGGGCTTTGGTGTACCGATCGTGAAAGGAACCAGGCGTGAAGAAATTTTCATGGAAGCTCATCCTGATCGCCGCGGTCATCCTGACCGCTGTGGTGTATGTGATTCCGACCTTTCGGCCCGGCGTTTGGCCCCACAAGAAAATCAACCTGGGGCTCGACCTGCAGGGCGGCATGCACCTGGTCCTGGAGGTCGACGCGGACAAGGCTGTCGAAAACACCATCGACCGGATCGGCCAGGAGATGCGCGAATCGATGAAAGCGGCGCGCATCCGCAATCTGGGCGTCGAACGGGTGGACGACGTCAAGCTGCGCGTCCGGGTGCCCGAGGCCGACAACATCGCACGTTTCGACGAACTGCTGGATGCTGAATTCCCGGACCTGCGCGTTGTGGATCGCTCCGAAACGGACGGCATCCTGGAGATGACCCTGGACCTGCCCGACAAGGAGACCGATCACATCCGCAAACTGGCCGTCGATCAGGCCCTGGAAACCATCCGCAACCGCATCGACCAGTTCGGCGTCAGTGAGCCGGACATCCGCATCCAGGGGGAGCAGCGTATTCTGATCCAGCTGCCCGGCATCAAGGACACCCAGCGAGCCAAGGATCTGATCGGCAAAACCGCCTTGTTGGAATTCAAACTGATCGACGAAGCCAACGATCTGGCCGCCGCCCTGGACGGTACGGTCCCGGCCGGCAGCGAGGTGCTCTACGAAACCACGGAAGACCCCGCCACGCGCCGGGTCGAGAAAACGCCCTACCTGGTGAAAAAACGGACCGCCCTGACCGGCGCCTACCTCACCGACGCCCGGGTGCAGATCGACAGCCAGTACAACGAGCCCTATGTCTCGATCACCTTCGACAAAAAAGGCGCCCGCCTGTTCGAGCGCATCACCGAGGAAAACGTCAAGAAACGCCTGGCCATTGTGCTGGACGGCAACATTTACTCCGCCCCGGTCATCCAGGAGAAGATCGCCGGCGGAGAAGCGCGCATCACCGGCAACTTCACCACCGAAGAGGCCCGGGACCTGGCCATCGTACTGCGCGCCGGCGCGCTGCCGGCGCCGGTGCAGATCCTGGAGGAGCGCACCGTGGGCCCCTCCTTGGGCACCGACTCGATCCGAATGGGCCTGCTCTCCATGATGGTGGGCGGCATCCTAGTCGTCCTGTTCATGATGATCTACTACAAGGGGGCCGGCCTTATCGCCGACGTCGCCTTGATCCTCAACATCCTGCTCATCGCCGGCGGGCTGGCCGGCTTCGGGGCCACGCTCACGTTGCCCGGCATCGCCGGGATCATCCTGACCATCGGCATGGCGGTTGACGCCAACGTATTGATATTCGAACGTATACGGGAAGAACTACGCTTGGGAAAGACACCGCGGGCCGCCGTTGACGCCGGATATGACCGGGCCACACTGACCATTTTGGATGCCAATGTCACCACCTTGATCGCAGCCCTGGTGCTGTTTCAGTTCGGCACCGGACCGGTCAAGGGGTTCGCCGTCACCCTGAGCCTAGGGGTGGTGGCCAGCCTGTTCACCGCCCTGGTGCTCACCCGTGCCATTTTCGACTATTTGTTGGTCAACCGGAAGGTGCGCACCATCAGTATCTGACACCCCATTATCCGTCGGGCTGAACCTTGCACGTTGAGCGGCAACAAAAACCTCTATCGAGGATAGGATTCATGCAGTTTATCAAACCGGATATCAACATCGACTTCATCGGCAAACGAAAAATCGCGTTCGTGCTCTCGCTGGCGATGATCCTGATCAGCATCGGCACCCTGGTGGTGAACAAGGGACCCCGGTATGGCATCGACTTCGCCGGCGGAACCCTGATCCAGGTCAAATTCCAGGAACCCGTCACCATCGACGACATCAAATCCGGCCTGCAAGAGATGGACATCACCGCATCGGCGGTCCAGCAGTTCGGCCACCAAGCGGACAACGAGTTTTTGATTCGCACGGATGCCACCTCGTCGGCCATGGAAGGGCTGTCCGAAACCATGGCGGCACAGCTCCAAGCGGCCACCACCGCTTCGGCCGAAATCCGGCGCATGGAGATGGTCGGTCCCCAGGTGGGCCAGGACCTGCGGGAAAAGGCGCTGTTTGCCATGTTCTACGCCCTGCTCTTCATCACCGTGTACATCTCCGGCCGGTTCGAAATGAAGTGGGCCAAAAGCGGTATCGTGGCCGCCGCCATCATGAGTGCCGTTTACCTGCTCTCCCTGTTCAACGTCGCCGTGCCTTTTTTGATGCTGGCGGCCCTTATCGTCTCCCTGATCATCTTCTGGATGTTCGAGTTCAAATACGCCATGGGCGCCATTGTGGCCCTGATCCATGACGTGACCATTACCGTGGGCATCTTCTCCCTTTTCGACAAGGAGTTCACCCTGCCCATCGTAGCGGCCCTGTTGACCATCATCGGCTACTCCCTCAACGACACGATCATCGTCTTCGACCGCATCCGGGAAAACCTGCGCAAGCATCACAAAGAACCCATGACCACGATTTTGAACCGCAGCATCAACGAAACCCTGAGCCGCACCATCCTGACCTCCGGCACGACCCTGATCGTGGTGGCGGCCTTGTTCATTCTGGGCGGCGGGATCATCCATGACTTTTCCTTTGCCCTGCTGATCGGGATCATGATCGGCACCTACTCGTCGATCTTTGTGGCCAGCCCCATGCTGTTGGCCTGGCAGGGTCGGAAAAAGTAGATGCCGGCCTTGCGGCCCTGGTTTGCACTCAAGAGCGTGTCGGGGGTTGGCAATCTGCTGTTCCGGCGCCTGATCGAACGGTTCGGGTCGCCGGAGGCGGTCCTGAGCGCAAACGATGCCGCCCTGATGGCCGTTCAGGGCCTGACCCCCCGTCTGGCCGAGGCCATTTTGCAGCAGCGCCCTTGCGAGGCCGTCCAGCGCGAGCTGGAAGCGGTCCGGCGGCACCAGATCGCCATTGTCACCCAAGCGGACCCCCACTATCCCCCGTTGTTGCTTCACATACCGGACCCGCCGCCGTTTCTTTACGTCAAGGGCACACTGCCCTCGGCACAGCTGAACATTGCCGTGGTCGGTTCGCGCAACGCCACCGATTACGGAATCGGCGCCACGCGGCGCTTGTGCATGGATCTGGTCAGACACGGGGTAACGATTGTCAGTGGCATGGCCAGAGGGGTCGACACGGCCGCCCATGCCGGCGCCATTGCCGGGGGCGGCCGCACGGTGGCGGTTCAGGGAACCGGTTTGAACCGGATTTATCCCCGTGAAAACAAGCGCCTGTATCACCAGATCGCCGAAAACGGAGCCGTGGTGAGCGAGTTTTCGCTTGACACCGGTCCGGATGCGCATCACTTTCCTGCCCGCAACCGCATCATCAGCGGCATGTGCCACGGCACGGTGGTGGTGGAGGCCACCGGGCGCAGCGGATCTTTGATCACCGCCCGTCTGGCCGCCGATCAGAATCGCGAGGTGTTTGCCGTTCCGGGCAACATTCACTCGTTCAAGAGCGTCGGCACGCATGCATTGATCCGGCAGGGCGCCAAGCTGGTCGCCCACGCCGGCGACATCCTGGATGAATTCAACCATCTCCGGCGGCCAGCGCCGGAAACGAGTCCAACCGCCGGCCCGGCGCACCCGCCCTTGACGGAAGCCGAGGCGCAGTTGATCGAGGCCCTGGATGTCGAGGCCATCCACATCGACGATCTGGCCCGAAAACTGGCCCTGCCCGCCGGCCGACTGTCGGGTCTGCTGCTGCAGCTGGAGCTCAAGGGACTGGTCGACCAGTCGCCCGGCAAGCGCTTCGCGCTGAGCGTGGAAGCTCAGCACCGACCGCTGCCCCGACGCAACTTAAACCAAGAGGTGTCTCGTGAGTAAACCCCTGGTGGTCGTAGAATCACCCACAAAGGTCAGGACGATAAAAAAATATCTCGGCAAGGACTACAACGTCGCCGCCACCGTGGGGCACATCAAGGATCTGCCCGGCAAGGACCTGGGCATCGACATCGAAAACGACTTTGCCCCTCACTATCGGACCATTCCCGGAAAATCCAAGGTGCTGACCCAGTTGAAACAGGCCGCCGGAGATGCCACCGACATCTACCTGGCACCGGACCCGGACCGCGAAGGCGAGGCGATTGCCTGGCACACCGCCGAAGTGCTCAAGAAAAAGGGCCGGGCCTTCCACCGGGTACTGTTTCATGAGTTGACCCAACGGGCCATCGTCGAGGCCATGCAAAAGGCCAAGGAGCTGGACCGGGACAAATACGAAGCCCAGCAGGCCCGCCGCATTCTGGACCGGCTCGTGGGCTACCAGATCTCGCCCCTGTTGTGGCGCAAGGTAAAAGGCGGCCTGAGCGCCGGACGGGTGCAGTCCGTGGCCGTGCGGATCATCTGCGACCGCGAGCGGGCCATCCAGGCCTTTGAACCGGTCGAATACTGGTCCATCACCGCCAACCTGAAGGGAACCGCGCCGCCGCCGTTTTACGCCAAGCTGGTGCGCAAGAACGGTGAGAAGCTCAAGATTCCGGACGAGGCCGCGGCCACGGCAATCCTGAAGGACCTGGAATCGGCGCCCTTCGTGGTCGACAAAATCATCAAACGGACCACCCGGCGCAACCCGCTGCCCCCGTTCATCACCAGCAAACTGCAGCAAGAGGCTATCCGCAAGCTGCGCTTTTCGGCCAAAAAGACCATGATGGTAGCGCAGCAGCTCTACGAAGGCATCGATCTGGGACCCGGCGAGCCGGTCGGCCTGATCACCTACATGCGCACCGACTCCACCCGGGTCGCCGACGAGGCCGCCCAGGAGGCCCTGGCATTTGTCGCCGACCGGTTCGGCAGCGACTACACGATCCCCAAACCGCGCGTGTTCAAAAATAAAAACAAGGCCCAGGACGCCCACGAGGCCATCCGGCCCACCTCCGTCGAACATGTGCCAGAGCAGCTCAAGGCCTACCTCTCCAAAGATCAACTGGCCCTGTACACCATGATCTGGCAGCGCTTCGTGGCCTCGCAGATGGCCCAGGCCCTGATCGACCAGAAGACCCTTTCCATCGCGGCCGGGGCCTACACCTTCACCGCCAGCGGGTCATCGGTGAAATTTCCCGGTTTTTTGGCCGTTTACCGCAGTGCCGACGACGACGACGAAAGCCGCCAGAAAAGCCAACCGCTGCCCGAATTGACCGAAAAGTCGCCCCTGGACCTGCTGGGCATCGATCCCAAACAGCATTTCACCCAACCGCCGCCGCGCTTTTCGGAAGCATCGCTGGTCAAGGAGCTGGAGGAAAACGGCATCGGCCGACCCAGCACCTATGCCGCCATCCTCTCCACCATCCGCGACAAAGGCTACGTGGAACTGCTCAAAGGCTATTTCCGGCCGACGGAACTGGGGTTCATCGTCAACGACCTGCTGATTGCCAGCTTTCCGGAGATCCTGGACGTGGAGTTCACCGCCCGCTTGGAAAACGATCTGGACCGGGTCGAGCAGTCCGAGGTGGAGGCCCTGACCATCCTCAACCAATTCTACGGCCCTTTCAGCCGCAAGCTGGCCGAAGCCGGGGAGCAGATGCTCAGCGTCAAGGGCGTGGGCCTGCCCACGGACCTGACCTGCCCCTTGTGCGGTCGCAACGCCCTGCGCATCAAGATGGGCAAGAACGGCCACTTCCTGGCCTGCTCGGGCTACCCGGCGTGTACCTATTCAAGCGACTACGAACGCAATGAAAAAGGGGTCATCGCGCCAATGGCGCCGCCCTCGAGCGAGGTCACCGACAAGGTCTGCGATCACTGCGGCAAGCCCATGGTGATCAAACGGGGCCGCTACGGCGATTTTCTGGCGTGCACCGGCTACCCCGAGTGCAAGCACACCCAGTCGCTCAACAGCGGACCCAATGCCAAACCCACGGGCGTGTCCTGCCCGGAAAGCGGCTGCGACGGCGAGGTTGTGGAAAAATCATCCAAACGCGGCAAACTGTTTTACGGCTGCAATCGCTACCCGAAGTGCACGTTCGCCAGCTGGGACCGACCCGTGGCAGTGCCCTGCCCGGCGTGCGGCAACGCCTACCTGGTGGAAAAAACGACCAAACGGGACGGCACCATGCACGTCTGCCCCAACCGCGACTGCCGTCACCGGCAGGTACCCGCCGAACCTGAAACCCCACCCGCCGAATGAGCCGACAAGTCCAATGAACCCAACCCACATCGATCTTATCGGCACGGAAATGGACCTGGCCACGGCCCGCATCCGGGCCGTGGCGACCCTGCTGGCCGACGGCGCGACCGTGCCATTCATCGCCCGCTACCGCAAGGAGGCCACCGGCAGTCTGGACGAGGTCGCGGTGGCCGCCATCCGCGACCGCCTGATCCAGCTGCAGGAACTGGACGACCGCCGCGACGCCATCTTAACGTCGCTGGCCCAGCACGGCCACCTCACCGATGACCTGGAGGCCCAGGTCCGGGCCGCTGCCACCATGACGCAGCTGGAAGACATCTACCTGCCCTACCGGCCCAAACGGCGCACCCGGGCCACCATCGCCCGCGAGAAGGGACTCGAACCGCTGGCCATGGCCATTTTGGCACAAGAAGGCCGCGACCCTGCCATCCTGGCCGCCGATACCATCGACCCGTCCAAAGGGGTCGAGACCATCGAGGCCGCCTTGTCCGGCGCCCGGGATATCATTGCCGAAACCATCAGCGAAGACCAGCGGACCCGCGCACGCATCCGCGATCTGTTTTTCGAAAAGGCGCCCATTCGCAGCCGCGTGGTGGCCGGCAAGGAGGCCGAAGGCGCCAAATACAAAGATTACTTCGCCTGGGAGGAGCCGGCTGCCGCAGCGCCGTCGCACCGCGTCCTGGCCATGCGCCGCGGCGAGAAGGCGGACATCCTCAACCTGTCCATCACGCCCGACGCGGATGCGGCCATGGCGATCGTGGCCGATCTGTTCGTCACCGGAAGCGGACCGGATGCCGATCAGGTTCGCGCCGCCGCCCAGGACGCCTACAAGCGCCTGTTGTCACGCGCCATGGAAACCGAAATCCGGGTGGCCCTCAAAGCGCGGGCCGACACCGAGGCCATCCGCGTCTTTGCCGACAATCTGCGCCAGCTGCTGCTGACCTCTCCCCTGGGCGCCAAACGGGTGATGGGCGTCGACCCGGGGTTTCGCACGGGATGCAAGGTGGTCTGGCTGGACCGGCAGGGCAAGCTGCTGCACAACGAGACCGTCTTTCCACACGGTTCCGACCGGCAGGCATCGGCCGCCGGCCAGACGATCCGATCTTTGTGCGCGCGCTATGCCATCGAAGCGGTGGCCGTGGGCAACGGCACCGCCGGCCGGGAGACCGAGGCCTTTGTCAAAACAGCCCTTGCCGACCCGACCATACCGGTGATCATGGTCAACGAGAGCGGCGCCTCCATCTATTCGGCATCGGAGATCGCCCGCCAGGAGTTTCCCGACCACGACCTGACCGTGCGCGGTGCCGTTTCCATCGCCCGCCGATTGATCGATCCGCTGTCGGAACTGGTCAAGATCGATCCCAAATCGATTGGGGTGGGCCAGTATCAGCATGACGTCGATCAGGCGGCTCTCAAACAGAGCCTGGACGACGTGGTGATCAGCTGCGTCAACGGCGTGGGCGTGGAGGTCAATCGGGCCAGCGTCCAGCTACTCACCTACGTGTCGGGTCTGGGCCCGCAGCTGGCCAAAAACATCGTTGCCTACCGGGACGATAACGGGGCCTTTGCCAGCCGCGACGATCTCAAGCGCGTCAACCGCCTGGGCCCCAAGGCCTTCGAGCAGTGCGCCGGCTTTTTGAGAATCAAAAACGGCCCCAACCCCCTGGACGCCAGCGCCGTCCACCCGGAGCGCTACGCGGTGGTTCAGGAGATGGCCGACGACCTGGGGTGCCGGGTCTTCGATCTGATCACGGATGCCGCCCTGCGCAAAAAGGTCGATCCCCGGCGCTACGCCAGCGACAGCGTGGGCCTGCCGACCCTCACCGACATCCTGGCGGAACTGGCCAAGCCAGGCCGCGACCCCCGCGAACCCTTCGAGCACTTCGCCTTCGACGAGAATGTGGCCACGATCCAGGATCTGCAGCCCGGAATGAAGCTGCCCGGCATCGTCACCAACGTGACCAACTTCGGCGCCTTCGTGGACATTGGTGTGCATCAGGACGGCCTGGTACACATCAGCGAACTGTGCGACCGATTCGTCAAATCGCCGGCCGAGGTGATCGCCGTGCAGGACAAGGTCAGCGTCACCGTCATGGATGTGGATCTGCCCAGAAAGCGCATCGCCCTTTCCATGCGCCGCCGTCCCGGCCAAAAACCGGGGCCGAGGGGCAGCACGGACCGACCTGCCGGCGTCCGCCCGCCCGGCAAGAAGGCGCCGGCCAAGGGGCCGGCGGCACCGTCGGCGCCCCGGCCCTTCAACAACCCGTTTGCCGAGGCCTTTGACAAGGCGCCCGTCAAGACGCCCCGGGGCGGCGGCCGCCGCCGGTGATCGCCGTGGTCCAGCGGGTGGCACGCAGCAGCGTCCATGTCGACGGGTCGGCGATAAGCGCTATCGGTCCGGGCCTGAATGTGCTGCTGGGAGTGGCCAACGGCGACGGGGTAAGTGACGCCGACTATCTGGCCGCCAAGGTGGTCAACCTGCGCATCTTCGCGGACGACCGGGGCAAGATGAACCGGTCGTTGAGCGACATCGGGGGCCAGATGCTGGTCGTCTCCCAGTTCACCCTGCTGGGGGATTGCCGCAAGGGCCGGCGGCCCTCGTTTGTCGAGGCCGCCGAACCGGCCCTGGCCCGACGGCTCTATCGCTATTTCGTGGATCAGGTGAAACGCTTGGGCATCGACACCCATACCGGCCGTTTCGGCGCCGACATGACCGTCGAGATCGTCAATGACGGACCGGTTACCCTGCTGCTTCACAGCCGCTAGAGTCGGCATTTGCCTGAAAGCACCTATCCCTCGTGCCGGTGCCGGCCATAGCGGTCTTGCATGCGCACGATGTCATCCTCACTAATGGACCCGCCGGTTTGCACCTCGATCAGCTCCAGGGGGCCTTGGCCCGGATTTTCCAGGCGATGGGGAATGCCGGCGGAGATGTAGGTCGAACTGTCGGCACGCAGCTCAAAGCGCTCTTCGCCCCGGGTGACCAGGGCGGCGCCGCGCACGACGATCCAGTGTTCGGACCGCTTGGCATGCCGCTGCAGCGACAAAGCCCCGCCGGGCTGCACGATGAGGCGGTTGACCTGGAACTGCTCGCCCTTGACCAGCTGGTCCACCGTCCCCCAGGGTCGGTAGAGCCGTTGGTGGGTGCGCGTCTCTTCGCGATCCTGGGCTTTGAGCGCATCCACCAGGCCCTTGACATCCTGGACCCGGTCGCGCGGTGAAATCAAGACCGCGTCCGAGGTTTCGACGACGATGTGGTCGCTAAGGCCTACGGCGGCGATCAGACGGTGTTCGGCGTGCAGGTAGGAGTTGCCCACGTCGTGCAGCACCACGTCGCCCCGGACCACGTTGCCACCAGCGTCCTTGGGGCTGACCTGCCACAACGCTTCCCAAGATCCCAGATCGTTCCAGCCGGCCGCCAGGGGGATCATGGCGCCGTTGGCCGTTTTTTCCATGACGGCGTAGTCGATGGAGTCGCTGGGACAAGCGGCGAAGGTGGCCTGGTCCAAGCGGAAGAAATCCAGATCGACGATCCCGTTCGCCACGGCCTTTCGGCAGGCGGCCACAATCTCGGGCGCGAACCGTTCCAGCTCCGCCAGCACCCGCGAGGCCTTGAACATGAACATGCCGCTGTTCCAGCAATAGGCTTTGGAAGCGACATATTGCCGGGCCTTTTCCAGGTCCGGCTTTTCCACGAAGGCGGCGATGGCCACCGCCGACCGGTCGCCGCCGGTCGACACCAGCGGGTCGCCCATTTTGATGTAGCCGTAGCCGGTTTCGGGTGTTTCGGGAACGATGCCGAAGGTGATCAGGCGGCCTTGCCGGGCGTGATCCAGCCCCGCGGCCACCACCTGCTGAAAACGATCGATGTGCTCGATGTGGTGATCGGACGGCAGGATCAGCAGCACCGGATCGTCTCCCTGGGCCGTGGCCCGTATGGCGGCCACGGCCAGGGCGGGGGCGGTATTGCGGCCCACGGGCTCCAGGATGATGGCCTCGGGCTTCAGCCCGGCTTGTCGCAGCTGGTCGGCGACCATGAAACGGTGGTCATCGTTGCAGATCACCACCGGGGCGGCGGCTTCGCGCGCGCCTTCCAGCCGGCGGATCGTATTCTGGAGCAAGGAGTGCGGGCCCACCAGGTTGATGAGCTGTTTGGGGTAGCGCGATCGCGAAAGCGGCCACAACCGGGTGCCGCTGCCGCCCGCGAGAATGACGGGTCGTATCATCGCAAGCCTTTGGGGTTGATGGGTTGTGCGGTCAGGCGGCATCGCCTGGGCTGCCATGGCCGCTTTCCAGCCGGCCGCCGCCGCGCCTAATTTGAAATGGCCTTCCTGAGCATGTCCAATGCCGCCATGGCGAACATCTTCTTGTTCATCAAGCGCTTGCCAAAGGGAAAAAAGCGCCGCCGCGCCTGGGACCCCTCCGGCCCGGCCAGCCCGATGCAGACCGTGCCCACCGGTTTGTCCGCACTGCCGCCATCCGGCCCGGCGATGCCGCTGGTTGCCAGCCCGTAGGTGGTTTTGGCGACCCGACGGGCGCCCTCGGCCATCTCTCGGGCGGTCTGTTCGTGTACCGCCCCACACCTGGCCAGGGTCTGCGGACTGACGCCCAGCACAGCCACTTTGGCCTGATTTGAATAGGTGACGCCGGAAAAGGCGAAGTACTGCGAACTGCCGGGCAGATTGGTCAGCCAGTCGGCCAGCAGGCCGCCGGTGCAGCTTTCGGCCAGCGCAAGGGTGGCCGATCGCCGCACCAGCAGTTTGGCCACCACCGCTTGCATGGAATCGCCGATGTCGGAAACCACGTGGCCGCCCAGCCGCTGAACGGCCCAGGCCGCGGCGGCCGCCAGCCGTGCTTCCAACGATTGCGCGTCTGCATCGCGGCCGTAAAGCTTGACCTGGATCTGGGGGAAATTGGCCCGCAGGCCCAGCTTGACGCCCGGGAACACCGATTCAACCTCGGCCACCGTCTCGCCGGCCATCGATTCCGGCAACCCAAACGTGGTGATGGTGCGCACCCGGCTGTGCATGACGGCGTCGCCTTGCAGCGCCAGCACGTCTGGAATCACATGCCCGGTCAACATGTGCTTCATCTCATAGGGAACCCCCGGCAGAAAATAAAAGCGGCCCTTTCCGATGCGCAGCGAAAACCCGGGCGCCGTGCCGACCGGATTGAACAGCAGCGCGGCTCCCTCGGGCAGCAGGGCCTGTTTGCGATTGGAGGCCGTCATGGGCCGGTTGAACTTCTTGAAAAAGCTTTCGACGTTATCGAACGCTTCCTGACTAAAGGCAAGCACCACGCCGGCGGCACGGGCGGCCGCCTCGGCCGACAGATCGTCGGTGGTCGGACCCAAACCACCGGTCACGACGGCCACATCGACCCGTTGGCCGATCTCACGCAAGGCGGCGGTCAAGATGGGCAGGTCGTCCCCCACGCAGGTGTGGCGCACCACCTCGATCCCGTTCTCCTCCAACGTTTCGGCGATATAGGCCGAGTTGCTGTCCACCAGCGCACCGGACCGGATTTCGTCACCTGTTGCCACGATTTCGGCTTGCATCGCTCTCACGCCATGTGCAGGGGGGCTCTTGTTTCTGTGTCGACCGCTGACCCTATCGATATCCGAACAAAAATGGTAATGCAACCATAGTCGATCGGCAAGCGTCGTTTTGCTTTTTACTGATCGGTAGGGTATGAACGGCCTGGCCGTTTCGACGAACGACAACAGACGCTAATGCACCCTTATTCCATTTTTCATGTCTTCGGCACCCTGCTCATGGTCACGGGGATCTCCATGGCGCTGCCGATCGTTTGCGCCCTGATCTACGGCGAAGGCGATTTGCCGGCCCTGCTGGAGTCCGCCGTAATTACCCTCGGGATCGGCCTGCCCCTGTGGTGGCGTTTTCGAAAGCATCACCAGCTAGGCATCAAGGACGGCATTTTCATCGCCACGTTCGGCTGGATTCTGGTGTCGGCCCTCAGCGCCCTGCCCTTCATGTTGCACGGTGCCATTCCCGACTTCACCGACGCCTTTTTCGAAATGATGTCCGGGTACACCACCAGCGGGGCCACCATCTTGACCGATATCGAGGCGGTGCCCCACGGCCTTTTGTTCTGGCGCAGCCAGACCCACCTGTTGGGCGGCATGGGGTTTTTGACCCTGACGGTCATCTTCCTACCCCACGGCATGGGCGGCCTGCGCATCTTCCGGGCTGAGTCGTCACCGGGCCAGGTCATCACCAAGGAGAAGTTCCACGCCCGCAACCGCGACACCATGGTGCGCCTGTGGATCATCTACATGGTCCTGAACGTCTCCCAGACCCTGTTGCTCCGCCTGGGCGGCATGTCCCTGTTCGACGCCCTGTGCCACGCCTTCGGCACCGTTTCGACCTCCGGGTACTCGCCCTACAATGCCAGCATCGGTCACTACAACAACGCCTATTTCGACTGGGTCATCATTTTGTTCATGTTTTTGGGCGGAATGACCTTCGTTCTTTTTTACCAGTTGATCCGGGGCGACTGGCGGGCGCTGCGCATCAACACGGAATTTCACTGGTACGTGGGATTCATGCTCTTTTTCTGCGGCATGGTCTCGTGGCTGCTGTGGCGGGAAAACACCTACGGGCTGATCGATTCGATCCGCTACGGAACGTTCCAGGTCACCAGTTTGCTGACCACCACCGGGTTCACCACAGCCGACTACGAGCGCTGGCCTCAGGCCGCCCAGATGTTCCTCTACGCCGTCTGCTTTATCGGCGCCTGTGCCGGGTCCACGACCAGCGGCATCAAAATCGTTCACTACGTGGTGCTTTTCAAATTCATGTCCGCGGCCATCAAAAAGATATTCTTCCAGCCCATGTCGATCATCTCCGTGCGCCTCAACCAGCGCCCGGTGGACGATACGATCATCCATCTGTCGGTCTGTTATTTTATCGTCAACATCTTTATGGTGCTGGCCGGCGGATGCGTGATGGTGCTGACCGACGACATGGATTATGTCACGGCCATGAGTGCGGTTATCGCTACGCTCATGAACATCGGACCGGGTTTCGGCGATGTCGGGCCCTCGGAGAACTACGCCTTCATATCGGATGCCGGCAAGTGGTTTCTCTCCTACAACATGCTGGTCGGGCGGCTGGAGATGTTCTCCGCCCTGGTGATCTTCTACCCCTCCTTCTGGAAACGGTAAGCGTGATCTTTTTTACTAGTGCGCGTCCAGAAACGAGGGATTTTGGTCGAGATCAAGGCGCACGAAAAATTTTACCGGAGGCATATGGCTGATATCCCGAGGATAAAATTTTTCGCGCAACACCGATGTCGGGCAAAAGACCCGTTTGTGGTCGGGCACTAACCGAGAAACAGCTTGCGGACGTTCTTGAGGTGCAGCGATTTGCAGACCACGATGACGCGTTCGTCGGGCAAAATGCGCGTGTCCCCGACGGCGATCCGCCAGTGCCGGTCGCGGTAGACGCCGCCGATGAGAATTTTGCCGTGAAAGGAGGGGTCGATTCTCGACAGCGGAATGCGGGTGATCGGCGCCCCTGGCGCCGCCCTGATCTCGACCACTTCGGCGTCGAACCCGTGCAAATGGGCCACCGCCAGCAATTCTCCGCGACGGATGAATTTCATGATCTCGTTGGCCGCCAGCACTTTCTTGTTCAAGGCGATGTCCGAGCCACTGGTGGCGGCCAGCACGAGATAGGCCTCCTTGCTGACCAGCGAAATGGTTTTGCGCTCGTTCTGGTGGCCGTTGCCGTCGGTGCTGGCCATCAGGTGCTTGGCCAGCATGCAGCTCATGATGTTGGTCTCGTTTTCGCCGGTGGTCGTGATGAAGGTGTCCATGTCCGTCAATCCGGCCAGGTCCAACGCCTCGGCGTCGGACCCGTCGCCGTGGAGCACTTCGGTGTGGCTGAGACGCTGGCACAGCTCGGCGGCACGGTTTTCGTCCTTTTCGACCAGCTTCACCCGAACGTGTTTGCCCATCAACTCGGCCACGCGGCACCCCACCAGACCGCCGCCCAGGATCATCACCCGGTGCCGCCGCTGCTGTTTGACCCCGGTTAGGGCCATCAATTTGGAAAGATTCTGGGCCGAGGCCATCACCAGAACTTGATCCTGGGGCAGGATTTCACTATTGCCGCCGGGCAGAATCGTGGTGATCCCCCTGGCAATGGCGACCACCCGGAAGGGAAAGCTGTCGTGGGTCATGGAAAGGGTCTTAAGGTTCTGATGCGCCAGCGGCGAGTCGTTGTGGACGCGGGTGGCCATGAGCTGGATCTGGCCATCGGCGATGTCGATGATCTCGTTGCCGGCAGTCCGCTTGACCAGGCGGACGATCTCCTGGGCCGCCAGCTCTTCTGGGTGAATGACCATGTCGATTTTCAGGTCGTCCGTGTTGAGGATCGAATCGGGACCGCCGAAATCCGTCGACCGCACCCGGGCGATCTTTTGCGGGATGCCGAAGCGGTCGGCGATCATGGCCGCCAGCATGTTGACGGCGTCGTTGTCGGTAACCGCGATCAGCACGTCCATCTGCTCGGCATCGGCCTCGCGCCAGCACGCGACATTCATCGCCGATCCGTGGACCAGGCGTGCGTCCAGGCGATCGTCGCTGTAACGTATCCGCTGACTGTCCGGCTCGATGGCCGTGACGGCATAGCCTTCGTGAACCAGGCGTTTGGCCAGGTAGGTGCCGACACCGCCCAACCCCAAAATCAAGATGTTTTCCATTTTCGCGCGTTTTTTGCCCAGCATGAACTGACTCCGTTTGGGTTGGATCGCTGACCGTTTCGAGCTGTCGGACGCATTATATACAAACATCGTTCCGAAAGGAAATATGCGATTGCCAACGGCACCGTGCCGGTCGGCCTTGCGGCCGCGGGCGACGGTGTCGCCCCATGCGTGCCTGGAAACGGTCTGTCCAATGGGGGTGTTTTACGAAGCCGTCAATGTTGACAGGCGGCTGGCAATCGGCAACACAAAGAGACGGCAAAGGCATTGACAACCAACGGGCGGCTGGCTTAAATTCCGGCTCTCAGGGTTTAGGTCGATTACGGCGCCGCCGCCGTTTACGAGAAAGACTGCAGGCCTGTGTCACGGATACCGCGCATCCTGACAGGCAGGGGGGAGAGACAGCAAGATGAGCAAATACATGCAATTGACCGTCAAGGTCCGGGCCTATTATCCGGAAAGCATTAAAGCGGTTTATCCCAAGATTGTCGGACACCTGAGCCACGCCAACGCCGCCATGGTGGACGAAGACCCCTCGATCTTCGATTTGGTCGGAAGCATCGACAAACTGCTCTACGCCCTGGATGGAGACCCGGCGTTCCAGGAAATCCTGCGCAAACACAAGCCAACGCTCGAAACGCTTCATCAAGAAATTCAAGGCCGCATTGCCGATTGGGAACTGGCCAAGGCCGATCAGGCCCTGTACCGGCTCGAAGACGCCTTCGAACAGATCGAATGGGAGTTGGACAAGGCCTAAGGGTCAGGGCGGCGTCGGTCGCTTTTCTGTTCCGGCTTGCCCGGAGGCATTTACCCTATACGCTGTGTTTGAGACATGGGGTCGACCTGTTTTTGACTCTTGGCAGCGCGTTGCGCTGTTTTGGGCCACACACAGGTGCCATCTTCCCTGCTCTGGCTACGGGTAGCCTCGGAAGCGTCGGCCGAAAAGGCCCGCCGTTTCTTTGCGTACAGCGACTTCATGATGGCGGTATGGTATTTTCCCATGGGGGTCACCTATATGGGGGGGTATGTTTAAGATTCCTTCTCCAACATTTAGTATGGGCACCATTTCTGGCGTGTCAATCGGCATGATCTAAATTTGATCGAAATCTGATCGAAGCCGTCCGTCATCGGGGTTGACTTTTGTTTCGTGCGTGGCTGGCACGTCAAATGTTTACGGACCGCCGGAAGATTTGGCGTAGGTGCTTAAGATGGGCACATGGAAAAAAGTAAAAAGGCACCCACAATTTTTAGTAAGTACCTTTTTGGGTTTTGGTAGCGGGGGCAGGATTCGAACCTACGACCTTCGGGTTATGAGCCCGACGAGCTACCAGACTGCTCCACCCCGCATCAATTTTCTTAAAGTCAAACAATAAGTAAAAATCCTGTAGTTGTCAATAGGCGACTGTCAGCGGACCTAAAATAAACCACCCTACCCTGTCGTCAAGGCGACGATCGCCCGTTTCATCGATGCGCGATGCCGGGGGCACACGACCAGCACCTGCTTGCTGCGCCCGGTATGGCCGGCGACGATGGTCACCGCCGATTTGGCCAGGCCGAGCAACTCCGCCAGAAAGGCCGTGCAGGCCTTGTTGGCGGCGTTGTCCACGGGCGGCGCGGTAAGGGTGACCTTCAGGGCGTCGCCGTAGAGCCCGACAACCCGGTTGCGCGAGGCCCGCGGCTGGACGCGGATGTTGAACATCAACCCTGCGGGATGCTCCCGAATGGTGAGTCGTTGAGGGCTCATATTTATGGATGGACACACGCTACAGCTTGCCCTTCTTGATGATCGCCACCAGCAACCACAGCCCCATGAAGGCCGCGGTCAAAAAGCCGATGATGCCGATCAAGGAGATCCCGTGAAACAGCGGCGGGGTTTTGGAGATGACGATCAGGGCCGAACCGATGATCAGGGCGGCGATAATGATCGAAAACGAGATGCGGTTGCTGATCTGGTCGTGAGTGTGCAGCATGTGATCCATGCTTCTCAGCTCCAGCATGACGGTGAGCTTGCGCTGGCGGATCGTGCGCGTGATCTCCAACAGGTCCTTGGGAAACTGCTGGATAAAATCCATGTACTGGGTCGCGATGCTGACCGCGTCGCTGCTCAGGCGTCCGGGAGCGAAACGGGCCAGCTTGACCTGCTTGATGAACGGTGCGGCGTGGGCAATCATGTCGAAACCGGGATCCAGCATCAGGCCCACGCCCTCGACCGTACTGATGGCCTTCATCATTAAAAAGATCTCCGGCGGAATCCGCATGCGGTGCACGGCGGCCAGCTCCAGCATCTGCTGCAACAGTTTGCCGATCTGGATATCCTTGAGCGGCTTGTACAGGTGGGCGCCCATGAAGTCGGCCACATCCTTGTCCAGCCGGCGCTGGTCAGGCTCCTCGTCCCACAAGGTCAGCTTCAACAGCATCCGGGTGGTGCGCGCTTCGTCCCGGCGCACGACGGCATCCACCAGTTCCACGAAAGCTTCGCGGGTGCTGCGGTCTACGGTACCCATCATGCCGAAGTCCAGCAGGCAGATCACGTTGTTGGGCAGCACGAAGAGGTTCCCGGGATGCGGATCGGCATGGAAAAAGCCGTGCTCGAAGACCTGCGTGAGCAAAATGTCGGCCCCGCCCCGGGTGATGCGCTTGCGGTCATAGCCTTGCCGGTCCAGCTCGTCCAGCAAGGAGACCTTGATGCCGTCCACGAACTCGCTGGTCAGCACACGCTCGGTGGTCACCTCCCGAAACACCTTGGGAATGTAAACCGTAGGGTCGTGCAAAAAAGCGCGCGCCACCCGCTCCATGCTGGTGGCCTCCAGGGTGTAGTCCATCTCCTTTTCGATGGAGCGGGCGAACTCTTCGACGATCTTGACCGGCTTGTGATGGGCCAACTCCTCGATGTGACGTTCGGCCAGGGTCGCCAGGTGAAGCAGGATTTCCAGGTCGACCTCGACCTGCTTGCGAATTCCCGGTCGCTGAACCTTGACGGCAACATCCTCGCCGTCTTTCAGTCGGGCCCGGTGCACCTGACCGATGGAGGCCGATGCCAGCGGCTGGGGGTCGAACGCCTCGAAGAGCGCCTCGACCAAACAGCCGGTCTCCTCGCTGATGATGCGGGTGACTTCCGACAGGGGAAAGGGCGGCACCTTGTCCTGCAACCGGGCCAGCTCGCCAACGAAATCCACCGGAACCAGATCGGGGCGCGTGGAGAGGATCTGACCCATCTTGATGTAGGTGGGCCCCAACTCCTCGATCGCCATGCGCACGCGCACCGCCCGGGAGAGCTTCTCCACGCGGTCGCCGCGCTTGCGGGAGATCACCTGAAGACCGACCTCGATGTACTGGTCGATTTTCAGCAGCTCCACGATGTCATCGAAACCGTATTTGAACAGCACCGTCAGAATCTGCCGGTAACGGTTGAGGTGGCGATAGGTGCGGCCGATCACACCGATTTTGCGTATGCTGATCATCCGGGCCGCGTCAGGACGTTTCCGCCTCGTCCTGGCTGCTGATCATCTTCTTGAGGTCCCGGATCTCCTTCTTGAGGGCTTTGAGTTCGTCCTGGGTGACCACGTCCATCTTTTTGAGAATCTCCCGCACGCTCTTTTCGACCCGCTCTTCGAGCTTCTTCTGGGTTTCGGTGTAGCGCCCCTGCAGGTCGTCGAGAAATTTGCGACCCTCTTTTTCGGTCATCTTGCCCTGGTCGACCATGTCGTTGGCCATCTCCTCCACTTCGTCCCAGGCTTTGAGCGCCAAACCGACCCCGGCAAGCATACTTTTTTTGACCAGTTCAAACATGGGATTCTCCTTTTTCTGCAATGGTGGATGTCAGGTCAGCATACCCTGGCCACGAACCTATCATAAGGCCCATGGCCTAGCAAGTACCGTCCAAAGCGACCCGGGTGCCTGACGTGGATCGGCGCCGGGCGACGCCCGGGCTGGCGTGGACAATCTCCTTGACTGTTTTATGCAACTGTCTTAAGGAGTTCTGGATTGGTCGGCGGCCAACGGCCGCCCGAACACGAATCCATCGAACAAGGAGTCCGCGATCATGACCGTATCCATCGCCATGGCCGGAAAAGGCGGCACCGGGAAGACCACCGTCTCCGGCATGCTGATCAAATACCTGATCGGCCGGGGCAAATCCCCGGTTTTGGCCGTCGACGCCGATGCCAATGCCAACCTGAATGAAATCCTGGGGCTGGAGGTGAC
This sequence comes from uncultured delta proteobacterium, assembly GCA_963785365.1. GTDB lineage: Bacteria > Desulfobacterota > Desulfobacteria > Desulfobacterales > Desulfosarcinaceae > Desulfosarcina. The sequence goes on along the minus strand of CAWAUZ010000002.1, from coordinate 182,882 downwards.
CGACACCCTGGGCAACGCCCGCGAGGAGATGAAAAAAGGAACCGTGCCCAACGGCATGACCAAGGATGTGTTCATCTCCATGCGACTCGAGCAGGCGGTCATCGAGCAGAAGGGGTTCGACCTGGTGGTCATGGGCCAACCCGAAGGGGCCGGCTGCTACTGTGCCGCCAATACCCTGCTGACCGGCTTTTTGGAACGGCTTTCCGGCAACTATCCATACATGGTAATGGACAATGAGGCCGGAATGGAGCACCTGAGCCGGTTGACCACCAAGAACGTGGATGTCCTGCTCATCGTCACCGACACCTCCCGGCGGGGACTGCAGGCCGGGCTGCGCATCCACAAGCTGGCCCAGGACCTGAACCTGGGGGTCGAAAAGGCTTACATCGTCATCAACCAGGTCAAAAGCGACCCGTCCGGGGAGGTCGCAAAGATGATCAGCGACGGCGGCCTGGAACTGGCCGGCGTCATCCCCGAAGACGAACAGGTGTACCGTTTCGACCTGGAGGGCCGCCCCACCATCGACCTCGAGGATGGCAACCCGGCCCTGGCAGCCGCCTATGCCATTTTCGACAAGATCATTCCCTGAGTCGGCAGCCGCGACGACGATGAGACCCCGCGCTTGTGCCTGTCGGCGCGGCCTGTATCCCCCGAGAGGACGCCAATGAAACGAACCGGTTACTTGCACGACAACAGGTACCTGCTACACGACACGGGACCCTATCACCCGGAGATGGCCGAACGGCTCTCGGCGATCTACAACGGCATCAAGGATGCCGGGCTGCTGGAACGGCTGACCCGCCTTGAGGCGGTACGGGCCGATCTCAAGTGGATCGAGGCGGTCCACGCCCCCGAATACATCCGCCGTTTCGAGGAGGTCTGCCTGTCCGGCAACCGGACCTTCGACTACCCCGACAACCAGATGTGCGTGGACACCTACGAAACCGCCTACCTGGCCGCCGGCGGCATCATCGACGCCGTGCACCGGGTCATGGCCGGTGAGCTGGACAACGCCTTTTGTGCCGCCCGCCCGCCCGGACACCATGCCGAACGGAATCAGGCCATGGGATTTTGCTATTTCAACAACGTGGCCATCGCCGCCCGCTACCTGCAGATGGAACACGGCATCCAGCGGGTGGGCATCATCGATTTCGACGTTCACCACGGCAACGGCACCCAGCACATCTTTGAAGACGATCCAACGGTGTTCTACTACTCCATTCACCAGCACCCCTCTTTCGCCTTTCCGGGCACCGGCCGCGAATTCGAGGAAGGCGTCGGCGCCGGTCTGGGCTTCACGAAAAACTCGCTGGTGCTGCCCGGCCAGGGTGACGATGTCTACCAGAAACTGCTTCAAAGCGATCTGATGCCGGCGTTCGAGCAGTTCAAACCGGAATTCATCATCGCCTCGACCGGTTTTGACGGGCACCGCGACGACGACATGTCGGACGTCAACCTGACCACCGACGGCTACACCTGGATCATGGAGTTCATCATGAACATGAGCGACCGGTTGGCCGACGGCCGGCTGGTTTCCGTGCTGGAAGGCGGTTACTGCCTGGATCGATTAGGGGAGCTGGCTGCCAACCACGTCAAGATTATGCTCGACGGTTGAAGGCCGGCTTCCGGCCCACCGGAATGTCATCTAACGTCTGTACGCTTGGAGGATACCAACATGTTTGTCAGTCGATCCATGGTTTCGCAGGTCATCACCATCGACAAGGAGGCGTCCATATTCGACGCTCAGGAGAAAATGGCGGCCAACGGCATCCGGCACCTGCCCGTCGTGGACGCCGACAACCACCTGATCGGCATCGTCACCGACCGTGACATCCGCAGCGCCATGCCCTACCGCCTGATCAAGCAAAAAGGCACCATCGAAGAACGCGACAAGCTGGCGCAGATGAAAGTCGACGAGATCATGACCCGCGACCCCAAAACCATCTCTCCGTTGTACACCATTCAAGACGCCTTGCTGATGATCCAAAAGGAAAAGGTCGGCGCCTTTCCCGTGGTGGACGACGACGGCAGGCTCAAGGGCATCCTCTCCGTGCGGGATCTGCTGCGGGCCTTTGTCAACGTGCTGGGCATCGGCCAGCCCGGCACCCTGGTGGGCATCGAGGTCGAAGAGCAGGTCGGGCAGCTCAAGCGGATCGTCGATGCCATCACCGAGGAAAACGTCTCCTTCGGCAGTGTCCTGGTGGCCCGCACGTGGGACACCGGCAAGCGGGCGGTCTTTCCCTACCTGCTGACCAACAACGTTTCCAAGGTTAAAAAGAAGCTGCGCGGATTGGGATACACGCTGATCGATCCGATGAATTGGAATATCGATGAACTGCCGGAGCGAAAATAGACGGCGCCGCGCCGGCCGGCCCCAGCCGACAAGCGCGCCCGGTTGAACCATGCTCAGCGACCCTCGCGCCGAAAACCCCTACCGGGATCTTTACATTTACTACCTGTCGGGACGGTTTCGCCCCGGCCGGGGGTTTCAACCCCAAGACTATATCGGCAACTGGGAGGAAGGCGAGTACTCCTTTCTGTTTTTCACCCGGTCGAACATGGCCCTGGTAAAGGCAGCCGTCGCGGCGCAGCCGGGCATCGAACTGCTCGACCACTACCACATGACCTACGACCAGTGGCAGGGGGGCGAGATCGCCCCCTGTTGCATCGGCCGCTTTCAGATCTCACCCCCCTGGTTTCCGGCAGATGAGAACTTTCACGAGACCGGCATCGTGCTCGATCCGGGCGTCGTTTTCGGCACCGGCACCCACCCCACCACCCGGGACTGCCTGGCCGCACTGGAGATGGCCATGGACGACCCGTCCGTGCGAACCGCCCTGGACCTGGGGACGGGCACCGGCCTGCTGGCCCTGGCGGCCGCACGCATGGGCTGCCCGGCGGTGTTGGCCATGGATCTCAACCTGCTGGCGGTTCACACGGCAAAACGCAATGTCACCTTGAACCACATGGATGACCGGATTCTCGTCGTGCAGGGAGATGCCGAGAAATTTATGGACTTTACGAGCGACCTTGTGGTATCGAACATCCATTACGACGTCATGAAAAACCTGATCTGCACCCGGGGTTTTCTGCAAAAACGGCAATTCATTCTATCCGGACTGATGCGCGGCGAAGCCGCCCGCATCGAAGCGATCCTGGCCGGCCTTCCCGTAAAAATCATTCAGCGCTGGGACCAAGACGGCATCTGGCACACCTTTTACGGAAAATCGGTCCGATAAGACGGCGATTAAAGGATTGACCATGGTCATCACGTGCTGGGGATCCAGAGGCTCCATACCCGTCTCGGGCAGATCGTACATCAAATACGGCGGCGACACGACCTGCATGGCCATTCACACGGACAGTGATGACATCATTATCGTAGATGCAGGAACCGGCATCCGTCGGTTGGGCAACCACCTCATCAAACAGGGCCGCTACCATTACAACTTTATTCTCACCCACGGCCACTGGGATCACCTCATGGGGTTCCCTTTTTTCAAGCCCCTGTTTCTCAGCCAGACCGTCATTCACATCAACCGGGCGCCGTTTCGCAAGAAATTCATGGAGAACATGTTCTCCAAGGTAATGGCCCCGCCCAATTTTCCGGTGCGTTACTCGGACCTCAAAGCGAAAATCGTCTGGCAGGCCGGCCACCCGGCTGAATTTCAAATTGGATCGGTCACCGTCTTTCCCATCCCCATCAGCCACCCCAACACGGGCAAGGGCTACAAGTTCACCGAGAACGGCAAGAGCTTCGTTTTCATCACCGACAACGAACTGGGCTTCGTCCACCGCGGCGGGCTTGCCTTCGACGACTACGTCGACTTCTGCAGGGGGGCCGACCTGCTGATCCACGACGGCGAGTACACCGACGACGAGTATGCCAAGCTGGTCGAATGGGGGCACTCCGCCTACACGGACACCGTGAAGCTGGCCTTTGCCGCCGGCGTCAAACGCCTGGGCCTGTTTCACCTGAACCAAGAACGCAGCGACGATCAGGTCGATGCCATCGTAAGCGACTGCCGGCGGATCATCGCCGACGCCGGCCAATCCCTGGAGTGCTTCGCCGTGGGCCGGGATATGACCTTCACGTTGTAGGAACGTGAAAACAACGACGGCCTCAGCCGACCGCTGGCAGCGGCGTTTTATGGGCCGTTGGCGGCCTCCCGTCTACCCTGCTGTCTGATACATCGACCATGCCCGATCCGATCGAACAAGCTGCCACCATACTGACGACCGCCAAGCGCGCGGTAGCGCTTACCGGCGCCGGCATTTCGGTGGAAAGCGGCATTCCCCCGTTTCGGGGCAAAGGCGGCCTGTGGGAGAAGATCGATCCCATGACGGTTGCCCACATCGATGCCTTTCTGGATGACCCAAAGCGGGTCTGGCAGGTGCTGATCAAGCGCATGGCGGCCGTGCTGGACAGGGCCCGTCCCAATCCGGCCCACATGGGCCTGGTCGATCTGGAACGAATCGGCATCCTGCAGACCGTCATCACCCAAAACGTGGACGGGCTGCACCAGATGGCCGGCAACAGCGACGTCATCGAATTTCACGGTAATTTTGCCTGGCTGCGCTGTCTGAACTGCGATGGGCGCATCCCATCGGCCACGGTGGACCTGGCTGAGATACCACCGCGCTGCGCCTGCGGCGGTATCTTGCGGCCGGACTGCGTCTTTTTCGGCGAAACGATCCCGCGCGAGGCCCTGATCCGCTCGCAGCAGGTGTCGGCGGCCAGTGATGCCATGCTGGTCATCGGCACATCGGCCACGGTGCAACCAGCCGCCAGCATGCCCTTGATCGCCAAGGACAACGGTGCCGTCATCATCGAAATCAACCCCGAACCCACCTTGCTGAGCACCCACATCAGCACCCTGACCCTGCTGGGCCGTGCCGGCGCCATCGTTGTTCAGCTGGTGTCGGCGATCCGGCGACGGCTGCCGGCCGGCCCCTGACCAGACGGGCGTGGACGACCATTTAGGGCATCCCATGACACCAACCAACCCCAAACGCTGGGTTCAGTCCGTCACCGTGACGCCCCCCACCCTGGGAGACAATACGGCCGACGCCGACCGCCTGGCGGCGGCCCTGGGCAACGCCCTGGGAATACCGGCCGTTGGCATGGACGTGCCTGTGCTGCGGGAGTTGCCCGAAAAGCTGCGTCGATGGGGGTTTCGTGCCACGGCGGTACTTTTTAAAAACAGGGCCGGCGACGGCATCGTGGTTCACCTGAGCGATCCCGAGGCAACCACGCCCCTGTGCGGCCTGGCGGTCGACCTGGGCACGACCCGGGTGGTCCTGCGCCTCATCGACCTTCGCAGCGGTCGGCACCAGGGGGAGACGGTGTTCGACAATCCCCAGGTGGCCGTTGGGCCGGACGTACTAGCCCGCATCCATCACGTGGAAAAGCCCGGCGGCCTGGAACAGCTCAATCGCCTGATCGTCGAAAGCATCAACGTCCATTTGCGAGACCTGTGCCGCCAATCCGAGGTGTCACCGGCGAACATCCACCTGATGGCGGTGGCCGGCAACACCGCCATGACCCATCTGTTGCTGGGTCTGACCCCGCGCTGGATGATCCGGGAACCCTACATCCCGGTGATCAACCGACCCGGCACGCTCATGGCGGCCGAGTTGGGCATCCGTGTGCACCCCACGGCCCGGGCGCTGATCTTTCCCAATGTCGGCAGCTATTTCGGCGGAGACCTGATTGCGGGTATTCTGCATGCCGACATGGACCAACGCGAAGAGACGGCCATCCTTGTGGATGTGGGCACCAACGCCGAAGTGGTCCTGGGCAACCGCCACTGGATGATGGCCTGCGCCGGTGCTGCCGGTCCGGCCCTGGAGGGCGGTGTGACCCGCATGGGCACCACCGCCGGGCCCGGCGTGATCGACCGCATCGCCATCGATCCGGACACGCTGGATCTCGACCTGCACACCATCGACGAACAACCGCCCCGGGGCATCTGCGGCTCCGGTGTCATCGATCTGGCCGCGGCCCTGTTCCGGTCGGCCATGATCGACATCCGCGGCAAGCTTTTGCCCGAGCGCTGCGGAGATCGCTTCCGGATGATCGACGGCCTGGGCCACCTGGTCGTCGTTCCCGCCGATCGGTCGGCCACGGGCCGGGACCTGTGCATCACCCAGGCCGATCTGGACAGCCTGGTTCGCTCCAAAGCCGCCATGTACACCATCTTGGAAACGATCACCGCCAGCGTGGGCATCCAACAGAGCGACCTGGAAACCTTTTTCGTGGCCGGAACGTTCGGCGCCTACATCGATCCGGTCTCGGCCATCACCATCGGCATGATTCCGGATCTGCCCCGCGAGCGTTACCACAGCCTGGGCAACAGCTCCCTGGGCGGCGCCACCCGGGTGCTGGTCGACGCCGCGGCCTTCGATCGCATCGACCGCATTCGCGACGGCATCACCTACCTGGAACTCAATGTCAACCAGGCGTTCATGAATCGTTTTTCGGCCGCCAAGTTCCTGCCCCACACGGACACGTCGCGTTTTCCCAGCATCGCCAGGTCCGGCGGCGGCAGTATTTGACACGAGTCCCGGCCGCTCCCGCACGACCGCTTTTTCGGCTCTTCTCAAGCCGCCTGCAACCACGCGTCAATGCCCGTCCAGCGCGTTTCGACCTCTCACTTTGCCCTGTCCCCGAACGGGGTCTAAAGAGACCCTGGGCAGGCGCCCAAAAAGATCTTTGCGGTTAAGTTTCAACGGGTTGTGCCACCACCAAATAAAGCCTTGAAAGCTTTTGTCCATTATGATAGTCGATGGCTTGTTTTTCTACCCACAGTTTCCACAACCCAACTCCAAAAAGGATCAGGACCACATGACGTCGAAGAAACAGTTGCTGTTTGCTTACGGTCTGGCAATCCACCTGTTGTTTGTCGGCATAATCTGCTATGCCGCCTTTCCGACCCCAGCGCCCGACGAACCCATTCGGATCATGTATCAGACCAACGCCGGAAAAGTCCTTTTTGACCACTATACCCACACGGACGTGTCGGGCTATGGGGCATCGTGTTTTGACTGCCACCATCATCCCAGCGACGATGACAGCGCTCTGATCGGGTGTGGCGAGTGCCACCAGGCCACGGCCACGGACGTCACCGAAATTGAAAGTTGTCTGGATTGCCACGACGAAAGCGACATCGAAGGATCGGAAGTGCCGTCGCGCGCGGACGCATTTCACAGCCAATGCATTGAGTGCCACGAACAGTTCGAGAAAGGGCCGCAGGGCGGTTCGGACAACTGCTCCGCCTGCCACGTCCTGTAACGGCGATCGACGGCATTCATAAACCCGTTTCCACGTTTTCATTTATTACCGCGGCTCCCAAAAAAGGTTGATTCATGCGAAAACGATCATTCTTCGGTCTCTCCAAACCTTGCTTCAAGTACGAATTGGCCACCGATCTTCCCTCCAGCACGGTGGCGCTCCCGCCCCCTAAAACCGTTACCCTTCACATCAAGCAGGAGATGAAACGAACCGGCGGCAGCCTCAAGGTGGGCGATCCGGTGAAAGCGGGGCAACGGCTGGCGCTCGAATCCAACGATGCGCCCGCTGCGATCGCGACGGTCAGCGGTACGATCCGCGCCATCGAACCCTTCCTGGCCGATTACGGACGGGCATGGACGGCCGTTACCATCGAAAGTGACGGGAAGGACACGCGGGACGACGAATTCGCCGAGTTCCAAGAAATGCCGTCACTGGAAATCATGAACCGCTACCTGTCAGGTTGCCCCGGCGCGCCGGACATCGCCCCACTCATGGACGAACACCATCCCGTGCGCACCATCGTCATCTATGGCGGCAACGCGGATCTTCTCATCGACACCAGCTTGTATGTCCTCAAGCAGAACGCCGACGCGGTCAATGCCGGTATCGATGTACTGAGAAAAGCCACCGGGCTGGAAGAGATCGTCATCGTCGTTCCCGAAGAGAGTGTTCAAAACTACTCCGGGCACCTGGACGCCCGCATTCAGTCCGTGTCGTCCCAGTACCCTTATGCCCAGCCGTTGATGGTCCTGTACCACCTGACCGGCCGGCTGCCCGACGAAACCGGCACGGCCGCCATGGGTGTCCATTTTATCCGGGCCGAAGCCGTCGCCGCCATCGGCCAGGCGTTCTCCACCGGCGTCCTGCCCCTGGAGAAGACGGTGATGGTCATCGACAAGAAAGGCGACAAGCACCTGGCCGTGGCGCGCGTGGGCACCCCCGTGGGCAGCCTGCTCCAGCGGTTCGGGATCGAGATCAACGATCGCGACAAAATCATTTTGGGCGGCCCCATGACCGGCAACGCCATCTACAGCGAGCAGCTGCCCATCGCCCCGGATACGGACGCCATCTTTGTCCAGGATCACAGCGTGATCCCGCTTTACAGCGACTATCCCTGCGTCAACTGTGGCGACTGTGTGCGCGTCTGTCCGGCCAACGTACCGGTGAACCTGCTGGTCCGCTTCCTGGAAGCCGGACAGTACACCGAGGGCGCCGACCTTTACGATCTTTACGCGTGCATCGAATGCGGTCTGTGCAGCTACGTCTGCGTGTCGCGCATTCCCATCTTTCAGTATATCAAACTGGCAAAGTACGAAATCGGTCGGATCACATCCGCGGAGGAGATGAATGAACAGTAAGAAGACGCTAATTGTTTCCCACGCCCCGTTCTGGCATGACGGCAGCGGAATTCCCGAGCGAAGCTACCACACCATCATCGCCGCCCTGCCCGCCGCGCTCGTGGGAGTTGCCCTCTACGGTGCCCCGGCGCTGGGCGTCATCAGCCTGGCCATGTCGTCGGCGATCCTCTGGGAATTGCTGTTCAACTACGCCAGCAAACGGCCCACTACCGTCGGCAACGGCAATGCCGCCCTGATCGGACTGCTGTTGGCCATGCTGCTGCCGGCCTCGGTGCCCTGGTGGCTCGTGCTGATCGGGACGTTTCTGGCCATTGTCATCGGCATCCAGATATACGGCGGCATCGGCGCCAACCCGTTCAACCCGGTGGCCCTGGCCGTCGCCATATTGGCGGTCTCCTACAGCACCCATCTCGACTTCGACGCCGGCCTGGTAAATTTCTCGCTGGACTTTCCCTCGGTGACCCATCCGCTGACCGACCTCAAGGCCTTCGGCCCGTCGGCAATCGAACACCTCAATTACGTCGACCTGCTCATGGGCAGACAGGTGGGCGGACTGGGCGCCACCTGCGGCCTGGCACTGGTTGCCGGCGGCATCTATCTGATCCTGCGCGGCATCATCCGCTGGGAAATCAGCGTGGCCTTTATCGCCGGCATTTTCATCACCGCCGCGCTGTTCAATATGGCCGATCCCACCCGCTACGCCTCGCCGGTATTCCACTTGCTTGCCGGCTACACCCTGTTCGGGGCCTTTTTCCTGGCCACCGAATCCTCATCCTCGCCGGTCAACGTCATTCCCATGCTGCTGTTCGGCGCCCTGGGGGGGGTCATGACCGTGCTGATCCGCAACATCGGCGCCTACGAAGATGGTGTCATCTTTGCGATTCTACTGATCAATCTGATAAACCCGCTGGTCGACAAGATCAGGCCCAAGGCGATTGGAAAGGTAGCGTAACATGGGTGAAATGATCAAAATGGTGGTTGTGTTGACCGTTCTCAGCGTCGTTTCAGGCGGCAGTCTTTCCTGGTTGAAAGACTTTACCGAACCCAAAATCGAGAACCAGGTGATGAACCTGGTCAAGGGGCCGGCCATCCGGCAGATGCTCGCCGAAGCGGAAAACGATCCGGTCGAGGACCGTTTCAAGATTATGGATGGCGACGAGGAGCGCAACGTCTTCGTGGGCGTGTTCGATGGCACACCCAACACGGTGGTCATGGAGTCCAGTGCCAGCGGATACGGCGACAAGATGGGCATGGTCGTGGCCATCAACATGACCGACGAAACCCTGCGCGGCATCGCCGTAACCACCCACAAGGAGACGCCGGGATTGGGTGCCAGGGCCAAGGACGATCCCAGCTTCGCGGCCCAATTTGCGGGCCAGCCGATCACCACCCCCTTCGGCGTCACCACCGACGGTGGTCAGATCAGCGCCCTGAGCGGCGCCACGATCACCTCGCGGGCCGTGGCCGTCGGGGTCAACAACGCCATTGAAAGCTACCAGGAACTGAAACCGCAGCTGGAAGAAAAAATCAAAGGCTTGGGCAAGTAAAGGAGTTTACCGCAATGGCCAAATCGATCGCTTACGAATTTAAAAAAGGTCTCTGGGATGAGGTGCCACCGTTCAGGCTGGTGCTCGGTCTCTGTCCGGTGTTGGGTGTGACCACCTCGATAAAAAACGGTATCGGCATGGGCCTGGCCACCACCTTCGTTCTGCTGTGTTCCAACGTGCTGGTCTCCTTGCTGAGGAAAGTGATTCCCCCCAAGGTGCGCATCGCCTGTTTCATCATCATCATCGCGACCTTCGTCATCGTGGTCGAGCAGATGATGGCAGCCTTCGCCTACGGGCTCTTTCTCGACCTGGGCGTCTTTATCCCGCTGATCGTGGTCAACTGCATCGTTCTGGGACGCGCCGAGGCGTTCGCCTCCAAAAACGGGGTTGTCAAGTCGACGGCCGACGGACTGGGTATCGGGCTGGGGTTCACCTGGGCCCTGGGGTTGCTGGGTGGCGTTCGCGAGCTGATCGGGACCGGTTCGTTGAAAGGCGACGTCTTCGGCCTGATCACCTGGGATTTCCAGAATATCTTCGGCGCTTCCTTCGAACCGTTCGAGTTTGCCGTTCAGGCACCCGGCGCCTTCGTGATCCTGGGTTTGCTGCTTTGCGCGATGAACCTGATCCCCAGCAAATAACGGAAGGGAAACAGCGAGCATGGAATACTTCGAAATTATCATTGCCACCATTTTCGTAAACAATATCGTGCTGGCGCAATTTTTGGGGAACTGTCCCTTTCTGGGAACCTCCAAAAAGATGGAAACCGCGATTGGAATGGCCATGGCGGTCATCTTCGTTCTGGTCATGGCCGGTGTGATCACCTGGATTATCTACGAATATCTGCTGGATCCCTTCAAATTGGTCTTTTTGCGAACAATCGCCTTTATTCTGGTGATCGCCTCTCTGGTTCAGTTTGTGGAAATGTTCCTTAAAAAAAGCATCCCCGGCCTGTACGCCGGCCTGGGCATCTTCCTGCCCCTGATCACCACCAACTGCGCGGTGTTTGGTGTGTGCGTCTTGAACATCGACAAGGAACTGGAATTCCTGCCGGCCCTGGTCACCTCCTTTGGCTATGCGGCCGGTTTCGGCCTGGCGCTGATCATCTTTGCCGGCCTGCGCGAACGCATTTTGCTGGCCCGGGTGCCCAGACCGCTGCAGGACACCTCCATCGCCCTGATCACGGCAGGTGTCATTTCGTTGAGCTTTTACGCCTTCAGGGGAATGGTTTAGGCGTTGGCCCTCGGCGCCAGATAGGAACAACGGTTCACTCGGATTGACAAGAAACCGTTTGGGGCGCCCGTGTTCCAAACGGTTTCTTTAATCTTCGATCTCGATTCAAGGAGGTTTTCGTGACCACCGCAATCATCATTATGTTGGGCATTGGTGCGACCTGCGGCATCATCCTCAGTGTCGCCTCCAAGGTCTTTTATGTTTACGAAGATCCACGCATCTCTGAAGTAGAGTACTTTTTGGCCGGTGCCAACTGCGGCGGATGCGGCTACGCCGGGTGCGGCGCCGCTGCCGTGGCGATCGTCGAAGGCAAAGCCGCCCCCAGCATCTGCGTGGCGGCCGATTCGGAGGCGGCCGTCAATATCGCCGGTGTCATGGGCGTCGATCCGGGCACGGCCGAACCGCTCAAGTCCCTCAACGCTTGCAGCGGCGGGGATCGGGCCGCCGACAAATTCATTTACAACGGCGCCATGTCCTGTGCCGCCATGGCGGCCCTGTATGGCGGCCAGCGGGTCTGTTCGATCGGCTGCATGGGGATGGGCGACTGTGTGCAATCCTGCCAGTTCGATGCCATTCACATGGGTCCCCAGGGCTTTCCGGTAATTGATGAATTCAAGTGCGTCGGTTGCGGCGCCTGCGAGGCGGTCTGCCCCAAAGGCCTGCTCTCGGTCAAAACCATGTCCCAGCGACTGCTGGTTTTCAACCAGGAAGACCAGGCCCTGGCGCCCTGCCAGCAGACCTGTCCCGCCGAGATAGACATCCCTAAATACATCCGCCTGATTCGGGAGGGTGACTACGAAGGCGCCGTAAACACCATTCGGGAACGCAACCCGCTGCTGCTATCCTGCGGCCGGGTCTGCCCGCATCCCTGCGAGAACTACTGCCGTCGGGAGATCGAAGACGATGAACCCGTATCCATCAACCAGCTCAAACGCTTCGTCGCCGATTACGAGATGAACAGCGGGCGCCGCTATCCCATTGCCTGCGCACCGGACACCGGCAAGCGCGTGGCCGTCATCGGCGGCGGCCCGGCCGGTCTCAGCTGCGCCTATTTCCTGAGGCGGTTGGGCCACCACCCCACCATCTATGAAGCCATGTCCAAACTGGGCGGCATCACCCGCTACGGGATTCCCGAATACCGCCTGCCGGACGAGGTGCTGGATTGGGAGGTCGAGGGTATTTTGAACCTGGGCATCGACGCGCACTACAACACCTGCCTGGGCAAGGACTTTACCATTCAATCCCTGCAGGAGGAGGGCTACGATGCCATTTTCATGGGTATCGGCGCCTGGAAAGACTACACGCTGGGCATCAAGGGCGAAGACCTCAAGGGCGTCTCGCAGGGCATCAACTTTCTGTCCACCGTGGCCAACCACCCCGAAAAGCGGATCCCCGTGGGCAAGCGGGCCGCGGTCGTGGGCGGCGGCAACTCGGCCATCGACTGTGTGCGCACCCTGCTGCGCCTGGGTTGCGAGGAGGTCTACATCGTCTATCGGCGCACACGCAAGGAGATGCCCGCCAACGAAGTCGAAATTGTGGCCTCCGAACACGAAGGCGTCAAGTTCCAGTTCCTGGCAGCGCCCACGCGGGTCATCGACGACGGCCAAGGCAACGTCAAGGGCCTGGAGTACCTGCAGATGGAACTGGGTGAACCGGACGCCAGTGGACGCCGCCGCCCGGTACCGGTTGAGGGGTCGGAAACCATTCTCGACGTCGACATGGTCATCTCGGCCATCAGCCAGCAGCCCGACGTCAGCTTCATGGCTGGTGAGCAGGACAAGGACAATATCGCCATTACGCGCTGGAACACCTTTGACAACGACCCGGAGACCCTGCAGTGCAGCGTGCCCTACCTGTTCACCGGCGGTGATGTGGCCACCGGTCCCGCGTTAGTGGTGGACGCCATCGGTGGCGGCCGACGGGCGGCGCGTTCCATCCACCAGTATCTCACCGGCGAACAGGTCAAAGGATCGCCGAAATCACTGCTAAAACGGCACATTTCCGAGTCGCTGTTCAAAACCGTTCCCGGTGTGGTCAAATCCAAACGCACACCCATGCCCGAGTTGCCCGTGGCCGAACGCATCGACAGCATGGTCGAAGTGGATCAGGTCATTTCCGAGGCCGATGCCAAATACGAATCCGGCCGCTGCCTCAACTGCTGCCGCGTCTGCTATGATCCGGGTGTTGTCGACAAAAGCAGCCAGAACGCCGCCTGACGCAAGCGTATTCTGAAAAAACGGTGCCACCGGAGTTTCCGGTGGCACCGTTTTTTTATGGCCAGGGGCTACGTCGTCGAAATTGTTCGAGCAATCCCGCCATGTCGTCGGGCAAGGGGGCTTCCAGCAGCAAGGGCTCACCACTGCCCGGGTGGGTGATGCGCAGCTTCCAGGCATGCAGCATCTGACGGTCGACCGATCCGACCGCCACCACCATGCCGGGCGCGGCCGCGGCCGCCTGCTTGACAGCACCCCGCTGCCGATAAACGGGATCGCCAATCACCGGGTGGCCCAGATTCAGGCAGTGAACCCGAATCTGATGGGTTCGGCCGGTGCGGATGTCTAGTTCCAGCAAGGTGGCGCCCGCCAGGCGCTCTCGTACACGCCAATAGGTCAATGCGCCTTTGGGGGAGTGCGTGATGACCGACATTTTTTTGCGATCCCGCGGATGCCGGCCAATCGGACGATCGACACGGCCGCTGTCCGTCGGCAGCGTGCCATACACCAGCGCCAGGTAGTGCTTTCGAACCTGGCGGGATTTGAACTGGCCGGACAGGTGACGCATGGCCAGATCAGTCTTGGCCACCACCATCACACCGGAGGTGTCCTTGTCCAGCCGATGGACGATTCCCGGCCGCAGGCTGCCGCAGATGCCAGACATATCCGGGCAGTGATGCATCAGCGCATTGGCCAGGGTGTCACGGCTGTGACCGGGCGCCGGGTGAACAACCATCCCAGGTGCCTTGTTGACCGCCACCAGCTGGGCATCCTCGTAGAGAATTTGCAGGGGAATGGCCTGCGGCAGGAAAGTGGGCGTTGTCGGTGGTGTGATCGTTCCCCGGACCAGTTGGCCGGCCTTGACTAGGTAGCTTGGCTTTTGAGGCGCGCCGTCGATGAGGACGGCCCCTTGTCGGATCAGGGTCGCGGCAAATGAGCGCGAACACTGGGCGACCTGCGCCGCCACCAGGCTGTCCAGGCGCTTGCCGGCCTGGGGGCCGTCGACGCGAAAGACGAAAGAGCGTATTGGTGGGCAAGACATGCAGGCAGAGGCGCTAGTCCTCGTCGGATTTGAACAGGGCCTCAATCTCTTTCAAAATGGCCGTTTCGTTCTTGTTTTTGGCAGTGGAGAGTTCTTTGACGAGCAGATTCTGTGCGGTATCGTAAAGTTTTCGCTCGCCAAAAGAGAGGTCCTTGGTCGTCTTGAGCAAAGAGAGGTCTCTGAACACCTCGGCCACCTCGTACAGCGAGCCGGTTTTGATCTTTTCCATGTATTCCCGGTAGCGCCGGTTCCAGGTCTGGTTGTCCAGGGACTGCTCCTGTCGTGAGCGCATCACATCGAAGATCTTGGGAATGTCTTTCTTCTGGATCACGTCCCGCAGGCCCACCGACTCCACATTCCAGGTGGGGATCATAATCACCATGGCATTTTCGATGATCTTCATGATGTAGAAATCATGTTCCTCACCGTTGACGACCTTGGTTTCGATGGATTCGATGCGCCCCACGCCGTGGGCCGGGTACACGGCCAGATCGCCGACCTTGAACCGTCTTTGGGACGCTGCGTCCTTCGATATATCGCTAACCGATTTGTCTGCCATGTAGGTACCCGTGATCAGGGTTAATCCATCCTGCGCGGGGTTGACGCCAATCGTCGAATCGGGGGAAACAGGCGACCCGCCAGCATTGTATTCCCTGGCAAAATGCTCCCGCCGCCTGCCTGGGAGAGCAAATAATAACCGTATGGAATAGCAAAATATACCACTGCACCGGTCAATAATCAATAAAAAAAGGATTGGCGCCGGATGGCGCCAATCCTTTTGGAACAGGCGATGGTAAACGGTCAGACAACGACCGGGGCCGCTACAGCAGGAACGGTACCATCAGCAGGGCCACAACGTTGAGGATCTTGATCATCGGGTTGACGGCCGGACCGGCGGTATCCTTGTAGGGGTCGCCGACGGTGTCACCGGTAACGGCGGCGTTGTGGGCATCGGAGCCCTTACCGCCCAGGTGACCGTCTTCGATGTATTTCTTGGCATTGTCCCAGGCGGCGCCACCGGTGGTCATGGAGATGGCCACGAACACACCGGTAACGATGGAACCGATCAGCAGGCCGCCCAGGGCGACTTTACCCAGCAAAAAGCCCACCAGCAGGGGTGCGACCACCGGCAGCAGGGCCGGCAGCAGCATCTCTTTCAGGGCGAACTTGGTGACGATGTCGACGCAGGCACCGTAATCGGGCTTGGCGGTGCCTTCCATGATGCCCGGAATCTCGCGAAACTGGCGGCGGACTTCCTCGACCACAGCGCCGCCGGCGTTACCGACCGCTTTCATGGCGATGGAGGCAAACAGGTACGGCAGCAGGCCGCCGATGAACAGACCGATGATGACGTTCACGTCGGACAGGTCAAACTTGATGGCCTTTTCGGCACCCTGCATACTGAATTCCATGACGTAGGCAGCAAACAGCACCAGGGCGGCCAGACCGGCGGAGCCGATGGCGTATCCCTTGGTGACGGCCTTGGTGGTGTTGCCGACCGCATCCAGAGGATCGGTGACGGCGCGGACGCTCTCGTCCATATCAGCCATTTCGGCGATCCCGCCGGCGTTGTCGGTGATGGGGCCGTAGGCGTCGATGGCGATGACCATACCGGTCATGGAGAGCATGGACATGGCGGCCATGGCGATGCCGTAGAGGCCGGCAAAGCTGTGAGCCAAATAAATGGCGGCACAAATGGCCAGTACCGGTGCGGCAGTGGCCTGCATGGAAACGCCCAAACCGGCGATGATGTTGGTGCCGTGGCCGGTGGTGGAGGCCTCGGCGATGCTCTTCACCGGTTTGTAGATACCGGTGTAGTACTCGGTGATGATGACGATCACGACCGTCAAAACCAGACCGATCAGGGTACAGTAGTAGATGTTCATCGTGGACAGTTCACCCACGCCGACCATGAACTTCTGGGTGGCATAATAAAAGGCGATGGCAGCCAGAATGGCGGACCCGAACATGCCTTTGTAGAGGGCACCCATGATGTAGCCGCCGCTGCCCAGACGGACGAAAAAGACCGCGATCATGGAGGCAATGATGGAGATGGCGCCCAGAATCAGCGGAAACTCGGTAGCCATGGGCACATTCGGAAACAGCAGGTGGCCGATCAGCATGGCGGCCACGGCGGTGACGGCATAGGTCTCGAACAGGTCGGCGGCCATACCGGCACAGTCGCCCACGTTGTCGCCCACGTTGTCGGCGATGGTGGCCGGGTTTCTGGGGTCGTCTTCGGGGATTCCGGCTTCGACCTTACCCACCAGGTCGGCGCCCACGTCGGCGCCCTTGGTGAAGATACCGCCGCCCAGACGAGCGAAGATGGAGATCAGGCTGCCGCCGAAACCAAGCGCGACCAGCGCGATGACGTCGTGAGTGGCCGTGTAGTAGCCGGCCACCGAGGTCAGGGCCAGACCGGCAACGATCATACCGGTCACGGAACCGCCCTTGAAAGCCATGGAGAGACCGGCGGCCATGCCCTTCTTGGCGGCTTCAGCGGTACGCACGTTGGCCAAAACGGACACGCGCATGCCGATGTACCCGGCCATAAAGGAGGCCACGGCGCCGACCAAAAATCCCAAAGCGGTCTTGGCGCCCATGGTGGCAAAGATAACACCGAAAATGATGATGCCGGCGATGCCCATGCTCTTGAGCTGGCGGTTCAGATAAGCGATGGCGCCTTCCTGAATGGCACCGGCGATGGCTTGCATTTTCTCGTCTCCGGCGGGCGCGCTCTTGACGATGCCCGCGAGAATAATCGAAAAAAGTACCCCAATAACACCGACTAGCGTACACGCGAGCGGGATATTGCTCATGACAGCGTCCATACGTTCCTCCATTTGGTAGTTAAACGTGATTTTTAGGTTGGCGATTAAACCGATTCATGGCCCCCCTTGCACCCTGGCAAAGGATCGTCTCGACAGCGGCGACGGCCCGTGACAGAAACGCTTCCAGTTGATTCCGCTGCGTGGCATCGAAGTCACCCAGAACGTATTCCACCACCCCAATGTTTGCCGTCGACCGTCCGACGCCCATCCGCACCCTCACAAACGCATCGGTCCCCAGGGCGTCGATCAGGGACCTTAACCCATTGTGTCCTCCATCCCCCCCTTTCTCTTTGATTTTTATTCTTTCATAAGCAAGGTCGATGTCATCGTGAATGACGACCATCTCCTCGCATTGAATCCCACAGTCGTGCAGTATTGCAGATGTCGGCCCACCGGAGCGGTTCATGTAAGCCAGCGGTTTGGCCGCGATCACCGGTGTCTCGGCGATCATCCCCTGGGCCAGCTCGGCATTGACAACGCCAGGCACGATGGCCAGTCCATAGTCGGCCACCAGGCGGTCAATGACCATAAACCCGACGTTGTGGCGATTGTGGGCATAGGTCGCTCCCGGGTTGCCGAGGCCGACAATCAATCGTTTCCGGATTTCAGCCACGGCGACGCTGAACGGGCATGTCGCCATGGCTTGGATTCAAGGCCGCCATCGTCACGATTCGGCAGGCGTTTCCCCCGTCGCGTCGGTCACTTGACCCTCTTCTTCACCCTCCTCCAATTCGCCCTCTTCCGCTTCTTCCACGACTTCCGCTTCCTCGGCCATCGGGCTGAGCACCGTCAGAATCGTAAAGTTGACGTCGGCCGGAATTTCGATCTCCCCTTCCAGCTGAAGGTCTTCGACATGAAAGGAGTCGCCGATGTCAAGGTCGGTGATGTCGATGGTGATGTTCTCGGGGATCCGATCGGGCAGGCTGAAGACTTCGAGTTCCCGGCGGATGATCTGCAGCATGCCGCCCATCTCGACGCCGACGCTGTGGCCGGTGGTGACAACGGGGACCATCACCTTGAGTTTCTGATCCATGGAGACTTCGTAAAAGTCCATGTGAAGCAGGTTGCGGGAGACGGGGTGCCGCTGCATCTCTTTGATCATGACCTTGCGGCCGCCGTCGGCACCTTCGATCTGCAGATTGAACAGTTTCTGGCTGGCGGCACCCGCTTTGAAAACAGGCTCCAGTTCCAGCTTGTCCACGGCCAGTTTGAGCGGCTCGGTGTTGGGGCCATACAAGACGGCGGGGATCTTCTCCTCACTGCGCAGCACGCGCGCGGGGCCGTTGCCGACGGCTTCCCGCGGGTGCACTTTCAGGTTCAATATTTCCAACGGTTCACTCCTCTTTGAAATTACATTATACAAACAGGGATGTCACGGAATCCCCGCTGTAGCTTCGAATGATGGCCTCGCCCACCAGTCCGGAAATGGAGAGCACTTTGATTTTTTCACACGCGGCGGCATTGTCCTTCAGCGGGATCGTGTCGGTGCAGACCACGCTGGTGATCGGCGATGCCGTGATCCGATCCACGGCCGGCCCGGAAAGCACCGGGTGCGCGCAGCAGGCGTGCACCTCCCGGGCGCCCTTGGCGGTGATCGCCTTGACGGCTTCGGTAAGCGTGCCGGCGGTGTCGATCATGTCATCCTGGATAATCACGGTCTTGCCCTCGACGTTGCCGATCACGGCCATGGCCCGGGCCTGGTTGGGCGCCGAGCGCCGTTTGTCGACGATGGCCAGGCCGGCATTGAGCCGTTTGGCGAAGGCGCGGGCCCGCTCCACACCGCCGGCATCGGGCGACACAATCACCAGGTCGGTGTTGAAGTGCCGTTTGATGTATTCGAGCAGCACCGGTGCTGCGTAAAGGTTGTCGACCGGAATATCGAAAAACCCCTGGATCTGCCCGGCGTGCAGATCCATGGTGATCACCCGCGTCGCACCGGCGGAGGTCAGCAGGTCAGCCACCAGCTTGGCGCTGATGGGCACCCGCGGCGCCACCTTCTTGTCCTGGCGGGCATATCCGTAGTAGGGGATGACAGCGGTGATGCGGCGCGCCGACGCCCGCTTCAGGGCGTCCACCATCAGGAGCAGTTCGACCAGGTTGTCGTTGACCGGGTCGCAGGTGGATTGGATGACAAAAACGTCCTTGGTACGGACGTTCTCTTCGATTTCGATCTGGATTTCGCCGTCACTGAACCGCTTGACCAGGGCACCACACAACGGCCTGTCCAGGTAGGCACAGATCTTGATCGCCAGGTCCGGATTTGAATTCCCGGTAAATATGCAGAAATCTCGGGCTTTGGGTGCCACTGGTTAACTGTCACTCCTCGTCGATGCGGTTGGCTGGGGCGGGAGGATTCGAACCTCCGAATGCAGGAACCAAAATCCTGTGTCTTGCCACTTGACGACGCCCCAGCGGAAAATGGCGGCAACCGAATGCCGAAACGCGACCACCCACCCCCCTAAATCAGCAGATCTGCAACAAAAAGGTTCCAGTCTTGACTTTGCCGAAGGGTACACAAGGCTGAACGGGCCGTTGTGGCCCGTTCGTGGTTCGCAAACAGTCCGAAAACGGTTGATCCACTGCCAGACATCATGGCACCGTCCGCGCCGTTGGCCAGCAGCAAACGTTTGATCTGGACGATGACCGGAAATACCTTTTCGGTTACCGGCGCCAGGTCGTTGACCAGATGTTCAACAGCATTGAAATATCGGCCATTAAAGTGCAATTTTCTAAGTTCTTTTTCATCTTTTGTCAATCTTAAATTCAGATTTTTGTAGACCCAGGCCGTCGATACCACCCGGTTCGGATAGACCAGCAGCGCACACTGCGGCCTCAACCCGGAAAAGGGTTCGAGCCGGTCGCCGATTCCGGATGCCAGGGCCGGCGCACCGAAAATGAAAAACGGAACATCGGCACCGATTCGTGCACCCAGCGCCATCAAGGCCGCTCTGGAAAGGGGTTGTCCATAATGATCGTTCAAAAACGTCAAAACGGCGGCAGCGTCGCTGCTGCCGCCGCCGAGCCCGGCGCCGACAGGAATCTTCTTTTCGATGTGAATTGAAAATTCCGACCGCGTGCGGCCACTCTCGGAAAAGACCGTTTCCATGAACAGTCGGACCGAACGGGCGGCTGTATTGGATTCATCCTGGGGAACATCGGGATGGTCGCAGGTGACGCCTCCCCCGGGTACCGGTGTGAAAACGAGGGTATCGTAAAGACCCAGGGGGCACATGAGCGAAAAGAGGTTGTGATATCCGTCGGGGCGTTGGCCGGTGATGTGCAAAAACAGGTTGATCTTGGCCGGTGCCGCTACGCGAAGGGGTGCCATCTGGTGTCCGCTGAATGTGGGGGTAAACATCCGTCCGACAAAAATTCGGGTGGAGCGCCGTCAGGCCGTCACCGCGATCGACCGCGGGCAAGCTGGCGATATGTCTGGGCCGACCCTTTCATCACCCGAATGGCACGTCAATCGGCTGCTTGGGATCGACTGCCGATTATCTGCGCTCTTTGACGTAATGAATCCGAAGATCGTACAAGATGCTCTTGATCATGGCCGCTTCATCGGCCTGCAGGTTGCCGCGCGTCTTTTCCTCAAGCATGGAGATGATGTCGATGGTCTGCTTGGCCAGCGGCAAGTTCTTGCCGGTTTCACCGGTGGTCGGATCCGCCATCATCCCCAGTTGGACCAGGGCCGATGAGTTGAGGGAAAAGATGAAGGTCGAAAAGTTGATGGCGGGCAAGGGGGGGGACGCGCCTCGCTTGGGGGGGTCGCCGGGACCGTCTTTATCTGTCTTGGCCTGCGTTTCGTCAGTCATGGGAAGCGCTCCTTTAAAATTCCAGCGGCGTAACCGTCTTGACCAGGGAGAGATGCCGCAACTCTTCCACCACGGTTTCGGGGATGGGGGTGTCCGTGGTCAGGAAAATAATGTTTCGATCTCCCTCCTCTTCCTGGCCCACCTGCATCCGGCCGATGTTGATGCCATACCGACCCAACGTCGTGCCGATCTCTCCAATGGAGCCTGGCTTGTCGATGTTCTGGATCAAGGCCATGTGGCCGTGGGGAATCATCTCCAGCCGGAACTTGTCGATCTTGACAATCCGCGGATCTTTTTTTCCGAAGATCGTACCGGACACCATGCTCTCCATTTCGGTCGTGATGACCCGGACCGTGATCTGGTTGACATAGTAATCCGATTCGGCGCTGCTGGTCTCGGTCACTTTCATGCCCCGCTGCTGGGCCATCACCTGGGCGTTGACAAAATTCACATCGTCCTTGACCACCGGCGTCAAAATGCCCTTCAGCACCGCCGTGGGCACCGGCGAGAGATCCAGGTCACGAAAATCGCCCTGGAACTCCACGATCACCTCTTTGATGGGCCCTTTGACCAGCTGGGCCTGAAGGCATCCCATGCGGTCTGCCAGGGCGAGATAGGGCCCGATCTTTTCCAGCACCTCGCTGGTTACGGCCGGCATGTTCACAGCGTTGACGACAGTGCCGGTAGACAGAAAGTCAATGATCTGCTGCGCGATGGCGACGGCCACATTGGTCTGGGCCTCCCGGGTGGATGCACCCAGATGGGGGGTGCAGATCACGCGCTCGTGGACAATCAGCGGGGTTGTGCCCGGCGGCTCGGTTTCGAACACGTCCAGCGCCGCACCGGCGACTTTCCCCCCTACGATGGCGTCATACAGATCGCTTTCGTTGACAATGCCGCCGCGGGCGCAGTTGATCACCATCACCCCGGGTTTCATCTTGTCGAAAGCCGCCTTGTCGATCAGCCCGACCGTATTTTTCAGCTTGGGGACGTGCACGCTGATGTAGTCGGCCCGCGCATACAAGGTCTCCAGGTCGACGCACTCGAAGCCGGCCTTTTCGATCTGCTCCGGGGTAACAAACGGGTCGTGTATGATCACGTTCATCCGCAGGCCGCGGGCTCGGTCGGCCACGATCGCACCGATCTTGCCGTACCCGATGACCCCCAGCACCTTGTTGAAAATTTCGCGCCCCTGAAGCTTCTTTTTCTCCCATCGGCCTTCGCGCAAAGAGGCCGTTCCCGTGGGAATATTGCGGGTCAACGAGAGCATCATGGCGATGGCATGCTCAGCCGTGGTGACCACATTGCCGGTGGGGGTGTTCATGACCACGACCCCACGCCGAGTGGCCGCCGGGATGTCGACGTTGTCCAGACCGATTCCAGCCCGCCCCACCACCTTGAGCCGTGTGGCGGCCTGCAGCAGGTCATCGGTCACCTTGGTGGCGCTGCGTATCACCAGCGCATCGTAGTCGGCGATGATCGCTTTGAGTGCTTCCGGTTCCAGGCCGGTCTTCACATCCACCTCGATGCCGGGTGACTCCTGGAACATCCGAATTCCATCGTCGCCGAGATTGTCGCTGACAAGTACTTTCATTCAGAGCATCCCTCATGATGTTGATCGTTGCGTGGGTCACGTGTATCGGAGGCGCATTTTAGTGAAAAGAGAGGCATTATTCAACCCATATTTTGGAAACGCGCCGGCCCCGCCGCTGCCGGGCCCGGCAAGGGGATGGCCAAAATGCTTTCTACTGCATCGCTTTCTGTTACCCCGGCACGGGCGGATCGACGGCGGCCGCGCACCCTTGACCATCCGGCGCCATTCTGCTAAAGGCCCCTGCTGGTACAGCACGGGCAAAAGCGCGCCGTGCCATACCGACCCGACCCAACCGACGGCGGCCGCACATAGGAAAAACAACCATGCTCATCACCGAAATCCTTGCCCGAAACGCCCGGTTGTACGGAGGCGAAATCGCCCTGATCGAACGGGATCCGGCCCATCAGCGCCGGATCGAAATCACCTGGCAGGCCTTCGACGACCAGGCCAACGCCATCGCCCAGGCCTTGATCGCCAGGGGCGTCGGCCGCGGGGATCGGGTGGTGCACCTGATGATGAACGGTATCGACTGGCTGCCGGCCTACTTCGGCATTCTCAGAACCGGTGCCTGGGCGGTGCCGCTCAACTTTCGATTCGTGGCCCGAACCATCGCCAACTGCACCCGCACCGCCGAGGCCAAGGCCTTCATTTTCGGCCCGGAATTCATAGAGCGGGTGACGGCCATCCGCGACGACATCGAACGCCACGTGGGCACCTTCGTTTATGCCGGCCCCGAATCCTTGCGGCCGGCCTGGGCCGAATCCCTGGCCCAGCTCGTGGCCGACTACCCGGCCATGGATCCGCAGGTTCCCCTGGAGATCTGCGACGACGCCGCTTTGTATTTCACCTCGGGGACCACTGGCACACCCAAGGCCACCTTGTTGACCCACCGCAACCTGGAACACGCCTGTTACGTGGAAAACCGGCACCACAACCAGACCCATTCCGACAACTTTTTGTGTATTCCCCCGCTGTACCACACCGGCGCCAAGATGCACTGGTTCGGCAACTTCATCGTGGGCGCCAGGGCCGTCATTCTCAAGGGTGTCGAGCCACACTGGATACTCGAGGCCGTTTCCGAGGAACAGGTGACCATCGTGTGGCTGCTGGTGCCGTGGGCGCTGGACCTGCTGTTCGCCATCGAGAGCGGGGAGTTGAAACTGACCCACTACCGCCTGGAACAGTGGCGGCTGATGCACATCGGCGCCCAACCGGTACCGTCGAGCCTGATTCGAGAGTGGCACAAGATCTTTCCCACGCACCAGTATGACACCAACTATGGTCTCACGGAGAGCACCGGGCCCGGGTGCATTCATCTGGGCATGGAAAACATGCACAAGGTCGGCGCCATCGGCGTCCCCGGCTTCGACTGGGAGTTTCGCATCGTCGATGAGCGCTTGGCGCCGGTCAGCCAGGGATCTCCGGGCGAATTGATCGTCAAGGGCCCCGGCGTCATGAAAGCGTACTACCGCAATCCAGAGGCAACCGCCGACACGATTGTCAATGGCTGGCTGCTCACCGGGGATGTGGCCCGGCAGGACGAAGATGGCTTCATCTGGCTGGTCGACCGTAAAAAGGATGTGGTCATCACCGGTGGTGAAAACATCTACCCGGTCGAGATCGAAGATTTTCTCATGGGGCACCCGGCCATTCAGGACGTGGCCGTGATCGGTCTGCCCAGCCTGCGATTGGGGGAGATCGCCACGGCCATCATCAAGGCCAAACCGGGGCGAGAACTGACCAAGGCACAGGTGGAGGAATTTTGCAGCACCCTGGCGCGTTACAAGCGGCCGCGCAAAATCATTTTCGGCGAGGTGCCTCGCAATCCCACCGGCAAGATCGAGAAGCCCAAACTTCGCCAGCGGTATGCCGGACAGGCGGAGAGCTTCAAGGTATGACGAATTCGTAAAAACGCCGATATCTGCGTTACGCGTCATCCCTCGTCACTGCGACGTACCATGAGTACGTCTCATTCCTCGGGATGCGCAAGCCTTGATCTCGGCGCTTTTACGAATTCGTCGAAAATGCGCCACTTTTCGACGCCATCAAGGTATGACGCGAGACAAGAAAGGGGACGCGCCTGCGGACGGATTGCGGGCACGCTACCCCTCGACGGCTTTAGGCCGGTGGAAATCAATAAATCCACCGGCCTGACCGCTGTTTACTTCTTCTCGTTGACCTCTTCAAAGTCGGCATCGACCACATCGTCGTCGCCGCCACCGCTTTGCGCGCCCGCCGCATCGTCCCCCGGTCCGGCGGACTCACCGGCGCCGGCTTCGGAAGCCTGCTTGTACATGGCCTCGGCCACCTTGTGGGAGGCCTGGGTCAACACTTCGCTCAAACGCTGAATTTCGGCCACATCGTCGCCTTCCATGGCCTTTTTCAGGTCCTGTGAGGCGCTTTCGATATCGCTGCGGGTTTCGCTGTCGACCTTGTCACCCAGATCCTTCAACGATTTTTCGGTGCTGTAGATCAAGGTGTCGGCGTGGTTGCGCGCCTCGACCAGATCCCGCTTCTTTTTGTCATCGTCGGCATGCATTTCGGCATCCTTGACCAGCTTGTCGATCTCCTCCTTTGACAGGCCGCTGGAAGCCGTGATCTGAATCGACTGCTCCTTGCCGGTCGCCATGTCCTTGGCAGAAACATTGACGATGCCGTTGGCGTCGATGTCGAACGTCACCTCGATCTGGGGGACCCCCCTGGGGGCCGGCGGAATGCCGACCAGTTCGAATCGCCCCAGTGTCTTGTTGTCGCCGGCCATCTCCCGTTCGCCCTGGAGCACATGAATGGAGACCGCCGGCTGACTGTCGGCCGCCGTGGAAAACACCTGGCTTTTGCGAGTGGGGATGGTGGTGTTCTTTTCGATCAGCTTGGTCATGACCGATCCCAGCGTCTCGATGCCCAAAGAGAGCGGCGTCACATCCAGCAGCAGCACATCCTTGACATCGCCCTTGAGCACACCGCCTTGAATCGCGGCGCCCAGCGCGACGACTTCGTCGGGGTTGACGCCCCGATGGGGCTCCTTGCCGAAGATCGACTTGACCCGCTCTTGCACCGCGGGCATGCGGGTCATGCCACCCACCAGGATGACCTCGTTGATCTCTCCGGTGGAAAGGCCGGCATCCTTGAGTGCCGTGCGGCAGGGGGGCTCGAGCTTGTCGAGCAAATCCGCCACCAGGCCTTCGAGCTTGGCGCGGGTGATCTTGATATTGAGGTGTTTGGGGCCGCTGGCGTCGGCGGTGATAAACGGCAGGTTCACGTCGGTCTCCATCGAGGAGGAGAGCTCCATCTTGGCCTTTTCGGACGCCTCTTTGAGGCGCTGCAGGGCCATCTTGTCGGATCTCAGATCGATACCCTGATCTTTCTTGAATTCGTCGGCCAGATAATCGATCAGACGCAGGTCGAAGTCCTCACCACCCAGATGCGTGTCACCGTTGGTGGCCTTGACCTCGAACACGCCCTCTCCGATTTCCAGGATGGAGACATCGAAAGTGCCGCCACCCAGATCGAAGACGGCGATCTTCTCTTCGCTGCGCTTGTCCAGCCCGTAGGCCAGCGAGGCGGCCGTCGGTTCGTTGATGATCCGCAGCACGTTCAGACCGGCGATTTTCCCGGCATCCTTGGTGGCCTGACGCTGGCTGTCGTTGAAATAGGCCGGCACGGTGATCACCGCGTCGGTGATCTTTTCTCCCAGGTAGTCCTCGGCGTACTTTTTGATGTGCGCCAGAATGAACGAGGAGATCTCCGCCGGGCTGTTGAGCTTGCCCCTCAAATCGATGCGGACATCGCCGTTTTTGGCCTCCTTGATATGGTAAGGAAGTATTTTGATATCTTTCTGGACTTCGGGAGAATTGAATTTGCGGCCGATCAACCGTTTCACGGCGAAAACCGTATTCTCCGGATTGGTGATGGCCTGCCGCTTGGCGATCTGACCCACGGTACGCTCGCCGCTTTCGCTGACGGCCACGATGGACGGCGTCGTCCGGCCGCCTTCCGGGTTCGTGATTACTTTGGCATCACCGCCGTCCATAATGGCCACACAGGAGTTGGTGGTGCCGAGATCGATTCCGATAATCTTGCCCATGAAATGTTCCTCCTTACCTTCGGCTATACTGAAATGATAAATTACGCATTGGTGTTGATTTTCCGTTCCGTCGCCGGCCCGCTTTCAGCGGCTTTCGATACCACCACCATGGCGGGACGCAACAGGCGATCGTGAATCAAATAGCCCTTTTGAAATTCCTTGATGACGGTATTGGGCGGCTGATCAGCGGACGGTTCCTGGCTCATGGCCTGATGATAAACCGGATCGAAGGGTTCGCCCAGCGCTTCAATCGGGGTGACATGGTGTCTTTCGAGAATTTTCATGATCTCCTGCAACGTCAGCAAAACCCCGTCGCGTATCCCCTGATCGTCCTCCGGTGCCGTCGATTCGATGGCCCGTTCCAGGTTGTCCACGACGGTGAGCAGTTGCCGGATCAGGTTTTCGGTGGCATATTTTCTCAGGTCGTCCATTTCGCGGGCCGACCGTTTTTTGAAATTGTCGAGCTCGGCGGCCATCCGCAGCATGCGGTCGCGATACTCATCTGCTTCGGCCTTGGCTGCCGCCAGTTGTGCGTCACGGTCGGGGGACGAGTCGGCTTCGTCCACCGGCGCTTCGTCAACCTGGTCTGAATCCGAAAGCGTTGGCTCACCCTCCGGCGGTGTGGGTTCGTTCTCGTCTTCAATAACAATTTTCTTTGGTGCCATCGGTTCGTCACTCTCCTGGTTTCACTGGATTCGTTCCTGTTTGCGGCCGGTGGGTTCCTGATTGCCCGAACCGCTTGAAATCAAAGCCGTTGATTGCAATCAGGCCCGCAAAGTTGACAAATAATAAGACCAGATGAGGGCTTGTCAAGAAATGGTTACCCCTGGTCTGGTCAATAACAATTAATTGTAAATCTGATAAGTTGAACGCTGTGGGAACCCAGGTGGGAAAGATGGTTGTGCACCCCCCGTCGAAAGGGTCCGAAAAATTGGTGTCACCATCTGACCGGGATCGATCCACGACACAGACCGCATCCCTTATCGCTGCTTCCTTCCGGACCTGACGAGGTTCGAGACCGTCTGTTGCGCGGCGGCCGGTCAACGTGACCCGATTTTCTCGGTTCCGAGCCTGAGGGGGGAATTCAGCCCCGCATAAAGCGGATTTCGGGTACAGGGCACCGCTAGCTCCCCGCCTAGCACAACCGGGTGCACCTATAGTATACACCACCGGCAAGGTCAAGGTTAACTGGAGCCCATCCCAACAATGTTGACTTCCCCGGTGGCATGCCATAGACCGTCAAGGGCGGCGCACCCCCACCCACCGAACACGGGCCTAAAGGGCCGCCGGCCTGAAAACCATCGAATACGCCAGGTACAGAAAGGACAACGGCCGGATCCATGCAATCATCGTCGACATCATCGCGTCCTGCCGACCTCGAGGCGACGGTGCGGCTAACCCTGGCCGCCCACCGGATGGTCTCACCGGGGGACCGGGTCCTGGTGGGGGTCTCCGGCGGTCCCGACTCCATGGCGCTGTTTCACCTGCTCAGCCGGTTGGCGCCCGAACTGAAACTTCGGCTGGGCGCGGCTCATCTGGACCACTGCCTGCGCGGTGAAGCGGCCGCCAGGGACGCCGAGCTGGTCCGAAGGACGGCGGCACGTTTGCAGCACCCATGCCATTTGGGCCGCGCGCAGGTGACGCGGGTGAAGCGAAAGCTGCGGCTCTCCATGGAAGAAGCGGCCCGGCGCGTGCGCTATGCGTTTTTCAACAAGATCATGATCGATGGAAGCTACAATAAACTGGCTCTGGGCCACCATGCCGACGACAATGCCGAACAGATGCTCATGGCCCTGCTGCGCGGCAGCGGTTCGCGCGGATTGTCGGGCATCGCACCGGTACGCGATGGCCGTATCGTGCGGCCGCTGATCACCGCTCACCGCGTGTCCATCGACGCCTTCGTGCGTCAGGAGGGCATTGTCAGCACAGGTGATGCGACCAACAACGACCCGCGTTTTGTGCGCAACCGCATCCGGCATCATCTGCTGCCCTTGCTGGCCGCCGAATACAACCCGCGCATCGTCGGCCAGTTGAACCAGGTCGCCGATCTCGTCCGTTCCGAGGAGGTCTGGATGGACGCGATGGCCGCGACCCGCTACCAGCGGCTCCGAATGCCCCTCGATCAGGGGCTGGCCCTTTCGACGGCAGCGGTGACCGGCATCCCCACCGCCCTGGCGCGCCGATTGGTCCGCCAGGCGCTGTTGGAACTCGCCGGCAGTTTGCGGCGGATCACCTTCGGCCACATCCAGGCCGTGCTGCACCTGACCGTCGGCCGCCGGGGTGAAAAAGAGTGCCATCTGCCCGGCGGCATCCGCGTCCGTCGGGTCGGCGAGCAGTTGAACTTCCGGATCACGGGTACCCGTGCAAAGATGCCCGGCCAGCGCGTCACCACATCAACTGCAGCGCCAACGATCATCAACGGCCCTTTTCCCGATCGCATTGAAATCCAGGCCATGGGTATCGGCCTGCGCCTTGTCCCGTGCCGGCCGGGTGAGGTGCCCCGCTGGGAGCGGGTCAACCGGAACCAGGCTTATTTCGACCTGGACCGGCTCAGCCTGCCGCTGCGGGTGCGACCGGCACAGCCCGGCGACCGCTTCACCCCCCTGGGGGCCCCCGGTTCCCAGAAGGTGAAAAAGTTCTTTATCGACCACCGCGTACCCCGCCATGTGCGTGCCCGCTGCCCAGTTTTGGCTGACGAGCGGCGCATCATCTGGCTGGTTGGGCACCGTATGGGCGACGAAGCCAAAATAACGCCGGCGACATCGCACGTCCTGGGGGTTGAATATTTCTTGCTTGACACCCGATAATGGTTAGTATGATTTTAGCATTGCAAGCGGATCGGCACATCGACGATTCACAACCGCATCAAGGAGGAACCAGCATTTGAACCCATTTTACAAGAACCTGGCCCTGTGGCTGGTAATCACCCTGTTGATGGTCATGCTGTACAACATGTTCAACCAGCAGCAGCTTGCCCAGAACGATATCAGCTACTCCGAATTTCTGTCCATGGTCGAATCCGACCGGGTGGCTGAAGTCACCATCCAGGGCCAGGAAATACGGGTGACGGACCTCAACCGCAACACTTTCAAAATATACGCCCCTCAGGATCCGGCCCTGATCCAGCGCCTGAAAGACAAGGGCATTGTCATCAACGCCAAGCCGCCGGCCGAATCGCCTTGGTACATGTCGGTGCTGGTGTCGTGGTTTCCGATGATCGTGCTCATCGGCGTGTGGATATTTTTCATGCGCCAGATGCAAAGCGGCGGCGGCAAGGCGATGTCGTTCGGCAAAAGCCGGGCCCGGCTGCTCTCGGACCAGCAGGAGAAAGTCACGTTTGCGGATGTCGCCGGTATCGACGAGGCCAAGGAGGAACTGGGCGAGATCGTCGATTTTCTCAAAGATCCCAAGAAATTTACCCGGCTGGGCGGCCGCATCCCCAAAGGGGTTCTGCTCATGGGCCCTCCCGGAACCGGCAAAACCCTGCTGGCGCGTGCCATCGCTGGCGAAGCGGGAGTCCCTTTTTTCAGCATCAGCGGATCGGATTTTGTTGAGATGTTCGTGGGCGTTGGTGCGTCGCGGGTGCGCGACCTGTTCGTTCAAGGGAAGAAGAACGCTCCGTGCATCATCTTTATCGACGAAATCGACGCCGTGGGCCGGCACCGTGGAGCGGGCCTGGGCGGGGGGCACGACGAAAGAGAACAGACCCTCAACCAACTGCTGGTGGAGATGGACGGGTTCGAGTCCAATGAAGGCGTTATTCTCATTTCGGCCACCAACCGCCCCGACGTCCTCGACCCGGCGCTACTGCGCCCGGGCCGCTTCGACCGCCAGGTGGTCGTGTCGCTGCCGGACATCAGGGGCCGTGAGAAGATCCTGCGGGTGCACATGAAGCGGACCCCCATCGATACCGATGTGGACCCGGTTGTGCTGGCCAAGGGGACGCCCGGTTTCTCCGGTGCCGACCTGGAAAACCTGGTCAACGAAGCAGCCCTGCTGGCCGCCAAACGCGACAAGGAGCGCCTCGACATGATCGACTTCGAGGATTCCAAAGACAAGGTCTACATGGGCCTTGAGAGAAAATCCAAAGTGATCAGGGAGGAAGACCGGCTGACCACGGCCTACCACGAAGGCGGTCACGCCCTGGTGGCGCGCTTCATTCCCGGCACCGATGTGGTCAACAAGATCACCATCATCCCCCGCGGCAGGGCGGCCGGCGTGACTTGGTTTCTGCCCGAGGAGCGCGACTTCCGCTACAAGGACCAGTTGCAGGCCGAGCTGGCCATCGCTTTCGGCGGACGGGTGGCCGAAGAGATCGTGTTCAACCGTATCAGCACCGGGGCATCCAACGACATCAAAAAAGCCACGGACCTGGCCCAGCAGATGATACGCAGTTGGGGCATGAGCGAAACGTTAGGGCCGCTGTCGTTCGCCAAGGACGAAGAGCAGGTGTTTCTGGGCCGGGAAATCGCCCAGCACCGCGACTACTCCGAAGAGACCGCACGCAAGATCGATGCGGAAGTCAATGACCTGGTCATGCGGGCCTACGAGCGCGCCAGATCGGTGTTGACCGAGCACCAGGATGTGCTGCACAAGCTGGCCGAAGCGCTTTTGGAGAAAGAGACCATCATGGGCGCCGAACTGGACGAGCTCATTCGCCAGGTGCGCCCTGGCATCGATCTGCCTGAAAAACCAGTCGACAAGGAGGTCCCGACCGAGACGCCGCCCAAGGCTGCGGACACAGCGGAACCAGAGGAGGATGCGGCGGCCACGCAGACCCCGGAAAAGCCCCAGGAGCAGGACGATTCGTCTCGCGATCCCAATTAGCCGGCTCGCCAGTTTACACCGCCCGGCATGTCGACGCGGCGCTGCGGCAGCCACCGAACCGGACCGTCGCCGGTAACGCCAGATGCCTATGTCCACCTTCACGCTCTCGTGCGGATCACACACCCTGACCCTTGGGCCGCGGACCCTGGTCATGGGTATCGTCAACATTACCCCCGACTCGTTTTCGGACGGTGGTCTTTTTTTCAACAGCGACCACGCCGTTGCCCAGGCCATGCGGCTGGCCGACGAAGGGGCCGACATCCTCGACATTGGCGGCGAGTCCACCCGTCCCTTCTCGGATGCCGTCAGCGAAGCCGAAGAGCTGGATCGCGTGCTGCCGGTCATCGAGGCCCTGGCCAGCCAGGTGTCGGCACCGATCTCCATCGACACCACCAAGGCCGCCGTGGCCCGCCAGGCCGTGGCGGCCGGCGCCACCATCATCAATGATGTCAGTGCCTTGCGAATGGATCCGGACATGGCCGCAACGGCCGCCCGCTGCCGGGTCCCGCTGGTCTTGATGCACATGCGAGGCACCCCCCAGACCATGCAGGTGGCCCCGGCCTACACCGACCTGATCGCTGACGTCACGGCTTTTCTGGCCGACGCCGTGGCGCGGGCCGTCGCGGCCGGCGTCGAGCGCGATTCCATTATTGTCGATCCGGGCATCGGCTTCGGCAAGACAATCGCTCACAATCTTCAGATTCTGCACGATCTGAGCCGATTTCACGACCTGGGGAGCCCGCTTTTGGTCGGCCCGTCGCGAAAGATGTTCATCCGCCAGCTGCTGAAAAACCCCCCGGACCAAGACCTTTCGCCACTGTCCGACGCCGTGGCCCGTGGGACCCAGGCCGCCGTAGCCGCAGCCGCCATGCAGGGCGCGCATATCGTTCGGGTTCACGACGTTGCCCGCACCCGGTCGACCCTGTCCATTATCGATGCAATCCGGTCGGTGTAAGGTCGATGACCCCGCCGGACGCTCCCACGTCACGTTCCTTTGGCAAACACTGGGTGCGGTGGCTGATGATTCCGCCCCTGGTGGGCGCCATCACCGTGGCGCTGCTTTCCCTGTCGGTCAAAAAGGAGATGGTGGTCGACATCGCCGTCGAGGCTCAGCACCTTGCCGCGGACATGGGGTTGATGGAGATGTCGCGCCAGTCAGTCAAGGTGGTGGTGTCCGGAACGGCATCGGCCCTCCAGGGGATCGGTCCCCAAAACACCGCCTGCCGATTGGACCTGGCCGACGTGGGCCCGGGTGCGCACACCATCGTCCTGCATCCCGACAATGTCGTTTTACCCCGGCGGGTGACGCTCATCGCCTTGCTGTCCAAGTCGGTAACCGTTCGTTTGGAAGCGTTGTCCCGCAAGACGGTAGATGTCATTGCGGTGCTCGAGGGAAGCCTGGCGCCGGGATTCGCCGTTGCGACCGTATCCCTGAAACCGGATCGCATCACCCTCAAGGGGCGAGCATCCCAACTGGAGACGATCGATACGGTCAAAACCCATCCCATCGATCTGGCGGGCGCAGCCGAGTCGTTTAAAAAAGAGGTGCCGCTGAACCTTTCGGAATCCATAGCGACCGAACCGCCCCGGGTCATCGTCCTGGCCCATGTCGACATCGAGGAACGCATCGTCACACGGGTACTGGAGGGGATCCCCATCACGATCACAGGCATGCCGGCCTCCAATTTGTATCAGATCCGCCCCGACACCATCACGCTGACCATCAGCGGCCCGGAAAACATCGTCAGGCGCATCGAACACCACCGCGTGTTTGCCGTCAACATCGAACTGAGGGGACTGGATCCAGGCTCCCACACCCTCATGGCGGCCATCACGCTGCCGGTTCGCACCACGCTGGTCAATGCCAGCCCGGAACAGTTCACAGTCATTATCCTCGAATAACGTGGAGGCATCCATGCTGCTGGTCATCGATGTGGGCAACACCAACACGGTTATGGGTATTTATCGCCAGGATCGGCTGGTCAAAGATTGGCGCATCCGCACTGAACGCAAGACCACGGAAGACGAATTTAACGTGATCGCCACCAGCCTGTTCGCCATCGGTGGGATCGATGTCGGCCGCATCCGCCGGACGGCGATCTCCTGTGTGGTGCCTCCCATGGTCACGATTCTGGATTCATTCTGCCGCAAATATTTAGGCCACGCGCCCCAGTGGGTGGACGCTCGCTCGTTTACCGGCATGCCTATTTTGATCCACAATCCGTCGGAACTGGGGGCGGACCGCATTGTCAATTCCGTGGCGGCCTACCACAAATATCGGCAGCGCCTGATCGTCATCGACTTCGGTACGGCCACGACCTTCGATGTGGTTTCGGAAAAGGGCGAATACCTGGGCGGTGCCATCAGCCCGGGGATCATGATCGCCTCCGAGGCCCTGTTTCGAGAGGCCTCCAAACTGCCGCGGGTGGAGATCTTCGAACGGCCGGACGCAGTCGTGGGCAAGGACACCGCTGGTAGCATCAAATCGGGAATTATCTTCGGGTACGCCGGTCTGGTGGATGGAATGGTGGCGCGCATGAAACGCCAGATGAGCGGCGACCTAATGGTGCTGGCCACCGGCGGCTTGGCGCCGTTGATGGCCGATGTCGCCGCCAGCATCCAAAAAGTGGAGCCCTCCCTGACCCTCGAGGGGTTGAGGCTCATCAGCAACAGCATCGAGCGTTCCGCGTCCGTATAACCGGGGTCAAGGGGCCGGGAAAGGTCTCTTTCCCTTGTCTATCCGCGATCGTCATCTCGATGTCATTGGGCCAGCACCTCCTTGTAGCTCTGGTAAAACATACCGAAATCGGCCATGCCGCGCCTGAGGATCTTGTCGAAATCGGCGATGTTGTCCACATTGACGACCATGTTGACGCTCTTTTGAAAGGCGATCATGTTGTCCATGGTTCGAAAGTGACGCGTAATCATGACGACGAAGATGTTGCGCCGAATGGCCATGTTCAGGCGCTCCAGATAAATCAGCACCCCGTTGGCCTCCGGATTGGTGGCATCGAAATAGTCATTCACGGCGATGAGATCGTAGCTGTGATACCGCATGGTTTTGAGGGCTTCACGGCTGCTGTTGACTTCCGTGACATGGTATTCGAGCACATCGAGCACCCGTGTGATGGCCTTTTTGATTGTCGGATCGGGCTCGCACAACAGGGCTGTTTTTCCCTCTTCTTCCACGAAATCGAAAGGTTTGTCCGACGCGTCATAAGCGTCGCCCTCCGCCTCGTCGAACGAAAAGAAGTCCGCTTCGGGTTCCGCCGGCGTCGAGCGGGCACCGACGGCCGCCGGCGCCGGGTTCGGCGACCCGGCCGCATCGTCAACCGCTGGCGCCACCTGAATGCGATTGCGGCACTTGGGGCACGTCAACGCAGCGGTTTTACCCTTGGGAAGCTTTTCGTCGGCGATCTTGAACCTACTCTGGCAGCTTTCACAGATGATTTCCATGGTTTCCCAACCGATCCTTTCCATTTCAGCGGCGACACGGTCTAGTGCCCGCCGGTAGACGATTGTCATGCCCCATATCGGCGTTGCACCCGCAACACCATCGATCGCACGCCGCGATCTCTCCCCGGATCATCGGTTTGCGGGCCGACCCACCGAACGGATCGGCGCCGCGCTTGCCTTTTGTAGACGATCGACGCAGGCGGTGGTGGATGCCAAGGTCACCCCTTGTCGTAGTGGCGGTCGATCTCGAGGCTGTCGATATCGGTGGTGGCTTCGCCACGCGCACTCTTGACCCGATCGATACCGCGGCCGGCCACACCCTTGTGCGACGAATATGCCAGGGCCGTCTCCTGGGTGACCAGCCCCTGTTCGTAAAGCCCCACGATGAATTCGTCGAAAGTGGTCATGCCGAAGGGTCGTCCCGCCTCCATGATTTCGTAAAAGGTCTTGCCCTCGGACTCGCCATTGAGAATGGCGTCCTTGACGCGCAGGTTGGTGCACAGGATTTCAAAGGCCGCCACGCGCCCGCCGCCGATCTTGGGCAAAAGCCGCTGGCCGACGACCCAGCGCAGGGTGTCGGCCAGGCGAATCCGCACCTGCCGCTCCTCCTCGTTGGGGAACATGCCCATAATCCGGTTGATGGTCTGGCCGGCATCCACGGTGTGCAAGGTGGTCAGTACCAGGTGGCCGGTTTCGGCGGCGTTCAGACCGATCTCCACCGTTTCCCGGTCCCGCATTTCGCCCACCAGAATCACCTTGGGCGCCTGGCGCAGCGCCGCCCTGAGGCCGTTGGGAAAATGGTCAAAATCCGACCCCAGTTCGCGCTGGTTGAAGGTGGCCTTCTTGTGGGGATGCTGGTATTCGATAGGGTCTTCCAGCGTCACCACATGCACGGATCGGGCTTCGTTGATCTCTTCCAAAATGGCTGCCAAAGAGGTGGACTTACCTGAACCGGTGGCACCGGTAACGAAAACGATCCCGTTCAGCTCCTTGGCGATTTTGTAGAAGGCGTCCGGCAGGTTCAGGTCCCGAATGGTTGGGATCTTGGATTCCAGCTTCCTCAGGACGATGGAGTAGTGGCCGGTTTGGGCGAAGATGTTGACTCGAAAGCGCGCCTTGCCGGGCAGCGCATAGGAGAGGTCACAGGACCCGGTTTGGATCAAGGCTTCGGTCAGGCGCCGATCCTGATTGATCAGGTTCAAGGCGAAGGTTTCGGTCTGAAAAGGCGTTAATTCCCTGATTTCAGGACTGATCTCTACGGGCACCAGTTCACCGGAGCTTTCGACCTGCAGCGGCTTTCCCACGGTGAGGTTGAGATCGGACACATTGCTGTGGGAGTCCAGCATGCGCGTCAGGATGTGATCGATTTCCTGTTTTTTCATAGAGTTCCCCTATTAGCTGCCATGAGCGTCTGGATCGCGGCCTCGTTACGCTTCGGTGAAATCGATCGGCGGCGATTTCAGCAGCGGTCGGAAGCGGCCCTTGTCGTTGGCCTTGGTATAGGCGTCATCGGCGGAAATCCGCGCCTTGTTGTAAAGGTCCATGATGGCGTCGTCGAGAAGCTGCATACCGTACTTCTTGCCCGTTTGCATCATGGACGGCAATTGATGGGACTTGGATTCGCGGATCAAGTTGCGGACGGCCGGCGTAGCGATCAGAATCTCCAGGGCCGGCACGCGTCCCTTCTTGTCGACGCGCTTGAACAGGGTCTGGGAGATGATCGCGCGGATGCCGTCGGCCAGTGTCGACCGTATCTGGGCCTGCTCTTGAGCCGGAAAGACCTCCACGATGCGGTCGACCGTTTTGGGCGCGCTGGTGGTGTGCAAGGTGCCGAAGACCAGATGTCCAGTGGCACTGGCCTCGATGGCCAGGGAGATGGTCTCCAGGTCGCGCATCTCGCCGACCAGAATGATATCCGGGTCCTCGCGCAGGGCGCCTCGCAGGGCTGCACTGAACGACTTGGTGTGCAGGCCCACCTCGCGGTGGTTCACCAAACAGCCCCGGCTCTTGTGAACGAACTCGATGGGATCTTCCACCGTGATGATGTGGTCGCTGCGCGTGCGGTTGGCCACATCGATGATGGCCGCCAGGGTCGTGCTCTTACCCGAACCGGTAGGCCCCGTGACGATGACCAGCCCGCGGGGAAGCGACGCCAGTTTGGAGATCACCGGCGGCAGACCGAGCTGCTCGGCGGTCATGACCGTACTGGGAATTTCGCGAAACACCGCCCCGATACCATTTTTTTGCATGAAATAGTTGGCCCGGTAGCGCGCCAGGCCCGGAATTTCGTAGCCGAAGTCCACATCCCCGGTTTCTTCGAACAGCTTGACCTTCTCCTCCGGGGTGATTTCATAGAGCATGGACCGCAGATCGTCGTTGTCCAGCACCTTGTATTTCACCCGTTCGATGTCGCCGTGGATACGCAGAGCCGGCGGTTGACCGGAAAGCAGGTGAAGGTCGGAAGCATTCTGCTCATGCATGAGCTTGAAGAAAGCATCGATCTTGGCCATGATCGTCTCCTATGGGTTTATCGATTCGGTGTCCGCAGACCGCAGGTCGACGGCACACCAAGATGTCACGATGATGGCCAAGGTACTAGCAATATCGATGCCGGATTTTTAAAAGCGTGACGTGGTGGGGGTGGGGCTACGGGTTCAACACCTTGATCTTGGTGTCTTCGGCATCCAGGGCATCCACACCCTCCTTGCCGATTTGCAGCAGCTTGGTGTGCGCGTCCAGAACCGCCCGGATCTGGACCTCGATCTGGATACGCTGGCGCTTGAGTTCGGCGATGTCCTCATGGAGCTGAGAGAGGCGACCATGGGCTCGGTTGAGGATTTTTTCGGCCTTGACCTCGGCATCGGCGATGATGATTTCGGCCGATTTACGGGCATTTTCCTTCATCTGCTCAAGGACTTTCTGGGAGTTGAGCATGGCGCGCTTGAAGGTCTCCTCACGCTCCTTGTAGCCCTGTTTTTCCAGCCTGAGGCGGCGGATCTCCTCCTCCTGCCGTTTGACACGCTCCTGGAGGTCGGAAAGAGCATCGGCGGCCTGCTCTAGAAAACGATCCACTTCGCGCACGTCAAATCCACGGAAGCGGACCTTGAATTGCTGCTGCTGGATCTCCAAAGGCGTCAATTTCATGACGGCATTCCCGTCTGGGTTGCGTTGGTTTGGTGACCATCCACAAATGGCGATGTTGCCCGACCCTTGTGTTTGCGCTGAAATGGTTTTACCCGGAATATCATCCCAGTGCTGCCGTAAAATTTTTCGCGCGCCGCGATCTCGACCAAAGGCCCCCGTTCCGGGATGGGTACTATATCAGTGATGCCGCCATTCGCAGCAGGCTGTTGACCACGAACGTCCGTAAAAATATGATCACCAGAAAAACAATGATGGGGGAAAAGTCGATGCCGCCGAAGTTAATGGGCAGTTTCGTGCGAATGGGGTATAGGATCGGCTCGGTGACGTTGTGGATGAACCGCACGATGGCATTGTAGGGATCCGGATTGACCCAGGATAGGATGGCCCGAAAAATGACCACCCACATGAACAGCAACAGAACCACGTCCATGATTTTGGCCGCTGCCATCAGAAAATAGCCGACAATGTACATGTCACCTGTTCCCTTCGCTTGGATCGTGAGCGTCAATAAGGTTGCGCGGCGGCGGTACCGGGCGGATGACGGTTTTTCCAACCACACGCCGATTTGTATTGTGCTGCAGCCCTCACTGTCGAAAAATATGACTCCCGGAACCGATAAGTCAAGGCTTTTAAACAGACGCTCATCCACCGGCACAGGAAGCGGGAGTTAACGCAAGCCACAATCAATGGCCGTTCAAAGTATAAGACCGGCCTGCTGCCGCACCTTGCCGGGCAACCGGAAAAATGTCAATGGCTGTTTTTGCTTGACACGACAGCCCTGTAAACGTAGGTGATCGGTTTGCAGCTGCATCAACAGATCAAGGAGATGGAATCCATGCTGAACGATAAGAAAATCGGTATGATCGGCACCGGGAACATGGGGTGTGCACTCATCGACGGCCTGATCCGATCGGGTGCAGCCCAGGCGGCCAACATCATCTGTTCCGACGCCAGCGAGCAGCAATTGGCAGAGGTCCGCGACAAATACCATGTCGTCACGACGACGGACAACACCGAGGTAGTCCAGGCCGCCGACATCGTTATCTATGCCATCAAGCCACAGATCATGGCCACCGTACTCAAGGAGACCGCCCCTTTTCTAAATATGACCAAGCTGGTCATCTCCATCGCCGCCGGCGTGCCCCTGGCCGCTATCGAAGCCCTGTTGAACAAGGATCTGCGGTTGATCCGGGTCATGCCCAATGTGGCGGTCGCCGTTCGTGAAGGCGCCACCGGCGTGGCCGCCGGCGGGCATGCCACCCCGGAAGACATCGACCTGGCCATGGCCATCTTCGATTCGGTGGGCCGATCCATTTTCCTCAAGGAGAACTACCTGATGGACGCCATCACCGGCCTGAGCGGCAGCGGTCCGGCCTACATTTTCATGATCGTGGACGCCTTGGCCGACGCCGGCGTCAAGGTGGGGCTCTCCCGCAAGGATGCGCTCGTTCTGGCGTCCCAGACCATCTTGGGCTCCGCCAAACTGCTGCTGGAAACCAAGGCCCACCCCGGCGAGCTGAAAGATTCGGTGACCTCGCCGGGCGGCACGGCCATCGCCGGCCTGCACACCCTTGAAAAAGGCGGTCTGCGGACCACCCTCATCAACGCCGTGGAAGCCGCCACCAACCGCTCCAAGGAGCTTGGCGCAGCCATGATCAAGAACTTTTCCAACGGTGAGACGCAGCCCTGAGCGTTCATCGACACTTGCCGACAGCGACCCGTGTGATTATGATAACAGGTTGACTATCGTCATCGAACGTGCGGGGATTGATTTGACATTACTTTCACCGGCTGCTGTCAACATCGCCACCATCGGGGTTAGAATCGCACTGGGCACCGTTTTCATCCTCTCCAGTGTCGGCAAGATCGCCGATCCGTCGGCTTTCGCGGCAATCGTGACCAACTACCGGCTGTTGCCGCCGCCGCTGGTGGCGGTGACCGCTGTGGTCTTTCCCTGGGTCGAGATGGTGTGCGGTATTGCGCTGGTGGTCGGCCGCCTGAAAAAAGGGGCCGCCCTGACGGTGACGGTGATGATGGTGGCCTTTATCGGCATGCATCTGTACAACGGCTACCGGGGCTTGAACATCGCCTGCGGCTGTTTTTCGCTGTCGGCCCACGCGCCGTCGAGTATTTTGCTCAACACACTGCGCAACCTGCTGCTTCTGGCCGCCGCGCTGTGGACCCTGGCATGGCCCCGGTCGCTACGGTCGACCCTGGCCGACAGCCCGTCGGGCCGGTAGGCCCCGGCGCATCTGCGGCCGACATTCGATCATGGACGCCGCATCCCGCTACGTTCAGGTAAATTCAGGTGGCGGCTGTCAGCACCGCCACCATCAAAGGACCGATCAGACGCATGTTCACCGAATCGATCTCCTATCCCGCCGCCTTGATCGCGGGCCTGCTGTCGTTTTTTTCACCGTGCATCCTGCCGTTGATACCGGCCTACTTCACCTTCATTTCCGGCCTGTCGCTGGAAGAACTGACCCAGACCGACAGCAGGCGGGTCAGGGCCCGTGTGGTTCGGGCGACGGTGAGCTATGTCCTTGGTTTCTCGCTCGTTTTCATCCTCATGGGCGCATCGGCCTCTTTTTTGGGGTCCGCTGTCTACAAGTACCAAGACTGGATCCGAATCGTCGGCGGCATCCTGATCATCCTGTTCGGCATCCACATGACCGGCCTGATCCGGTTTCGACTGCTGGAATTCGAACGCCGGCTGGAGGTGCACCAAAAACCGCTTCACCTCATGGGAACCTTCTTCGTGGGAATGGCCTTCGGGGCGGGCTGGAGCCCGTGCATCGGGCCCCTGCTGGGGTCGATCCTCATCGTCGCCAGCAACCAGGAGACGGTAATCAACGGCATGGGGCTGCTGGCCGTTTATGCCCTCGGCCTGGCCATCCCCTTTTTGCTGCTTTCGCTTTTCGTCAATTCACTGTTGACCTTTGTGCGTCGGGCCTCCTGGTCGCTAAAATATATCAATGTGACCGCAGGTGTCTTGCTGATGATCCTCGGCGTGCTGTTGGTCACCAACAAACTCAACCTTATCAGCATATAGGGAACATGACCCCATGATAAAACAATGGATCCCGATCTTAATCGCCCCGGTACTGGTGTTGACCGTGCTCGGCACCGCCATGACCGCATCCGCGACACAGGCCGACGACGGCGGCATCCAATGGGTTTCCTACGCCGAAGGCCGTCAGCGGGGGGCGGCCGAAAACAAAAAAGTGTTTGTGGTCTTCAATGCCGACTGGTGCCGGTATTGTCTCAAGATGGAGAAAGAGACCTTTCAGGATCCCACGGTAATCGCCTACGTCAACCGCAACTTCGTGCCCGTCACGGTCAACTCGGACAAAGAGCAGGAGGTTGCCGCCGACTACAATGTCAAGGGACTGCCCAGCACCTGGTTTATCTCGGAAAAGGGGGAGCGCATTGGCAACCGGCCCGGCTTTATAGCGGCCGAAGAAATGCTGACCATCTTGAAGTACATCGGCTCCGACAGCTACCTGAACATGAGCTACCAGGCATTTGTCGAATCGGTTGAATGACGGCGGATGGGTCTGATTCGCAACGGGAGTCCCCCAGATGGGCGGTGGGCCCTTGATCCGTCA
This sequence comes from uncultured delta proteobacterium, assembly GCA_963785365.1. Classification (GTDB taxonomy): domain Bacteria; phylum Desulfobacterota; class Desulfobacteria; order Desulfobacterales; family Desulfosarcinaceae; genus Desulfosarcina. Next base: position 140,839 of record CAWAUZ010000002.1, on the reverse strand, counting down.
TTATCCCCGTCGGATCAGGCGCACGAGCGTGGAGACGGTAATGGCCGACGACAGGATCACCAACAGGCCGGGAACCCACACATAGTTGCGATACTCGGGCGACTCCAGGGCAGCGGCCACGCCGTTGATGCCGAACAGCAGGACCCCGACGGCAAACACCAGGGTCAACAGCATGGCGGGTTCCGTGTCGTACCAGGGAATGAAGGCCTTGCGGAAGAGCAGTTCGCTTTTTGACTTAACTTTCACCCCTACCTCCGAAAACAGGCGAGCCATGATGCCATACGACCTTCTGGCCCACTGGAAAAGGAATGCGGCCCAGCGCTGCCTGACAGCTGTGGCGGCCGTTGTGACCATGCTCTGTTTAATTGGATGCGCCGTGACACCCAAGACGCTCGCGATCAAGGACAACCCGACCCGCCTGATGGAAGGCACCATTTTGCGAACCGACCCGCCGGCCGTGGTCTCCCGGGAGCAATTGTTCGACGAGCTGGCCCAGGCCCGCATCGTCTACGTCGGCGAGAGCCACACCAACCCGGCCCACCATGCCGTTCAACTGGACATTATCCAGGCCATGGCACAGACCACGCCGGATCTGGTCATCGGCATGGAGATGTTCGACCACACCTACCAGCCGATGCTGGATCAGTGGTCGGCCGGTGAACTGGATGAACAGACCTTTATCGAGCGCACCCACTGGTATGCCAATTGGCGCTACGACTTCGGTCTGTATCGTGATATCCTGGAATATGCAAAGGAAAACGGGTTGCGGATCATCGCCCTGAACCTGCCCTTTCACATCCCCGCCAAGATCGGCACCGGCGGGATCGCCAGCCTGGGAGATGCGGACCGGGGCCATCTGCCGGCAACCATCGACACCGACAACGCCGAGCACCGCGCCTACGTGGAGGGGATATTCAAGATGCACACCCTGCGGGGCCGGGACAATTTCGACTACTTCTATGAAGCCCAGTGCGCCTGGGAGGACGCCATGGCCGCAGCCGTGGCCGACAACCTGGGGCCGGGCAAGATGGTGGTGCTGGTGGGCAACGGGCACATCATCCGCAAATTCGGCATTCCCAACCGTGCCTATGCGCGCAACCCGGCCCCGTTTAAAACCATCTACCTGGCGCCCGTCGGCGACGCCGCCGAACTGCCATGGGCCGACTACCTGTGGGCCACACCCGCCCTGCATACGCCCCCCCACGGCATGTGACCGGGAAGCCAGCCAACCGAAGCCGGGCTCCCCTTCACCGTCCGGATCCCGCCCGGCGTGGGGCGCCAGGCGCCGTCCACCGTCAGCCCACGCCCCTGTTTAGCTGCACTTGGTGAACCCACAGAAGTGACAGGTCATGCAGCCCTCTTCGAAGCTGATGGTCTGGTCGCACTCGGGGCAGACTTCGCCCATCAGGCTGCCGCCCTTGCGCTTTATCTTGCCCTCTTTCAGGTACCGTTTTTCCAGGACGCGCGCGATGGCATCCGGGATGGAGAGCACCAGGCCGCCCTCCTGGAAGATGGGATGTTCGCCGCCGATCCCCTGGAGCTGGTTGACCACTTTGTCGACGGTCACCCCCGAACGCAGGGCCAAAGAGACCAGGCGCCCGATGGCTTCGGTCTTGGCGGTGGTCGAGCGGCCGGACTTGCCGATCGTGGCAAAGACCTCGAAGGGCTTGCCGTGGTATTCGGTCACCGTCACGTAGAGCTGCCCGAGCCCGGTCTTGACACGCGTCGTGAATCCGTCCAGGGTTTCGGGGCGCTCGCGAACGGCGGTCATGAAGGCATCCTCGGCCTTCGTGGTGCTGGAAAAGGAGAGGACCTGATTCTCCTTGCTGCCGTCCCGGTAAATGGTAACGCCCTTGCATTCCAGTTCCCAGGCCAGGTCGTATATCTTGCGCACATCCGCCTCCGTGGCATCCCCGGCCAGGTTGACCGTCTTGGAAACGGCGTTGTCGGTGTGCTTTTGAAAGGCCGCCTGCATGCGCAGGTGCCACTCCGGCGATATGTCGTGGGCGGTGACGAAGACCTTTTTGACCGCCTCGGGAACATCGTCAATGTGGGCGACGGTGCCTGCCTCGGCAATGGCGGCCATGAGGGCGTCGGAGTAGAAGCCCTGCCGCCGGGCCACGGCTTCGAAATGGGGGTTGACCTCCATGAGCTTGTCGTTGTCCATGACCGTGCGCACGAAGCTCAAGGCGAACAGCGGCTCGATTCCCGATGAACAGTTGCTGATGATGCTTAACGTTCCGGTGGGCGCGATGGTAGTGGTGGTGGCGTTGCGATAGCGCGCCTGGTCGTCGCCGTGAAAACGGCTTTTGGAATGGTTGGGGAACACGCCGCGCCGTTCGGCCAGGTGCCGCGAGGCCTGGTGGGATTCCTTTTGGATAAATGACATGACCGCCTCGGCCACCTCGAGCGCCGCCGCGCTGTTGTAGGGAATCGCCAATTGAAACAGCAGGTCGGCAAACCCCATGACCCCCAGACCGATCTTGCGGTTGCCCTTGACCATCGCGTCGATCTCCGCCAAGGGGTAGCGGGACATGTCGATGGTGTTGTCCAGAAACTGCACAGCGGTCCAGACGGTCTGTTTCAACGCCGTGTAGTCGATCCGCTGACCATCAGCGGCCGCGATCACGAACTTGGCCAGGTTGATCGATCCCAGGTTGCAGGCCTCCATGGGCAACAGGGGCTGTTCGCCGCAGGGGTTGGTGCTTTCGATGTCGCCCAGGGCCGGGGTGGGGTTGTCGCGATTGATGCGGTCTAAAAAGACGATGCCCGGGTCGCCGTTCTTCCATGCCTGTCGGACCAGGGCGGTGTAGACGTCACGCGCCTGGCGGGTCTCCACGGTCCGGCCGTTGCGCGGGTCGATCAGGTCATAGGTGTCGTCGTCCTTGACGGCTGCCATGAAGGTGTCGGTGATCCCCACCGAAATGTTGAAGTTGTTCAGATCAAGGTTATTGGCCTTGCAGTGAATGAACTCCATGATGTCCGGGTGGTCCACCCGGAGAATCGCCATGTTGGCGCCGCGGCGGGTGCCGCCCTGCTTGACCTGCTCGGTGGCCGTGTTGAAAATCTTCATAAAGGAGACCGGACCGGAGGCGATGCCGCCGGTGGTGCCCACCATGGAGTTTTTCGGTCGCAGCCGCGAAAACGAAAAGCCGGTTCCGCCGCCGGATTTATGAATGATGGCTGCGTTTTTCAGCGAGGAGAAGATACCCTCCATGCTGTCTTCGATGGGCAGCACAAAACAGGCTGCCAGCTGGCCCAGGCGCCGGCCGGCATTCATCAGCGTGGGAGAATTGGGCAAAAACCGGAATTCGGTCATCATGGTGTAGAACGGTTCGGCCACCTTGCTGACATCGGCGTTGGCGTCGTAGATTTTTTCGGCTTGGGCGATGTGGCGGGCCACCCGGTGAAACATCTTGACGGGTGTCTCCCGGATCAGGCCCTCCGGATCTTTTTTCAGGTAGCGCCGTTCCAAGACCGTCCTGGCATTGGGCGAGAGGTCGAGGCCGTTCTTGACGAACATGTCGCAGGTCAAGCGCAAGGGCCCCGGGGCGTCCATTCCGTATTCGGCCAGCTTGGCCTTGATCATCTCGTCCACCATGGGGGGGGTGATGTGCCGCAGGTCCATGCGATCGATGGTGGACCGCACGAATTCGGCAATCTCGCGGGCCTGGGTTTCATTGACGGCATTGGCCCCGATCAGATTCTTACAAAAGGCATGGTCATCCCAGACATGCGTGTTCAGATCCACGCTGCCGTCTTCGACGACGAGTATTTTGGTTTTTCGCGCCATAACGGTTGCCACTCCGTAAATTTAGGTAGTGTCCGTCCAAAAATGAGGACGCTCCGGTCGTAACACCGGGTCAAAACGTCGGGCCGGCCCGCGGTTGGTCTTGGACCGGTTCCCGGGTGAAGGCCCTACACGACCGGCGCATCGGGCGCCCGGTCACGTTTGCGTAAAGCAGAATCTCTCATACAACATATTGTATGTCAAGCAGGTTTTTAGCACAACATATACACACAATCGTCCTGAGTCAGCGGCGGATCGAAAAATGGCCGGACGGACGGGCGCCCTGACCGGCCGCGGCGGCCTGACCGACGGTTTTCACTGCAAACACAGCCGCTTGGCGCTTTCGGTGGCGTCGTCCAGGCAGGCACAACATGTGGGAAAAGCGGCTTGACAGACAACAACATCTTGTTGTAGAAAGTTTTTCATTGCCCCGGCCTCCATGGGGCTTTGACACCATCGCACAAGAAGCTGCCCGATAGGCTGCACACCCAGCGAAACGACGCTGGTTGCGGTGTTTTTTCGTCCTTTGATCGCCCCCGTGACCGGTGCTCGCACCCGAGGAGAATCCCGTGATAGAACAGATCAACAAACGTGACGGCCGTGTTGTCGAATTCGACGGTTCCAAGATCACCGCCGCCATCGCCAAAGCCGGCCATGCCAGCGGCGAGTTTGAACAGCGTGAAGCCAAAAAACTGACCTTGAGGGTCCTGACCCTGGCCCACGAACTGCACCGCGGGCCGACCCTCGACGTGGAAGAAGTCCAGGATATCGTCGAACGCGTCCTGCTGGACTCCCCCTACTACAAGACGGCCAAGGCCTACATCATCTATCGGGAGCAGCACGCCCAGATCCGGCGCATCGCCAGCGAGGCACAGGTGGACCTGGTGGAGCACTACATCCGGAAGCTGGACTGGAAAATCAAGGAAAACAGCAATATGTGCTACTCCCTCCAGGGGCTCAACAACTACATATCCTCGGATGTGACCGCCGAGTACTGGCTCAACAAAATCTATCCGCCGGAGATCCGCAAGGCCCATGCCGAGGGAGACATTCACATCCACGACCTGAGCCTGCTGTCGGTCTACTGCGTGGGCTGGGACCTCACCGACCTGCTGCGCAACGGCTTCAAAGGGGTCGAAGGCAAGGTCGAAAGTGCGCCGCCCAAGCACCTGCGCTCGGCTTTGGGCCAGATCGTCAATTTCTTCTACACCCTGCAGGGCGAGGCCGCCGGCGCCCAGGCCCTGTCCAATTTCGACACCCTGCTGGCGCCCTTCATCCGCTACGATGATCTCGGGTACGACAAGGTCAAGCAGGCCCTTCAGGAATTCGTCTTCAACATCAACATCCCCACCCGGGTGGGCTTCCAGACCCCGTTTACCAATATCACCATGGATTTGTGCGTGCCCGGAACGCTGGCGGATCAGCCGGTGATCATCGGCGGCACGGCGCGGGATGAAACTTACGGGCAGTTCCAGGCCGAGATGGACACCTTCAACCGGGCCTTTGCCGAAGTGATGATCGAAGGCGATGCCAAGGGTCGGGTGTTCACGTTTCCCATTCCCACCTACAACATCACCCGGGATTTCGACTGGGACAATCCCAACCTGGAAACCGTCTGGCGCATGACCGGCAAATACGGCATCCCCTACTTTTCCAATTTCGTCAATTCGGACATGTCGCCGGAAGACGCCCGCTCCATGTGCTGCCGCCTGCGGCTCGACAACCGCGAGCTGCTCAAGCGCGGCGGCGGGCTGTTCGGCGCCAACCCGCTGACCGGTTCCATCGGCGTGGTGACCATCAACCTGCCCCGGATCGGCCACACCGCCAACAGCGAGGCCGACTTTTTCGAGACCCTGCAGGCCAAGGTCGATCTGGCCATCGAAAGCCTGTCCATCAAACGCAAGGTGCTCGAAAAGTTCACCGACAAAAATCTGTACCCCTACTCCAAATTCTATCTGCGGTCGATCAAGAACCGCTCTGGACTCTACTGGAAAAACCATTTTTCGACCATCGGCATCGTGGGCATGAACGAGGCCTGCCTGAACTTTATCGGCACGGACATCACCACCACCGACGGTCAGACCTTTGCCGTCACGGTCATGGACGAACTGCGGGCCATGATCACCGCCATCCAGGAGCGCACGGGCGATATCTTCAACCTGGAAGCCACGCCGGCCGAAGGCACGTCATACCGGCTGGCCATGATCGACAAGAAGCGTTACCCGAACATCCGCTGCGCCAACGAAACAGACGTGCAAAAGGGCGCCGCCCCCTACTACACCAACTCCACGCAACTGCCGGTGAACCACACCGACGACATCTTCGAGACCCTGATGCTCCAGGACAACCTGCAGACCAAGTACACCGGCGGAACCGTGCTGCACCTGTTTCTGGGCGAACAGGTCGGCGAGATCGAAACGGTCAAGTCGCTGATTCGCAAGGTTGCGGCCAATTACCGTCTGCCCTACTTCACTCTGACACCGACATTTTCGGTCTGCCCGTCCCACGGCTACCTCAGCGGCGAGCAGATCCGCTGCTCCCGCTGCGACCGCGAAACCGAGGTCTATTCGCGCGTGGTGGGCTACCTGCGTCCGGTCAAACAATGGAACGACGGAAAACAGGCCGAATATTGCCGGCGGACGACCTTCACGATCCCGTCCGAAAGTGCCGAGCCACCCGCAGCTTTTGCGGTCGCCAAAGCGGATGCGGACGGCCGGTCAGCGGATCGATCGACCAGCCGGGCTGCGCCCGTCGCGGACGAGAGGTCCTTGCGGCGTATGGGAACCGTATGAGGGTGCCGCCGCGACCGCTTGCGGCGGCGCCCAATCGAAACGCCGGCCCTGGGACATGCCCATGCTTCTAGCCGGCCTCCAGAAAAACTCGTTCATCGACTACCCCGGTAAAATTTCCGGTGTACTCTTCGTCACCGGCTGCAACTTTTACTGTCCCTACTGCCACAATCCGGACCTGGCCCGGGGCGAGTATCCGGACCGGATCGCGTCCGTCGACGCGTTGGCCTACCTGGCGTCCCGCAGGGGGATGCTCGAGGGGGTTACCGTCACCGGCGGCGAGCCGACCCTTGCCGCCGGGCTGGCCGATCTGTGCCGCAGCGTCAAGGGCCTGGGCTATCCGCTCAAGCTGGACACCAACGGCAGCCGACCCGATCTGCTGGGCCGACTGATCGACCAGGGCCTGGTGGATTTCATCGCCATGGACATCAAGGCCCCCCTGGACGCTTACGGTCCCTTTTGCGGCGACCCGCACCTTCATGAAATGCTGGCGGCCAGCATCCGTCTCATTATGGACCGGGCCCCGGCCTACGAATTTCGCACGACCTGTGCGGCGCCATTGATCGACGCCGCGGCCATCGCCGCCATCGCCGCAACGATCCAGGGGGCCCAATCCTACGTGCTCCAGACGTTCAACTGCCGCGCCGCATGCCTCGACCCCGAATTCAACCATCGGCTGGACCCCACCATTACCAACGAGGAGATGCAGCGCTTTAAGTTGTCTGCCGAACCTTTCGTAAAGCGCTGCACGATCCGCTGATCAGGTTCGACCCGCTGTTGGGGGTTCCCCGTCGATCTCTCGGGACTGGCTGCGCCGGCCGACGCGTCCGCAGCAGACGATGCACCGGTCAGGGACGGCGCCAGGCCTTTGCCTGACGGCGGTGGCGGCGGGTGTTTTCTCACCGATATGCTGTGACGATTTTGCCGCCCTGGCCGCTTATCCGTCGTCGTGCACACCGGCGCGCCGGTAAAGATCGTAGAAGTGGTGGGTGGGGCCGCACCCCTTGCCCAGCGGCAGGGCGTTTTCAATGGCCCCGGTAATGTAGGTTTTAGCCTGGGTCACGGCATCGAAAAACGTGGCCCCACGGGCCATACCGGCCGCAATGGCCGACGAAAAGGTGCATCCGGTGCCATGGGTGTTGGTGGTTTGGATCCGTCGGCCGTCCAGAAACCTGAAATCGTGACCGTCGAACAGGACGTCGGTGGCGCTGCCCTGCCCCAGGTGCCCCCCCTTGACCACCACCAACTTTGCCCCCAAGGTCGCAATTTCTCGAGCCGCGGCCTGCATGCCGTCCAGATCGGTGATCTTGACATTCAGCAATGCTTCGGCTTCGGGCAGGTTGGGCGTCACCACCCGGGCCAGCGGAAAGAGATGCCTGACCAAGGCGGCCTGGGCGTCTGGCCGCAAAAGGGCATACCCGCTTTTTGAAATCATCACCGGGTCCAGGACCACCGGCGGCAACCGCTCAATGCGATTCAGGGCCCGGGCCACGGCCTCGATCAGGGGCACACTGGCCACCATGCCGATCTTGACGGCGTGGATGGGGATGTCGTCGAACAGGCAGGTGATCTGGTCGTGGACGATCTGCGGTGTCATCTCCTGGATGGCATGGACCTTTTGGGTGTTCTGGACCGTCACGGCCGTTACGGCGCTCATGCCGAAAACCCCCAGGGCCTGAAAGGTCTTCAGGTCGGCTTGAATACCGGCACCACCCGACGAATCGGACCCGGCAATCGTCAGTGCCGTTCGCATACGGTTCTCCTTTATCACGAACGTATCCACAACGCCGCGATCCCGTCAAACGGGTTGTTTGAGATATACCACCCAAATGGCCGCACGGGAATCATCCGGCCTGGACGTACAGGTTTCCGGCCGGCTGCCGATAACGGTCATTGAAACCGGTTGCTTTTTATACTGCACGAGCAGCAATGCCATCACCGTTGAAACAACGCATGAGATCCATCGTTGAACATCCGATCAGAATCATAGCCAACGCCCGCGGCGGCGGCGCCCTGCGCATCGTCGCGATCCTCCTGGCAGTGGCCCTGCTCGGCGGCGCTGGGTATTGGGCCTACGGCACCTTGTGTAAACAAGAGCCGCTGCGCACCCGCCTGACGACCGTCAAGATGCGCGAGGAGGTCATCCGCTTCACCCGCGACAGCGTCTCGACCGCCCTTTACCACAACATGATCACCTTGGACGACATCGTGGCGATGATGGACAGGGAGTTGAAACGACTGCAGCGGATCGGCCGCCAATTTCCCAACCAGAGCGGGATCGTCAATACGCAGATGGAACAGATGAAAGCGGCCCGCCACGATCTGTTTGCGGTCTTGACCGATGTCACGGCCGCAATCGAAACACTTTATGTCACATGGCTGGTGGACCGTTCCGTGGGCACTGGCCAGGTCAATGCTCGCAAGGGGACCCTTACCCGGCAGTTGGCCGACGCCATCCGCAACGAAACCGTGCTGATCGGCCGCATCCGCAGCAATCCCGACGCAGCCGCCTTGAGCATGTAACGATACGTCTTGACCAATTTGCCGGTTTGTGGATTAAGGCCAGCGGAAATAAATCCACCGCTTTGCTTGTCTTTGCGCCGGTCTTCGGCCTTGCCCCAAATGTGACGTATTCCAATACGCTTTCATTTGTCGCGCCTTGAAGATCGGCACACATCCGGCGCAATTCTGACGGATTTATTTATTTCTGCTGGCCTAACACTGATTATCCGTCAGCAGATTCCGGGTCGGCTGCGTCCACCGCTTCCAAGTGCGCGCTGCCGTCAGGCGCCACGGCCTCGGCGTATGAAACCGGCAGGGCCTTGTTGGCCTTGACGCCCAAGGCCTTGAGCATTTCGGTCCGCCGCACCAGGTTGCCCCGTCCCGTGCATAGACGCTCTACGGCGGTACGGTGCGCGTCCCTGGCCCGGTCCAACTGCTGACCCACCGTTTCCAGAACCTCGATGAAACCGATGAATTTGTCGTAAAGGCCGCCGGCCTGCCGGGCAATTTCCAGGGCGTTCTTGTTCTGGTCGGCATTGCGCCACATGTTGTGGATCGTCCGCAGGGTCACCAGCAAGGTCGACGGCGACACCAAGATGACATTTTTTTCAAAAGCTTCGGTGAACAGGGCTCGGTCGTGCTCCAGGGCGGTGAAAAAAGCCGCTTCGATGGGCACGAACATGAGCACGAAGTCGAGGCTGCGGATCCCCTGGAGGTCTTCATAGTGCTTGCCGCTCAAGCCGTTGAGGTGGTTGCGCAGTGACATCAGATGGTCCTTGATGGCTGAGGCGCGCACGGACGCCTCCTGGGCGGTGTGATAGCGCTCGTAGGCCTTGAGCGAGACCTTGGCGTCCACGACCACATCCCGGCCCTCGGGCAGCCGGATGACGACGTCAGGCTGGTAGCGGCCGCCCTGCGCGCCGCCCAGGCTCACCTGGGTCTCGTAGATCCGCCCCTTTTCCAGGCCGGACGCCTCCAGGATGCGTTCGAGGATCACCTCTCCCCAGCCGCCCAGGGTCTTCACGTCGCCCTTCAGGGCATTGGTCAGGTTCAGGGCATCCTTGCCGATGCGCTCGTTGAGATCTTTCAGGTGCCCGATTTCGCTGCGCAGGGCCGCCCGGTCGCGGGACTCCTTGTCGTACACATCCTCCACGCGCTTTTTGAAGTCGCCTAGCTGTTCGCGCAGCGGGCCGATCAATCCATCCATCTGACGCTGGTTGCGCTCGGCGAAAGTCTGGCTCTGCGATTCCAGGATCCGGTCGGCCAGCACCTTGAACTCATGGGTCAGCCGCTGGCGGGCATCGTCGAGTACGGATAGCTTTTCGGCACTCTGCCGGCGCTCGGCCTCGAGTTGCGTGGCCAGCGCCGACACCTTTTTTTCCAGCTCAAGGGACGCGCTGCGGCGCGCCTCCAACTCGTCGGCACGCCCTTGCAGCGCAGCCTCCAGGATGGGAATCCGGTCGGCCGTCCGGGACAAGGCAGCCGCGGTCGCTTCCAAGTGGGCCATGGCGTCACGACGCTGGTCCAGCTGCCGTCGGGCATCACTCAAATCGGCATTTACCGCCGCCAGCTGTGCGTTCACAAGAGCCAGCTTTTCTTCTACGGCACCTTTTTCGGCGTCGTACAGCCGAGCCATGGCAACCGCATCGGAGCGGCTGTGGGAACGGCAGACCACGATGGCAAGAACGGCGCCCAGCAGAAGGCCGGCAGCACCGCCAATCAAATAAGCCAGTTCGAGTTCGCTCATATCATCGTCAGGGGTCATCTGAAATTTGACGGGCATGCCGGCTTCACGAGTCCATCAAATTCGATTTCAAGCGCTGTCCACGGGTTGACGCTGCCTATCTATACGTCACTTGCCGCAACAAATCCAGTCCCCCGACGACCAGCCGATTCAGCTCGGATGGCAAGGCGGACCGTACCGAGGGTGTCGATTCGGTCTCGTCCCGCAATGACCGCCTGGCGCGCGTCGGCATGACCGAGCGAGCGCCGATTTTTCAGCCGGCAGCACATCCAGGCGGCCCTCGTGGCCGTCACGGGTGCGGGCCACAGCCCATGTCAGGTCTTGGTATTTCGGGGAACCGCCGGCCACCTGTCCAACTGGCGTTTCAACGTTGACATCGTCCCGACGGCCTGGACCGGCACGAACTACACCGCACCGCTGCCCGTGGCCTTTTGCACGTGACAATCGGACAACAATGGTTAGGTTGCAGGCATTCGCAGGTTGATGACCGTTGCGCCAGGGCGGACCTGACGAAATGGTCATGATCGACGGCGACACCCAATCCGAGAGAAACAAGCCACTGTGCCCGATTTTTGCCAAAGCCGCATACCCGCCCGATTGGACCGTCTGGAGGCGTACCTGGCCGAGTCTGAATCCAGGCGCGGCGACATCCGCAGGCACTGCGAGAAGAAAATCATCTGGCACAACCACCGGCACGAGCGACGCGACCTGGCGGTTGTCTATATCCACGGTTTTTCAGCCAGCCGCCGAGAGACGTGGCCACTGTGCGACCGTCTGGCCGAGGCCCTGAAGGCCAACCTGTTTTATACCCGCCTCAGCGGTCACGGCCGGGATGGCGACGCGCTGGCCTGTGCCACGGTGGACGAGTGGCTAGCCGACGGGTTGGAAGCCGTGGCCATCGGCCGGCGTCTGGGCCGGCAGGTCGTACTGGTGGCCATGTCCACCGGTGCAACCTTGGCCACCTGGCTGGCCACGCAACCGTCGGTGGCGACGCACTTAGACAGCCTGGTGCTGCTGTCACCCAATTTTTTCCCCAAAAACCCGTTGGCGGCGCTGGCCTTGTGGCCGCCAGGTCTGCGGTTTCTCGAGAAGTTCTACGGCGGCTGGCGGTGTTTTAGCCTCGCCAATGCGGACCAGGCCCGTTATTGGACGGCACGCTACCCGGTGCGCGCCATCGCCACCATGATGCGACTGGTCCGGTTGTCCTGGCAGCTCGATTTCAAGCACGCCGTCATGCCGGTGCTGATAATGCTCAACCCCTGGGACCGGGTGATCAACGTGTCGGTGGCCATCGCACGCTATCGTTCGTTTCCGTCCCCTTGCAAAAAACTGGTCCTGTTCCGGAAAAACAGGGATATGGGCCGGCACGTACTGGCCGGCGACGTCATGACCCCACAGAGCACCGGTCAGGCACTGGTCATTATTCGCGGATTTTTAGCAGGATGCCGGCGTTCGGAAGAATGAAGGCCAAAGCCATGCAGGAGGCGGGGGCCGGCACCACGGCGATACAACGGTGGCACCGGCCCAAAACAACCATTGGGTTATTACGGAACGAACCCTAATTGGGCACTTCTTCGAAAGAGTTCACGACGATGGCGCGGGTAGACTTTCCTTTTGACAGCGTGCCGGTGACTTTCACAGTTTTTCCGAGCATATCTTTCATGTTCTTACCCAGGACATTGAAAGCCTGACCGTCGTCCATTTTGATGATGGTGGTGCCGTTCTTGCCCTCTTGGACGACCCCCTCTATGGTTTGCGGGTCGGCCGCATCGGCCGTGGCGACGGAGAGCGCGGTGGTGCCAACCAGCATGCCGATAACCATGAACAGTGCGATTGCCATTCGAAATACGCTGTTTCTTTTCATTTTTCCATCCTCTTGATGATTGATAAGATGCATACAACCCGACGACGCTTCATGCGCCCGATATAGCCGGTGGAAAGGACTACCGATGGTAAATTGATACCGAGGGTCTATCAAGATTGGTGCCAAATAATTATAACAGCAATATCAAATAGTTAAAAAACATGGCCCGCTTTTGCGAACTCGCGTTTCCGATTTTTCAGACCGACTCGGGTGGCCGGGTCCGCGCCTGCCTTGCCAGTGCCGACCAAGCTTTTGATATTGAATGTGTTTTTACCATGCCGTCACCGGCGGCCGGATCGTAAAAGCAGACTTGGTGGTTCCGACGACCGCTGCACGGGGTGCACCATTTCGGTATTGTCCGGACCCTATGATCGGATCGAGTGCCGCCCACACCTATCGTTTGCGCAGCAGGTCGCAGCCTTTTTCCCTTGACCGTCAAGTGGGTTCCATCCTATTCATATGCATTGCCGTTCGACCATCGTCGACTTCCTGCTGCACCCCCGCACGACTCGATTTCGGTTTGGCAGCCCAACACGGTGAGGCCATGGATTCCCCGGAGCAGTTTTTCAATCGTGAATTGAGCTGGCTCGGTTTCGCACGGCGTGTTCTGGCCTTGGTAGAGGATCGCGATCTGCCGCTTTTGGAACGGGTCAAGTTCGCCGGCATCATGGGCATGCTGCACGACGAGTTTTTCATGAAGCGCATCAGCGGCCTGAAACGGCACATCGCGCTGATCCCGGAAAAGATCTCCATCGACGGGCGCACACCACTTTAGGAGTTCCAGCTGTGCCGCGCAGAGATCGTCCATCAACTCAGGACGCTCGAAACCGCGATCGACACACAGATCCGGCCGGGCCTGTCACAGGCCGGAATGCCGATTCTGGATCACAGCAGCCTCAACACTTCGCAGCACGCCCACCTGCGCGACTACTTCCACGATTCGGTTCGCCCGATTATCACCCCCCTGGCCGTGGACGCGGAGCACCCATTCCCATTCGTCAGCAACCTGGGCCTCAATTTGGCCGTACTGGTGTCCGACGGCTTCGCTAAAAAAGAGCGCTTCGTGCGCATCAAGGTACCCAACAACCGCCCCCGCTGGGTTCCCCTGGCCGACGAACAGGGTTTCGTGCCGCTCGAGCAAGTAATCGCAGCCAACCTGGACCTTTTGTTTGGCGGAGTGGCACCGAGCGCCATTTACTTTTTCCGGGTCACCCGCGGCGCCACCGGCGACGCCAGGCGAGAGGAGGCCGACTTTTTGCAGGAGCCGGGCGCCATCATCCGACTGGTGGCCCGTGACCTGAAAGCGCGGCGTTTTGCGGGTGTGGTCCGGGTCAAGGTCGATCACCGCATGCCGATTGAGCTGCAACAGTGGCTGGCTCAGCAATTCGGTGTCGAATCGCATGATGTCTACCCCACATCGACCTTTTTGGGAATCGACGACCTGATGAAGTTTGCGGTCGGCAACAGCGCGTCGCACCAATACCAGCCGGTGGCTCCGGTCACCCATCCACGACTCAAACAGCTCGACCGGCGGAACCCAGGCGCCATCTTCGACGAGATCAGGCAGGGTGACATCCTGTTGCACCACCCCTATCACAGCTTTGACACATCGGTTCAGCACCTGCTGGATTGCGCCGCCCGGGACCCGCAGGTGCTGGCGATCAAATTGACGATCTACCGCACCAGCCAGGCCGGGGTCCCGATTTCACTGAACGATCGCGGCCTGCGCACCCTGGTACCTGGCGTGCCCGGGCTTTCCGGCAACATCACGGTTTTCAGCGTAGTCGGACGCTTCCTCGAACACAGCCGCACCTATCGCTTTGTGAACGGCAGCGACCCGGCCCACTACATCGGCTCGGCGGATTGGATGAAGCGCAACCTCAACCGCCGGGTGGAGACGGTTTTCCCGGTGCTCGATCCACAAGTCAAGCGCCAACTGGACGAGATCTTCAATGTATACGAAAAATCCAACCTGTTGACATGGGACTGCCAACCCGACGGCCGCTACGTGCAGCGGCGGCCGGGTGAGGGTGAGCCGGCTCGCTCGGCGCAGCGGCAATTTATCGAGCTGGCCAAAACGTCGCGATCGCATGCGGACGCCTTGATCGAAACCACCGCAACGGATGCCGCGGAAGGGACGCTGCCACCTTAGCATCAGGCCTGATAAGGAAGCCGGGCTGCGGGTCCGGGATCGTTTGGGCCATCCGCCGGCCGCCGGCGCAGCACCGCTGCCCGCGCGGAATGCCGCGGACCGGGTCCGCAATTTGAGCATGACAAACCGGAAACACTGTGGTATAATAAGATAGTTTCAAATTATTGACCCAACCGTCGTACCTGTAAACCTCACACACCCAAACACCATTATTTTCAACAGGAGGTTTTCAATGAAACATCTCAAGACGCTCTTACTGCTGATGGCCCTGGGTGCGTTTTTCACCATTGCCGGGGTGGGCTGCCAGAAAGAAGGCCCCATGGAAAAAGCCGGTGAGAAAGTGGACCAGGCGGTAGAAGAAGCCGCTGACAAGGTCGATGAGGCCACCGAGAAAAAAGAGTAACCACTCGGCCAGTGATCGATCGACCCGGTACCGGTCGTCACCAACGCTGCAACTGGGCTGGTGACGATCCCTTGATGGTACGTTACCACGACACGGAGTGGGGCGTCCCGGTCCACGACGACCGCAAGTGGTTCGAGTTCATCATCCTGGATGGTTTCCAGGCTGGTTTGGCCTGGCGCACCGTTCTGCACAAGCGCGAAGCGTTCCGCAGGGTCTTTTACGACTTCCATCCCCAACGGGTTGCCGGAATGACCGCCGCGGCAATCGCCGCGGCCATGGCCGACAAGGCCATCATCCGCAACCGGCTTAAAATTCAGGCCGCCGTCGGCAATGCGCGCGCCTTTTTGCAGTTGCAAGAGCGCCACGAGACGTTCGACGCCTTCATCTGGTCCTTCACCGACGGGCAGGTCATCCACAACCGCTGGCGCACGCCCGAGGCCGTACCGGCCACCACCAAACTTTCCGATCAAGTCAGCAGCGCACTGAAACAACATGGCTTCAAATTTGTCGGCAGCACGATTTGTTATGCCTTCCTGCAGGCCGCCGGCGTGGTCAACGATCACCTGGTGGATTGTTTCCGGCATGCCGAATTGACGGCCGCCTGACCACG
This sequence comes from uncultured delta proteobacterium, assembly GCA_963785365.1. GTDB lineage: Bacteria > Desulfobacterota > Desulfobacteria > Desulfobacterales > Desulfosarcinaceae > Desulfosarcina. The sequence goes on along the minus strand of CAWAUZ010000002.1, from coordinate 124,985 downwards.
GCAGCCCTTCCCACCACAGCGCACTTCTGGCCGCTCATCGTCTCCGGCCCTTGCATTTTGGCCCAACGTCTTTACCTTAATAAAGACCATCTATCACCTGCCGGAGGTGCCCTATGAAAATGCTACTGATTGCCGCGCTGATGTTGGCCGGGTTTGTGCTGTTCGGCGGACCGGCCGGCGGCATGGAGGATACAATGGAGACGCGTATGAAACTAAACCACGCACACACACGCTCGGCCGTTTTTGCCGGTGGCTGTTTCTGGTGCACCGAAGCGGATTTCGAAAAGGTGGACGGCGTGATCGAAGCCGTGTCGGGCTACACCGGCGGCGGCCTGGAAAACCCCACCTACAAACAGGTTTCCGGAGGCGGCACCGGCCATGTGGAGGCTATCGAGGTAACTTACGATCCTGAAAAGGTGTCTTACCAACAACTGCTGGATATCTTCTGGCGCCACGTGGATCCCACCGATCCCGGGGGCCAGTTCGTCGATCGGGGCGATCAATACCGCAGCGTCATTTTTTACGCCACCGACGAAGAACGCCAACTGGCCGAAGCGTCCAAAAAGGCGCTGGATGCCTCCGACCGCTTCGACCGGCCCGTGGCCACCGACATTTTGCCCCTGGGTACGTTTTACAGGGCCGAAGACTACCACCAGGACTACTACAAGAAAAACCCGCTGCGCTACAAGTGGTACCGATCGGGATCCGGCCGGGATGCGTTTCTGGAAAAAACCTGGGCCGGCCAGGACACCGCTTTGGCCACAACCAACACGCCGGCGGGGCAGCGAACAGGGCGGATCGACATCCCCTCGGACGATCAGCTCAAAGAAACCCTTACCCCACTGCAGTACCACGTTGCCAGGGAAAACGGCACCGAACCGCCTTTCAACAACGAATACTGGGACAACCACGCACCGGGAATCTACGTCGATGTGGTATCCGGAGAACCGCTTTTCAGTTCGTCGGACAAGTTCGATTCGGGAACCGGATGGCCCAGCTTCACCCGCCCCCTCGAACCGGAAAACGTAGTAGAAAAGAAAGACAAGAGCCTTTTCATGGTGCGCACGGAGGTGCGCAGCAAACAGGCCGACTCACACCTGGGGCATGTGTTCGACGACGGCCCTGAACCTACCGGCCTACGCTACTGTATCAACTCGGCTGCACTGCGCTTTGTTCCCGCCGAAGCCCTCGAGCAGGAGGGCTATGGCGATTTCAAAGGCCTGTTCGACGAGTAGGCCCGATCGAAACAGCCTGGGCGGTCCCCTTTGATGATCGATCGAGTGGACAGAAACGGCAACCCCTGACAGACCGCATCAACGGCGCAGCCCGGGGGTACGCCGTTGATCTGGTTTTGGGGCAGGCGCTGGCTGAAGGGCGAGGATCGATCGCGTGCCAGACTGTCTATTCGGTCTGCACCGCAATTCGCCGTGGGGTGGCCTTGGCCACCTTGGGCAGCGTGAGCCGCAGTACCCCGTCGCTGAGCTTGGCGTCGATTTTGACCTGATCGATCACCTCGGACAGCGAAAATTGCCGATAGTATCGACCGGTTTCATACTCCACATAGATTTTGTCACCGTGCGCCTCCGGCTCCGGGCGCACATTTCCGGTCAAGGTCAGCGTGTCGTCGCGAAGATCCACATTCAGATCGGCGGTGTTGACGCCGGGCATGTCCACCAGCATCGTGATGGCGGTTTCGGTTTCGAAGATGTCCACATTCGGCGTGAACACCGGCCCCGGCTGGGTCTGCTCGGCGGCCGTGGCCACAGCCTGCTTTTCCTTGACTTGCAACTCCTTGGTTTCAGACATGTTCCCACCCTCCTTAGGTTGACGCTATTGTACTGAAATCTTTTTGGGTTTGGCCTTTTCGGCCTTGAAAATGGTAATGGTCAGCACGCCGTCCACCAACTTGGCCTTGCAGCCGTCGGGATCGACGTCGCCGGGCAACGCGATCGCCCGTGAAAACCGACCGGCTTCGCGTTCACGCCGATGATAGCGGGCATCTTCCGCCTCGGCCGAGATCCTGCGTTGGCCGGCCAGGGTCAGCTGGTTGGCGGTAACGTTGAGTTCCAGATCGCTGGAGGTCACACCGGGCAGCTCCGCACTGACGATGTACGCCTCGCTGTTCTCGGCGATGTTGATCGCCGGGAAGACGCCGGCATCACTGCGTGAGCGCTGTCGATCACCGTAAGCTTCGAAAAAGCGATCCATCCGGCGGCGCATCTCATCCAGGTCGGAAAACGAAGCGCCGAAACGCCTTCCAGGGTCATTGAAAATCGTTCTGTAAAGCATCTTTGAACCTCCTTGGGGTGATGGGGTTGCGATGGTGCCATGATTGACCCCACAATATTTACACATTTAATATTGTCAATATTGTGGGGCGCTTTTTTGTTGCATTATTTTTGCGGTGCTGTATTTATTGGTAATAAACAAAAACGATCATGGATGGAGACCGGATATGTCACGGAGAAACCATAAAAGCGGGGTCGATTCACTGACCTTCATTTCCAGTTCGGGGCTTGTGGAAAGGCAGTCGGTGCGCGCCACCTTTAAGCTATCGTCAGGCTGCATCGCGGCCATCAGCATCGTGGCGGCCCAACTGGGCATCAAACAAAAGTCCCTGTTCGACCACCTGGCCCAGGACAGCGACTCCCTGAGTGCCATCGCCAAGAAAGTCCAAAATGGGCGCGTCCGATCCGAAAACCGCATCCAGAAGACCTATGTGATCAGCAGAAAGTCGCTCGCCCTGCTCGATGACATCTCAAGTACCTTCAATGCACCCCGGGATGCCTTGGTGGAGTTTTCGGTTAGGCGTCTGTTGCCGGTGATCGACAAGGAGCAAAAGAAATACGAAATGCGCAAGGCCGCCTTCAACCGTATCCGGCGGCATGTCGACAGCGGCGCGCGGATGCTGGGAGAGATGGCCGGTCAGTTGGGCGAGGACGACCCGATCGTGGTCAAGCTGGCAGCGGTGATGGACACCTATGCCGTCGCCGCCAAGGCGATCGACACATTTTTGGAACGCACTCAGGGCATTGCGGATTTTGATCCGGCCGACCTGGATCAGATCGAGATGCTGTTCGAACGGTAGGCCCAACACCGTCGACCGCCAGCCGCAGCCCGGTGGGCCTGTCCATGGTTCAGTCGCCGCCGGCGTCCGTGTCCAGCAACTCGGCCAGCACGGTGCGTTCTTTGGCATTGGGCAGCACCCCGAAAAGGCCGGCCTCCAGGACCACCTGGCCATCCTGGTTGGTAAAAACGGCCTCGGCCGTGGCCCGATGGTCGACGCCCAGGGAAGTGAGCGCAAAGCGGCAGGTGATGGTGTCGCCGATAAAGACCGGCTTTTTGAAACGAAAACTCATACCCGAGGCCAACCAACCGATCTGGCCGCCCACCTCGGTAATCATGGCGCCCACCAGCAGGCCGTGGCAGATTCGCGACGTATACCCCTTGCGACGCACAAAGCGCCCGCTGAAGTGAATCGGGTTGTAGTCGCGCGTCAGCGCGGCAAAGCCTTCGACGTCGTCCGGTCCGAAGGTCCGCGTGAGGGTAAACGTGTCGCCCACGACGAGCCCGGCGACCGTTCGGCGGCGGATGTCGGACATAGGTACTCCTTTCCCGTGTGATCCACGTTTGTCGAACCAACGCGTTCATGCATTTTATTGACAAAATACCCCAAGATCAATAGGTGTGGCGGCGTTCGCCGCGAAATCCGGCCCGCCCGGCAGCCCATGGCTGCACTGGCGACCGCTTGTTGCAGACCGGCCGAGGGTGGCGGGCGACCGGAAACCAAGGTCGAGGAGATACCGTGCAATCGCAAAAAATCGTCGTGATTGGATGTGCAGTGCTGGGCGCGGAGATGCGCGATGCCGCCGAGCGGTTGGGCCTGTCGGTCGCCTTCAAATTTCTGGAAGCCGGGCTTCACGAACGGCCGGACCGCCTCAAGCAGAAGCTTCAGACGGCTATCGACGAAGTTTCGGCAGCAGGCACGGCCGGGCGCATCGTCATCGGCTACGGCGTCTGCGGAAGGGGTACGATCGGCATTCAATCGCGTGACACCGCCCTGGTCATGCCCAGGGTGCACGACTGCATCGCCATGTTCCTGGGCGGGGCACAGGCCTATCGCCGTGAGTTTCGCAAAGCCCCGGGCACCTATTATGTCTCCGCCGGCTGGTACCGGGAAAAGGCCGTGCCGGTTTCCCAGCAGCACCGGCAGGCCTGGTATGGCGACAAACAGGTGCACTACAAGGACATCGCCCGCCGCTACGGCAACCGGGCCGCGGCACAGACGATGCGGTTTCTCAACGCCTGGCACAAGAATTATCAGCGCGCCGCCTTTATCGAAACCGGCGCCAGGGACGCATCCCGATCTGAAGCCCACGCCCGGGAGATGGCCTTGGCCCACAAGTGGCGGTTTGAGAAAATCCAAGGCAGCCCGGCCTTGATCGAAAAGATGCTCACGGCCACCGTCACCACTGACGAGATCCTGGTGGTCCAACCGCGCCACAGCATCGCATTCGACGCCGTCGGCGGGACACTGTCGGCCAAGCCCCTGTGGGCCGGCGAACACCATTCCAGTGAGGCGGCCACGGGCCGCACGACCACGATGGTCGCCGATTCGGCCGAGGCCGCAGCGCGAGCCGCCCGAATCGGGCTGGGCATCGATGCCGGCGGCACCTATACGGATGCCGTGATCTACGATTTTCACGACGGCCGCACCCACGATACCGGCAAGGCCTTGACCACGCGCTGGAATTTCACGATCGGTATCGGCCGGGCACTGGCACGACTGGATCCGGGCCTGCTGCAGCGCGTGGAGATGATCGCCCTATCCACGACCCTGGCCACCAACGCCATCGTGGAAGGCGACGGTCAGAAAGTCGGCCTGCTGATCATGCCCCCTTACGGCATTTACGAGCCGCAAGACTATCCCCATGAGCCCAAGGCGCCCATCCCGGGACGCTTGTCGATCGGCGGACAGGAGACCCAGCCCATCGATGAAAGGCACGTCCGGCGCACGGTCCGCGAGATGCTGGCCAACCATGGGGTCGGCGCCTTCGCCGTCTCCGGATTTGCCGGCGCGATCAACCCGGCCCACGAACTGGTCGTCAAAGGCATTGTCCAGGCGGAATCGGGGCTGTCGGTCACCTGCGGCCACGAACTGTCCGCCATCCTCGACTTCAAGATCCGTGCGGCCACGGCCGTGCTCAACGCCCGCATCATCCCGCAGCTGACCACGCTGATCGCCGACCTGGAAAAAGCGCTGGCGGCCATGGGAATCTCCGCCCCGATTGTCGTCGTCAAGGGCGACGGCACCTTGATGCAGGCGACCATGGCCAAGGCCCGACCGGTGGAAACCATCTTTTCCGGCCCGGCCGCCAGCGTGGCCGGCGCCAGACACCTCACCGGCCTCGACGACGCCCTGGTGGTGGACATGGGCGGCACCACCACCGACACAGCCGCCATCGCCGCCGGCAGCGTGCGCATCCACGAAACCGGATCGATCGTGGCCGGCCGGCGCACCCACGTGCGCGCCCTGGACATTCGCACCGCCGGGCTGGGGGGCGACAGCCTGATCAATCGGGAAAAAGGCGCCTTTACCATCGGCCCGCGCCGGGTGGCCCCCATCGCCTGGCTGGGTGCCAGCGTCACCGGCACCGGCGTTGCCATCGATTATCTGAAAACTCGGCTGCGCCATTTCGCAGCCACGACCCGTGAGATGCAGATCCTGACCGCCACTGGCCAGGTGGATGGCCTGCAATTGACCGATCTGGAGAAAAAAGTCCTCGAGCTGCTCAACCAGCGTCCCCACAGCATTGCCGAGCTGACCCAAAGGACCGATCGGCGCACGGCCCGCAGCCTTCCCATCGCACGCCTGGAAGAACGGTTTGTGGTTCAGCGCTGCGGCCTGACGCCGACCGATCTGCTGCACCTGACCGGTGAATTTCGGCGCTGGGACACGGCGGCGGCGGATCGGTTTTTCCAGATGATCGCCGATTCAGGCCGGCGGCCAGCCGCCGCCCTGCGCCAGGAGCTGCTCGAAAGCGTATCCCGCCGGCTGGCCCTTGAGATTCTCAAGCGTCAGTTGGACGACGAGGTCGACCCGGAAGCGCTGCACAGCTGTCCGGTCTGCCAGACCCTGATCGACAATCTCTTTGCGGGCGGTAACCATCACTATCGCCTGCACATGGATTTCAAACGACCGGTCATCGGCATCGGCGCTCCCATCGCCCGTTTTTTGCCCCGGGCCGTTGACCTTATCGGGGCCCGGGCGGTGTTGCCCACACATGCCGACGTGGCCAATGCCATCGGTGCAATCACCAGCCAGGTGGTAATCAAACGCCAGGTGCGCATCGTGCCCGGTGAGAGCGGCTTTTTGGTCGAGGGCCTTGCCGATGCCGGCAGATTCCCGACGTTCGAACAGGCCGATGCCTTCGCCAGGCAGCACCTGGTCGCGATGGTAAGAGATCTGGCCCGGCAGGCCGGCACCAGTACCCGCAGCGTCAGCCTGGCCACTGAAGATCAACTCCCCGAAGATGCCGACGGGCACCCGATCTTTATCGGCCGGTGGCTGCGGGCATGCTTGACCGGTCCACCCGACCGCGCTGTCGAAGCACCGGCAGAGACGGGAAGATAGGCCCGCGAATCGAAATTCCCTTTGTTTTATACGCAACAATGCCTTTAATTAGAAAAGACGTTGAAACCATTGCGATGAATGCCTTACTAATTTAAAGAGGAAAATTCGAAATGGTTTCATGGCCGACATTCAAAATTCAGACAGGCATTGCCACAATGGCGCTTTTTGTTTACGCCCTGTTGCTTTGGGCCTGTGGATCCAATGGCGGAGATGCCACACCACCGGCGACATTCTCACTGAAGGGGACCATCACCCCACCGATATATTCGACGGTCGACAGCGATGTCAACGATCCCAATACACCCTATAACGAAACCGACAGCCCCAACGATTCCCCGGACCAGGCCCAGGAGATTCTCAATCCGGTCATCCTGGCGGGGTACGTCAACCTTCCCGGTCAAGGTCCCCCGGGTCGCTCATTTGCCAATGGAGACCCTCAAGATTTCTATCAGGCATATTTGACGGCGGGCGATTCAATTGTTCTGGCTATCGGACGTGCCAATCTCGCCGACCTGGACCTCTACCTTTACCGCGCCGATGATGTCACACTGGTCGATGCCGCGCTGGGAACGGGCGCAATTGAGTCGCTCACGGCTCCGGAAGACGGGTCGTATTTGATTGCCGTGCAATTTCCACGACAGCAACCAGACCGTCGACGGTGCCTCCACCTACAACCTGATCATCGGGAACGACATGGGCATCGCCGATTCGACCAGCCTACGATTGAGCGACGATTTCGTTGCCGGTGAAGTCGTGATCCGTTATGCGAATCCGCCTTCCCCGTCAAACCGCACGCTCTTCGACGTCGACCCGACACCCCTTTTCGATATGACGCCCGTGGGCGGAGACGTTCATCGTGAAATGCGCTTGACCTTCGGTGCCGGTGAGGAAACCCGGTCTGTCTTTGCAGCTCTGAATCTTCAACCAGCCGTGTCAGCCAAATCCCTTGACACTGCCATAACGGGGGCGCTTCAGCACAAGCTGGACACACTCAAGGTCATTAAAGCCCTTAGAGGGCGCGCCGACGTCAAATCGGCGGCCCCCAATTTAAAGCGCCCCATTTGTATGCGCTTCCCAACGATGATTATTTCGAACTGCAGTGGCACTACGATTCGATCCATCTTCCCGAGGCCTGGGATATTTACACGGGCAGCAGTGATGTGATCGTTGCCGTCGTCGACACCGGGGTGCTGGTAGACCACCCCGATTTGAGCGATCGTCTGACGTGGGATGGGTATGATTTCATCAGTGATACCGGTATCGAGGGAAATGAATTGCCCCAAGAGCGCGGGGGCATCGATCCCAACCCCGACGACCCGGGCGATCAGATCCTCCGGCGGCTCCTCTTTTCACGGCACCCATGTTGCCGGAACGATTGCCGCGCACACGAACAACGCCTTGGGCGTGGCCGGTGTCGGCTGGGATTCCGCTCGAATAATGCCCTTGCGGGCCATCGGGGTGGGCGGCGGCGTGAGCTGGGACATCATCCAAGCCGTGCGCTATGCCGCCGGACTGCCCAACGATTCCGGAACGGTTCCCGAGCGACCGGCAGATATCATCAATCTCAGTTTGGGCGGCGACGTCTACTCCGAGGTAGAGGAAGCCATTTTCCAGGAGGTCATTGCAAAAGGTGTGATCGTGGTTGCCGCCGCGGGCAACGCAGCCAACAGCGAGCCCTCATACCCAGCCGCGTATAACGGCGTCATTTCCGTCAGCGCCGTCGACTATTTGTCGAGCCCGACCTACTATTCCAACTTCGGACCACAGATCGACGTGGCCGCACCGGGTGGCGACAATTCCGTCGACCTGAACGGGGATGGCTACCCGGACGGGGTGTGGAGCACCATGGGAAACGACGCATCCGGTCAAATTGAAATGGTGTATCGTCCCCTCCAGGGTACCTCCATGGCCGCGCCCCATGTGGCCGGCGTGGCGGCATTGATGAAAGGCCTCTGGCCCGCCATGGACCCAAACGCATTTAACGCCTTGCTCGTCGGTGGCGCCATCACCGACGACCTGGGCCAACCCGGCCGGGACGACCGCTATGGCCACGGACTGATCAATGCGCAAAAAGCCCTTCTCGCCGCCCTGGACGAATCCGTACCCCCGTGCTGCACGTGAGCCCGAGGGCCATCGGTTTTGGTCCGTGCGCGCCGAGGCAGCCATCTACTTGAAAAGGTCGGCGATGATGACGCATTGCCCACGGTCCGTTCCACCAGCTCTGACGCCGACTGGTTGACCGTGTCGCCTGAACGGATCGATGAAAGCGGACTGGGCACCTACAGGTCACGGTTGACCGCACCGGACTCGCCAATGGGTTCTACAGCGGCACCTTGACGCTTGAGTCCTCCGAGAATACCGCGACCGTGGCGGTCAGCATGCAGGTCGGCCAGGCAGACCGCACCGCCGATGCCGGGTTATCACTATGTACTGCTGCTCGACCCCATAACGATGGAGAACCGGGCGCAGGTCGGAGCAACCCTGGACGACGGCGTCTACCGATTTTTCATTTGGCGATATCGATGGCGGGGACTATATCTCTACACTGGAAGTGATCTAGACAACAACCTGGTCATCGGTGAAGTGGGTGAAGCCTATGGCGCATATCTGAGTATCGATCAGCCGGTTGTCATTCATGTCGACAAGGATATCGATGACTTGGAATTCAAAACGGTGTTCCATCTGAACCTCTCCAACGCGAACCAGCGCGATCACGCCCCCCGGCATCGGTCCTTGCATCGTAACCCCTCCAAACGGATCAACGATTAACATGAGGCACTTTGTGGACAATTTTGATGATTTGATATCGATGCCGCTTGCCGTCAGTTGCTGGCACCTGGATGTTCGGGGCGCAACGGACGAAGTGAAGCCCCCCACCATCACGGCAGAAACGCTCTACCAGGACATGGATTGCCTTTCGGATCGGATCGAACCTCACGCACGATGGCTCGACTCGCCACAGCAAATTGCGACAATTTTGGGTAGCCCAGCATCAACGTCACTTGGGAGGGACGCCGCCGGTCATGCCCGGGGTCGATTTTTCACTCCCATGGGGTGTTGTGGATCCACATGGGCCGACAGCCCACCGGTGGATACGCCCTCGAGCTGGCCGAGCCGCCCTGCCTGGCTGTCGATGATAGGCTGTCGATTTATGTCAACTGGATCACACCCGCAGACGGTGCCGCGGTCACTCAGATGGTCACCGCACCGTGCATGCTGCTGAAGTTTCCAAGGGTGACTATCGTTCCATCGAGGTCGTCGATCAACAAGGGCGAGCGTGAAAGCACAGCGTGGATATTCCCAATATCAATGGATTGAACACAGAAGGAAGCGCGACCGGATGCTGGGTACAGTCGTCAATACGTTGAGCATTATTGCTGGCAGCCTGATCGGCCTGTTTTTCAGAAACAGCATATCGGCCACGACCAGCCAGACCGTCTTGCACGGCATCGGGCTAGCCGTGGTGTTGATCGGGATCAAGACGGCGCTTCAAACCGATGCCATCTTGATGGTCATCGTCAGCCTGGCCGTGGGCAGTTTCATCGGGGAACAGCTTCGCATCGAAGAGCGCCTGGAACGCTTCGGCAATTGGATCGGCCAACGGCTCGCCAAGGACGGTTCGGACCTGTCGAAGGGGTTTGTCAGCGCCACCCTGCTTTACTGCGTCGGGGCCATGGCGATCGTCGGTTCACTGGAGAGCGGCCTGTCCGGCAACCACCAGACGCTTTTCGCTAAGTCGATCCTGGACGGGATCGGCTCGATCCTGCTTGCATCGACCCTGGGCGTGGGCGTCCTCTTTTCGGCCCTCTCCGTCTTGGTCTACCAGGGCCTGATCACACTGACTGCTTCGGCCATCCAACCCCTGTTGCTGCCGGCGGTGGTCGCACAGATGTCGGCCGTCGGCGGCCTGCTCATCCTGGCGATCGGCCTCGGCCTGCTGGAGATCAAAAAGCTGAAAATCGGCAACATGCTTCCCGCCATATTCGTCCCCCTGCTTTACCAGGTGGGCCGACACCTTTATCAGCTCTGGTGAAGCGCTGCGGTCTCAAGGGTCGTGCAGCCGCAGGCGGACCTGATCGCCGACCTCAAGCCCGTGGCTCTCTTCGAAGTTGATCTCCAGGACCGACTGAACCCGATCCGGCGAATGGATGTGATCGCGGCGGCCCGGACGGCCGCGTGCGATGGCGACAATGCGCCCTTGTGGGCAGATGAAGACGATCGCCAGTTCGATAAAGGTGTGCTTCATCCAGAAGGCGCGGCGCCCGGCGTCCGGGTAGGTGAAGAGCATGCCGGTTCCCGGATCGAGCGACCGGCAGTGCATCAGCCCGCGTCGGCGGCTGTCGGCGTTGGCCGCCAGGGTGACGGCGAAGCGATCGATCAAGGTCCCGTCACGGATGACCTCGACCGCACCCATTTCACGATAACCGCAGATCGCAGCCCCCCGGGCCGATGCGGCAATCCCGAGCAGCAGGCAAAACAGCGCAAAGCTAACCGTCGGCTTGATCATGGTCTCATGGGCCCAGCTTCGCCGGTGCGGCGGGTGTGGCTTACGGCCACGGGAGCGGGAGCGTCTCAGCGGTGAGCGGCTTCCATGGCCAACATGCGCTGTTTCAACGCTTGACCGCCACCGAACCCGCCCAGGGTGCCATCGCTTTTGATGACGCGGTGGCAGGGAATAAAAACCGGATAGGGGTTGTTTGCCATGGTGGTGCCCACGAAGCGGCCGGCACGGGGGTGGCCGGCCGTCCGGGCGATCTGTCCGTAGGAAGCGGTCTGCCCGTAGGGGATGTCGACCACGGCACGGTATACGGCCTGCCGGGAGGCACTGAAGCGGGCAAGGTCCATTGCCGGCCAGGGAACCTCGATCCGCACGCCCGCAAAATAGTCGGCCAGCGTTTGCGCGACGGCCGCTGCGCCCGCATGGCCCGGTTCCATTGCCCACCCGCGCTCGTCGAAGGATCGGCAAAGCGTCTCCAGGTCGCCTTGGGGAAGCTTGACTTCCACAATCGCGAAGGGCTGATCGGCAAACGCCACGGCAGCGAATCCGAAAGCGGTCTCGACAATCTGGTAGCGGTAGTTCATCGGCGCTCAGGCGCCAACCGGTCGCTGGCGACGGGCAAAGGATAAAAAAACCCCCGAAAGACGCATCCGTCGGGGGTCAAGCAACCACACTGCCGGTTCGGGACTAGGTCTCTTCGACGGTAATGGCGCTCTCTTCGCAAACTTCAACGCAACTTTCACAACCCAGGCACTCTTCCGCGTTGACCGGCACGGATTTCTCATCCTGCATTTCGAACACTTCCACAGGGCACACATCGACGCACTCTTCGCAGCCAACGCATTTTGCTTCTTCCACGGTCGGGATAAAAGCCATTTCAACAGCCTCCTTTCAATAGGTTCTATGCTTGTTGATCCATTATCAACAGTTTCTGCTGTATTTGATGGCAAAGGGCTTATACCAAATAGTAGAGCCAGTCAAGCGTTGAAGCCGTTTTTTTCACCCCACCTCAAAATTGCGCTTAAATCCGCACCAGCTGGGCTTTTTCACGGTTTTACCCCTCCCTTTCCACCACTACGATCAGGCCAAGACGCCCCGCGGCCGGATCGGCTTCGATCGGTGAATCGGTCGGCGCCGCCGTCTCAGCGGCCAGGTGGCGGATGAGGCCGGCCACCGATCGGCCCTCGGTCGCAAAAAGGGTGACCGTGGCGGCTGGTTCGCCCGTAGCGGCGGCCACGGATTCGAAAGTCGAGAGCGCCTCGGCCGACAGGCGCTGCGCCGCCGCCAGGTCGGCCAGCACCGGCCCCAGCAAGGGGGCCGAATCGACCGGCGGGATGACGATCCGCACCGCGGCCCGCTGGTGCAGGCCCATGGCGTCACCATGGGCCTCTATGATCGTCTCCATGACAGCCGCACTGGTGGTGACCAACAGATCCGGCCCGGCCGGGTCGGCTTGGGCCAACCGGGCCCAGGCGCGTATCCGCTGCCCGGTCATGCGGGCTCCCGGGTCCTCCTGCCAGATCGCGCCGCCGGGCGCGCGACGGTCGAAACCCACCTCATCGGCGTCGTTCAAGGCCTCCAAAAAGGCCTGCTCCAGGGTGCTGAAGCGGTTCAGGTCCCGATCCAGAAGATCGCCGGCCTGGTCGTTTTCCTGGGCCACCGCCAGGAACAGGCGCACGCCAAAGGCCGCATCCATGTCGTCCGGCCCCTGATCCGGGAATCGGTAGCGGTTGAGGTCGCTTCGGATCCGGTTGATGGCGGTCTCCTCGTAAAAGGGGATCTCACCCTGCCTGGCGCCGACAAAACCGGCGCCCGGTGTCGACCGGCCCGGGTTCATCTGTGCCCATGCCTTGAATTCGGCCAGGGCGGCCTGCAGGCGGGCGTCGTCGCCGCTCATGGGGGCCCGGGTCTCCACCAGCCCCTGGGAGGCCATCCGGGCCAAATATTCGGGAATCTGGGTGCCCAGCGGCTGGTAGACAACGACCGTCCCGACCAAGGCCTTCAACAGACGCGCGCTGTCGGCCGAGACGTGGGTAAAGGGCATATAGGCGGGTTTCATTGTATTCTCCATGGATGTTTGACAATCGGCGGTTGACGATCGATGGTGGTTATTGGCCAACCTTGCCGTCACGGGGGACCACCCCCATGGCCGCCAGGCGGTCGCGCAGGCGGTCGGCCAGGGCCCAGTCCCTGGCCTGCCGGGCTCGGTCGCGCTGATCCATCAGGTCCCGCACGGCCGGATCCCGGATTTCGTCGCCGAAATCGAAGACATTCACGACGGAATTGATCAACGCCAGCGTCTCCAGCACGCGCGCCGCCCCGGCGGGATCGATGTTGCCAGCCGAGATCAGGGCGTTGATGCGTTTGACCTGAATGAACAGGGCCGCCATGGCGGCCGAGATATTCAGGTCGTCGTCCATGGCGGTGGTGAAACCGTTTTTTATGTCGTAGCAGAGCTGGTCCAACTCCGCGTAAGGTTCACCCCGGCGGACGTTCTTGAGGGCCTGAACGCAGGCATCCAACCGGCGCAGCGTTTTGCGCGCCCGCTCCAGGCGCTGACGGGAGAACAGGACCGGTTTGCGGTAGTTCACCGACAGCAGCCAGTAGCGGAGTTCACGCCCGGTAAAGCCCTGGTCCACTAAATTGCGCACGGTCAGGGCGTGGCCCTTTTCGTCAACTTTCTTGCCGGCCACCAGCACCCGGTCGCAGTGCACCCAGTATTTGGCAAGGGTTTTTCCGGTCAAGGCACCGGCGATGGCGATCTCATTCTCATGGTGCGGAAAGACCAGCTCCCGGCCGGCGCAGTGGATGTCATAATAGTCCCCCAGGTAGTGCATGGACATGGCAGCGCACTGCAGGTGCCACGAGGGCCGCATGTTGCCCCAGTCGGTCTTGGTGTAGATGCCGCGCTTGAGCTCCGACAAACGGGTGCGCTTGAGCAGGGTGAAGTCCCGGGGATTGTCCTTTTCGTACTCGTCCAGGTCCACCGTCGCGCCGATGCGAATCTTGTCCAGGTCGACACCAGACAGCCGGCCGTAGTTCTTGAAACGGGAAATGTCGAAATAGATGGAACGCAGCTTTTCGTAGGCGTAGCCTTTTTTGACCAGCCGGTCGGCCAGGTGCACCATCGCTTCGGCGTGCTCGCTGGCCTTGGGGTAGCTGCTGGCGGGTTGAATACCCAAGGTGGCCAGATCCTCGTGGAAGGCATCGATGTACATGCCGGTGAACGCTTCCAGGGACATGCCGGCCTGCTCTGACCCCTCGATGGTCTTGTCGTCCAGGTCGGTGATGTTCATGACCTGCTTGACCGCATAGCCCCTATAGGCCAGGTAGCGGGCCAGTAGATCGGTAAAAACGAACCGGCGCCCCTCGCCGACGTGCATGTGGGCGTGGGCGGTGGGGCCGCAGGCGTATATGGAAACCTTGCCCGGATTGACCGGTACAAAGCGTTCTTTCTTGCGGGTCATGGTGTTGAACAGCTTCAGCTCGATCTTCTCCTGGACGTCGAAGAGCGGCGTTGAGAGGTAGCGCTCCCCACCGTCGGGAAAGATCACCACCAGCGTTCCCGCCTCCATTTCCCGGGCGGTCTCGGCGGCCACGACCATGGCGGCCCCGCTGCTCATGCCGACCATGAGGCCCTCTTCCCGGGCCAGGCGCCGCGTCATCTCGAAGGCCGGCTCGTCCTCGACGTTGACCTTCTGGTCGAGCAGACGCTTCTCAAATATCTCCGGCTGGTAGGCCTCCTTCATGTTTTTCAACCCCTGGAGGCGGTGCCCGAGATAAGGTTCCACACCGATGATGCAAACAGCGGGATTGTAGTCCTTGAGCCGCCGCGACAACCCCATGAGCGTTCCCGAGGTGCCCATGGTGGCCACCAGGTGGGTCAGGGCCCCGCCGGTCTCCTCCCAGAGCTCCACCGCCGTGCCGTAGTAGTGCGCCTTCCAGTTGGCCGGGTTGTTGTACTGGTCGGTCATGAAGTAGGCGTCGGGATTCTCGCGGGCCAGGCGGTAGACCTCCTCGATGGCGCCGTCGGTGCCCAAATGGCCGGGCGTCAGCAGGATCTCGGCCCCGCGCGCCTTTAAAATCTTCTGGCGTTCCACGCTGGCGGCTTCGCTCATGGCCAGCAGCAGCCGGTATCCCTTGACCGAGCACACCATGGCCAGGCCGATGCCGGTGTTGCCGCTGGTCGCCTCGATGACCGTCTGGCCCGGTTTCAATTGCCCCGACCGTTCACCGGCCTCGATCATGGACAGGGCCGGGCGGTCCTTGATCGAGCCGCCGGGGTTGAGGTACTCCAGCTTGGCCAGGACACGCACACGCGGATTGGGGTTCAGCCGCTGGATTTCCACCAGCGGGGTGTGGCCGATATGGTCCAAGATGGTAGGGCTCATGGCACAAGATTCCAACTATGGGGAGAACTGAATGTGCGCCGCCAGCGCATCTTCGATCTGCCGCCGCACCGCCGCGGCGTCGACGGCGGCATCGACGATCGCAAAACGCGTGGGCTCGCGGCGGGCCAGATCCAGGTAGCCGGCCCTGACGCGCTCGTGAAACGCCAGTGCCTCTGCCTCGAAACGCGACTCCATGCCATGGGCTGCGTCGGCATGAATCCGCCGCCAGGCGCGGGCCAGCCCGACGCTCGCCTCCAGGTCCAGCAACAGGGTCAGATCGGGAACCAGGCCGCCGCATGCCAGTTGGTGCAGCCGTCGAACCATGGCCTTGTCGAGGCCGCGCGCATAGCCCTGGTAAACCAGGGTGGCGTCGAAAAAACGGTCGCAGACCACGGCGGTGCCGGCCGCCAGCGCCGGACGGACGACCCTTTCCAGATGCTGTGCGCGGTCGGCGGTGTAGAGCAGCAGCTCGGCAACCGCTGCCAGATCACGGTTTTGGGGATTGAGCAAGACGGATCGGATCTGGTTGCCGATGGACGTCCCGCCGGGCTCGCGGGTCGCCAGGCAATCGAATCCAACCGCCGTCAGCCAGTCCAGGACGGTTTGAATCTGGGTGGTCTTTCCGCTGCCTTCGATGCCCTCGAGGGTGATAAACATTATTTCTTCACGTTTGGTCGGCATCGACTGGCGCGGCCCCTTTGAAAAAGTGGCGCTCCAGGAGCCGGTGATAGGGTGTCCAGGAGCCCTCCGACGGATCCTTGGCCACATATTCGCGGATACTGTTGACCCGTGAATCCATCTCGTCGATGTAGTTGAGCAGAACGGCCTCGATGGTTTTGGGCGGCTCGGGCGAACCGAAGGCCCGGACGCCGTGGTGGCTGACGATCAAGTGCTTGAGCAGTTGGGCCTGGAGCTCGGGGAAGTCCGGCACCTGCCGCAGCTTCTCGTCCAGCATTCCCAGCCCGATGACGATGTGGCTGAGCAGGCGGCCTTCATCGGTGTAATCGATGCGGCAGGCGTATTCCAGCTCGCGGGTCTTGCCCACATCGTGCAGAATCACACCGGCCAGGAGCAAATCACGGTCGACCCCGCTGTAGTGCCCGGCAATCAGCTCGGACAACACCGCCATGGAGAGGGTGTGCTCCAAAAGCCCCCCGATATAGGCGTGGTGCATCTGTTTGGCCGCCGGCGCCCGCACATACGCGGCGACAAAGTCGCCATCGGCCCAAAAGGCATCGAACAGGGCTTTGAGATGCGGGGTGCGCATGCGGCCGGTCATCTCCTTGAGCCGTTCGAACATGCGGGCCACATCACGGGTGCTGGTCGGCAAAAAGTCGGCCGGATCGACCTGGTCCGCCGGAACCCGGACCATATCCTTGACCACCAGCTGGAGGCTGCCCCGATACTCGCCCACCTGGGCGCGGACATGCACGAAATCACCTTCCGAAACCGCGCCGACAATGCGCTCCACCTGATCCCACACAACCCCTTTGGCCTGACCGGACCGGTCCGCCAGGGTCACGTTTAAAAAAGGGTTTCCGTCCTTCTTGTGGGCCATGTTGCGCTCGGCAAGCAGAAAGAGGTCGTCGACGGCACTGCCGGGGAGGAGTTCGGTTATCAAACGTTTGGTCATGGCTCTTTTCATCGCGCGGCCGCCCGGCCAGTCGGCCGGCATCAGGCGGGCACGCGCTAAGGGGTCAAGGGAATATGGCGCCGCGACAGCAGGTCGAGGGCGTCGTAATCGGTCATGTCACACTTGACCGGGGTAATGGTGATGCAGCGATCCGCCAACGCGGCCCCGTCGATATCCGGCCGCCGATAGGCAGCCTGGCGGTCACACCCCTGCCAGTAGTAGACGCGCTCGCGCGGGTCGCGCCGTTTTTCGAAATGCTGGGCGAACACCCCATTGCCCTGCCGGCACCAGCGCACCTCCCGCACGGCGCTCACGGGCATATCGGGTATATTGACATTCAAAAAGGTCCTTTTGGGCAGCGGCCATCGCACCACCTGCTCTGCGAGCGAGGTGGTGAACCGGGCGGCGGCATCCAGGTGTTGGTCGCCGGGAGCCATGATGGAGACGGCCAGGGCGGGGATACCGGCCATGGCAGCCTCTTTGGCGGCGGCCACCGTGCCGGAGTAGTTGATGTTGATGCCCACGTTGGCTCCCGGATTGATGCCGGAGACGATCAGGTCGGGAACGCCGTCCACCAGTTCGGCCAGACCCAGCTTCACACAGTCGGCGGGGGTTCCGGTAACGGCGAAAGCGGCCCGGGTGCCGTTGAACCGGACCGTCTCCACGCGGATGGGTTCGTGCAGGGTAATCCCGTGTCCCACGGCACTGCGTTCGCGGTCCGGCGCCACCACGACGACCTGGTGCCGCTCGGAAAAGGACGCGAGCAGCGCCTGTAATCCCGGGGTGTGGATGCCGTCGTCGTTGGTCAACAGGATTCGCATGACGTAAACGTGGTCCAGGCTGTGTTGGTGAAGCGCGGCACCGCTGCGCTGGCCGTACCACCGGCCGGTGGTACGGCGGTGCCTGCCCGCAGGCGGTGCCCGGCTGCCCGAAAAAGGGGCATACCGGCCGTCAAAACTATGGTTGCAATTTCAAGCAGGTGTGCTTTATAGTTAATTTTTCATTTATGTGCAAGCGGTTATCCTGCATTCGCCCCCCGCGGGACGGGTACCGAAAACGCCACTTTGCCATGTCGTCTATGCCACGATTCGATTGATGCGGCCGTTCACATTCAGACCATCCGCACGTTGGGGGAGCGGCCCGACCGCCGTCCCGATTGTCGATTCGATGCGCTGGTTGACCTGCTGGCTGATACTGGTGACGGTGTCCGGATGGCCGTGCGCCCAGGCCCAACCCATTACGGAGCGGCTCACCGGCAGTGCCGACCTACCCTGGCAGATCAGTGCCGACACGGTCACCTACGATGCCGCCGCCACGACCTACCGGGCCCAGGGCAACGTGATCATCGAAAAGCAGGCCACCCGCCTCATGGCGGATGTGGTGGCCTTCAACCACACGGCCATGACCGCCATGGCGAGCGGAAACGTCGTCATGACCGTGGGCAACGACATCCTGACCGGAGACCGGGTGGAGCTGGACCTGGACCGGGAGACCGGCGTGGTGCACGACGGGTCCGTCTTTTTGCACGACAATCACTTCTACATCCGCGGCGAACGCATCGAAAAAACCGGCCGGGATACCTACCAGGCCCGGCAGGCCGCCATTACCACCTGCGACGGCGACCAGCCCGATTGGGTCATCAGCTGCCGATCGGTCAAGGTGACCGTTGAGGGTTACGGGAGCGGCACCCACGCCACCTTCAAGGTGCGCAACGTGCCTTTTTTGTATACCCCCTTCATCCTGTTTCCGGCCAAGACGCAGCGCCAGTCCGGCATCCTGCTGCCCGAGGTGGGAATTTCGGACCGCAAGGGGGTCTCCTGGGATCAACCCATTTTCTGGGCCATCGCCGACAGCTCCGATGCCACCTTGTATCCCCACTACATGTCGGAACGGGGAACCCAGATCGGCCTGGAATACCGTTACGCCCTGGCCGACAGCGACCACGGGGCCGTCATGGCCAACGGCCTGCAGGATCGCCGCGTCGACGACGGCACGCCGGAGAATACCGCCAATTGGGGCTACGCCGGTGACGCCTATGACCGACCCAACAGCGATCGCTACTGGCTGAGGGCCAAACTGAATCAGGCCCTGCCATGGCAGGCCTCGGCACGGCTTGACCTGGACATTGTCAGCGATCAGGACTACCTGGTCGAGTTCAAGGATGGACGCAGCGGATTCGATGCCAGCCGGAATTATTTTTTAGCGGCATTCGGCCGCGACCTGGACACCTATGACGACAACGTGCGAACCAACCGGCTGAACGTCAACCGAACCTGGTCGCAGTTCAGTTTCAACAGCGATCTGCTGTGGAACGACAATGTGGTCAAGCGGCGCTGGGAAGCGACGGACGACACCTTGCAGCGACTCCCGCGCATCTCGTTGGACGGCATCAAACAACGCGCCTTCGACAGCGGCCTCTACTGGGATCTTCGCTCCGAATATACCTACTTCTACCGCACAGACGGCGACCGGGGCCACCGTGCCGACCTTTACCCGCGCGCCTACCTGCCGCTGAGGTGGAAAAATTACCTGGCGATAGAGCCGTCGGCGGGATGGCGGCAGACCGCCTGGCAGATGGACCGCTGGCAGGACGAGTCCCTGGATCGCAGCACGTACCGGCAGATCGTGGATGCCCGTCTGGATCTCTTCACGGAGTTTTCCAAGGTCATGGGGTCCCCGCTGGCCGCCGCGGACCGTATCCGCCACAGCATCAAGCCCCTGATTGTCTACAACTACATCCCGGATCAGGATCAGTCGGACCTCCCCGACTTTACCGATCTGGACCGCATCGAGGCGGCCAACCGGGTCACCTATTCGCTGACCAACACCTTCACGGCTAGAATGGCCAAACCCACCCGCCCCGTGACGCCGCCCGCCAGGCAGGCCATGACGCGAACGAATCGCGACTTGTCGGAGATGACGCCGGTCGACCCGGCTGCATCGGAAGCGTTCGGCTATCGGCGCTTCTGCCGCTTTTATCTGGAGCAAAGTTATGACATCGCGGCGGCCGGCGATGACGAACCCGAGCCATTTTCGGATGTTTACGGCGAACTCGACCTCAACCTGGGCCCCTACCTCCGGCTCGATTCAAATGCCCGGTTCGACGTCTACGAGGCCCGTTTCCGAGCCCACAATATCAACGCCGCCGTCAGCAACCGCCGCGGAGATTGGCTGCGGATCCGGCACAGCTATCAAACCGACGCGAAGGAATCCATTCTGGGCATGCTGTCCATCAACCTGACCCCGCGCCTGACGCTCACGGGCGAATACGAACGCAACCTGCTGACCGGGGTCGACATCAGCAAGGGCGTGGGCGTTCTCTACACGACCCAGTGCTGGTCGATCGATCTTTTTTACGGTCGGGAAGGCCTCGACGACCGGTTTGCCGTTTATGTCAACCTGATGGGGATCGGCGGGTTTGGACAATAGGCCATGGCAGCCTCGACAGCCGGCCTGCCGCCGCAGCCGGCGCGGTGCGGGCGGCGACCGTCACCGCTGGCCGTCGGCAATCCTGCGTTGCCTTTTAGCGGGAAGGATGCTACATCTCATCCCTTTTCGACTTCGTCGATTCTACGGCAAGGTCGTTTTGCGCTAAAATCGATTTAACCTGAACGATCGGAAACCGTACCCCATGCTTGGAGACAAACTGACGCGTGCCTGGTACGCACTGCATACCAAGAGCCGTTTTGAAAACGTGGTCAACGAGGGACTGGCCAAAAAATCGCTTGATGTCTTCCTGCCTAAGATTACGGTCAAAAGCCAACGGCGGGACCGTCACAAGATGATCCGGGTGCCGCTTTTTCCCGGCTACCTTTTTGTTAAAACCGATCTGAACCCTCACGAACACGTGGAGATCCTCAAAACCACCGGCGCCGTGCGGCTGATCGGCAGCGTCCGCGGGCCGGTGGCTATCACCGAGGCCACCATCGACTCCCTAAAGATCATGGTCTCCACGGACCACGAAGTGGTCACCGGCACCCACTTTAAAAAAGGGGATCGCATCATGGTGATCCGGGGCCCCTTTGCCGGTGTGACCGGTATTTTCACCAGCTACCGTGGCGATGGCCGCGTCATCGTCAACATCGAGGCCCTGGGACAGTTCGCCGCCGTCAACGTCGACGCCGCCGATGTGGAGAAACTTCCGGATATATTATCATAACTACTTGACTTTCTATTGACTTTTATTTTATAGAGTCTATCTTGATTCCGCTCTCACCATTGATCGTTCAAGGAGGATAAATGAACAAACTGGAGCTGATCTCCGCTTTGAAGACCAAAGCCGACATCTCTAAATCCGAGGCGGCAAAAGTGGTCCAGATTTTTTTCAGCAGCATGGCCGATGCCATGGCCGATGGCGAGCGCGTCGAAATACGCGGTCTGTGCAGCTTTTTTGTCAAAGAGTACAAAAGCTACACCGGCAGGAACCCCAAGACCGGCCAAAAGGTGACCATCAGACCGAAGAAGCTGCCGTTTTTCAAAGCCGGAAAAGAGCTCAAGGAGCGGGTGGATCAGTAACGGGGACAGGATCCTGGCGCCCGGGGGGGGTCCCTGTCCGTCAGCCGGCCTGCACCTGTCGGGATATGGCGGCCACCTTGGCCTCGGGATGCACGAACAATGACGACGGCAACCGGATTCAACGCCATCGCGGGCCAACAGCACCCCATCAGGCTGCTCAAAACGCTCATCGGCAACGGGACACTGCCCCATGCGCTGCTCTTCACCGGCGATGCGGGGGTGGGAAAACGGCTGACGGCCACGGCCCTGGCCAAAGCCTGCAACTGCCTGACCCTGAAGTCGACGCTCGACCGGCGTCCACCACCCGATGCCATCGATGCCTGCGGGACGTGCCCCCCTTGCAGAAAGATCGACGGCAACCACCATCCGGACATCATTCACGTCGCCCCCCGCCCATCGGTCATCAGAATCGCTCAGATCCGGGCCCTGCTCCAGGCCCTGACGCGCAAGCCCAATGAGGCCGACCGGCGGGTCGTCATCCTGTCCGAAGCGCAGGCCATGAACGCGGAGGCCGGCAATGCCCTGCTCAAGGTTCTGGAGGAGCCGCCCGACCGCACCCTGCTGGTGCTCACGGCCCACCAGGCCTCCGATCTGCTGCCCACGGTGGTGTCCCGATGCCGGCAGATGCGCTTCGCACCGCTGAGCCAAAGGGATATCGAGCGCCTGCTGAGGGCCGACGGCGACATCGAACCCGACACCGCGGCTACCGTCGCCGCCTTGTGCGGCGGCAGCTACACCCGTGCTCGCACCCTGGTCGACAAGCGCTGGCTGAGCCGCCGGGAGTGGGTCATGCAGGCCATGCAGGGGTTGTTGACCGCCCCACGGACAGGCGAGCTGCGCGGTTGGCTGGCCCTTTCGGAAATGCTGGCCAAACAGCGGGATCTGGTCGAAGAGACGCTGGCCATCATGACCATGTGGCTGCGGGATCTGCTGGTCATCCGGATCGACCCGCAGCGGGTCCTGGGCCGGGACCGGCTGGAAGCCCTGGCAGCCATGGCCGACCGGATCGACCCGACCCAACTGATCGCCCAGATCGATGCCGTCGACAGCGCGTTGACGGCACTGCGGTCCAATACCAACGTAAGATTAACATTGGATGCCATGGCTCTGCGCCTGGCAGGTGCTTGCATCTGAAATCGCTCTGATAAAATGAACAAAAAAGTCGGCATCCGGTTCAAAACCGGCGGCAAGGTATATGATTTTAACTGCGGCGCCTTCGTTCTCAACGTCGGTGATCAGGTGATCGTGGAAACGGAGAAAGGACTCGGTTTCGGCACGGTGGAGACGGCGCCGGTGCTGATCGAGGATTCCGATCCGCCCGGCAAAGCCTTGAAAAAGGTCTTCCGCAAGGCCAACGACAAAGACCTCAAGCAGGTCGAGCAGAACGAGGCCCTGGAGCGGGAAGCCCACGCCTTCTGTCTGAAAAGCATCCAGTCCCTCGGCCTGCGGATGAACCTGTTTTCAGTGGAGAGCACCTTCGACGCAAGCCGCCTGACCTTTTTTTTCACCGCTGACGGGCGCGTGGACTTCAGGCAGTTGGTCAAAATCCTGGTCAAACGGTTCCGGGTCCGCATTGAGATGCGCCAGGTCGGCATTCGCAACCAGGCCAAAATGTGCGGCGGGATGGGCCGCTGCGGACGCGTTTTCTGCTGCTCCTCGTTCATGGAAAAGTTTGAGCCGGTATCCATCCGGATGGCCAAACAGCAGGGGCTCTCCTTGAATCCCACTAAAATATCGGGCCAGTGCGGCCGGTTGATGTGCTGTTTGACCTTCGAGAACGAAACCTATCGTCATCTGAAGCAGGGCTTCCCCAAAATCGGTAAAATCGTGAACACCAAAAGCGGCCGCGGTAAAGTCACCCGCCACAATGTGATCTGCAACCGCCTGACGGTTCGCCTGGAAGAGGGCGGGGAGGTCGAAATGGACCTGGGCAGTATCGTAACCGACAACAGGAGATGAGACATGGCTGCGCCGTTTTACATCACCACCCCCATCTACTATGTGAATGCCCGTCCTCACCTGGGGCATGCCTATACCACCATCGCGGCCGACGTGATCAAACGCTTTCATACCATGCTCACCGACCAGACCTATTTTCTCACCGGTACCGACGAGCACGGCGACAAGATCGTGCGCGCCGCCAAAAAAGAGGGCCAAACCCCGCGCGCCTACGTGGATCAGATCAGCGGCCTGTTCCGCAAGCTGTGGCCGGAGCTAAACATCTCCAACGACGACTTCATAAGAACCACCGATCCGGCCCACATGGCCGTGGTCGAAACCATCTTGCAGCGCATCTACGATGCCGGCGACATCTACTTCAGCGAGTACGAAGGCCTCTACTGCTTTGGCTGCGAGCGGTTCTACACGGAACGGGAACTGGTCAACGGCTGCTGCCCGGACCACCAGAGTCCACCGGAAACGATCAAAGAGTCCAACTATTTTTTCAAGATGAGCCGCTACCAGCAGTGGCTGATCGACCACATCGAGGCGCATCCGGACTTCATCCGGCCCTCCCGCTACCGCAACGAAGTCCTGGCGTTTTTGCGCGAACCGCTGGACGACCTGTGCATCTCCCGGCCGAAATCCCGCATCCAGTGGGGCATCACCCTTCCCTTTGACACGGATTACGTGACCTACGTGTGGTTCGACGCCTTGCTCAACTACGTCTCGGCCCTGGGCTACCCCGATGACGACCGCTATCGGACCTATTGGCCCGTGGCCCAGCACATCGTGGCCAAAGACATTCTCAAGCCGCACGGCATCTACTGGCCCATCATGCTCAAGGCGGCGGGCCTTCCCATTTACCGGCACCTGAATGTCCACGGCTACTGGAACGTGGAACAGGGCAAGATGTCCAAGAGCCTCGGCAACGTGGTCGAACCCCTGGAGCTGAAAAACATCTACGGCCTGGACACCTTCCGCTATTTTCTCATGCGGGACATGGTGTTCGGCCTGGACTCCACGTTCAACGAAGCGGCCCTGGTCCAGCGGATCAACTCAGACCTGGCCAACGACCTGGGCAACCTCTTCTCACGCGTGCTCTCCATGGCCCACAAATACATGGCGGGCGTGGTGCCCGAACCGACTCCCGATGTGGAAAAAGAGATGGCCCTGGGCCTGGCGGAAAGCGCCCAAACGGCCGTTGCGGAATTCACCCGCGGCATGCACGAGTTCGCATTTCACAAGGGCCTGATCGCGGTGTGGGAGTTCATCACCCACATGAACAAATATGTGGATGTGACCGCCCCCTGGGTTTTGGCCAAATCCAAAACCACCCGCAAGCAGCTGGACACGGTCATGTACAACCTGTTGGAGGGGCTGCGCATCATCTCCGGGCTGATCTATCCGGTAATGCCCGACACCGCCGCGACCATGCAGCGGCACCTTGGCCTTTCCGACGACCGGTTCTACAAGATGGATCGACTGACCACTTGGAGAAAGCTGGCGTCGGGCGTACGGCTGAAAAAAGCGGTGGCGCTGTTTCCCCGTATCGACCTCGACGCCACCGCCCAACCGTCCGGGCAGGCACCGGGAGCGCGTGAGTTGGAAACGCCCATCAAACCGGAAATCAGCATCGACGATTTTCTCAAAATCGACCTGCGCGTCGCCACCGTCGTGTCCGCCCGCGCCATCGCCCACGCCAAAAAACTACTTGAGCTGGAGGTGGACCTGGGCGAAAAACGAACCATCGTTTCCGGTATTGCCGGAAGCTACACACCCGAGGCGCTGGTGGGCAAACAGGTGGTCGTCGTGGCCAATCTCAAACCGGCCAAGCTGATGGGGGTGCTGTCCAAGGGCATGCTCATCGCGGCGACCGACAACGCCGGTGTGAGCGTGGCGACATTGGACAAGCCTGTCAAACCCGGAACGCCGTTGAGCTGACGCTCACCACAGACATCACTGATGGGGCATGAGATTGCCTTGGTATAAGCGCGACAATCCTTTTTACCGCCCGCGGCGGAACCCAACCTTTCGGCAACGCCGGGGGCGGGACCGTTGGTCGTCGAGGCCCGGCTGGCCGCAACACAAGCGCCGGCTCTCAATCGGTCTGCTGGTTGTTCTGGCGACCGGCATTGGCTGGTTTTTCGTGGGCGGTCAGGAAGCGGTCACGGGCGACCGGCCCGCCATGTCGGCCGCGCCTCCGGCGGCTGAGGAAAACCGGCTGATCGCCAAATCAGATGTGCATGTCCTACTGGGAGACTGCCCGATCACCGATCTTGAAGCGCAGCCGGCCGCGGTGGATTTCGACGGGCGCGTCTACCGGGTGAGCGTCAGCCTGGATCCGGATCTGCAGCACTATCTGCTCAAGCGCATGGATCGTAAAAACTCACGCTACATCGGCATCGTGGCCATGAATGCGAAGACCGGCCAATTGCTGGCCATGGCGGGATACAACCGGATCGAGCCCGACCAGAACCCCTGCCTGATGGCCAGCCATCCCGCCGCCAGTCTTTTCAAGATCGTCACCGCGGCGGCGGCGGTTGAGGAGAAAGGCTATACGGCCGGTACGCGGTTCAAGTTCAACGGATTCAAGCACACCTTGTACAAACGCCAGATGACGGACAAGACCAACCGCTACACCAACACCATCACCTTGAAGGATTCCTTTGCCCAGTCGGTCAACCCGGTCTTCGGCAAAATCGGTGCCCTGTATCTGGACAAGCAGGCCCTGGCAACCTACGGCGACGCCTTCGTCTTCAACCGGGCGGTGGATTTCGAACTGCCCTGGCCCACCAGCCACCTGGCCGTCAACGACGACGACTACCACCGGGCCGAAATCGCCAGCGGCTTCAATCGACAGACGACGCTCTCCCCGTTGCACGGCGCGCTCATCGTATCGGCAGTGGTCAACGGCGGCACCCCGGTGGAACCGACCCTGGTGGACCGCATCGTGGACGAGGCCGGCTACCCGGTGTACCGCTCCGAACCCCGCTTTCTGCCACCGGCCATGTCGCCCCAAACGGCGGATGTGCTCGATCAGCTGATGGTTGCCACCGTCAGCACCGGCACCGCCCGCAAGGTATTTCGCGGGCACAGCCGCAGCAAGGTGCTCTCGCACCTCAAACTGGGCGGTAAAACCGGCTCGATCTTCAATCGCGCCCACGACGCACGCTTCGACTGGTTTGTCGGATTCGCCACAGAAAAGGGCGGAACGGAAACCATCGTGGTCTCCGTGGTGGTGGCCCACGTGAAGTACATCGGTATCCGGGCCGGAGAATACGCCCGGATGGCCATCGAACACTATTTCAAAGACTATTTTGCCAGGGAAAAGCAGGCCCGACCGGAATCCAGCGGTTAGTCCGGATTGATGGGGACGGCTTGACAAGGAGAAACGCCATGCCCGGTTTCGAGATATTCGGCGATGAAGAACGTCAGCAGGTCAACGATGTCCTGGAGACAGGCGTCCTGTTCCGGTATGGATTCGATCAGGCCCGCCAGGGACACTGGAAGGCCAAAACCTTTGAAACGGAACTGGCCCGACGTCTGGATGTCAAACACGCTCACCTGTGCGCCAGCGGCACCGCGGCCCTGTCCACGGCACTGGCCGCCTGCGGCATCGGCGCCGGCGACGAGGTCATCGTGCCCCCGTTTACCTTCGTGGCCACCATCGAGGCGGTGCTGATGGCCGGTGCCGTGCCGGTGTTCGCCGACATCGACGACACCTTGTGCCTGTCGCCGGATGGGATCGCGGCGGCGCTCTCTCCTGCGACCACAGCCGTTTTGCCGGTTCACATGTGCGGGGCCATGGCCCAGATCGACGACATCCGCCAACTGTGCGAGCGCAAGGGGCTGATTCTCGTCGAGGACGCCTGCCAGAGCATCGGCGCCAGCTACCAGGGCCAGGCCGTGGGAACCTTCGGCGCAGCCGGCTGTTTCTCCTTCGACCCGGTCAAGACCATCACCTGCGGCGAAGGCGGCGCCATCGTCACCAACCGCCCAGAGGTCTACACCGCCGCCGATGCCTATGCCGACCATGGCCACGACCATCTTGGCAGCGACCGCGGGACCGAAGACCATCTGATGATCGGCGCCAACCACCGCATCAGCGAACTCAACGCCGCCGTCGGGCTGGCCCAGCTGCGCAAGTTGGATTGGATCCTGGAGACCCAGCGGCGCAACCAGGCGGCCATCAAGGCGGCCATGGAAACCATCCCCGGCATCGAATTCCGCCGGATTCCGGATCCGAAAGGAGATTCGGCGACGTTTCTCACGTTTTTCCTGCCCGACCTGGACAGGGCCCGCCGCTCGGTTCGAACGCTGGCCGCGGCCGGGGTCGACGGATGCTTTCACTGGTACGACAACAACTGGCACTACCTGCGCAAATGGAATCACTTGCGCGACATGACCTCAACCGCCCGCATGGCCGTCCAGACCCTGCCCAACCGCCCCGACTACAGCACCATCCACATGCCGGCATCCGACGCCGTCATGCAACGGGCCATCTCCATGCAGATCAAACTGGGCTGGACCCAGGCTCAACTGGAACAGCGCATCGAATCGACGATCAGTGCCCTGAGGTCGGTGGGTTAAGCTGGGGCCCGATCAACCGAAAAAGGAAATAACGATGTTTCGCAATTTTAAAATGGTATCCAAAGTGATTTTCGGACGGGGCTGTTTCGCCCAACTGGGCGACATACTGCAAGAGCAGCGCCACGGCAAGGACGCCATCATGGTGTTTCTCATAGATGATGTGTTTGCCGACAGCCCCATGGAGAAGCGTCTGCCGATCAACGCCGACGACCTGATCATCCGGGTCAATGTCGACGACGAGCCCAAAACCGCTTACGTGGATCGCTTGACGCTGCAGGTCCGGGCCCACATGGAAGACAAACAGGACCCGCTGCCGGCGGGCGTGGTGGGCATCGGCGGCGGCAGCACCATGGATCTGGCCAAGGCGGTGGCCCTCATGCTGACCAACCGGGGATCGGCGGCCGACTACCAGGGATGGGACCTGATCAAGAAACCGGCCGTGTACCACGCCGCCGTGCCGACCCTGTCGGGCACCGGCGCCGAGGTTTCCCGCACGACCGTGCTGACGGGGCCCACCAAGAAGCTGGGCATCAACTCCGACTTCACGGTCTTCGACCAGATCGTCCTGGATCCGGAACTGATTGTCGACGCGCCCAATCCGCAGCGGTTCTTCACCGGGATGGACTGCTACATTCACTGTGTTGAATCGTTGACGGGCACCTATCTGAACAGCTTTTCCCAGGCCTACGGTGAAAAGGCCATGGATCTGTGCCGACAGGTCTTTCTGGAAGCCCCCGAAGACGCCGACGACCAACTCATGATGGCTTCCTACTGCGGCGGCATGAGCATCGCCTACTCCCAGGTAGGCATCTGCCACGCCCTCTCCTACGGACTCTCCTTCGTGTTGGGACTGCACCATGGCATCGGCAACTGTGTGGCCTTCGACACCCTGGATGCCTACTATCCGGAAGGTGTCGCCGAATTTCGGCGTATGATGACACGGTCCAACATCGACCTGCCACGGCAATTGACGGCCGGTATCGACGACGAGCGCATGGAAAAGATGGTGGACGTCGCCCTTGTGCTGGAACCCTTGTGGGAAAACGCTCTGGGCAGACGGTGGCGGGAGATCATGACCCGCGAAAAAATCAGGGAGCTCTATCTAAACATGTAATCGGGCGCCCGGTGTGAATGCGGGCTTGCCATATTGGGGACGGTTATGCATTCCAGCTGTTTTTCCACGCTGATCTTCAGGTCTGCCGACACGGTTCAACGCCTGTATCGACACCTGCGCCGGTTCACGCGGCACGCTGCCGACCTGCCGGCCGTTTATTGGGCCCGTCGTCCCGCAACGGTTGCAGGGCCGGCGATCATTCTTTTCCCCTGTCAGGACGCGCTGTTGTGCTGCGGTCTGGCCGGCATCATCGCGGTCAAGGGACGCCCGGACCCGGATGCGGTCGTGGAGATGGAAACCCTGAAACGGTTGGTACAGGCCGCCGACAGCGCCGGTCTGGATGACGGCAACCGGGTCATCGATACGAACGCCGGCGCCTATCTCGGAGGGGCGCAGAACCTGTCCCAGCTGCTCACCGGCATCCAAACGTTCAAACAGGAGGCGCCCTTTCTCCAGCTCTACGCCCAGGGCCATACCCAGCTGGCGCTGGCCGATCTGTCCAAACGCCTGTCGGCGATTCTCGCGCGCGAGCTGGCCGCACTGACTGCCGCCGCGGGCAACCTTGACAGCCGGACCGTAGACGTCATCACGACCCGCCTCGAAACCGTAAAGGACATTGTCTGGTGCCTGGACGTCGAACTGGCCGGCAACATCGACCGCATTGCCCGCTTGATGGCGCCGCCGACCGAACCGATTTCCAAGGAGCGCATCACCGTCTTTCGTCAGATCAATGCCGTGCTCAACAGCATCGACCGCCTGGAGGTCCGCGGCCGCGATTCGGCCGGGATCTCGATCCTGTTCATCTTGCCGGCATCGGCCTACGACACGCTGGCGGCCGGGTTGGCGCAACATGGTCTCACCACGGAATTCGAACGGCGCATGGACCATGACGTGCTGGGCAACGCCAGCATCAGCTTCAACCGATCGACAGGCGTGGACGGGGAGCCCATCGTGGCCATCACCCTGGTCTACAAGATCGCCGCCGAGATCGGCAGCCTGGGAGACAACATCCGCTTTCTGCGCCGCCAGATTCGTGACGATGCGATTCTGCAGCGCATCGCCGCGGCCCGGCACCGCTTTCACACGGTATCGTCGCACACCCGCTGGGCCTCCGTCGGCGCCATTACCGAACCGAACTGCCATCCGGTCGACAATACCGTCGCCGGCGCCACCTTGAAGGCGCATCCGATTATCCACACCTGCCTGAACGGTGACATCGACAACTATCTGGAGCTCAAATCGGCCGTGGAGGCATCCGGGCGAACCATTCCCGAATCAATCACCACCGATACCAAGATCATTCCGCTCCAGATCGAACACTACCTGAAGACCGGCGTGGATGTCGCCGAAGCCTTCAGGCTGGCCGTCAACGACTTCCAGGGATCGCATGCCATCGCCATGCACACCGATCTGGCCCCCGGAAAATTCTTTTTGGCCCAAAAAGGCAGCGGTCAGGCCGTGTTCGTGGGTCTGGCCCCGGACCACTACATGCCGACCTCGGAAGTGTACGGGTTCATCGAGGAGACCTCCCGGTTTGTCAAGATGAACGGTGAAGCGGTCGTGGCGGGCAGGCACGGCAAGACCCAGGGTCAGGTGTTCGTGCTGGACCAGCATTCGGGCGGGGGGCTGGCCGGCATCACCGCCACCTATTACGACGGCACCCCGATCCACCTGAGCGACGCGGACGTCAAGCACACCCAGATCACCACGCGCGATATCGACCGCCAAGACTTTCCGCACTATTTTCTAAAGGAGATTTCCGAAGCGCCACAGTCCGTGGAACGCACCCTGCTCAACCGCTGGAAGGTCGCCGATGCCGATGATGGCCAGCACTATGTCATTCATCTCGACGAGAAAACCTTTCCACCCACCCTGGAAAAAGCCCTGGCGCAGGATCGGATTCGGCGGATCTTTTTCGTCGGACAGGGAACGGCTGGCGTGGCCGCCCAGGCCTGCGCCGACATCATGAAATCCTACCTGGTCGATCCGACGATACAGCTGCGCGCCCTCAAGGCCTCCGAGCTCAGCGGGTTCGAACTGGCCGACGGCGACGGCGAAACCAGCCTGGCCGACACCCTGGTGGTGGCCATCAGCCAGTCGGGAACCACCACCGACACCAACCGCACCGTGGACATGGTCAAGGCACGCAGCGCCCACACCCTGGCCATCGTCAACCGCCGGGATTCGGACATCACCTTCAAGGTTGACGGCGTCCTGTATACCTCCAGCGGCCGCGACATCGAAATGAGCGTGGCCTCGACCAAGGCCTTTTACTCCCAGATTGTCGCCGGCGCCTTGCTGGGGTTGAAAGTCGCCGGCATCAAGGGGCGCCGTTCCGTGGAATTCATCTCGGACCAGATTGCGGAACTGCTGCGGATTCCCGAATATATGCGCAGCGTCTTGAGCATGGGCGACCGCATCGAGGCCTCGGCGCGGCGCCTGGCCGGGAAGAAAACGTACTGGGCCGCGGTGGGCAGTGGACCCAACAAGTCGTCGGCCGACGAGATTCGCATCAAACTCAGCGAGCTGTGCTACAAGACGATCTCGTCGGACTTCGTGGAGGACAAAAAGCACATCGACCTCTCCTCCGAACCCCTGATCCTCGTCTGTGCGGCCGGCGCCAAAGGCACGGTCATCGGCGACATCATCAAGGACACGGCCATCTTCAAAGCCCACAAAGCCGCACCGGTGGTCATCGCCGATGAGGGGGAAGAGCGCTTCAAGCCATATGCCGAAGACGTGTTTCACGTGCCTCAGGTGAGCCCGCAGTTTGCGCCCATTCTCAACACCCTGGTGGGGCACATTTGGGGCTACCACGCCGCACTGGCCATCCACGAAGGATCCCGCTTTCTGCACGAGGTGCGTCAATCCATGCAGGCCACCATGGAGGCGTTGGCCAATCAGGGGTTGGATGTTTACGAAATCATCCTCGACAAACGCTTTCGCGAAATGATCGTGGGCTTTTACCGGGAATTCCGCGAGAAGCGCAACGCCAGTCTATTCCCCACCGCCATCACCAACGCCTCGGACCTGACCCTGCTGTTCAAATACCTTTTGGGCCGCCTGCCCCTGATCGACTTCGAGATCGATTTCGGCGTCAGGGGGACGGCCAAAAATGTGCTCAACACCACCTTCAGGGTCCTGGGCGAGTCGATCAATCTCATGGCCCGCCCGGTGGACGCCATCAAGCACCAGGCCAAAACGGTTACGGTGGGCACCAGTCGAATCAGCGAACGGGTGGAGGGAATTCTTTTCGACGCGCTCGCCGACCACCAGCTGGAGATCGCCCAGGTCATCAACCGCAACGTCATCGTCTTGAAAAACATTCAGGGGATTGTCGAGCGCGTCATGGGCAGCATCTTATACCGCATCGACGGGCTGGGCCTGCTGGGAGATCCCACGGACCACACCACGATCACGATAATGCAGAAAACCGGTGTCCTGGCCGAGCTGCCCTCGCGGGTCGAGACCGACAACATGCTCAAGGGCACCAAACGCATCATCGTCAGTCAGGGCAATGTCTACATCGGCAAAGGCCGCAAAGACGGCCGCAGCATCATCGTGATTCCGGCCACCTCCGCAGATCCCACCGGAGGCAACCGCATTCGGTATCTGCTGCTGCTGAACGTCGGTTTCAAGGCGTCCATTCCGCAGGATGTGAAAATAAAGGCCCTGGGTGGGAAATACGAGCACATCAAGAACATCGTTCAGGAGAACAGCGTGCCCTGGGCCGACGACTATCTGGACCAGGTGGCCGTGGACGACCTGTTCGGCCGGTCGGCCGAAAAGCTGGCCGAAAAGATGGTTGCCCAGCACGGCTGACCAGGCGGTCGCCAAACGGACAGTGGGCGCCCGGCAGGCTCGAAAACAACCGCTGATCCGTGTCGCCCGCCCCCGTTTGGCTGCTCACAACCGTGACGGCACCAGCCTCAACGCGTTGCCAGCCAGTCGCACAATAGTCTCACCCCGAAGCCGGTGCCGCCGGCGCCGCAGTAATCGGTCGCCTTGGCGTTCCAGGCCGGCCCGGCAATGTCGATGTGCGCCCAGCGCGTGTCACCAACGAACTCGGACAAAAACAGGGCGGCGGTGATGGCCCCCCCCCAGCGTCCGCTGCTGACGTTGTTCAGGTCGGCGAACTCATTTTTCAGCAACTCCTTGTAATCCGTCGGCAACGGCAGTTGCCAGCAGCGGTCGTGGGTTGCCTCCCCCGAAGCAACGATATCCGCCGCCAGCGACGCATCCGTGGAAAAGACACCGGCAATCTTCTCGCCCAGGGCCACCATGCATGCGCCGGTCAGCGTGGCCAGGTCGATCATCGTATCCGGCTGGTAGTGCTTGATGGCCCAGGCCATGGCATCGATCAGGATCAGGCGCCCCTCGGCGTCGGTGTTGCCGATTTCGACGGTCTTGCCCGCGTAGGAGCGGATGATGTCCCCCGGTCGGATGGCACTGCCCGAGGGCATGTTCTCCACCAGGGGCAAAACGCCCACCACCTTGAGATCCGGTTTGAGGCGCGCGACAGCCAGCATGGTGCCGGCCACGGCGGCGGCGCCGGACATGTCCATTTTCATGGTTTCGATGCTGCCGGTGGGCTTCAGGTTGATGCCGCCCGAATCGAAGGTGACCCCCTTGCCCACGAGGACCACCGTCTGAGCGGCCGCCGTTGCGGGGGCATGCTCCAATGTCAGCAGGCAGGGTTTGGCCAGGCTGCCCTGACCCACGGCCAGCATGGCGCCGAAACCCTGTTTTTTCAACCAGCGATGATCCCTGAGACGGGTTTTCAGGCCGGCTGCCGCGGCCGCTTGCTGAATCTGGGCCGCGAAGGCTTCCGGCTGTTTGTCATTGGATGGCGTGGTGACCCACTCCCGTGCCCTGATGGTGGCGGCGCAGACGATCTCCACCGAGGCGGCCAGGCCGGCATAAGCGCGCTTTTGGGC
This sequence comes from uncultured delta proteobacterium, assembly GCA_963785365.1. Lineage (GTDB taxonomy): Bacteria > Desulfobacterota > Desulfobacteria > Desulfobacterales > Desulfosarcinaceae > Desulfosarcina. Next base: position 90,732 of record CAWAUZ010000002.1, on the reverse strand, counting down.
TGCGGTGGCCATGATCACCGTTGTCTTGAGCGGCTGTTTCTCTTTTTTCAACTTGTAACGGTCGTCGACATGGTTGCCCAGGCAGGCGCCTTCCATGAGTACCCTGAACAGGGTCGGCGCGTCCAGGGCCGATCCGGAAACCGACGGTGTGGCCACGGTCATGGCCGTCAGGCCCGCATCGATGCAAAACCGGGCCGCCTTGCCGGTAAAGGCGCGCAGGGACTCGCCGGTCAGGTCGGCAACCTTGCCGAGCCCGAAAAAAACAGCTCGGTGAATGCCGGTTTCGGCCGGTCGAAACAGCGTGACCGATTCCTCTTTTTTGCCGGAAAACTCCGGCAGCGAAGTGGCCTCGGCGATCAGCGCCGACACGGTTCGATCAGCGTGAATCACGCCATCCTGGCAGACCGGCACCATCAAGGTGCCCACTTTCCCCCGTTTCAAGTCGACGGAATTGAGTTCAAGCATGGGTGACCTCTTTTATCCAGATCAGTCGTGTTTTCTCATCTTTTCTCATCAACCTTGGCGCGCAATGGTGACCTTTTCCATGATCACCGGCGTCTTGGGTTTGTCCATCGGGCCGGTCGGCACACTGCCGATCGACATGACCACATCCAGTCCCTGGGTGACTTTGCCGAACACCGTGTGGCGGTCATCGAGATGGGGGGTGGCTGCCAGGGTCACGAAGAACTGACTGCCGTTGGTCCCCGGACCGGCGTTGGCCATGGATAGCACGCCGGGAGCGTCGTGCCTGAGATCGGGGTGAAACTCGTCCTTGAACCGGTAGCCCGGACCACCGGTGCCGTTGCCGAACGGACAGCCGCCCTGGATGACAAAGCCGCCGATGACCCGGTGAAAATTGAGGCCATCGTAGTAGTTCCCGCCGCGTGCGGTCTCCTGCCGACCTTCGGCCAGGTTGACAAAGTTCCAAACGGTTTCGGGGCACTCCCTGGCATAAAGTTCGGCTTCGAAGGTCCCCATGTTCGTTTCGAAAACGGCCGTGACCCGGTCGATCGCTTCTTTGTGATCCGCCTTCTGTGTTGACATTGCGCGCTCCTTGCAAGTGTGGTCAAAAAAATCACGTCCCGGGGGACGTGGATCGTAAAGTGAAAACAGCAACTCATAATAGGAACGGCGGGCAGGGGTGTCAATGACGGCGCTCGAAGGTCTACGGTGCCCGACGCGATGCCAGCAAGTCCAACTCCCGGTCGTACCGGTCGATCACCGCCGGCCAGGCGTGGCGGGCCATGGCGTCGGCAAGGTGCCTTCGATCGGCGCCGAACCGATCCGGATCGCTTAGCATGGTCACCAGTTTGTTCACCAGGTCGTCGTCGTCTCGATATAAAAACCGGTCATGCAAGGCTTCGGGAATGATCTCAGGGTAGCACAACCGGTGCGGCAGCAGCGGCAGACAGCCGTGCCGCACCGCCTCGACCACGGCTATGCCGAAATTCTCCTGAATGGCCGTACTCACGACGACGCATCCGCGCTTGAGCCAGGCCACATACTCGGACCTGGAGTCGACATATCCGAATTGGACGAGCCGGTCGCCGAAACGGGCCTTGGCCTTGACGAACACCCGGGGCTTGGACTGGAAATTCTCCCCCAAAACGGCCAGACGGAAGTCGGCACCTTGGTGACGCAGGCGTTCGAGGGCCGCAAAGAACGCCTCCGGATTCTTGTCGAACTCCCAGCGATGGTTCCAGATGACCAGCGGGGGACCGGCAGGCCGGGGCCTCGGCGCCAGGCCGCTGTTGTCGAAATCACAGCCCGGGCGCAGCACGGCCGATTTTTGGCGAATCGCTTCGATGACCCAGCGGGGCCTGAATTCGGGCATGCGGCTGATAAACCCGGGCAGCGTCTCAAAAAAGCGATCCCGATGAAATTGCGAATTGAAGAGGACCCGTTCGGCGCAAAGGGCCGTGGTGATGTCGGTAAAACCGAACTGCAGGTCCATGCGCTCGCCGGGTGCCAGGGGGTAGGTCAGCTGGCTCTCGTGAAAGTAGACCACCGCCGGCGGTCGGCGGCCGCCGTAAAGGGCCGTGAGATCGGCCAGGCTCATCAGCCCGCTGGTGACGATGCCGTCAAAAGCGGTGATGTCGGCGATTTCGTGAAAAAAATGCAGGGCAGCACCGCGCATACGCCACTTCCAGAAACGGGCCGGAAGCGTCACCAGTTCGATTTTGTGCCGGGAGTGCCTGACCCATCCCGAGGCGAAATTGCGGTGCGAACCGCCGTAAAACGGCTCCATGAACAGAAAACGCATGGCCGCTCAGGCGATCCCGGCCGATTCGGCCAAACGGTCCAGTTCATCGAACGCGACAGCCACCACGCAGGCGCTGCCCGGGCCATCCAGGAACACGAAGTGAATCCGGTCACCTTCTCGCTTTTTGTCCTTGCGCAGCGTCGTCAGCATGGCCTCGCGCTTGACCGGTGAACGCGTCGGCAGCCCGTAAGCCTGAACGATCCGCTCAAACCGGTCGGCATCGCCGGCGGACAACAGGCCGCGGGCAACCGACAGCCGGACCGCCAGGACCATACCGATCCCCACGGCCTCGCCATGGGGAAGGCCCGCCAGCTTCTCGATGGCGTGACCGAAGGTGTGTCCGAAGTTAAGCTTGCGCCGCTCGCCGTGTTCACGCTCGTCCCGGGCGACCACACCGGCTTTGATTTCCACCGAGCGGTACACCAGGTGTGCAATGGCCGCGGCATCCAGACCCAGGGCCGCGTCGCGCCGGTTTTCGAGGAAGGTCAACAAGGCGGCGTCGGCGATGGCGCCGTGCTTGATGATTTCGGCGAATCCGCACCGGATCTGGCGCCCCGGCAGGCTTTTCAACAGGGCCGGGTCGCAGATCACGAATTCGGGCTGGTTGAAAACGCCGACCATGTTCTTGAACCCGCCGAAATTGACGCCATTTTTTCCGCCCACGCTGGCGTCCACCTGGGCCAGCAGTGTCGTGGAGACAAAACCGAAACGAACGCCGCGCAGGTAGGTGGAGGCCACAAAACCGGTGATGTCGCAGACGATGCCGCCCCCGATGCCCAGGATGAAGGTGGCCCGATCCGCCTCCAGGTCGACCAGCCGGCCGAAGATGGTGGCGACCGTTTCCAGGGTTTTGATCGTTTCGCCCTCACCGATGGCGATTACCGGACAGTGCGGGAATTGACTGCCGTACAGCCTGTTGACGGTGCTGTCGGTGACAATGACCGTGCCATGCGCGTCTATGGCGTTTTTTAGACCGGCAAGGGATGCGCCGACCTGAATCCGGGAGGATCCGTAGGCGCCGGTGATCATGAGTTCTCGCATAGCCACACCTTTGTTGTTTGTCATTGGACCGCACCTAACCGCAATAAGGGGTGAGCGGCCTCAGACCATTCTTACCACAGTCGCCCCGGCGGCAAAAGGGCCGCCGACACAAGCCGCCGCCCGGGCAGGAAGCTTGCCTCCCCAGCGCTCATGCATTATGTTCCAGGTGTTAAAGTCATCAACCCCCATCGGGAGAGCAATGGAACCGATCACCATCCCTATTGACGGCGTCTTAGACCTGCACACCTTCGAGCCCCGGGAAATCGAGGATCTGATGCACGATTACATCGATGCGTGCCTGAACACCGGCATCGTCGACTTGCGCATCATCCACGGAAAAGGTCGCGGCATCATGCGAAGCCGGGTGCGAGCCCTGCTGGCACGCCACCCCCGTGTCGAAACCATTGCAAATGCACCGTCCGACGCCGGTGGGTGGGGCGCGACAATGGTCAGGCTGAGACCCGGCACCCCTTCAAAAAGGAAATCGAAACCATGTTGAAAAAAATCGTATCCGGCGGGCAGACCGGTGTGGATCGCGCCGCCCTCGACATCGCCCTGCGGCTTGGCATCGCCCATGGCGGATGGGTCCCCAGGGGCCGGATAGCCGAAGACGGCACCATCCCCGCCCACTATCGGATGCAGGAGATGCCCACGGACGACTACACCGCGCGTACGGAAAAAAATGTGTGCGATTCGGACGGGACCCTGCTGATTTCACGAGGCAGGCCGACCGGCGGCACCGACTACACCCGCAAGATGGCTTTGAAACACGGCAAACAACTGCTGCACATCGACCTGACGCTCGGTCAGCAGTGGTCGGATGCCGGCTCGTTGATCGCCTCATGGATCCAGATGAATCACATCGAGACTCTGAATGTCGCCGGGCCCCGCGCCAGCAGCGACCCAGCCATTTACATGGACACGATCAACATCATGACCCATGCCCTGCGAGGATAGCAGGCACAATCAACCTTCCCGATAGTGCCCAACCGCATCCTTGCCGGTCTTCTTGACGACAAACAGGGCATGGTCGGCCGCGGCGATCAGACCGTTCAAATCCGAGGCGTGTTGTGGAAAGCTCGCCACCCCGAAGCTCGCCTGCAGGCGGACCTCCACGTCTCCGTTCAGCGCATACACCGTCTGTCGGACCGCCACACGTATCTCGGACGCTTTTTGCAGCGCCTGGTGTTGGTCCATGCCCGGCAGGACCACCACGAATTCGTCCCCCGCGTAGGCCACGGCAAACGCCGGCGGCTTCAGGCAGCTCTCCACGGTGCCGGCCACCAAGTGAATGGCGCGGCTGCCGTTCAGATGGCCGTGCGTGTCGACGACCGTCTTGAAACGATCGATGTCCATGAATATCAGGGATATAGGAATCACCTCCATTTTGGCGCGTTCGATCCATCCGGCCAGGGCGTGGTACAGGTAGCGCTGGTTGTGCAGACCGGTCAGCCCATCCCGGTGAGCTTGTTCACGAAACCGCCGCTCACTCTCGCGCAGCGCCGCTTCCGCTTTTTTGCGCTGGGAGATATCCACCAGGGCGATCACCACCCGTGCCAACGTGTCCTCATGGCCGGAAACGACCAGCGACTTTCCGTAAACGATGCGGGTTTCACCGGCAACCGTCACGAGCGTCTCCTCGCGCTCATCCGCCGTCTGGCCGGCGGCGGCCACCATAATGATCTCGCGGGCCATTTTTAAGAAGCTGCCCGAATCGGTCGGCAGAAACGCCCCTTGGTGGGCGGCGCTGTCGGCAACGCCCATCAGCTCCAAAAAGGCCTGGTTGTAATTCACGGTCTTGATCAGCGACCAGCAGTGATGCACCTGCTGGGGATGTTTGCCCAGGTACTCTGCAAAATCGGAGACGCCCGACGCCCGCAGTGCTTCGAGATACGCTTTGAGCGCAGAGACATCCCACTCGATCAGCGCGACAGGGGCTGATTGGAACAACTGGCGATATCGACTCTCGCTCTCTTGAAGCGCCATCTCGATGCGCTTTAAATCGGTCGTGTCCTCGACGATTGCCATGGCGCCGCTGAGCCCGCCGTCGCCGTCGGAGATGGGGCTGAGGTAGTAGCGCATGTGGATACTGGCCCCGTGGGCATCCACGTGGGCACGCTCGGCAATGACCGGCTGTTTCTGCGCCATGCAGCGCTGAAAATCGGCCACGATCCCCGAGGTGGCCAAGGATTGATCATCAAACAGATTCATCGATGCCGGATCGTCAACCGCCAAGCGGGAAAAGATCTCGTTCATTTTTCGGTTGCTGCCGGTGATGATACCCTGGGTGTCGATGGTAAAGATTCCCAGCGGGGTGCTGTCGCCCACCAGTCGGTTGCGCTCTTCGAAGGCCTTTAGGGCCGACTCGGCCCGCTGGTAGCATTTTTCGATTCCCTGCAACTCGGCCACCTGTCGGCGCAGTACCTTGATTTCCGCCATGAGGCGGGCGGTGTGTTCGGAATTGTCAGGCATGGCCCTGTCCTTTGGTAAACACCAAGCAAAAAAGGTCACGCCGAACTGACGTGACCCTTTTTAGTTACCGTGGTGGAGCTGAGGGGGATCGAACCCCTGACCTCATGACTGCCAGTCATGCGCTCTCCCAGCTGAGCTACAGCCCCGAAATGGAAAACGCAAGCTACCAAATCGCAATAGGCGTGTCAACGCAATTTTTTGCTCCCACCCACGGCGCCCGGCGCATCGCCGACGGTTCAAATACGTCCAGACCCGGGTTGGCGCTGGTGGACCGCAGAAGTCACCGCCGGTCGTCGTGACGGTGGTAAATTGTTGACAAACCGAGGTGCAGCGCTTAAATTTTTGGGTTTAAAAATCAACATTTTCAGTGTTCAAGAAGGGAACTGCTCAAGCTGGCAACCCAGCCAGTACGCCCCTGCCGCTTCAAGAAACGGGCCCAGCGGGCGATAACTGAAACACAACCCGGGGACGGGCTCCCGGAAGAAACGTCGAAAGAGGTCGTAAATGCTCAACATAATGCGCAAACATGCCGGCAGCTGGATGATCAAAGTACTTCTGTTTGCGATCGTGATCGTTTTTGTGTTCTGGGGCGTCGGCAGTTTCCGGTCCGATAAAGCCTCCACGGTCGCCACGGTCAACGGTGAAACTATCAGTTTGACAGAATACCGGCGAGTTTACAACAACCTGATCGACCAGTACCGCCAGCGCTTCGGTGCCAGTCTCAACGACGGCATGATCGAGATGCTTCAGCTCGACAAACAGGCCCTGGACCAGCTGATCGAGCGTGCGATCGTTCTTCAAGAGGCCGACCAGCTGGGCCTGCGCGTCAGCGATGCCGAAGTGGCCGAGTCGATCATCGACACGCCCGTCTTTCATGAAAACGGATCTTTCGACAATCGGCGCTACCGTAATCTTCTCGCCCAGGTTCACCTGACGCCGGAAGAGTACGAAGCCGACCAGAAAGAGGTACTGCTGAGCCAAAAACTCACCCGGATGGTCATGGGTGCCGCCAAGGTCTCCGAAGCGGAAGCGCGCCAGTGGTATGAATGGCAAAACGCTGCCGTGGATGTCGACTACATTCTGCTGGACCCGGATCGCTACACCGACATCGCGCCCTCGGAGCAGGCCGTGGCCGCCTATTTTGAGGCGCACCGGGACGACTACAAAACCGAGCCCATGATCAAGGCACGCTATGTGGTGTTTCGATCCAAAAGACGACATGGATCAGGTCAGCGTGACCGACGACGACGTCGCCCAATACTACGAGGCCAACATCGACGACTACCAGACCGAAAAAACCGTCGAGGCACGGCACATCCTGATCAAGGTAGCGCCCGATGCCGATGCGCAAACCGATGCGGCCGCCAAAGCCCGCGCGGCGGAAATCGCCGACATGGCCAGAGCCGGAAAAGACTTCGCCGAGCTGGCCAAGGCCTACTCCGAGGGGCCATCCAAGGATGACGGCGGCTACCTCGGTAAATTCCAGCAAGGACAGATGGTCAAGCCGTTCGCCGACAAGGCCTTCTCCATGAAAGCCGGCGACATCAGCGATCCGGTCAAAACCGAGTTCGGTTGGCACGTCATCAAGGTGGAGGCCGTGGAAGCGGCAACGACGCAATCGCTCGAAGAGAGCAAGCCATCCATCACCGCTATCTTGAAAGAAGAGGCGGCGCGCAGCATGGCCTATGATCGGGCCGAGACGTTTTACCAGGGGTCTTTCGAAAAAGAGGACTTGGTCAAAAACGCGAAGACCTTCGAACTCGAGGTGATGGAAACCGGCCCCTTCAGCCGTCAGGGACCGGAAGCATTGGGCGCGGAGAAAGGTGCCTTCGCCAGTGCCGCCTTTGACCTTTCGGTCGACGAGATCAGCGACATCCAGGATATTGGCGGCCGGTATTACCTCATCCAGGCAACCGAAACCATCGACGCCGCGGTTCCGGCATTGGAAGCGGTCAAAGCGACGGTGACGGCGGATCTGACCACACAGTTGAAAGCCGAAAAAGCCAAGGCGGACGCCGAGGCAATGCTGGCCGAACTGCAGGCCGGCCAGCCACTGGAAGCAGTCGCCAAAAGCCACGGCCTCGATGTCAAAAACACCGGGCCTTTCAAGCGTGACGCCACCTTGCCCGATATCGGATCGGACCCACAGTTCATTCAGGCGGCCTTTGAACTCAAATCCGACAAAGCGGTGAGCGCCGAACCGCTCGGTGGGTCTGCCGGTTACTACCTGTTGCGGCTGAAAGACCGCCAGGCGCCTGATCCCGAAGGGCTGGCGACCGAGCAGGAGCAAATCGAAAACATGCTGCTCCAGCAGAAGCAAAGAAGCGTGATCATGGATTGGATCGAAGCACGCAAAAACGACAGTCAAATCACCGTTGAGGAAGCATTCCTAAAATAATCCGTGGGTTGATAACCATTCGTCGAGGTTGACAAGATGTCGCCACACAGCGCCAATTCCGATACTCACACGTCCGGCAATGTTTCCAAAAAATGCCCGGAGTGCATGGAGTACATGCCGTTGAATCAACACGTCTGTCCGTCCTGCAAGCTGCACGTCGGTAAAATCAACAAGCACGGCATGGCATCGCGGCGGACGGACTGGAAAGCCTATGCGATCGCTGTTGCGGCATGGCTCTTCTTCTTCTTTTATGTCTGGTGGGCATTTATCAGAGAACCGTGATCTCTTGACTTCCAAATGGTCGATTCCGATGGTCTTGGCCGCCTCTGAAAATACTAGAAATTCAATTCTTGACAATAGAAGAGAAATAATATAGGGCTCTGATTAACTATTTATATTTTTAGCCAAAAGTGCGCTTAAAAGGAGGCTCCAGCTGATGAAGAGTGTTCAAAAAGAACTGACGGCGATTACTACCGCGCTTTCTTCTCTATCCCAGCAGGTAGAGAATTTGGCGGCTGCCATCGACGCGGATGCTGCAGCGGCGGCACCGGAGAAGAAGGCCAAAGCGCCGGCCAAAAAAGCCAAGCCGGTGGCAAAGCGGGCCAACACATCGGCAAAGAAGCGCGCTGCCAAGAAATCGGCCCCATCGTCGGCGAAAGCCAAACCCGTCGCCGCTCCCAAAGGGGAGACCATGCTCGACAACATCTTCGGCATGATCAGCAGAAGCCGCAAGGGCATTACCGTGGCCCAACTGAAAAAAAGAACGGGCCTCGAGAAGCGACAGGTAAGCAACGCCTTGTACAAGCTCTCCAACAAGGGCAAGATCGAAGCCGTTTCACGGGGCGTATACGTCAAGAAAAAAAAGTAGCGGGCAAACCCCACGCCAGGATGGCCCTGACCGTTCTAAAAAGCCTTTCGGCCACGCCGCACCTGTCACAGCGGCGTCCGCAGGGCTTTTCGCGTTCATGACCATCCGGTCATGTCGCGTTGAATTTTGCCGGTCCTGTGTTACTGTCTGCTTGCGCGGCCAGACCCTGCGCGAACCAAACGGCAACCTTTCGGAACTGGAGATCGTGCGACAATGGACCGAATTTACCCGACCGTCGTGAAAGTGAAACGCGCCGTGGGGCGCTTGGCAGTCATCGTTGCGGGGATGGTGCTGATCGGCACCGCGTCGCTGGGCCATTACGGCGCAGCGGCCGCATCCGCCGCGCCGCTTTTGTCGGGGGAGCCAGATCCCCAGGTGCAGGCGCCTCCCCTGTGGCCCCATGAAACCAGCGATCTGGCCCCGGACCCGGCCATCACCTTCGGCAGGCTTGGCAATGGGTTTCGATACGTCCTGATGGAGAACGACCGCCCTGAAGACCGCGTCAGCCTGCACCTTTTTGTCGGCGCTGGAAGCCTGAACGAGACCGATGAACAGCAGGGGGTGGCTCACTTTCTCGAACACATGCTGTTCAACGGATCGACCCATTTCCCGCCGGGGGAGTTGATACGCTACTTTCAGGGCATCGGCATGCGGTTCGGCAACGATGCCAACGCCCACACCGGCTTCGATGAAACCGTCTATGACATCATCCTGCCGTCCGGCGACCAGGCCAGCCTCGAAAAGGGCCTGCTGGTAATGCAGGACTACGCCATGGGCGCCTTGCTGCTCGATGCCGAAATTGACCGGGAGCGCAAGGTGATTCTTTCCGAAATGCGATCCCGGGATTCGGCCGGTTACCGAACTTTCACGGCAACCCTGGGCTTTGAGTTGCCTGACCTGCTGGTTTCCAGGCGCCTGCCCATCGGTACAACCGACGTGATCCAGCATGCCGACCGAACATTGCTGAAAAGCTATTACGATGCCTGGTACCGACCGGACAACATGGTCCTGGTCATGATCGGCAACTTTTCGGCCCCCCTTGCAGCATCACTGATAGAGACCCGGTTCGACCAGTTGAGCGCTCGGGCGGCGCTGCCTGACCCGCCGCAGCTCGGCACCATCGCACACCAGGGCGTCAAACCCTTTTACCACCATGAACCCGAGGCGGGCGGAACCACGGTTGCCATCGGGGTGGTTCGCGACCACACCCCCACGCCCGACGCACTGGAGCGGCGCCGCCAGCAGGCGGTTGAACAGATGGCCGACCGCATCGTTCAGCATCGCCTGGAGGCCCTGCTGAAAAATGCCGATGCGCCGTTTACGTCGGTGGCGGCAGGCTCGGGCGTCTACCTGAAACGCATCCGCTATGCCGAAATCACCGCCGACAGCAGCGCCGACAAGTGGCAGCCGACCCTGGCATCCATCGAGCAAGAGCTGCGGCGCGCCGAACAGTATGGGTTCACCGAAGCCGAACTGGACCGGGTGCGCAAAGAGACCCTCAAGGAACTGGATAATGCCGTCAAGGAAGCCGCCACGCGCGACAGCACGACATTGGCCCGCGCCATCATCCGGGATCTGGCCGCTGGCCGGGTGCGTCTCTCTCCCGAGCAGGAAAGAGCGGCCCTGGCCCCCATGGTCGCCGCCGTCAGCGTGGCGGATGTGCACCAGGCCTTCCGGAACAACTGGCCCGACACCCACCGGCTGGTCCAGGTGACCGGCAACGCCGATTTGAAAGCGTCATCTTCAACGCCGCCGGCGGCTTTGATTCGCGATACCTATCTGGCCTCGATGGACAACGTCGTCGAGCGGCCCGCATCGACGACCGCCGCGGCGTTCCCCTATCTTCCCGAACCGTCCGCCGTCGGCGGCGTGGCTGCCCGTGAAACCGTTGAAGACTTGGGGATAACCCGCATCCGACTGAACAACGGCATCCGCATCAATCTGAAACCCACCGACTACAAAGCCAACGAAATTCTGGCCAAACTGATTTTTGGATATGGCACATCGTCGGAACCCGAGACCCTGCCGGGAATCTCTTTGCTGGCCGAAGCCACCGTCAACGAGAGCGGACTGGGTCGCATGGAAACCCATGAGATCGAACAGGCCCTGGCCGGCAAGAGCACCTATACGGATTTCAGAATAACGGAAACCCATTTCGGCTTCTACGCGGAGTCCGTTTCCGCCGAAGTGGCCCTGCTGTTCCAGCTGCTCCGCGCCCACCTGGTAGACCCCGGCTTTCGTGACGAGGCCCTGGCACTGTCACGCGAGCGGCTGCGCCAGGACTACCAGTCGTTCACCCGATCCACCGACGGAATAATGCGTGTCGAGGGATTGCGCCTGCTGGCCGGCGGTGACAGCCGTTTTGGCATGCCGCCCTTCGAGAAGATCGACGCCATCGCGCTGGCCGACATCCGCGGCTGGATCGCACCGCAGCTGCAAAGTGCACCGCTGGAGTTATCGATCGTGGGTGACTTCGAGGTGGAAGCGGTCATCGACCTGGCCCGGCGTTATCTGGGCACCCTGCCCGACCGGAATCCGAAGGCCGACAACCCCAGGGCGGACCTGCCCCAGATGCCCAGTGGAACGACCCATCGACTGGCTGTGGACAGCCAGATCCCCAAGGCGCTGGTCGTTTCCGCCTGGCAAACGGAGGACTTCTGGGACATTCACCGCAGCCGGCGCATGTCGGTACTGGCCGACGTCTTTTCCGACCGCCTCCGACAGCGAATCCGTGAAAAACTGGGCGCGTCCTACGCTCCCTTTGCGTTTAACCAGGCCAGCCGCGCCTACCCCGGATACGGCGTGTTTCAGGCCCACGTCAATGTAGCGCCGGCGCAGGCCCAGGCGGTTCTGGCCGAAGTCAAGGCCATTGCCGACGACCTGGCCGGAAACGGTGTCACCGACGATGAACTGGCCCGCTCCGTCGACCCCATATTGACGTCGATCAAGTCTTTTCAGCAAACCAACGGCTACTGGCTCAACAGCGTCATGACCGATTCGACGCGTCATCCCCAGCAGTTGGAATGGGCCCGCACGTTTCTAACCGATTATGCCGCCGTCACTGTTGAGGAATTGGCCACGCTGGCAGCGACCTACCTGACCGAGGAGCGCTCGTCGGCGATCATCATCGAGCCCAGATCAGATGGGCGGCCGGGACTCAAGTCAAAGGTCCATGCGACCCCATGCCGGACCTGCCCGGACAGGCAGCAGCCGAGTTGACAATGAATGGTCCCGCCGGACCTTGACCGCCGGGCCGCACCCAGCTGTGGTCTCAGCCGGCCGGCAGACTACTTTTCGGTCGATTCCGCCTCCGATTCCGCCTCCAGCAGCGCCTCGGCCTCGGTGATCAGGCTGTCCATCTGCCACTGCTTGACCATGAAAACCCAGGGCTCCCATTGCGCGTTGAGCTGCTGGGCCGTTTTGGCAGGCGCTTGGGGGGAGGCATCGTCCTTGCCGGCATCCGTGTCGGTATCGGTCGTGGCGCTCTGATCCGCTTGGCCGGCGGCATCCGCTTCGGCCGGGGCGATTGGTGGGGCGGCCTCATCGGCCGTGATCCGCAGGGTGTGGTTGCCGTCGCTGTCCTGGCCGGGAAAGAGCGCAATCCGCCGGCCGTCGAAGAGCTGGTAAACCAATCGGACGCGGTCGCTCGACAGTGCCGGCGAATCCTGGTCGGCAGCCTGCACATCGTCCAGCGTCAAGGGTCCCAGGGCGTCGAACACCTGCTCGATTTTGGCCGGATCGGCCGTTCGCCCCTGGGCAATGGGTGTCATTTCAGCCCTCTGGCCCTGGTTCGGACGCACCAGTCTGAAGACCGCCTGATCGCCGTTGCCGGCGTAACTGGTCACCGAGGCGATGGCGTCAGCCTTGACATCTATAATCTCCCGATGCAGCCACTCGGCCGGTGCGGCATTTAAAAACTGGAAATCACCATCCACCAGATAGACCGTGTCGGCATCGGCTTTTCTGAGATATTGGCCGCCGGCACCACCGCCGTCGCCCTGGCGGGTTTGACCCACGATCACATCCCCCACGACGGTCCCCGATGCATCCGTCAGGGTGATCCGCTGTCCCGCGTCCGCGTCGTTTTCGGCCGACGGCGCCCCCAGGGAGAGGCGGGTCAGGCTTTCGGGTGTTCCGGAAAAGCTGCGCCCGATTTTCAGCCGGGAAAGTTTGACAACCATGTCGCGCAGTTTGTCGAAGTCGGCCGGATAGCCGCTGCGCTCCTGCACCTGCCAATAATCGTCACCCTTGACCAGGGCCACCTGGTTGGCGGCATCGGTGACAACGACCCGCGTCACCGCGTTGACAGGCAGGTCGGCGAACAGTTTGGTACCCATTTTCACATCACCGGCGTTCTTTTCACCGCCGAAACGGAGGGCGGCAAGGCCCACCAGAATGCCCGTCGTCACCAGCAGTATGAGCAGTGTCTTTCCTTTCATCGCCAACCCTTTCTTCTGCGAACGACTGCGAAAACAATCCCACCGATGCCGATGAGCAGGGGAACCAGAAAGATATTGATGAATTTGATGGTGGCGCCCAGCTGTTCGATCTCGGAACGCAGGTTGCGCCGAACCACTTTCAGCTCCTTGTTGATCCTCAATTTTTCCTCCTGGAAACGGGCGATCTCCTGCTCCTGGGCCTCGCTGAGGATAGCGCGCTGGGATGCGTCTTTTTGCTGTTCGAGCATGCGCAGCTTCTCATTGGTGGCTTCGACCTGGCGGACCAGATCCTGCTCCTTGTCCAGCCAACGGTCCTGGGCCTGGCGCTCCAGCTCCTGAACCCGCGTAAAGGGGCGTTCGAAGGTCCCCCGCGAACGGATCTCGATCAGGGCGGGATTGCCGGTCAGCATTTCGCAGGCATTGAGCATGAAGTTGAGGTTGTCGTTGAAAATATTGGACATGGTAAACCCCAGCAGATTCTGCTGGCTCAGGTAGTACCCATCGTACATCAGGTCGCTGTCGGCCACCACCACGATGACGGACGGCGCCTCGCCCTCCGTCAAGGGCGCCGTTGAATCGGCAGGATCGGTTTGCGACGGTGCCTCGCCGGTGGCCGGCGCCGCGGTCGGCTTGCCATCGGGAAATGCCGTTTTGAAGGTGCCGGAGATGCGCACCGCCAGGTTGCGCACGACATCCGACGGCTTGAAGTCACGGCGAAGGCCCGCCGCGTCCATGCTGTGCACAAAGGCATCCACGAGCTGGTTGTTGGGGCTGGTGACGATCAGGGCATCGACGGTGTGGGATGTGCCGGGCAGCACTTCAATGGCACCGGCGATCGGCAGCAGCATGGTCTCCAGGTTGGCGGTGATCATGTTGTCCGCGTTGAACGCGCCGGCCTGGATCGAGAGCCACAGCGGGTTGGTTTCCACCTGGTTGGTGCGGTTGCGCAGCCGGGTGGCGCTGTCGTAGTCGGCCACGGCCTTGTCCGGCGGCATGCGGATTCCCCAGGCCGCAAACAGGGTTTCGGGAATCGAACCACCCGGGCCCATGCGGGGGTCGTCCATCAAAGAGAGCGGGTCGGCATACACCAGCACGTTGCCGCCGCCCAGAACGTACTGGTCCACGGCAAAGGCCAAGGCGTCGGACAGGGTCCGCGGGTGAAACAAGATCAGCAGATCCGCATCCGCGTCGATCTGTTCGGCCGTTGGCGGCACGTTGACCAGGTCATAGGTCTTGCCCAGTTCCTGGATGAAGAACCAGGGCTCCATGCCGGGCTGCGGGCCCCCCATGCCCATGTTCATGGGCGCACTGCCGAACACCGGCAGGCCACTGACCACGGCAATCTTCAGGCGCTCGGCCGTCTGCACCCGGGCGATGGTTCGGGTCAGGTCGTATTCCAGCCGCATCTCCTGGGAGGGGTCGATGAAAGGGATCGACGCTTCCTGGTCGGCAGCCAAGGCCACCATCCCCAGGTAAACCTGTTCGCCGGTTGGCAGTTGGATGGCCTGCATGCCGTATTTGATGGCCCACTCCTCCTCCTCGGAGTCGGGCTTGGGGTCATAGACCTGCACGGTGATACGGCCTTTGCCGTACTGTTCGTACTCGGAGAGAAAATCGATCACCCGTTGGGCGAAGGTTTTGATGTGGGAGGGGGTGTTGACCACGTGCTTGCTGTAAAAAACCTTGATGAGGACGTCCTGCTGCAGGTCGGCCAGGATGGTGCGGGTTCCGTCCGACAGCGAGTACAGGCTGTCCGCCGTCACATCCCACCGAAAGGTGGCCCGTGAAATCAGGATATTCACCAGCACCAGGATGGTCAGGACCAACACCACCCCACCGGCTGAGAACAGTTTTCGCTTGGTAGTTCGCTTTCCATCGCGCATGGGTTCGCGCCTCCTTTATGCCGATTCCCGATTCTGCAGGATCACGCCGTTGACAAAAACCATGAAGGCCATCACCGAAAAAAAGTAGAGCAGGTTGCGCACATCCAGCACCCCTCTGGCGATGGCGGCAAAGTGAGACAGCACGCTGGTGGCCGAGACGAGGTCCACCAGCCACACCGGCGCCCAGCCGGACAGCACCGCCGTCACCGGCGCGAATCCGGCCAGAATGAGAAACAGACAGGCCACCACCGCCAGAATAAAGCTGACCACCTGGCTGCGGGTCAGGGCCGAGGTCATGCTGCCCACGCTCAAAAACGTCCCGGCCATCAGAAACGACCCCACATAGCCGCTGGCGATGACGCCCAGGTCGGGATCGCCCAGATACATCACGGTCAGCACCATGGGAAAGGTCAAGGCCAGGGCGATGCCGATGAAGCACCAGGCCGCCAAAAATTTGCCCATGACCACTTCGGCAACGGTCACCGGCAGGGTCAGCAGCAGTTCGATGGTTCCCAGACGTCGCTCTTCGGCCCACAAGCGCATGGCCACCGCCGGCACCAGGAACATGAACAGCCAGGGATGCCACTGGAAGAATCCCTTCAGGTCGGCCTGGCCGGCCTCGAAAAAATTGCTGACATAAAAGGTGAAAAAACCGGTCAACAGCAGAAAGATCACGATAAACACGTAGGCCACCGGTGATCCGAAATATCCGGCCAGTTCGCGTTTCATAATGATCCAGATGGTTCTCATCAAGTTACTGTTTTGCATGGACCGCTCCGATGGTTGTTGGATTTGGATGCCAAATGGTTCGGTTAGGGGTGGGTCGTGATGTCACGGAACACATCGTCCAAACGCCCCTGTTCCACGAAGATCGAGGCGATATCGACCCCGCTGGCGCCGGTGGAAGCGATCACCCGGTCGACAATCGAGCGGGAGGCGTCGACGGGAAATATACGCAAGGTGTGGCGGCTGCCCTCGGTTTTCACCAGCGAGACCGAGGCCACGTCGTCCAAGGCGGCCAGTTGGTCATTCAAAATGTCGGGAGCGCCACCGCCGACGGTCAGGACCACCGATCCGTGAAGTGCGGACCGACGGCGAAGCCCCTCGGGGGTGTCGTCGGCCACCACCTTGCCGTCGGCGATGATGATAGCCCGGCTGCACACGGCGTCGACTTCATCGAGAATATGGGTGGAGAAGATAACGGCCTTGGTGGCGCTCATCTCCCGGATCATGTCGCGCACTTCGTATTTCTGGTTGGGGTCCAGTCCATCGGTGGGTTCGTCGAGAATCAGGTATTCGGGATCGTGCAGGATGCTCTGGGCAAAACAAACCCGCTGTTTGTAGCCCTTGGAAAGGGTGCTTACCGCTTGGTGCCGAACGCTGGTGAGAAAACAACGTTCGATCACATCCCCTACCCGCTGCCGTTTGGCGGTGCCGGAAAAACCCCGGATCTCGGCGCAGAAGCCCAGGTACCGACTGACGGTCATGTCCGGATAGACCGGCGCATTCTCAGGCAGGTAGCCCATTTTTTGTCGGGCGGCGATGGCGTGGGTCAAAATATCGCTCCCGCCGACGACCACGGTGCCGCTGGTTGGGGGGAAAAACCCGGTGATCATGCGCATGGTTGTGGATTTACCCGCGCCGTTGGGACCCAAAAACCCCAGGATTTCTCCCTTGGCGGCCGTGAAGGAGATCTGGTCCACCGCCGAATGATTGCCGAACCGTTTGGTCAATTCCCTGACGTCGATCATGGATGCACGGTCTCCTTTACTTGCGCTGAACGGTCGACCCGTAAACCTGGCCCAAGTCCGTAAAAAAGCGGGTACGATCGCGTGAATACAAAACAGCAGTGGCCTGCCGACGTGCTTTTTCCCGGCCGTGATGGCCCGCAGGCGGTCGGGTTGCCGATCACCAATGACGCTATGGGGCGCCCTCGGCCCGGTCGGCGCCAACGCTTTTGGGGCCAGCGGCCCGCAGCATCACGCGACGGCAAATCAGCCGAATTATAATCTTGGACAGGGCCGTGTCAAGTTTCGTGCACCGGTGTCCAAAATTCGCTGGGCGGGTATGCATGCCTGTTCAATCGACAGACGGGCCGCATTTTGCAAAAGCGGCCCGATCCTGTTCAACGGCCTGTTTTAAAGGATTTTTTCTTGACAAAAAAACCGACTGCGGATAGTAAGTCGCAAGCTTTAATTCCCGTTTTTTTCACCCAGGGCGGGATCGCATCCCGCTTGAATCACATAAAATTAGGAAGCATCGGCAACGAATCCGGCCTGTTCCCGCGGGAATCGCAAAGGCCTTCGATTGATGCGGCGACTGGTGCAGCAGTATCAAGTTAAACGGTTATGGTTTCGGTGCAGAAATCATCACACAGCGGTTGACGGAGATTCCATGAGTAGCGAAAACGAAAAGGCCAAAGAAGTGATGGATGGTGACGCGGCAGATGCCAGCGGCGGCAAAGACGCCGGCTCCGGTGGTTTTATCATCCTGTTCTTCATCATCGGTTTTGCCGCCAGCATGGTGTTGGGCTGGGTGATTTTTCCCAAGCTCCTCTACTCTCAAAAAGAGCAGCCCCTCAATTTCAACCACGCCCTGCACGTAGAAGAGGTGGATGAAGGCTGCCAAAGCTGCCATTTCTTCCGGGAAGACGGCAGTTTCAACGGCATCCCCAGGATCGAGCAGTGCGTGGACTGCCACGAGGAGCCCATGGGTGAATCCGAGGATGAGGCCATCTTCGTCGAGCAATTTGTGAACCAGGACCGCGAAGTGCCCTGGCTGGTTTATTCCCGCCAGCCGGACTGCGTCTTTTTCTCCCATGCCGCCCATGTCATCGGCGCTGAAATGGAGTGCACCACCTGCCACGGCGACCACGGTGAAACGGAAACCCTGCGACCCTACGAATACAACCGTATCACCACCTACAGCCGGGACATCTGGGGCCACAACATCGCCGGATTCTCGAAAAACACCTGGGACCGCATGAAAATGAACGACTGCGCCCGATGCCACAAGGAGGCGGGTGTCATTCACACTTCCAGCGTTCAGACCGAACGCGATGCCTGTTTTGTGTGCCACAAATAGAGGGTCGATCGCAGGAAACCACGACCTGGTAAACGATCGCAGTGTCCGCTTTAGATACTAAGTTGAGGGGAATTTCATGAAAGTTGACAGAAGAAGCTTCTTGTCGTTCTTAATCGGCGGCGCCGCGGGTACGGCCTTGTCGCCACTGCCGTGGAAACTGATGGACGATAGCTCCATCTGGACACAGATGTGGCCCTGGACACCGGTGCCACCGGACGGCAGGGTAACCTATGAAGACAGCACCTGTACACTGTGCCCGGGCGGCTGCGGCATCTCGGTGCGCAAAGTCGACAACCGCGTCATTAAAATCGAGGGTAAGGCGGGCCACCCGATCAACGATGGCAGGATCTGCGTCCTGGGGCTTTCCGGTTTGCAGCTGCTTTACGGTCCGACCCGCATCCAGTCGCCCATGAAACGCATCGGCGAGCGCGGCCAAGGCCGATGGCAGCGTATATCGTGGAACGAGGCCACGGCCATCCTGGCTGAAAAGCTCACCGACATCCGCAACCGAGGCGAGGCCCACACCGTGGCCGCCGTCGCCGGTTCGGACACCGGTACGGTGCCGGCGCTGCTCCAGCGCTTCATGACCACTTATGGTTCTCCCAACTTTTTTCGGATGCCGTCCCACCGCGATACCGACGAGTTGGCCGTCAAAAACCTCTTCGGGAGCCCTGGCAGAGCGGGCTTCGACGTCGAGAACACCGATTTCGTGATCAGCTTCGGCAGTGGGTTTGCCGACGGCTGGGGGTCGCCCGTGCGTATGTTCCAGGCCGCCAGCCACTGGAAGGAGAACGGCGTCCCCGTGGTTCAGGTGGAACCGCGGCTTTCCAACAGCGCCGCCAAGGCCACGCGCTGGGTAGCCGTCAATCCCGGCACTGAAGCCGACCTGGCCCTGGGCATCGCCGCCGTCATGATCGCGGAAGGCCTGGCCGAAACCGGTGACGTTTCCGGATTCAGGGGCTGGAAAGAGGAACTGCTGGCCAACTACGCAACCGAAACGGTCGCCCAGACAACCGGCCTGAGCGCCGACGCGATCGTGGAACTGGCCAGGGGCTTTGGCAAGGCCGACAAGCCGCTGGCCCTGTGCGGCCGCGGCAAAGGCCTGACCCCCACCAGCCTGCGGGAGACCGTTGCCGTTTACACCCTCAACGCCCTTGGCGGCAGCATGAACCGCGACGGCGGCATGTGGGCCGTTCCCGCGGCGGACTACATCGACTGGCCGGAGGCCGCCAGCGACCAATTGGCGTCCGCCGGTCTGGCCCAGCCGCGCTTCGACGGCGCCGGCGCCGGCCAATATGCCGATACCCGCTTTTTGCTCAACCGGCTGGTCGACGGCATCAATGGCAGTGGTCCCTATCCCCTGCAGGTCCTGATGGTGGCCGAAGCCAATCCCGCCCACACCTTGCCCGACACGCTTCGCGTCCGCGAGGCCCTTGCCAATATTCCCTTTATCGTCAGCTTCTCTTCATTCCAGGACGAAACCGCCGCCATGGCGGACCTGCTGATGCCCAACCACGTCTATCTGGAACGCTATGAAGACGTTCCCGTAGATGCCGGCCTGGCCAGCCAGGCGATCGGACTGAGCCGACCGGTGGTCTCCCCCCAGCGGGACACCCGCCATTTGGGTGAAACCCTGATCGCAGCGGCCAACGCCATGGGCGGATCCATGGCCAACGCATTCCCCTGGGACGACTATGAAACCTGCCTGGAAACGACCATGGGCACAAAATGGGATACGCTCATGGAATCGGGCGTATGGATGCAGGCCGATATAGATCCGATCGACGACGACGCCGCGCTGGTCGGCCCCGATCTGCCCGTCGTGCATGCCGAAGGGGATGTAAACGCCTTTCCGTTGTTGCTGGTACCATACGACTCCATGCGCATTGCCGGCAGCCATATCGGCAATCCGCCCTTCATGATCAAAACCGTTAGCGACGCCGTCCTCAAAGAGGACGACGGCTTCATTGAGGTCAATCCGCAAACCGCTGCCGCCGCCGGTCTGCGCGAGGGCGACCGAGCCTTACTGACCACGCCCCGCGGTGAGGCCCGGGTGCGGGTTCACCTGTTCGAAGGGATCATGCCGGGTGTCCTCGCCATGGTCAGAGGGCTGGGGCACACCGCCTTCGACGGTTACCTGGCCGACAAGGGTGTCAATGTCAACGAACTCATCGGTCCGGTCGAAGATCCCTCCTCCGGCCTGGATGCCGCCTGGGGAATTCGCGCCAAGCTGGATAAAGCCTAACCCATCTGACACGAGGTTCTGATGAAAGAACAGCAGCATGAAGTTCCGATGAAGGAAGCAGCGCATGAAGCGCCCCAAAAAGGCGCCAAGGAGCACGACCGACCGGTGATGCGGTTCGGCATGGCCATCGATCTGGACAAGTGCACCGGCTGCGGTGCCTGCATGGTGGCCTGCATGTCCGAAAACAATGTGCCGTTCAGGAAGGACGAATCCGACAAGCTGACCAGCATTACCTGGATTCGCGTCTATGAACTCACCAACGGCAAGTCCTTTCCGGACACGGACATCTGCTACCTGCCGCGGCCCTGTCAGCATTGCGAGGCCCATGGCGGTCACAGTCCGTGCGTGTCGGTCTGTCCGGCAACGGCCACCGACTACAGCCGTGAGACCGGCGTCGTCAGCCAGATATACACCCGCTGTTTCGGCTGCCGATACTGCATGGCCGCCTGCCCTTACCACGCCCGGTATTTCAACTGGTGGGATCCGATCTGGCCCGCCGGCATGGAAAAGTATCTGACCCCGAACGTCTCACCGCGCATGCGCGGGGTGGTGGAAAAATGCAGCTTCTGTTTTCACCGCTACCAACTGGCCAAAGACCAGGCCTACCTGAACGGCGAGCACCGGTTGGCCGAAGCGGCCTATCAAACGGCCTGCACCCAGGCCTGCCCGTCCGGCGCCATCGTCTTCGGCGACCTCAACAACCCGGAACACCTGGTTCACCAGATCGTCCAGCCGGACCCCCATAGCGGCAACCGATCCAAGAATCCCAGAGCCTTTCGCCTGCTGGAGCGCTTGGGCACCAACACGAAGGTCTACTATATGTCCGATCGGGAGTGGGTCCGTCGGGCCGGAGACAACTATCTGGCCCACGAAAAAACCGGCCAGGCATCCAAGCCGCACCATTAATCGTCGCCATTGCACCAGACGCCTTTACACGCGAAAGGCAAACCGTAACGATCAAGGAGTACTTACCCTATGGATTCTGCATTAATACCCAGAGGAGTCAAGCGTTGCCCCATGTGGCAGTTCCTTTTAGGACTGGCCATTGTGGGCGCTGTCCTGGCGTGGGGCGTTTATGCCATGCTGCTGTGCTGGTTCAAGGGGCTGAATCAGACCAACATGAATGATTACTACGGTTTCGCCCTCTGGATCTGGGCGGATCTGGCCGTCATTGCCCTGGGGGGTGGCGCGTTTTTCACCGGCCTGCTCAAATATATCTTCGGCAAGGATGAGCTCAAGTACATCATCAACTATGCGGTGCTGATCGGATTCATCTGCTACAGCTCAGCCCTGCTCATCCTGGCCATCGACATCGGTCAACCCCTGCGCGGCTGGTTCATCTTCTGGCACGCCAACGTCCACTCCATGCTGACCGAAGTGGCCTTTTGCCTGTCGGTCTACTTCGCCGTATTGACCATCGAGTACATCCCGCTGGTTCTGGAAAACCGCCAGCTCGACAGGGTGCCTTTCTTTCACCACCTGAGCCACAACATGCACAGCATCATGGCGGTTTTCGCCGCCACCGGCGCCTTCCTCTCATTTTTCCACCAGGGCTCTTTGGGCGGCGTCTCCGGTGTCCTCTTCGGAAGACCCTTTGCCTTTCGTGAAGGCCTGCTGGTCTGGCCCTGGACCTTCTTTCTGTTCACCTGGTCGGCGGCGGCCTACGGACCCTCGTTCACCCTCCTGGTCACCTGGATCACGGAAAAGGTGGCCGGCAAAAAGCTGGTCAAGGACAACGTCGTCGACCTGCTGGCCAAAATTTCGGGTTGGATGATCTTCACCTACGTCCTGGTGAAAATCGCCGACACGACCCGCTGGCTGAACATCCTGGCACCCAGCCTCGGTCAGACCATGGCCGACTTTTACACCGGCAACGCGTTTTACGGATACTGGATTCTGTTTGCCGAAATCGTCCTGGGCGGTGTCGTTCCGGCGGTCATCCTGATCAGCCCGCCGCTGCGCAAAAATGCCACCTGGCGCGTTACGGCTCTGTTTTTAGGCGTCATGGGCGTCAGCTTGAACCGCTGGGTGATGGTACTGCAAGTCATGGCCGTACCGGTCATGCCGTTTGACAATTGGGTGCTGTACATCCCCAGTTGGCAGGAAGTGGCCACCACCATTTTACCGCTGGCCTACGGCATCATCCTGATCATGATCTCTTACCGCTACCTGCCGATCTTCCCCCAGGAGGCGGAGTTAAACCCCATCTGGGATGAGGACGCGTCGCCGGCGGCGGTTGAAGCGGATACGGACGCCACGCCGGTCCTGGAACCGGCCCAAGCATAGTCGACCAAAACGGAGAGTAAAATGTTTCCTTTCAGTTTCGAATGGATCTGGGACGCCGGCCACAAGGTTTTTCACGGCGGCCTGTGGTACGCTCTGAGCATCCTCGGGGCCGGTATGACTTACTGTATCATCAAAACCGTCAAGGACACCAAAAACGGTGGCGGTGGCAACCACCACTAGCCCTGTCAAATCCAGCGGCATCGTAAAAAGCGCTTTTCCGGGACGGGTGCCGTGTCGGAAAAGCGCTTTTTTGCTAAGGCACCGCTGCAAACCGACCGGTGCGCACCATTTCAAGCCATCCCGGCCATGATGTACATCCGGAATTTCACGCCAGCGAATCGATTCGCTCGGCGGCAAGGAGAAAAGCAATGATCCGGCGACCCTTCATCGCAGCTGTAATCCTGCTGGCCCTCATGCTGAGCGCCTGTACGACCGCCAAACCCGTCGCCGAGTGGCGCGATCCGGGATTTGCAGGCGGCCCCTTCGACCATATCCTGATTGTCGGCGTCTCGGAGCAGATCACCATACGCCGGGCATTCGAAAACACCTTCGTCGACCGGCTCGAAGCGCTCAACGTCGGCGCCACGGCCAGTTTCGCCGTCATGTCCGGCGACAGCCGGCCGACCGAGGAGAACATTCGCGCCCTGATTGCCGACATCAGATTCGACGCGGTCCTGATCACCCACCTGGTCGGGGTGGAAGAAGAACAGGTCTACACCCCGCCGACCTATCACATGGCACCCTACTATGGCGGCATGTACGGCTACTACAACCGTATCGGTGCTTACGTCTATGAGCCGGGCTACACCACCCGGCACGAACGCTTCCGGCTGGAGACCAATCTGTACGACACCCGCACCGAAGCCTTGGTCTGGTCGGTCCAGTCCGAAACGGTCGACCCCGCCAGTGAACAAAAGTTGATCGACGCCAAAATCAAGACCGTTGTTGAGCGGTTGTCTGCCCAGAAGCTGATTTGACGGGGCGGTCGTCGGAACGGGGCGGTTTGGCGCGACTGAAAATCGGTTGCCGTCGATCGGCATTTGTGCCTATTAACCGGACAAAAAAGATTCCGGGCCGGCCGGGATTAAACCGCAACCGCTGAGCCTACGGCTGCCGCGGCAGGCCCCCGGCGTGAAAAGAGCCACCCTCGCGCCCACGGGCCGGCGAGCACCGTCAGAATCAGAAAGAGGCCGATTGAATGACCGTTCAGGACGTGATTGAAATCGAAGGGGGCCGATCCCTTCGCGGCAGTGTGTGTGTCCAGGGTTCCAAAAACGCCATCCTTCCCATGCTGGCGGCATCCCTGCTGCCCGAGAAAGGGTGCAGTGTCATCCGCAACGTCCCCCCGCTCAACGACATCATGGTGGCGTTCGACATCATGCGCCATGTCGGCGCGCGCGTGGACTACTTTGCCAACGAGAAGGTGGTCTGCGTGGATGCCACCCATCTCAACCGTTCGGACCTGCCGGAATCCCTGACCTGCCGCCTGCGAGCCTCCGTGCTCTTTATTCCGCCGCTGCTCAAGCGCCTGGGCGAGGTCCGGCTGCCGCCCGTGGGCGGCTGCCCCCTGGGAAGCCGCAATCTCAACTACCACTATCGCGGGTTTGCCCGCCTGGGGGCCTCGATTACCAGTGACGATGCGTTTGTCGTCAGCGGTGAAAACTTTACGGGTACCACCATGTACCTGGACTTTCCCAGTCACACCGGCTCCGAGAATCTGATGATGGCGGCCTGTTTCTCCAAAGGCGTCTCGATCATCGAAAATGCCGGTGCCGATCCGGAAATCGTCGATTTTGCCCACTTTTTGATCAAGATGGGCGCCCGCATCCACGGCATGGGCACCCGCACACTGACCGTGGAAGGGGTGCCGGAGCTGCATCCGATCGACTTTTACGCCATGAATGACCGCCTGGACGCCGGCCTGTTCATGATGGCTGCGGGCATTGCCGGAGGCAAGATCTCCATCATCGGCGTCAACCCTGCCGACATGCGGATCCTGATTGAAAAAATCATGCAGATGGGGGTCGAGGTGTGCATCAACGGGCACGTGCTGGACGTCTCGTCCACGGGCAGGGATCTGAAGCCGGTCAACGTACTCACCTGCCCCTACCCCGGCTTTGCCACGGATTTTCAGCCGGCCATCATGGCGCTGGCCTGTCGGGCCGAGGGACAGAGCTACATTCGGGAGCGCATCTTTGACAAACGCTTCAGTCACGTGGCGGAACTGCGCAAACTGGGCGCCGCCATCGAACTGGACGAAACGGACGGCCTGGCCATCGTCAACGGCCCGACCCGTTTCAAGGGTGCCGACACCAACCCGGACAACATTCGGGCGGCGGCATCCATTTTGCTGGCAGGGCTGGCCTGCCCGGAAAAGACGGTCATCCGCAACGTCTATCAGATCGGCCGCGGCCATTTCGACATCGACGGCCGCTTCCAGCAACTCGGCGCCAAGGTCAGCGCCAGGACCGCCTCAGACGAATAGCTCGGTACTCACGTAACGCTCGCCGGTACTGGGCAGGATGGCGACGATACGCTTGCCGGCATTTTCGGGCCGCGCGGCCACCTGCAGGGCGGCCCACACCGCCGCACCCGACGAGATGCCGCCCAAGATGCCCTCCCTGGCGGCCAGATCGCGAGCCGTCGAGAAGGCATCGTCGTTGGAAACCGTGATCACCTCGTCGATCAGCGAGCGGTCCAACACCTTGGGCACGAACCCGGCACCGATCCCCTGGATTTTGTGCGGTCCCTTCTGGCCGCCGGAAAGCACCGGCGAGTCGGCGGGCTCCACGGCCACGCAGTGAAAGCCGGGTTTTTGCGCCTTCATAAAGCCGGCCACACCGGTCAGGGTTCCGCCGGTGCCGACACCGGAGATCAAGATGTCCACATTGCCGCCCGTGTCGTCCCAGATCTCTTGGGCAGTGGTTTCCCGGTGGATGCGCGGGTTGGCCGGATTTTCGAACTGATTGGGCATCCAGGCTCCCGGATTTTCGGCCAGGATGGCATGGGCCTTTTCGATGGCGCCGCCGATTCCCCCGGGGCCGGGCGTGAGCACCAATTCAGCACCCAGATGCCGGAGCAGTTTGCGACGTTCGATGCTGAAGCTTTCCGGCATGGTGAGACACAGCCGGTATCCCCGGGCCGCGCAGATAAATGCCAGCCCGATGCCGGTGTTGCCGGATGTGGGTTCGACGATCAGGGTTCTGTCGGTTAACACGCCGCGATTCTCGGCATCCGCGATCATGGCGGCGGCAATGCGGTCCTTGACGCTGCCCAGGGGATTGAAAAACTCCAACTTGGCGTCGATCTCGGCCTTATGATCGACGCCGATGCGATTCAATCGAACCAGGGGTGTCTTGCCGATGGTGGACGGTATGGCGGTATGAATGGACATGCTAAAACCTCCTCGAAGGTTTGTGGCCCGCCGCAGCGGGTCTTGGCAGGCGCTATTCGGCCATCGGCCGGCCGGCCTCGCGAATGATCAGTTTGGGCGTCTCCAGCATCACGGTGGTGTCGGGGGGAATGGATTCGGTCAACCAGACGTTGCCGCCCACCACTGAACGGGCGCCGATGACGGTCTCCCCACCTAGAATGGTCGCCCCCGAATAGATGATGACATCATTTTCGATGGTGGGATGGCGCTTTTTACCGCGCAGCTTTTCGCCGGCACCCTTGGGCAGGGACAGGGCCCCTAAAGTCACGCCCTGGTAAATGCGAACATTTTCACCGATCTGGCTGGTTTCACCGATCACCACGCCGGTCCCGTGATCGATGACGAAACGGGCCCCGATGGCAGCGCCGGGGTGGATGTCGATGCCGGTGATGCTGTGGGCATGTTCGGACATGATCCGGGGCAGCATGGGCACCCCCAGTTCGAACAACTGGTGGGCCACGCGATGGACACTGATGGCATACAGGCCCGGGTAGCTGAATATGATCTCATCGTGGCTTTTGGCGGCCGGATCCCCTTCGAATGCCGCCCGGACGTCCATGGTCAGGGTCTGGCGGATGGCAGGAATGGCCGCCATCATCTCCAGGGCGATGCTGTGCCCCCGGGACTCGCATCCGCTGCACGACAGGTTGTATCTCAGGCAGTCGTGGCGGATATTGTGGGTAACCAGATCGGCCAGCTGGTCGAACAGCTTGGAGACGGTCTGTCCCAGGTGATAGCGCATGTTTACCGCGTCCAACTTCTCACGGGAGAAGTAGCCCGGAAACAGCAGTTCTCTAAACATGTCGATGATACCGGAAACGAACCCTTCCGACGGGATCGGTTCGCTGTCGATGTGCGTGTAGCAGGGGCTGCTGTGACAGTGGTCGATGATGCGCTCGGCGATATCCGGCAGTTTCGAGCGGGCCTGTTCATGACATTCGGCTTCGGAGCGGCACACATCATCGGCGACAGGATGTATGGATTCCATAAACGGTCCTCCAGCAGTCAAGCGGTTCGGCTGCCCGTGAAGGTCGGCGTAAGGTGGCGGGCAATCGGGTCGATCCGGTTGAAGCACGACCCACGAGCGTCAGAAATGGCGCTTTCAACGCATCTACCGACAAAGTTAACCATCAAGCAAAGCATGTCAAAAACCGTCGGTACGGCACGGATGGGCTCCATTGCGGTTTGACAAGCCCGGTCGATTTTGCTTGTATGGCCGCCTTGTCACACGGCCGCCGGGTGATCGAGGCAATGGCCGCAACAGCGGAGCAACACGGAAATCGATATGAGTGGCATGGACGATCTGAAGATCGCCACCTTGAGTCCCGAGGATCTGGCGGTCATTCGTGAGATGGAAAAGAAGCTAGGGCCCACCATCCGGTTGGTGGCCGTGGAAACCAGGGACGTGCTCTATGCCCTGGAGGCCAAAACCGCCCCCAACCAGTGGGAGCGGGTGGACACGGTCTATCCACAGATCAGCGGCATCAAGGCGTACTACGCCGATGCGGACACAGCCAAGGAGGCCAAGGGGTGGCTCAAGGGTTTTTTGATCAACAACACCCTTGCACCCAAGCCCCGCAAACGTCCCATCCGCATCCGGCAGGTGGTCAACACCGAGGCCGACCGCAACAGTCGTTGAGCCGACGCCTCGCACGAGGATAGCACAGAGGCTGCACCGCTTACACGCCGCCCCGGTCCAGCACGCGGCGGTTGTGTTTCAGCCGCTCCTGGATTCCCCGGCCGACCTGCCAGGTTCGCGAAAATTCGGACCAGAAGGGTTGATCCCGGCGCTTCCATTCCGGCCCGAAACGCTCGTCAAAGTAATCGCCCAGCCTGTCGAAAAGCAGTTTCCAGGGTGGCGTGCCGGCGGCTTGCGCGGCCAGCAGGGCCTCCAGAAAATCGTCCAGCTCGACCAGGGTCTCCTTGGGAAGATAGGCGATGGCGCCCTTGCGGATGGAGGCCATCAGCGTCTCTGGATTGATGGCGTGGGCGGTGAGCATCACCGTCGGAATGCCTCTTGCCACGGCTTCTTCGAGCAGGACCAGTCCATTGACGCCCATGATGTCCAGCAGGGCCAGGTCGTAGCGGCCGGACCGGATCTTGGCCGAGGCGGTGGCGTAATCGCGGGCAGGATCCACCGTGGCCATGTCCAGGATATCTTCGATGGTTTCCAGAATATCGGCTTCGTCGTCAACGGCCAGTATACGCCTGCCGTCGAGATGGGATCGGTTTGTCGCCACGGTCGTTCTCCTTTTCAATCCGGTGACCCATTGGTCTGTAAAGTTGTCTGCGCCCGAGGCGCTCATTGGTTAAACACCAGGGGAAGCGTCAGGCAAAATACGGTTCCGGCACCGGGGGGACTGTCCACGGTGATGTCCCCACCCAGGTGGCGGGCCAGTATCCGCGCACCGGCCAACCCAAGTCCGTGGCCGGTCCGCGACAGCAAGGCACAGGCATTGAGCTGGGTGTAGCGCTTGAATATGGTTTCGCGGTCAGCGGCATCGACCCCCGGCCCGTCGTCGGTCACCACGACGCACAGGTGTTGTTCCCGGCAAGCCAGATCGACCCGCAGGCACTGGCGACGGTGCTGGAACGCGTTTTTGAGCAAATTGGCCACGATCTGCCTGAACTTGGTCTCATCCTGGCACCATTCGATGCCCCGGCCACCATGGGCATAGTCGAGGTGAATGCCCCGTCGCCGCAGCAGGTCGCCACGCGCCGGACTCGGCCCGATCTCCTGGATCACTTCCCACATCCCGCTGTCGACAGCCTCGAGCACCTCGATGAAAACGGCGTCGATGGCGGCCACCGGATCGAACCGCCGGCACTGAAAGCACCCCGCCTCGGAACGGCCCACCTCCAACAGGTCGGCCAGCATGTCGCGGGCCTTCTTGGTGTTTCGCAGGGCGCGGTTCAACGTTTTTTTCTGGCGATCGGTCAGCAGGCCGTATTTGTTGGGTTTCTCCAGCAGGAGGCGGACGGCGCTTTCGATGACGGATATGGGGTCCTTGAGCTCATGAATGAGGAATTCCACATTGATATCGCGAAAGAAGGGATCGTCGCCGCAGCCTTCTTGCGCTTCTCTTTTCAGTCGGTCTGGTTCTGGTTTCATATCGAGCCGTTATAATCAAAGACCGGATCAGGTAAAAACTCGAGGAAGGTCTGGTGGCATGTAAACATGCTATCCTCGGGGCCGCCGCGACGCCAGCGGTCATGGCGGGCGACCGCAGCTGCCAATTGACAGTGGGCTATAAAAATTGCTATTTTTATTAAGTTATTAATAAAAACAAGCCGCAACCCTGTCAAGCTTATTCAAAAGGTGAGACCATGATGATACGGCTCTTGATCGCCCTGTGCTGCCTGTGGTGGGCGGCCCCCCTGGAAGCGGCGGATCTGACCGCCGAACAGATCCTTTGGCTCAAAGCGAACGGGGTCTCCGAAGCGACCATCCACCGCATGTGCCAGAACGCGGTGCCAGACGGCACGGGCGCCGCCGATCCAGATCGATTCGGCATCGACACCATCGTCCGCCCGGATGGCCGGCCGGCCATTGTGTACTCCACCGGCGACCCCGGGCCCCTTGGTGGGGAGGCGGACGCCGAGGCGCGCTTGAAGGAAGCGCGCGCCTGGGACATGCTGCGCCACATCATCGTGGATACCCGCGGGACAAGGCAGCGCGGACCGGCATCGGGCGACTGAGGCCCGCAAATGGATTGCAAGGTTCCGAGATCTACCCACACGCTCCCGGCACCGCTGTGGCCGGGACGCTCAGCACGGCCTTGATTCGGGTTGCCAGCTGGTCCATGGTGTAAGGTTTCTGGAGAAAACCGTCACAGCCTTTTTTCAGCAGGGATTCGGCAAGGCCCTCGACACCGTAGCCCGAGGAGAGAATCACGCGAACACTCGGGCGCAAACGCTTGACGCGATCGTAAACCACGTCGCCCCCCATTTCCGGCATGGCCAGATCCAGGATCAGCAGGTCGATGCGATCCTGATGCTGTGTAAACAGGTCAAGGGCCGCCGCACCCCCGTTGGCCAGCAGCACGTCGTAGCCGAGTGCATCGAGCATGGCTTTGTTGGCATCTAGAATGTAAGGTTCGTCGTCCACGACCAAGATCATGCCCGAACGGTGCCCCGGGCCATCGCGTCGGGTGGTTTCCTTGACAGGGCCGGTCGATTCCGGATCCCAGCCCTTGTCGAGGGCAGGCAGGTAGATGGTGAAGGTCGACCCGACGCCGACCCGGCTGGCTGCCGTGACGATCCCCCCGTGCCGCTCGACGATGCCGAAAACCGACGCCAGCCCCAAGCCGGCGCCCTGCCCCACAACCCGGGTGGTAAAAAAGGGCTCGAAGGCACGCTCGACGGTCTCAGGGTCCATTCCGTCACCGGTGTCGGCGACCTCGATTTTGAGGTAACGGCCGGGTGGGCGTCCATAGGCCTTAACCAAGCGGGTGTCCAGGTCAACCACAGCGGTCGTGACCGTCATCGTCCCGCCTTTGGGCATGGCATGCCAGGCATTACGGTACAGATCCGTCAAGGCCAGTTCGATCTGCAGGGCATCCACGTTCGCCACGGCCCGATCGGCGGTCAGGTGCCGCCGCACGCGAATCTCTTGTCGGGTGCGGGCAAACATCGCCGCGGATCGTTGGACGACATCGTTGACATCGATCGGGTCCATGGCGTGCCCCCCGCCCTTGGCAAAGCTGAGCAGCTGGCGGGTCAGGGCGGCGGCGCTGTCGACGCAGCGCTCTATACCGGCCATCTCGGCGTAACCCGGATCGCCGGCCTGTTTGCCCTGGATCAGAATCGAAATGTTGCCCTGGATGCCCATCAACAGATTGTTGAAGTTGTGGGCAATGCCGCCGGCCAGGTTCCCGATGGCATCCAGACGGCGAGCCTGCTGAAGCTGGTACTCGAGCTCGCGCTGCCGGGTGACATCGCTGATCAGCAAAATGGTCGCCTCCGACGCCCCCATCACCGCAAAGCGGCGAATGACGATCTGGCGGCCGTTGAGTTCCATGGGGTGCGTCTGGCCGACCGTGGACGGTGCCTG
The DNA here is from genome assembly GCA_963785365.1 of uncultured delta proteobacterium. Classification (GTDB taxonomy): domain Bacteria; phylum Desulfobacterota; class Desulfobacteria; order Desulfobacterales; family Desulfosarcinaceae; genus Desulfosarcina. The sequence goes on along the minus strand of CAWAUZ010000002.1, from coordinate 59,267 downwards.
CGGTCCGGGCGCCATCAACGCATCGATGCGGCCGACGTGCCTAGCGTCGAACAGCTCGCGCGGGGTGGCGCCCAGCAGTGTTTTCAAAGGCATGGCAAAGAGTTTCACGGCGGCCGGGTTGGCATACACCACACGGCCGGCGCCCACCTCCACGATCGCTTCGGTCATGCTCTCCAGGATGGTTTCCAGATGGCGGTTGCGCGCCAGCAGCTCTGTGGTCATGTGCCGCAGGTGCGCCGGAACGTCATCGGTCGGGGCAGCGCCAAGAATCTGGTGCGGGGAGAGTGAGGGCAGCAGTCGTCCGGCATCCGCCACCGCCGCCAGCACGTGCCGGCGCATCTGTTCGGCGGGCCCCTTGGCAATACAGGCGTTCACACCGATCTCGTCGACATCCATCTCGATCTCCGACACGACGGCCGAAACGACCACCAGGTAACAGGCCTGCAAATGTGGCATGGTCCGGATAATCCGGCACAAGGTGTCGCCGGCGATGTTCGGCATCACCAGGTCCACGAAAACGACATCGGGGCGATAGGAGGCCAGCAGGCTCAGGGCCGCCAGGCCGTCCTGGCAGGTTTTGACCGCGTGGCCCTCGCCGATCAACAAATCGGTGAAAAACCGCAGCATCATGCGGTTGTCGTCGACCACCAGAATCTTCTTGTGCATCGGGGTCTGTCCTCTGTCTGTGCCGCCGCGGACGCCAGAAACGCGGGGATTTGAAATGTGCATTGATTATGCACGGGCAAGGGTGTGGCGGTCAAGCAAATTGTCGGCGAGCCGGCCGTCGGCGGGATCGGTTTTTATTGACAGCATCCGCCAATCCCTCTAATTATGAGAATTAATACCATTACCGCATTGCCCACAACTCGAAAGACACAGGTTGCGTATGCGATACGATGACTCCATCGACGACTCACGGCAATACCTGCGCCTCGCGCTGGAACGTATCGGCAGGCATGGACTGCCTACGGACCCCATGAATTACTGCATCTGGTACGAGTACGCCTCCGGGAAAAACGGCAAGCTCAACAGCGCTATCGACAGCCATGTCGAAAAAGAGGGCGGGCTGACGACACCGGTTGCCCGGCAGATTTTCAACCAGTACATTGCCGGCGAGACGGAAATGGTCAACACTCTGGTCCGCAATGAGCTGAAAAAGGTCTTTTCCGAAATCATCGGTGCCATCCGAACCACCAACCAGCATTTTTCTGAATCAGAGAGTCATCTGGAGACGATCAACGACGCCCTGCTCCCCACCTTGAGCGAGACGGATGTGGCACGCATCGTCGATCAGATCAAGCTTGAAATCAAAAACCTGGAGTCCTCCAGCGCGTCGTTCAAAAACCAGCTTCAGCAGGCCACGCACGAAATCGATCAACTCAAGACCAAGATGGCGCGCTACCGCAACGAGGCGCTCAAGGATCCCTTGACGCGCATCGACAACCGTCGGGGCTTTGACAAGAAAATGCAGGAAAACATCGGCAAGGCCAAGGCCACCGGAACGTCCCTGTGCATGATCATTGCCGATATTGATCACTTCAAACGCATCAACGACAACCATGGCCATCTGGTGGGCGACAATGTCATTCGAATGGTGGCCGCCGCCATCAAGGATTCCGTCAAGGGCCGTGACATGGTCGCGCGCGTGGGCGGCGAGGAGTTTGCCATGCTGCTCCCCGACACGCCCTTTGACGGGGCCATGAAACTGGCCGAAAACGTGCGCCTCACCTTCGAACGGCTGGACCTGAAAAAGAAAACCACCGGTCAGAGCCTGGGCAAGATCACCCTCTCTTTCGGTGTCACCTGTTTCAAGACCGACGAAACCGCCGAAGATTTTTTCAACCGGGCCGACGAGGCGCTGTACCAGTCCAAAAATTCGGGTCGAAACAAGGTCACCGGCCTGTAGCAGCCTCGACACAAGCCCCACATCATCGCGTCGGTCACGGCAGGCCTTGGACTCGCGGCCTTGCCCCGGGCAACAGATCGACCGCCTGAAAAACGGGAGGCAACCATGCGCCCAAACCTGCGGGACCATCTGAGTGCCGAACTCGACCGCTTGAAAGAAAACGGCCTGTTCAAGGACGAGCGTGTGATTACCTCGGCGCAGCAGGCCGCCATCACCGTGGGCGATGAAAAAACCGTCCTCAACTTTTGCGCCAACAACTACCTGGGACTGTCCAATCATCCCCAACTGGTCGAAACCGCACGCTCGGCCCTGCTGACCCATGGATTCGGCATGTCCTCGGTGCGGTTTATCTGCGGGACCCAGGACATCCACAAAACCCTGGAGTCCCGCATCAGTGATTTTCTGGGCACCGAGGAGACCATTTTGTACAGCTCCTGTTTCGATGCCAACGGCGGCCTGTTCGAAACCCTGCTGGACGAACACGATGCGGTGATCAGCGATGCCTTGAACCATGCCAGCATCATCGACGGCATCCGGCTGTGCAAAGCCAAGCGATTCCGCTACGCCAACAACGATATGGACGACCTGGAGCGGCAGCTCAAAGCGGCCGCTGACTGCCGGTTCCGCCTGATCGCCACGGACGGGGTCTTTTCCATGGACGGCATCATCGCTGATCTCAAGGGCATTTGCGATCTGGCCGACCGTCACGACGCCCTGGTGATGGTGGACGACTCCCATGCGGTGGGCTTTGTCGGCGCACGCGGACGCGGCACGCCGGAATTCTGCGGCGTGGCCGACCGGGTGGACATCAACACCGGTACCCTGGGCAAGGCCCTGGGCGGCGCTTCCGGGGGCTACACCTCGGGCCGCCGGGAGATCATTGCCTGGCTGCGCCAACGCTCGCGCCCCTATCTGTTTTCCAACTCCCTGGCACCGGTCATCACGGCCACCTCGATCGCTGTGTTGGACCTGCTTGGAGAAAGCGCCGAACTGCTCGAGCGGCTCAGGCACAACAGCGGCCATTTCAGAAACGGCATGCAGGCGGCCGGGTTTACCCTGGTACCGGGCCATCACCCCATTATCCCCGTGATGCTGGGAGACGCACGACTGGCCCAACAAATGGCCGCCCGATTGCTTGAAAAAGGCATCTACGTCGTGGGCTTCAGCTTTCCGGTGGTGCCCAAGGGGCAGGCCCGCATCCGCACCCAGATGTCCGCCGCCCACACCCGCGACCACATCGATCGGGCAATCGAGGCCTTTATTCAGGTGGGCCGGGAGCTCGACGTTATCCCTTGAGAAGGCAAGGCCAGGCAATCAGATGGAAAACATGCGAGCCCTCGTCAAGTTGAAGCCCGAGAGCGGTATCTGGATGGACCGCATTCCGTTTCCGCGCATCTCCCCCAACGATGTCCTCATCAAAGTAGTCAAGACCGCCATCTGCGGCACGGACATCCACATTTACAACTGGGACGCGTGGTCCCGCAAAACCATTCCCGTACCCATGGCCATCGGTCATGAATTCGTGGGCATTATCACCGAATTCGGCAGCGAGGTCCGCGGCCTGAAGGCGGGCGATCGCGTGTCGGCCGAGGGTCACATCACCTGCGGGCACTGCCGCAACTGCCGCGCCGGCAAACGCCATCTGTGCCGCAACACGATCGGGGTGGGGGTCAACCGGCCCGGCTGCTTTGCCGAGTACATCAGCGTGCCGGCATCCAACGTATTCACCGTGCCGGAAATCATCTCGGACGCGGTCGCCGCCATATTGGACCCCTTGGGAAATGCCGCCCACACCGCCCTTTCCTTCGATCTGGTGGGCGAAGACATCCTGATCACCGGTGCCGGCCCCATCGGCATCATGGCCGTGGCCATCGCCCGCCACGTGGGCGCCCGCCACGTGGTCATCACCGACGTCAATGACTACCGCCTGGATCTGGCCACCCGCATGGGGGCTACGGCGGCCATCAACGTCACCCGGACATCCATTACCGACACCATGTCCACACTGGGCATGCGCGAAGGATTCGATGTCGGGCTGGAGATGTCAGGCAATGTCCAGGCCTTCAGAGACCTGTTGCAGGCCATGAACTACGGCGGCCAGGTGGGCATTTTGGGCATTCCGGCTGGCGAAGTGTCGCTGGACCTGACTGAAATTATCCTCAAGGGGCTGAAGCTGAAAGGGATCTACGGGCGCGAAATGTTCGAAACCTGGTACAAGATGAGCAGCATGCTCCAGAGCGGGCTGGACATTTCAGCGGTCATCACCCATCGATTTGCCGTCGATGACTTCCAGCAGGCCTTCGACATCATGCGTTCCGGGCAGTCCGGCAAGGTGATCCTGGACTGGACCTGAACCGGCGCCCCATCTCCCCCCGCCTTTCCCTGCGCAAGTTCAGCCACGGCCGGCGGCCGCATCGCAACCGTCAAGCCAGGCCGGCCCTGTGCTGCCGGACAAGGCACAACACATGACCCGCCGGCTCGAATTGGTATTGACTATCCAGCGACATCTGGGTTAATTGTTCGGGTTTATGTGTATCAGCTTGCCCGCAGGCCGGGTTGCCTCGATTGGAAAGACCGGGTCTGCGTGAAAGGATCGAAACGGATGCGTTACCCCCCAAACGACCTCAAGGCGCCACAAACCCTTCGGCAACCGCTTCAGCTGATCAGGGGCTTCAAAGATATCCTGCCCGGAGAGACCGAATTGTGGCAGCATATCGAACGCACGGCAATTGCCCTGTTCGAGGACTTCGGCTACCGGGAGATCCGTATTCCCATCATGGAGAAGACCGAACTGTTCGCGCGCAGCATCGGTGAGGACACCGATATCGTCGAAAAGGAGATGTACACCTTTGCGGACCGCAAGGGCGATCAGCTGACCCTGCGCCCCGAGGCCACGGCATCCATCTGCCGGGCCTACATCCAGCACAAGATGTATGCCCAGGATCCCGTCCGCAAATTCTACACCGTCGGCCCCATGTTCCGCCGGGAGCGCCCCCAGAAAGGTCGCTACCGCCAATTTTACCAGATCGACGCGGAGATCTTCGGTGTCGAGGCGCCTTACGCCGATGTGGAACTGATTTTTCTGCTGCACACCTTGTTCCAGCGCTTGGACGTGACCGACACCACGGCCCACGTCAACTCGCTGGGCTGCCCGGCCTGCCGGCCCAACTTCAAGGAGGCTCTGGCGGCCCTGCTGAACGCATCGGCGCCGGTCCTGTGCAGCGACTGCAGGCGCCGCCAAGCGCGCAACCCACTGCGGGTTCTGGACTGCAAGGTGCCCGCCTGCCGCGAGGCCATGCGCAAGGCCCCGTCCATCATCGATTTTCTGTGCGACGACTGCAGCCGCCATTTTGCCACGGTTACCGACACCCTGGCCGGATTCGGGGTCCCCGTCACGGTGGACAAGCAACTGGTGCGCGGCCTGGATTACTACACCCGTACGGCCTTCGAGATCCAAACCGGGGCGCTGGGCGCCCAGAGTGCCGTGGCCGGCGGCGGGCGCTATGACGGGTTGGTGGCGTCGCTGGGCGGCCCGACCGTCCCGGCCATCGGTTTTGCGATCGGTTTTGACCGGCTGGCAGAGATCCTCGGGCAGCAGGCACCGTCAATGGTGCGCCTCCCGGACCTGTTCATTGCCGCGTTGGGTGACGCGGCCCAGCAGCGGGCCTTTGAATGGTGCACCGCCTTGGGACTCAAGGGCTTTGGTACGGCCATGGACTACGAGGGCAAAAGCCTGAAGGCCCAGATGAAACGCGCCAACCGCATGGCCGTGGGCCGTGTGCTGATCGTCGGCGACAGCGAACTGGCCGCGGGTATGGCACTGCTGCGCAACATGGCCACCAAGACCCAGCAGGAGATACCGGTTGACAAGGTCGTCACAACGTTGACCGACATACTTTCCCAACTGGATGCCGCCTGAGGCATTCCGGCGGATATGGTTTTATTTGAAAGGAGCGCTCCATTGGCAGACATCCTCGGCGACATGCGAAGAACCCATCACTGCAACGCCCTGAACGCTGGCGACATGGGCAGACAGGTCGTTCTGATGGGCTGGGTCCTGCGGCGACGGGACCACGGCGGCGTCATCTTCATCGATCTTCGCGACCGCGAAGGCATCACCCAGGTGGTTTTCAACCCGGAAATCAATCCGGACGTGCATGCCAAGGCCCACACCATCCGCAACGAGTTTGTCCTGGGCGTGAGCGGCCGAGTCGAACCCCGGCCCGAGGGAATGGTCAACCCCAAGCTGCCCACCGGTGAAATCGAGATCCTGGTGGACGCGCTCAAGATCCTCAATCCGGCCGAGACACCGCCCTTCATGGTCGAAGACACCGTGGACGTCTCCGAGCCCGTCCGCCTCAGGCACCGCTACCTGGACTTACGGCGGCCGATCCTGCAGCGCAACCTGATCATGCGCCACAAGGCCGCCGCCGCGGTGCGAACGTTTCTCAACGCCAACGGTTTTCTGGACATCGAAACCCCGATGCTGACCCGCAGCACACCGGAAGGCGCACGGGACTACCTGGTGCCCAGCCGCGTCAACCCCGGCCATTTCTACGCGCTGCCCCAATCACCCCAGCTGTTCAAGCAACTGCTCATGATCTCCGGCTTCGACCGCTACTATCAGATCGTACACTGCTTCCGGGACGAGGATCTGCGGGCCGACCGCCAGCCGGAGTTTACCCAGATCGATATGGAGATGTCTTTTGTGGGCGAAGACGACCTGATGGCCATCAGTGAGGCGATGATGGTCGCCCTGTTCGACCATGTCATGGGCCGGTCCCTGCCGCACCCGTTTCCCCGGCTCACCTACGCCGACGCCATGGACCGCTTCGGCCTGGACAAACCGGACACCCGCTTCGACCTGGAGCTCAAGGACGTTTCGGACATTGTGAAAGACTCCGGCTTCAAGGTCTTCGCCAGCGTGGTCAACAGCGGCGGCATCGTCAAGGCCCTGAACGCCAAGGGGTGCATCGACTTCTCACGCAAGGAGATCGACGATCTCACCGCTTTCGCGGCCGTTTACCGGGCCAAGGGACTGGCCTGGATCAAGGTTCGCGAGGATGCCTGGCAGTCACCGATCGCCAAATTTTTCACCGATGCGGAAAAGGACCGACTGGCCGAACGCATCGACATGCAGCCCGGGGACCTGATCTTTTTCGTGGCCGACCGGCCCACGGTCACCAACGAAGCACTGGGCCACCTGCGCAACCACCTGGGCAAGAGACTGGGCCTCATTGACGACAGCCGCTTCGACTTCGTCTGGGTCACCCATTTCCCCATGTTCGAATACGACGAGGTCGAAAAACGCTACCAGGCCCTGCACCATCCCTTTACCGCGCCCCTGGAATCCGACTACGACCTGCTGGAGACCGATCCATTGGCCGTGCGCTCGCGGGCCTACGATCTGGTGCTCAACGGCTTCGAAGTGGGCGGCGGCAGTATTCGTATCCATGACGTGCAGCTGCAGGAACGGATCTTTGCCGCCCTGGGGATGCCCCCCGACGACTACCGTGAGAAATTCGGTTTTCTGCTGGAAGCGCTGGCATCCGGGGCCCCACCCCACGGCGGCATCGCCTTCGGGTTCGACCGACTGGTGATGCTGCTGTGCGGCGAGTCCTCCATTCGCGATGTCATCGCCTTTCCCAAGACCCAGCGTGCGGCCTGTTTGATGACCAATGCACCCTCGCCGGCAGCCACGGCGCAGCTGGATGAACTGTCGTTGCGCGTCCGTCTGACCGCGACCGACGCCGCCCAGAAGCACACGACCGGATAAGGCAACCGGAGACCCGCTGGCGGTCGGCCGCGAATCTCCGGACTGGGCGCTCAAGCGGCGCTCACGGTAATCTGCCGCGGCAGGGCCTTTTCCGCCATCGTCCCCAAGGAGCCCCCCATGACCCACCAGGATGAAGTCAACTTCACCGATCTGCGCTGCCTGTGCGCCCCGTCCATGTTCGACTTCGAGACCACCGCCGACATCGAGCCGCTGGACCAGGTGATCGGGCAGGAACGCGCCGTGCGGGCCATCACCTTCGGCCTGGAAATGAAAAGCGCCGGTTATCACATTTTCGTCACCGGACCCGAAGGCACGGGCAAAACCACCATCGTCCAGGAGATCGTCCGCAAGGCCGCCGAGACCCTGCCCATTCCGCCCGACTGGTGCATGGTCAACAATTTCGACGACGAATACCGTCCGCGGGCACTGCCGGTCAACGCCGGTCATGGCCTACGCTTTGCCAAAAGCATCAACCGCCTGGTCAGCGACCTGAAAATTCGCCTGCCCAAGGAGTTCGAAGCGGATCCCTTTCGGGAGAAGGTGACCGAGATCCAGCGCCGCTACGCCGAGCAGAGGAAGAGCCGATTGGCCGAATTGGACCGCTCGGCACAGGCCAGACAGCTGGCGCTCGAAAAAACGCCCTCCGGTTACCAGACCATCCCCATCGACGGCGAGGCCCCCTACACGCAAGAGGCCTTCGAAGCGCTTTCGGACCAGCAGCGGTCCGACATCGAAGCGGCGGTCCAGGCTTTCCAGGAGGAGATCCAGACGGCGGTGCGGGATGCCAACCGGCTCAACCAGGCGCAGCAAAAGGAGATCCAGCAGCTGGCCAGCGAACTGACCCACTTCGTGGTCAAGAACCGACTCGACCTGATCCGCGACAGTTATCCCGACCAACCGCAGATCATGGACTATCTGGATGCGCTGCAAAAAGACATGGCCGAGAATGTGGCCCTCTTTTTGCCCCCGCAACCCTCGGCGGATGCGGATGTCGACCCGCCGCCCCAGCCCACGGCGCATTCGCTGAACCGCTTCCGGGTCAACGTCCTGGAAGACCGGTCGGGACTGACGGGCGCACCGGTGGTCTTCGAACCCAATCCAACCTTTCAGAATGTATTCGGCCGCATCGAGAAAAAGGCCGTCATGGGGACCCTGGTCACCGACTACCGCATGGTGCAGTCCGGTGCCCTGCTGAAGGCCAACGGCGGTTTTCTGATCATGGAGGTCGAGTCGATCCTGGCCGATGCCCAGGTCTGGGAATCGCTGAAACGGGCCCTGCAGAACAAGCGGGTCTGCATCGAGGACACCGCCCAGACGTTGGGCCTGGGGACCGCCTCTTTGCGGCCCGAGCCAATCCCTTTGGAGGTCAAGGTGATCCTGCTGGGGCCCTACGCACCCTTTGAGGTCCTGCAGAACTTCGACTCCAAGTTCAACAAGCTCTTCCGGGTTCGCGCCGACTTCGATTATGAGGTGGCGCGCACGCGCGAAACCGTGGCCCTTTACGCACGCTTCATCGCCCGGGTCTGCCGCGATGCGGGCCTGCTGCCCTTTACCACCGACGGGACGGCGGCCATCGTCGAATACGGTGAAAAAGCCATCGACAGCAAAAACAAGCTCTCCCTGCGCTTCGGCACGGTGGTGGGCGTGCTCAAAGAGGCCGATTACTGGGCCCGCAAAGCGGATGCCGACCGGGTGACGGCCGAGCACGTGGTCAGGGCTTTCAAGGAGCACCGCTTTCGCTACAATCTCTACGAAGAGAAAATTCACGAAAGCTACGTGGAAGAGACTATCCTGATCGATGTGGCCGGGCAGGTGGTGGGCCAGGTCAACGGCCTGGCCGTCTACCAGATCGGCGAAATCGCCTTTGGCCGGCCGTCGCGCATCACCGCCGAGACCTTCATGGGCAAGGCCGGGGTGATCAACATCGAACGCGAAGCGAAGCTGTCCGGCAACACCCACGACAAAGGGGTCCTGATTTTTTCAGGCTACCTGGGCCGCACCTTCGCCCAGCGCTACCCCTTGAGCCTGTCGATCAGCCTGACCTTCGAACAGAGCTACGGTGGCATCGACGGCGACAGCGCCTCGTCCACCGAACTGTATGCCATTTTATCCAGCCTGGCTGACATCCCCATCCGCCAGGGCATCGCCGTTACCGGATCGGTCAACCAGAAAGGTCAGGTTCAGTCCATCGGGGGGGTGAACCAGAAAATAGAAGGTTTTTTCGACGTCTGCCGCAGCAAGGGGTTGACCGGCAACCAGGGCGTGATGATTCCGGCCGCCAACGTGAAAAACCTGATGCTCAAAAAAAGCGTCGTCGAGGCCGTCAAAGCCGGACGGTTTCACGTCTGGCAGGCGGCCACGATCGAGGCGGGGATCGAAATCCTCACCGGCCAAAGTGCCGGCACTCCTGACGAAGCCGGCAACTACCCGCCGGAAAGCGTTTACGGGCGCGTACAGCGCAAGCTGAACGCCTATCTGGAGCAGAGCCTCAAACTGAAGCGGCGGCGATAGATCAGGTGCAGCGGGCAGCGGACCTCAGCCCCGTCGGAACAACGGAATGGGCGACGGGCACAGGTCGTTCATCCCGGCCAGATCCTCCCGCGCGCAGTACCCCTTTGAAATATATCCTCGCTGCAGGCCCTGGGTGGTGATGACCTGGATGTGGGTGTGGTGAAACCAGTTGCCGTTTTCGTGAAAATCACCGATTTCGGCAAACGGCGCACCTGCGCCAACCGCTTGACCGGCCGTTGGCAGGTGTTTTTTGCACAGGTGGCCGTAAAAGCTGTAGAAGGTATCGAAGTTCTCGCCGGCGTGCCGCAGCAGCACGTAGCCACCGTAATTGCCCTCCCCGGGCTCGTAGCCGCATTCGGCGACGGTGGCGTCCAGGGGGGCGTGCAGCACGGTGCCCAGAGCGACGATGACGTCCAGCCCCAGGTGGATAAAGCGCTGCTCGGCCACCATCTGCGGGCACTGTCCCAGCAAGGTGTCGCGATGTTCCAGATAGGGTGCGAATCCCCACCGGTGCCGCCGGCCCATCGTCGCGTCGAGGCGCCGCTGCAGGCCGGTCTGATCACGCACGTCCAGACCCTCGAGCAGCGGGCTGCCGGGCGACAGATCGGCGATGTAGGGATCACCCGCCAAGGCCTTGAAGACCGGCCGGAGATCGACCTTGTGACGGTAAAGCAAGAACGGATAGTACATGGAATCTCCCGGCCCGCGTCTCCGGGCCGCCACGTGGCTGATGGCGCAGCCGCAGGCACTGCCCACAGCTGCGCAACCGATCAAGAGAGTGGGAAATCGGTCGTTTTCAACAGGCCGGCGACCGGAACGACCGGGTTGCCGTCAATATCTTGGGTGACGCCTGCCGGCCAGGTGAAATCGGCCGACATGGATGCGAAGTAGGCCTGGTCATAGGGCAGCAATTTGACCGACAGATCGGCCTTTCGACCGACCACCATGGATGAGAGGCCGAAATCCACCTCGCCCAGCACGGCACGGATCATGTAACGCGGCACCTCGCGCCCGCTGCCTTCACGCCGCACCGTTGTGGCGATGTCGACCACGTCGTAGAGAGACACCGGCCGTTTGCGGTTCCACTCGTTCTGGATGGGCAGTCCGGCCACGTAGAGGTGGTGAAACTCGATGCCGGCCTGCCGGCAGGCGAAGGAGAGCTGCTGGATCGCCGCGGGCGTGTCGTTGATTCCGCCCAGCAGAGGCGTGTTGGCGTATACGCTGATGCCCCGGTTGTTCAGTTGCCGGGCCAGCTGCGCATGCGCCGGCAGGACTTCAGCGGCAACCAGAAACTGGGTTTCGATCTCCAATCGCAAGGGGTTGGCCAGGGTGAGACGGTTCAGGTCTGCCAGCGCGTCGATCACCGCCGGCGTGAAGCGCTCGGGTTCGTAGTTGAACGAGAGGCTGCGCAGCCGCAGCGCATTGACATGCGGGGCCGTCTCCAGCGCCAGGGCCAGGCGGCGGATCGGAGACAGCGCGTCCACGACATCGTTCGGTGAAACAACGACCACATCGGTGATGCGGTCGTCGGCGCGGACATAGTCCAGATCGGCGGCACGGTATTGGGCATCGATCTCCACACGGGTCAGGTGCACGCGCGACAAGGTCGTCGAGCCGGTGGCCACGATCGATGGTGCGAGCCCCTCGTGGCCTCGAATCATCGGCGAGACAGCAGCGACCGGTTCCGGTTTTACAGCGGGCACGCCAGCGGGTTTCGGCGGTCGGGATCCCAAGAACAGGGAGGCGTCGCCGATTTGGGCCATGTACTGAATGTCGATGGTCCCTTCCAGGTTGACGCGGATGTTGGACAGTTCGTTGGCCAGGGGCGCGAACCGGGCGAAGTAATCGGGCGTGTAGGGGCTGCGGATCCAGATGAAGTTCGGGTTGTCCGCCACCGGTTCCACGGCCCATCCGCTGGTGTGCCAGTCCATTTTGCCGATGGGCGTGGCCGTGCAGATTCTCGGGATCACGCGATCGGACAGATGCGCTCGCAGGTAGCGGCCCACGGCCAGCCCTTTGGCGATCGGCGACCAGTAGACGCTGTTGCCGTGGATGGGGCTGCAGGGAATGTAGATGTAGTGAAGTTCGGCACCGGCCCCGCGCAGCAGGCTGAACAGCCGCACCAGTTCCGGGCCCTGGTCGTTGCAATCGTTCAGGAAAGGGGTCTGCACGTACACGGCGATGCCGCTTTTGACCAGCTCGGTGATGATCGCCAAACTCTGGGGGGAGACCTCGTCGGGATGGATGAAGTGGGTGGCCACCTCCATGCGCTTGCCGCGGGCCTGCAATTGATCGTTTTTGCGCTTCAGGTACGCGATCAGCTCGCCGTCGTGGGCCAGGAACAGGTGCGGATAGTAGGCAATCGACCGTGTGGCCAGGCGCAGCGTCTGCACATGGTCGACCGCCATCAGTCCGTCGATGGCGCAGGCCATGTTGGCCCGATCCAGGAAAGGGTCGCCGCCGGTGATCACGATCTCCTTGATGGTCGGTGAGTCGGCCACGTGGGCGACGGCCCGCTTGACATCGGCCACGCTGGGATTGGCTTCGCCGCGCGACTCCTTGTGCTTGCGAAAACAGAAGCGGCAGTAGACCGGGCAGCTCATGTTGAGCAGGAAAATCACCCGGTTCTGATACATCTGCTCCAGCAGCCCCTGATGGAACTGGCCGATCCAGGTGTTGGTGTGGCCGACCCCCTCCAGCTCCTGGACGAACGGCAGGTACTGGTAGGCCACATGGCCGGACACCCGCATCTGGCGGATGGTATGCATGGAAAGCCGCACCGGATAGGTGTCGATCACCTGCTGCATGCTCGCCCGATCCGCCTCCGGGACCGTGACGTTGGTCAGCTTCTCGAGCTGATCGGTGCTCGTAATGGAGATGAATCGATTGCCCGGCAGCACGACCTCCAGGACGGCAACGAGCAGCATGGGCGGCAGCGCAATGCCGTTGATGGCGATCCGGCTGGTGCCGTCGGCCCGGCCCAACAGCTCGAGCAGGCGCTTGAGGAACCCCTCGGCGTTGTCACGGTGGCCGCAGGCATCCAGCAGCCTGGAAAACTTATCCGGCCCCGCGCCGGTTTGGATGATGCCGGCAAAATCGTCGCCCAGCAGGCTTTTGACACCGAAACGATCGAGGAAATCGGTGATGGTCGCCACCAGCTCGGCCATCGGCACCCGGTGTTCCTCGCCTGCCCGCGCATAGACAATTGGTAATGCATTATCCGTTATCAACATGACCCGTCCTCCTTCACGCTGAAAATACAAACCGGCAATTAAGGGTTGACATTCAAATTAACACCTGGCACTTTAACTATTATAGTAATAATATTTCTATAATAGTGAATCCTAAATCATCCGCAAACAACGTGTCAAAAGGAAAATACTATTTTTCCAAATCACTGGAAAAAGGACTCCGGATTCTATCTCTTTTCAGCAAGGAGAGCCCCGTATTGACCCAGAGCCAGATCGCCCGGGTACTGGACCTGAACATGACAACCACCTATCGCTATATCAACACGCTGGAGGAGATGGGCTACCTCCAGAAAGATGTCAAGACCAAGGAGATCCGGCCCACCATCCAATGCCTGCTGTTCTGCCGGAACCTGATGGGGGCTACCGACCACCTGCGCCTGATCAAGAGCGTGGTGGATCGGATTCACCGCCAGAATAATATCAGCGTCGACGTGGTCTGGATCGTGAACGACACCATCGTGCGGCTGTACCACCGGGAGGCCGAAGAGACCTTAACCTATAATCTGCCGAACCAGTCGAAAAACTGCCTGCACAACACGGCCCTGGGCAAGGCCTACCTGTCCAGCCTGCCCGATGGGCGTATGGCTGACAAGATCACCGGAATCGTATTGACCGCCCGGACCAAAAAATCGATCGTCGATCAGGGTGCCCTGTGGGAAGAGCTGCGCAAGACCCGCCTACGCGGATTTTCCATGTCGGTGGAAGAGTATCTTCCCGGTCTGATCGCCATCGGTGCACCGCTGGTCGATCCGGTCAGCGGGCAAGGCGTCGGTGCGGTCTCTTTTGACTTTTCGATACTTCAGCATCGTGCAGCGGGAATTGAAAAAAAATATGGGCCGCTGATCGTGGAGACGGCCCGGACACTGTCCGACCTGCTGCCGCCCGAATAAAATGATCCGCTTCCGGCTCGCCGGCACCTTGAGACTCAATCAAAAGGGCGACCCATGAAATCTGACAACTGGAAACCCTGGGCACTGCTGGCGCCGTCCTTGAGCGCCGTCTTTTTTCTGCTGGTCATACCGGTCTGCTTTGTGGTCGTGTACAGCTTCTGGCTGCGCGCCCCCAGCGGTGCCGACATCCCGGCCTTCCAGCTGGGCAACTACGCCAAATTCTTCGCCGACTTCTTCTACCCCAAGATTTTGATCCGCACCATTCGCATCGCCCTTCAGACCGTCGTGCTTTGCGTCGTCATGGGATATATCCCGGCCTACTTCTTCTACCGCAGCGAAAGCCGCTACAAAAAAGTATTTCTGCTGTTGATCATGCTGCCGTTTTGGGTCAGCTTTATCATCCGCACCATGAGCTGGATCAACATCATGGGCGACTCCGGCCTGATCAACCACTTTCTGTTGCAGATCGGCCTGATCCAGACGCCCATCTCCATGCTGTACAATGAGTTTACGGTGCTGATGGGACTGCTCATGTACCTGCTGCCCTTCATGGTGCTGAACATCTACGTCAGCCTGGAAGGCATCGACAAGAGCCTTCTCGAGGCCGCCCGCTGCATGGGATGCACCGAGTGGCAGGCCTTCCGGGAGGTCACGCTGCCCTTGAGCCTGCCCGGCGTCAGCGCCGGCTGCCTGCTGGTCTTCGTGCTGACCGCCGGCACCTACCTGCCCCCCATGATTTTAGGTGGTCCGGGCAACGACATGATCGCCAACCTCATTTTCAAACGGGTGATCGGCACGCTGGACTGGCCCTTCGGGTCAGCCATCAGCGTGATCCTGCTATCCCTGCTGTTTGTGATCGTGTGGACCTACAACCGCTATCTGGGCATCAACCAGATCTTCAAAAGCCTTCAGGGAAGCTAACCAATGAAATCATTCTCACCGGGCTGGACGTTGATCCGCATCTACACCATCCTTGTCTACCTGTTTTTGTTCGCACCCATCGTCGTGGTCATTGTGCTGGCCTTCAATCCCGAGCAGTTCGGCATTTTTCCCATGGAGGGCGTCAGCTTGCGCTGGTTCATCAAGCTGGCCCAAAACGACTCGATCATCGATGCATTCAAGAACTCGCTGCTGCTCGGTTCGCTGACGGCCGTGATCGCCACCAGCATCGGCATTCTGGCCGCCCTGGCGTTCATCCGCTTCGAATTCCCCGGTAAAAACACCATCAACACCCTGCTGCTCTCGCCGATCATGATTCCGGAAGTGGTGTTGGGCGTGGCCCTGCTGCTTTTCTTAAGGTGGCTGCAGCAGCCCAAAAGCTTTGCCCTGCTGCTGATCGGGCACGTGGTGTTGACCCTTCCCTATGTACTGCTGATCGTCCAGGCCCGCCTGGTGGGCATCAAGAAAGAGTACGAGGAAGCGGCCAAATCACTGGGCGCCAACGCATTCCAGACCTTCCGGGAGGTCACCTTCCCGCTGCTGCTGCCGGCCATCCTGGCCGGGGCCCTGTTCGCCTTTACGATCTCTTTTGATGACATCACGGCAACGCTTTTCTGGGCCACGGCCGAGAATCAGACCGTACCGGTCAAGATTTTCAGCATGCTGAGAAATTCCATCAGCCCGGAAATCAACGCCCTGGGCACCGTCATGATCGTTCTGACCGTCGCCACCCCGCTTCTCGCGGGCTACCTGTCGCGCAGGTTTTCGAAATTCAAACCCTAACTTGACAACCTTCAATTGAAAGGAGAACCCATGGCTATGGTAACCAAAGACAAACTGGATCGGGTCTATGACGCCTATCGCAACGGCAGACTCAGCCGACGTCACTTTCTCAAATATCTCGGCCTGGCCGGGGCTTCCATTGGACTGGTCGGATCGCCCTTCGCCGGCGCCGTCCGCGATGCCTGGGCGGCCAAATCCATCCGCTTCGACGGCTGGGGCGGATCGGTTTCCGAGGCCTTCCGCGAGTATGCCTTCAAGCCCTTCACCGAGGCCACGGGCATCGAGGTCATCGACGGTGAGTTCGGCGACATGAACTCCTTTTTGACCCGCGTCAAGGCCTCTTTCCCGCCAGGCGGGGAGTTCAACATCGCCCACCTGAGCGCCGTCTTCGATTACGCCCGCTACACCGAGCTGGGCTTTTCGACGGTGCTGGACGAGACCAAAATCCCCAACCTCGAAAACGTCATGGTCGCCATGATCAAGCCGCTGCGTGAAATCACCGAAGGCACCTTGTCGGCCGTACCCTATGACCTGGGGCAGACCGGCATCGCCTACAACACCAAGCACATCAGCAAGGAGAAAGCCGAGAAGCTCGGTGCCGCCCTTCTGTGGGACAAGGAGTTGAAAGGCAAGCTGGGCAGCTGGGGCGGTGACTTCAGGACCAACATGTGGTACGCGGCCCTGCACACCGGCCAGAGCCCCAACGACATGACCGACCTCGACGCCATCTGGGCGGCCCTGCGCGAGCAACGCGACCTGATCAAAAAGTACTGGTCCTCCGGCGCCGAACTGATGAGCCTGCTGGCCAACGAGGAGATCTATGCCACCGTGGCCTGGTCCGGGCGCGTGGCCGCACTTCAGCAGGAGGGCCATCCCATCGGCTACCTGGCACCCGATGGCACCTACTCGTGGATGGAATACCTGTTCGTGCTCAAAGGCACCGACATGGAGGTCGCCCAGCAGCTGCTCAACTTCATGCTGGAAACGCCGGCGGCCATCGCCGTCTCCGAGGGTCAGAACTATCCGCCCAGTCTGGACCCGACCAAGGTGGAATTGACCGAGAAGATCAGACAGATGCCGGCCTTCGACCCCACCGGCACACTGGAAGGCTACCTGTTCGCCAATCCGGCTTACTGGAATGCCAACCAGGTCGAGTGGACCGAGATGTGGGATCGGATCAAGGCGGGCAGCTAGGGTCAATCTCAACGTGGGATCGTCGTGGCCGCGGCGGTCCCACGTTTTCCGAGAACACTGAAAAGCGTGGGAGACAGGCTAACGTGGCAACCGGCAAAAAACAGTCCATGGTGCAGTTCAAAGGTGTTTTTAAACGCTTTGGCAAGGTGGTTGCCGTCGAGAAAATGGATCTCGACATTGAAGAAGGCAGCCTGGTGACGCTGCTGGGCCCGTCCGGGTGCGGCAAGACCACCTTGCTGCGCATGGTGGCCGGGCTGGAAGCACCCACCGAGGGCGACATCCTGATCAAGGGCAAGCGGATCAACGACACCCCGATCCACAAGCGCAACCTGGGCATGATTTTTCAAAATTATGCCCTCTTTCCCCACAAGACCATTTATGAAAACGTGGCCTTTGGCCTGAAATACCGCGACGTTTCCAAGGCGGCCGTGCGCGAAAAGGTGACCCGCGCCCTCGAAATGGTGCGCCTGCCCGCCGTGGAAAACCGCATGCCCAGCCAGTTGTCCGGCGGACAGCAGCAGCGCATCGCCATGGCCCGGGCCATCGTGATCGAGCCGGATGTCCTGTTGATGGACGAACCCCTGTCCGCCCTGGACGAAAACCTGCGCGAGGAGATGCGGCGCGAGGTGGACAATCTTCAGCGCCTGTTGGGCGTCACCACCATCTTCGTCACCCACGACCAGCGGGAAGCCTTGAGCATGTCGGACAAGATCGTGGTGATGCAAGACGGCCGCAAACAGCAGGAAGGCTCCCCTGAAACGGTCTACAACGAACCGACCAACCACTTTGTGGCCGATTTTCTGGGCCACTCCAATTTCATCACGGGCGAGGTCGTGGGTATCGACGGTGACCACATCAACGTCCGGATCGAAACCGGCGACGAGCTCATCGCCCAGAACAAAGGCGGGTTTTCAACGGGCGACCCCGTCGAGATGATCGTGCGCGCCCAGCGTTTCGATGCGTTTCCCAAGCGTGATTTCCAGCCGGTAAAGGGCCTGAATCACTTCGAGGGCCGCATCACGGACCTCAGCTACATGGGCGGCGAGGTCAGCTATTTCATCGAACTGGGCAGCGGGCGCGAGATCCACGTGATCAGCATGATGCGCACCCGCATCTACAGCGTCGGTGAGGAGGTCAGCGTCCAGGTGGCCCCGCACCACTGCCACCTGATCCCGCTCGAATAGAACCGCAGCCGGCTGAGCCGCCCTGTGCCGGACCGCAAACCTGAAGGCCGATCGTGACGGTTTCAGGCTTCGCTTTTCCGGATCGCAACGCGGGTGGCCTATGGCTATACAGGAGCGCTGGTATGCGCAGCTGGAAACCCATCACCGCTGGTTTTCTCGAACGCCATCCGGATCGTTTGACAACCATCGATTCCCACACCCAAGGTGAACCGACCCGGCTGCTGGTCGGAGGCGTGGCGAACCTGCCCGGAATCACGATCAAACAAAAACGCGACCACTTCGAGTCCCATTTCGATGCGGTTCGGCTCCTGCTGACGCGCGAACCCAGAGGCCATCGGGGCATCATGGCGGCCGTGGTGACCGAGCCGGTCAGTTCACAGGCATCGTTCGGCATGTTTTACATGGACGCCCGGCGCTACCCCTACCTGTGCGGCCATGCCACCATCGGTGCCGTGACCACACTGATTGAATGCGGTGCCCTGGATGTGGCGGACGGCGAACGGGTAATCACGGTCGACACGCCTTCGGGGCCGCTGGGGGCCCACACCCGGATCGAGCGCGGCCGCGTCGAATCGGTTGCCATCGACATGGTGCCATCATTCGTTTTGGCCAGGGACCGCCCGATCGAGGTGCCCGGCTTCGGCAGGCTCGCGGTCGACCTGGTCTGCGTGGGCGGCTTTTTTGCCATGGTGTCGGCCGCATCCATCGGCATCGATCTGACCCCGGCCAACAGCCACCGGTTGATCCCGTTAGGGATGGCGGTGATCGAGGCGGCTAACCGGACCCTGCAGGTCGCGCATCCCGAACGCCCGGAAGTAAACTCGGTCGATGTGACCGAATTTCATGACTTCGACCGGGAGACGATGAGCGGGAAAAGCATCGTCGTCTATGGCGAATCGCACATGGACCGCTCGCCCTGCGGCACGGGAACGACCGCCCAATTGACCCTGCTCCACCACCAGGGGCGGCTCGAACCGGGCCAGGTATACCTGAACACGGGACCGCTGGGCACGGTGTTCGAAGGGCAGATCGTCAGGACATTGCGAATCGGTGGTGTTGAGGCTGTGGTGGGCCGCATACGCGGCAGCGCGCGGGTCACCGGGTATCACCACTTTCTCTTGGATGACAGAGATCCATTTGACAAGGGCTTCTTGTTGTGAAACCGGAGATCATTCTCTTCAACGGCCGCGTCGCCACCCCGAGTCCCTCACCCCCCCGGGCCCAGGCCCTTGCCGTCGGCCGGGGTCGCATACTGGCTGTTGGCAGCGATGCGGCAATCCTGGCCATGGCCGGCCCCGGAACCGCGAAAATCGACCTTGGCAACCGCCTGCTCCTTCCGGGATTCATCGACACCCACATCCACTTTTACGAGTGGGCGCTCAAGCGGCAGGGCGTCAAGCTGGATGATCTCGACGGCATCCAAGCGCTGATGCAGCGTCTGGCCCACGCCGCGGCCGGCCGGCCGGCCGGCCAGTGGATCATGGGCCAGGGGTGGAACGAAACCGACTGGCGCGAAGCGCGCATGCCCACCCGTGACATCCTGGACCAGGTTGCACCCGACCATCCGGTGCTGCTGTGGCGCTGCGATTTGCATCTGGCCGCGGCCAACTCCGCCGCCTTGAAACTGGCCGGCATCGACGCCGCCACCCCGGATCCGCCGGAGGGCCGCATTGAACGCGACAACGCGGGCCAGCCCACCGGTATTCTGCGTGAACTGGCCATCAACAAGGTTCGCTCAGCGGTGGCAGCGCCGGACATGAATCAGGTAATCGAAGCCTTTCAGGAGGGAGCCGCGGCGCTTCACCGGCGCGGCGTGACCGCCATCCACGATGTGCGGCTCATGGCCGACCAGGACGGGGCTCGCGCCTTTCGAGCCTTCCAGAGCCTCGAAAAGGATCGCGCTATGGCCCTGAGGACGTGGGTCACCTTGCCCGGAGAGCACTTGGACGACATGGTCGCCTTGGGGCTGCAGACCGGCTTCGGCAACGCGCGACTGCGCGTGGGCCACGTCAAATTCTTTGCCGACGGCGGCATGGGAGCCCGCACCGCCTGGATGATCGACCCGTTTCTGGATGCCGGACGCGGCATGCCCCTGATGGACATGCGTGATCTGGCGCAGGCTGTCGCGAGGGCCGAAAAGGCCGGCCTGGCGGTCATGCTGCACGCCGTGGGGGATCGCGCCAACCACGAACTGGTCAATCTGTTTGCCGCGCTGGCAGCGCAGCGCGCCCGATCCGGCCGGCCGGGCCTGCCCATTGCCCACCGCATCGAACACGCCCAGATGATCCGGCCCGAAGATGCCGACCGGCTGCGCAACCTGAACGTGGCCCTGTGCGTGACGCCGGCCAACATGATCCTGGACATCAACCTGATCGACGCCGCCGTGGGTGCAAACGGCCTACACACCTATGCTTTCCGCCGCCTGCTCGACACCGGTGCACCCGTCATGTTCAGCTCCGACTGCCCGGTGTGCGACCCGGCCCCCCTGGCGGGCATACATGCTGCCGTGACCCGCCAGCGCACCGACGGCACACCGGCCGGTGGCTGGTATCCGCAACAACGCGTGAGTGTATCCGAAGCCGTCGCGGCCTACACCGCCACACCGGCGGCGGTCCACCGGGCTCTGGACCTGGGCGTCATCGCAGCCGGGAAGCGGGCCGATCTGGTCGTGCTGAGTGAGGACATCTGGACCCTACCACCAGCGCGCATGCCCGGTGTCAGCGTCGATATGACCCTGTTCGATGGCAAGATTGTATACAGAGCCTTTTAACGGTTGCCCAAAAAGGATTGAAACCGTCTGTGTTCCTTGTACTTAACACTTTACCCGGTTGCTGAGGTCTCATGCCCGATACCGCCGACCGCCTGACCCTGTTCACCGAATCGGTCATCCGTGAAATGACCCGTGTGGCCGATCAGTATAGCGCCATCAACCTCTCCCAGGGCTTTCCCGACGCTGACCCCCCCCCCGAGGTGCTGGTCGCCGGTCAACGCGCCATGATCGAGGGCCCCCACCAGTACGCCGTGACCTGGGGCGCGCCACGCTTTCGCAAGGCCCTGGTGGAAAAACAGCGCCGCTGGATGGGCCTCGACCTGGACGCCGACGTGCATGTGGTGGTGACCTGCGGCAGCACCGAAGCCATGATGACCGCCATGATGACGGCCTGCAACCCCGGCGACAAAGTCGTCATCTTTTCGCCCTATTACGAAAACTACGGGGCCGACACCATCCTCAGCGGCGCCCAGCCCATTTACGTCCCCTTGCACCCCCCGGATTTCAATTTCGACCCGGATGAGCTCAGGGCCGCCTTCATGCAAAAGCCCAAGGCCATCGTCCTGTGCAACCCGTCCAACCCCTCGGGCAAGGTCTTCTCCCTGGCCGAACTGGAAACCATCGCCGCCCTGGCCGCCGAATTCGATGCCTTCGTGATCACTGACGAAGTCTACGAGCACATCGTCTATGCCCCCCACCGGCATCACTACATCGCCGCCCTGCCCGGCATGTTCGATCGCACCATATCGTGCAGTTCTCTGTCCAAAACCTACAACATGACCGGTTGGCGCCTGGGCTACGTGATCGGCCCGCCGGCGGTCATCGCCGGGGCCCGCAAGGTGCACGACTTTCTAACCGTGGGCGCGGCCGCCCCCCTGCAGGAAGCCGCCGTGACCGCTCTGGAACTGCCGCTGCGCTACTACACTCAGTTGACGGCGGACTACACCCGCAAACGGGATCTGTTTCTGGGATACCTGAACGAGGCCGGGCTGGCCTACACCACGCCTCAGGGTGCCTACTACGTGATGGTGGACTGCAGCGAACTTGGCGTGACCGACGACAAGGCCTTCTGCCGCTGGATGGCCCGCAAGGTCGGCGTGGCCGCCGTACCCGGTTCCAGCTTCTTCCACGAACCGGTCAACCATCTGATCCGGCTGCATTTTTCAAGGTCCGAAGCGATCCTGGCCGAAACCGGGAAGCGGTTGCGAAAACTGAAGGCGCTCCTTTAGACAGCCACAGTAGAAATGTGGACAACGATGACCGATACCATTGAACATATCTGCGGATCGGTGGTTCAGCACGGCCACCATAACCGCCGCATTTATGTCATGCACCTGGATGTGCAAAGGCTCGGCGAACTGATCCCCAGGCTCGACCGCATGGCCCTTGACCACGGCTACGGCAAGATAACCGCCAAGGCCCCCGCCACCTGCTGGAAGCGCTTCCGGGCGGCCGGCTACATCCGCGAGGCACGCGTCCCCGTTTTTTTCAAGGGCCGGACCGCCGGCCTGTTCGTCGCCAAATTCTTCGCAGCCGAAAGGCGGCGGGCGACCCGTGCCAATCCGTTAGCGGAATATTCAAAGCGATTGTCCAAAGACCATGGGTCCAGCCAACCGCGCGGTCGCGTGTATGCATGCACACCCGCGGATGCCGAGCAGATCGGCCATCTCTACCGTCAGGTGTTCGAGACTTACCCCTTTCCGATCCATCGGCCCGCCCACCTCATGCGCATGATGGCAGCCAAGTCAATCTATTTCGGCATCCGGGTCGACAATCGCATCACCGCTGTGGCGGCGGCCGAAATCGATTCCGTCAACCGGACCTGTGAAATGACCGATTTTGCCACCTTACCCACCCAGCGCGGCCACGGCTTTGCGGCACGGCTGTTGAACCAGCTGGAAAAAACAGCGCGAACCCATGCTCTGCGAACGGCGTACACCATCGCGCGGGCCGACTCGCTGGGGATGAACCGCGTCTTCGCCAAAACCGGTTACGGGTATGCCGGCCAACTGGTCAAGAATTCCCAGATCGGAGGCCGCATTCGCAGCATGGTGGTCTGGTACAAGCACCTTAAGCATTAGGGCGGACCCGCTCTGCATGAGGCTTTGTTAGGGCACCCGTCACGCACCGCCGTCCTGGTCCGGTTCATCCACTTCCCGCGTTTTGCGCAGCACATAGCCGGTATCGGGCAGGATGTCCCCAAAGGCCTGTCCGTAAATCTCCCAAATGGTCACAAACAGGGCCGCAACGATCGGACCGATGATGATGCCGACCATGCCGAACATGAAAAGCCCTCCCAGGGTGCCGAACAGAATCATCAGCTCGTGCATCTGGGTGTCCTTGCCCACCAGCACCGGACGGAGCAGGTTGTCCACGCTGCCGACGACTACGGCACAAAACAGCGCCAGGCCGATAGCCTTGCCGTAGGCGCCGCCGATGGCCAGGATCACGGCCGCCGGGATCCACACCAGGGCCGTGCCGACGCTGGGGATGATCGAGAGCACCACCATGATGACGCCCCAGAAGGTCGCACTGGGAATCCCGACCACCATGAAAGCCACTCCGGCCAGTCCACCTTGCAGAACACCGACGACTGCGGTTCCTTTCAAGGTCGCCCGGGTTACGGAGGTGAACTTGTCCAGCATCAACTGTTCGTCTTTGTCCTGCATCGGCAGGTAGTAGAGAATTCGTTCCAGCAGCGTCTCCCCGTCGATCAGGAAGAAATACATGGTGTAAAACAAGATGAAAGTGGTGAATATGAAGCTGACCGCCCCCATGGTGACCGCGGAGAGGTTGTTGACCAGCCATCGGCTGAGCTGTCCAACCATCTCGCTGGCTTTTCGCAAGATGAGCTCGCTGTGGGGGGCGATTTTCTCATAGAAAGGCATCGATTCGAGCAGCTCGGTGAACACTCCCGGCTGGCTGAGCTGCGCTTTGGCCCAGGGCATGGCCGACTGGCTGACCTTGATGGCTTCACCGGTGACCACGGTGGTCAGCACCACCAGGGGAATCAGGACCACCAGAAAGATCAACACTAGCGTCAAACCGGCTGCGAGACGATATCGGCCATGCAGCCATTTCTCGAGTCGCAGGTAGACGGGGCGGGTAATCGCCGCAAAAATACCGGCCAGGAAAATGGCCAGCAGAAAGGATTTGATCATGGATAAAAAGATGGCTGAAATGAATGTGACCATCAGGATGATTACGAATTGATTGACTTTGTCCTCGCGCATGGTCGGCTCGCTTCAATGGGGTTGACAACCGGTTGGTTCTAACACAATTACCTTAACTGGGTTCGGTCCAACTTGCAAGACCGGCCCGGATTTGGCCGCGCAAGTGCAGCCGGTAACCAGGTGTTCGACGGCACCAGGGCACCAGCCGACCGCAACGCAAGATGGCCTTTTTCGCAAAGCCGGCAGTTGCAACGCCGTCAGGCATTCATATCTTTCGGGATGCGGAGCACCTGCTTGCCGCGCCAACGTACGTCAACGCCCGATCGAGGAGTGCCGATGATCTCTCGCCAATACCAGCTGTTGTTCGCCATGATCGCCTTGCTGCTCGGCAGCGCCTGCGCGACAGCACCCAACCGGCCGTTTCAATCGCCGCCGAACCTTCAGGGTCTGGTGGCATCGGTTCAACGATCGGTCGCCACGGTCATCGCGCACGACGTCAACGGCGAGGTCACATCCATTGGCAGCGGTTTTTTCATCTCCGCCAGTGGCGTCCTGGTAACCAACTACCACGTTCTCGACGGCGCCTACCATGCCAGCATCCGCACCCGAGACGGCGACACCTATCCGGTGGCCGGTGTGCTGGCCAAAAACCGGCTGGTCGACCTGATCAAGGTGCGGGTGGAGGTGCCGCCAGGCCGTGTCCAACCCATTCAGACATCCGCGCAGGTGCCGGCTGTGGCCGACCGCGTGGTCGTGGTCGGCAGCCCCATGGGGTTGGAACAAACGGTTTCGGAGGGCATCGTATCGGCCATCCGCGACCTGCCGGCCGGCGGCCGGATCCTGCAATTGACAGCCCCGATCTCCCAGGGATCCAGCGGCGGCCCGGTGGTCGGTCAGGACGGCCGCGCCATCGGTGTGGTGACATTTCAGGCGGCCAAGGGCCAAAACCTCAATTTTGCGGTCGCCGTCGGGGCCCTTGCCCTGCTGACCGACGAACCCCGCGAGCTGTCCATCGCCGAGTGGACCATCCGCAGCTCGGCAAAGGGACCGGCACTGGCGGCGTCGCTCTGCCGCGAGGGGTCCCGCCTCTCCATCCAGGGCGAGCTAGAAGAGGCCCTGACCTATTTCCAGAAGGCCGCGCAAGCCGACCCGGCCGACCCGGATGCCTGGTACGGGCTGGGCAGCTGTTATGCCGGCCTGGGTCAGCCGGACGATGCCGTGGCCGCCTTTCGGCGCCCCATCGAGCAAAACCCTGACAATGCCATGGCCCACTACATCCTGGCCATGTACTACAAGGCCACCGGGCAGTACGAGTCGGCCCTCTTGCCGCTCAACGAGGTCCTCCGCATTGACCCCGCCAACTTGCGCGCCCGCTTCGAGCTGGGCCACGTCTACGGGCACCTCCAGCGCACCGAACAGCAGATCGAAACGTTCGAGGGGATTCTGACCGGCCACCCGGATCATGTCCCCACCCTGCTTAGCCTGGGCATCGCCATGGGCCGCGTCGACCGGCACACCGAAGCCATCGACCTGTTCAGCCGCGCCAACGACCGCGAGCCGGACAACGCGCTGATCCTCTACAACATGGGTGTCAGCTACCGCCAGATGAAACAGTCCGAGCGGGCGATCCGCGCTTTTACACTGGCCATCCGGGTCAATCCGCGCATGGTCGAAGCACACTACCATCTGGGCCAGATCTATCTCGATCGCGGCGACCGTAAACGGGCCCTGGACCAGTACGAGATTCTCACAGAGCTGGACACCCAGGCCGCCGATCGGCTGTTCGACCTGATCTATCCGGATGCCAGCTGATTGCGCAGATCCCGAATGCGCTGCAGGGTGTCGATGGGCAGGGTGGTGATCGTCTTGCCGGTCGCCATGGCGTGGTAGCAGACCCGGGCCGTCTTTTCCAGCAGCTCGGCATGCTTCCAGGCCGCATCGAGGGTGCGGCCTAAACTCAAGGCCCCGTGGTTCTGCATGATATAGCAGTTGCAGCCATTGGTAAGGGTCTGCGTGACGTTTTCCACCAGTTCGGCGGTCCCGGAAAAGGCGTAGGGAATCACCGCCACCGTTTCGCCGATGGCCAGGGCCACCTCGTCAAACAGGGCCGGAATCGGTTGGTCGATCAGGGAGAAGATGCTGGCGTAAGGCTGATGGGTGTGCACCACGGCGCCTACGTCCGACCGGCTCATATAGATGCCGGCGTGCATGGCCGCTTCGATCGAGGGTTTCAGGTCGCCGGCGATGGGATTCAGATCGAAATCCACCACGCAGATCTGATCCACGACCAGGTTCTTGTACGGTCTGCCCGACGGGGTGATCGCCATCACCAGATCGCCGGGCACCCGCACGGAAACGTTGCCGCCGGCGCTGAGCAGGGAACCGAAGTAGCCGTGTTGGCACAGCCACTGGCAGCACGTGATGATGTCCTGGCGGTATTGCAGGTATGGGTCCACGATTTTTCCTTGTTCAATTCTGCCGGAACAGTTGCAGCAGCTAATTGCCCCTTATCGTTTTATGCACGCCTCGAGATCCTCGAGCGGGCAAATATTGAATATTGTAAACAGGGAAATTTACCTGAGATCAACCCCAATATGCCAGTATCAGGGAAATTGCCACAAGATCAATGCTTCTGTTTCAATCCATCCCATCCAAAGGAAATATTGACAAAATTGATGACTACACCATTTCAAAATCTTGTTATCACTGGAGCTCTCCGAAAGCACCTCCGAAAACACATAGATCGCCAAGACCCGCACCTTGAAGAGATACTTCGCCGAGTTGTTGGCGAGGAGTTACGATCAGTTCATTAGCGAAGCCTTTAGCGAACAAGTGGCTAACTCGTCGCCGGATTTGTGCCGACTGATAACGCGCTCGGGTTCCCTCGCAGAACAACCATGGCATAAAGGCGTGACAGCCTGGCATTTTAGCCTCTAAATGGACCGGCGGTGCCCACTTGGTGTGCCACCTGATCAGCTGTGCCGCTTTCGATCAGCGTATGGCCATGTCAGCGTACCCTTGAACCGTTTCCGCCGAGGATCTTTTTTCAACAGGGGGATCACTACCGGGTGCCGATGGGGGAGGCAGCTGGGTCACGGTCAATCCCGAGCATATGGCATAATCATTGCCGATGGTGTAGCTCATTCCCCGCTCATTGAGAAATGCGGAATGAACGTAGGATTTAATATTAAAAGAGGTATCGACAATGATGGTGTAGTGGCTGTAATAGTCACCGGGGTCCTCTTTAAACTCCGCCATGATGTAGGCGTGCTGCCCGGAATCCGACGTCGGATCGAGTTCTATCTCGAAGTTGCAGTCCGTGTGATCGACCATCAGTTCGCAGTCTCTGCTGGTGCGTTTGTTGTAGATACCGTCTGTTATTTCATAGGTCGATATATCGTCCTGATCGATGCTTTCGGGCAGATCGGAATCCGGCAGGTTTTTAGTTGTCACGGAAACATTTATGCTGCGGTCCATGCCCAGGACCGGGGGCCAATAGCCGCACTCGAATTGAATGCGCCAAATGGTGGAAAACGCCATCGACGGGAGCGCGATCATTACGCCGACTATCATGAGTGTGAAAAAACGAGATCGGTTCGTGGCCATTTGGGTCATCCTCGCTGCAAGATCGGTGATGGTATCGACAATATTGTTGGACGGGCCAATTTCAAGGGCGATCAACCTGCTTTCCCGATGCATCAGCAATAATCGTGCAAACCACCAAAATTGAAGATATTCAACATGATACTGAATAGTTATATATTTATCCCGATAGAGATGCAGGCAGGGTCAACGGGTAATTGAATTCCCAATGTGAAGGTGTTTACACAAATCAGTCAACGTGACCTTCTTGATTAGCCCAAGATAGGGTCACCCGAAACATTGATCGATCTGTGCACGGCGTGTCAGTGCAAGTTCTCGCACAGTACCAACAAGAACGATCTGAAATGGACGTTGTGGCGGGGGTAGCAGATCCCTGGCGACAGGGACCGCAGCGACCTCTGCCCATCGCTGCATAACCGGCAGGGGCCCTGCTCGAGAAATAGTCGGCATAATCTGCAATGACCAGCGGCCCTTCGACAGGATCTTATGCAGCGGCAATCGGCATCTCGTCACCGATCGCGCAGCAGATACAAAACAGCATTTCGCCTTGACCATCTTCACAGAAATCGAGCTCCATGGCGCCATTGACAACCCTCCCAGCTGGTTTCACGAAAGTCGAATCTTTTTAATCATTCCGAACCAATAATCAAAATACGTTCCGCAGAATGGTCCATGGCGTTTGTTTTCCGGTCTTCAGTCAATGCAAGGATCCGTTGAACGGATTTGTGCTTGCTTTTTCCGGGATTTGAGATACAATATTTGCATCTTCCAATAATGTAGGTTCAATAATTGCAAGTTTAAATGCAATTCAGTTGAAAGGCTGTCGTCCAACTTGTTAAGCACGACAATCACGCGAAAAATATTCCTCGGGGACGATCAGGGCCGGCGGTTTTCCGATGTTGTGAATGATCCCGGTCAACCTTTCGAGGCCGTCCTTGAGTTCTTCAACGATGCCGATCGGCAACGCCGCATGGAAGAATCCGAGATTCACCACGACAGGCCACCCCTGTCCGGGGTTGTCCGGGAGCTTGAATCTCATCCAGCCATCGATCGGGCTTTGGCGGAGACGCACACCCTGCGGAGTAAACGCTTGCGACAGGCTGTTGGGGTAGTGGTACGAATGATCATGCAGGCCAGAGGGTGGCGGAAAACTGGTCGAAAAGGGTCGCTGGGCGTCAGGACCCCCAAAAATGGGCAGGCCCCCAATCACAATACGGGCGGGCTGGCATTCTGGTTCATCCGCGCCGAGCGCTATGAACGTACCGGGGGGATGCCGTTCCAATCCGTGCGCGAGCGATGCCTGAAATGATCTCACGGCCATCTTTTTGGACCGATTTACCCGATATCGGCCTTTTCCGAAAAATTGCTGTCTCCGGCGTATCTACCCCATGCCGCCGCAGGACCTTCCCGCATGCCTTGATCGCGGCTGAATCTGCCTGTTTGTTGAGTTAACAGTAATAATAAAGGAGTTTAGATAATGGCGATCTTGAATGAAACAGCCTTAGTTTATTGTGAAAATCAATTTGGACGGCTGGACGGCAAAACGGCTTCAGGATTGGTTCGTCACTCTGAAACCTATACCGTTGTCGGGGTGATCGACAGTTCATTGGCGGGCCAGGATGCCGGGGAAGCATTAGGGGAGGAAAAGAATGGCATCCCCATTTTTGCCGATTTGGCGGATGCGTTGGATAAACTCGCCAAGGTGCCCGATTGTTACATATATGGGAAAGCACCCCTTAACGCATATATCTCCAGGAAAGAAAGGAATCTAATTTTAGAGGCGATGGAAAGTGGAATGGACATCATCAATGGACTTCATCAGTTCTTCTCTGAAGATCGAGAGTTTATCCATGTCGCGACCAAGAACGCGGTTTTAATCAAAGACATCAGAAAACCGCCGCAATTGAAGGATTTACACGTTTTTTCAGGTCGCCGATCCAAAGTAACGGTTCCTGTGGTTGCGCTGTTAGGAACCGACTGCGCGTGCGGAAAACGGACCACCGCAGTTGAACTCAACAACGCCTTGAACCATCTTGGCCTAAAGTCGGTTTTGGTCGCGACGGGTCAAAGCGGCTTGATGCAGGGCGCCATGTATGGCGTCGCGATCGACGCGATGATTTCCCAGTTTGTTGTCGGTGAAATCGAAAATTCAATTATTCAAGCGTTTACCAATGAATGCCCCGACATCATTTTGGTAGAAGGGCAAAGCGCCGTAAGCCATCCCGCATTTATGGGCTCTCTGGGCATATTGAAAGGCAGCAAACCCGATGGCATTATACTCCAGCATCCGCCTGATAGAAAATACCGGTGCGATTTTCCCGACTTCAAAATGCCTACCGTTGAGAGCGAGATCAAACTGATCGAAACGATTTCTCACGCGAAAGTAATGGCGATTGCATTGAGCCATGAAAACCTTTCCGAAGAAGCAATTCTGGGAATCATTTCGAATTATGAAAAGAAGTTCCAATTAGCGACCACAGATGTACTGCGTCATGGATGTCAAAAACTCGTTCACGCCTTGAGTGAGCGATTCCCAAAACTGGGAGAGGCCATTGTGCGCAAGCAACTTGAACAGACCGCTGCATTGGCAGCGTGAGGGGCGCGATCGATTGAAGCATTTAATGAAGTTGTTCATGTTTAGGATCGATATATCCCTGCCCCAAAAAAAGTGAGAATGCCCGCTTTCTGTCTGAGATGACGTCCCCTTCTATCAGAAAGCGATTTGTAGATATAAATGGAATCACGGCAGCCCCATTTCAAGCCTGAACGGTTGTCCACAGAAGTTTTGGTTTGTGTGCGATTCAAACCGGCGATTTTTTTTTCGAAAAGGGGTACCCGAAATTTGATGGGGAGGATGCAATGGAAATGTGCGCCCTGTGCGAGGAGCAATCAAAGAAAACCCGAACCGGAAAGCCACATGCTAATTTGATCAGGGTGGATAAAGTGCGCATTTTTAAAGGGAGGGCGTCCGGAGGATTCAAGGAGCAGGATTACCTGTGCGTCGGATGTAGATCGAAGTTTTCTCACAGTACGAACAAAAACGATGTGACATGGACGTTATGGAGAGGCTAATCGTGCCCTGGCGATTGCGGCGGCGTATGACATAAAAGTGGGCACCGCGGCGTTACGACCAGCAAGGCGTGATCGTTAGAACACGATACGGCGCCTTCCCAAGAGATCGTGCGCGTGTCGACGCCCACCGCTTGGCCTCAGGAGTGGCAACATGCCCCCCTATCGGCTGATTGCGGATCTGGTTCTGCTGGTCCACGTCGCCATTGTCATCTTCGTCGGCGGCGGCCTAGCTGTAGTGGTCATCGGCAACCGCCGCGGCTGGAGGTGGGTCAACCGGCGCTGGTTTCGCCTGGCCCATCTGGCGGCCATCGCGATCGTGGCGGCGCAGTCCTGGCTCGGCATGACCTGCCCCTTGACCCGGCTGGAGTCCTGGCTCCGGCTGCAGGCCGGCGCTTCGCCCTATGCGCAAGGGTTTATCGAACACTGGCTGCGGCGGCTGATCTTTTTCGAGGCCCCGGCCTGGGTCTTTGCCGGTGCCTACGCCCTGTTCGGCGCACTGGTGGTAGTGGCCTGGTGGCGTTTCCCACCGGACCGCAAGAACAGCCGGCCTTGACCAGGCGGGACCCGCACCGATCAGCGGGTAATCACAAACAGACCGATATGGGCCAGCAGATTGGTGGCCCACCGCCAGCTAGGTGAACCCACCCAGTGGCCGCCGATGAGGTAACGCTGATCCGCAATGGTGATTTCGTGTTGGCGGCAGAAGTCGAAAAAATCAAGGATGGAGAGTACCCGGATGTTTGGGGTGTCGTACCACTCAAACGGCAGGGCCGGTGATTTGGGTGCGCGGCCGCCGAAAAAAAGCCCCTTCCTGAGCTGCCACTGGGAGAAGTTGGGGAAGCCGACGATGCCGTACCGGCCGATACGCAGCATCTCGGCCATGACCATGGGCGGGTCCTTGACCACCTGCAGCGTCTGATTGAGAATCACGTAGTCGTAGGACCGATCGGGAAAGTCGGAGAGGCCCTCGTCCAAGTCCCCCTGGTAAACGTTCAGCCCGTTGGCCAGTCCGTTGACCAGCTGCATGCCGTCGATGTCCACGCCGGTCCCCCGGATTCCTTTTTTGGTAACCAGTTCGTTGAGCAGGCTGCAGTCGCCGCAGCCCAGATCCAGTACCCGCGCACCGTCGGGCACCAGGGTGAGAATCATGTCGCGGTCGGTGCGGCTGAGCCGATCCACATAGTGCGTCTTCATGCGGCCACCTCTTTTGCCACACCGCGCAGAAAGCCCTCGACGATGCGGGTCAATTTGGCCTCTTCGAGTAGAAAGGCATCGTGACCGTAAGGCGAATCGATATCGATAAACGAGACCGACTTGCCGCCGGAAAGCAGGGCCCGCACCATCGCCTTGCTCTGGGAGGTGGGAAAGAGCCAGTCCGAAGAGTAGGAGACAAACAGGTAGCGCGCCGTGGCACTCGCGAAGGCTTCGCCCAGCGTACCGTAGCTGCGGGTGATGTCGAAGTAGTCCATGGCTTTGGTGATGTACAGGTAGCTGTTGGCATCGAAGCGTTTGGTAAAGGCGCTGCCCTTGTGGTCCAGGTAGGACTCGATGGCGAACTCCTTGTCAAAATGGTAGCTGAGCCGGTTGGCCGACTGCAGCCGCCGACCGAACTTCTCATCCAGCAGCAATTCCGACAGGTAGGTAATGTGGCCCACCATGCGGGCGATGGCCAATCCTTTTTCGGGACCGTCGTCGGGGACATACTGGCCGTTTTGCCATTTGACATCGTGGGTGATGGCGCTGCGCCCCACCGCATTGAAGGCGATGGCCTGGGTGGAAAGGCGCGCCGCCGAAGCGATGCAGATGGCCGAGCGCACCATTTCCGGATAACGCAGGCTCCACTCCAGGACCTGGAAGCCGCCCATGGAGCCGCCGGCAACGCAGTACAAACGGGAGATCTGCAGGTGGTCGATCAACCGCTTCTGGGCCGCCACCATGTCGCCGATGGTCACCACGGGAAATGTCAATCCGTAGGGCCGGCCGGTGGCCGGGTCGATGCTGGCCGGCCCGGTGGATCCCCGGCAGCCGCCGATGATGTTCGAACAGATCACCCAGTAGCGGTCCGTATCGAAAGCCTTGCCCGGTCCGATCATGCCGTCCCACCAGCCGCTGTAACGGTCGTGCGGGTCGTAGACACCGGCGGCGTGGTGGTCACCCGACAGGGCGTGGCAGATCAGGATGGCATTGGAGCGGTCCTCATTGGGCCGGCCGTAGGCCTCGTAGGCGATTTCCACAGGTCCCAGGTGGTGGCCCGATTCCAACGCCATGGGGTCGCTACGGCTGGCAAAGCGAAATGTCGAGGGCTGAACACACCCGACTGATTTTCGATCCATGATCACACTTCCCACGGGTTCACGGTCAGGCCGCCGCGTGTGCAAGGGCTTGCTCCAGATCGGAGACAATGTCTTCCAGCGATTCGATGCCGACGCTCAACCGGATAAAATCCGGGGTCACACCGGCCGCCAGCTGCTCTGCCGCGCTGAGCTGCTCGTGGGTGGTCGAGGCAGGATGGATCACCAGACTCTTGGCGTCGCCGATATTGGCCAGGTGGCTGAACAGCCGCAGGCGCTCGATGAATTTCACCGCCGCGGCCCGGCCGCCGTTGATTCCGAAACCCACCAGCGCGCCATGCCCGCGGGGCAGATAGCGGTCATTCAGGTGATAGGTAGGCGACGAGGCCAGCCCCGGATAGCGTACCCAGGCCACGCCGGGATGGCTTTCCAGGAAACGGGCCACGGCCAGGCCGTTCTTGCTGTGCTGCTGCATGCGCAGCGCCAGAGTCTCAAGACCCTGGATGAAATTCCAGGCATTGAATGGACTCAGGGCGGCGCCCATGTCCCGCAGCCCCAGCACCCGCGCCCGCAGGATGAAGGCCAGATTGCCGAAGGTCTCATGGAATTTGAGCCCATGATAGGCCGGGTCCGGCTCGACGAAAGCGCGAAAACGACCCGAGGCGGCCCAGTCGAACCGGCCCGAGTCGACGATAATGCCGCCGATGGACGTGCCGTGGCCGCCGATAAACTTGGTGGCCGAATGGATCACGATGGCGGCGCCGTGGGCAATCGGATTGAGCAGATAGGGGGTGGTGACGGTGTTGTCCACCACCAGGGGAATGCCGTGCCGGTCGGCGACGGCAGCAAGCTTTTCCAGATCGACCAGATCCAGCTTGGGATTGCCGATGCTTTCGACATAAAAGGCCTTGGTCTTGTCGCTCACGGCAGCTTCCCAGGCGTTTACATCGTTGGGTGAAACGAATTTGACGGCAATCCCCAGGTGCAAGAGCGTGTGGGTGAACAGGCTGACCGTGCCGCCATAAAGGTCCGTGGAGGCGACGATTTCATCGCCGGCCCGAGCCAGGGTGAGCACCGTCAATGTCTCCGCGGCCTGACCGGACGCCACCGCCAACGCGGCCACGCCACCTTCAAGGGCGGCGATTCGCTTCTCAAGCACATCGGTGGTGGGGTTCATGATGCGCGTGTAGATATTGCCGAACTGGCGCAGGCCGAACAGGTCGGCGGCGTGGGCAGAATCGTTGAAGGTAAAGGAAGTCGTCTGGTAAAGCGGAACGGCACGGGCGTTGGTTTCCTTGTCGGGCGTGTGCCCGGCATGAATCGCCCGGGTGGCAAAACCGCTGAATGTTTCCGTCATGGGCGTGTCTCCTTTGGCTGGTGTGGACGCCAGCAGGGTCGTTCGATCAACATGGCCGCCGCCGTGGTTGCTTCGGGCGGCCGCAACGAAAAAAACCTCTCACCGCGGGAACGGGAGAGGCCAATGGCACCACTTTGTCATGGTTGACCTCATGTGTCCCCTTCACAGGGCTGGACTTGGCACCTTGATGGTCAGGTTGCCGGGCGATCCCAGGGCCAGTTCCCTCACGCCGCTCCACATGATAATTTGTTGGTGAGATAGTAAGTGGCCCGCCGCGGGTTGTCAAGCCGCGGCCCCAACCGGCATGTGGGAAAAAGCCCGCAGCCCACCCATGGCTGGATTAAAAACCGGTTTTCGATTGATGACAGGCTCAAGATCGATGAATATGGTAAGATAAAGTCGCAATGACCATCTTGACCAACCAGGCGTAGGATTTTAAAAACCCACCATCCCAAGGAGACGACAATGGCAACTTACACGTGTTCAAAGTGCGGCATGAGTGTCAACGCAACCTGTGGAAAATGCGACGCACCCCTGGTCGATGCCAGTTTGACGCTGGACGACGGCACCGTGGTGCAGATTTCCGAATGCCCGAACGGTCACGGGAAAATCAAATCCCCCATGTGCTGCGGCCAGGACATGAGCTGCGCCATCTAAAGGAGGGTCACCCATGCTGAGCACCGAAAAAATAACCCATGCCTTTGCGGCAATTTGTGAAGAGGCCGAAAAACTCAAGCAAGCGGACGTTTCCGATGCGGTCAAAAACGGCCTGTCCACGATTATCTCGATTGCCAAGCATCAAAGCGACATCAGGAGCGCCGCCGCGGGCAGCTGCACGGCTCACGAAAAGAGATAGTCCACGCTGCAACGATTGTTCGGACAACACCCCACCAGGAGGGACCGTGAATGCCTGACACGACGCACCGTCGGTTCATCGAGGCGATAGACGCCTTCATCCCCGAGACCCGCATGGCCACGGACCCCTTGCGAACCTTGGCCTACGGCACCGATGCCAGTTTTTACCGCTTGATCCCCAAGGTGGTCGTGCGCGCCGACAACGAAAGCGAAGTGTCCAGGATTCTCACCCTGGCCCGCCAAAACGGCCTGCCCGTCACTTTCCGGGCGGCCGGCACCAGCCTCTCCGGACAGGCCATCAGCGATTCGATCCTGCTGATGGCCGGAGCCTCGTGGCAGGGCTTTGAAATACTCGCCAACGGCGAGAAAATCCGACTTGAACCGGGCATCATCGGTGCCCGGGCCAACCAGCTCCTGGCTCCCTTCGGTCGCAAGATCGGGCCGGACCCGGCCTCCATCAACGCCGCCATGATCGGCGGGATCGCCGCCAACAACGCATCGGGCATGTGCTGCGGTACGGCCCAGAACAGTTATCAGACCGTGGACAGCATCCGCATGGTCCTGTCCGACGGCACCATCCTGGACACCGGCGACAGCCACAGCCGGTCGGCTTTCAAGGCCTCGCATCCCGGCATGCTGCAGCGCCTCGATGAACTGGCCCGGCGGGTCAAATCCGACGCTGCCCTGACCAAACGGATCGGCCGCAAGTTCAAGATCAAGAACACCACCGGATACAGCCTCAACGCCCTAGTGGACTTTGACGACCCCTTCGACATCGCCACCCACCTGATGATCGGCTCGGAAGGGACCCTGGGATTCATCTCCCAGATTGTCTACCGGACGGTACCGTCGCCGGCTTTCAAAGCAACGGCCCTGATGATGTTTCCGCACATCGACGGCGCCTGTCAAACGGCCCGGCGCAT
Source organism: uncultured delta proteobacterium (assembly GCA_963785365.1). GTDB lineage: Bacteria > Desulfobacterota > Desulfobacteria > Desulfobacterales > Desulfosarcinaceae > Desulfosarcina. The sequence continues at coordinate 22,789 of CAWAUZ010000002.1, read as the reverse complement.
GCAGGCCCTGCCCGTGGCGGCGGCCGAACTGATGGATCGGGCCTCCCTGGCCAGCGTGGAGGGCAAACCGGGCATGCCGGCCATGATCCGGGGCGTCTCGCCCACCACCACCGCCCTGTTGGTAGAGACCCAGGCCGTCGATTTTGCAACCTTGGCGGCCAACGTGGCGGCCATCGCCGATGGATTGGGAACCCACCTCAACCGGCGCACACCCGACGGCGGCCGGACCCACGCCTGGCATCTGGAGGGAGCCGACTTCTCACACCCGGCCATCTTCACGGACGACTCGGACCGCGGCGACCACCTTTGGAAAGTGCGCAAGGGCCTCTTGCCTTCCGCCGGCGCCGTGCGCCGGCTGGGCACCACCGTGCTGATCGAGGACGTGGCCTTTCCGATCCACAGCCTGGCCCCGGCCACACTTGATCTGCAAGCCCTTTTCGACAAACACGGCTACCGCGACGCCATCATTTTCGGCCACGCCCTGGCCGGCAACCTGCACTTTGTCTTTTCACCCGATTTCGGCAATTCCGCCGAAGTGGAGCGCTATGCCCGCTTCATGGACGACATCGCCCACATGGTGGTAGACACCTACGACGGATCGCTCAAAGCCGAGCACGGCACCGGTCGCAACATGGCCCCTTTCGTGGAAAAAGAGTGGGGCCGCGACGCCTACCAGGTCATGCAGGAAATCAAACAGATCTTCGATCCCGACGGTATTCTCAACCCCGGGGTGATTCTCAACCCCGACCCGACCGTTCACCTGCAGCACCTAAAGCCGCTGCCGCCAGCCGACCCCCTGATCGATGCATGCATGGAGTGCGGGTTCTGTGAATGTACCTGCCCCTCGCGCAACCTGTCGCTGACACCGCGTCAGCGCATCGTCATCCGCCGCGAAATCGCCCGTTTGCAGGCTTCCGGCAGCAACCCCGACCGCCTGAGCGACCTGGAAGCCGGATATGCCTGGCAGGGCGAGGCCACCTGCGCCGCCGACGGCCTGTGCGGCATCGCCTGCCCGGTGGCAGTGGACACGGGCAAATTCACCAAAACCTTGCGTTCGCGGCAGGTCAACGGCCGCCTGCAGCAATGGGCGGCCGACCAAGCCGCCTTGCATTTCGGCCCCCTGACCACCGGCGTGCGCATGGGGCTGCAGGGTGCGCAGATGGCCCAGCGTTTGATCGGCACCGCCGCGATGAACCGCCTGACCACTTCACTGAGGCGATGGTCGGGCAATCGGCTGCCGGCCTGGCTGCCGGCGCTGCCGACGGCGGCAGCGCCGCTGCGTCCCCGTAACACGCCGACAGGCGAAGCGGCGCTGGTCTATTTTCCGGCCTGCGTCAGCCGGACCATGGGGCCCGCTGCCGACGACCCGTTGACCGAGGCGCTGCCGACCGTGACCGAGCGGGTTCTCAGACGGGCCGGCTACCAGGTGATCTATCCCGATGGAATGTCGGACTTGTGCTGCGGCCTGCCTTTTGAGAGCAAGGGGTTCTTAGACCAGGCCGACCGCAAATCCGCGGCCCTGGAAACCGCCCTGTTGGCGGCATCGGATAACGGGCGCCTGCCCGTGCTGTGCGATACCAGCCCGTGCCTGGAACGCATGCGGCGCACGTTCACGTCGCCGATGACTCTTTACGAGCCGGTGGGATTCATCGCCGACCACCTGCTGGACCGACTGACCGTTACCAAAACGCGGGACCCGATCGCCCTGCATGTCACCTGCAGTGCACGCAAGATGGGCCTAGAGAAGGCTTTCATGACCGTGGCCGAAGCGTGTGCCGAGACCGTTGTGGTGCCCTACGGCATCGATTGCTGCGGCTTCGCCGGGGATCGTGGGTTCACTGTACCCGAACTCAATGCCGCGGCCCTTTCCGCCCTGAAGGACGCCGTGCAGGGCTGCAGCGCCGGATACGCCAACAGCCGCACCTGTGAAATCGGGTTGTCCCATCACAGCGGCATCGTCTATCGATCGATCATGGCCCTGGTCGATCAATGCACGCGACAGGTTCCCGCTCACAAGCAAGCGACCCCGACAACCCAAGGAGGAACACCATGAGAACGACGATCCTGGCCCTGTTACTCGCCATTGGCCTGGCCGTTCCGGCAGCCGCTCAGATCGGTGGCCTGGTCAGCCTAAAGAGCAGCCACGACGTGGCCACCACGGCCGACCGCCTGGAAAGTGCGCTGCAGGAAAAAGGTATCACGGTGTTTGCACGAATCGATCACGCCGCCGGTGCCCGAAAGATCGGCCAGGAACTCAAACCGACCCTGCTGATCGTCTTCGGCAGTCCGGCCATGGGTACGCCGCTGATTCAGCGCAGCCGGACCATGGGCATCGATCTGCCATTAAAGGCCCTGATCTGGGAAGACAAGGCCGGTGCGGTGTGGATCACGTACAACGAACCGGACTACCTGGCGCGTCGGCACGGGATCACCGAGATGACCGACCTCATTCAGAAAATGGGCCAGGCACAGGCCAATTTTTCCCAGGCAGCCACTTCGCCCTGACGCCCCCGGAGCCGACGGTCCCCATGGCACGATAACAACAGGTGGCCCATGTTGAACCCAATCAGTTCCAATCACAGCGACATCCTGGTCGTGGGCGGGGGCGTCATCGGCTTGGCTTGCGCCTATTATCTGAACCGGTCCGGACACTCGGTTCGCATTCTCGAACGAGACACCATGGGCACCGGGGCCTCCCACGGCAACTGCGGATTGATTTTCATCAGCGACCTGCCGCCCCTGTGCGCCCCCGGTGCCGTCGCCCATGAACTGGCCCGCACCCTGCGCGGAACATCGCCCCTGTGCATCAAACCGCGCCCCGACCTCCCACTGGCGTTGTGGCTCCTGCGCTTTGCCGCCAACTGCAATCCGCGCCACCTGCGGCGGGCCATCACGGCTCGAGAGGCCCTTTTGCGCAGGTCCAACGAGCTGTTCGCCGATCTGTTTTCCCAGGAGCGCCTGGCGTGCGATTTCGAACAAAAGGGGGTGCTGATGGTCTATACCGACCCGGCAGCCATGGATCGCTACGCCGCCACCAATCGTCTCATGGCGCCCTATGGTCTGGCGGCCACCCGGCACGACGGCGATGAAATCCGGCAGATCGAGCCGGCCTTGAACAAGCGCGTGTGCGGCGGCTGGTACCATCGGGCGGACAGCCACCTGCGACCGGAAGCGTTCGTGGCCGACTGGACCCGTGTCGCACGGGAAAAGGGCGTGGACGTCCGTGAAAACTGCCGATTGGAAAGCTTCGTGATGCACCGCGGGCGGGTTGGCGCCGCACAAACAACCGCGGGGCGCTTCACAGCCGACCGATTCATTCTGGCGACCGGGGCCTGGTCGCCGGTCATCGGCCGCCAGCTGGGCCTACGCATCCCGGTCCAGCCGGGCAAGGGGTACAGCATCACCATGGCGCGTCCGGCGGCCTGCCCCCGGGTGCCATGCTATCTGGCCGAACGCAATGTGGTCGCCACGCCATGGCAAAGCGGTTATCGGCTGGGCGGGACCATGGAATTTTCGGGATACAGCCAGCGGCTCGACCAGCGCCGATTGGACAACCTGGTATCGTCGGCGGCAGGTTACCTGCAGACACCGGTCGGTCGGCCGGAGATCGAACGCTGGGCCGGTCTGCGTCCCATGAGTCCCGACGACCTGCCCATCATCGGACGCACGCCGAAACTGGACAATCTTTACATCGCCACCGGACACGGCATGCTGGGACTGTCGACCGCCACGGGGACCGGCTGTCTGGTGGCCGACCTGATATCCGGCCGACGACCGACCTTCGATCCCAAACCATATTCCATCCAGCGGTTTGTCTAGGAAGGAAACAATCGCCTTGATCGTCACGGCCGGACTGGCCCTGGTGGCGGTTTACGGCATGCGCGGTCGCCTGCTTCAACCCGAGGATCTGCGCGATCAGTTGGCGCGCAGCCGGTCCTGCCGACTGTGCAACCTGCACGGCACCGATTTGGCCGAAGCCGATCTGCGCGGTGCCGATCTGACCGGCGCCGACTTGACATGGGCGGATCTGAGAGCTGCTCAACTAAGTGGGGCCAACCTGTCCAAGGCAGACCTGCGCTACGCGCAGTTGACAGATGGCGTGATGGGCGGCGCCACCTGGGTCAACGGCCAGACCTGCGGACCAGGATCTGTGGGCAGGTGCCTGACCCCCGACACCGCCGCACTGATGGCCACCGGTCACTGTCCGGATTGCAATCTGAAATCCGCAACACTGGCATCGTTGGATCTGACCGGTGCCGAGCTGAAGGGCGCCGACCTTGCGCGCGCCGATCTGTCCGGAACCGTTTTGGCCGATGCGGAGATGGCGAGGACGAACCTGACACAGGCGATCGTCTGCCACGCCCACGCATCGGGCAGCCACCTGTATGAGGCGGATCTGACCGAAGCGGACCTGGCCGGCAGCGATTTCTCAGGGGCCTACCTGCGCAAAAGCCTGCTGGTAAATGCCTGCCTGAACGGCGCTGTATTCAACCAAGCCGACCTGCGGCAGGCCGTGTTGCACAAGGCCCATATGACCGGTGCCCGGCTTTGCGGCGCCGACCTGTCGGCGGCCGATCTGAAAATGGCGGATCTGACCGGTGCGGATCTGACCGGCGCCAATCTGGATGGTGCCAACCTGGTCGGAGCCCGGATCGACAATACGGTTATGGACGACGCCTATCTGGTGGGTGCCGTCTGGGCCAACGGCCAGCGGTGTAAAGCGGGGTCCATTGGCCGGTGTGTGCAGTGAAGATGAACCATCCCGTGCGCTCACACATCCGAAAATTGTTTCGCCAGCATGATATTGAGGATGGTCCGGTCGGTTTCGATCATGCCCTGGGTGGTCAATGTACCGATGTTGCGCATGGTCTCCTCGGAAGAGCGCCCGATGATCCCATCGGTGAAGCTGACATTGACTCCCTGAAGGGAAAAGAGTGCGGCCTGAACCGCCGTTCCGGCGGCAGTGGCCAGCTTCAGGGCGCAGCCGCCCTTGGCACCGTCGCAAATCACCCCGGCAAGATCTTCGGTAAGGTTTTTGATGGCGCCGGCGATGTGCTGCTTGGTGCCGCCCATCAGATAGGTCACGCCGGCCGTTGCCCCTGCCCCGGCCGCCACGCTGCAACCGCAAATGGCAGACAGGCGGCCGGTAAAGGCTTTGACGTAGGCGGTGATCATGTGGCTCAGGCCGACAGCCTCCAGGACGATGCGATGATCCACCGTGATAAAAGGCTCGACGGCCAGAATGGGTAAAATTGCCGTCAGCCCATGATTGCCCGACCCGGCACTGCTCATGGCCGGCATCTTGACCCCGGACATACGGGCATCGGCAGCCGAGGATGCCAGGATCCGTGCCGCGACGACCATGTCCCGCTTCATCAATCCCTGACGCACCAGACGTTCCAGGGTGCGGCCGACACCAAGCCCACAACCGTGCTTCAGGCCATAATCCGCCAGACGCAGGTTGACCTGGATACCGGATTCCAGGAACGCTAAATCGTCGTCATCCAGGTCATCCACCATTTCGAGCAACTGCTCCAGGGAGCACTCCTTGAGCCAGGTTTCCAGATCGGCCAGTCGGCGTGTGCCATCGCCGGCACCCCCGGCCGGGAACAGCTCGCTGACCGTGACCGCCTTGCCGTCCAGCTTTAGGGAAACAAGGTTGTCGTGCAGTCCGGCAATAACCGACTCGGCCGTGTGGCCCCCGCCCTGAACAACGGTTTTGATGTGAAGCCCCACGTGGTCGTTGAGCAGATTCACCTCAACCCGTTGGGCAGCTACCATGGTGCTGGCCGCCCGAACCGCCGCATCGTCGACCGTATCGAGAACTTCCAGTTTTCGTTTGGGATCACCGCCGGTCGCCCCCAGGGCCGCGGCCATGTCCAGCCCGCTGAGGCCTTCGGTGCCGGGAATCGACACGGCCATTCCGTTTTTGTAGATGTTGGGATCCACCCAGATCTGGATGTTGTCGATGTCGCCGCCTGGTAGCAGCGAGACGGCTGCCGCCGCTCCTAAGGCGATAGCCACCGGTTCGGTGCAGCCCAGAGCCGGGGCGACCTGAATGTTCAGGATATCTTTGACACGGTAGGTCATCGGTTATCTTTTTTTTTCAAGGCCACCGACTAGTAGAAGTAGCCGAAATCTCCGCGCCGGCCGAAGCGGTCGACGGTCCCATTGTAAATTCTGACGAAATAGGTTTCTTTGAAAAGCCCGCCGGAGGTCAGCTGGTAGCTCAATATCTCCACGTCCTTGGTGCTGCTGGTATAGTCGGGCTCTCCCATGATGTCGATCACCTCAGCTTTGGTCATCCCTTGTTGCAGATTGTTGATTCGTTTGGCCGACCCGGCACAACCGATCAACAGGCCCATTAGCAGCAATACGACAAACACCCCGTTCAAACGCATGCCCAAACCTCCTTTTTTAATCAGACGCTGTGTGTTTAATTCACGCCACAATCTATCAGAAAAAAATGACATGTAAAATGAAAAGGTTATTGCCGGGTATTTTTAATGTCCGTCCAGAAATAAGGAACTTTGATTGAGGTCAAGGCGCACGAAAATTTTTCCGGAGGCATATAGTTGATATTCCGACGAAAAAATTTTAACGCAACACAGAGATCGGCCAAAATAACCATTTATGGACGGGCACTATCAATTGTATACTGTCAGGTTGTTTCTGCCGGTGGGGTTGTACCTGACGGTTCATCCGGATGGCACCGTTGGCCCCCGATAAAAGGCAAAGCTTCCTTGCAAATCCGTCAAAACAAGTTTACATGGCCTGACGGAAACAAATGAAGCTTCATTATTACAGGGGTGCAAACGGGCCAAATTTTCTGGAGGATGATCATTTAAAATTACGACAGCTTTTCGGACAAGTCGGCAGCACGCCATTTTCGTTGATGTTCACGCTCGAAAGCAAAGAGTGAAACTGGCGCTCATTTCTGAGGCAAACGGAGGTCACTGTGGGGAAACTGGACGGTTACCAAAAAAAATATTTAAAGGGGCTTGCCCATGCTATCAAACCTTACGTTTATGTGGGGCAAAATGGGCTGTCGGCGACTGTGTCACAGGCTATTGACGAGTCGTTAGCAATACATGAATTGATCAAGGTAAAATTCGTCGATTTCAAAGAGAAGGTTCAGAAAGAAGAAATTACGGCTGCCGTTGAACAGGTAACGGCATCTGAATTGGTAGGGATGATTGGTCATGTTGCCATTTTTTATCGTGAACAACAGGATCCGGAAAAAAGAAGGATCCAAATTCCAAAACGGTAAGCGACAGGAGGCTACCTGTCCGATCCGCTTTACCGCAATTCAAACCGAAAGATGGGTTTTCAAAAAGCCCTAATCAAGGCCGGCGGCTGTCGTGGTTCATAGAGAATATCTATTCAGTTCATTGTCATGATTGTGTTGCGATCTGTTCCAATTATTTCCTGCAGGTTTGCCGTTGTATTTCCATTGCAGGAAATCTACTATCAAGGTCTCATCCAAGTTCTGAGCTACTTCTGTAATAATTTTCTTTATTTCAGGATCACGATTTGCGACCTTCGACAATGAACCGAATTGGCTGTACATCGCTTCTTCACCCAGTTGGTCGAAGTATTTTTCCGGCGATACCCATTTAGTCTCACCCCCAGAGGCCGCTTCTCCAAAGGATGGTGATTTGGACCAGTCCATAATTTTCATCTCACCTGGATCAATATGCACATAATAATCGGAAATCAATCGATCGCAGCCTAACAGATGGGTTATCCAGTCCGTATCTTTACCGCAGTAACACGGCGCTATTCAACACACACTTCAAAAATACCGTCCGGTTCTGGCGGCAAGGAGATTACAACATCAGGATCGATATCCTCAAAAGAAAACCATTTTATCGCGTAAAGAAGCCCATTTTCAGTATAGTAGTATTGCTTCGCGAGTGACCTCTCACACTGACTATTTTGAAAAACATTCGCCCTATCCATTGGTTCCTGGAGTGGATAAATAATTTCCGCCATAAACCTTTCCTCTAATATCATCCTCTCTTCATCAAAGTAGGTACGGCGCACCGTCTGCTGATCGCACATCACCTCCAAAACTTCGCCATATTCACCGAATCGAACCTTGCGCGAGCCGCTGATGGGCCGATTGTCTTGATCATGAACTTCCCATGTGTACTCATATAACTCAGTATCAATGTCGTCGATTCTGTGTGACGTCGCGATCAACTTCGAGCCGTCAAATGTATTGGTGGTGAAAAAACTCGGCCCACCGTCCATACAATCGATGTCGTCATATTCTGTGGCCAAATCAAGTCCGAAAACTTCGATTTCATCGATAAAATCACTTTTACTAAAATAGGTTCTTGTTCTTGCCAGACAGTTAGATCTTATATGGTAACCGATAATTGCATTTTGATCATCATGCCATTCATATCGGTAACCCTTAAAACTCATCGGGTACTGGCGACAACCTTCAGGTGTTGTTGGAACGGGTGCACCTGAATGGTCTCCTCCATTAGACCCACACCCACAAATAGTTAAAAAAATCAGAAACAGCATTGTTGTCACCGATCCGCAAAAAAAACGGCGGCATGAATCTTTTTCCGTTATTTGACAGGGTGCTTGTTCCATATGAGATGTCCGATATCAGATTGGACCAATATTGATGACCCTTAGTCAGGTCAATCAAATTAGCCTTTTATCACGACCAATGAATCCACTGTTCATTGGCGGTATGCCAAACCAGTGAGGGCAGCCCCGGTATTAGGACCATGGTCTATTACGTCGCCATTTTTCGGATCGATAATAACGAGCTGTCTCTTTGTTGTGTCAGATCCATATAATACATTATTTTCAGGATCGAAGACCAGACCTGAAATGTTATAGGGGCCTATTTCACCAATCGAGATAGCCAAGCCGGTGACGGTATCAATTTCAAATAACTCATTGATGGATTGCCCTGAGGAGATCCCCAAAAGCATAGGCGAGACAGAATCAAATGCAAGGCTGTCGATCAACATCTGTCTAGTACTGCCAATTGTAACCGAAGTACCTGAATCGACGTCAATTGCAATTAGCTCGCTTGCGCTTTCTTCTATTATATCGTCGAATACCGGCTGCCGGATTCCATATAAGATATCAGCGTATGAATCATAGGCCAATCCAGATATTCGCGGCGCAATACGGCCTATCACCGTCGCATTGCCGGTGAATATATCAAAGGAAAGAAGGGCTCCAGAATAATAATCTACACCATAAAGTGTGTCTGATGATGAATCGTAGGCAAGTCCTTTGATACTGTCAAATCCGATAGAACCTACAGTTTTCTCAGTCATGTCATGGCGGTCAACTGAAATCAATTGCCTGAGATTTGTGCAGTAGAAAGTTTCTTGAATCGAATCAAATGTGATTCCTTCAATATAAGGAAATACAAAAGAAAAAAGGTTTGAAGCTTGTCCTAATTCGGTATTGATTGATTTCATGAGGCCAAAATCGCTGCCATAGAGAGTGTCTGTATTGGGATCAAATGCCATTGATTGAATATAGGTTCCAACCCTTTCATCATAAGCGGAACCAATTCCGGTTGCCGGATCGATTTTAATGAGTCTCTGATCTGGATATGTATTCCAGCCATATAGCAGATCATTATTCGAATCAAACGCCATCCCTTCCACAACCTCAAATCCAATATTTCCTAAACTAGTACCAATACCGGTGGTGGTCTCAATCAACAATAGTTGCTTGGTTTGAAGGTCACTGCCATATAGTTTATTCGAGTTTGGATCAAATGCGATTCCGCTTACATTATCAAATCCGATCCGGCCGATAATCGTGCCTTCCCCTGAGGCCATATCGATGTTTACGAGTGATCCTGATGAAATGTCGACTCCATATAGTAAATTTCTATTTGGATCATAAGCTAGATCCTGGACGTAATTAAACCCCAATGCACCAATAATAGATGTTTTCAAAGACTTGATATTAATTTTTAGTAAAAAATTCGTTTCGATATCGCTTCCGTAGAGGATTCCAGAGTCTGAATCAAAGGCCAATCCAGCCACGACCTCGTAGCCAAGACTTCCAAACTGAGAAGCTAAACCTGTTTCGGTATCAATCGTAATTATTTTGTCTCCCCGCGAATCAAAAGCGTATAGAGTATTTGATTCCGGAGCAAAGGACATCCCGACGATTGCCTGGTATCCAGATGCTCCTATAAAGTTGCCTTTACCCGTTTGAGGATTGATTGAAATAAAATCATCGCTGCTATAAGTGTGTCCATAAAGTGTATTATTGTCAGGATCGAATGCCAAAGAAAAGACACTTGAGAACCCGATATCTCCAATCAACGTCCCACCACCTGTTTCCGTATCGATAAATATGAGCTGGCTGTTACCGGTATCGCCAGAAGTTCCATAAAGAATGTTTACATTGGAATTGTAGGCAAGCGCCTCTACACGATCGAAACCCACTTCTCCTACAGCATCAGCCTGGCCACTATCCACATCGATTTTAATCAGGAGGCCCGAATCAGCATCAATTCCATATAGCGTCTTTTTCATCGGATCAAAGGCAAGGCCGCCGACGTCTGAAAAGCCATTTAATCCACTACCCGACACTTTTCGGATCTGTGATCGAACAAGATTAATTTGATAGAGATAGTGTTCACCTATGGCAAAAAGCTTACCCATTTCATTGGTTTTTGGACTGTTTCGAGAATCTTGTTCCAGACTGTTTCCACCGGAACAGTTTAAGATTGTCAGAAGTGGGAAGATTAATAAAACGACCCGAAATATAATAACTATTTTTCCTATCATGAATTTAACACCTCATATCCACACTCAACACAGCTTAACCTAAGTTGCGCAACAAAAAAGTGTTAGACGATTCTGTTGACGGTGCTAATATTAATGTTTCAATCGGTGGGCAAATTGGCAGACGCTATAATTAGGCTATTCCAGACTTCCGTTATCAGAATCAATTATTGTAACATCTCAAAAACTTACGGTAGTAATTGAAAAGTCACTGGACACTCCCACCGCATCGTGCTATTCACATGATGCATGAAAGGAACTTACCATATTTTGATATGTTTGTGAGTTGGCTCCTATTCCCGACAAAAAATCTTTTGGCGGGCAGCATCTGTAATAGCTGCAACAGCAGGATGCTTTATTACCCGTTCGATTGATATGGCATAGTATCGTTCCTTGACGGCATCCGTACGCCCCACTACCTGGACCTGATACTGGCGCAATACCTCTGACTCAATGACCTTCGGCGACACAAAAACACCGTAGCCTTCCTGACCTAAAACCTTAATCAACGCGCTGTCGTCAAACTCCCCGGCGATGACGGGTTTGATGCCAAGTGAATTAAACCATTGGTCTAAAGATCCCCTCAGAGCAGTCAGCTCCATGGGTAGGAGCATGGGAGTGTCATCGAGTGACCGCGGGAAATCGGCGCAGAGTGTAGCGATAAATTTCTTTGCTGCAAAAAAAACAATTCCGCTCTCGCCAAGTAAATGACTGTATGCCTTGACGTTCAAACCCGATCGAATCGGTGCGTCGCTCAGCACAACATCGATATTATGGACGGCCAGTTCAGCCAGCAAAGCCTCCTCCTTGTCCTCCAAACAAATCAAACGCACCGGCACAGCGAGTTTTAATGCCGGCTCCAGAAGTTTACTGGCAATCAATTTCGGCAGAACATCCAGGACTCCGACCCTTAACGACAGCGAACCCGCTGCCGTCCGACCGCGTACAGTGTCCATCATTTCCCGGCCAATGGAGAATATTTCATCGGCATATCGGAAAACCATGCGTCCTAGATCAGTGGGTTCGAGATTCCGGCCAACACGCTGAAAAAGCTTGCCGCCCATTGTCTCTTCAAGCTTTTTCAGCTGGGAGCTGACGGTTGACGGCGCCAGTCTGAGGCGGGAGGCGGTAGCGCTCAGACTCCCATGGCGCACTACAGCCCAGAAATAATAGAGATGATGATAATTCAGCCAGTCCACAATAGTTCCTGGATTCGTTTATTTCGAATAATAGTAGCAATATTTTCTAATTGTTAAAACTATTATTTGTATTATTATCGAACCCACAAAATGAAGTGGCAAATTTAAAAAAAAGGATCTTTTTGGTTTCATTGGAAAAAATCGAGACAAAAGGAGACAGTGGGGATCTACTATCAACCTTGAACTGCTGTGGTGAGCTGTCCGAGCGTGCGACCCGGCAAAACTCGAAAAGGGGGCCAGACCCCGATCAAGATGAACCGCCGAAGGAGTTATGAATGGCCAATTTAAATCACCAGCACTGGTGTTCTGAATTTTTCTCATTCGGAACCAATCAGCTAACCCATCGAGTAAACTAACGTTTCGAACATATCTATTAGGAGATAGCCATGAGGGCTGTTGCCACCACCACCGTTCAGACACAAGTACGGGTCAACCGATTTATCCGCAGCGTATACAACTGGATGGCCACAGGACTGGCCCTGACTGGGATAGTGGCGTTTTACGTCTCCAGCAACGAGCAGTTGCTGAAAGCAATTTTCGGCAATCAGTTGTTGTTTTTCGGGCTGATCATCGGCCAACTGGCGTTGGTTTTCACCTTGAGCGCCAGGGTCCACAAGATGCAGGCAGCAACGGCAACAAGCCTGTTCATACTTTATGCAGCATTAAACGGGGTGGTTTTTGCCTCGGTATTTTTGATCTACACGCCTGCATCGATTACCTCGACCTTCTTTGTCTGCTCCGCCACATTCATCGCATGCAGCCTATACGGCATGGCAACCCGACGGGACTTGACCTCCCTGGGGGGATTCATGACGATGGGTCTAATCGGAATTATCATCGCCTCGGTGGTCAATCTTTTCCTGCGCAGTTCCGGTATGAGCATGATTATCAGCTATATCGGTGTTCTCGTTTTTGTGGGACTGACGGCTTACGATACCCAGAAGATTAAAAATATGGCACTCTCACAGCCTGACGGGCTAGATGCCGGAGTTGTCCGCAAAGGTGCCATCATCGGGGCCCTGACCTTGTACCTGGACTTCATCAACCTATTTTTGATGCTTCTCAGAATTTTGGGCAACAGAGAATAACACGCCTTTCAAGGCGAGGCCTGAAATGGTTGCGATGCCTGCACTCGAAGACGACTGCGCCGTTCCTTACCGGCGGGGCCTCCCGCAAAATCGTTTTCAACACCAGCATAATCGGTTACCAAAGGATACTTACCGATCCGTCCAATTGCGAACAAATGATGACGATCAAAATGAATAACCATTAACGTTTAATCAAGGAGACAATAATAATGAAAAATCCGAGTAAATCAGCCTCAAAGCTTAAAGAACTTATCAATCATGCTATCCAAGACCTTGAAGTAACACCGGATGAGTATCAGAAAATCATGGACTGTGCACACGATGATAGTCATATCGACCCGGAGGAAAAGACCTTGCTGTCTCAATTTCAGGGAATGTTAAACAACGGGACCATCAAGCGGGTAAAGGCCTGAATAAGTTATCCTGCTTTCTATGGGCGGAGGGTGTCATGCTTGTTGTCGTCGCCCTCTTTCCCGGGTGGCTATTTCACCATGATGTTCTCGCGTGAGGTCGTCAGACGCAAGCCAACTATTGAACTCCGGCGCATGCAATCGCCAACGGAGGACTTCAGCGTCAAGGCACCGAAGGGGAAGCCATCATCATCTACTGCGAATGCTTGGCAACGCTGGATCTCTGAAGCCCTACGGCTTTCCCGGAACGGGTAACAATCCAGTAAAATTGTTCCTGTCCCTGGAATTCACGGTATATCGCATCCAAAAAATAAGATAGGAATAATTATCAATTATAATAAGAGTTTGTTAGATAAATGTCTTCGTTGTTTGCCATCGATGTAGATACCCCGGCCGAGCAGTCCTACCTGTCCATGCTGGCGAAGGATTCCTTCTTAGGATGCTTTAATGTCTGCCGTCCCAACCACTATCGTCCAAACCGGTATGAAGTAGTCTTTTCATCAGACAACCATAAATGGGGTAACCATGAACAGTTCCCTAATTCTTTCCATTACAACCTTCGTCTATGGCACGGCCGCATTGCTTTACATCATTGCTTGGGTCCTTCAAAAGAACAATGTCGGTCGCATCGCATTTGTTGTTTCAATCATCGGTTTCCTGGGCAATGTGGCCGGCTTCGGACTTCGGTGGGCAGAGTCTTATCAATTGGGCTTCGGCCGGGTGCCTTTGTCCAACCTATATGAATCGTTGGTTTTTTTTGCCCTATCTATCGCCGGTCTTTACCTTTTCGTAGAAAAAAGACAAGGCCACCGTACCATGGGCGCATTCGTCTTACCGATAGCCTTTTTGTGCCTTGCCTATGCTTCGCTTTCACCCAATATCAGTGATCGAATTCAGCCCCTATTACCGGCGCTAAAAAGCAATTGGCTGATCGTGCATGTCATCACCTGTTTTATCGGATATGCAGGATTTGCCATCGCCTTTTGTCTCAGCCTGATGGTTTTCCTGCGAAAGGACAATAAAGAGGGCAGGGCATCGATGTGGTCGAAAATTCCCGATCTTCACTCACTGGATGATTTGACCCACAAAATGGTGATGATAGGCTTTTTGTTCCTGACCGTTGGCATTATCACCGGTGCGGTATGGGCCAATTCAGCCTGGGGACGATACTGGGGATGGGACCCCAAAGAGACCTGGTCACTCATCACCTGGTTCATTTATGCTACATTTCTGCATGCCCGATTGATGCGTGGGTGGCAGGGGCGAAAGGCCGCGATCCTCTCGATTGTCGGATTTGGAGCGGTATTGTTCACCTATCTGGGGGTTAACCTGCTGCCCGGCTTGCACAGCTATGGGAGCATGTAAAATTCCGACATCGTGGCATGCGGGCAAAGATGCCATGCGAGAATGACCGGGATCCTTTCACGGCTTTTTGGACAAGCCCAACCCGGCTCATGAATCGACCTTTTTAATTGAAGGTGAGCATCACATGAACAGAGAATGGTCATCTCTTCTCTTGATCCTGTGCCTTTTCATCACAGGCTGTGAAGACGTGGATGCCGCTCTGGCGACACCAGGTCGGAGCGGATGCCGTTGAGGCGGCAACACGAGACGATGATTCTGAATGTTTGGCAAATAACAGAATAAGGCAGACCATGGATCGATTTTCTAATGTGAAGACTATCGTTTTTCTGATCACCCTTGGGATTGGAATGATACACGTTCACCCAGTTTTGGCCGTGAGCGATGACGTTATCAAGCAGAGCATCGAACATAAAGTGGCGGCAGACTTCCGCCTGCGTGGAACAATGGTTGCTGTTGACGTGTTGCAGGGCTTTGTTATCCTTCGCGGCAAGGTGAATGTGTATATAAAGAAAATGCTATACGAACGGATCGCCTGGACAACCGTGGGCGTTACGGAGGTTGAAAACGAGATTCGGGTTGTGCCGACTTTGCCGGCAACTGACGACACTGTCAAGCGCCAAGTCATGGACGCCCTTCATGCAGACCCACGCTTTGCCGACATCGATGCGGCAATTGCGGTTGAAGCCGGTGTTGTGTTTATACAGGCTATTTTTAAAAACTCGCACGATGTTCAGAAACTGAAACACAAGGTTGCCGAGATTCAGGGGGTTATGGAAATCCGAATCCAGGCTGAATTCGTTTCATAAGCACAATTGCGGGTACCGTCGTGCGAGAAAAGAATATGGCCATGTCCTGCCGTTTTAAAATGGTGAGTGCCTCATTTTGCCGACTCTGTCCTGCCCAATGTGGAACAAGCTTATTAAACAAGTGAAAGGAGTGGAATAATTCGGAGGGCCTACAAATTAAAAAACCCCTCGCAGATCGAGGGGTTGTATATCAATTGGTGGCGATGCAGGGACTTGAACCCCGGACTCTGCGGATATGAGCCGCATGCTCTAACCAGCTGAGCTACATCGCCATGGTTCTTTGATCGGCCTCAAGAACAGCGGACTTTTAACAGCTCGTCAGGGGTTAGTCAAGTTCAAAACCGCTCTCTTTTATTTCAGGCTGGTCGACTCGATCACCTCGATCGTGAACTCCTCCAGGTCGTCCGGGAGCCCGGAAAATACCACCATGAAAGGGATCGAATCGCCCGGTTCAATTTTCACGTTGCTGCGGTTGTCCCCCAGGCGGTTGGAAAGTCTGGATTTGATCGCGTCCCATTGCAGATTGGCCAACTCGAGATCAGACATAATGTTCCCAGCGTAGACCTTCTCTTCATGGATGAGAACCTTGCCAGTGGAAAATATTTTTCCCATCAGCGCAATCATGCCACGGCTATCCGGATACCCGTTTTTGACCTTCCCGGTAATTACAAAGAGCTTGCCCACATTGGCGTTGTCAACGAATCGACTGTTGATGTCGGTGGTGCTCATTTTTAAATTGCCCGGATCATCGACCTGGGGCTTCAAATAGTCGCTCAAAAACGGAATCTCGACATTGTAGTGATTCAAAAGATAATAGGTGCCATATCCAGCGGCGCCCAGCAAAACAATAATCAAGAGGAACAACAGGGACTTGCTCATCCCCTTGGTGGCCGGTCTCGGACGCACCGGGGTTACCGGTGCGATGATTGCCGGTTGGGGGGAAGACGGCTTTGGCTTTTCGGAAGCGACTTGAGGCGTAAAATGCTGTTTTTCCGGAACCGCCGCTGCGGCATTGCCTTCCACCGGAGCGTCGCCTTCCACCTCGAACTCGAGCGACATTTCTTCAGATTCCTGGCTTTCAGCCTCTGAGGGGGCTTTTTCGAGGCCCTCGTCCTCAAAACCGGACAAGTTGAACGCCAGTTCATCATCAACTTCGGCCGTGCCTCCGGACACCTTTGCCGCCTGATCTTCACTCAAGTCCAGCTCCAACTCACGATCGTCCGAGCCGTCGTCAGAAGCATCGCCATCGAAATCGTCCAGAACCTGTTCTAGTTCGGTCAGGTCCAGCTGTTCGTCCTTGATCACCTGATCGCTGCCGCCCGCATCCGTCATCCATCTTTCAGTTTCGAGGCTGGCTTCGATGTCAAGGTCCAGATCCTGATCGGGCACGCTGCTGAAACCCGCGGCGTCGCCCGTTTCGGGTTCTTCAAGCATTTTTTCAATCTCGGACAGGTCGATGTTGGAACCGTCCGCATCGCCCGCATCGGCATCGGCGCTGTCCGGTCCACCGCCGTTCTCCAGGTCGAGTTCTATGGCTTCCAGGGAATTTTCCAGGTTGTCCGCATCGCTACCGGCCCCAGGTGCGCCATCATCCGGGTCCAACGCCAGCGCGATATCTTTTTCTTGATCGGGTGCCGCGGCTGTGGAACCGTGCCCTGCATCATCATCGTCCTTGAGCAGCCCTTCCAAGCCTGACAGATCCAGGTCGTCTTCGAAGACCGGCAGGCTGTCGGCAGAACGGGCTTCCCCGGCATCCGCATTGTCCAAGGAGAGCGCCAACTCAGGATCGCCGGCAGGCGATTTGGTTGCCAGCGACGGATCGTCGGAGTCCACCTCCATGGAAAAATCAAGGTCAAGGGCATCGTCATCCATCTCGGCCAGGATGGTCGCCTTGTCGGACAACGCTCCCGACGACGAATCCGGAGCGTCCAGGTCAAAATCGTCTTGATCCAGATCGGCGAGGATCGTCGCGGACCCATCCGATTCCGAATCGAGGGAGAGATCAAGATCGTCGTCTAGGTCGGCCAGGATGGTCGCATTGCCGTCTTCGCCGCTCTGCTCCCCGGAAATGTCCAAATCCAGGTCGTCATCATCCAGGCTGGCGAGAACGGTCGCCGCGCCGTCGTTCTGCTCGTGACGGCCCCTATTTTCCGCCGGCGCTGCATCCGTTTCGAAAAGGTCAGATTCAACGGCCTGGCCATCCAGGCCACTGGGTGTGGCGGCGTGGACGGGTGCCTCTGGCGCTTCGGGGTCGTCGACCTGCGCAGGAAAAGCGGTAAACACCTTTGCACAAACGGAACACCTGACTTTGGAACCAGTGGGCTTGATCATCTTGTCGTCAAGATTAAAACTGGTGCTGCAGGCTTCACAGGTGATAATCATGTTACCCCTCACTGACTAAAGTTGCATGTGGTATATTTCCGGCAAATTCCTGTAATTCTCGGCAAAATCCAGACCATACCCCACAAGGAAACCTTTTTCCACGGTCATGCAGACATAATCGACCTTGACCTTGGCCTGGCGACGCTCCTTCTTGTCGATCAAAGTGCAGACTTTGACACATTTTGGGCCAAATCCTTGCAGGTGATCGATCAGGTAGGTCAGCGTAAGGCCGGTGTCCACGATGTCTTCAACCACAACTACCTCTTTGCCACGAATATCGATATCGATGTCTTTTTTCAATACGATATTCTCTGAAGATGAAGTATCGGCACCATAACTGGAAGCTTGAAGGAAATCGATTTTAATCTTGTCGATGGTCAATTGCCGGGCCAGATCCGCCAGAAAAAAAAAGCGCCTTTCAGCACGCCGATCAGGACCAGCTCGCGGCCCTGATAGTCGGCTGAGATCGCCTTCGCAACCGTTGATATGCGACGTTGGATCTCGTCTTCAGTGATGACGGGAATGAGTTCAGGCATATTCGTTGTTGGTGCTCGTCAGGTGGTTGGGTCGGATTCACGGACAGCGATGAAGAAGGAGCGAACCGATCAGGTCAAAGAGAATTATCCCACACGGCGATAGCTGTCAATCCATTTCATCGGCTACATACCGGCTTCGGCCAGCTTGGCCACCAGTGCCTTCTGATCACGGGTCAACTTTTTGGGGATGTCTACGAGAACGGTGACAAACAGATCGCCCCGGGCGTCGCCTTTCATCTTGGGAAGACCATGCCCGTTCAACCGCATGCGTGTCTTGTGGCGGGTGCCCGCGGGAATTTTAAGACTCAGCTCGCCGCCTTCCACGGTGGGCACCGCTACCTGGGTTCCCAGCAGAGATTCACTGAGCCGGACGGTAACGGTCGTATTCAGATCGTGGTCTTGCGCGGTAAACAGCGGGTCCGCCGACACACGCGCTTGAATGTAAAGGTCACCCGGCTGGCCGCCGTATCCGCTCTGCTCTCCCTTGCCCGCCAGCCTGAGCTTTTTGCCGGTGATCATGCCGGGCGGAATCTTGACCTCTATGTTTTCAGTACGTCCCTGATGCTGAAAAGTGACCGTCTTGGTGGTTCCGCTGGCCACATCCTGCAACGTCAGCGGCAGTTCATAAACCAGATCCGACCCCTTGACCGGTGCTGGACGCCGCTGTTGACGGCTGCCGAACGGGCCACCGCCGAACGAGAATCGCACGCCCTGGCCGCCAAACCCGAACTCCTTGAGAATATCCCCCAGATCCACATTTCTGAAGATGTCCTCCTGGGAGTAGCGCTGGTGAAAATCGGTGGACCCGTAGGTATCGTACTGCTGGCGCTTCTCCTTGTCGCTCAATACGGCGTAGGCTTCGCTGACCTTTTTGAACTGCTCCTCGGCATTTTTATCCCCTTTGGCGTGGTCAGGATGATACTTCATCGCCAACTTGCGGTAGGCTTTTTTAATTTCAGCATCCGAGGCGGTTTTGGAGACTCCCAAAATCTGGTAATAGTCCTGTTGAGACATAGTCAATTCCACTCCCTGGCCAAATATCCGTTTACATATGGCATATTTGCGCGGAAAGTAATGTGTAAACCGTTTGATGTCAAGCTGGTGGGTTCCTTGCGGCGACCGGCGACAGGTGCCGCTCCTGGCCCCAGGGCATCACGGCGGCTCGCCGTAAGAATTGGTAACATAGCGGCGCTTCCACACTCGCAAATGGACCATCAGAACGGAGATGGCCGCCGGTGTCATCCCTTCGAGACGGGACGCCTGTCCCAAGGATGCCGGGCGGACGGTGGCCAGTTTTTCCCTGAGCTCGCTGGAGAGGCCGTGGACCTCGCCGTAGTCAATCGTCTCGGGCAGCTTTATCTGTTCCAGATGCCGAAATCGTTCCACCTCCTGGAGTTGACGTTGAATGTACCCCTCGTATTTGATCTCGATCTCCACCTGGCGGGTCACCCGTTCGGGCAGTGACACTTCAGGGGGTGCCAGCGCTGCGACGGCATTATAGTCCAACTCGGCCCGCTTGAGCAACTGGGACAGATGGACGCCGTTGTCGATGAGCGGCGTTTTTTTTTGGGCCAGATAGGCATTGACGACCGGCAATGGTTTGATCACCGTCTGCTTTATGCGCTGGAGCTCAGCCGCAATCCGGGCCTTGCAGTCACGGTTCTCCCTGACCGTATCGGCATCCACCAGCCCGAGGGTGTGCCCGATCTCGGCCAGGCGCAGGTCGGCGTTGTCCTCCCTTAGCATGAGGCGGTACTCTGCCCTGGACGTGAACATGCGGTAAGGTTCACACGTGCCTCTGGTGATCAGGTCATCCACCATCACGGCCATGTAGGCCTGGCTGCGATCCAGGATGAAGGGCGGCCGCTTTTGAACGCTGCAGGCCGCGTTGATGCCGGCCCACAGGCCTTGGGCCGCCGCCTCCTCATATCCGGAGGTACCGTTGATCTGGCCGGCCAGGTAAAGGCCCCGGATCCGTTTGGTTTCCAGGGTCGGCCGCAACTGGATCGGATTGATGAAGTCGTATTCGATCGCGTAAGCCGGCCGCATGATTTCCGCCGCTTCCAGGCCGTGGACCTGCCGGACCAGCTGGATCTGAACTTCCACGGGCAGGCTATTGCCCAAGCCAGAGGCATAAATCTCCTGGGTGTCCAGCCCTTCGGGTTCTAGAATAATCTGGTGGCGGTCCCGGTCCGGGAAACGCACGATTTTGTCTTCGAAGGAGGGGCAATAGCGCGCCGGCACCCCTTTAATGATACCGCTGTGCAGGGCCGACAGGTGCAGGTTGTCCCGCACCAGTCGATGAACCCGGGAATTGGTGTGACCGACATAGCTGGGCACCTGCGGAAGCCTTGCCGACGGCGTGGTAAAGGAAAATGGCCGCACGGGCGCCTCCAGCGGCTGCGCTTCGAAACGCGAAAAATCGATGCTGGCGCGATTGAGCCGCGGGGGCGTTCCGGTTTTCATGCGCCCCAGACGAAAGCCCAGCGCCGTCAGATGCTGCGGCAAGCCGTAGGCAGCGAATTCGCCCGCCCGGCCGGCCTGCATAGTGGCGAAGCCGATGTGCACCAGTCCGGACAAAAATGTCCCCGTGGCCAGGATCACGCAGGGCGCCTGGAAGCCGAAACCGGTATGGTCCGCCACACCGCCGACGCGATCGCCGTCGACAATCAGACGCTCCACCAGGGCCTGCTTCACGTCCAGGTTGGGCTGATGCTCCAGAACGGCCTTCATGGCCGTGTGATAACGACCCTTGTCATTCTGGGTTCGAGTGGATTGAACCGCCGGTCCTTTTTTGGTGTTCAAGGTTTTGTACTGGATCGCGGTCCGATCGGCGATTTTGGCCATTTCACCGCCCAGGGCATCGATCTCCTTGACCAGCTGTCCCTTGGCCATGCCCCCGATGGAAGGGCTGCAGGGCATGGCCGCGACCTTGTCCAGATCGATGGCCAACAGGAGCACCCGGCATCCCATGCGGGCCGCGGCCAGGGCGCCCTCGCAACCGGCGTGCCCCCCGCCGACCACAATCACATCGTAAGCTTTTTGATAGATGCCGGTGGATTCGTTACGATTCATGGTATCCAGTCCGCCGCCCGGTTACATCATGTGGCGGTTAGCGCTTTCCTTTTGTGCGCCAAACTATATAATTGCCCCCATGCCGAGGTCAAGGAAACGATACCCATGACGCCGAAACCCTACCGGGACCTGAATACCTACTTCAGATCGCTGTACGGCACCCGGGTCCACAAAGTGACCGTCGATGCGGGTTTGGGATGCCCCAACCGCGATGGAACCCTGTCTACCGGTGGTTGTATTTACTGCAACGCCAAGGGGTCCGGCACCGGTGCCTTTCAACAGGGCCTGTCGGTCACCCGGCAAATCGAAAACAGCAAAACCAGGATCGCCCGGCGCTTTAAAACCGACAAGCTGCTGGCGTACTTTCAATCCTTCACCAACACCTATGCACCCATCACCCGCCTCAAGTCCCTTTACGACGAAGCCCTGGCCATCGACAACGTGGTGGGCCTGGCGATCGGCACGCGACCGGACTGTGTGGACCGCACCGTGTTGGACCTTCTGGAAAGCTATGCCCGCCGCCGCCTGGTCTGGATCGAGTATGGCCTGCAGAGCGCGCACGACCACACGCTGGCCCTGATCAACCGCGGCCACGACTTTGCCTGTTTTCGAAAAGCGGTGATCGCCACCCAAAATCGCGGCATCAACATTTGCGCCCATGTCATTTTGGGCCTTCCCGGCGAATCCCGGCAGGAGATGCTGGCCACGGCCGATGCCATCGCCGGGTTGGGCCTCGATGGGGTTAAACTGCACCTTTTGTATGTCGTGCGCAAAACGCCGTTGGCGGCATGGCACCGTGACGGCCGCTATCGCTGTCTGGAGCAAGATGAGTATGTGGAACTGGTCTGCGAGTTTATCGCCCGCATCCCCGAATCGATGATCATTCAGCGTCTGACCGGCGACCCCCACCCCGACGAACTGATCGCCCCGGCCTGGTCGCTTCAAAAGCGCGAGACCCTGGAGATGATTCACCAGCGCTTTACGGAAACCAACACCTGGCAGGGCAAGCGGTACCGCAGCCGGACCGGCAGGCTCGGTTGAAACGCCCCAAAACCGCAGCCGTCCCCGCTACGCTCGTCCCTGCGGCCACAGGCCTGCCAAGCAAGGGGCAGCTGGCGGCCCATTGCCGGCCGCCAGT
>CAWAUZ010000001.1:0-249930 GCA_963785365.1 uncultured delta proteobacterium | reverse complement strand
AGGGTTTGGGGACGCCCATAAAAGTATAAGTTTACGATGATCTTGCTATTCCATCATATATCGAGTGCAAAACGGACTGCCCGGCCAACATCAACCATTTTAGGTGGAGGTAATGATGTGATAAGCGACCCTATTTTTCCTTTTGAAACAGTTTGTAAATGGTCACAATTGACAGCACAATCCCGTGGCATGCCATCGGCTTTAGAAAGAAATACTTCGGATGGTATATCACGTACAGTGCTTGTTATCGGGGCAATCGTTACTTCACCAAGATACGCTATTATGGAATCCCGGGTCAGGATGAGAACTGGTCGTTTTTTGTCCGGACTTGAAAATCTGTACCAACGTACTTCACCATGTTTCATTCATCACCCCACGCCTGCTCTGACTCCCAAATCGAAAATTCATCACCAACAACCGGTACCCGTTCATAGCCTTCTCGGTGTTTGAGTTCCAATTGTTCAAGATTATAGTTGGCTAATGCTTCCCGAAGGGCCTTTCGCGTAAAAGCTGAACGACTTGTATTAAGTAGTTTTGAAACTTGATCGACGGCCTTAACAAGATCGTCATCAAGGGTCATCTGAATAGTTCTCATTTTACACCCCCGCAATGTGGATATTTATAGCTATAATATTCCACATAATAATAATTGTCAATTTCAGGAGGGTTATGGGACGTGGGTATTAGGGTATTAGGGGGACGCCCATAAAAGTATAAGTATACGGTGGTCTTGCTTCGCCCTTCAGCCTTCAGTCTTAACGCCTCTTAGCCAAGCGATACACCAATCCCGATTTCCTGGTCTGCCTCCCTGACTGGAATGATTCTCTGCTCGATATCAGCCCATATTTTTCGTTTTAAAATCCTCAAGTCATATTCAGTCTGCAGATTGAGCCAGAACTGAGCCTCAATTCGAAATTATCGTTGTAGTCTCAAGGCAGTGTCTGTGGTTATGGATCTTTTTCCATTAACAATCTCGCTAATGCGGTTCGGTGGAACGGAAAGATCGCGTGAAAGCTTGTTAATACTCATTTCTAATGGTTCCATGAAATCTTCACGTAAGATTTCACCTGGTGTAATTGGGTCAAGATGTTTTTCCTGGTTCATGCCTATACCTCAGTGATAATCTATAATTTCTACATTAAATGCATTGCCATCACGCCACTCAAAGCAAACGCGCCACTGTTTGTTTATGTTAATTGCATATTGCCCCTTCCTATCGCCTCCCAAAGAATGAAACTTGTTTCCTGGATTGAGCAATAGCGCTTCAACACTCGGGGCAGCATGAAGAACTGCAAGCCTTTTCCTTGCCTGCCTCTCAACAGATTGGAACCGTCGCACCCGGATATCGTTGAACAATCTTTCAGTATCCCGGCAAGAAAATGATCTAATCATACGCAGAAAGTATGATGGGCGGCGTAATATGTCAAGGATATTAGGGGACGCCCATAAAAATATAAGTTTACAAGAATCTTGCCTCTCTATATGGTGGCCTTATGCCACGGAAAGCACGAATAGACGCGCCCGGCGCCCTGCACCACATCATCGTCAGGGGAATCGAACGTCGCAACATTTTTCTGGATGACGTGGACCGGGAAAACTTTCTGGCGCGTCTGGGTGCCGTTATCGAAGATACCCAAACGGCATGTTTTGCCTGGGCATTGATACCCAATCACGTTCACCTGTTGCTAAGAACTGGTGATGGCCCAATTTCTCGGGTCATGCAACGGTTGCTGACAGGCTATGCGGTATCGTTTAACCGGCGTCATCGGCGGCACGGGCACTTGTTCCAAAACCGCTACAAGTCAATTCTTTGCCAGGAAGACGCCTATCTTTTGGAGCTTGTGCGCTATATCCACTTGAACCCACTCAGAGCAAAAATGGTTCAACATTAAAAGAATTGGAAAACTACAGCTATTGTGGTCACAGCGCCTTATTCAAGAATAGCTGCTGTCCCTGGCAGGATAGCGGCCATGTGCTCAAGATGTTTGATTCGAACCGCTCCACAGCCAGAAGGTTGTACCGGGAGTTCGTTGCAAAAGGAGTCGACCAGGGCCGTAGGAATGATCTTATCGGTGGGGGGTTGATCCAAAGTGCCGGGGGCTGGGGCAATTAGGGGACGCCCATAAAAGTATAAGTTTTCGGTGGTCTCCCTTTGCCCTTCAGCCATGAGTCTAAACGCCTCATACTCAAGCTATACACCCATCCCGACTTCCTGGTCCGCATCCCTGACTGGAATGATTCTTTGCTCGATATCAGCCCATATTTTTCGTTTTAAAATCCTCAAGTCATATTCAGTCTGCAGATTGAGCCAGAACTGAGCCTCAATTCCAAAATATCGTTGCAGTCTCAAGGCAGTGTCTGTGGTTATGGATCTTTTTCCATTAACAATCTCGCTAATGCGGTTCGGTGGAACGGAAAGATCTCGTGAAAGCTTGTTTATACTGATTTCTAATGGTTCCATGAAATCTTCACGTAAGATTTCACCTGGTGTAATTGGGTCAAAATGTTTTTCTCTGGTTCATGCCTATACCTCAGTGATAATCTTTAATTTCTACATTAAATGCATTGCCATCACGCCACTCAAAGCAAACGCGCCACTGTTTGTTTATGTTAATTGCATATTGCCCCTTCCTATCTCCTCCCAAAGAATGAAGCTTGTTTCCTGGATTGAGCAATAGTGCTTCAACACTCGGGGCAGCATGAAGAACCGCAAGTCTTTTCCTTGCCTGCCTCTCAAAAGATTGGGGGGACGGGGGACGGGGATGAAATTATGCGTTACTAAACCAATACGACTATGATATGTAGGGATAATGCCAAGAAAAGCAAGAATCGATGCGCCCGGCGCCCTTCACCATATCATCTGCCGAGGGATTGAACGGCGAAAGCTTTTTCTCAATGACGATGATCGGGATGATTTCGTCCAACGCTTGTCCTCGATTATCAGCGAAAGTGGAACGCTCTGTTACGCCTGGGCGCTGATACCCAACCATTTACATCTTCTATTTCGAACCGGTAACGTTCCCATCACCACTGTTATGCGCCGGTTGCTGACCGGCTACGCGGTCAGTTTCAATCACCGGCATAGACGCCATGGGCGCCTGTTTCAAAACCGGTATAAATCCATACTGTGTCAGGAGGACCCATACCTTTTGGAATTGGTTCGCTATATCCATTTGAATCCCCTGCGTGCCGGAATCGTCAAGGATTTGAAAACGCTGGACAAGTATGCCTACTGCGGTCACAGTCGATTGACCGGGCAAGTTTTCGATGATTGGCAGTCGGTGGACGGCGTTTTATCTTTATTTGGCAAACAAAAGAAAGCGGCCCGGCGAAACTATCGAAGTTTTGTCCAAAAAGGCCTCGACCAGGGAAAAAGACCTGAATTGACCGGCGGAGGCCTGTTACGCAGTGCCGGCGGCTGGGGTGTTCTCAAATCCATGCAGCGCATGAAGGAGCATCTCAAAGGGGATGAGCGGATTCTCGGGGATTCCGATTTTGTAATGCAGGTGCTTCAATCGGCCCAAGAGCGTATGGAAGAACAATATCGATTGGCGGCTGAAGGCCATACGTTTGACCGGATGATTGTGCAAATAAGTGAATATTTCGGTCTTTCCGTTGAAGTTGTTTTATCTCCGGGAAAACATCCCCAGCGGGTTAAGGCACGTAGCGTAGCCGCCTATCTGGCGGTCAGGAAGTTGGGTATGGACGGAACTGCTGTAGGAAGGCTTCTGGGGGTAGGGCAATCCGCAATCAGTCGGGCGGTAACACGGGGAGAAAGGCTAATGACTGAATTAGAAATTGAATCATGGTCCCCTGTTCCGTGAGAGTAACGCATAAAATCATCCCCGTCCCCGTTCTTTTCCCCGTCCCCTTGCTAAATATTCTTTTCTCGATGTCAGCCCGTATTTTTCGTTTCAGAACCCTTAAGAGTGGTCCGGTATGCTTCAGCTTGACCTCCGATAAGCCTATGAGCAAACTAATCGTTGTCAGCTTTCCATGGATTGACCACCGTCAAACTTTCAAGGCCTTGAAAGTCCTTTGTGTTTCTGGTTGCCAAATCAAGGCCTGCCACTATGGCAATGGCAGCAATTTGCGCATCCTCAACCGTTATTGGCCTACCTTGACGACTCCGTGAAGAGACGATTGTTGCGTATTCACCAGCGGCTTGATAATCGAATGGAAGGCATTTTTCAGAAAATTCTTTTTCGAGCATTTGATCGGTCAGTTCGGTCAACATTTGCCTGCGCCGTCCGTCAGGCAGGAGGGCGAGACCCAACCGAATCTCAGCGACCGTGACGGCACTAATCCATATATCATCCTCGGGAAGAGAATCTAACCATTGAACAACGCAGTCATTCGGACTGGGGCGCATCAATTCAGAAAGCACATTGGTATCAAGCAGAATCATCACGGTAAATCATTTGAACAGTAATTGGATTGGCGCGGCAACGAACGAGGCACTTGAGGCAGCTCAAGGCCGCCAGCCTTCGAAAACCGTTTTGCAATACGGGTTCCTATCCCCTCAGCGCATTTTTTATGCAATAAAAACCGTTTGAGAATTTGCCTGGCTTCCTCCTCCATGGACCTCTGGTTTGCCGCAGCGCTCATTCTGAGCGTCTCTTTGAGCGAATCATCAATTTTTCGTATTGTTAAGCTTGCCATGGGTGTTGTGCCTCCACGATAGTAGATTGTGCAATCAATGTATGCAATGAAATCAATCGTGTCAAGCTCATCCATGGGGGGGTAGGGGACGGGGGGTAGGGGACGATACATAAAAATATAAATTTACAATGACCTACCCCTCAGGCTGTCCAGCCGATGGGGTCCACCTTCTAATACTTGCAAACGACTTACAACCGCTTAGGAAATTGGCCAATTATTTCTTTGCACATGTTATCGTATGTGTCATATTATTTCTGGTCATAAAAGCGGTAGCCGTTGAGCAGTGGTTATTTACAACGGAATAAAAAATGGATATGTTTCAAGTAATTGGCGGAGTTTTTTAGTTGAAATTTGAAATTGTTGAACAGCTTTCTGTACCGGAAACCATTTCGGTAGACAAATCGATTCACGAATTACAGCGCCTCAAAAAAGTTTACGGTAATGGTCGATGGCGTAAAATGAAGGGCATCTATATCATTCGGTTTCAGTCAGGAGATGTATGCAGGGCGGAAATTCACTGGTATGAGGCTCACGGGAAAGGGAAAAAAGAACCGAAAATAAAACGATTCTGGTATACGTAGGTAAGAATATGCAAGAATTTATCATCTGTGTAAATAATCGAGAGTATGAGGCTTCACTAGAACGCTGGAAGGTTTACGTAGCAATTCCAGATGATCTGGCGAAAAAACAGAACCTGCGACGCGTCGTCGATGAATCCGGTGAAGACTATCTTTTCCCTTCTGATTACTTTGTTCCGCTAACATTACCGAAAGTTGTCCAGGATGCGATGATGCGGGATTCGTTTTAAATTGAATAGCAATTAGAGGGGACGCCCATAAAAATATAAATTTGCGGTGGTCTCCCGTTGCCCTTCAGCCTTCATTCTAAACGCCTCATACCTAAGCTATTTTGTTGCGACATGGCCGTTAATAGGCACTGCCGCGGTGTTTGGCCGCCAGCATGAAGACCATGCGTTCCGCATCATCGACTTCATAAAAAAACCGCCAGGCACCGATTCGATACCGCCAGGTTTCGGGATCAATGCCTTTCAGTTTTTTTATGTGGGGCCCAAAATGAGGGTGCTCCCGCAGTTGTGGATAAACGAATTGAGCCAGCTTTTGGGTGACCTTCGGCTGGCCAGACAAAGCAATTTGCTTCAGGTCTTTCTGGAATTGTTCAGTTTCAAATATTCGATAAAGGCTATTCAATAAATTGCCCTTTTCGTTTGGCGGCATCTGTTGAACCCTGTCTGATTCTCGCCAGCAAATTAGGATCTGAAATTATTTCAGCCATCTCTATGTCATCCACGAATTGCTGCTCGCGCACCTGGTTCAGTGCGGCGGTTTCGATCAGGTTTGAAATGGTGCGGTTATCAGCTCGCGCGGCCTCTGCAAATACCCGATAGACGTCGTCTTTCAATCTTATGGTGATGGTTTTAGGCATTTAATTCTCCAGTATTCATATTATATTCAAAAAACATCAAAAACATTCTACGTTTGCTGGTCAGCAATGTCAATAGTGCCGTCAGACGGGTAGGGTTTGGGGACGCCCATAAAAGTATAAGTTTACGATGATCTTGCTATTCCATCATATATCGAGTGCAAAACGGATTGCCCGTCCAACATCAACCATTTTAGGTGGCGGTAAAGATGTGATCAGCGCCCCTATCTTTCCTTTTGAAACAGTTTGCAAATGGTCACCATTGACGGCGCAATCCCGTGGCATGCCATCGGCTTTGGAAAGAAATACTTCGGAAGGTATATCACGTACAGTGCTTGTAATTGGGGCAACCGTTACTTCACCAAGATATGCTAAGACAGAATCCCGGGTCAGGATGAGAACTGGTCTTTTTTTGTCCGGACTTGCAAATTTATACCACCGTATTTCACCCTGTTTCATTCATCACCCCAAGCCTGTTCTGACTCCCAAATCGAAAATTCATCTCCGACAATTGGTTTCCGTTCATAGCCTTCTCTGTGCTTGCGTTCCAATTGTTCAAGATTATAGTTGGCCAATGCTTCCCGAAGGGCCTTTCGCGTAAAAGCTGAACGACTGGTATTAAGTCGTTTTGCAACTTGATCGACGGCCTTGACCAGATCGTCGTCAAGGGTCATCTGAATAGTTCTCATTTTGCACCCCCGC
Organism: uncultured delta proteobacterium; assembly: GCA_963785365.1. Taxonomy (GTDB): domain Bacteria; phylum Desulfobacterota; class Desulfobacteria; order Desulfobacterales; family Desulfosarcinaceae; genus Desulfosarcina. Next base: position 243,126 of record CAWAUZ010000001.1, on the reverse strand, counting down.
CATGTGGATATTTATAGCTATAATAATCCACATAATAATAATTGTCAATTTCAGGAGGGTTATGGGACGTGGGTATTAGGGGACGCTCATAAAAATATAAGTTTGCGGTGGTCTTGCTTCGCCCTTCAGCCTTCAGTCTTAACGCCTCTTAGCCAAGCGATACCCCAATCCCGATTTCCTGGTCTGCCGCCCTGACTGGAATGATTCTCTGCTCGATATCAGCCCATATTTTTCGTTTTAAAATCCTCAAGTCATATTCAGTCTGCAGATTGAGCCAGAACTGAGCCTCAATTCCAAAATATCGTTGTAGTCTCAAGGCAGTGTCTGTGGTTATGGATCTTTTTCCATTAACAATCTCGCTAATGCGGTTCGGTGGAACGGAAAGATCGCGTGAAAGCTTGTTAATACTGATTTCTAATGGTTCCATGAAATCTTCACGTAAGATTTCACCTGGTGTAATTGGGTCAAGATGTTTTTCCTGGTTCATGCCTATACCTCAGTGATAATCTATAATTTCTACATTAAATGCATTGCCATCACGCCACTCAAAGCAAACGCGCCACTGTTTGTTTATGTTAATTGCATATTGCCCCTTCCTATCGCCTCCCAAAGAATGAAACTTGTTTCCTGGATTGAGCAATAGCGCTTCAACACTCGGGGCAGCATGAAGAACTGCAAGCCTTTTCCTTGCCTGCCTCTCAACAGATTGGAACCGTCGCACCCGGATATCGTTGAACAATCTTTCAGTATCCCGGCAAGAAAATGATCTAATCATACGCAGAAAGTATGATGGGCGGCGTAATATGTCAAGGATATTAGGGGACGCCCATAAAAATATAAGTTTACAAGAATCTTGCCTCTCTATATGGTGGCCTTATGCCACGGAAAGCACGAATAGACGCGCCCGGCGCCCTGCACCACATCATCGTCAGGGGAATCGAACGTCGCAACATTTTTCTGGATGACGTGGACCGGGAAAACTTTCTGGCGCGTCTGGGTGCCGTTATCGAAGATACCCAAACGGCATGTTTTGCCTGGGCATTGATACCCAATCACGTTCACCTGTTGCTAAGAACTGGTGATGCCCCAATTTCTCGGGTCATGCAACGGTTGCTGACAGGCTATGCGGTATCGTTTAACCGGCGTCATCGGCGGCACGGTCACTTGTTCCAAAACCGCTACAAGTCAATTCTTTGCCAGGAAGACGCCTATCTTTTGGAGCTTGTGCGCTATATCCACTTGAACCCACTCAGAGCAAAAATGGTTCAACATCTAAAAGAATTGGAAAACTACAGCTATTGTGGTCACAGCGCCTTATTCAAGAATAGCTGCTGTCCCTGGCAGGATAGCGGCCATGTGCTCAAGATGTTTGATTCGAACCGCTCCACAGCCAGAAGGTTGTACCGGGAGTTCGTTGCAAAAGGAGTCGACCAGGGCCGTAGGAATGATCTTATCGGTGGGGGGTTGATCCGAAGTGCCGGGGGCTGGATGGCGGTCAAGGCGCTGCGCAAGGCAAAGCTGTTTCAAAAAAGCGATGAGCGGGTGCTGGGGGACGGTGACTTTGTCGAAAAAGTGTTGTCACTGGCGAATGAGAAAATGGAGCGGCGCTGGCGGCTGAAGGCCGGAGGTCTCGATTTTGAGGCGATTTTGAAAAGGGTATCTGCATTAACCGGCGTTTCACCTGAGGTGATTCTATCGGGCGATCGCCGCAGAAAAACAGTCAGGGCCCGCAGTTTGTTATGTTATTGGGCGAACCAAGCGCTTGGGCTGAGCCAGCCCGAAATTGCCGAAAAATTGCGGGTGACGCAGGCGGCGGTCAGTATTGCGGCAAGACGAGGCCGCGCAATTGCAATTGAGAACGACATGAAATTCGGGTAAAGTTATATTTTTATGAGCGTCCCCTAATTCCTTTTGGGTCATCCCAACCCAGTCTTCAAGCCTTTTCAAACGTATTGGTAGCTTCCACCTACTACCTAACAGCCAACCGGCTCACATTGTCTAAATCCCTTGATGCTGTATATTCTATCTAAGCAAAACGGAACACAACCAACAACAAAACAATAAATCAATGAGGTGATACCATGGCCGAGAATAAAGTGCAGGACTACAGCGACGACAGAAACGAAGGACATGTTGATACTCGTGAAGCCAATTTCGAGTGTGAAAAAAAAGATGAGAACCTGGGATGTGACATGGGAATCGATGTGGCGGGATAACTGAAAGGACGGTGCCTTATGATAGGAACTGCAATTACACTGATAACGCTGGGATACTTCATCAACAGATGCATAGCCGGCCGGTCAGCAGGAGCCTCCTGTAAAATCTGAGGGCATGATTAACGGCAGAGCTTCGAATTAAAGGCAATAAAAATAAAATCCGCTGACATGGCGGTAAGTGGCAGAGCCTCTAACGGGGCTCTGCCTTTTTATATGGCTTCAAAATACCGGTTTACCTACAGTGGCCCGATGATGAGAATGCCCCGACATCCTTGAACAGCAGCTGTGGTGGTGCAAGCACCCTGTTTCTTTTGCCCATAATGCAGAAATGGACAATTTTTCGACGGTCCGGCAATAAAGCGGGGTAAGGAGGAGAGGTCATTTGCCTGGAATTTCTCTTTCACCCTCCATTTCAAGAAAGGATATTCCCGGTGCCAATGATTTGGATTTCCATACTCCGCTGCCCTTTACGCCTTCCAGACTTCCGGTTCCGCCAACATAGCTAAATGTGCCCTCGGCTTGACCATTTCCAATCAGTCGGCCCTCAGTTCTTGCAAATAATTTATCACCATTTGGATTCGTTGATACAACGTAGCCTTTCATTGTACCTTTGCCTGTCTTTACATTCATGTCAATCGTGCCCTTGCTAATGCCGGTCGGAGTCTCACCATTCTCATTTTTTGAATATACGTTTGTGTTTTCATATACAGCGATTACATGCCCCTCTTCATCGTCAACATTTATTGGGTGCCACTTGGTCCGGACACTTGTTGCGGTTCCTTTAAATTTTTCCCCAGCCCCGGCTGAATCAATCATGACTATCCCGAGAATGAAAAGAATCACCGTTACCGCCATCAAAACTTTAATTGAAAATGTCGTTGTGGATGTTTTCATCTTTCCCTCCTGTCTATAGATTGATGCCTATAGGGATGCAAGACACCCCTTCCTTGAAAGCACTCAGATTACCAATAACGGACGTGATTACAGTTGTGGGAAATTTATTCCGGCTGGAAATGATGTAAAAGCGGATGATTAGATGTCAGAATGCATCATCATTGGGATTGTATGCACCGAATCAACACAGAGGGAGATTGAAAGTCTTATAAATCAAGATAATAAAGAATCAGTTTCAGAAGCAAGGCATGTTTAACTTAATGTTCCCACCACCAGTTCAATGCTAAATTGAACATATTTCAGCTGTCAAGATCAAACTTACGCCATTAACCCTGATTAAAACAAAACTCTCTAAAAATTGGGGGGTTAGGGGACGTAGGGGACGTACATAAAACTATAAGTTTATGAGAATCTTGCCACAGCTGGCATCAATCCCCAAAATTTAAATCGCTTGCGGTGGTCTCCCTTTGCCCTTCAGCCTTCAGTCTAAACGCCTTTTACCCAATTTGCCCATCCCTAGAGCCAGTCATAATCTTGTCGATCCAAAGTTCTGTTTTGGATTGACAAGATTTTTACTTTAGATTATTTTATTCATCATGTACACAAGAGAGGCGGAAAAATATATCTCCCGGATTCAATCCAAGTATCGCTGCATTACCATCATGGGTCCCAGGCAATCCGGGAAAACAACATTAAGCAAAAAACTGTTTCCAAAATTTGAATATTTCTCCTTTGAATCCCCCGACCTTCGTTCCCGGGTGCTGCTGGACCCAAAATCGTTCTTAAAGTCAATATCATCCTCTGTTTTAGACGAGGTTCAAAAAATACCGGAGCTGCTGTCGTATATTCAGGAGATACTGGACGACGCTTCAGATTCAAGAAAGCTGGTACTTACCGGCTCCAATAATTTATTGCTGCATGAAAAAATATCACAATCCCTGGCCGGTAGGACGCGAATTATTGAACTGCTTCCCCTGCAGAGAGAAGAGCTGCCCGAAAAAGAAAGACCAAATGATATCTACGGTAGCTTATTCTTCGGCGGGTATCCGAGGATCTTCAATCAAAAGCTGGACCCGACGGAATGGCTGGAAGACTATTACCGCACCTATGTGGAACGTGATGTCCGAATGCTTCTTAACGTTGGTGACCTAACCACATTTGACCGATTTGTCCGGTTATGCGCCGGCAGGGCCGGACAACTGATAAACTATGACAGCCTGGCATCGGATGCCGGAATCTCACAACCCACGGCAAAATCCTGGCTCAGCGTATTGCGGGCATCCTATATCTGTTTCCTCCTGGAACCGCACTACAGGAATTTCAACAAGAGAATCATCAAATCCCCGAAGCTGTATTTTACCGACACGGGGTTGCTATGCTACCTCTTGCGAATCACGTCACCAGAGCAAATTGCCACCTATCCCTTAATTGGTTCGATCTTTGAAAACTGGGTGATTTCAGAGTTGAAAAAAACGTTTCACCATCATGGGCGGCAGCCACCGCTCTATTTCTGGAGGGATCAACACGGGCATGAAGTGGATCTGGTCGTGGACAGGGCAGATTCCCTGTTTTGCATGGAAATCAAAAGCGGCCAGACATTTCAAAAAAATTTTATAAATGCCGTCACATGGCTGAACAATCTACAAAACAGGCAAGATGGTGTATGCATATACGGCGGGGATGACAATTTCCAGGTCAACGACATTATGATTCGTTCCTGGAAAGACCTGCCCGACCTGCTATAAGGCAATTAAGGGACGCCCATAAAAACTTTCACCTGTTGCCAAGAACTGGTGATGCCCCAATTTCTCGGGTCATGCAACGGTTGCTGACAGGCTATGCGGTATCGTTTAACCGGCGTCATCGGCGGCACGGGCACTTGTTCCAAAACCGCTACAAGTCAATTCTTTGCCAGGAAGACGCCTATCTTTTGGAGCTTGTGCGCTATATCCACTTGAACCCACTCAGAGCAAAAATGGTTCAACATCTAAAAGAATTGGAAAACTACAGCTATTGTGGTCACAGCGCCTTATTCAAGAATAGCTGCTGTCCCTGGCAGGATAGCGGCCATGTGCTCAAGATGTTTGATTCGAACCGCTCCACAGCCAGAAGGTTGTACCGGGAGTTCGTTGATTCTATCGGGCGATCGCCGCAGAAAAACAGTCAGGGCCCGCAGTTTGTTATGTTATTGGGCGAACCAAACACTTGGGCTGAGCCAGCCGGAAATTGCCGGAAAATTGCGGGTGACGCAGGCGGCGGTCAGTATTGCGGCAAGACGAGGCCGCGCAATTGCAATTGAGAACGACATGAAATTCGCGTAAAGTTATATTTTTATGAGCGTCCCCCAATGAATTAATACGCTTTCATTTGGGGCGCCTTGAAAACCAACACACATCCGGCGCAAATTCAGGGGATTTATTTTTTTCCGCTGGCCTTATTCGAGATAGTCGTCAGCCTCAAACGGTTCGTTATCGTCCACCTCTTCCATGTCCAACAACTCATCAAGGTGCTTTGCTGCTTCGGCCTTCACCGCTTCCACCGCCTCAGAACACTGATCGGACAGCCCATAGAGCATCTCCTGGGTATTTTCGGAAAGCTCAGACCAGGCGAGCGTGTTGTCCGAATAGCGGTCAAAGTCAGCCAGGGTGACGTCGCTCCCCAGGGTAATTTCCAGCCTGTTACCGTCTTGGTCTGTTATTGAAACATCCATATGAAGGTCCTTTCTGCCAATGCCACGCCAGCCGGTCGTCAGCTTCTGAAAACCATCGCCGCTCAGCAGCGGTCGGCGCCTGCTGTGATCAGTTCCCGCGCCTGCTCCATGGTCCGCACCGCCCGGGACGCCAGATCATCCAGCTCATGCTGCAACATCTTTGGTAATTCAGGCCAGGCTAAGTTAACTTCCTTGCCGCTTCGCGCCTCCTTCATGCAGACAGCACTGCCATGGCTCAGTTCAAGCTCGTTGCCGTTCACATCCCTTAAAAGAATCATCATTGGGCGATCTCCTTACTTGGTCGTGGGCTCGAACACGCACTCCCAGTCCTCCGGCGGCGGTTCCTCCTGATAAAGCCGGCAGCGTTCCAGCATGGTCTTGGCGGGGCCGTCGTCGGGGCGCAGGGAGAGCGCCTTTTCGAAATGCGCCATGGCCTGGGGCCAGTGCTGCCGGCAGTACGCGTCGTATCCGGCGGCGTAGGCCTCCAGGGCGCCCAGCTGCTCTGTCGGCAGGCTTTCGCCGGCCCGGGCGATCAGCTCGTAGACCCGTACGCACTGATCCCGTCCCACCACCCGCACCAGATCCATGTCCCGCAGGATGAAATCGTCTTTCACCATTTCATAGGTGTTCTCGCCGATGATGATGCTCGTTTTGTACTGCTTGTTGAGGCCCTCCAGGCGCGAGCCCAGGTTGACCTGGTCCCCCAGCACGCCGTAGGCGAAGCGGTAGCGCGAGCCCAAATTGCCCAGCAGCATGGGGCCGGTGTTGACCCCGGTGCGGGCGTGCAGCATCGGCCGCCCGGTCTTGACCCACTGCGCGGACATCTGCAGGCGCGTGTCGCGCATGGCCAGGGCCGCCTCGCAGGCCCGCTTGGCGTGGTCGGGATGGTGGACGGGCGCGCCGAAAAAAGCCATGATCTCGTCGCCGACGTACTCTTTGAGGGTGCCGCGCTGCTTGAAGATCTCTTCCGACATGCGGGTGAAGTACTCGCTGAGGATTTTGATCATCTCCGTCGGCCCGTAGCGCTCCGAGTAGCTCGTGAAACGCTCCAGGTCGGAAAAGAGTACCGTCAGGACCTTCTCCTCACCGCCCAGCTTGAGCTGGTCGGGATCCTTGAGCATCTCCTCGATGACCAGCGGGGCCACGTACTGCCGGAAGGTTCCCTTGATCTTGCGGCGTTCGCGCTCCACCGTGGTGTAGCGGAACACGGTGATGAAGCTGTAGCTGATCGTCAGCGACATGAGCGGGTAGATCATGTTCAGCCACAAACTAAAGTGAATGAAGAGCCAGCGGGTCACAAAGATGTGCAGGGAAAAGATGCCCAGGGTGATGAAAAACCCGGGGGCGGCCTTGACCTGGGAGAGGTAGTAGCCGGGCAGCAATCCGATGAATACGATGGCCAGCAGGTCGAAGATGCGCGACCACTGCGGTTTGGTGATGAAGCGGCCGGTGAGCATGTTGTCGATGATGTTGGCGTGAATCTCCACCCCGGGAAAGACCGGGCTCAGGGGGGTGGCCCGCAGGTCGTGGGTGCCGACGGCCGTGGCACCGACCAGCACGATGCGGTCGGTAAAGGTGCCGGCCGGCGTGCGCCCGTTCAAGATGTCGGTGATCGAGTAGTGGGGGAAGGTTTTGGGCGGGCCCAAAAAGTTGATGCGCATCTGCCCGTTCTCGTCGGTGGGGATGAAGCCTTCGCCCATCTGGATGCCCGCCACCCCGTAATGGGGCACCTTGACGATCAGCTGGGGCCGGTCGAGAAAGTGCCAGGCGCTCAGCACCGTCAGGTGGGGGAAGAGGTCCTGGCCGCATTTGATCATCAACGGCACGCGCCGCACCACCCCGTCCCGGTCGCTGGTCACGGTGAAGAATCCCGAGGCGTCGGCGGCGTCGGTCAGGAGCTTCAGGTTCGACTCCGGGGCGTAGGCCGCAATGAAGGTCAAGCCGGCCGTGTCGGGGTTCTCTTCGAGAATCAGGGGATACTTGGAATTGTCGATCAAGGTCAGCTGGCGGTCGATTTCGGCCTGGCCGATGTCGTAGTTCAAGTCGGCGGCGTTCATGTGGAAAAAATAGCCCAGGATCGTGGCCGGCCGGGCCTGCCCGATGGCATCGGCCAGGAGCCGGTCGTTGGTGTCCCGATGAACCCGGGCGGGGGTGGCGACCGGCTGTCGGGCGGCGGTGTCGCCAATCTGTCCCAGGGTCGGCGCTTCCCCTTCAGACATTAATGCGGCGGCGCTCTCTTCCGGTTCCAGAAAGCCGATGTCGAAGGCGATCACCTTGGCGCCGTCGTCGGACAGTCGCTTGACCAGTTCGGCGATCTTGGAGCGCGGCCAGGGCCAGCGCCCCTCCTGGTCGAGGCTCTTCTCGTCGATGATGGCCAGGGCGATGACCGGTAAGGCCGGCTGCTCGCCGCGTTGCTGCATGCGCAGGTCGTAGAGCTTGAGCTCGAACAGGTGCAAAATGGGTACGTCGATCAAAAAGAGAAAAACGGTCAGGGCGATGGACGCCACCGAAATGGCGAACACGCCTTTCAGGTATCGCTTAATGTTGGGTGCGTTCATGGGGTCGCTGTCGCCGTTTCAGTGGTCGGCGGGCTTTGTTATACCGCCGGATGCCAATCGACCACGGGTCAATGCCGCCATTGCAGCGGGCATGACGAGATTGCCGCCGACGGGGCAAGGGGTGCGTAACCCGGCCAGATCAGGGCGACTTTTTGGCCTGGTCAAACAGGTCGCCCTCCGGGTTGCCGGTTGGCGAAGAGGTAGCCGCCGAACACGTTGGACTGCAGGTTGGCGATCCACTGCTTGCCCTCGTGGGTGACCTTGAGATACTCGAGGGCGTCCTGGACATAGGGCTTGGCGACGTCCCAGTAAAACTGGGCGTTGCAGGCCCTCAGATCCCCGGGGGTCCGGTAGCCGAGCTTCTTGTTGAGGCCCAGCTCCTCGAACTCGTAAAACAGGTTGGTGCATTTTTGCATCCGATTGGGATCGGCCAGCTGCCCGATGAAATCGGCAGCCCGGACCAACCCCGCGAAACCGGCGGTATCCTTGTGGGCCTCGTCATCGGGAATCGGAAAGCGGGTCATCTCTATGTAGCCGGCGATCAACCCGGCATCCAGCAGGCCGCCCGACTGCTCGAGCACATTCTTACCGAACCGCTCCATGACGAAGCATTTGCTGCGGTCGATGTGGTAGGGGGCCAGTTGTGCATCGGTGCTGCCCACGGGGAGCTCGATCTTCTTGCCTTTGAGACCGGTCGCCAGCAGATAGCCATCGTCATCCGCACAGATCCCCTTGACATAGCCGATGTCGTGGCACAGCAGGGCGATGATGAAATGGGTCCATGCCCGCGGGGTCACGCCCCCTTCCGACAGGTGCTTGCCCTCCAAAATAGCCTGCCCGGCCAGCGTGACCATGATCGTGTGTTCCATGTCGTGGTAGAGGGCGTCCGAATTGGCGATGTTTTCCAGGGCCAGATGGGCCGTCCAGGCGATGATGTTGCCCAGTCCCTTATCCATTTCGCTGTACGTGCGCTGATAGGCCTCCTTGATTTGCTGGATGCAGTACTCTTCCTTGACTTTTTGCAGGTTTAACATGATTGTCCGTCCTTTTGTGCCAAACGGTCGTCAATTCACGGAGCCGGTGGTGAAGGACCACACCAGGCCATCCCCGGTTTTCAGTTTGTGCAAGGTCTCCTCCAGCGCCTTGTGTCCGGTGTGGTCCCCACCGGGGGTCAAGCTTACGGCGTTCATGGTGACGGCAAAGGTGATGGTGGGTGCGTGGCGCGCCTGGAAGTCGGTCATGTTGTATTTAAGGCGCTCTATGGCGATGGCGGCGCCGTCACCGTCATTGCTGGGAAAAAGCACGACGAACGTGTTGGTGTCGATGCGGCCAACCATGTCGCAGCGCCTGATATCGCGGCACAGGGTTGCTCCGATCTGCTGAAAGAGTTCGTCTTTGACCGTCGTGAAATGGTCATGGGGGGCGCCGGCGAAGCGGATTTCCAGCAGCACCATCGTGAGCGTCTCCTTCTGGCGCCGGGAACGGTGTATCTCGTGTTCCATCGCCAGGCAGAAGCCTTTTTTATTGTTGAGGCCGGTCAGGTCATCCACCAGGCTTTCGTTGGCCAGACAGGTGGTCAGGCGTTCGACGCGATCGCACAAAACACCCATCATGTTGACGAAAAACTTCTGGGCCGTCGGGGGGTAAAGCCACTGCAGCCGGCGGATGACCTTCCAGTTGATGGGCAGCAGCTCTCCGGGTGCGGTGGCCTTGACCGTTGCCGATCGGGGCGCCGAACGCAGCAGCCCCATCTCGCCCAGGATGTCTCCGGCGCCGACACTGGCGATGCATTTTTGAACGTCTTCGGGGCTGCCCAGGGTGCAGGTGGGGTCGTAGTCGATAACGTCGAATTTTCCCGAAATGACCGCATACATGGACTCGCTGTGGTCGCCCTTGAAGAACAGCACGTCTCCTTTTTCAACCGTTTTCAGCGTCCCGGCCATGATAATGGACTGCACCTCGGCCCGCGAAAACCCTTTGAACAGCGGGATACTGGATCCCAGGTCGCCGCCCATTTTGATGCGCGCCAGGTCCCACACGGTGACGAGTTCGACGCGCTGCATCAGGATCGGCAGCAGGACCAGGTCGCCCACCATGGCCGACAGCATGGTGATGACCATCATGGTCCCGAAGATGGCCGTGGGCTTGAAGCCGGAAAACGACAGAATGAAAAAGCCCGTGCCGATGGTCAGGGTCGTGAAGATGACCGGGCGCCCGATGTGGGCGATGGTCTCTTTAAGGGCGCGCTTTTCGTCCAGGTCACGCTGGAACTCGCGGTTGAAGCGAACCAGGTAGTGGATGGTGTCATCGACGGCCAGGCCGATGGCGATGCTGGCGATCAGGCTGGTGGCCATGGACAGTTCGATGCCCAGCCACCCCATGAGGCCGAAGTTGATGACGATCGGAAACAGGTTCGGCACGATGGCGATCAGGCCCACTTTGGCCGATAGGAAGAGGGCGAACATGATGACGAAAATGACCACCATGGTCAGCAAAAAGCTTTTAATCTGACCCGAAACCAGTTGGTGGCTGCTGGCGGAGACCACCATGCCGAATCCGGTCACATCCCAGGCCAGCGTTTTGTCATGGGCTTCGCCGACGTGGCGCAGAATCAGTTCCCGCAGTTTCAAAAAGTCACTGGAGCTGGAGATGTGTGTCAGCAGCAGGATGTTGGCCTGCGACACCCCCGGTCCCATGAAGGCATCGAACATGTCGTTGCCCAGCAGGGATTTGTAGGTGTTAAACAGCATCCGCAGTTCCCAGGACTCACTTGGCAGTCGGTAGTATTCTGGTTCGAAGCGGTTGGAGGCGAAATTGACCAGCTTGAGGTAGTCGGCAAAAGAGAGCGTCTTGTCAACGCCGGGCAGCGTGTCCAGGAACCGTTGCAGCCGCTCCAGGTCGGCCAGGTGGTCGGTGTTTTCGAAATAGTCCTCGACTGTGGACGACATGACCACATTGACGGGAAAGCTTCCCGACAGATGCTGGTATATGTCGTGGAAATTCTGGACGACCGGCGTGTCCGCCTTGAAAAAGCCGACCGGGTTGGTTTCGGGTTTGAGGCGCAGCATCCCGACACCGGCCAGCAGGGTGATGCCCGCCAGGACGATCAGGGCTTTGCCCTGGTGATGAAGGTTCAGGTCGACGATCCAACCGATGAAGCGATCCAGAATCGACGGGGCCTTGCCTTTTTTCAAGGGAGGCGCCCCGCCGGCGGGCATCAAAGAGAGCAGGACGGGCAGGTAGGCCATGACCAGGATCAGAAAGGCGACCATTCCGATGCAGGCGAAAAGGGCGAATTCGCGGATGGCGGAGATGCGGTTGACAAACAGCGACCCCACCCCCAGCAAGGTGGTGGCGATGGCCAGCAAGGTCGGCAGGGTCGTTTGTGTATAGGTCAGCGCGGTGGCGTCGACGGCGCTGCGGTCCGGCCGGGAGACGGTGCGATACGTCGCCAGGATGTGAAGGCAGTAGGCCGTACCCACGGCGATCAGGAACACCGGCACGATCATGGTCAGGATCGACAGCGGCACCTTCAAAATGGCCGCCGCACCGAAGGTCCAGATCAGGCAGATGCTGACGCAGGAGAGCGGAATGAAAGCAAACCAGACATTTTTGAAGATGACCAGCAACACCAGGCCGATAATCAAAAAGGTCAGGGGTGGCAGGCGCAGAAAATCACGCTGGGTGAAGGTCGCCAGGGCCTGGGAGATCAACGGCATGCCGATCTGATAGAGCGCCAGGCGCCCATCGGTGGCGTCGATCAGGTCCTGGACCGCCGCGATGACCTCCGGTTGATCGGCATCGTCGGTCAGGACCAGGGTGATCAAGGTGGTGCGGTGATCGTCGGAGACCAGGTTCTGTTTGAACAGGTCCGCCCCGGAGACGAAGGCGATGAATTTTTCCATGGGCCAGCTGCCCGACAGGTCCACCGTCTGCTTGATACCCGGCAGCCCGATCACGCGCTGGACACCGGGGATCGCTTTGGCCGCGGCTTCCAGCTGGGCGATGTGCTGGAAGTTGAGCGGATGGAATATGTCGTCGCACTTGATGACCACGCGGATGATCGCTTCCGACCCGAAGCGCGTCTTGAAGGCATCGTACTGCCGGGTTTCGGGGAGATCTTCGATTACCAGGTCGTGGATCGATGTTTTGAATTGAAGCCGGGGGATGAACGCCGCGAACAGGATCGTCACGGCGATGATGCCCAAAAGGGTCAGCGTCCGGTGTTTCAGCACCGCTTGTATACAGTCGATCCGCTTAACCGAGCTGAGAATCCGATAGATGCGTTCCGTGTTCATGTGGCGCCCCAACGAAAACGTCCGCTAACCATTAATAATGATTATGTATTTCAGCTGCCAACCGTTGTTTCTATACCAGGATGTGCTGGGTCTGGTTGTCGGTAAGGTGGCTGCGGTCGGGAGTCAGGTTGCTCAAGGGTACCTCGTGCGCAAAGATTCTGCAAGGATTTAGGCGCATTGCCCACAAGATTTACCGGCTGGACAGCCCATACCGGCAACTCGGCCGCATCGCTCAGGCTTTCTCTTGTTTCCGCTTTGCGTCTTTGCGATAATCCGTGTAATAAATGCGTTCCGGTATCCCGGAGGATGCCGTCATGCCCGCGTTCCATTGATTCCAAGGCGCAACCTGTTGATTTTATGAAAGCACTGTTCAAGCCCATACTGCTGACCGCTGCCGCACTTGCCGCGCTGGTGGTCATCCTCCTGTGCGCGGCGCTCATCTGGCTCAACTCCGGCCACGCCCTGGCGTTGCTGCAATTGCGGATCAATTCAGTGCTCCCTGGCAGCATCACCGTCGAGCAGCACCGCCTGGCTCTGCTGACGCCGGGGCTCGACCTGTATGATGTGACCATCTACGACCCTGAAGGCCGTGCCCTGGCAGGATTTGACCGTTTTTCCGTGACCCTGGGCTGGCGTTTTCTGCTTCGTGGCGAAATCCGCATCAAGGATCTTTTGCTGGCGGCGCCGTGGGCGGATCTCGAACGTCAACCGCCGCACGGGCTCAACCTGGCTGCCGCGCTGACACCCGAGCCGGGCCCCCAGCCGGATGAGGCCCTTAGACCGCAACGCGCCGGGCTGCCCTTCAACATCGTTGCCGAAAAGGTTCGCTTGACGGGCGGCCGCCTGTCGTTTGTCTCCTCAGATGCGCACATTGAGCTGGAAACCTCGGGCATCGACATCACCGCCGACGGCAATCTGGCGGCCCAATCGGCCAGTCTGGAACTGACCGCAGGCGATGTGCGCTTGAGCGCGGCCGGGATCCGACCGGAAGCGGCCCGCATCCATCTGCGGGCCGGCCTGGCTGGCGGTCGGCTCGAGATTCCGGCCTTTGAAATCGATTCGGGCCGGACGCAGCTGCGTCTGGCCGGGTCAGCCGACGATCTGTTCACCGCCCCGCAACTGGACGGTGAGATGACCGTCGACGGCCACCTGGAGGAGTTAAAAAAGGTGTTCGGGCTTGCCGGCGAATTCGGCGGACCGGTCTCGGCCAGCCTGCGCGTCGACGGCCGGCCGGCCAACCCCGATGCCGCCTTTCGGCTGACGGTCGCCCAGGGCCGGCTGGCAGGTCAGCCGCTGGACAGCGGGGAACTCGTCCTCGATTTGCACGACCGGCGCCTTGACATCGAAACGGCCGCCCTGCGCCTGGCGGACGGATCGATCGTCCTGGACGGGTCCGTGAACTTTCAGGACTTTTTCCCGGACGGGTTTCTGGCCGCACCGACCGATGTGGACCGCCTGGCCTACCAATTGGATATGGTGGCGGATATACCGGACCTCAATCCCTGGGTGAAACGCGCCGTCGATCTTTCAGGAAGTGCCTCCGGACGCTTGTCGCTCAACGGAAACGGGGTCACCCCGACGGCGATGTCGGCCACAGCCGCCTTGAACGGTTCGGGCCAGGACCTGCTGGCGCCCGGTATGGATCGGCCTTTGGCTGTCGATGTGAGCCTGGCCGCCCAGATGGACCAGGGCACGCTTACGGTCTCGCGCATGGGCGCCACCGCCGACGGATTCGAACTTTCCGGGGACGGCCGGTTTCAGGTCGACGGGCAGGCGCTTGCCGGCAATCTGGAATTAGCCTCCACGGATCTGTCGCGCGCTTTGGCAGTCGTCGGCATGCCTTTCATCGAAGGGGCCTTAAAGGCCGTCGTATCCGTCGGCGGCAACCTCAGCCAGCCGCAGTTCGATTTAGATCTGACGGCCGACGCGCTCAACATCGACGCCTATACCCTGGGTACCGTCGCCATCCAGGCCGACATGAATCCGGACGGCCTGCTGAGCCTGACCCGCCTGGACGTTCAACGCAAGGATTCGCGGATCGGCGGAAGCGGCCGCCTGCGGCTGCTGCCGGGCGGCAGGGTCGACCCCGATTATCACCATGCCCTCGAACTGGTCCTGGAACAGGTCGCCGTGGCGGATTTTGTGCCGTCACCGCCACTGGCCGGCACCTTCGACGGACGGCTGAAGCTGGCCGGACCCCCAGTGGCCATGGACGGTCAACTGGCCCTTTCGGGCAGGTCACTGGTGACCGAGGCGGCCAGCATAGGCAACGTCGAGACCCGCCTGCGCCTTAACGGCCCTACCGTATTCGTGGATCGGCTGCACCTGCAAAACCAGGAATCCGAGATCGACCTGTCGGGCCAGGTGCGCTTGCTGCAGCCCGGAACCCTGCACCTGGATCGCAATCCCGAGTTTTCGGCCCGCGTCGCTTCGGATCATTTTGACCCTGCCCATTTCGTCGAGGCGGTCAGCGGCGATTTCGATTTAAACGGCCGCTTGACGGGTCGCCTTCAGGCACCGTCCGGTCAGTTCACCCTCAGCGGCAGCCGCATCGACCTGGCCGGTCAGGCCCTGGACACCCTTGCGGTCGACGCTCTTGTGGAGGGGCGAACCCTGCGGCTGAATCGGTTCCAGGCCGTTTTTGCTCCCGGAGAGACGCTGGAGGGCAAGGGTTGGCTGAAAATGGACAAAACCTTCGATCTGACCCTGAAAACCAATGGCATTGCGGCCGCGCACATCCATGGACTGCAGGCCTGGTTTCCGGGACAGGGCAACCTGCACCTGGATATTTCCGCCACGGGACATGTCGACAACCCGGACGTCGACGGCCGTCTGAGGGTCGGGGATCTCCGCATCAACGAAGTGGCCGTCGAGGATATGGACCTTGCTTTCGGGCTTCATGACCAGCAGGCCACGCTCAAGGGCAATCTCAATTTTGAAGTGGACGCCGCCGGCGACCTGCGAACCGGTGATTTCGACGCGCACCTGATCTTCGACCGTACCGAAACCGCTGCCTACTTCAAGGCCTTGGGCCGGCCGGATCTGCGCGGTACCCTGACCGGCCGGGTTCAGGCCAGCGGCAACATCCGCGACGCCGCCAGAACATCGGGCCAGGTCAACCTGAGCGGGCTGGACCTTTTTTTCAAGAACGTCCCCCTGGTCCAGTCGGACGGCATTGTGCTGGAAATGGCTGATCGACAGGTGTCGATCGCCAAGTTCGATGCCGCCATCCTCACCGAGGGCCACCTGCGCCTGTCGGGTGAGGCGCGCCTGGACGGGCTCCTGGATCTGGCGGTCGACGGCCGGATCCCACTGTCGGCGGCCAGCGCCTTCAGCGACGCTTTCATCGGTGCCGGCGGTGTGGTCAGCCTGAAGGGGACGGTTTCCGGCCGGGCGCAGGCCCCGCAGGTTGACGCCCGCCTCGATCTGGAAAAGATCGGCATGACCGTACCCGGACTGCTTCAGCGACTGGCCGATTTGAACGGCAGCATCCACCTGACCGCTGAGCGCATTCGCATCGACCGCCTGGCGGGCTTTCTGGACACGGGCCGGTTCACGGTGGACGGCACCATCGACCATGCGCATTTCGAGCCGGTCGGCGTGGACCTGGCCATCGCTGCCAGGTCGCTACCGATTGAGATACCCGACACGCTGGCGGTCCTTCTCAATGGAGATGTTCGCATAACGGGGCGAGACCGGGCCGCCGCCGCCAGCGGAAAAATCGTTCTGCTGGAAGGCCTTTACTACAAGGACATGCGCGCCAACCTCCTGCAGATGGCTACCACGGCCACCACGCGCCGGCGGACCGTGGCGCCTGCGACCCAGCCGCTGAGCATCCCCTTTTTCGACCGGGTTGATCTGAACCTCTTCATCGAGGCCCGACAGCCCTTTGTGGTCGACAACAATTTAGCCCAGATGGAGGTCAGTCCGGATTTGCGCATCGGGGGAACCCTGGCACGCCCGGTCATCAGTGGGCGGGCCCAGGTCAGGGACGGCACCGTTACCTTTCAGAAAAGGGATTTCATCATCAACCGGGGCATCATCGATTTCGTCAACCCCTTTCGCACCGAGGCCGAGATCGACATCGCCAGCCAAGCTGAAATCCGTTCCTGGACGATCAACCTGGCCCTCAAGGGGCCCCTGGACAATCTGGAAATCCAGCTGACGTCCGTACCCTCTGAGACCGAAGCGGATATTCTCTCGTTGATCCTTTTCGGTCGCACCTCCCGCGAGCTGTCTGCCGGCGAGGGCGGTGTGACGCGCACCACCGCCCAGATCATGGCCGAGATGCTTGCCGGAACGTTCGGCGAAGAACTGAGAAACCGCACCGGGGTCGATATTCTACAGGTCGAAAGCACCAGCGGCAGTGGCGAGGATGTGGGCGGGATCAAGGTGACCGTGGGCAAGCACCTCTCCAACCGCATGACGGTCAAGTACGCCATCGAAACCATCAGCGGCGAAACCAAACAGTGGGCCATCATGGAGTATCGGCTGTTGGAACGGATCCTGGTCAACGGCTTCCAGGCCAGCAGCGGATCGTTCGGGGCGGAGCTGGTTTACCGGGTCGAATTCAGGTGAGCTCATTTTTGAAACAGACAAGCGCAATGACAACGGTCCTGTTGTGGATAGTGATCGTCAGCCTGATTCCGGCCGGCGCGGTTCATGCCGGTGATGGCGTCTCCAGGGGCGACACGCCCTCGTCCGCGGTAGCCGATGCGGCCGATGTGGTCAGCGACGTGCAAGTCATCATCGAAGGGCGGCCTGACCACCAGGATCACTACACGAATATGGCCCGGCGCATCATCCCGATCGAGCCCGGCGATGCCTTGACCGAAGACAGCCTTCAGGCCAGCCTGGAAAACCTCAGGTTGAGCAAACGGTTTGCCGCCATACATGTGGACACCGCAGCCACATCCGGCGGCACGGTGCTGATGTTTACCTTGACCCCTTATCTGTACATCAGCCAAATCACCATCCGCGGCGCCTACCCGTTGTTCGAGCGCGACATTCTCAACCAGATGACCATCTATCCAGGCAATCCTTACACTGGCAGAGACCTTTCCGCCCAAATCGCCTCGGTTGAGGCGCTGTACAAGCGCGAAGGCTACATCGACCCGCGGGTGACGGTAACCTCCCAGAAGGACCCGGACGGCGACACCGTGACAGTTTATGTAGACGTTGACCGCGGCGCCCACTTTAGGATGGGGCGGCTGACATTTTCGGGTGTTCAAGGCGTTTCGACAACATCGCTCCAATGGCGCATGCGGACCTGGCGTGTCGCGGCGGTACCCGGCATGGGCCGGTTCAGCGAGTACCGGCTCAAACAGGACATGGACAGACTGCTGGCCTACTACCGCCGCAAAGGTTTTGCGAATGCCGAACTCTCCTATCGTCTGGGCGAACCGGACGAGGCCCACCGGGTGGATGTGGCCATCGATGTTGAGGAAGGACCACGCTATCGGGTCGATATAGAGGGCAACCGGCACTTCTGGAACCTGACCTTGCGCAACGACCTGGTGATCGATACCCGCGGCAACCGCGGCAACAGCGGTGTCAGAAGAAGCATTCGCAACCTGAAAGATCGCTATCGGTCGGCCGGATTTCTCGACACCCGGGTCACGGTCGAGAAGACCGACATCGCCGGCGACCCGGTCCAGATCCGGCAGTTGCGCTTTGTCATCGATGAAGGTCCCCAAACCATTGTCCAAACCCTGGACATCACCGGCAACCAGGTGGTGCCGGACAGCGACATCGAAAGGCAGATACTCACCCAGCCGCCCTCCCTGTTCCACGACGGCGCCCTGGTTCCCGAAACCCTCGACGAGGACGCTGCCGCCGTTGCCAACCTGTATACGGACAAGGGTTTTCTGGACCGCGCGGTGGATTCCGATGTGGCGTTCAGTGACGACAAAACCGGTGCCGACGTTACCTTTGCCATCGATGAGGGCATGCAGACACTGGTTCGCTCGATCATCGTCACCGGATTGAAGGGGGTGCCGCAAGACGAGGCCCGCCGACAGCTGGTTCATCGCGTCGGCGAGCCCTTCCGTCAAGCGGCATTGGAGCGCGAGCGCGAAGCTATTGTCAGTCTGGTCGCCGAGCAGGGACATCCCCACACCACGGTCAATCCGACGGTCACTTTCAGCGACGACCGCGCCCAGGCCGACATCGTTCACGCGGTCGACCCGGGTCCACTGGTAACCCTTGGAGACATCTTCATCGCCGGCAACCTGCAGACCCGCGACAGGATTCTGCGGCGTGAACTGGACGTCGCGCCCGGCATGCCGTTGTCGCTGCGGGCCCTAAGCGAAGGGCAGCGCCGGTTGCGGGATCTGGATATTCTGCACAGCGTCAATTTTCGCAGCCTCGGACTGCAAGAGCAGCAAGAGACGGTCAATCTGTTTGTCGACCTCGAAGAGATCAAACCCTATTTCGCCCAGCTCAGCACGGGCTACGAATCGGACCGAGGCCTGTTCGGCCGCGCCACGGTCGGCGACCGCAACCTCTTCGGCCTTAACAAGTCATTGTGGGCCAGCGGCGAAGTCAGTCAAACCGGTTATCGCCTGGAAACCCGCTTGACCGAACCGCGCTTTCTCAACACGCGCACCACCGCCAGCCTGGGTCTTTACAACGAGGAGCTGGCTGAGTTCAACCAACCCTTCGGCACGCGCACAACGGGTGGTTCTTTAGGGTTTACCCGGCAATGGGAACGCGTATTCACAACGGCCCTGAGCTTCAGCCTGGAGAGACGCGACCAGTTCAGGGTCGACGAGGACCCCCTCTCCACGGTGGAAGAGGAGACCCGCACCATTTTCGTGACCACCCCATTTTTGCGTTACGACACCCGCGACTCTTTCATACGCCCCACCAGAGGAGGGTACGCGTCGTTGAGCGTCGATATTTCCAAGGGGCTTGACAACCAGTTGGACGATTTTGTGCGCTACCTGTTCGACACGCGTTATTTTTTCTCGCCCATGGAAAAACTCACCTTGGCCGGTCTGTTTCGATTCGGACAGGTGCTGCCCTATTCCGAAGCGGGCCTGGTGCCCGACGACCAGCTATTTTTCCTGGGCGGCATCCGGGATGTGAGGGGGTTTCGGCAAAACCTGTTGCGCTACGACGATCTGGGCAACCCCGTGGGCGGCAAGACCGCTGTTGTGGGCAGCCTCGAAGCCCGCTTCGAACTGGGGCTGAATCTGGAACTGACCACCTTTTTCGACATCGGCAGCGTTCAGGATGCCCCGGTGGCGGCGGGCTCGGACCGTTTCCGCCCCGCCGTCGGTCTGGGGCTGCGGTATATCACGCCCATCGGTCCCATGGGGCTGCTCTACGGCCTGCCGCTGGACCGGGACGAGGGCGAGGCGGCCGGGCAGTTTCACATCTCCATCGGGTACACCTTTTAGGCCCTTTTGGTTCGCCGGCCGCTAGTTGACAAAACAAAGGGTCTGTGGTCTTGTTGTTCTGTCGTCAAGCCGGTTGCATCATCCCACGCCAAGCACCCTCATGGTTTTTCACCGGCGGGCCCGGCGACGTAAATCCCCACGCCGTTTCATCTTTTAGGCTTTGGTACGTGTTCGTCTGCAACCGTCGGCTCTCGGCCGACCTTCAGCAAGGAGGCGTTACCCATGAATCGATCTCAGCGACCCTTTAGCATGTTGGCTATCATCGTGGCTCTGGCGTGCCTGGTGTGCGCCGGTTGTGCCGGTTCCAAGCCCGTACCCGGGGAACGCTTCCCCTGTGCGGCGGACAGCAAGATCGACAAAACCATCGCACCTGAAGCCGAATTGACCGATTTTTCATGTGTGTTGCAGCCGTGGGAGGGCCGCGACACCCTGCACTTCAATGTGGCCCTCAAAAACGTCAGCGACCAGCCCCAGCGCTTTCGGGTCCACATCTTCATGGACAACGGCAAGGCCGTGGGCGGGCTGATTCCGGTTAAAACCAAGGATGGGTTGGTCGCGCCAGGGCAGACGGCGTCGTTTGTCTACCCGGTTGCCGGGATGGACCGGGGGCCCAAATCCATCGAATTGATCGTCACCACCATGAGTGAATAACCGCAGAGAGGAGGGGCAGCATATGAAACGCATCTGCATCACCATACTGTTTGTTTTCATCGCCGGCTTGTGCGCCACGCCGGTAGCGGCGAAAACGACCTTCATCAGCATCGGCACCGGCGGGACCGGCGGGATTTACTATCCCTACGGCGGCGGGGTGGCCGAAATCTGGTCCAAACACGTCGACGGCGTCAAGGCGGTGGCCGAGGTGACCGGCGCCAGCGTCGAAAACGTCAAGCTGGCCCACAAGGGCGAAACCGTCGTGGGTGAAGTCATGGGTGACGTGGCCGTGGCCGGATTCAACGGTGACAGCAAGTTCAAGGGCAAGAAGCACGACATCCTCACCATGGCCGTCATGTATCCGAACCTGCTCCAGGTCGTGACCCTCAAAAGCTCCGGCATCACCGACATCACCCAGGTGGATGGCCGCAGCATCAGTACGGGCAGTCCGGGAAGCGGTACCAACTTCATGGCCGAAGCGGTACTCGGCGCATTGGGCATCTCCAAGGAGCGCTACCAGGACAGCCGGCTCTCCTTCACCGAAAGTGCCAACGCCCTCAGGGACGGTACCATCGAGGTGGGGATCTGGTCGGTGGGGCCCGGTACCAGCTCCATTTTGGACCTGGCCACCACTCACGAGATCCAGATGATCGGGTTCACCCCGGAGCAGACCGAAAAAATTCTGGCGGCCAACCAGACCTATGCGGCCGTCGAACTGGCCGGAGGCGTCTACCGGGGCATCGATGCGCCCGTCGCCACCATCGGGGTCTGGAACGTCATGATCTGCCAGGCCTCCCTGGACACGGAACTGGTGTACAAGCTGGCCAAGGCGCTCTTCGAGAACAACGACTACCTGCGCAAAATCCATCCGTCGGCGGCCTACACCACTGCGGAAAATGCCGTGAAATACTCGCCGATTCCGCTGCACCCCGGAACCATCAAATATCTGGAGGAGACGGGGGTTGCCGTACCCGGCACGCTGAAACCCTGACGTCGACGGTTTACGGATGGGATCTTTTAGCTTGGCCGGCCATACCAGATGGCGTTGAGTTCCTTCAGGCGCCTGGTTCGCATCGGCGTGGCAACGGCTTTCGCGATCGTTGCCTTGGCGTCGCTGCTGCCCGGTGGGCTGGAACTTCAGGTCACGCCGGTCACGGGGGGGGCACCGCTGCTGGTGCTGCCCCTGGAAGCCGGGGAGCCGTTTACGCTGCACTACCACCATTCGGTGGAAAACGCCCCGATCTGGGAGGTTCACAGCCTGGACCCGAAGGGGCGAATTTTCATCGAGGAGGAGCGCTATCTGAAGTTCGGTGCCGGCATGGGTAAAATGCCCGGGGTGGGCCGGATGGTCAAGCGCGGCCCTTTCGAGGCGATCGAGGCGATGCACCAGCCCACCGGCGATTTTGTGCTGCGGATCGGCAGCCCCGGTGTTGACCACACCGTCATCTGGCGCGGCACGCGCACCAACCTCAGCCAAATAGCGCCCCATGCGGCCGTGCAGTTCTCCGCCAGACCGGTGTCGTGGCTGCATCGCCAGTGGCGGCGCCTGCTTCCCCACACGGCCACACCGGTCCAGCCGACTTGATAAACGGGCTTTACCTTCGAAATTGGTTGCCATGCGAAAAACGGATTCCGTGCGGCACGCTGACAGCAATGCCTTTTTGGTCGCCACGACCGCCAAGATCGTCCTGATCGTCGCGGTCGGCCTGAGTCTCTATCAGCTTTACACCGCCGGCATCGCCGCCCTGACGGCCCTGGTGCAGCGTTCGATTCATCTGGGGGCCATTCTGGTGCTGACCTTTCTGCTCAAGCCGCCTTTTGCCGCGGCCCGCAAGGATCGGTTCAATTTGTGGGTCGTCATGGACTGGCTGCTGGCGGCGGCCAGCGTTTACTGCACGGCCTACATCTGCATCAATCTCACCGACATCTTCGAACGCCAGGGCGACTGGCTGCCGGCCGACCGGGTGGTGAGCGCCGTCGGCACCCTGCTGGTCCTGGAGGCCTGCCGGCGCGTCATCGGCGTGGTCATGACCGGCATCTGCGTGGCGGCCATGCTCTACGCCCATTTGGGTCCCTGGATGCCGGAACTGATCATTCACAAGGGCTACTCGCTCGAGCGGATCACGACGACCCTGTGGCTGACCACCGAAGGCATATTCGGCCTGCCCATCGGTGTGGCGGCCACCTTTGTCTTCGTTTTCGTTCTGTTCGGTGCCTTCCTGGAGTCCACCGGCGGCGGCAATTTTTTCATCGAACTGGCCTATGCGCTCACCGGCCGCTTTTCCGGGGGCCCGGCCAAAACCTCGGTGGTGGCCTCGGGCTTTATGGGCTCGGTGTCCGGTTCGGCCGTGGGTAACGTGGTCGCCACCGGGTCGTTTACGATTCCCATGATGAAAAAAGTCGGCTACCGGCCGCATGTGGCCGGTGCCATCGAGGCGGCCGCCTCGACCGGCGGGCAGCTCATGCCGCCCATCATGGGGGCCGGTGCCTTCCTCATGGCCGAATTCACCAACACCAGCTACCTCACGATCATCAAGGCCGCCTTGGTGCCGGCAATCATGTACTATGTCACGGTGCTGCTTTTCGTGCATTACGAGGCCAAGAAGTACGGATTGGAGGGCCAGCCCAAAGAGAGCCTGCCGAAGGTGGGCAAGGTCGTCAGGGAGGGGCTGCATTTCATTATTCCGGTGCTGATTCTGATCTACGTGCTGGTCAACAACTACTCGCCCATGATGGCCGGGTTTGTGGCCGTCATCAGCACGGTGGCCGCCAGCTTGACCGCCAACACCCTGCGCTGGGCGGTCGTTGAGCCGGCGCCGGATGTGCGCCGGCCGCCGGCGGCTGCTTTTTTCGTCGGCGAACTCAAGGGCACGATCAGGGCACTGGAAAAAGGCGCCAGAAACGCGATCATGGTGTCGGTGGCCTGCGCCGCGGCCGGCATCATCGTCGGCATGGTGACCCTGACCGGCATGGGGCTGAAATTTTCCAGCCTGGTCCTGGACCTGAGCTACGGCATCAAGGCCCTGGCCATTTTGCTGATCGGGGCCGCTTCCCTGGTGCTGGGCATGGGGCTGCCCGTGACGGCCAGTTACATCGTCCTGGCCACCCTGGCCGGCCCGGCCCTGCTGGACATGGGCGTGCCGCTGATGGTGGCCCACATGATCGTTTTTTGGTATTCCCAGGACGCCAATGTGACCCCGCCGGTCAGCCTGGCCAGCTTCGCCGGCGCCGGTGTTGCCGGCGCCAACCCCATGCGCACCGCCTTCACCTCCTGGAAGCTGGCCAAGGGGCTGTACATCATTCCCCTCGTCATGGCTTACCGGCCCCTGCTGGGCATGGGCGACGGCTACGAACTGCTGCACTGGCAGGTGATCTGGACCATGATCACCACCACCTTGGGGCTGATCGCCTTTGCCTCGGCAATCGAGCGCTATTTCATCTTCCGGGCCACCTGGCCGGAGACGGTATTGTTCGCAATTGCCGCCGCGGCCCTCTTTTGGCCCCACTACTGGGCCGATCTGCTGGGTGTCTGCGCATTTGCAGGTGTCGTCGCCATGCAAAAATGGTTGCCGCACGGTCGCTGAGTTCGCTATAGTCGTTCGGATTGCATCTAAAGCGCTGTTCATGGGAAAGATGGAGACAGACATGAGCGACATCTATGAAAAACTGGCCCGACACCTGGACCACCTGCCGACCGGATTTCCGTCGACCGAATCGGGCGTCGAAATGCGCATCCTCAGGCGCCTGTTCACACCCCAAGAGGCGGAGCTGGCCACCTTGCTGACCATGATGCCCGAGCCGGCGGCGGGGATTGCCGAGCGGACCGGCCGCGAGGCCGACGGGTTGGCCGACCGATTGGAAGCGATGGCCGGAAAGGGCCTGATCTTCCGTTTGTCCAAAAGCGGCACGGTCCTTTACAGCGCGGCGCAGTTCGTCATCGGGATCTGGGAGTATCATCTCAACGACCTGGACGAAGACCTGATCCGCGATGTCAACGAATACATGCCCACCTTGATGAAGCAAAGCTGGTTGGGCACCAAGACCAAGCAGTTGCGGGTCGTGCCGGTGGCCCAGAGCGTATCGGCCGAGATGGGCGTCATGCCCTTCGAGGCGGCCGAGGCGATCATCAACCGTCAGTCCAAGATCGTGGTCTCTCCCTGTATCTGCCGCAAGGAGCAAAAGATGATCGGCAAGGGCTGCGACAAGCCCATGGAGGCCTGCTTTTCATTTGGTGGGGCGGCTTTCTACTACGAACACAACGGCCTGGGCCGTGAAATCGATCAAGCGGAAGCGCTGGAGATTCTCAAAGCCGGTATCGACGCCGGACTGGTTCTCCAGCCGGGCAATCAGCAAAAAGCGGTCAACATTTGCATGTGCTGCGGCTGCTGCTGTGGGGTGTTGAAAAACCTGAAAACCATGGACACGCCCGCCCGGGTGGTTCATTCTAATTACTACGCCCAGGTGGATGAAAAGGCCTGCACCGGATGTGAAGCCTGCCTGGCGCGATGCCAGGTGGATGCCATTACCATGGCGGAAATCGCCCAGGTGAACCTGGACCGCTGCATCGGCTGCGGCCTGTGCGTCACCGAGTGTCCCACCGACGCGATGACGCTCAAGCAAAAGGCGGCCGAGGCGCACTATGTTCCGCCGCGCAACGTCGTGGAGACCTACATGAATATCGCGCACGAACGGGGGCTGATATGAAATTCTTAAAACGGATCTTCGGTATCTGCGAAACCCGCCTGCCCGGCGACCCGCAGGCCTGGTCGCTGCAAAACGGCACGGTCCGGATCGACTTGCCGCGGGTGCCCGAACTCGATGCGCCCGGCAGCGCCGTGCGCCTGGAGGGCCAGGGGATCGACCCGCGGCTGCTCGTCTTTCGGGGCGACGATGGCCGCTATCACGCCGTGGCCAACCGCTGCACGCACATGGGACGCCGCATGGATGTGATCGCCGGCAGCAATACCATCGAGTGCTGCAGCGTCTCCAAATCAACCTTTACCTACGATGGCCAGCCGGTCGGCGGCGCGGCCAAAAGGCCGGTGACCACCTATCCCGTTTCACTGGAAGGCGATACGCTCACCATTACCCTGTCACAGTAGTCAGGAGAAAACATGCCAGTCATCAGAGTGGGGTCATACCGGTTGGAGATTGCCAGCTACGTCGACGACCAAGCGTCACCACCGCGCGCTACGCGCGCCATTTACCTTCAGCCGCACAGTTCCTACGAGGGTACCATCCAATTTGCGTACTTGTTCTTCATCCCCAAGCCATCGGGTGGTCTTACGGTCTCGTCCACGGATCGCCGGGTTTACGCGCATTTAGACGTCAAGGATTTCAAGGACATCTATCATGTCCTGCAAACGGAGAGCCCGACCTATTTCGACTGGTCGGACGGCGTGCGGTTCAGGATCACCACCGACGAGGAACCGCCGGGCGAAGGGTTTAAAGATGTCTCAGAGTAAAAACCGCCTTTTCGGCCCAGAAAATTCTTCATTTCTGGCCGGACACTGAGCAGGCGTTGCATGGTCTTCAAATAGCCGGGCGCGCTCTGAAGGTAAAAAGAGAGTCCCTTCGAAAAGTTCATGCCCACCACACCATCGATGAACATCTGGCTGATTTCGCGCTCCCTTTTCAGGATCCTCTGGCAGCCGCTCAAAATGCGCATTTCCTCTCTGGAAAGGGTCTTGGACAGGTAGGTGAAAGCCGTGCGTGCCCGGGGCTGATACATCCAGAAGTAAAGCAGGTCCAAGGCGCCGATGATGATCAACCTTTCCAGCTCCTTGACGTCGGCGTTGGAATCCACGCCGTCGGAGCCGAAGGTGTCGAGCGTTTCCCACACCTTCAGCTCGGGCAGCAGGGCTTCCAGGCGGGCGTAGGTCTCAAACATCTGGGACAGGGTGTCGGCGTAGTCTTTGAATCGGGTCTGGATGTTAGTGAAACGGTCCGCCGTTCCTTCGATCACACCGGCCACGGTGTCCGAAGCCCCCTTGGATATGACGGCGGCCCACTGCTGCAGGTGGAGGTCGATTCCCGTTACGCCAAGCAGGCCCAGCAGGGTGCCGATGACAAAATTGAAGCAGATGGCGATGGGTATGGAAAGGATGCTGCGAAAGAAGTTGCCGAACACGGCGGTGCGGGACAGACCGCGAAACAGGTTGTGGCTGGACAGATAGATGCCGTTGACGATACCCATCACCGCGTAAAGGGCGATGGGGTTGGTCGTGGTGGTGATTCCCATCTGCCGGTCCAGCAAAACCGTCTTGACCAGATAGTCCAGCAGCGGCACGGAAAACCCGGTAAACAGCAGTGAATCGGAGATCCGCACCCAATTGACGTAATCGTTCCAGCGCAGCAGCGGCGAACGGCCGACGCCACCGCCGCCCAGCACCGACTGAACGATATTGCGCGCCCCCGTGATCCCGAACCAGATGAAGGCTCCCAGATAGGCCAGCACCCACCACGAATTGGTCAGATAGAAGGTCAAAAAGGCCGGGATGAATCCCATCAGGATCTTGAGTGTGTTGCGCACCTTGCTGTTGAGATAGAAAAACGACAGCCTGGGTTCACCCTTTTGGGGCGCGTTCAGGTCCAGACCATTGTCCATGTGGTTGGCGACGCCGCCCAGGGTAATGACATTGCCCGAGTGGTCCATCCGGGTGAGGTGGCTTTGGACCAGCCAGTCCGCCTGAAGCGTTTTCCCCAGCGCCTTGAGGATGGGCAGATGTTGCAGCAGCCGCTGGTATAACCCCTGGGAGCCCTTGGGGCTCTGGTAGGGAACATAGGTGATGCGCTTGTAAACCGGCATCCGGAACGGGATGGTGCTGCACCGGGACCGGTCGGGGGGTCCCAGTGGATTGCCGGGCGTGCCGTCGGCCGCTGGGAGCGATTTGGGTTTGGCCCGGGTACACCACCGGCGGGTACGGGCGGGCAGGGTGTCCAGGATGGCCAGCCCCATTCCATGCATGCGGCTGGAGTGGCCGGTAGAGTCGCTGCCGATTCTGGGCTTGAGGTGGGCGGCGTGGTACATGGCCGTCAGGGCGGCGATGTCGTGGAGAACGATGCCCAGCTTTTCGATCCGGTCCGCCTTGCCGGGAAAGGGCTTGGCCGTGGCCAGCCGTCCGATGATTTCTCGGATGATCCGTTTCAGTTCGATGGTGTTGCGCTGGTTGATGGCCAATTGAAGTTGGCTGATCTCTTGGATGCTGCCGGTCTTGCCGGTTGCGCTGTCCTTGAGGTTGAAGAGTTCCAGCCGGTTGATGAGACCTTCGCAATCGTAAAGAATTTCGACGACATCCGCGGGCAGCAGGTCGGTCAGGTTCAAGGTGATCCGATAGCCGGTGCGCAGCCCGGTAACCCGGTCGAGCAGCTGCCGGGGCGTCAGGTCGAGCAGCGGGGGCGTCTGGGCATCTTCGTGGATCTGGTAGGGATCGGGGATTTCGGGATAGGCCGCCGGCTGCAGGTAGACCTGGGTGATGGTTTCAGGGTCGAGCCGGTTCATGCGATCGACGCGCGCCAGGATTTTCGACCGCTGGGCTGCATCGGCGCTTTCCATGACCGTGCGCCACTGGTCGACCTTGCGCCGCATCTCCAAAAGTAGTCGGTTGTGGATGTATTTGGCCAGATGCAGGATCGACGGTTGGCCCGGCCGGACGAACGCCAGAAAATCCGCGCTGCTCAGGGGCGGCACCCTCAGATCCAGATCGGCATTGATCTGCTCGAGAAAGACCCGGTTGAAGGCCTCGAGAATGTCCAGGACATAGCGCTGCCGGTAGCGGCTGACCTCGCGCCCCTGCTCCATGAGCCGCCGGACGGGTTCCTCGGCCAGAAAACAGAGAAAGGACTGGGCATCCGTAAAACCGCGTGGCACCCATATGAGCTGAACGTATTTGTCTCTGAAGCGGGTCGAAAACTCGATGCCGATGCGCATCTCGACCCCCATGATCTGGGCGGCCTCGAGCAGTTCGGCGGCCGACGGCGGATCGATGAAATTGTAGTAGATCACCCGTAATCGGCGGATCCCCTTGATCCAGGCATCCATGATCAGGTGGGATGCCGATTTGCGGCCCTTGGTGTTGATGTCGTGCACGTGGTCGTCGAAGGCGAGCTGATTCCAGGCTTCCGGCATCTCCAGCAGGTGATACCGGCGCAGCATCTTCCTGACGATGCTGGGTTTGCCGCTGGCCACGCGCCGGAAATCGTGGGCCAGTTTGAGCTGATCGATCTCGTTGCCGTGGGCTCTGATCAGATCCTTCATGATCGACATCAGCACCCGGGCGGCGTTTTTGGGCATGCCGCCGGCCGGTGCCGTCAGGACTTCATCGCGCAGGGAGCGCAGGGCGTTGAGGCGCTCCTCCAGACCCCCGGCCGCCAGCGATTCAAACAGGTGGGTGATGGCATAGGCGATGCGCAGCCCCCGCGTCTCGGCCATCTCCTTGATGCCGTGGGGGTGGAACCAGGGCAGAAGGTTAGTCTTGCCGATCGTGTCGGGGGCGGATCTGCTCAAAATACCGTTGACCATCTTGAGAAGATCGCGGTCGCGCTGGTCGAAAAACAGACTCAATGCGCCTCCATGGGGTGTGTTGGCAAGTGGGATCCGTCAGGCTTTGACGTCCATGATCTCACCTGCTCGCCAGCCGAGCGCGGCGGGCGCCATCTGACCGTCATAAGTAGCATATATGACGGATAAATCAAATCGCCACTGTCCCGGATGGATCCAACAGACCGATATTTCCGCCATGATGCAGGAAAATGCCCAGACACCGGATAGAGATCCAATTCAGACCCGGGGTTCGCCAGGCGCCCCAGGCGGTCAGACGCCAGGGGGATTTTAAGGGTTGACTTTGTCAAGGACATTTGAAACCTGAAGGCATCTTGCAGCGGCAAGCGCCAACGGAACCCAATTCAAAAAAGAGGAGCGCCAGCATATGGACTCGAAAGGCCTCAGCGGAGGGATCTACAAACCCTTGTCACCCGACGGTATAGCGGCCGTCCACGACGCATCCCTGACCATCCTCGAAAAGACCGGCCTCACCTACGAAGCCGGCCTGGACGACACCTTGAGCCTGCTGTCGGGCGCCGGGGCGACCGTGGACCGGGATATGAAGCGGATTCGTTTCCCGCGTGAGCTGATCCGCGATCAAGTGGCCAAGGCGCCCGCACGGGTCGTCTTGTACAGCCGTGACGGCAAAAACGACCTGGACCTGACCGAGGACAAGGTCCACCTGGGTACCGGCGGTGCCGCCGTCAAGGTCCTCGATCTGGATACCGGCGCCTCGCGGCCGTCGACGCTCAAGGACCTTTACGACCTCGGACGGCTGGTGGACAAGCTCGATCACATTCACTTTTTCCTGAGGCCGTGCATCCCGACGGACATTCCCGAATCCGACTACGATGTCAACATGTTCTACGCCTGCCTCAAGGCCACCGCCAAGCACGTCATGAGCGGCGTCAACGACGAGGCCGGACTGCATCGGGTCATCGACATGGCGGCCTTGCTGGCGGGAGGGCAAGAGGCGTTGCGGGCCAGGCCCTTCATCTCGGTCATCACCTCGTTTGCCATCTCACCGCTGAAGCTGTGCACCCAGTCGACGCGGATCATGCAGGAGTGCAACCGCCAGGGCATTCCGGTGGCCCTTTCGGCCGCGCCCATGTCCGGCTCCACCAGTCCCATGACCATGGCCGGCACCCTGGCCCAGCTGCACGCCGAGCAAATGGCCGGCATCGCGATCTGCCAGCTCACCCGGCCCGGTGCCCCGCTGCTGTACGGCGGCATTCCCGGCATGGCCAACATGGCCAGCATGGGTTATCTGGGGGGCGGCGTGGAGTGCGGTATGATGAATGCGGCCATCCATCAGCTGGCCGCTCACATCGAGGTGCCCAACTACAATTCCGCCGGCCTGTCCGATGCCAAGCTGCCCGATGCCCAGGCCGGCTGGGAAAAGGCCATGACCATCCTGCTGGGCGCCATGGGCGGCTCCAACTACATGCACCACAGCGCCGGCATGCTGGAATCCATGCTCACGGTGGCGGCCGAGCAATTCGTGATCGACGACGAGATCATCGGCATGGCCTGCAAGGTGCTCAAGGGCATCGTCGTGGATGCCGACCATTTGGCGCTCGACGCGATCGACGCCGTGGGCCCGGGCGGCAACTTCATGATGTCGGTCCACACGATGCAGCACATGCGCAGCGAGTACTTCCAGGGCAACGGCGTTTCCGACCGCCGGATTCGCAGCCAGTGGGAGCAGGGTGGGTCCCTGGACGCCCGCGAGCGGGCCAGGGGCATGGCCCGCAAGATACTGGCGGCCCCGGCTGTCTCCTATCTGCCGGCGGATATCGATCAAACGATTCGCCAACGGTTCAGCATACGACTTCAGGAGATGTGAGCAGAAACAGGTAAACGGCGATGGGAAAGCTGACCGCGCATGCCATTGACTTCTCGCTGAAGACGCGGTGGGAAGGCCTGCCCCCCGAAGTTCAACACCAGGCCAAGCGGTGTCTCATGGATACGCTTGGGGCGATGATCGCCGGGTCACGCACACCCGTTGCCGATAGGGTGCGCAAGACCGTTCTGGAACAGTTCGGCGGAAACCAAGCCACCATCATGGTTACCGGCGAGCGTGTGTCGGCGGCCGGGGCTGCCCTGGCCAACGGTTTTTTTGGCAATGCCCTGGATATCGACGACGGCTATCGCAAGAGCAAGGGACACCCGGGTGCCTGCGCTCTGCCGCCGGTGCTGGCCGCCGCCGAACTGTCCGGCCAGTGCAGCGGCGTCGAATTTTTAACCGCCTTGGTGGTGGCCTACGAACTGGGTATCCGCGCCAGTGTGATCCGGCACGCGACCTACGATGCTTACCACGCCTCCGGGAGCTGGGGCGCCATCGCCGGGGCCGCCGCCGCCGGAAGGGTGCTGGGGCTCGATGCCAATCAACTGTTTCATGCCATGGGTGCGGCCGAGTACCACGCCCCCATAGCCCCCATGATGAAAGGTATCGACACGCCCGCCATGGGCAAGGACGGCATCGGCTGGGGCTGCATGGCGGCGGTCTTGTCGGCCGTCATGGCCCGTGGCGGGTTTACCGGTATCTGCCCGCTGTTCGACGATGCACCCGATCGGGGATGGGTGACCAGCCTTGGCGAGCGGTGGGAAATTCTCGATCTCTATTTCAAACCGTATGCGGCATGCCGCTGGGGGCAGCCAGCCGTGGCCGGTGCGCTTCGAATCGTCCGGGAGAACGGTCTGAACCCCGATCAGATCAGGCGCATCCGCGTACGCACCTTCGAGGCTGCCACCCGTTTGCCCAACGGGCCCCCGCGTGACACGGAAGCGGCCCAGTACAGCCTGGCGTTTCCGGTAGCGGCCGCCCTGCTCGATGGTACGGTAGGCCCCCGCCAGGTGCTGCCGCCGCGCCTGCACGACGCCGACCTGCTGTCGCTGATGGAGCGGGTCTCCACGGAAGTGGATCCCGAATTCGAAGCCGAGTTTCCCGCCAAGGCTCCGGCTGAAGTGAGCGTGGAGACGGCCGGCGGTGCGGTTTTCAAATCCGGCCGTATCGAAGCGTTGTGGGAACCGCCGGATACGCTGCCGTCGGACGACGACCTGGCATCCAAATTTCTCTGGCTGGCCGGCCCGATCTTGGGCGATATCGGGGCCAACCAAATGATGGAACAGATTTGGTCCGCCAACCGGTGGACGACCATCGATCCGATCATAGACGGATGCCTGCTGGAAAGGCGATAATTAATCGGTATCGGACTGCCGCACCAGCCGGTCCACCTTGGCGACATACCCCTTGATGTCGCACTTGCGCTCCAGGCCTCCGGCCGTCATGGTGCGGACCTTGCCGAAGATGGGCCGCTGGAACCAGGCCCGGTCGTGCTTGCCGAACACCCAGGCCACGCCCGCAAAGGAGTTGGGGTCGCGGCCGTCTAGAAAGTACTTGTTGTTGATGGCCAGGGCCGTTTCGAAAGCCGTTTGCGGGGTCTTTGACCACTCCAGGATCTTCTTGCCCCAGTACATGCGCATGTAGTTGTGCATGTATCCCGTCTGCTTCATCTCCAGCATGGCCGCGTTCCAGTAGGGATCGTGGGTCTGCGCCGCTTCGAGCGCTTCCCGGTCGTACAGGTACTCACGCCGGTCGGCGGCATGGTCCGCCAGGGATTGCTGCGCCCATTTCGGTAGGCAGCGGTAGCGGTCGTAATCGGCCGTGTAGTGCACGAAATTGACCGCCAGTTCGCGGCGCACGAGCAACTCCTCCAGGTAGCCGGCCCGGTCGGCATCCTGCCCGCTGCCGGCCTCGCGTATCTGCAGGGCCAGGTAGACCGGCGAGATCTGACCGAAGTGCAGGTAGGGGCTCATGGCGGAGGTGTCGTCGGTCTGGGGCTGATTGCGATTGGCGTCGTAGCTGGCCAGGTGGCTGTCGATAAAAAGCTTCAGGCGTTTTTTCGCGGCCGTGGTGCCGCCTTCAAAAAATTGGGTGACTGGCCGCACCTTGCGATCGACCGACAAGGTGGCCAAGACGCGATCGATGTCGGCCAGATCGATGCCGTCCACATCGAGATCGAGGGCGGCGACACGCGGCCGGACGGTGCGGGGCAGCTTCAGGTAGGTTTCCAGGTGCCGTTGAATCCGTGGGCGGATGGTGCGGGCGGCGTATTCGGCCTTGTGGGAAACCACGGCCACGGGTACGACCACATCCCCTTCGACCTGCACGGCCCGGCATGCTGCCGCATTGGCGATCGTGCGGCGCCACTGGCGCTGATGCCGGGTGTAGCCCACGTCGCACACGATCAACGCGGCCCGGCCGCCCAGTTCCAGTGCCACCGTGGGCGGGTCGCCCAGACGCACCACCATGCCGATTCCCTTTTGCCGCAGACGCGTGGCTGTGTCCCGCAGTCCTTCGATCATGAAGCGGAAGTGCCGCCAATTGGCCTCGGGGTAGGCGGCCGTTATGCCAACGGCCACCAGGACCGGCAGCTTCAGGCGGTTGGCTTGGCCGATGGCCAGGTCCAGGGCCGGATTGTGCTCGGCCCGCTGGGACTGCTGCATCCAGTAAAGGACGTAGTCGCCCCTGGCGACCGCATTGGTGTTGAGTGACTGGATGCGCGTTTCGGCCACATTCATCGGCGGGCTTTTCGCATGGCTCACGGCTTGGTGGGCGCGCGCGGCACCATCTGTTTGCGGTTTTCCAGCCACTCGTGAAGGTCGGCGGTGACCTGCGAGAGCTGGTAGCGGCCGTCGGCAAACACGCCGTAATCACCGCCGCCGGCCATGGCCGCGGCAAAGCGGACCGTGTTGGCGTAGAAGAGCCAGGCATCGCTCCAGAGCCGCTCGCTGTGTTCGTCGAAAGGGTTGGCGTCTTGGTCCAACCCGTGGGCATATCCTTGGGCCCACCCTTGGGCCATGATGTCGGTAATGGCGCCAATCGCCTGATTGGATCGCTCGATGCTGTTGGTATAGCGCCGCCAGTGGCCGGCGACCCATGACGATGCATGACAGGCCCGGCAGGAGGCCTGCATGGTCTGGGTGCGCGCCGCCTGGGTGGCGGCATCGATCAGGTAACCGTCGGCCAGCCCGCCGTTCAGGTCGGTGGGCAGGGGTTGGCCGTGGGCGTTTCGAATGATGGTCGTGTCCGGTGACCTTGGCTGCGGGTGGGCATAGATCAGCCCGAAAATTCGCCAGGCCAGGCGGTCCTTCATCTCGTGCGTGCGTTGGCTGATGACCGTCTCGTCGGGGTCCACCACCAGGCTAATGTGACAGGTGGCGCAGGTGGGGGCCGTAAAGTCGCGCCCCACGGTCCAGGGCACGGCCTTGAAATCCCACGTTTGGTGCTTGGACGTATAGATGTTGCCGTGCTTGCTGGTTTCGTAGACCTTGTAGGCCGGCACGTCCGGCCCCACATGGCACTCCTTGCAGGTGTGCGGCTTGCGGGCCATCTCGATCGAAAAGGCGTGCCGGGTGTGGCAGGCCGAGCAGGCGCCCTTGCTGCCGTCCAGGTTGATGCGTCCCACGCCCTGATTGGGCCACCCGTCGATGACGGGAAATGTCAGTTCGCCGGCGTCGGTGTCGCGCACCTCGGTCCCGCTGACCGCCAGCACGGTGCCGTGGCAGTAATAGCAAGCCTCGGCGCGCGTGTCGGCGTCCGCAGGGGTCAGCTTCAGCTGACCGTTTTCGAAGGACCGCCCGGCCAGGATGGCGTGTTCCAACTGGTTGTAGATGTGGTTGTCGGCCAGGTTGCCGACGGCATGGGCCATGATGTTGCGTGAGTACTGGTCGGCCTCGACGGCGTGGCAGGTGCGGCAGTCGTCCGGGCTGACCACCACGTGGACGTCGTGCCCGTTGTGGTCGAAGGTGTCGGCATGGGCCTCGGGCCGTAGCCCATGGCACTCGGCACAGCCCACGGCGATGTGCCGCAGGTCTTCGGGAACGGTCTTGCTGGAGACCTTCAGGGCCAGCTCGCCGGCCTGCATCGCTTTGGCGGGGGTGGTCGCCGCATGCCGGCTGGCTTGCCACCCCGCCACGATGCCGGGGTGGAAGACGGCATGGCAGTCCAGGCATTCCTGGGTGGCGTCGCTGACCGGAATCTCCTGGCCGAGCGCGGCACCTGGCGACATCAACAGCGCGGAAATCTCCTGGGCGAATGCATCGCATGGGAACCATAGCAACACGAATGCTACCAACAAGAACCGGCAACCGTTCACGGGAACCTCCTTTTTTGGGGGTGGATGCATTGGTCTTTTGTGAGATGGGTATTATGGCACCATACCGGAATCGGGGGCGTTCGTCCAGCCTCTCGCACTCCGGAGCGGCAGTTTCGGAACAGCTCACCTTTTCAACGCCCCACAAAATGATGGATTGTCTCAGGGAGGTGAGATATATAGATGCGGACGAGTGCTCAACATGCTGGTCACTCATCTGCACGATATCCTATCTATCATTGAAAGTTTGTAGGCATATCGGTTGATTGTGAACTTCAAACCATATTGTGAAAATAGCTACCCATGATTGCCGTGCCTGCCGCAATTCCAGCCAATAGAAAGCGTTATAAATACAGTGGGGAAAAAAAATCAGGAAGATTCCACCCGGTGCAAACAGAGACCCATCATTGTTTTTTAATCCTGGGAGAAGTTGCGGGCGAATGTCATACAATTACTGCCGTTGCGCCACAAGGCGCTGTTGTCGGCCATGGGCCTGCCATTCGTTCACCAGAGCCCAATCCCATTTTGGGCATCGCACAATGCATCTCCCCTTAGCCGCAGTCCGCAGAGCCTACCTGTCACGAAGCTCAATCAAACAGATTCTTGGAAGGAGAACGCAATGTTGAAAAAGCTGAGCCCTATCGGAAGCGCACATCTTCAAAAATTTTGGTGTGGTGGCCTGGTTATCTTGGTGGCCGTGTTCATCATCGGTTGTGGTGGGGGCGGAAGTGGAGCGGTTGATGGCGGCACTGTCACCTCAACCCAAAAGGCGCTCAAGGTTTTACCGGATCAGGTGGTTCCGGGGACATTTATCACCATCGAAGATGATTCGATACGTGAGGATTCAACTATAGAGGTGACATTTAGCGATCCATCCGGGTTCGAAGTGGTGCTGGAGACGGAGATAACCGAAGAAAGCATCGCTAAAATTGCGGTGCCGCCCTTGATTGATGTCGACACCGGGAATCTCAAGACTGGCAAGCTAACGGTTGCGTTACCCAATGGCAGGCACAAGACATTGACGGTGGAGGCATTGCCCGCATTATCGGGATTAGAGGCGGGGTATGTCGTCAAGGCCTATCTGCAACAGGCCCGGGACAACTTAAACACGGCTTTGTCGCACACGACCACCTTCGCAATGGAAAACAGTTACGATGTCAGCGAGTTGGACATGCAGATCCAGGGTCAGATCGATTCGCTCACCCGCTCGTTGAATGAGTTGGAAATGTGGGGACCATTACGGTTTACTCATATGGTCGGTGATTTGTACTCATGCGGACGATTTAAAAAAGGTCGATCAACTCCTTTTTGCCATGCTGTACGGCATCCACGAAGAAGTTGGACTTAACGCGCTACGTTTCGCGGCAACGGCCGCCAATCGTCCGGCGGCAGCGCTTCCGCAGGTGACGCAGGATCTTATCGATAGCCTGGTTCGAACGGGCGACATCCAAAAAACGATTAAAAATGGGCAAACGATATTGATGGGGTCTACCGCCATGCTGGTGACGGTCGCACAATATGCAATCGGGCCGGGTGCGCTTGGGCTCTCTCTGGGTTATACGGCGTTGTCCGGTGGTGTCGGCATATTGGTGATCGGTCCAGCTTCCGAAGGACTGTCGGCCATCCAGGCGCAAGATTCGGGTGAAGGCTATCGGTTTGGCCGTCAAATATCGGAAGAATTTCAACGTGTCCTCCTGAATTCCCTGGTTGCATTGGGGGCGAACTTAACCAAATCATCAATTTAATGTCGTACTATAATTCGGCCAATGATGTCAGGAATGCCTTGTCCGATATCATCTGCAACCGGAAGTCGGTCGATAGCAAATACGTTGCATTCTGCACCGAAATGGAAAGGCAGCGGTTGTTGAACAACCGATCCCATGTGTCATTCATCAAATTCTTCCCTGAGAAGATGTCCAATGGCAGCGAGGGGCATCTTTTTTTCCAGATCTCGGGAAATGGTGCGTCCGTCAACAACATCGATATCGACTGAGGTGACACCAAAACCACCACGTCTAACAGCGCATCGCCGAGTCCCAGGCCCTGTTTTTCGCGCGCCGACAACTCCGGGACCCACAAAAAGGAGCTGGCCATCTGGGAAAAGACGGGTTTGCAGCCCTCAGGCCAAAGCGTGATGTTCCTGGTGCATCACCGGCAAACCAAGACCTTCATGATGGCCACCTTGAAAATGGCCGACGCGCAAAAGGCTACTTCATGACCGACAGCAGTACCTGGGTGGCCGCCCAAAAAGAACTCAGCAACCTGAAGATCCTGTTTCGCGGCGACCCGATGCTGATCAACACCTATCACGCCCTCTGCCAGCCGCCAGGCGCCACCGCGGCCCAGCCGCTGGCGGCCGCCTTCATCGACTTCGCGGTTTCCGACCCGGGGCAGGAGATCGTCGGGATGTATGGTACGCGTATTTTTCGGGGAGGGATTGTGCAACGATGCAGCCTGCGCCCAACGGTTTGTTCATTAGATCGCGCCCACCCACCGCACACATTGATGGGTACCGGTGGGCGGGGTTGGCAGCGGGCCCCCCTCCGTTTTAGCCGTTAAAGTCTGCCAAGACCGTCAACGGGTGGCCCGCGCCGGTTGTCGATCCGTCGGATCAGTTCTGGGCCTGTCTTTGGACCCAGAAGTTGACCACCTCGAACTGCTGTTCGCTGGTGTTGCCGTAGCGATAGATGTAAGAAAAAACACCTGCTGAATACAAGTTGCCGGAGAAATTGGGCGTGCTGATATCACCCAGGCGACCGCCATAGGTGACCGCATTTGACGTGCCCCAGGAATAGCCGGCGCTCACGCTCCCGCCGACACTGAAACCAACCACGGCGCCGCCAGTGGCTTCGAATTCATAGTCATAGCCGATCTCCTTGCCGGCGCGGTAGCTGGTTGTCTCGGTGAAAGTGATGCTGGTTTGCAGGGCTCCCGTACCCGCACCGATGGTGACCGTGTCGCCCTTGATGCCTTTGCCGACCAAACGATCACCAATGTCGCCCAAAACGGCGCCGGAGGCAATGTCGACCAACTCACCAGCCGGACCGTAGCGGGCCAGTCCGCCGCTGTTGATCATTAAGTCGGCATCGGCCTCGGTCGGGTAGCTGTCGATGTCACCGGGGGTGTGCACGAACACGTTGTCGGCCACTTTGAAGTAGCCTTCGGGAACGCTGGCGTTGTAAAATTCCCGTTCCACGGCAACCACTACCGGATTGCGAGGCAGGTTGACCACCACTTTTTCGCCGATCATATCCGGATCCGGATGAGAGACAACGGTGTAGGTGTAGCGATCCAGAGGAATCGTCGAGAAGACCACTTTGTCCTCGATGGGACCGGTATCATAAAAAATCGATCGCGACAGTTCGTACGACCGGCTGGCGGAAAAAGACAGCGCTATAGACACCTTCTTTTTGGATGAACCGCCGACACCAAAAATTTTGGCTTCGGCACCGATCCAGCCGGATGCGCGCAGATTGACGGCGGCATCGATTCCAGCGGTCTGGCTGTTGGTGATCCCATAGGTGGTAACACATTGGTCCAGTTTCTGGCCGATACCCTCTTCACAGGGTGCCGCGGCCATGACCGCCATGATCACCGGTTCGGTGAACACGAATTCGTAGTCCCCGTCCGAGTACTTGAGGGCCAGGCCGTCCTTGTCGATGTTGCCGGGCGCCAGGATGGGAAAAATGCGTGCCTGGCCGTTGTATGAGTCGGTGGGGACCGTCGTGATCTGGGACCACTCCTGATTCGGGCCGTCCTCCCCCCAGACGCTGACCTGGCCCAGCCAGCCTACGTAATTGATGATATCCTCGCGCTCGTCATTGTTGACGTCGCCGACGGTCATACTGGCCATGGCGGTGCTGAAGACGGCGCCTCGATGGCCCTGGTCATCGTATATTTCGTCAAAGGGCATCTCGTGTCGGACCACCCAGGGGCCGCCGCCCTCGACCCAGTCGTCGAAGACCAGCAGGTTGGCCTGGACCTCGGCCGCGCCGTCGCCGTCGATGTCCAGGGTATTGATGAAGACGTGGCGCACCTTGAGCCGGTCGGTGACCACTTCGCAGCCCGAGGGGATGTAGTTGATCCGCTCCTGCCGTTCACCGATCGAGGCCAGGGAGTTGTCACCGCTGGCATTGTCCTCTAAAGCCAGAAAGAGCTGGGTGTGGCTCTGGCAGGTGCTGGCCTGCAGGTCGGCCAGGCCGCCGAAAACGATTTCGGCCACCCCGTCGGCGTCGATGTCACCGGCAGCGACGCTGGCGGCGACGGCCGTAAAGGTGGTCGGGTCCTCGACCTGGATGAGGCGCTCCTCCTGCAGGGCGTCGAAACCGGTCATGGCGTCGTCCCAGATCCAGTAGCGCGAGCGGGCGACGGGGTCGTCGCCGGGAGATTGATACTCATTGACCACCACGATCAGCTCCAACGGGTTGTCATAGTCGATGTTGCCGGCCGCCATCTCCATGGAGAGCAGACTGCCGGGAATTTTCTGGGCGTAGGACCAGTCCGGTTGAAACGGGGATATGGTGGGGTTGCCGTTGGCGTCGAATTCGATCACCAGCAGTTGGGCGCCGTCGGCGGTGCTGACCCCGACGACGACATCTTCGAAGCCATCGCCGTCGACGTCGCTGGCGACCACGCAGACATCCCGGATGTCGCCGATTTCGGTGATGACCGTGTTGTAGCGGGTCAGGCCGTCGGCACTGCCCGGGTCGTCGATGACCTCGATCTGCAGATCGCTGGCGCGCGCGGGCGTATCGGGGTCGACATAGGCGACGACCATCTCATCCAGGCCGTCCTTGTCGATATCCGCGGCGACGGCCGCGCGGGTCGACTGGCTGCCCTGGGTGCTGGTGGCGCTGTATCCCGGCTGCGGGCTGTTGGTGTCCTGCTCCCAGATGGGCTCCGGCTCGATCACGTTGAGAATGCCCAGTCCCACCTCACCGGTGTCGTCGTCGGACAGCTCGACCAAATAGTTGCCGTAAGGCAGGGCAAGCGAGCCCCCGGCAGGGTTGGGATCCTTCAGGCGGGGGCCGATGATGAACAATTCGGCCGTAAAGATGTCGAAGGCGGCGCCCAAGGGGCTGTAGTCGTCGGGCAGGGGGACCGTTTGCCCGGTGCCGTCGCCGTCTTCATCGACGGTGTAGGTGCGCTGGGTTTCATCGGTGTTGACCCCCAGCGTGTTCAAGGATTCCGTCAAGGTGTCGTTCTGTCCAGCCGGTGGGGGGGGTGTGGTTCCGGTGGCGGGCGTTGTCCCCCCGTCACCGCTGCCGCCGCCGCCGCCGCCGCACCCGATCAGGATGGCGGCGGCAATCCCTGCCAGTAAGCGCGTGGCCGAATATGATCTCATTGTCTTCATGATGGGCTCCACATTCTCCGCCGGCGTTGCGACGGGTTTTGCATTCAAGAAAAAAGGGGCGTTGACGGGCAAGGCAGACAGCCTGGTGGAAGCGGGCCTGTCGCCTCGTTCGTGACGTGATGGAAGTAAGCAGTCAAAGTTGGCCGGGCGTTGCGTGTCCTTGCGGCGAAGTTAAGCCACCGTCGGCACTGCACGGCAAAGATGAAACCGATTTAGATAAAAATACAGCCTGCTCGTGATCGATATTCGAATGTATCGATTCATAAAGCCGGCGAAGAATTGCTGCTACGACGTGTTTTACAAGACTTTTTATACCATGCGAAAGATAAATCGATGTCGTCTATTCGTCAAAATGATTTTATCTATTGGCGGGTAGGGTGTGATTGAGATTGACAATCCGGCGTTTACGACCGTCTATTGCGATGCGCTGCTGTCTTTGGATTCCATTAGCGGCGGGGTTGACGTTGCTATCCGTCAGATCGGGTCATCATTCTGGACGCTTTGCATCGGCCTGGGCATAATACCTGCGGATGTTTTGTTCCTGCGCCTCGAAGCCCCAGTGGGTCTCCTGCCAGAATAGGGCGGCCGCCTCCCTTTCACCTTGACGGATATAACGGATCAGGCGCGCGTGTTCGTCACAATTGGCCCATTCCCACGCCTTGATGTCGGCTAGGCGCGGGAAGTCATACAGGCGTCGCTTCATGGTGGTCATCAGCTGCCTCATGGACTGGTTCCCGGATAATTCGAGAAAAACGTCGTGGAATGCAATGTTCATCCAATAGTAGCGCGCATCGAATCGTTCGAAGGAATTTTCCATGATGCGCTGGCGCATCTCCTGGTTCAGCTTTTCCATCCTGCGGATTCGCTGCGGTGTGATCTTGGGGAACACCGACCGCAGGGTTGCACTTTCCAGGGCGCCCAGGATCTGCAGAATTTCCCTGATTTCCACCAGCGTCAGCCGTTTGAGCAGTACGCCCCTGCGAGGCATGATGGAAACAAAGCCTTCGCACTCCATCTGGATGATGGCATCTCGCAGGGGCGTTTTACTGATACCCAGTTGGGCACTGATCTCATTTAGTTTGATAAAGGCGCCGGGCACCAGCCGGCCGGCCTGGATTTCGCCCTGAAGGTACTCATAGACCTGTTCACGCAGCGATCTAACTTCCAGTACGCTTTCCACATCCCGGCTCCTCATTTTCGATCAATCAGCGCTGCGGTGCACGAGACCTTGCGGGAGGGTTCGCTCAATCGTCGATCAATGTGTTGACCGGTGTATACGCCAGGTCGAAGGCCTCGGCCACGGCCCGGTAGGTGACCTGGCCGTCGATCACGTTGGCGCCCAGGCGGATCTCCGGGTTTTCCCGCATGGCCCGTTGCCAGCCTTTGTTGGCGATCTCTACCGCGTAGGGCAAGGTGGCGTTGGTCAGCGCCAGGGTCGAGGTCTTGGCCACCGCACCGGGCATGTTGGCCACGCAGTAGTGGATCACACCGTCCACCACGTAGGTCGGTTCACCGTGGGTCGTGGCCTTGGAGGTCTCGAAGCAGCCGCCCTGGTCGATGGCCACGTCCACCAGCACGGAACCTGGCTTCATGGTTTTCAGCATCTCGCGGGTCACCAGGCGTGGGGCCTTGGCGCCGGGAATCAGCACTGCCCCCACCACCACGTCGGCCTCCTGGACCAGCTTGCGGATCGTGGCCGGGCTGGACATCACGGTGAAGCAGTTGGCCGGCATCACGTCATTCAGGTAGCGCAGCCGGTCCAGGTTCATGTCCAGCAGGTAGACCTTGGCGCCTAAACCGCAGGCCATCTTGGCCGCGTTGATGCCCACCACGCCGCCGCCGATCACCACTACCGTGCCCGGGTCCACCCCGGGTACACCGCCCAGCAGCACCCCGTGGCCGCCCTGGGCCATCTCCAGGTACTTGGCCCCCTGCTGGATGGCCATGCGTCCGGCCACCTCGCTCATGGGGGTCAGCAGGGGCAGGCTGCCGTCGGCCTTCTGGATGGTTTCGTAGGCGATGCTCACCGACTTGCTCTTGATCAGGGCCCGGGTCTGGGTCTCGTCGGCGGCCAGGTGCAGGTAGGTGAAGACGATCTGGCCCGGCCGAATCAGGTCGTATTCCGGGGGCAGGGGCTCTTTGACGTGCATGACCATGTCGGCCGCGCCAAAGATCTCGGCGGGGGTGTCGACCATCCGGGCCCCGGCCTCGGCGTAGGCCGCGTCGGCAAATCCGCTGCCGGCCCCGGCATTTTTCTCCACCATTACCGTGTGGCCGTTGTGGATCATCACCTCCACCCCCGCCGGGGTCATGCAGACCCGGTTCTCTGCCGTCTTGATCTCTTTCAGAATGCCTACCTTCATGTCTCCCTCCTTGTCGGTTGGGTGCCGTTTGCACTTGGTAAAGCGACCTTTTTCCGATTATACCATGAACGCTGAAAATCTTCGAAGTTTTACCCTCACCACAACCCGATCCCACAGGGAGAGCGAGTTTGAGGAAGTCGCTATCACCGGCCTAATCAAAACTGTTCGATCGCTTTTTTCACCGCCGCCACGATCTCATCGATGTCTGCCCGGGTGGTAATCAGGGCTGGGGCCGAAGACCGTTTGGCCTGCAGGATCACCCGGTTGAGCACCTCGGCCATGCGGGATGGATGCAGCACCGCTTCCTGGTAGGCCACCATATCCTCAAACACGGCCATCCGGTGGACTTCCTGGAAGCCGCCCTGGCCAATGGTCATGTTGGCCGCCTGAGGGGTGACCAGCAGCAGGGGGGTGTGGTTCCAGAAAGCTGTTTTAACCGGAGTGACCAAGTTTCAGTGATACCGGGTCGGTTCTGGGCGATCATCATGGATATTTTGCCGGAAGCACGGGTGAATCCGTCCGCCATCATCCCGGCGTTGCCTTCATGCCCCACATCCCAGAATGTAATTCCCGCTTTTGGAAACAGGTCGGATATCGGCATAAAGGCCGATCCGATAATGCCGAATGCGTGTTCGATGCCGTGCATCTGGAGTACTTTTACGAAAGCCTCTTCGGTCGTCATCTTGATTTTAGCCGTTTGATCCTCCTGTGTATCGTTCTATTTTGGCAGCCTAATCTGATGTCTGATATATCAGACATCAGACCGCTGTCAACACTGTATGTTCCGTCAGCAGGCTTGCTTTGGTCCTGGGATCGGAACAATGGGCTTATGGCCTGGGTATCGTTGCTCATGTCGGCCGGTGACAGCGGCCAATGTGGTTCGAGAGCATGTTGGCCTAACGTCACTCAAAGGGGACTTTTAACAGTTTATTGTAGGTGTTCTTAATGATTTCAAGCCCGCTTTTGATATTGACCTCGAATGCTTTTTTAACCTTATCAGGTTTTTTGCTTTTGAGCGCATCGAGAATAGCCTGGTGTTCCTTATTAAATTTGAGGCAATGTTCCTTTTCACGCCGATAGATGTTGAGTACACTTTCCACGGACTGAAACAGCGCCTGGGCAATATTGCAAAGATGGGGAAGATTGGATGCATCGCATATGATTTTATGAAACTGCCTGTCCAATTGATA
Source organism: uncultured delta proteobacterium (assembly GCA_963785365.1). GTDB lineage: Bacteria > Desulfobacterota > Desulfobacteria > Desulfobacterales > Desulfosarcinaceae > Desulfosarcina. Next base: position 198,790 of record CAWAUZ010000001.1, on the reverse strand, counting down.
GTGGTTGAGGGGAAGCTGATTCATTTGATCAAGCAGTTCTTCAAGCCTGAGCATATCTGCTTCAGTCAGGTTTTCGATGGCCTCGACAGCCAGTTTTGCTTCCAAATCCACGCGCAGATCATAGATATGAAGTATTTCTTTACGGGTCGGGGGCTTGGCGACGATCGCACCTTTATATGGGATATTTTTCACGATTCCGGATCGGTCCAGGCGCATGAGGGCTTCTCTGATTGGACCCCGGCCGATGCCAAGTTCCGACTCGAGTTCAGACAATACAAGGCGCGTCCCGGGAAGCTTCTCGCCGCTGAGAATCATATCCCTGATTTTTTCATAAGCCTTTAGGGACTTCATGTAAGATTTATTGTCTGCCAAATCGAAGCTCCTGTTGATGGCCATCCATCCAATTAAACCCTCGTCTCATGATTGACCCCGCCTAAAATGCCGACAACCTTATCTTTGGATTCGGGCATCTTGCATTCCACCTAGCAAAAGACGTCGATCAAGAGCCACAGCATCAGGGGCTCTTGTCTCGGGGTGAATCATCCCTTTCTGAATGTATATAGATAGGCGTAGAGGGCGGGCGATACGCCGGTGTGCAGGAAGAGAACATTGGAGCCGGCGGGAAAACGCCCCTTGTGCACCAAATCGATCAACCCTGCGGCGGCCTTGCCGGAATAGACCGGATCCAAGAGTACGGCTTCCGTTTTGGCAAATAGCTTGCCGGCCGCCGACAGGGCATCGGCCTTTTCCTCCATCTCAGCCATCATGTCAGAGCCGCCGGGAACGACGCCGATGCTCTTGACATTGAGCAGTTCGAAAAGGAAATTGTTTCCACTGGCCTCCGGCTTGTAGGATCCTTTGACCCGTTCTTCGAGAACCAGATGGCAATCCAGACCTTCCTTGGCGGACCAGGCGGCCGTCAATCGACAGTGATTTGATTGGACGGCACCACAGGGAGTGATGGGTCCTACAGTTGAAAAATGGCCTCCACTTCAAGATCCGCGCCCAACGGCAACGCCGCCACCTGGAAGGCGCTGCGTGCGGGATAAGGCTCCTTGAAGTACTGGGCGTACACCTGATTGACCGTCTGAAAGTCGGCAATGTCGGCCAGAAACACGGTGGTCTTGACCGCATTTTCCAACTTCGTTCCGGCTTCCGCGGCAATGGCTTCGAGATTCTTGAAGACGATGTGAGCCTTGTCTGTGATGCTGCCTTCGGGAATTTTTCCGGTTGCCGGGTCAATGGGAAGTTGGCCTGATGTGAAAAGCAAACCGCCCGAGATGACGGCCTGGGAATAAGGGCCGATGGCCGCCGGGGCGCGATCGGTTCGAATCGCTTGTTTTGACATGATTATTTCTCCTTATGGTAACACTAGTAGACTGAAGATAGAAAATCGTTTCATGCTTCCTCCTTGGTTGAAATTGGTAACCGGACGTTAGGCCAGCGGAAATAAATTAATCCCCCGCCTTGCTTGTCTTTGTGCCGGTCTTCGGCGTTGCTCCAAATGGCACGTATTCCAATACGCTTTCATTTGGCGCGCCTTGAAGATCGGCACACATCCGGCGCAATTCTGGCGGATTTATTTATTTCCGCTGGCCTTAGTTAAACAGCGATACATCCCGCGGCTTAACGACATGCAGACCCACTATATATAGAAACGGCCCATGAAGGTCGTCATGTGCCGTGGCTGAGAATCACAGCAACATTATGAGAGAAATGGTCTCTAAAGAAAAAATGTGCAGAAGCTTGTGCATCCAAGCGATTGTTCATGGGAAGCGCCTGCCCTGTAGTCTTTGTTCCTGTTCCGGGAGAGCTTGATGCCTTTTTCAGATCTTTATACGCGAACAAAGGGGGTGTCAATGGAAATAATAAAATCTGTCTTATTAAATTTTATAAAATATAATTAAAAACCCTTACCGGTTGCGAATTCGATCAAAATGAGCGGATTCGATCACCTCATGCTGCCGCTGGCCTTAAACTGCAACCGTGCCACGCTCGCCGTCGATGGGCGGTGCGTCTATGCTGAAAAGGTGTCGTGGGGCCGCATGCCGATATTGGCGGCCACCACCTTGCCGGACGGAATCGTCCCCACTGGGTGCATGCCAGAAGATGATGTTGTGCGGTTTTCTAAATCAGGGATTTGCAGTAGATGGCCTTGCCGTCACCGACGGCATAGAAATCCTTGAGGACCGTTTCCAGGCGATAGCCGTGGTGCTCGTAAAAAGCCCGGGTGCTGGCGTACTGAACGCGCTGGCTGGTGTCCACGTAAATGCGGTTGCCGCCGGCGCTTTTGATGCGCCGTTCCACTTCGGTCAGGATGCGCCGTCCCAGGCCGCGGCCCTGAAAATCCGGGTGAACCGCAATCCAGTAGAGATCGAAGCTGGCGGCCGTGCAGGGGATAGGCCCGAAGCAGGCGTAGCCGGCCAGGCGGCCGTAGTGATCGGCCATGACAAAGTGGTAGCCTGAGGCCGCGCCTTTTTGGAGGTGTTCGACCACCAGCTCCCCGGCGACGGCCACTTCGTCGGGATGGAAGAAACCGGTGATCTCCACCAGGCGGCGCACCCGCTCGGCGTCCTCGGACACCAGGGTGTCGCGCAGGGTGACCCCATGTACCCGATGGGCCGGGGCGTGGCGGCTGTCGGCCCACTGGCTGGCACCGGCCACCAGCCCGCGAAAAAAGGCCAGGGCGTTCTTCCCCAGGGTCTGGGTGCGGTAGCCGCCCTCCTGGATGACCGCCATGGGCAGGCCCAGTCCGCCGATCATGCGCCCGTTGGCGGCAAAATCCTTGACGGTCAGCGACCACGTGCCGGTGGGGTCGCCCTTGGCCGGGTCCAGGCCCAGGGCCACGATCAAAAACTGGGGCCCGTAGGCCTCGATGCGTCGCAGGGCCAGGGTCAGCGACTTGCGGTAGGCCTGTCCGTCGACGGCTTCGGGCAGGGCCAGGTTGAGGTTGAATCCTTCGCCCTCGCCCTCGCCGCGCTCGTCTTCGAAACCGCTGAAATAGGGATAGGCGAACTTGGGGTGCCCGTGGATGGAGACGGTCAGCACGTCGCTGCGGCGGTAGAAAATGTCCTGGCCGCCATTGCCGTGGTGGTAGTCGATGTCCAAGATGGCCACCTTGCCGTGGGGGCACAGGTACTGGGCCGCAATGGCGTTGTTGTTGAAATAGCAGAATCCGCCGAAGGAGCGGCGTTCGGCGTGGTGGCCCGGAGGGCGGATCAGGGCGTAGGCGATGCGGCGGCCGTCCAGAATCTCGCGTACGGCCGTCAGGGCGCAGTCCACGCTGCGCCGGGCCGCCAGGTAGGCGTTGGCGTTGATGGGGGTGAAGGTGTCGATGCAGTAGTAGCCCGACAGCACCGAGGGCTCCTTGGGGGGCCGGGTCTTGTTGCGGATCGGGAAGATGTACGGGTAGAGCGACTTGCCGGCCGGCACATCGGCACAGGCCCGCTTCAGATAGCCCACGAAGTCCGCATCGTGTACGGCGGTGAGATGCTTTTGAGGAAAGGGCCTGGGTTTGATGCGCACAAACAGGCCGCTGGGTTCGATGACGTTCAGGATGCGCTGCACCCGCACCGGCGACTCCACGTAGCCGCGCTCGTGGACGTGGTGAATGTCGTGACGGTCGTTGACGATCAGGGCGATCTGGTCGGTCGAGCGGCTCTCCACCGCCTTGATCACGGCTTCGGGCTTGACGTAGCGGTGCGGGCGCAGGTGGACCGGGTCGTCCCGGAAGCTGGCCACCACCTTCTCCACATACTCCGCCGGACAGTAGCCGGCATATTTGCGTTCCAAAATGGCCCTGACCACCTTGCGCGCGAAGGCTTTGCGCAGTGGTCGGCCGGTTCCCAGATCGTCGTAGACCAGATGGGGCATGACGGTGTCTTCCGGCTTGACCGGGGACTCGTAGGCGGTGTCGACAATCGGCCGCGCGCCGTAGCGCTCGTAGAAGCGCAGGCGGGCCTGGTTCTGTCGGCATTCGTCCGGGTCCGGGCAGTCGGCCGGGTCGTCGGGGAGGCATTCGAAAAACAGGCCGCTGACCTTCAGGGCCGAAGACTCCCGGCGGATGCGGTCGTAGAGTGCACCGCCGATGCCGGCACCGGCCCGGGCCGATGCCGTGGCGATCCAGTCCAGATAGGTGAAGTGCAGTTCGGGTTCGTGAAGCAGCAGGGCAAACCCGCGCACCTTGCCCTTGATGCTTTCGGCCACGAACAAGATGGTGCGGAAGCGCTGCTTGAAGGGGTTGCGCAGCTTCTCGGCAATGGTCTCGATCTCCTTGGGATCAATGGCGGAGAACTGGCTGCGCAGGATCTCGTGGACCTGATCGAGGGTGCTTTTGTTGACCGGCATGATGTTGTCGTAAATTCGGCGGATGCGAACCACGGGAATATCCTCGTGTCAGCGGCGGCTGTCGGCGACGATTCGGGCTACGGCGTCCTTGAAAGTGATGCCGGCGCGGGCCAGGGCCGCTGCAAAGCCGGCATCGGGGGCGATGCACGGGTTGGCGTTGATTTCCAGCACGAAGGGCCTGCCGGCCGGGTCGACGCGGAAATCGACCCGGGCATAGCCGGCCAGGCCGAAGTGGTGCCAGCACTTCAGGGCCGTCGCTTCTAAGCGCACCAGCAGGTCGCGGTCGGCCGGATCGAAATCGAAGCGCCGGGGGGTGTGGTGGTACGCAAAGGCATCTTCGTTCCATTTGGCCTGATAGTCAACAATGCGTGGCATCTCGGCGGTGAACCCGTCAAAATCGATCTCGGCCGGGGGCAGCACCTGCGGGCCGCTTTCACCGGCCAGGAGCGACAGGTTGAACTCGCGGCCGTCGACGAAGGCTTCGGCAAAGCAGACGCCGCCCAACCCGGCCGCCCGTTCGGCCAGCAGCCCATGGACCGCCTGCGGTTCGGCATCGGCGACGAGGCTTTGCGGTCCCAACCCGATCGAGGCGTGCTCCCAGACCGACTTGACGATCCAACTGCGCCTTTTCGCATCACCGCCGTCGATCCGGCCGCTGCCGCCGGGCCAGGGGCCGACCCAGGCCGGCGTGGCGATACCGACGGCGGCCATCCAGGCCTTGGCCAGGGTTTTGTTGGAGGTCAGCAGCATGGCCTGGGCCGGCGCACCGGTGTAGGGCAGGGGCACGGCGTCCAGGCAGAAGGGGAGGAGGTGGATCAGCCGCCCCTGCCCGCCGATGGACTCCACCAGGTTGAACACCAGGTCGACCCTGCGCTCCTCGAGCGTGCTGGTGAGCGCCGCCAGGTTCAAGGTGCACTCCATGCGGCAGACCGTGTGTCCCAGTCGCTGCAGGGCGCCGTCCACGGCATCGGCCTGCACCAGCGCGTCTTTGGCATCGGGTGCATCGCTCTCGCCGACCGCGTCGTGGACGATGGCGATGTGCATCAGGCGGCTTTTTGCCGAGGGGCGGTGTGCGGGATGCGCGCGGCGGCCGAGGCGACGATCCAGCCGATCAGGTCGCGGTAGGCGATGCCCAGGTGGTTGCAGATGATGGGCAGGTCCGAGTGCTCGGGATGAATGCCGGCCAGCGGGTTGACCTCGATAAACTGGGGATGCCCGTGCCGGTCGCAGCGCAGGTCGATCCGTCCCGCGTCCCGGCAGCCCAGGGCGCGCCAGGCCCGCAGGGCCACGGCTTCGGCCTCGGCCACGACCGGGTCCTGGGACGGGCGCACCAGGCGGTAGCAGACCCGTGATTCGCACTCCTCTTTGTTGGTGTACGAGTAAACCCCGGCCTCGGCATGTTCCAGCAGGTGTACCTCGATGGACCCGATCACGCGGGCCTTACCACCGGTGCCGACGATGCCGGTGGTGAACTCCCGGCCGGGCAGAAAGGGTTCGATGATCACGGGCTGCCGGTAGGTTTCCAGAAGTTGCCGGCAGACCGTTTGCAGTTCGTTTTTGTCGGACACGATGGATTGCGGCGTGATGCCCTTGCCGGTACCCTCGGCCACCGGTTTGACGAAGTAGGGGGCGCCGAAGGGGACCGCAGCGGCCGCGTCGGTGCTGTCGGCCACCCAAAAATCGCTCGTGGCGATGCCGGCGTCGCGGACCACGTGCTTGGTCATACCCTTGTGCAGGGTCAGGCTCATCACCAGCGGATCGGAAAAGGTGTAGGGGATCTGGTACATGTCCAGCAGGGCCGGCACCTGGGCCTCGCGCCCGATGCCGTGCATGCCCTCGGCGATGTTGAAGACCAGGTCCCAGCGCCGGTCGGCCACCAGGGCCTCGGCCAGTTGGCGGCCGTGGCCGATGCGTTCGGTGCGGTGGCCGAGCGACTGCAGCGTTGTTTCAATGGCCGCCACGGTCTCCTCACGGTCGAACTCGGCCGTCTCGTCTTCGGAAAATCCCTCCGCCAGGTAGGCGGAGCGCAGATCATAGGTCAACCCAACGGTCAGGGTCATTGTCCTTCTCCTTATGATTCCGGGTAGCGGTAGTGCTGGCCCAGATAGTTTTTCAGCACCAGGGCGCCGTCTTCGCGTCCGACCACGTAGTCGGGGCTCAGCGGGATCTTGCCGCCGCCGCCCGGGGCGTCGACCACGTAAGTCGGCAGGGCATAGCCGCTGGTAAAGCCCCGCAGGCCGCGGATGATCGCCAAGGCCCGTGTCGACGGAGGTGCGGAAATGAGCGGAACCGGTGATCGGGTCGCACTGGTAGAGGTAGTAGGGGCGCACCCGCATCTTGAGCAGGTTGTGAACGAGGCTGCCCATGGTCGCGATGCTGTCGTTGACCCCTTTGAGCAGAACGGTCTGGGACCCTAAGGGAATGCCGGCATCGGCCAGCATGGCGCAGGCGCGATGGGCCTCGGGTGTGCACTCGTCCGGGTGGGTGAAGTGCAGGCTCATCCACAGGGGGTGAAAGCGCCGCAGTGACTTGACCAGCTGGGGCGTGATGCGCTGTGGCAACACCGCCGGCACCTTGGTGCCGATGCGTACGATCTCGACATGGGGGATCTGGCGCAGCCGGGATAGAATCCAGGCCAACTTCTCCTCACCCAGCATGAGCGGATCGCCGCCGGAGAGCAGCACGTCGCGTATGGCCGGGGTCTGGGCGATGTAGGCAAAGGCGCGTTCCAGCCGGTTGCGGCTGGGGTGGATGGCACCGTGGCCCACCACACGGGAACGGGTGCAGTAGCGGCAATAGGTGGAGCAGAAGTCGGACAGCAGCAGCAGAACGCGGTCCGGGTAGCGATGCACCAAGCCCGGTACCGGGCTCATGGCCTCTTCTCCCAGGGGGTCGTCGGCCTCTCCCGGCGTGTGCCGGGTTTCATAGATGGTGGGAATCACGGTGCGGCGGATCGGCTGGCTGGGATCCTCCGGGGAAACCAGGCTCATGTAGTAGGGCGTGATCCCTAATGGCAGCGCGGTTTCCGAGCAGGTGAAGGCCTTGCGTTCCGTCTCGGAAAGACTGATCATCTTCTCCAGTTGGGTCAGGCTGCGGATGCGCTGGGTGGTTTGCCAGCGCCAGTCGTTCCAGAGCTTGTTGGAGACGCCGGGAAAGTGTTTTTTTCGAAACGATCTTGCGGCCGGGCTGATGAACCCGGCGCGGTGGGTGGGGAATCGGACAATGCGCCCGGTTTGGGGGGCGATGGGGATGGCGGGTGAAATTGCCGGGCACGAGCCAGGGTCGGGAGGTTCGTCGTCTCCTTCCTGGCCAGCCGGTGACGAAACTGTCATCTGCGGTTCATTCCTTTTGATGGTGACCTGCATGTTGTCCCTTTTCCTTTTTTTTGCGGGGTTAACGACCGTCGGCCGCCGCCGAGAAACCCAATGGGCCATGGCCCGATTTTCCCATCGGCTGTTTGGCGCGAATATATGTATTTTCGCCTTAAATGCAAGCAAAAATAGAGGCGGTTGAAAAAAAATAATAAACATAAATAACAATATGTTGCCTTTTGTTTTCAGGAAATGGGCGCCGGGTGGCGGCGTCGGCGGGCCGGATGAGCGATCAAACGGCAGCCGAATCGACCGTTTTCGACCGGGAAAGTCATTTCGCCTCGGCGGTCATTGTCGTTTTGCCCGCGCTGGTCTGCCCGGCCGGGTGCGCAAAAAATTTGCACCGGGCCGGCGGCCGTATTATCTTTTGATGCAAGCGATTCCATCCTGACCGCATCTTGCTGAAATGAAGGTGAATGGCCATGACCGTCGTCCCCCGCCGGCAGCTGTACCTGTCGGCGCTTTCCATCCTGTGCATCGTGCTGTTGCTGCTGGTGATGATCAGCATTTCAACCGTTCAGAATCTGAACCGTGAGCGAAACGCCGCCACAGAGACGGTCTACCGCCAAGCCCTGACCTTGATCAAGGCCCTGGAGGCCGGGGCACGGGCCGGTATGATGATGCGGATGGCCGGAGCGGATGCCATCGGCTCACTGATTCACGAAGTCGGGCGCTCCGACGACATCTATTACTTGTACCTGGTCAACGCCGACGGTCTGGTCGTGCATCACTCCACGCCTTCCCTGGCGGGGGCGCAGGCTTCCTGGCGGCCGCCGTTCCAGGGACCGGACGACGTGCCTACCCGGGTGCGGCGCCTGGATGACGGTACGCGCGTGTTCGAGATCGCCAAGCCCTTTGCCCCCACGGGAGCGGGCCTGCCGGGTATGCCATCGAAATCCTCGGGCCGCGAGGCGTCGGCGTCGGCACGCCAACCCACCCGCACCAGCGTCTACCTGGGTATGAACATGACCGCCTATGAAGCGGCGCGGCGGTCGGATCTCCACCACGCCGCCATCATGGGGGGCATCGTCCTGGCACTGGGAGCCGGCGTGATCTATTTTTTTATCGTGATCCGCAGCTACTACTTGCTCAGCCGGACCCTTCAAGAGGCCCGGGATTACACCCGCCAGGTGATTGCCAGCATGGCCCACGGGGTTTTGAGCATCGACGCCCGGGGCCGGGTGGTTTCCTACAACCGGCAAGCGTTGTCGCTGCTGGGCATCCCGGAATCGGCGGCGGCGGGATTCGATCTTGGGACGCTGGTCGCCTTCGATGAAACCGGCATCGCCCGGACCCTTGCCACGGGTGTCCCGGTTCTGAACCACGAGATGACGGTTGCCGCGCCGTCTGACCAGCTGGTTCCCGTGGCCATTACGGTCACGCCGATTCAGGACGAAGCCGAAAAAGGCCAGGGTGCGGTCGTGGTGGTCAGGGACCTGCGGGCGATCAGGCGGCTCGAGGAACAGGTGCGGCGTGCCGAGAAGCTGGCGGCGATCGGGAAACTGGCCGCCGGCGTGGCCCATGAAATCCGCAATCCGCTCAGTTCCATCCGGGGCTTTGCCTACCTGCTGGGCAGAAACCACGGCCAGGCGGCGCCGGAACGGGAGTATGCCGACGTCATGGTGCGAGAGATCGACCGCATCAACCAGGTCGTCACGAACCTGCTCAATTTCGCCAGCCCCATGACGGCCGCTCCGGCGGTCACCGACCTTTCCGATCTGGTCAACCACGTGGCCGCCCTGGTTGCGGCCGATGCCGACAAACAGCGCATCGACATCCACATGGACGTCCCGCCCGACCTACCCTTTATGACCCTGGATCCCGACCAGGTCACCCAGGCCATGCTCAACCTGCTGCTCAACGCCATTGTGGCCGTGGCGCCGGGCGGGAGGATCGACATTCGGGCCTGCCGGGCCCCGGGCGAGAATGCCGTGACGATTCTCATCGAAGACGATGGCCCTGGAGTCGTCCGGGACCTTCAGGAGAAGATATTCGAACCCTTTTTCACCACGCGTGGGCAAGGAACCGGTCTGGGCCTGGCCATGGTGCGCAAGATTGCCGAGAACCACGATGGCAGCGTGACGGTAGAAAGTCCGCCGCCCAAAAAGTCCCGCGGGACCCGCTTCGTTCTGGTGCTGAGAAATATACACGCAGGGGGAATCCATGAAGGCCAGAATTCTCGTCGTTGATGACGATGCCGCCCACCGCGCCATGCTGACGGCGTTGCTGGCGGCCGAAGGATACCAGGTGAGCCAAGCCGATGACGGCGACGCCGCCTGCCGCGAAGTGGCGCGTGTCGATTTTGATCTGGTGCTGATGGACATGCGCATGAAGCGCATGCACGGCGATGCCGCCCAGAAGCGCATGGCCGAGATCAACCCCGCCTTGCCGGTGGTGATCATGACCGCCTATGCGTCGATCCGCTCGGCGGTCGAGGCGCTCAAGTCCGGGGCCATGGATTACCTGACCAAACCGATCGATCCCGATGAGCTGACCCTTCTGATCCAAAAAACCCTCAAGCATCGCCGGCTGGAAGAGGAAAACCGCAATTTGAGGGCCCGCCTGGATGCGCAGTTCGACTTCGGCCACATCATCGGCCGCAGCCCGTCCATGCGGGAATTGTTCGAAACCCTGGCGCTGGTGGCCCCGTCCGAGGCCACCTTGCTGATCCAGGGTGAAAGCGGCACCGGCAAGGAGCTGGTGGCCAATGCCATCCACCACAACAGTCCGCGCAGGGAGAAGCCCTTCGTCAAGGTCAACTGCGCCGCCCTGCCGGAGACGCTGCTGGAAAACGAACTCTTCGGACATGAAAAAGGTGCCTTCACCGGGGCCACCCGTCCGCAAAAAGGACGCTTTCAGCTGGCCCACCAGGGTACCCTTTTCCTGGACGAAATCGCGGAAATGTCCCCGGCCACCCAGGCCAAGATCCTGCGTGTTCTGCAGGAACGTGAATTCGAGCCGGTGGGCGGCAGCCGCACCATTCAGGTCGACGCGCGCATCATCTCGGCCACCAACCGCCGTTTGGAGGATGAAATCGCGGCCGGCCGTTTTCGGGAAGATTTGTTGTACCGGCTCAACGTGGTCACGATTACGGTGCCGCCCCTGCGAAATCGGCCGGCCGACATACCGCTGCTGGCGGATTATTTTCTCAGCCGCTATGCCAAAAAGAACCGCCGCCGCCTCAAGGGCATCCACCCGCGGGCCATGCAGCTGCTGCAGCGCCACCGCTGGCCGGGCAACGTGCGCGAACTGGAGAACGTGATCGAGCGGGCCGTGATCATGGCCCGGGCAGATGTCGTCGACGCCGGTGACCTGCCCGGCACGTTCGTGGATGCAGATGCCGTAGAATCGGGGTCGTCGTCGATACTGGCCTCGGGCCGTTCGCTCAAGGAAGTCGAACAGGAGATGATCCTCAACACGCTGGCGGACATGGGCGGGAACCGCACGCAAACGGCCCGGGTGCTGGGCATCAGCCGCCGAACACTGCAGCTTAAACTGAAAGATTACGGGGTCAACCGATGAGAAATCACGATCACGTCAGGGGCTGGTCGGCCCGGCGGCCCGTGCCGCCGGCGCGCTTCGATAGCGTCTTTTTTGGCCAACCATCGCTTTGCCGGAAGCCCTGCGCTTTGGTTTGACGGTTATCTGCGGCTGGACGGGCGGATGGTGCACACGGTCGCCGTAGTCGAACGTCGGCAGTGTGCGCTGTTCCACTTCGGAACCGATCACCCGATTAATGGCATTGATCATTTTCTTGTCTTCAGCGGTAACGAGCGTAAAGGCTTCGCCATTGCGCGTGGCGCGGCCGGTGCGTCCGATGCGGTGAATATAGGCCTCGGCCGTGGCGGGAATGTCGAAGTTGATGACGTGCGAAATACGGGTGACGTCGATCCCGCGGGCGGCGATATCGGTGGCCACCAGAATTTGAAATTTACCGTCGCGAAAGCCGTCCAGGGACGCCTGGCGACGCGACTGGGTTAGATTTCCCTGCAGCGACGCCGATCGGTAGCCGGCGGCGGAAAGCTTTTTGCCCAGGCTCTTGGCACGATGCTTGGTGCGGGTGAAGACCAGTGCGGATGTGGGGTTGGTGTGCGCCAGCAGCGTCAACAGCAACGCCGTTTTCAAATGCGGGGCAACCGGGTAGAATGCATGGCTGACCGTTTCGGCCGGTGCGGTGATGCCTACCTGGACGGTGGCCGGGTCGTGCAGGATGCTGCCGGCCAGGCGCCGGATCTCGGGCGGCATGGTTGCCGAGAAGACCATTGTCTGCCGTTTTACGGGCAGATGCGCGATGATCCGCCGGATGTCGGGAATGAATCCCATGTCCAGCATCTGATCGGCCTCATCCAGCACCAGTACCTCCAGTCGGGCCAGGTCGATGCTGCGGCGACCGATGTGATCCAGCAGGCGGCCGGGGCAGGCAACGACCACATCGGCCTGTTTCAGCTTCTGGATCTGCTGCTGGATGCCCACGCCGCCGTAGACGGCGACACTGGCAAGCCGCGTCCGGCGCCCCAGGCTTTCGATGGCCTGATGGGTTTGTTCGGCCAATTCACGGGTCGGGGCCAGTATCAGGGCGCGCGTACATCCGCGATTGCCTGTCGCCAGGCGGTGGAGTATCGGCAGTACGAATGCCGCCGTTTTGCCCGTGCCGGTCTGGGCCAGCCCCATCATGTCACGGCCCTTCATAATAGGCGGGATCGCCCGCGACTGAATCGGCGTCGGGCGTTGATAGCCCGCCGCAACAACCCCCGCGGCGACCGCGGGATGAAACTCGAACGTTTCGAAGTTCAACAAGTACCTTCTTTCTGTGCCCCATAAAAAAAAGCCCCGGAGAAATTCCGGGGCTTACGTGATTTTCAGTTACAACCAGGAACACGGTTAATTGAGACAGATTATATGGATCGCTGGAATTGCTGTCAAGTTAATTGTCTGATCTCGTGATGGAATTGACATCAAAGCAATTTGAAACCAGCCCTTCTTAGAATTCCGAGCGCGTGCATCATTGCAGAATTTACGAAGGGTAATAGTTAAGCACACCGGCATTAGAATTCAGACGGTCCTGGAACGGCTGTGTACATATATGCCGAACTTTCTTTCGCGGGGCAATCATCTAACGAAAGGTCTTTATAAGTGCACCAGGCCCCATATCGTGCGCAGTCAAAAGTCGGGTTGCACACCGTTACGCCATCCCAGCAAACGGCGATTAGTCCCTCTTCAGCCAGAGTTGGATCGGGGATCGCCGATCCCATGGTGTTGGTTACATCACAGCCCTGATGATCTCCCCTTCCAGAGGCTTGCCATTGCCAACCTTGACCGCCATCAACAGGTCGTGGGCCGCAAGGTCCGTCATAATCCCCGTAAGTTGTGTCTATCCAAACTGATTCACCAGTAGCAAGCCCTGTTTGATCATCCAAACAATGCTGCCAAACAGCATCGCCTTCAAAATTGTGAACCATTTCCCTTTTGAATTCAAAGGGGTTGTAGATATACCACTCGTAGCAGAATTCATAGCAGCCCAAGGGAAGCCAGATGACCCGTTCCGGATAGTCGGCAGATGCATCAGGAACATGCACAGAGCCACCTATTTGGGGTCCTGCATAGGGTCTGGAAGTCGAAACGATCAAATTTGCAGGATCGTTGCCTTTGTTGAGGAATACGAACTTTTTCCATTGCTCTGGATATATGATTTCTACTCTTACAAAAGTTGAGAAGGTAACCGTTGTGGCAGATATGTTATCATCTTCGAAGTAGTGACCAATTGGTTCCCATTCAACCCCATCCCATCGATACATCCCAGCTAACGTGTCATCACCTGCGGCATGATTAACTGCCGATGGTTGGACAGTCACCTTTGCTGGCGAATCGAGCTTTAAACCGTCGGGACTTATTTTGAATGCTGTGGATACCGCTTTAATGCCATCTGGGAGCGGGCTGGGAAGCGGTACTTCCTGAATTGAGATGTCAGCCACCTCAGACAAGCACCCTTCTGGAAAGTCAACCATCAGGCCTTTAGGATGAATGATTATCCCACCGGTGGAATCGATTCTTTCAGTCGTGATGGAGTCACTATTATTGACTGGCGCCGGCACCTCACTATCGCTGCCGGAGTCACCGCCGCCACCGCAAGCGTTCAACAACGCGAATGCCATGAAAAGAAGAATGAAGGCGTTAAAAATAACCGTTCGTGAAAGCATTTTCTTCCTCCATCGATTAACATTGATTACAGTTTTGTTTTTTCCAAGTGTTTTCACGTTCAGAGCACAAAAGCGAACGCCTGACGGTGTTTTGCCGCCAGGCGCCGAGTATGCATAATTTGAGGGGGGTCTCCATTGAAGCTTGACCTGATTTTCAGGTTCGCGCCTAATCGAGGCGGTGGGCGTCAGAAGGATGGCGCCGTATCAGCTGACAAGGAACCAAAGCCTTGCGATAGCTTGCTTAAATTCGAAACAAACTTTGAGAATTACTTTGTTTTCTACCCATATTGGAATGATGCTAAAATTTAGCACAGTCCAATTCAAGGATCAAAACTTTTATGAAAGTGCCTCTCAAGCTGTAATGGCACGGTGGAATGGCAAGATCATGCTAATGGAAGAGCGGATGCTTTAAAATGGAATGTTGCTACAATTGGGAACCAGGTGTCAACGATCGGAGCGGAGGTTAGCGATGTTGCAGAATAAGAATTAAACTTCAGGGCTCACACCGCGAGGTCAATCTCAAGTAAACCAATGCGGTTCCTGGATCATGGCAAATGTTTCATTAAGGGCCTAACTTGCCTTGATTTCGTCCAATTTTACCTGATTTCTGAGCCAGTGTTGGCTGTGCAGGTGGCAGACACATTACATCAACTTCCTGCCGTTTTCAATTCGTGCCAGGCCCGCAGGGCCCGGCGCTGGTGAGGAATGGTGATGCTGCCGCCCACGACCAGGCCCACCAACAGGGCTTCCTCCAGTTCTTGGCTGGTGACGCCCGTTTCGTGGCAGCGGATCACGTGGTATTTGATGCAGTCGTCGCAGCGCAGCACGAAGCTGGCCACCAGACCCAGCAGTTCCTTGGTCCTGGCCGGCAGGGCCCCGTCCCGATAGGCCTGGGCATCGAGGCTGTAAAAGCGCTTGGTGCCCAGGCCGGCGTATGTCATCACCAGGTCGTTGAGTTCCTGCCGTTCCTGCTGGAAATTTTCGATGTCGCCCATGGGCTGCCTCGCGCGATCGGTAAAGACGTGGATAGGAAGGGGACCTATTTTTTGCCTGAAGCCGTTGCCGCCTTTTGTCGCTCTTGGAAAAAATGGATCACGAAATCGATGTGGTTTTTCATGGCCTCGGCCGCCTGTACGGGGTCGCCGCTGCAAACGGCCTGGTAGATGGCCTTGTGCTGGCTGAGAATGTTGACGATATTTTCAGGCTTTTCGTAAAGGTGCCGCAGGTTCTTGTGAATGCCCACATGCACGAAATCCGATACATTTTTCATCAGATAGATCTGCATGGGATTTTTGGTGGCCATGGCAATGGCCATGTGAAAATCCAGATCCCCGGTGGTGCCCAGGCCGCCGGCCCGGGTGTCGGCTTCCATCATGGTGATGGCCTTTTCAATGGCTTCCAGGTCGGCGGCACTGGCCCGCCGGGCCGCCAGGGAAGCGGCATTGCACTCGACCCCCATGCGCATTTCCATCAGGTCGATCAGGTCCGCATCCTGGGCTTCCATGACCGTGGCCAAAGGGATTTTGACGGCCTCGTCAATCGAGCAGACGAAGGTGCCCTGGCCCTGGCGATGCTCCAAAAAGCGCAGGGCGACCATTTTGTTGATGGCTTCGCGGACCGAATTACGACTGACGTTCAGGGTCTCGGCAAGCTCGCGTTCGGTCATCAGCTGTTCGCCCGGCTCGAAGTCGCCGCGCAGGATCAGTTTCTGCAGCTGTTCGAAGACCTGGTCGGAAATTCGTTTGGGGCTGATCGGTTTGAGCCGTTTTTTCATGTGTCGAGGGCTTCAGCGTAAAGTTCGATGGGGTGGCGCACGGCAACGTCCGCACCGGCCTGGGAGAGCATGTCCGAGATCTGGATCATGCAGGCCGGGCAGCCCGTGGCCAGCACGTCGGCACCGGTGGCGTGGATCTGCTGAGCCTTTTTCCGGCCGATGCTCTTGGATATGTCATAGTACTGCAGGTTGAAGCTGCCGCCCATGCCGCAGCACCAGTCCGGTTCGGCCATCTCCGTGAGCGTGCATCCCGGCGTGGCCCGGATCACGGCGCGGGGCGCTTCGAAGACCTTCAGGCTTTTTTTCAGATGGCACGGGTCGTGGTAGGTGACCGTGTGCCGGGTGCCATTTGCGTCGTCCAGGGGCGGCAGCGTGGCCTGATTGACCAGAAACTGATTGATGTCCATGGTTCGGCGGGCCAGCTGCAGGGCGCCGTCGCGCTGGCGGTCGTCGGCCATCTTGGGCCACACCTCGTGGATCGTGGATGTGCAGGTTGCACAGGCCGTAATCAGAACGTCGAATTCGCCGGCTGCATAACGGGCCAGGTTGTGGGCCAGCAGTTTGTGAAAGGTGCCCAGATCGCCGCTGGATAGGGCCGGGATGCCGCAGCAGCCCTGGTTGTCCGGCAGATAGACGCCGACCCCGCAGTGATCCAGGACCTTCAGGGTGCTGTGGGCGATGTTGGGGAACAGCTTGTCGATCAGACACCCGGTGAACAGGGCCACCTTGAGCCCGGACGCGCCGGCCGGGGTGTCCAGTGACGGTACCTGCCGGTGAAAGGGCACGCTTGCCAGGGTCCGAAAATGGCGGTCCTGGATCAGGGGAGACATCACACGGGCACAGGATGTGCCGACCACCTCGTTGACCGGCCGGGTGAAGATCTTCTGGAATCGGGCACCCCATTCGGTCAGCCGGTCGAAAAGGGCCGGGTTGGCCAGCATGCCCCGCAGGATCAGCCGCTTGGCCGGCGGCAGGCCCATGTAACCGCTCAAAATGGCGCGGGCCTTGAGGAAGATTTCCTGCACGCTGACCCCGCTAGGGCAGTTGGCGGCACACGACCCGCACAGCAGGCACTTGTTGAGGCGCTCGTAGACCCCCTGGGGGTCGTCGAACATCGCTTCCATCAAACCGTTCAGCAAGGCCAGCTTGCCCCGCGCCACGTCGGCTTCCCGGCCGGTCTGGTCGAAGACCGGGCAGACCGACTGGCACATGCCGCAGCGCATACAGACTACGAGCTGATCTTCCAGTTCCCGCATGAGGCGGGCGAGTGCGTCCATCGATGCCATAACGATTGCTACG
The DNA here is from genome assembly GCA_963785365.1 of uncultured delta proteobacterium. Taxonomy (GTDB): domain Bacteria; phylum Desulfobacterota; class Desulfobacteria; order Desulfobacterales; family Desulfosarcinaceae; genus Desulfosarcina. The sequence continues at coordinate 181,802 of CAWAUZ010000001.1, read as the reverse complement.
CTTTCGCGGCGATAATCTTGCCGGGGTTGAGGATGTTGTTGGGGTCCATGGCGCGCTTGATGCGCGCTGAAAACAGGATCGTGCCGGCACCGGTCTCCTTCTCCAGGTAGCGCGATTTGGCCAGGCCGGTGCCGTGTTCGCCGGAGAGGGTGCCGCCCATGCCGAGGGCTTCGTCGAAAATGTCGTCGATGGCCCGCTCGACCCGTTCCCACTGGGCGGCGTCGCGCTTGTCGGTCAGGATCGTGGGGTGCAGGTTGCCGTCGCCGGCGTGGCCGAAGGTGCCGATGGTCAGGTCGTAGCGCCTGGCGATGCGCTGGATGGCGGCCACCATGTCGGGGATGCGGCTGCGGGGCACGGTCGCGTCCTCCAGCACCAGGGTCGGCTTGAGCTGGGCCAGGGCGGACAGGGCGGCGCGGCGGGCGGCCCAGACGCGGTCGCGCTCGGCCGCATCACGGGCCACGCGGATCGAGGTGGCCCCCATGTCACGGCAGATGGCTTCCACGCGCGCGGCATCTTCTTCCACCTGCGCGGCGTGGCCGTCCAGCTCCACCAGCAGCATGGCGGCGGCGTCCTTGGGTAGGCCGGCCTTGCTGAAGTCCTCCACGGCCTTGATGGTAAAGTTGTCTAGAAACTCCAACGTGGCCGGAACGATGCGGCCGGCAATGATGGCGGCCACCGTTTGCGAGGCCTTTTCAATCGAATCGAACACGGCCATCATGGCCTTGCGGTGGGCCGGCAGAGGGATCAGCTTGAGGATAATTTCGGCAAACACCCCCAGGGTACCTTCGGACCCCACCATCAGACCGGTCAGATTGTAGCCCGTGGCGCACTTGACCGTGCGCGATCCCGACTTGACCAGGTTGCCCTCCACGTCGAAGAAGCTGACGCCCATGACGTAGTCGCGGGTGACCCCGTATTTCAGCCCGCGCAGGCCGCCGGCGTTTTCGGCCACGTTGCCGCCGATGGTGGAGACCGCCTGGCTGCCGGGATCGGGCGGATAGAATAGACCCCTGGCCTCCACGGCGGCCGCCAGCTTGGCGGTGACCACCCCGGGCTGGACCACGGCGTACATGTCCGCCTCGTTGATCTCCAGGATCGAATTCAACCCGTTGGTGACGACCACCACCCCGCCGGGCAGGGGCACGGTGCCGCCGCTCAGGTTGGTGCCGGCGCCCCGCACGGTCAGCGGCAGGGCGTTGTCGTTGCACAGGCGCACGGTTTTTCCCAGCGCGTCGGTGGTGGTGGGACGCACGATCAGGCCGGGCTGGACCGGCTCCACCACGGCGGCATCGTAGGCGTAGGTGTGCAAATCGGCGGCGTCGGTCCAGGCGTTGTCCTCACCGACGATGGTTTTGAATTGTTGAAGGAGTTTATCGGAGATCATGTTGTCGGCCCTTGCTTTCGATTAAGAGAACACCGAATGTCGTATCATCCACATGTTCTATTTGCGTATCAGCACGATCAATTCTTTCGGCCCATGCACCCCAAACACCAGGGTGAACTCGATGTCGGCGGTCTTGGACGGCCCGGAGATGAACAGGGCGTTGGTGGGCATGCCGTCCGCCCAGTTTTCGGTCGTCATCATCTCGGCCATGGAGTTGTAAATGGTGTTGGCATCGAGCACGGCCACGTGCACCGGCGGCACCAGGGACATCAGGCGCGGTTCCGCTGCGGTGGGCCACAACACGATGGCACCGGTGTCGGCCACAGCGCCGCGGGTGCTGGTGATGCCGGCGTCGATGCCATCAAAAAGATCATCCTTGAAGGCTTCGACCGGTTCGCCGTAGGCCGCCAGTTCCGGCCCCTGGCCGGCGTCGGCCGGCCAGGCGCCTTCCAGATCCGGCCCGATGGACCCGCCCGGTCCATACAACATGCGCTTCCAGCCTTTCTCGCGGGCCAGGGCCGTGAGTTTGTCGATCCAGGCCTTTGCATCCACGATGTGAACCTCGGTGCGGATGGCCGTCATGAGCCGGGCCAGGCGCTCGATCTTTTCATCCCGGTCGAAGGAGGGCTCCGGCGGCAGGGGGACGCTGGGCACCTCGGTCCCTTCGGTCCCGGAGGCGTGCAGACGGGCCAATATCCGATCACGGGCAGTGTCGCTACTCATTTTTCACCCCCTCGCTGCGAGCGCGTTCGTGCAAAGTGCGGCAGGCGACCGTGGGCTGCGTGCGCACGCTCGTCCACCCTTTCAGCGGGCCGACTTTGGGCAGGCGATGGTCGCCGACCATTCCGGCCAGGTGGGTACCCGCATGATTCAGGGCCGGCCTGGTGTTGGCCAGTTCCCACCCTTTCCACACCAGCGTTTCGGCCAGGTTGCGCTTGTAGCCGGCGCCGGGCACCACACCCCGGTGGTCCTGGTCGTAACTTTCGTTGCGCAGGCGGCGGATCAGGTCCGGAATCGGGATTCGCACCGGGCAGACCTCGGCGCAGGCACCACACAGGCTCGAGGCCGTGGCCAGTACGCCGGCTTTGTCGAGCCCTTCCATCTGCGGGGTCAGGATCTTGCCGATGGGACCCGGGTAGACATGCCCGTAGGCGTGGCCGCCGATGCGCACGTAGACCGGGCAGTGGTTCAGGCAGGTGCCGCAGCGAACGCACAGCAGGGTTTCGCGAAACTCCGGATCGGCCAGGATGCGCGAACGGCCGTTGTCCAGGATCACCAGGTGCACCGCTTTGGGGCCGTCCTTCTCACCGGTCTTGCGGGGCGAGGTGATCATGTTGACATAGGTGGTGATGATCTGGCCGGTGGCCGATCCGGTCAGCAGCCGCAGCAGGGGCGGGACGTCGGAGAGCTTTTCGAGGACCTTTTCCAGGCCCATCACGGCCACGTGCACCTCGGGTGCGGTGGTGCACATGCGGCCGTTGCCCTCGTTTTCAACCAGCAGCAGGGTGCCGGTTTCGGCGATGGCGAAGTTGACCCCGCTCAGGCCCACCTTGGCCGCGGCAAAGCGCTTGCGCAGCACGCGCCGGGCGATGGCGGTCAACTCCTCCACGTTCTCGGTGTAGGGTGTTTCCGGGATCTTGTCGTGGAAGATGGTGGCCACCTCGTCCTTGTTCTTGTGAATGGCCGGCACGATGATGTGCGAGGGGGTTTCATGGTTGAGCTGGATGATGAACTCGCCCAGGTCGGTCTCCACGGCTTCGATGCCGTGTTCGTCGAGGAAGCGATTCAGGTGCATCTCCTCGGAAACCATTGATTTGCCCTTAACGATGTCGGATGCGTCCTGATCGTGCAGGATCTTCAGGACGATCTGGTTGGCCGCGGTGGTGTCCTCGGCCCAGTGTACCTGGATGCCGTTGGCGGTGCAGTTGGCCTCGAGCTGTTCCAGCAGGTGGGGCAGCTTCTGCAAGGCGCGCCTTTTGATGGCATTGCCGACCGAGCGCAGGTGCGCCAGTTCGTCGGCGTCCGGAAAAACGGCCTTGCGCTTGTCGACCAGGATGTCCATGGCCTTGCGCAGGTTTTTGCGCAGCTGGTCGTCTTTCAGGGCTCCGGCGACATTGTCCGCGAAGTCGAACGTGCTTGCATTATCCATTGGTTCTCTCCCACAAAAACTCGGCCAGGTGTTTGCCGGCCACCGCCACGCCGGCATGCTCGGCTGCCCCGATGATGTTCATCAGGCAGCCGCAGTCGCCGGCCAGCACCGTCGATGCACCGGTGCGGGCGATGTCGGCGACCTTGTCCTTGACCATGGCGGCTGAAATGGCGGCCTGCTTGACGGCGAAGGTGCCGCCGAAGCCGCAGCATTCGGTCTCGCGTTCCAGTTCCACCAGGGTCACGTTTTTCAACTGGCCCAGCAATGCCTTGGAGTGCTTGATCACGTCCATCTCGCGCAGGGCATGGCAGGAGCTGTGCCAGGTGACGGTGACCGGGGCGCCGCGATCCTCGAGCTGGACCGCCAGCACCCGGTTCAGGTATTCGGACAGTTCGAACACCCGTGCGGAGAACCGGCGTGCGGCCTCCGCATGGGGTGTGCCGGCGAACAGAGCCGGGTAGTGGTGCTTCATCATGCCGGCACAGGATCCGGAGGGCACCACGACCGGGTAGGGTTTGGCGAACAACTGGATCTGCTTGCGGGCCACGGCCCGGGCCTCCCGGGTGAACCCGGAGTTGTAGGCCGGCTGCCCGCAGCAGCCCTGGTCCTGGGGGAAGACTACCGTGACGCCCCGAGACTCGAGCAGCCGGATGGCCGCCATCCCGGCATCGGGATAGATGGCCTCCATCAGGCATGTCCCGAAAAAATAGACCGTGTCGGATCGATCCGGATTGGCTTGGATTTGCATTGGCTCACCTTTGGCGATTGAGGTCATATTCAAGGGTACCAAACCGGTATCAGCTGCCGAAAAAGATCGACGGCAGCCAGGTGATTAAGGCCGGGAACAGGGCCAGGACAACCAACCCGACCAGCTGCAGGAGCACGAACGGCATGATGCCGCGGTAAATGTGCATCATGGTGTACTCGGGCGGCGCCACGCCCTTGAAGTAGAACAGGGCATAACCGAAGGGCGGCGTCAAAAACGAGGTCTGCAGGTTGACGCACATCAGGATCGAAAACCACAGGGGGTTGAAGTCCAGCTCCATGGCGATGGGCATGAAAACAGGCACGGTGATCAGCAAAATGGCGGCCCAGTCGATGAACATGCCCAACAAGAAGACCATGGCCATCATGATCAGCAACACCAGCCAGCGGTTGAGCCCCGAGCCGATCAGCACGTCGGCGACCACGTCGCCGCCGCCCATGCTCAAAAAGACCGAGCTGAAGAACTTGCCGCCGACGAAGAGCATCATCACCATGGCGGTGGTCTTCAAGGTGGCGTGACAGCTGTCACGGAATACCGGCCAGGTGAGCTTGCCGTTGAACAGGGCCAGGATGGCGGCACCGGAAGCGCCCATGCCGGCGGCCTCGGTGGGCGTGGCCACACCAGCCAGGATAGTGCCCATGACCGCCAGGATCAGGGCCAGGGGCGGTACCAGCGACTTCAATGTCATGCCCCATTTCTGGGCGGCGCTGTAGGAGCCGGCCTCTTCCTTGGAGATCGGTGGACCCAGGGTGGGATTGATGTTGCACCGGATCAGAATGTAGGCAAAATAGAGCCCCGCCAGCAGCAACCCCGGAAAAATGGCACCGGCGAAGAGGTTGCCCACGGTGGTCTCTTTGAGTCCGGTCAACCCGCCGTAAATCACCATCATGATCGAGGGCGGGATCAGGATGCCGAGGGTGCCGGCGGCGCAGATGATGCCGCTGGTCATCTCTTTCTGGTAGTTTTTGCGCAGCAGGGCCGGGGTTGCCAGCAATCCCATGGCCACCACCGATGCACCGATGATGCCGGTGGTGGCGGCGAACACGGTGCACACCACCACCACGGCCAGTCCAAGGCCGCCCTTGATGCTGCCCAGGACCACGTAAAGGGCTTCAAAGAGCTTGTCGCTGACCTTGGAGCGGTCGAGCAGCTGGGCCATGAGGATGAACAGCGGGATGGCTACCAGGACATAGTTTTCCATGATGCCCCAGGCGTTGTTGGCAAACATGTCGAACAGCGCCATCACGTTGAAGCCGTTGTCGATCAGCCCGAACAGGGTCGCCACGGCCGCCAGGGTGTAGGCCAGTGGATGGCCGAAGATGATGGCCACGATCAGCGATATGAACATCGCGACGGTTAAAAATTCTACACTCATGGTTGGTTACCTCACCCCTTCCGCTTTGCCTTGTAGCGCCCGGATATTGTGAATCAAATTGGAAAACCCCTGAATCAGCAAGAATGAGAAGGCAATGGCCATCAGGGTCTTGATGGGATAGACCGGCGGCGCCCAACTGGTGGGGTTGAGCTCCCGTCCGGCGATGGAGGTTAGGGCGTACTTCCAGGACGCGATGGTCATCAGGACCATGACCGGCATGAAGAAGACCAGGTTGGTCGCAATGCCGATCACCCCTTGGGGTTTTTGGGGCAAGGCGCGCGGTGAAGATGTCGACCTTGACGTGGCCGCCCAGGACGTCGCAGTAGGCCAGCCCCAGCATGTAGTGTATGCCGTACAAGAAGGTCGTGGCTTCAAACCCCCAGGTGGTGGGGGCATTGAAGGCGTAGCGCATGACCACCTCGTAGACCACGACCAGCAGCAGGGGCAGGGCCAGCAGTGAACTGAATTCACCCTGCTTGATGTTGAATGTGTCGATTGCGTTGGATACTTTTCCCAGCATGCCTGAATTCCTTTCAATCGGCATCGGTGCCATTGAGCGCGCCGACGGCCCGCATCAGCAGGGGACGGGCCATCGGCGTCTCTATTCAAAGCCTCGGATGCCCTTGGGTCACTATTCGGTGATGCGACCACCGATATAGGTTTCGTAGGGCCACGGGGTCGCTCCGGAGCGGGCATCGCGCCAGTCCGCAAAACTTTCGATGAAGGCCTCCTGGCTGTCGAGGACCCTTTTCACATCCGGGTACTTGGCCTTGACGCCGTCCAGATAGGCCTTGGTGGTCTTTCGGAACCCGATCAGGGCTTCCTTGTCCATCTTGACGATTTCCACGCTATCCTTGAAGCGGCGGATGGCCTCGGCGTTGAGGCTGTTGATCCAGTTGTAGCTCCACAGCTGGGTCTCCCGGGCGCAGATGTCCACGATCCATTTCAGGTCCTCGGGCAGCTTGTCGTATGAATCCTTGTTGAAGAACAGGGCGCACTGGATGCCGGGCTGATGGACGCCGGGCTGGATGGCGAACTTGGTGATTTCATCGAAGCCCATGGGGTAGTTGATGGCCGGTGAGGAGAACTCGGCGGCATCGATGACGCCGCGCTCCAAGGCCAGGTAGACTTCACCGCCGGGCAACGGGCTGACCGAGGCGCCCAGGTTGTTCAAAATGTCCATGTACCACCCCGGGGTCCTGACGCGCATGCCCTTGAAGTCTTCCATTTTGGTGGCGCGCTTGTTGGAGAACAGGCCCATCTCCTGGCCGCACTGGCCGCCGGGCAGGGCGAAGAGGTTGAACTGTCCGTAAATTTCCTGCATCAGCTCCATGCCGCCCTTTTCATAGAGCCAGATGTTGTACCCCTCGGCATCCAGTCCAAACGGTACCGACGCAAAGGCCACGAAGGCCTCGTTTTTGCCCTTCCAGTATCCGGGCCAGTCGTGGCCCACATCGGCGGAACCCTGGCTCACGGCGTCGAAGCTCTGCATGGCCGGTACCAGTTCACCGGCGGAAAACGGCTTGATGTCCAGCCGGCCGGCGGATGCCAGGCGCACGCTGTCGGCAAAGTGCACGGCGATGTCGTAAAACAGAAGGCCTTTGCTCCAGGGCATGACCATCTTCCAGCGCACTTTTTCGTCACTGGTTTTGAAACTGACCCGCTTGGCGATGTCGTGCCGGGGGTCGCTGCCGAATTTTTCGCGTTTTTCGGCGGCTATGGATACGCTGGTCAGAAAGCAAAGGGCCAGGGCCATGCAGAAAATGGTGGTTAACGCTCTTCTCATTTCGGATTCCTCCTTGGTGAACTATGGATTGGATACACGGGACTTCGTGCCCACCCATTGAAATCCCTCTTCTGCGGTGGGACACAACCTAAAGTGGTTCATGAACAGCACGCAACGGTGTAATCGTTCACCCCCCTTCGCGTTGGTCTGTCATTCAGCGGTTTCAATGTTAAGTGGTTTAATCGTTGACGTGTCATTGGTCCAACCAATAAGTGGTCTGCTTAATACAGGGATTGAACGATGTCAACAATAAATTGTGATTACAAACAGTGAGGGGCATTCAGCGGGGGAAGCGCGGGATCATCCGACGGGAATTGAGGGCTGTTTCTAATCTAGCTGATCCGTTGCGGGGCCCCGGCGTCTTGGCCATAGCGGCTTTCGATAGCCCGAATGATCGATTTGATGGTGGCGTTCACCGGCGTGGGAACACCGTACCTGCTTCCCAAGTCGATCACCTTGCCGGCAAAAATACCCACCTCGGTTTGGCGTTCGGCTTCCACGTCCTGGAGCATGGAGGTCTTGCCGCCCGGGGACAGGCCCATCAACACCGGCAACCACTCGTCGAGGTCTTTGGTGGTCAGGTCGATCCCGGCCCGGCCGGCAATGGCGACCACTTCGGCCATCAAGGCGCGCATCAGGGCCCGGGCGTCGGCGGAGGATTGAAAGACGTGGTACGGGGCGCGCAGCACGGCCGAGGCCTGGTTGATGCCCACATTGACCATGAATTTCCACCACATGGCCCGCATGATGTCGACCGGGATCTGGTTGTCGATCCCGGCCCGGTTCAAGGCCTCTTGTATGCGCTCCAGGCGCGGCCCCTGGCCGCCGTCTGCCATGGGGCCGAAAACGATTTTGCCGGGGTTGGCGAAGGTGAAGCGCCCGTTCTCGTGGACCGCATCGATGCCCACGGCTATGGCGTAGACCAGCTTGTCCATACCGCAGGCGGTGGCGATGATTTGCTCGCTTTCCAGGCCGTTCATGACCGAGACAATGGCGCTGTCGCCGCCTGCCAGGGCCGCGATGTCGTCGACGGCGCCGTCCAGGTGGTGGTGTTTCAGGGCCACCAGAACCAGGTCTGCGGGCTGGGCGATTTTATCGGCGTGGACCACAGGAAACCGGTAAAGGCGTTCGTTGACGCAAAAGGTCCGGTTTTTCAAGCGTTCGTAGCGCTCGCCGCGCGCCACGAAGGAGACCGCGAAGCCGGCGGCGTCGCTGAACATGGCCGCGTAGGCCGCACCCATGGCACCGGCCCCGACGATACTGACATTTTTTACGGTCGGCATGATACCTCCTCACGGTTTGAATAGCGGCATTATGGCAAAATGGCGGGCGCCGATCAATCCGAGAACTTCCCGTCGGCAAAAAAGGTGGTCAGGGAGAGCCTGAAGGCGGCCTGAATCGTCAATTTGAAAAAACCGGATGGTGCCTTATGTTTACCCAAAGATGAAATGGCACCAGATTTTACCCCAACCGTTGAGAAGAGCGCTCATGCCCATTTTGCAGGCCCGCAACATCACCAAGACCTACCGCGTGGACAGTCGCGTCATTCCCGTGCTGGCCGATGTGTCGCTTGAGGTCGACCCGGGCGAGTTCGTCGTGATCGCCGGCAGCAGCGGCAGCGGGAAGACCACCCTGCTGACCCTACTTTCCGGCCTGGACCACCCGACCTCGGGTCAGGTGTTCATCGACGGCCGCGACATCACCGATGCCTCCGAAGCGGCGCTGGCCCCGCTGCGCAACCGGGTCATCGGCTTCGTGTTTCAATCTTTTCACCTGGTGCCCTCGATGACGGCCATGGAGAACGTCATGTTCCCGGCCGAGTTGAACGGCGATCGCGATGCGGCGGAGCGCGCGGGGCAACTGCTGGCACGGGTGGGGCTGTCCAGCCGGTCCGGCAATCTGCCCAGCCAGCTGTCGGGCGGGGAAAAGCAGCGCGTGGCCCTGTGCCGTGCCCTGATCAACCGACCCAAACTGCTCTTTGCCGACGAGCCCACCGGCAACCTGGATTCGGACAATGGGCGGGCCGTGCTGGAACAACTCATCGATCTCAAGCATGCCTATGGGGCCACCCTGGTGCTGGTCACCCACAACCCGGAGATCGCCAGGGCGGCCGACCGTGTACTGACCCTTAGTGACGGCCACCTGGCGGGACCGCCATGATTCACAGCCGCACGGTGTTGCGCCAGGTACGGCGATCGTCCAACCAGGCCGGACTGTTCGTGGTTTGCGTGGCCTTGTCCCTGTCCACGATGACGGCCCTGTCCGGATTGTCGCGGCGCGTCGATCAGGCCCTGCGCAGTGACGCCCGCAGCCTGCATGCCGCCGACGTTGTCGTCAAATCCTACGACCCCATCTCCACCGCTCTGGATCAGGCCATCGACCGCCTGGCGGACCAGGGGCGCATCCGGCGGGCCAACGTCCATGAATTCTACAGCGTTGTGCGGGCCGTCGACGAAACGGCGTCGGTGCTCTCCCGTCTGAAAGTGGTCGATCCGGGCTACCCCTTTTACGGGCAGGTGACCCTCAAGTCGGGCCGACCCTTTCAAGACGTCCTGTCACCCGGGACCTGCATTGTCGAGCAAACGCTGCTGGATCGCATCGGGGGGGCGGTGGGCGATTCGCTGAAGGTGGGCTACACGACCCTGACCGTCGTCGATGTGGTGACCATGGAGCCAGACCGATCGCTGGAGATGTTCTCGTTCGGGCCACGGGTGTTCATCGACGGTGCCGATCTGGAGGCCTTGGGGCTGATGGCCACCGGCAGCCGCATCCGGCGAAGCGTCCTGCTCAAAGTCCCGGACCCGTCCGAGATCGACGGCATCGCCGCCCAGTTGAAGGCCGCTTCGCCGGCGGACACCGAGCGTGTCGACACCTATCTGACCGCCGGGTCGGCGGTCAAGCGCTACCTGGACAACTTCCTCTTTTTCCTGAAGCTGGTCGGTCTGTTTATATTGATGATATCCGGTTTGGGGATTCAAAGCACTTTGACGGCCCTGTTCAACGAGAAGCGGCACACCATCGCCATCATGAAAGCCGTGGGTGCCACCGATCGCTTCGTCGGCCTGCACTTCGCGCGGCTGACCCTTTTTCTGGGCGCCGTCGGCATCGTGGCGGGTTTTCTGGGCGGGGCGGTGGTGCAGGGCCTGCTGATCTATTGGGTGGCGCCCCTGCTGCCCGGCGGCATCGGTTGGGACATCGCCTGGGACGCGGTAATCGAAGCCATCGGGCTGGGATTTGCCGTGGTGGTGATTTTTTCATTTTTGCCCCTGTACCGCCTGCGGGAGATGCGCCCGGTGGAGATTTTTCAGCATCATGCGGTCCAGGCCGCCAGCCGATGGCCGGCCCTGCTGTCCGGCGCTGCGGCCCTGGGCTTTTTTCTGGTGCTGGTCGTCTGGCACATGCGCGACCTTCGTTTCGGCCTCTATTTTACCGGGACGGTGGCCGCCGCCGTCGCGGCCGCTGCCCTGCTGGCCCAGCTGACGCTGTGGGCGATCAAACGCCCCACGGTTCCCAACCTGGCCCTGCGCCAGGCCATCAAAGGGCTGTTCCGACGGGGCAACGCCACCCGGACAACCATGGTCACGCTGACGGTGGCGTTGTTCGTGATTTTCAGCATCACCCTCATCGAGCGAAACCTGGATGCCTCCTTCGTGCGCAGCTTTCCCGCCGATGCGCCCAACGCGTTTTTCGTGGACATTCAGCCCGACCAGATCGCGGCATTCGCGGTTGAGATCGACCACCCGGTTGAATTCTATCCGATCATCCGGGCCCGGGTTACGGCGCTGAACGGCGTGGCGATCGATCATGACCGCCAACAGTCCCGGCGGCGCGACAATCTGTCGCGGGTCTTCAACCTGACCTACCGAGACCGGTTGCTGGCCGATGAACGCCTGATCGAAGGCCGGACGCTGTTTCGAGACGACTGGAACGAGGTTCAGGTGTCGGTCATGGACACGATCGTCGAGATGCGTACCATGGCGGTCGGCGACCGCATCGGGTTCAACATTCAAGGCGTGCCCCTGACGGCGCGCATCGCCAGTATCCGCACCCGCGAGGAGCGGTCATTCAACCCCTTTTTCTACTTCGTCTTCCCGCCACAGGTCCTGGAAAAGGCGCCCCAGACCCTGTTTGCCGCCCTGACGGTGGCGCCCGGCCAGATCGGCCCCCTGCAAAACCGGGTCGCCGCCAGGTTTCCCAACATCAGCGGTATCGACATGTCCCAGGTCATCGCTGTTTTCGTTCGCCTGATGTCGCGCCTTTCCAAGATCATCCAGACGTTGAGCTTTATCAGCGTGGTGGCCGGCATGCTGATCCTGGTCAGTGCCGTCTTTGCCACGCGAGCCGAGCGGGTGGTGGAGTCGGTCTACTACAAGATTCTCGGGGCCGGCAAACCCTTTGTTTTGACTGTTTTTGCGATCGAAAACCTGATGATCGGACTGATCAGCAGCACGGTCGCACTGTTGATGGCCCAGGCCGGGGCCTGGTGGATCTGCGCCGGCCGGCTCGATATCGCCTATCGTCCCTTTATCGCGACATCGTTGATCATGATCGCTCTGACAACACTGCTGGTGATCGTCGTGGGGCTGGGCGCTTCACGCTCGATCATGGCCAAGAAACCGGTGATGTACTTGAGGGAACAGCAACATGGATAGATGCCCTGGCAACCCTGTCTGGCGACTCTTTTTACTGTTGATGGTGGCGTTGGTCCTGATTGGCGGGTGCAGCGACCCGCCGGCGGCGGTTACGGCCGACGCCCCACCGCCGCTGGCGGCACATGCGGGAACCATCGTTGCCGTGGGAGACAGCCTGACGGCCGGTCTTGGGGTGGCCGAGGACCAGGCCTACCCGGCCCAGCTGGCCCGCCGGCTGGCGGCGGGCGGCCACGATTACCAGGTCGTCAACGCCGGTGTGAGCGCCGAGACCAGCAGTGGTACGCTGGCCCGCATCGACTGGGTCATCGATAGCCTGGATCCGGACATCGTTATCCTGGAAACCGGCGCCAACGACGGTCTGCGCGGCCTGGACACCGGGTTGTTGAAATCCAATCTGGACGCCCTGGTGACGCGCTTGGAGGAAAACGGCATCGAGGTGATCCTGGCGGGCATGCTGATGCTGCCCAACCTGGGGCCGGAATACACGCAGGCCTTTGCCGAAACCTATCCCCACGTTGCCGACAAGCACGATGTCCTGTTGATTCCCTTCTTCCTGGACGGCGTGGCCGGCAAGGCCGGATTGAACCAGCCGGACCGGCTGCATCCCACGGCCGAAGGGTACACCCGCATTGTGGAGACGATCTACCCATACGTGGTCAGGGCCATCGAGCGCCACCAGGCCCGTCAGACGAAATCGTGAGGTGGGCGGGTAAAACGGCGCGCCGGTTTCAATTGGGGCCGCCTCAAAGCGTTTGTGGATGATGCCCGGGCAGTGCACCCGCAGGACCTGTCAAACGGGATAATCGGCCAGCACGGGCTTAATGGCCCGGCCGAGCCAGTCGATGCATCGGCCGAGGTGGCGCATGTTGGCCAGGCCCTCCTCGTCGTCGAGCACATCGCCCTGGTTCAGGCCGATGCCCATGTTCCAGTAGGTCGATCCGGGAAGGATCATTCGGGACATCTGAAACATGTGGTTGATGGTGTCGTACGCATGGGTGGCGCCGCCCCGCCGGACGGCCACGACCGCCGCCCCGATTTTGCCGGCAAAGGCGTGCTGGTTGGCGTACGCCACGTAGCCGGCCCTTTCGACCAGGGCTTTCAGGTCGGCCGACACGGCCGCAAAATAGGTCGGTGAACCCAGGATCATGGCATCGGCCCGCTGCATGTTTGCAAAGATCTCGTTGAATCGATCCTTTTTCTGAACGCATTGATTGTCTTTGTTCTCGAAGCACTTCTGACAGGCGATGCAGCCGCGGATAGCCGTTCCGCCGACCTTGACCAGCTCGGTCTCCCAACCGCGCCGATCGAGTTCCGCGAGGACGGTTGTTAAAAGCGATTCGGTGTTTCCACCTTTGCGCGGACTGCCGTTGACGGCGATGGCGTACATTGAAAACCTCCCTGGGGTATCATGCTTCATAGACGATCGTTTTTATTTCGGCATCCCTGGCGATCCGGAACACCGATGCAAAGGTCATCACCGTGCGGTCCGCCTCGTCTTGGACGTCGCAGGCACCGTTCAACCTGGCCCCGTCGCGTTGGACAACCCGGGCCCTGGCCTCCAGAAGGCCCTTTTTGACCGGGTGGAGAAAACGGCTTTGCATCTCAATGGTGGCAAAGTGGGTTCCCGGTGCCACGATGCTCTTGATGGCCATCACCACGGCCGTGTCGGCCAGGCTGACGATGGCGCCGCCGTGCATGAGGCCGGCGCCCTGGGCAAACGATTCGAGAAAGGGCATGGTCAGCGTCGCCTGGCCGGCCTCGGCCGCGACGATCTGCATGGCCAGCAGGCGTTCGAAGGGAGCGCAGCTGATCCAGGCCGGCATGCTGAATTGATGGGGGCCGGTGTGGCCGTTGGTGTCCATCGGCACACCCTATCAGAATCGCGCGAAAAATGGAACGATCCGGCAACCCCTGACGGTCATTGGGGAATTGCCATCAGCCGACATTTCTTGTATGAGCTTGTATGGGCTGTCCATCCCATCGAATCTCCCGGTTACGCCGACAACGCATGCCCTAACACAAGGAAACCATCATGGCCCAAGAGAACCACAATGATTACTACCGAGTGGCCCAAATTCATTTCAGACATTTTATCGAGCTGTCCGATGTTCTGGTCACCTTGCGCGGGATCGATCAACTCTACTGTGAGCTTGCATTTCTGGATGCTACTCAAAAAGAGCAAATTCTGTTGGCAAACATGCAGCCTGACTCGGAGGCCTGGATCGCACAGGTAATGCAAAAGGTGGCAACTGATCTGGTCGAGGTGCTTTCAAGCAGGACGTTTGATCCCCGGGTCGCTGTGCGGGGCACCGATTCCGAGCCCAAAATGGTAACCGCGCATTCAGGCGGCTCGTGGAACATCGACCTTTTCGGCAAGCTCAATCCAATTGAAACGATCAGGTCGATCATGGAGATGCTCAGGGAGTGGAAATCCGACAAGGATAAAAAAAGACTGCTCAACAGTAAGATCGGTCAGGACCTCATCCGCCAGGACATATCGACTCGAATTGCCGAGATGGCTGTTATTCGCAAAACGGCCGAGATCCTGCGGCAGCACAAAGTGGCCGAGGATGATGTCCATCGCCTGCTGGGCAGCCGGATCGAGTCATTGGCTGAAGGGGTGCTCCTGTTTGTCCACCGGGCGCAGTCGATAAAGATAATCGATCTGGACAAGTATCGGCAGGTGATCAGTGCCGGCAAAGCAGACATCAACTTCACCGCCTTTTTAAACGAGCACGATTCCCTGCCAAGCTTGTGGAGCGTCCAGAACTGGTAATAACTACTTGCCACAGCATTTTTTGTACTTTTTGCCGCTCCCGCATGGGCAGGGTTCATTGCGCCCGGCATGCTTTTCGGCCCGTTCTGGTTTTTGTGGGTTCAACAATGTTTCCAGATCTTCGATATCTTCGGGTTTGTCTGGATCCACGTCGATCGTATAGTGCCAATCGTTTTCTTTAAATTTGGAAACCAATTCCTTCATTCTTGCTTCTGTTGGCACGGTTACCGTTGCGGGGTTCTTTTGCGTTCCCAATCTGGCTCTCTTTATCCCATCGAATCGTTTTTCCACCGTAGCACCCCTATTGAATTAAAAGGTTTTCCTTCGTTGCAGCGTCACTAGTCCGGTCGGGCATAGGTCAGCGTGTGATGCGTCAGCAGCCTGCCATTGCCACTCAGGCATTCGGCCACGCCATAAATCAAACGCCGACCCAATTTCAGTGTTCTGGCGGTGCAGTAAAAATCCTCTCTTTTGGCCCCATTTAAAAACGATGTTTTTATTTCGGCCGTCACGGCCATCTCTACGCGACCCAGTTTGGTCATGATGGCCAACCACATGGCCATATCCGCGGCCGCCATAAAGACCGGGCCACAAACCAGCCCGCCCGGTCGCACATATTTTTCTTGGAAGGGAACATGGATCGTACACTCGCCATCACCGTAGTCATGGACTCGGAAGCGGTAGTCTGCAACAAAGGTGGCGTCCGCCACGACTTTCTCTAACGCTTGTTTGGTTAACCCGGGCTTGGTTGCCATAACGATAAATTCTCACTTCACTGAAATGTATCTTCCACCGACCAATCTTGTCAGTGTGCCTCTCTTGTCGTATGCCTGTTCGGCCTCTATTCCATCAGCCACCAGATGATGCAGATAAAAACTTTACCGCTTTTCCCGGTCCGCTTGAGTGGCCGTTATCCGGTGTCAATCGGATCGTCATAATCGCCCGGATTCCACTCCTCACCCGCTCCGGGATCATCTGGTTCATCGAGTGATTCCGGGACCTCGTAGTCCCCCGTATCAATCGGCTCTTCATCGTCGGGGATATCTTCCTCATCGATCATCGGTTTCTCATTAAAACCGGATAGCTCGCCAAAATACTCACGGCAATCGAAATCATCCCATAGGCCTTCTATTTCCAACATTATATGCTTGCGGTTGGTGAGATGCATGAGGGCATCCTCAATGTACCATCGGTCTGCCTTGGCCTCCTCCTCTGCAAGGGCAAGCTCGCTCTCCATCTGTGCCACCTCCGCCTGGAGGGCTTTGATCTCCTGATCGAGCTGCTCAACCTGTTCCACAACGCCATTATATCGTTGTATCAGCGTTACCAGGGTGATGCGTTCATCCAGCAGGCCATCCCTCTCCTCGGCAAGGTTATCACCTTCACTTAACAAAACCTGCACTTGCGATGCTTCTGCAACACCGTCCAGTAACCTCATGATCTCATTTAATCGCTTATTTATTTGCTCGAGACGCTGGTCGATCTCGTTGATACGACCCGGCGCCGCCAGCGCCTCGTTCTTATTCGATCCGTTCAGCAAGGCATTAATTTCAGCTGATTTCCCTTGCCACATGTCGATTTTTTTATCCTTGGCCGGGATATCCTCGTTAATCATTTGAGCGACGCGTTGATCATACGAGGCCTGATAGACCATCATATCGTCGAGAAAGGCGTTGTATTCGTTTTTTGCTGCGTTGTATCTGTCGAGCTTGTCCTGGCAATCATCCCGGGATCCTCTGCTCATTGGGAGGTCTCCTTCTCTGTAGACAGTCGTGAATAGAGGTCCAGCTGATTTGGGTTGTTCGCTGAAAACAGATGCACGGAGCCGGGGCTGATGTCGTAATAATCGCGGGCTTCGACCTGCAGCCAGCTTTCCCAGCAGTCATCCGCGCTGGTCGTCGGCCCTTCGAATTCGGCAACCGCGAAATGTAGGCCGTCTTCGGATTCTTCCACCTTGCAGCGAGCCCATACCCACTGGTCGCCGGTAATACCGATGCGGCGGGTGTTTTTAAAATGAACCCTCAGCTGTTCGCCGTTATCAAGCGTCAGTTCAGTATAGGGCCGCGTGGGTCGATCGATCCAGGTGGCGCTGGTGGCCCAGGCGATGATGGCAATCCGTTCCCCGGCCGGAAAATCCGAAATTCTTGTTGCAATCGGATATTCCTTGGGAAGGCCAGGCATCTTCAAGGTATTCCTCCGCCCGGAAATTCTGCTCAACGAAGATCGTCCACGGTTTTCCATTTGTCGGAATTGGATCGCGGGTATGGCCGCGGCAACTGAGCAGATACGGTGGATCAGTTGAAAGGCGCAGACCGCATCAAGCGCCGAACCGGGGGAGGCGGAGCTGTCGAGCAGACCAGGCGTAGCGACAGCTGCATCGGCTGCCGGGCCGATCAATACCTCGAAGGCACGGCCAACCAGCTCTCGGTCCTGTTCACGGGCACCGGTTCGCAACATGGCAAGCGTATCATCGAAAACAGCCGTCGCTTCCTCGACAGTAACACGCGAATCGCTGTCCGCATGCTGGCGCTGCATGACGATATGCAATATCTCCGCAGAGGATTGTGCCGCAAGCATAATGTTATTTTTTGATACAATGCCTTTAAAAAGAGGGCCGGGAGGATTGCCTCCGACAACCTGGTTCCATCGTGCCACTCTCGCCCGAAAGCGTTCCAGGGAAAGCTCAGCGGCGACTTCTTGGCTCTGTTTACGAATCCGAAGCAACTCATCCCTCAATCTTAGAGATTCTGATAGTGCATCCATTCATAACTCCTTGCCCAGCATCCCAATATTAATATTATCGTTGCGCACCTTTGATCCTCGCAGGAGAAAATGGTTTCATCACAGATGAAGGCCGTGTTCATAGCGGTCGATTTTTAGTGCAGTTTCACGGGTTATCTCCCAGGCGATTGATACGGCGCGGTCCCAGCCGGCACTTCCGCCAGGGGCTGAAAGATAGGATTTAACCAACGAACCGACGCGATTGCATCTGTCGACCGCGTCTTTCTCATAATCACGAGCCTGCTTTTCGAGACGTTGCAGTATCCAGTGATTGTGCCCGATACGGGCAAGACCCATCGCCGCTCGCAGTGAGAGATCAGCGGGATTGGAAAGAAACGAAAAGCAGCGGGTGAGCGGATGGGCGCCATAGAGGTCGGCTGAAGTCACTGGTGGGCGGCCGGACTTTTGCCACCATGACCGTGCCGCTTCCAACTGTGGCGGGTTGCTTTGATTGGCTTTTCTGCAATAGGGGCAAGGACACTGCCAGGGCACGTCTTCCCGAAGCCAATAATCGATGATTTTGTGTGCTTTCAGTTTGCGCGGTGCAGGCGTATCCACATAAAGACTGATGGTTTTGGAGGAATAGGCGTCTTTTATCGGTGCGGTGCTGTCAGTCGCCAGAAAGGTGTTTTGGGTGCCAAGCAATCCAATGAGTGTAACAAGGATGGGGGTGCCGACGCCAAGCACATGAATTGCCAGCTGTTTTCCAGTGTTTTCAGCGTACCCCAGGCTCAAGCCACAGATGATTTCCATTGCCCGTACGTAGGCTCTGGGTATTGGATCATCAAACGGGATCAGCTTGCCAAAGACAACGCGATAGTCGCTCCAGCTGCGATCGGTCAATGCTGATCCGAGGCCTGTTGCAACCGCATTTACACCGGCCTGACCAGCCAGTTGCCCGGCCTGGTAGGCCGTGTCGAAATCCAGGGCATGAAGCCCCACGAAGATGCTGGCGGAGATGTCACCGTAGTCTTGAGCTCGTGTCTTTAAGGCAAATTCAAGCGCAACGGATGTGTGCCCGGCATACCAGTCCAGCGGAAAGTCGAGATGCTGAGGCTCGATTCCCAGACCGGTGAGCAATGGAATCGTGAAATCTTCCATGCCGATAACGTAGTCCGGCTGCATGGCGGACTGCTTCGATATAATGCGGCTGATATAAGAATCCGAGGCAAGCGCCCGGCTCATTCCGGAAATATCTTCGGCAACGCTTCTATAAGACGACAGGATGGTCTTGTCCAAATCACCTGGGCGCACATTTTGGCCACGATCTTTTTCCCAGCGCTTTCGTGCGATTGCCACCCGCTCCACTTTAGGGACGTTGTCTCTGATCAAGTCCTTGATAAAATCAAAATTTCCATTGTCTGCGACTAGCCACTGACCACTGCCCTGGAGTTTTTGTAAAACACCCTTCTGGTCGTGGTGATAATCCGTTGACAGCAGGTAGCCGTCAAAACGTCTATTGCCGCGTCCACGGTGGTAGGTATACGGCTTGAGATTAGGGACAAAATAAAACATCTGGATACCTCGGTGACGTTATGATGAACTTTTTCCCCTCCTCCCGGAATTCGCCATTGGCTTTAAAACGCCTCCAATAGCATCTCGCCAGCGTGGGTCGGCACCCTATCTGATTGATGCTGAGCAGAATTGTTCTGACGTTGTGCTCCTTTAATAATTCGATAAACGCTTTGAAGTCCTTGTTCGGCCGTCACTGCGGAGTACCATAAGTACATCTCATTCCTCAGGATTCGCAAGCCTTGATCTCGGACTTTTTACGAAGCCGTCGGAAAAGCGTTTTTTTATGAGTTTATCAACGATAAGGTCCAAAATTCCATTGTCTGCGAAGAGCCGCTCACCACTGCCTTGGCGTTCTTGCCGGACTTCCTTCGGGTTCACTGACTATCCGATTTCGACCGGCCCGCTTGAGGGTCCGTTAATTGGACAGGCGTTTAGAGATTTCCTGCAGCCGGATGACCTGCTGGATATGCAGAGGCAGGTCCGACAGCCAGTCGATGAACTCGAAGACGTAAAGCAGCAGCGAGAACACGAGCCCGTATTCGAGCACCCCGGCGCTGACCGCACTGTATGGCGTGAACAGGAACAGCGCTACCGCTCCAATCCAGAACACGGCATAGTTCAGCGTTTCGAGATCAGAGAGGCGCACGTTCCATTGCATGATGCGATGAAAGTGGTTCGTCAGCCGGTCCCTCCGCTTTGAGGCGATGGCGTCGACCGTTTCTTCGAACTGATTGTTGTAGCCCGCGTTCAGCCGGTAGTTGCGTCCGGCCGTGATTGTGTATACCAGAATCACCAGCAGGAACAGTGCCAGGCAGCCGAAAAACACCGGCAGCGAGAGCCCCGCGGTGACAACGAGAATGCCAACGACCGCCACCAGCGCACCGATTAGCTCCGGTATGGTGTCTTCGAGGAAGTCCACGAACTCGGTGAGCAGGTTTGTGTGGGCTGACGTCCGCGATACGCTGGTGCCCGCGGCCTGCTCCCGTTCTACGAGTTCCACGGCCACCAGCCGGTAGATGCCGGAATAGATTCGTGTGTCGTAGTAGCGTCGGGAACTGCCGATCAGCACAGAGGTGACGCCCAGAATACCCAAGTGGATGAGCCCATCATAGCGCTCGGCCAGCAGGTCGTTGATGGCAAAACCGATAAGCAGCGGATACAACACCTCCAACGATGACTCGACGACTACCAGCGTTAACGTCAGCGAGATGCGCCACCTGAACCGCAAGAAAAGGCTGCCGAACGAGGTGGTTGTCATGTTCGATCAATCCTGACCGTTGCCGTTGGAACTGCCTGGACAACCAGGGCGGCAGCCTTATTGTTCACGACTGCGAAACTGGACGTTGATCTCCAGCCGTTCCAGCGAAAGCGCCATCACATCTTCGAGCCGGGGCTGCTGCCGCCTGAGGTTCTGGCAGAACCGGCCGGTGCGCTCCGGGTCCTTAAGGCCGGGGCCGGGTACCGCCGTGGCCACAACCCGTTCGAACAGCAGGGGATGCATCTGGCTGATCCGGGCGATGTTCGCTTCGAACCAGGCCCACAGGTGGTCGGCCGCGGCCGGGTTGTTGGCGGCGGCGGCCAGCGGGATGAAGCGGATGCGGTCTGGCAGATTGTCCAGAGTATAGGCCAACGCCTTTTCCAAGACCGGCCAATCGCGGAAACATCCCAGGGCACCGGCCAGGGTCATGCGTTCGTGCTCGGCCTGACTGCTTTCGAAGCGGTCGATGATGGTCGAAAGGGCTGTTTGCCCACCGCTGACGGCACCGGCGACGGCCACGCTTTTGAAGATGTCCGGCGGCACCGCGATACCTTGCGCGAGGCGGTCGAACCAGTCTCGCAGAGAGTCCAGGATGTCCCGGTTGCCGATCAGGGCCGCGTGGACGAGGAGCTGATCGCGCAGCATCGCCGTGGTTTGGGGTTCGTCCGCTGCCGGCCGCCGGCCGATGGCATTAAGGGCCGCGTCGACCAGGTCAGCGGATGTCGCGGCGATGCGCTCGCGGATAGGGCCGCAAAGCACCATGAAAGCCTCGAACAGGTGGCTGTCCAGACTTGCCAGGGGCAGGTAGGCCCGCTCGTTTTTGTAGTTGGCCGCCATTTCCAGAAAGGTCGTCATGGTCGACTGTCCGGCCTTGACCAGTGCGAACAGATCGTTCTGCAGGCCCCAGCGGTCCAACGGCGACAGCTCCCGGCGACCGGCCATCTCACCCAGCCGGCTCAGGTTGTCCGCATCGTCGTAGCGGACATGAAAGAAACCGCTGTGCTGCGCGTTGACCTTGTAGGCTGCCGTGCCCGGTGGCAGGGAGATGTCTGCTCGTGGGCCGTCGAGCAGGATCGTCTGCGTCTCCAATCCGCCTTTCGGGGCGTATGCCGAAACTGTTGCCGGCACCATCCAATGCTGCTCGGCGTCCATGGGTAGGTAGGTGAAACGCCGCTGGGTCAACACGAGCCTGTTGGCATGGCGCCGGACCGTAATGACCGGAAAACCCGGCTGGGTGACCCAACTGCGCATCAGGTCATCCACCGGCATGCCGGATGCGGCCATCATCGATTCCCACAGGTGGTGGCTGGCGGCGCAGCCGTAGGCGAAATCGGTCAGGTAGCGCCTGAGGCCGGACTGAAAATGATCCGGGCCGATCCAGGCCTCCAGTTGACGCAGTACGCTGCCGCCCTTGCTGTAGATGATCGGCGCCGTGCTGGTGTTGATGGCCACCGGGGCGCCGCCGGGCATTTCAATGGCAAACGTCGCCTTCAGGGCATCGCGGTTCAAGGCGGTTTCGGTCTGGTTTTTGACAAACTGGTGCCACACCTCCCAGTCCGGGTAGTGGTGATCGACCATGCCGTAGCCGAAGTAGGTCGCAAAGCTTTCGTTCAGCCACAAATACTTCCACTGCTCGGGGGTCACCAGGTTGCCGAACCACTGGTGGGTGATCTCGTGGGCGATCACTTCGCAGATGCGGGCCTGGGCCTCGCGCGAGGTCACGCCGGGTATGTTCAGCAGCAGGTTTTCGCGGAAGGTGATCGCGCCCCAGTTTTCCATGGCCCCGAAGGCGAAATCGGGCACGGCGATCAGGTCCATCTTGCTCAGCGGGTAGTCGATGGCATAGTACGTTTCCCCGTAGGCAAGGGCCTTGCGGCCGAATTCCCGGCCGAACCCGGTTTGGTCGCCGGCACCCGGCAGGCACACGGCCCGAACGCGCGGGTCGACGGGGTCTGCATGGATCTCGAAGGGCCCGACGCCGAAAAAGAGCAGGTAGGTGGACATCTTGGGGGTCGCTTCGAACGTGATCAGCCGACGTCCGTCTTCGAGCTGGCTGACCGTTTCGATGGCGGTGTTGGAAATAGCGGTCAGGTTCGCGTCGATCACCATCTCGACCTGGAAAACGGCCTTTCTGGCGGGGTGGTCCAGGCAGGGAAAGGCGCGCCGGGCATCGCTTTCCTGAAACTGGGTCACGGCGATGTGGGCCGGTCCCCGGTCGCTGGTAAACCGGCTGCGATAGAATCCGGCCATGCGGTCGTTGATCTTGCCGACATAATCGACGGTCAGTTGAAAGGACCCCGCCAGGGGCTCGGGCGGATGAACGCTCAGACGCTGTGCGGCTGGATCTACGCTGAACGCGCAATCGGACATGGGGTCTTCGGACGCATCCCGCCTGAGGCGGCACTGCCAGATGGCCAGGTCGGCGCAGTCGAGCATTAACCGATCGACGGGCTCGCCAGCCGTAGCCGACAAGGTCATCCGTCCGGCAAATTGGAAGCGATCCAGATCCGGCTCGATGCGCAGCCGGTATGCTACGGGGGTAATGGGTGCGGTCATGACGGGCTCCATCTATTCGTGGTCAACGCGGTTCGTGGTCAATGCGGTCTAAAAAAAGCGGGGCAGGACAAATCGCACGATCGTGTAGACCATGCCGGTCAGGATGAATATCCCGGCGCAAAGGCCGTGGATCCACAACGCGCTGCCGATCCGGCCGGATTCCTTTCTGGTTTGCGCCATGTACGTTCGGTAAAGCAGCCGGATATCCGGGGAGGATTGATGTCGATCCGCCAGCTTGCGGTCGAACAGGTATTTGGCGATCGTTGCAAAGGAGGCGGCGGCAGCGGCCGCCGCACCTGCCATAACGATCAGAACGATACAGTCCGCAGTGGTCATGACGCCACAGACTCCAAGCCAGAGGGTTGCTTTCGGTTGCTTTCCGCACTTCTAACACCGGTGGGAACAAATCCTCTTTTACCACGGTGTGGCCGGCGGTGCAACCATGCCAACTGCGGGTTTCAGGGCGGGAGCACGGTCAAGATCGCGGGCGTCATATAATTAGCGCCCCATGGGCATAAAATGGCGTTGTTTGTGCCGAAAGCGCGATTTCCCAAACAAACCAATTGATAATGTTGATAATATATTCAATAATGGTTCGGTATGAATTTTGAATGTAATTCGAAATAAGATTCCGTTTCGATCCGAGCCCGTCCCGGGAGCGTTGGGCAAGGGCTCGGGACACCCATATCCGAGGTATCCGTGATTGCCAAAACCGGTATGACCATTGACACTTACCTGAAGCAGGCCGGCCTCAAGGCCGATGCGCCGGCGCACCGGCGGCAGTTCATACCCCTCAAAGGCGCTGCCGGACAGCGATTCGGCGATCTGATCGACGCCGCCGCATCGCCGGCAAAAAAACCGGATGCCGGGCTCGCCAGAGGGGCGACCATCGTCGATTACCTCGATCGCCGGCACCCCGTCGTCCCGACCGGTCCAGCCGGCCGCAACAGTGCTGTGGTCGAGCGTCCGGACCCGCCGCGAACCGCCGAGCCGGCTTCAGGTCCATCGGTCCAGGCTGTCATCGATCACAGCATCGGCAGGGCGGCTGACAAGTACCGCCTGCCCGGCCGGCTGATCGAGAGCGTCATTCAGGCCGAGTCCGGTTTTCGACCGGCGGCCGTCTCCCCGGCCGGCGCCCAGGGACTGATGCAGCTGATGCCGGCCACGGCCCGGGAGCTGGGTGTCGTCGATCCCTTCGACCCGGCCCAGAACATCGACGGTGGGGCGCGCTATATCCGCCAGATGCTGGATCGCTTCGACGGGGATCTCAAGCTGGCCCTGGCAGCCTACAATGCGGGGCCCGGTACCGTGGAGCGCTACAACGGACAGGTGCCTTACCCCGAAACCAAGGCCTATGTCGAGCGGGTTCTGGCCGGGATGGCGGCGACCGAGCCGTCCGCCGGCTGACGAATGCCTGAACTGCCACTGAAAAGGCCGTCTATCATGAAGGACGCTGACCACAGCGCAACCACGACCACAGCAAGGTTCCGGTTCCGATCACCGCCAAGCATGCAACACTTCGAAACGAGCCTATGAAACGCACCGTTGCCTATGTTTTTCTGCTGATCTTGACGATCTTTCCAGCCTGCGCGGCCGCGGCCGATATGGCCATCCTCTCCGAGGAAAACCCGCCCTTCAATTTTTCCGTCGATGGGAAGCTGACCGGCGCCACCACCCAGGTGGTGCAGGAGATCGCCAGGCGGCTAGGCATTTCCGACAGCATCGACCTCCTGCCGTGGGCCCGCGGCTACAAACGGCTGTCGACGGAGCCCCATGTGGTGCTCTTCACCACGGCCCTGACCCCGGAGCGTGAAGCGCTGTTCCACTGGGTCGGCCCCCTCTATCGCACGCGGGTGGGGTTTTATGGCCTCAAGCGCCGGGGCATCCGGATCGACTCGATCGAGGCCGCCAAACGGGTGGGGGCCATCGCCACCTACAAGGACGACTATCGCGAACAGATTCTCGAGTCCCTCGGATTCACCAACCTGGACAGTTCCAAAAATTCTCAAAGCAACATTCGCAAACTGCTCTCCGGTCGGGTCGACCTGTGGTTCTACGACAATGTCGGGGCGCCCATGGCGGCCCGGCAGGCCGGCATCGACCCGGACGAGATCGAGGAGGTTTTCACTCATCACGAAAACGTCTCTTATATCGCCATCTCCAAACAGACCCCTGCCGAGATCGCACAGCGCTGGCAGGCCACGCTGGATGACATGAAAGCCGACGGCACCTTCTGGTGGCTGACGCGCAGGTGGCTGCCGGCTGACGCCCTCATGGCTGCCGAAACCCGCGGCGGCACCGTCGCGCCGCTAGCCCTGAAGCTGTACACTGAAGATTCGCCGCCCTCCTCCTTTTTACACGATGGCCGTCCCCGGGGGTTGTCGGTCGAAAT
This sequence comes from uncultured delta proteobacterium, assembly GCA_963785365.1. GTDB lineage: Bacteria > Desulfobacterota > Desulfobacteria > Desulfobacterales > Desulfosarcinaceae > Desulfosarcina. The sequence continues at coordinate 156,412 of CAWAUZ010000001.1, read as the reverse complement.
CGTGCAAGAAATCCTGCGGCGCATCGGCCAACCGGACACCATCGCGCTGGTGCCCTGGGCGCGGGGATACAAGCTGGCCCTCTCCGAGGCTGACACGGCCCTTTTTTCGGCGACCCGACTGGCCCAGCGCGAATCCCTGTTCGAATGGGTGGGGCCGCTCTATCGGCAGCACTGGGGGTTTTACGGCTGGAAGGGGCGGACTGTCGACATCACCGGAATGGCGGCGGCCAAAAAGGTCGGCCGCATCGGAACCTACCACCAGGACGCCAAGATGCAGTACCTGCAGGCCCAGGGGTTCGAAAACCTGGTGCCGACCAACAAAAACATCACCAACCTCATGCATCTCAAGCAGGGCAACATCGATTTGTGGGTCAGCTCCGATTTCAACATGCCGCACCTGGCCCGGCAGGCCGGCCTGTCACCCGGGCAGCTGGAGCTGGTCTACACCGTTGACAGCGTCGGCAACTACATCGCTTTTTCCAAAAAAACCTCCGCGCATGTCATCCGGCTGTGGCAGGCTGTCCTGGATGAAATCAAGTCCGACGGAACCTACGCGCGCATCTGTCGGAAATATGAATACAGGCCACACTAACCATCGACTTTGAAGGGGTCTTTCCCGGTGACCGATTACCGCACCAACTCCCGCAAGCCCCTGACACGCGATTCCAAAAAGCGGGGCGCCAGGCTTTTCAGGCATCGCTCTATTTCGGTGGAGCTCGCCATCAGTCTGGTACTGCTGGTCATTTTGGTGGAAGGGCTGCTGCTGCTGCTCATCTACCGACAGCAGGTGGACGAGCTGCACCGGCAGATGCAGACCAAGGCGGACGCCTTTGCCGTCAACCTGTCCGAAATCCTGGCGGTGCCCTTGTGGGATTACGACGACGAGCAGATCCGGCGGGTCGGGGAAGGATTTGCACGCAACGAACTGATCGCGGGCCTGACGATTCGTGACGTCAACGGCCAGGTCAATTACCGCTTCAGTCGCGACGCCGGCGAGCACTCGGTCCCCCGGGTGGTTCCGATCGATTACTTCGGGGAGCCGATCGGGCAGGCAAGCTTTTCGCTCTCGCTGGATGCCTACCGCCGTGAACTGGTCTGGCTTCGCAACACCGCCATCAAGATGTCGGCCGCCTCCCTGGTGGTCATTATCATCGGTACCGTCCAGCTGCTGCGGATGCTCATGCGCAAACCCCTGGACATCCTGCGCCGCGGCATGGACCGCGTGGCCCGCGGAGACCACGACTACCGGTTCGACGAGATTCGCCACACGGAGCTGACCGACATCGCCAGGCAGTTCAGCAAGATGGCTGAAACGGTCCGCCAACGGGAGCAGTCGCTCCAAAAAGAGGTCGCCGAGCGCCGACGCGCGGAGGACCGCATCCGCGAGAGCGACGCCAGAACCCGGGCCATTTTGAACGCCATACCGGACGTCATGTTCCAGTTCGATGGCGACGGCCGTTTTATCGATGTGCGTGGAGAGGCGGCGGATTTCACGACCCCGCCCGATCAATTTGTCGGCCGACAAATCGAGCATGTCATGCCCGCCGAGATCGCCCAGGTCTTCCGCCGGCAGCTGGCCAAGGCGTTCGACACCAGGCGCGTGCAGGTCTTCGAGTATGCCTTTCCTTCCCAGGATCGGGTGCGGTACTATGAATGCCGCCTGGTGGCCGTGGCCGATGACCTGGCCCTGGGCTTGATCAGGAACATCACCATGCAGGTGAACGCCGCCGCCGAAAAAAAACGTCTGCTGGAGCAGCTCCAGCGGGCCCAGAAAATGGAGGCCATCGGCATGCTGGCCGGGGGAGTCGCCCACGATCTGAACAACGTCCTTTCCGGCCTGGTCAGCTACCCGGAACTGATTCTCATGGATTTGCCGGCCGACAGCCCCCTGCACAAACCCATCCAGACCATCCGCAAATCGGGCGAGCGTGCCGCCACCATCGTTCAGGACCTTCTGACCCTGGCCCGCCGGGGCGTCTCGGTGGCCGAGGTCATCAACCTGAACCGGGTGATCCACGACTATTTGAAAAGCCCCGAGTACGAAAACCTGTGCAGCCATCATCCCCATATCGAGCTGGAATTGAACCTGGCCGAGGACCTGCTCGACATTTCCGGATCGCCGGTGCACCTGGCCAAAACCGTGATGAACCTGACATCCAATGCCGCAGAGGCCATGCCGCATCAGGGCGTCATCCGAATCGAGACGCGCAACCAGTACATCGATTCCCCGATCAAAGGCTATGACGACATCGAAGAGGGGGATTACGTGGTGATGCAGGTCGTCGACAACGGCATCGGCATCTCCACGGATGACATCGCGCGGATATTCGAGCCCTTCTACACCAAAAAGGTGATGGGCCGCAGCGGTACGGGGCTGGGCATGGCCGTGGTCTGGGGGACCGTCAAGGATCACCACGGTTACATCGACATCCAGAGTGCGCCGGAACGGGGTACAGCGGTCACCATCTATCTGCCTGCCACCAAAACACACCGCCTGCAGGAGCCTATCAAAGCGACCCTCGATGACCTGAAAGGCGCCGGCGAGCGCATTCTCGTGGTGGATGATGTCGCGGAGCAACGCGAGATCGCCGCCGAGATGCTCACGCGCCTGGGTTATGTGGTCGACAGCGTCGCCAGCGGAGAGGCGGCCGTGGAATACGTGAACCGGTCGTCGGTGGACCTGCTGGTGCTGGACATGATCATGGACCCGGGCATCGACGGCCTGGAAACCTACCGGCGCATCGTGCGGGTGCGCCCGGGCCAGCGGGCATTGATCACCAGCGGCTTCTCCGAATCGCACCGGGTTCACGAGGCCCGCAAACTCGGTGCCGGCGGGTATGTCAAAAAACCCTATCGCCTCGAAACCATTGCCCGGGCCGTGGGGGAGGTGTTGGCCCGCTGATCCCGTCCGGCGGTTGCTCTGAGCTGTCCATCAAGGTGGACGACTGGCCTGTTCGGGGACTATGGGGGAATAATCGCGAAGGTCTCCCGATCGATCCAGTTCCCGTTTCTCAGGCGTGCGGCGCGCAGCACCCCCTGGCCATCTTTCGATTCGGTGCCGCGGTTGCAGCGCAGGGTGTATTGGTAGGTGTAGAACACTTCGGTCTGATGACCGGGGATAAGGTCGCTGATGCCCTTGATCTCGATGACGGCCTTGTCCACCAGGCACGATCCGGTATCGCCCACCGACTTTTTCTCGAGATAGGACGTGATCGACGATTCGCTCAGTTCGCCGGGTTCGGCCGCGGTGGCTGCCGGCGGCTGCGCAATGGGGCAAAACACGATAACGCTCAATACGAGCAGTGCAACCGGTAACGTTTTTGGCATGCCGGAGCCTCCATTTGTCAATAGGTGTAGAACAGCTTCTGCAGGGCTTTTAGGCTGCGCTTTTTCAGCAGGGCCAGCATCAACAGGATCCGGGCCTTGGCGGGATTGAGCTCGTCGGAAACGATAAAGTTCAAGCGGTCGTCGTCGACCTCCACATTCCGGCCGACCTTGCCGGTCGGCACCCGCGAGCTGCGCACGATAACGGTTCCCTGCGCGGCCGCCCGGGCGGCGCGGTCGAGCGTCTCCGCGTTCATGTTGCCGTTGCCGCCCCCGGCGATGACAATGCCGCGGGCCCCTTTGGACACCGAACAGTCGATCAGGTCGGCCGGCATGTCCGCATAGGCGTAAAGAATGTCAACGCGGGGCAATGTGGTGACGTCGGCCACCGAAAAGACGCTGGTCTTGGTGTGCCGGCGGAAGGGCTTTCGAAAATACTGGGCCTTGCCGTAAGCGACCGTTCCGATCAGGCCGTTGATGGGAGACAGAAAGGTTTCCACGGAGGTCGTGTTGGTCTTGGAGAGCGAGTGGGCGCCGTGAATACGGTCGTTCATCACCACCAGTACGCCGCGTCCGGCCGCCTCGGGATCGGCCGCCACGGCGACGGCATTGTAGAGGTTCAGTGGACCGTCGGCGCTCACGGCGGTCGCGGGGCGCATGGCACCGGTCATCACCACCGGCTTGTTGCTGTGAACGGTCAGGTTCAAAAAGAAGGCCGTCTCTTCCATCGTGTCGGTCCCGTGGGTGACGACCACGCCGGCCAGCGACGGTTTCTCCAGCAGTTCCTCGATGCGTTTGGCCAATGTGATCATGATGGCAAAGGTCATGTCCTGGGAGCCGACATTGGCGATCTGTTCTCCCTGGATGTCGGCCACGTCACGCAACCCGGGCACGGCCTCGATCATGGCCCGGATGGACAGTTGCCCGGAATCGTAGCCGGCTTGGGTGCCTGACGGGGCTGCACCGGCGATGGTGCCCCCGGTCGCCAGAACGACCACGAGCGGGCGGCTTGCATTTTTCATATCTCACCTCCTTGTCCGGTAAACGGCTGCTTCTATTCGATTGCCTGGAAATCGCGCATGAATTTGCGGTCGATGTAATCTTTGATCAGAAATGCCAGGCGGCCGCCGAACTCCAGCCGGCGCTTTTTCAACACGCCGACCCCACCTCCCAGGTTGAAGATCAGCAGGTAGTCGCCGCCCGGGTCGAAGGGCATCAGCTTGCCGCCCTCAAGGCGTGCCACGAGGTTGTGGTACAAGACCGGGTTTTCGCGCACGGCGTAGACGCCGACCTTGTCCAGGGGCTGGTCCTGAAAGTAGATGCAGTCGCCGCCGCCGAAAATGTCGGGGTGTTGGTCGCTCTGCAGGTAGCGGTTGACCCGCAGGCCACCGTCGGGACCCGTGGCGATGTCCGAGTCGGCAAAAATGGGCGACGGGGTGACGCCCAGGGCCAGGAAAATGAAATCCGCAGGCAGGGTCTCGCCGTTGTCAAGCGCCACCGCCGCCGGCGCGATGGCGGTGGCGTAGGTCTTTTCCCGAATGACGATTTGCCGCCCCTTCAAGATGGCGGTAATCCGGCGGCGTATGGATGCTGGAAAGGCGGACATGAACATGCCGCCGGCGATGATGGTGATGCGGGGCCGCGGGCCGCCGCTGGCTTGGGCCAGCTGCCAGACGTTGCCGGCCACCTCCGCCGCGGAGGGCCCGCCGCCGACGATGACCACCTGGGGGGCCTGCCGTCTGAAGTGATCGGTCAGGCGGTCTTTGGCTTGCATGAGCCGTTCGATGGGTTTGACGGTAAAGATGTCGTCGCGGCTGCCCTCGATGGGCGGCTGGGGCACGTGGCTGCCCGCATTGCACGAGAGCACGTCGTAGGGAACCACTTCACCGTCGTCCAGCAGCACGGTTTTTTGGTGCGCGTCGATGCGGGCCGCTTTGCCCTGCCGGAAGGTGCCGCCCTGCCGTTCGACCACGTGCCGGGTGGCGAACCGAATCTCCTCGGGCCGGTAGGTACCCGAGAGCATGCCGGGTCCCATGCCCGAGTAGTAGTGGTGCTCGGAAGGGCCGATGACGCAGACCTCGTGGCCCTTGTCGACGATTTTCGCCACGTTGGCCAGGGTGACCATGTGAGCGTGGCCGCCCCCGATCAAAACCAAACGCCTGCCCATATCCACTCCTTCCTATAAGGTCTCTTCCATCAGCTGCCCCAGCCGGGCCAGATGGGTTTTTTCCTCGTTGGCAATCTGGATCAGGGCGATTTTACCGTCTTCACTACCGGCTTTCTCCGAGGCCCGCAGGTAAAGATCCAGGGCCTGGGCTTCGATGGACATGGCCAGCTCGATGATTTCGGAGACGGTTTCGGTCGAGGGCATCAGCAGGTTGGCATACTCCTCGGTGGTCATGCCCCCTTCCAGCACCTCGGAGACCTGCTGGCTTTCGAACGATTCCCGCGAGGCCGGCTTGCCGGTCAGCTCGGTATACTGTTCCAGGATCCGGTCCTGATGTTTCACTTCAATTTGAGACAGTTGCTGAAACAGTTGTCTCGCCGAGTCATTTTTGACCTTGGCCTGCATCTCGTCATAAAACGACTTTAACCCCGCTTCCAGGGAATAGGCCACGGCCAGCGCGCTCTCCACCGATGAGACCCCGTCGAACAGGGCCAGCCCCTTCTCCTCCCCCAGAAAGGCCACGTTGCTGGCCCAGGCATTGAAGCCGCCGGCCACGTTGATGATCTCGTTGAATCCCTGACCGGCCAGCAGTTGCGCAGCCACCCGGCTGCGGCCGCCGGACGCTCAGTACACCATCACCGGTTTGGTGCGGTCGATGCGATCCAGGTGGTCGGTCAGTTCCGGCAGCGGGGCCAAAACGGCGCCGGGGATGTGCCCGGTTTCGTACTCCTTGGGTTGGCGCACATCGACAATGGTCACCTCGTCCACTGGTTTGCCGTCAAGGTAGTCCTTGGCCTGATCGGTATCGATGGATCTTACGGGAGTCAGGAATTGTCGCCAGTTCATGGAGCCCTCCATTGGGTGGTAGTCGGGTCTTGACGGTGGTTTTTGTGCTATCGTGGGGTTTCGAAAAGATAATATACACGAAATATGCCCGCCAGCCACGATTTTTTTAAGTGGCACACTGATTGCTTTTTAGCGTATGCTGAACGTCAATGTGCGATGCTGGGGCAAGGTCACTTTTTCACCAACCGAAGGGAGGAGATCATGAACCTGAACGAGTACAAGGGGATCATCAAGCAAGCCATCGCCAACGAGGTGGAGGCCAAGAAGTTTTATGAAGATGCGTCTAACATGCTTCAGGATGCATACCTGAAATCGCTTTTCGCCTCCCTGGCCGAAGAAGAGAAGAAACATCGCGATATCCTGACCAAGATCTACAACAGCGAGACCATGGAGCGCTACTTTTCGGAAACCCGGGATTACAAGGTCGCCGAAACTGTCGATGCGCCGGCCCTGTCCATGGACATGAAACCGGCTGACGCGTTTGCCCTGGCCATGAAAAAGGAAGCCGAGGCCATGGCGCAGTACACCGAAATGGCGGCATTGTGCGACGACCCGGGCAAGCGGCAGGTCTTCCTGGATCTGGCGGCCATGGAGCGCGACCACAAGCTGAAAATGGAGACTGCCTTCACCGATATCGGATATCCCGAGGTGTGGTGATCCATGGCGCTTTCCGTCGTCGACCTGTATCGTGATATCCTGCCCAAAACCAATTGCCGGGAGTGCGGATTCGCAACCTGCATCGCCTTCGCGGGAATGGTGGTTTCCGAACAGCTTCCTCTGGAAACCTGTCCGCACCTGTCGGCGGAGGTGGTGGCGCGCTGCAACCAGGCGCTTGAGCGGCAATACGCGGCCGGCAAGTGGACCAAGCGCGACATGGCCGAGGATGCCCTGGCCTGGGCCAGGGAGCGTTCGGCTTCCATGGGCATGGCCGACCTGCCCGACCGCATCGGCGGCAGCCTGATTGACCGCGGCGACGGGCAGGCGCTGCAACTGCCCTATTTCACGAGCGAGATTCTGATCGACGACCATGACATCGTGCGCCCGGACGGCGTGCAGCTCACGCGCTGGGAAAAGGTTTTGATTTACAACCACCTGGCCCAGGGCGGGACCCGGACCCCCACGGGGGTGTGGATGGGGTTCGAGGCATTTCCCAACACCGTCTCGAAAGTCAAGACCATGGCGGCGCAGGTGGAAACCCCCCTGGTAGGCCGCTTCGGGGGGCGCCGCGCTGCCTTGATCGCTTCAGCCCAGGCCGTTGGTGGCCATGGGGCCCCACCAGAATCGCACAGCGCCGATGTCGCCTTTTGTTTTCGTCCTTTACCCCGAGTACCGGTGATGCTGCTCTTCTGGGATGAAGATCCCCAAGAAGGGTTCGATGCCGCGGCCAAATTACGGTTCGACGAAACCGTCACCGATCACCTGGACATTGAATCGATACTCTTTTTGAGCGAACGGCTGCGGCAGATGCTCTGCGACGCGGTCGCTGCGCCTTGACCAAGGAGAACGACCATGGCGGAATCCAAATGCCCGGTCTGCGGGTGCAAGCAGTTTTATGTGAAAAACCCCGATGACGAATTCGAGATCTACGAATTCGAGTGCCGGGATGGTGAAATCTGTTTCGAAGAAGATCTGGATGACGACGAGTGCCCGACGGTCGTCGACGGCACCGAGACGTTTTGCAACCAGTGCGCCTGGCACGACAAGTTCGACAAGATCAAGTAGTGCACATTCGGCCGATAGAATCAGGAGGTGGTTGTGACTACTCACGATGTCACCATGTTTAAACCGTATCCATTTGCCGTAGGTCAGAAGATCAACATCGAAGACGGTCCCCGCAAGGGGGACTGGGAGGTGGTGGCCGTAAGCGACCGCAAGGTCAAGCTGCGTTGTCCTTTCAGCAAAAAGGAATTTGACTGGAACCGGTTCTGCTATGTGGTGGCGCAGCGCCAAGGGGTTCAATGGCCCGCAAGCGAGTGATGCGGATTGACCGGTAGAGCGCTGTATGGAATCGAAACAAAATAGCGGTTCCGGCGGACGCCTCAAGGCCTTTCTTCTTTTCGCCTTCATCGTCGGCGCCGTCGTGTTGATGCGCTGCACCCCTGTCAAGAGCTACCTGACGCCCGAAGCGATGGGCGACGTGGTTGTGTCGGTGGGGCATTGGGCCCCCGTGCTCTTTATTGGCATTTATGCTGTCGGCGTCTGCCTGTTTATTCCCGGGACGCTGCTCACCGGACTGGGGGCTGCCCTGTTCGGTGCCTACTGGGGCTTTTTGTGGGTGTGGTGCGGGGCCATGATCGGCGCTGCCGGCGGGTTTCTCATCGGTCGAACTCTGGGCCGCGAGTTTGCCGCGTCGCTGATCGGCGACCGCTTGAAAAAATACGACGACGCCATTGCACGCAACGGTTTCGCCACCGTGCTCTACCTGCGCCTGGTCTACTTTCCGTTCACCGCCATGAATTTCGGCATGGGCCTGACCCAGGTGCGCTTGCGGGATTTTTTAGCGGGAACGGGTTTGGGGATCGTGGTCGGCACCTTTATCTTCACCTTTTTCATCGGTACCCTCAAGGAGGTGTGGGTGTCGGGCGACTGGCATGAGCTGATCTCATTCAAGGTTTTTTTTTCCATCGCGCTGTTCGTCTTCTCGTTTTTCATTCCCAAAATCATTCGACGCTTTCAGAAACGGCCGTCATCGTGAGACACTTTTTCGTCTCAATCGAACACCCTCTGATCGACGCGATCAGCTGCCCTCATGGGCAACCATCTCGCATGGGTGATCCCGTTTTCACCTTGACGGTAGTGGCATGAATATTGTTATGTAAAGGGCGACCGATACGGTCAAACACCATGCCCGCCGCGGAGAAACCATGGAACAACCGACCCAGTTCGTCAATCCTGCCGGGGAGACCCTTGCCGGGACGCTGCACCAGCCGGCCGATGCGCCGATCGGCGCCGTGGTCGCCGGCCACTGTTTTACCTGTTCGCGACACACGGGGATATTGCGCCGGATCAGCAAGGATCTGTGTGATGCTGGGTTCATGGTATTGCGGTTCGATTTTTCGGGAAACGGACAGAGCCAGGGACAATTCGAGCAGTCTACCTGGTCCAAGCAGGTCCAGGAGATGGAAGCGGCCGTGGCCTGGATGCAGAACCAGGGGGTCGGCTGGATCGGCCTGGCCGGCCACTCCCTGGGTGCGGCCATCGCGCTGCTGACCGCCCGTCGACTGCCGCGGGTGGCGGCGATCTGCCGGGTGGCCGGGCGGGTGAGTACCACCCGGCCCATGCACTTTCTCACATCGGATGAGCAGGCGCATCTGGCGCAGTCCGGTCAGGTGGCATTCGCCAGCCGGGGCCGGCAATTGACCCTCAACCGGGAATTTTTCGACGATGCCGAGCGGCACGATCTCATGGCGGCCACACGGGCCCTGGCCATACCCATGCTGGTGGTCCACGGCGACCGGGACAACATCATCCCGGTCTCCGAAGCGCACCAGGCCAAAGGGGCCAATCCAGATTGGGTCGAGCTGTCGATCGTACCTGGCGGCGACCACATGCTGTCACGGCCGGAGGATCAGCAGCAGGTCGGCCGGACCGTTGCAGCGTGGTTTCGCAGGCAGGCCATGACGCCGCGACCCGAGTAGCAGCGCGGCACGCGGCCGCGATCCGATGGCGCGCTGTCGACGGTAATCCATGCCGGCCCAAAACGACTGTTTATAAAGCACACCAACGCCTTTCCCAACAGGAGACCATGGTACATGAATCTGTCCGAAACCCTGAGCGCCGATTTTATCGACGCCCAATATCGGCAATGGAAATCCGATCCTTCCTCCCTGACCAGTGACTGGCAGACGTTTTTCAAAGGTTTCGATCTGGCCGGCACGGCCGGCCCGGCGGATGCCGACCCGGCCCAGGCCCTGAACCAGGCCAAGGTGGGGGCGCTGATCCACCGCTACCGGGATATCGGCCACCTGCTGGCTTGCATGGACCCATTGTCCGCCTGCCCCACATCCCACCCCTATCTGGACCTGGCGGCATTCGGACTGGCGGTGTCCGATCTGGAGCGCACCTTTGCTGCGCCGGGACTGATGGCGCAGGCCGCGGCGCCGCTCAAGGAGATCGTGGGCAAGCTGAAGCAGACCTACTGCCACAGCGTCGGCGTGGAATACATGCACCTGCAGGACCCCGAAGAGCGTCAATGGCTTCAGAACCGCATGGAATCGACCGGCAACCGGGCCGTGTTGACGGGTGCCGACCGGAGCGGCCTGCTGCAAAAACTGACGGCGGCCTCCCTGTTCGAAGCCTTCCTCAACAAAAAATATGTGGGCGTGACCCGTTTTTCGCTGGAGGGCGGCGAGTCCCTGATCCCCCTGCTGGACGAGGTCTGCCACCAATCCGCCGCCAAGGGGTGCCGCGAGGTGATTCTGGGAATGGCCCACCGTGGCCGTCTGAACGTCCTGCGCAACATCCTGGCCAAACCGGCCGAGGAAATTTTCTCGGAATTCGAAAGCTGCTACGATCCCCAGGATCTGGTGGGATCCGGTGACGTCAAGTACCACAATGGTTACCTGAGCCATCGCCGCCTGGACGACGGCCGCGAAATGACCCTTTACATGGTCAGCAACCCCAGCCATCTGGAGGCCGTCAACCCGGTGGTCGAAGGCATCGCCCGGGCGCGGCAGGACATGATCCCCGTGCAGGGCGAAAAAGCCGTGCTGCCTGTCCTGCTGCACGGCGATGCCGCCTTCGCCGGGCAGGGCGTGGTGGCCGAAACCCTGAACATGTCCCAGTTGAAGGGCTATCGCACCGGAGGCACCATCCATGTGATCGTCAACAACCAGATCGGCTACACGACCTTGCCCGAAGATGCACGCAGCACGCGCTACTCCACCGATGTGGCCAAGATGCTCATGGTGCCGATCTTTCACGTCCATGGTGAAGATCCCGAGGCGGTCGTCCACGTGGCCCGCCTGGCGGCGGCTTACCGCCACCGCTTCGCCAAGGATGTGGTCATCGACCTGGTCTGCTACCGGCGCTACGGGCACAACGAAGGCGACGAACCCTATTTCACCCAGCCGACCATGTACCAGCGTATCCGCGAGCGCCCGCCGGTCTATCGGGTTTACGCCGACCAGTTGATTGCCGAAAAGGTCGTCTCCCAGGCCGATGCGGCCGAGATGGAACAGGCTGTCAACGGCGTTCTCGAGGCGGCCTACGAAGAGATTCACGGATCGACCTGCCTCTTCCCGGAGCGGCGGTTTTTCCCGGAATGGGAGGATATCGGCGGCACCTACACGCCGCAGCCGATCGACACGACGGTGCCCAGAGCCACCTTGACCACGCTGGCCCGGCAACTGGCGACGACACCCGACGGCTTTACCGTTCACCCCCGGCTCAAGGGGGTGCTGGACAAGCGGCTGGAGGGGGTCGAGAGCGGCGAGGGCATCGACTGGGCCGGCGCCGAGGCCCTGGCCTTTGCCTCGTTGCTGAGCGAAGGCCACGGTGTACGGCTCAGCGGTCAGGATGTGGGCCGCGGGACGTTCAGTCAGCGCCACAGCGTGTTGTGGGACTACCAGACCGGCGAATCCCACGTGCCGCTCAATCATCTGGGTGAGGGCCAGGCCGCTTTCGAAGTGGTCAACAGTCTGCTGGCCGAGGCCGGCGTCCTGGGGTTCGAGTATGGCTACGCCGTGATCCGGCCCCAGGTGCTGACCCTCTGGGAAGCCCAGTTCGGCGATTTCGCCAACAACGCCCAGGGCGTCATCGATCTGTTCATCACCAGCGGGCAGGCCAAGTGGCAGCAGTTTTGCGGGTTGACCATGTTGCTGCCCCATGGGTGGGAAGGGTTGGGGCCGGAGCACTCCAGCGCCCGCCTGGAACGGTTTCTCCTGCTGTGCGCCGGCAACAACATCCAGGTGGCCAACCTGACCACGCCGGCCCAGTACTTTCACCTGCTGCGGCGTCAGATCAAGGCCCCGTTCCGCAAACCGCTGATCCTCATGACACCCAAAAGCCTGTTGCGGCACCCCATGGCCGTCTCTACGCTGCAAGAACTGGCCGCCGGCCGGTTCACCCCGGTGTTGGCGGACGAGGAGGCCGCCGCATCCGCCAAAAAAGTCATTTTCTGCAGCGGCAAGATCTACTATCAGCTGATTGCCCGGCGGCAGCAGATCAATGCCGTCGACACGGCCATCGTCAGGGTCGAGCAGCTATACCCGTTCCCCGAAGCGGAGCTGGCAGCCGCCATCGGCCGTTACAAGAAGGCCCGGGTGTGGACCTGGGTCCAGGAGGAGCCGGAAAATATGGGCGCCTGGTGGTTCATACGACCACGGTTGGCCGAGCTGCTCGCCCATCCGCTGGACTACGTGGCCCGCAAGCCCGCGGCCAGCCCGGCCACGGGATTTCCCAAGATCTATAAAATGGAGCAGGACGGCATCGTCGACCAGGCCATCGGCCCGCACAACCAGGCCGGGGGCATGGCCGGGTAACGACAAGGGGCGATCGGGCATGCGCCGACTCAGCGCCTGAACGTGATCGTGCCCATGCACGCCGGTCTTCATCCTTTACCGTAAACCCCTTTCCTCAAGGAGTCTTCATGTCCATGGAAATCAAAATTCCCAACGTTGGCGAGTCGATACAAGAGGCCGTCCTGGCCGAGTGGTTCAAGCAGGATGGCGACACCGTCCGCAAGGACGAGCCGCTGTTCGTTATCGAGACGGACAAGGTTACCCTGGAAGTGGTGGCCGAGATGGACGGGGTGTTGCATATCCTGGTGGCGGCCGGTGAAACCGTGCCCATCGGGGCCGTGGTCGGTTCCCTGGAACCCGCCGACGGCGACGCGGCGGCGCCTGCGGCCGCCGCGCGAAGTGACGCCAGCGCCCCGGCGCCGAAAGTCGCGGATGCGCCCAAACCGACTCCGCCGACCGCGCCCTCACCGGCGGCTGCGGCGGAACCGGCCGCGTCTGCCGATGGGATTCCCCTGGCACCGTCCGTGCGACGCCTGATCGCCGAGAAGCATCTGGATCCATCCGAAATTAAAGGTACCGGTCCCGGCGGGCGCATCAGCAAGGCCGATGTCCTGCAGCACCTGGAACAGGCGCCTGCAACGGTCCCGGAACAGCCGCCGGCACCGGCTCCGTCGGCGGCACCCCAGGCCGCAACCGGCGCCATGGAGGAGCGCAAGCCGATGACGCCCATCCGCAGGCGCATTGCCGAGCGGCTGCTGGAATCCAAGCGGAGCACGGCCATGCTGACCACCTTCAACGAGATCGACATGTCGCGGGCCATGCAGATCCGATCGCTCTACAAGGAGGCCTTTAAAAAGCGTCATGACGTCTCTTTGGGCTTCATGTCTTTTTTTATCAAGGCCTGCGTGCAGGCCCTCCAGGAGATCCCCGAGATCAACGCCTTCATCGACGGCAGCGACATCGTCTACCACCATTACCAGCATGTCGGCGTGGCCATCGGCTCAGAGCGCGGCCTGGTGGTGCCGGTGATCCGCCATGCCGAGCGCATGAGCTTCGCCCAGGTGGAGCAGGCCATCGTGGATTACGTGTCCAAGATCAAGGAGAACCGGCTGGAACTGGCCGACCTGGAAGGTGGCACCTTCACGGTGAGCAACGGTGGGGTCTACGGCAGCCTGCTCTCCACACCGATTCTCAATATTCCCCAGAGCGGCATCCTGGGTATGCACAAAATCGAAAAGCGGCCGGTGGTGGTCGAGGACCAGATCGTCATCCGGCCCATGATGTACGTAGCTCTGAGCTACGACCACCGCATCGTCGACGGCCAGGGCGCCGTCACCTTCCTCAAGCGCGTCAAGGAGTTCATCGAAAACCCGGAACGCATAATACTGGAGGTGTGAGGATGGCGCCGTAAACACGGTTCGACCGGGTGACCGCCGGTTCCGGTCCCGGCGGCTCCGCACTACGGCCGTGAATGCTCGCAGCTGCTCGATCTGTGCATCCTGATGCCTTTTTTTCGGTTGCAGTCGTCATAATTAATCTGGTCATTGAAAAAGGAGAAGCGCATGAAGATTCTCGGCATATCCGGAAGCCCCCGCAAGGAGAGCCAGTCCGGCGTGTATAAGCTCGTCCAGACCGTGCTGGAAAACACGGGCCTGGATTATGAACTCGTCAGCCTACGGGGCAAAGCCATCTCCGGCTGCATTGCCTGCTTAGGGTGCGTCAAGGACAACGTCTGCAAGGTCGAGGACGACCTGACCCCGCTCAGAGAGAAGATCGTCGCGGCGGACGCTTACGTGTTGGGGGCGCCCAACTACTACACCACCTTGAATGCCACCACGCATGCCCTGCTGGAGCGCTGGTTCCAATTCCGCCACCAGACCGGCAACACCCTGTGGGGCAAACTGGCCGTGGCGGTGGGGGTGGGCGGTACCAGCGGCCGTTTCCCGGCCGATGAGCTGGAGAAGTTTTTCCTGTACAACTTCATCGAAACCGTGGCCAAGGTGACCGGCCAGGGAGCTGCGTCGTGCTACAGCTGCGGCCATGGCGAGACCTGCCAGGTTGGCATTCCGCTGATGATTCACGGCGAGGGCCTCAAGATCACCCCCGACATGGTTCCCGATGTCGCCAAACAGCCCAAGGTCATGGCGGTGGCCGTCGCGGCCGGCAAGCTGCTGGGGCAGCGACTGCAAAACGGTCACGACCGCGGCACTGTGACCCAGAACATGCAGAAAAAGATGATGGCCATGTTCGCCGCTTCCGCTTGATCTGGCGGATCACTTCGGTTTCCATGGCCAAGCGTTGCCTTTCGGTTTTCCGGATTGGGTCACGCAGGGCGGCCTCAGTGGGCCGCCCTGCGTGTTTCAGTAAGGCCGTCTGTGTCGAACAGACATATTGGATGCACATCCACGGCCGCAGGCTCGGCGGCAGGCGGCAGCCGTGGTGAGCCAGGTATGGGCAGGCTTGGCCGGCTTCGGTTGCGGCCTGACGAACCGGAATGGGCTTTTTCAGCAGGTGCAGCAGCAGCAGATCCTGAAAGTCGAACCAGACCGTGTGGGTGATACAACACGGATCGGGGCAAAAACGGCAGGTCCGGCGGCACAGCGCTGTCATTAACGGTGTCAGGGCGTCTATCCCATCGCCGATGTCGCCAGCCAGCTGCACCGCTTTGTGGAGCTTTTGCCGGTGATGGTTCAACAGGCGCGCCAGGGCCAGGTTCGTCGACCGCCATGGCGCGGTGGCGGCGTCAAGGTCGTTGGTCGGCCAAAAACTTACGGCGTCGTGTGGGTGCGCGTCTTTGGGCATGATGCCACGATGGCGGTTGTTGCGGTTCGGGATGGACCGTCCCAAGCCAACCGGTCGGATACATGCCCATTATATCGGTGGTTGGCGATGTAATGCAACCATCGGCTGGCGGCGGTAGCCTGCCGGCCCGCAATCTTCTTGAATGGTTGCGTCATTAGTCTGCCAGCCGGCCGGGTCCGCTGTGAAATTGACAAATCAGCGCGATTCTGACAAGTAGCACTGCATCGGTGAACGAGACGGACCTGACGTTTCGGTAATTTCAACCCATCGCGACCACAACTTTGAATTCCATGACCCCACCAGCGACAGGGACCCTTCCGCGCCTGAAACTCTTTTTCGCCCTGTCGCGAACCCCCCACGGAATCATCGATATCGCCACACCGGCCCTGGCCGCACTGTTGTGCCTGGGCGGATTTCCACCGTTTGCGACCGCTGCGCTGGGGCTGGTGACCGTTTTTGCCGGCTACACGACCGTTTATGCCCTCAACGACCTGGTGGATTACCGCATGGACCGGCGCAAAGCCAGGGCGGGCGGCTGCGGCGATGACCCGGACTGCCCAGACTTGGACGGTGTCCTGGTCCCTCACCCGCTGGCCAGGGGCGCCTTGTCCCTGCACGCGGGTATCTTGTGGACCGCCGGTTGGGCACTACTGGCCATGGTCGGCGCCTGGCTGCTCAACCCGGTCTGCCTGGTCATCTTTCTGGCGGGCGGACTGCTGGAGGCGTTCTATTGCGGATTGTGGCGGGTGACGCCCCTGAGGGCGTTGATCAACGGCATCGTCAAGACGCTGGGGGCCCTGGCAGCCGTCTACGCGGTCGACCCCTCGCCGCCGATCCTTTTCCTGGCCGTTTTGCTGGCCTGGATATTTTTCTGGGAGATCGGCGGCCAGAACATTCCCAACGACCTGACCGATCTGGAAGCGGACCGCCGTTTCGGTGCCCAGACCATCCCCGTCAGGCTGGGAACGATCCGTTCGGCGCTTTTGGCAATGGGTTGCCTGGTCGCCGCCTATTTGCTGACCTTTGTGCTCATGTGGGTTTCACCGCTGAAGCTCGGCGCCGTGCCGCTGACGGGCCTGTCCGCTGTCGGCGTCTGGCTGCTGCTGCTGCCGGCGCTGCGCCTGGTAGAGGGCAATGACCGCCGGCATGCCATGGATCTGTTCAACAAGGCCAGTTATTTTCCGCTGAGCGTGTTGACGGTGGTGTCGGTCCGGCTGCTCATCGTCTGAATCCCCAACCTGCCATCTGTAACGGGGCTACTTGGTCCCCACATGCGCCACACTGATTCCGTTCGTCATGGCTTTCCAGTGCACATCGCGCAGCCCGAGGCCTGCCAGCATCTCTGCCAGTTCGTCGGGCAGGGGAAACATGCGGATGGTTTCCGGCAGACAGGCGTAGGATTCGGCGGAGCCTGCCAGCAGCTGGCCCAGGGCCGGCATGATGTTGAACGAATAGAAATCGTACAGACTGCGGAAGACGGGGTTGAGCGGCCGGGAGAATTCCAGGCACAGCAAGCGGCCGCCGGGTTTGAGGACCCGCACCATCTCGGCAAAGCCCTGCTTCAGGTGGGTCACATTGCGGATGCCGAAGCCCACCATGGCGCCGTCGAAGGTCTGATCGGGAAAGGTGATGCGCTCGGCATCGCCTTGAACGTAGGTGATGTGGGCCAGGTCCGGGAAGGGGTCGATCTTGTGGCGGCCGGCCTGGATCATGGCGTGGTTGATGTCGTAGATGACCACCTGCCCGGACGGCCCGGTGCGCCGGGCGGCCAGAATGGCCAGGTCGCCGGTGCCGCCGCACACGTCCAGCACCCGGTTTCCGGAACGCACGCCCAGCATGCGCACCGCGGCGCGCTTCCAGGCATGCTGGATGCCGAAGCTGAGCAGTGAATTCATGAAATCGTATTTGGCGGCCACGCGGTCGAAATGAATGCGCACGGCCGACGCTTTCTGGTCGGCATCCAGTTCGCGGAGGCCGAAGCGGGCCTTGCCGGTGGCCTGAATGTGCTCATCCAGCTGCTCGTGTCGTTTCGCGTCGTCAAACCAGCGCGGATTTTTCCAGATGGCCATCCCCGTCCTTTCTGAAATGCATGAGATAGTTCATGTGCGTGCCCCGGCACAAGGCGGCGTGCCCCCCGAAGGGGATGTAGCGCAGACCGGACAGATTCTCAAGCGACAACCCGGCCGCCCGGCCCCAGCGCGCCAACTCCTGCGGCCTCACCAGCTTGGCGTAGGTGTGGGTCCCTTTGCGGACGATGCCCATCAGCTGCTCAGCCGCAACGATGACCAGCAGCCAGGACAGCCAGGTACGGTTCACCGTGGCGAAAAAGACCGCGCCGCCGGGCCGCACCAGCCCTGCACAGGCATTGACGATGGACGCCGGCCGGGGGACGTGTTCCAGCAGCTCCATGCAGACCACCACGTCATAGCGGCCGGGCCTTTCCACGGCCAGCGCTTCGGCCATGGCCTGCCGGTAGTCGATATCCAGGCCGCTTTGCTGCATGTGTCGACGGGCCACGGCCAGCGATGCGCCCACCATGTCGATGCCGGTCACCCGGGCGCCGCAGGCGGCCAGCCCCTCGGAGAGCAGGCCGCCGCCGCAGCCCACGTCCAGGACCTGACGGCCGCCCAGCGAAACCCGGTCCTTCACATAGGCCAGGCGCACGGGATTGATGTCGTGCAGGGCCTTGAACTCGCCCCTGCGATCCCACCAAATATCGGCCATGGCCGTAAAGCGGGCGATTTCGCCGCTGTCGATGTTGGCGTCCGGGATCATGCCATCGTCCCGTCTTGGCCCTCTTTTTCAAGTTCCGTCAATGCCCGCCGCATCTGCTTGAGACCCTGGCGGATGCGGTTTTCGTTCTCCACCAGCGCCAGCCGCAGATGGCCGTCGCCCTCCTCGCCGAAACCGGCCCCGGGTGTGACCGCCACGTTGGCGCGCTCCATCATTTCAACGGCGAACTTGACCGAACCCATGCGAGACCAGGGCTCCGGGATCTGGACCCAGACAAACATGCCGGCCTTGGGTGGTTCAACCGGCCAGCCCATGCGCTCCAGGCCCTCGCACATCACGTCCCGGCGGTTCTGGTAGAGCTGGACCTGGGCGGCGATGTCGTCTTCACAGTCGCGCATGGCCACGATGCCGGCAATCTGGATCGGAGAGAAGATGCCGTAGTCGTAGTAGCCCTTGATTTTACCCAACCCTTCGATGATGGTCGGATTGCCCAAGCAGTAACCCACCCGCCAGCCGGCCATGTTGTATGATTTGGAAAAAGAGCCGAATTCGACCCCCACCTCCCGGGCGCCGGGGACCTCCAGGAAGCTGGGGGCGGTGTAGCCGTCGAAGGTGATGCGGGCATAGGCGAAATCGTTGACCACCATGAACCCGAAACGCTTCGCCAGGGCGGTGATCTGGCTGAAAAAGGCCCTGGAGGCGATGATGCCGGTGGGATTGTGGGGATAGTTGAGCATGAGCAGCCGCGGGGCCGGCGTCATCGATTCGCACATGGTGGTGATGCGCCTGATGAATTCATCCTCGCAGGCAATCGGCACGCGAATGACGTTGGCGCCGGCGATAACGGCGGCATAGACGTGAATGGGAAAGGCCGGTGCCGCCACCAACACCGTGTCACCCGGCCCCAGCAGGGCCAGGCACAGATGGGAGATGCCCTCCTTGGAGCCGATGGTGCAGATGACCTCTTGTTCCGATGCCAGGCTGACATCGTAGTTGCGTTGATAGTAGTCAGCGATTTCGCGGCGCAGGTTGCGCATGCCGCCGGCCACCGGATAGCGGTGCGTCTTGGGGTCCTGGGCCACTTCGCACAGCTTGCCGATGACCGTGTCCGGGGCGGGGTCCACCGGGTTGCCCATGCCCAGGTCGATGACGTCCTCGCCCTTCCAGCGGCGCTCCATCTTCATCTTGTTGATCATGCCGAACAGGTAGGGGGGCAATTGTGACATGCGTTCCGAAAAGCGGATGGTCGGCTTGGTTTCCATGGTCTTCTCCTTGACCGAATGCGTTGCACCGGCATCATCGCAAAAAGAAAAACCCCCGGTCCGTCCGGCCCGGGGGTTGAAGCGATCAGGGCCGGCGTCGGGTGCGGCCCAATGATGTTCGGTGATTCAGCTGTTGGGGTTGCTGTCGCCGACCGTCAAGGGACCGAGTCCGTTGCGGCGGCCGCGGCAGGCAGCGTTTGCCAGTACACGTGGTTTTCGCTTTCTTCTAATGGATTTGCTTATGACCTTGCTCATAGCAAAAGTAGGCCGGTGCTGTCAATCATCCTGAATATGGTTTTGGTGGGTCATCGGTTCAACGATACCTTTTCAGGTTGAACGCTTGCGGTCACCGTTAAGCCCGGGAAGGGGTCACCGTGAGGTCAGCTTGATTTCGATGCGGCGATTCTTGCGGTAGGCCTGCGGCGTGTCGGCCGGATCGAGGGGGTGGAATTTGCTGAAGCCGGCTGCGGCCATGTGACTTTCGGAAATGCCCTGGCCGGACAGAAAGTTCACTACCGAGACGGCCCGGGCGGTGGACAGCTCCCAGTTGGAGGCAAAGGGCCCCGATCGCACCGGCACACGATCCGTGTGGCCGTCGATCCTCAGGATCCAGTCGATCTCCGCTGGAATTTTGAGCGCCATTTCGTTCAAGACGGCGGCCAGGCGGGTCAGGTGGCGGGCGCCTTCGTCGCCCAGTTCGGCCGACCCGGACGCGAACAGCAGTTCGGCCTGGAAGACAAAGCGGTCGCCTTCGGTGCGGATGTAGGGGTTGTCGCCCAGGACGCTCCGCAGGCGGCCGAAGAATTCGGAGCGATAGGATTCCAGGTCGTTGATTTTGCGGGCCAGGGCCAGGTTCAGGCGTTGGCCCAGGTCCTTGATTTGGGTATCCTTGCCGCTGTTTTCATCCTGGGCCAGATCCAGGGCCCGACTGACCGTTTCCAGGCGGGTCTTGAGGACGGCGATGCTCTGGTTCAATTGGGCGATCTGGGCACGTGCGTCGGCGGACAGGCGTCGTTCATCCGCGATGGCCAGCTTCTGCTGGCCGATCAGGGCCGCCAGGGCCTGGATGCGGATCTCCTTTCTTTCAATGGTTTGCTGGGCCAGCACGGTGCGCTCCTGTTCGTCGGCCAGTTCGGCCTGGAGCGCCTTGGAGCGATCGCGCAGCTGCCCGATCTCATCCCGGCCGGAGTGCAGGGCGGTGGTCATGATGCCGACGCGGGTCTCCAACTCCCGGCGCAGGGACCGCAGCGCGTCGATGTCCTCCTGGAGGCTGCCGATCAGCAGTAGCTGTTCCTCGATCTGGCTTCGATCCCGCGCGCTGGCCGCGGCCATACCGGTGACTTTGTCCTGCAGCACGGTCTGGGTCTCGGTGAGATCGCTGACCATGAGGGAGAGTTCCGAGATTCCGGCCGTCAATTCGCGGTTGCGCCGCTCTTCAAGGCCCAGCTGGGCGGTCAGCTCGTGCAGGTTGCGCTGCAGGGCGGCCAGTTCGGTCTCCTGCCCGCTGAGGACCTGACTGAGCAGGAACTGGGCGACGGAGAAGATCAACACCAGAAAAATGACCACCATGAGCAGTGCACTGAGTGCATCCACGTAGCCGGGCCAGACATTGAAGGGGCGCTGGGTTCGTTTGGCGATGACTGTCATGATGGATCAGGCTCCCACGCGGGCAACCGACCGTCTGGCGGGTGCCGGCGTGCCTGCTGGCCGCTCAGGCACCAGCCGGGCCATCAGGCGGTTGCTTTCGCGCAGTTCCCGGTTCATCAGGACCAGCTGATGCTTGATCTCGTCGAATCCCTGAGCATGCGGCAGCAACGCTGGCACCGGCCCCGGGGCTTCGGATTTGTCGATCAGGTGGGTGACGCCGGAGAGCCACTCCTCGAGTTCGTTGAAAAAGCGGTTCTGGGCGTGGCCGGCCTGCAGATCGAGGAACCCCAGCACCAGGGAGCCGCCGAGACCGAACAGGGATGAGCTGAAGGCGGTTCCCATGCTGCTCAAGGGCTGCTGCAGGCCGTTTTTCAGGTTGGCGAACACCGCTGAGAAGTCGCTTCGGGCCACCTCCAGGCCTTCGATGACCTGCCAGACCGAAGAGATGGTTCCCAGCAGCCCCCAGAAGGTTCCCAGAAGCCCCAGAAAGATCAGCAGCCCGATCATGTAGCGCGAGACCTCGCGCGACTCGTCCAGGCGCCCGCGGATGCCGTCCAGCACCGTTCGCATGGAAAACGCCGAGAGCGAGAAGCGGTCGCGGTTCAAGCCTTCCAGCTGCTTGGCCAACGGTTTCATCAGGTGGGTGGGGTCGGAGACCGAGATGCCGATGTCGCCGGTGCGGAACATCCGGATCCAGCGCAGCTCCGGTTCCAGGGCGATCACCTGGCGAATGTTGATGGCGATCCCGGTCGCCAGGGCGGCCACAATCAGCAGGTTAAAGCCCCAGTTGGCCATAAAGGCCGACTTGAGGGGCCCGAACATCAACAGGCAGATCAGGGCCACAATCGCCAGGTAGAAGATCATCCAGAAAAGCTGATGGTTGGGTCGGTGCATGGCAACCCCTTCGCCGTTGCAAAGATTGTTAAGGCAACCCGTTGTGGGTGGATACTGTCGATTACCTATCAAATAGGGTGCCACATCGATAAGTGTCGATTTTATTGGCTATTGACGTGGATTGGGGCCGATCCCGTCTGCCAGAACGGCAACGGGTTGACGAGGGCCGTCAAAATGCGGTCGGTTTGTGTACCCGTCCAAACCTGATGGTTGACGGCGTCGGTGGCCGCGCATCAGCCGCGGCCGTGCCGGTCGAATTTTCCGCTTTCACAACAACAAACGCCGGGGCTTCGATAAGGATGAAGCTCCCGGCGTTTGATGAATGATCGTGTGTGTCCTAATCCGCTAAACCCGACGGGTCATCAGGACTTCCTGGCCCCGGCGTAGCCGATTCCCTCCAGGGCTTGTTCCATCTCGCCCAGAATGGTCGGATCGTCGATGGTGGCCGGCACATTGTACTCCTTGTTGTCGGCGATCTTTTGAATCGTTCCGCGCAGGATCTTGCCCGAACGGGTCTTGGGCAGGCGCTTGACCACCGTGGCGGTCTTGAAAGCCGCCACCGGACCGATGCGTTCTCGCACCATCTGGATGACTTCCTTGATGATGTCGGCCTCGGGCTTGGCCACACCGGCCTTGAGCACCACGAAGCCTACCGGCACCTGCCCCTTGAGATCGTCATCGACGCCCAGTACGGCACATTCGGCCACATCGGGATGGTCGGAAAGCACCTCTTCCATGGCGCCGGTGGAGAGCCGGTGGCCGGCCACGTTGATGATGTCGTCCGTGCGGCTCATGATGTAGGCATAACCCTCCTCATCGATGTAGCCGGCATCGGCCGTCTTGTAATAGCCCGGGAATTCTTCAAGGTAGGACTCGATATAGCGCTGATCGTTCTGCCACAGGGTCGGCAGGGTGCCCGGGGGAAGGGGCAGTTTGACCACCAGGGCACCGATCGTGCCCGGCGCCACCTGTCGGTTGCTTTCGTCGACCACCTGCAGGTTCCACCCCGGGGCCGGCTTGGTGGGCGAGCCTTCCTTGACCGGGAAGGCGTGCAGTCCCATGCAGTTGGCGCAGATAGCCCAACCGGTCTCCGTCTGCCACCAATGGTCAATCACCGGGACATTCAAGGAGTCCTCGGCCCAGTGCAAGGTGTTGGGGTCGGTGCGCTCGCCGGCCAGAAAAAGGGTCTTGAAGTTCGACAGGTCGTATTTTTTCATCAGCTCGGCCTTGGGGTCTTCGCGCTTGATGGCCCGAAAAGCCGTCGGGGCCGTGAACATGGCCTTGACCTTGTGCTCGGCGATCACGCGCCAGAACACCCCGGCATCCGGTGTGCCGACCGGTTTGCCTTCGAATAAAATAGTGGTGCACCCCTTGAACAGCGGTGCATAGACGATGTAACTGTGGCCCACCACCCAGCCGACATCCGAGGCCGCCCAGTACACATCCCCGGCATCTACGTTGTAGATGTTCTTCATGGTCCACTTGAGGGCGACCACATGCCCGCCGTTGTCGCGCACGACACCCTTGGGTTGGCCGGTGGTGCCCGAGGTATAGAGGATGTAGAGCGGATCCGTGGCCTTTACCGGCACGCAGTCCGCCGGAGAGGCGGCCTGCATGGCCTCGGCCCAATCCACATCCCGGCCGTCGATCATGGACGCTTTTTCCATGGGACGCTGGAAGATGACACACTTGTTCGGTTTGCTGGTGCTCATGTCGATGGCCTTGTCCAGCAGCGGTTTGTAGGCGATCACTTTTTTGACCTCGATACCGCACGAGGCCGTTACGATCACCTTGGGTTTGGCGTCGTTGATGCGGGTGGCCAGCTCTTTGGCCGCAAACCCCCCAAAGACCACCGAGTGAACCGCACCGATGCGCGCACAGGCCAGCATGGCCATGGCGGCTTCGGCGATCATGGGCATGTAGATCAGCACGCGGTCGCCCTTTTCGACCCCCTGGGATTTGAGCACGCCGGCAAACTTGGCCACCTCGTCGCGCAGCTGGGTGTAGGTGTATTTCGTGATGGTGTCGGTGACCGGGCTGTCATAGATCAGGGCCAGCTGGTCGCCACGCCCCTGGTCGACGTGGTGGTCCAGGGCATTGTAGCAGGTGTTGATCTCACCGCCGACGAACCATCGGTAAAACGGTTTGTTGCTGTCGTCGAGCACTTTGTCCCAGCGTTTGTACCAGTGGCAGTCCTCGGCCGCGTTGCCCCAGAATCCCTCCGGATCGTTGATCGACTGGTCAAATGCCTCTTGGTAGGGGTTGGTCATGTAGCCTCCTTGAATAAATGGTGTTGTATGGCGGGTGCCGTTTTTCGGTTATCTGCAAGATTGTCAAGGTTGGGGTCCTATGCAACCATTGGCCACAATAGAGAAAATGAATGATTGCTGTCAAGCATAAATGCTGAATTACATCCAGTCTGTGAACGATTGCATTTTGATGGACGTCTCTCAGTGTGTCCAAATGCCGGGAGTGGTGGCCGCCAGTTGACCCGCCGCAGCTTTTCAGCTATTGTTTTCAGTGCGTTGGCAGGAACCAGGTCATTCTCGGGAACGGGCTCCGCCCACAAAACGGACATATTCCATGGCATCGCTCAAGACCATCATTCACCGCAGTTTGCTGCTCAAACTGTTGATCAGCGTCGGGTCGCTGCTGCTGCTGTCCCTGACCGTATGGGGGTTTTTCAATTTCAGGTACATGCAGGAAAAGATGGTCGGCAACATTACCGGCTCAACCCAGCGGCTGAGCAACACGATTCGCCTGGGTACCCATTATGCGATGATGCTCAACTCGCGGGACGACATCAAGCAGATCATCAACAACATCGCCAAGCAGAACGATATCGTCAACATCCGGATCTACAACAAACAGGGGGAGATCAAGTTTTCCAATCAGGACGACGAGATCGACACCATCACCAATATCAAGAACGAAGCCTGCTACATCTGCCATCGCAGCGATCCGCCGGTAAATGAGGTGCCTTTGCCCGAGACGGTGCGAACCTTTTACTCCGAAACCGGCTACCGGCTCATGGGCGTCATCAGCCCGGTCTACAACGAAGCGGGCTGCTCCACCGATGCCTGCCACGTGCATCCGCCGGACAAGAAAGTGCTCGGCGCCATCGACCTGGTGGTGTCGCTGGAGGACGCCGACCGGGAGCTGGCCCGCTACGAAAGAAACCTGGTGGCCCTGGCCGGATTCATCTTTCTGGCCACATCGAGCCTGATCTACCTGTTTATCTACCGCTTCGTGAACTACCCGATCAAACAGCTCATCGACGGCACCCGCCAGATCGAACAGGGCGACTACACCGTTCCGGTAAAAATCGACCAGCCCGATGAGATCGGCCAATTGGCCCGTGCCATCCGGCAGATGGGTACCGCCATCCACGGCAAGCAGAGTGAACTCAACGACCAGCGCGACCAGTTTCAGAACCTGTTCGAGATGGTGCCCTGTATTATCACGGTCCAGGATCGCGATTACCGGCTCATCGGATACAATCGTGAATTTGCCGACCGGTTCGCCCCTGCGCCCGGGGACTACTGCTATTGCGCCTACAAGGGGCGAACGGAAAAATGTGTTGACTGCCCGGTGGAGGCCACCTTCGCCGACGGCGAGTCACACTACAGCGAGGAGACCGGCGTCGACAAGGATGGCAGCGTCAAGCACTGGATCGTGCGTACGTCGCCCATCCGTGATGAAGACGGCAAGATCGTGGCCGCCATGGAGATGAACCTGGACATTACCGCGCGCAAAGAGCTTGAGGAGCAACTGGCGCTCTCCGAAAAAAAATACCACGCCATCTTCAACAACATCCCCAACCCGGTCTTCGTGCTGGAGGTGCGCAGCCTGGAGATTATGGACTGCAACAAAAGTGTGCAGACCGTGTACGGGATGGGAAGAGACCGCCTGATCGGGACCTGCTTTCTGGAGTTGTTCGAGCCGGACGAACGTGAAGCCATGGCCTTTCGCATGGCCACCACGGCGGTGCTCAACCAGGTCCGCCAGGTGGGCGCGGACGCGCGCATCCGGTATGTGGACATCCGCATTTCGCCGTCTGAATACACCGGCCAGCGCGTGCTGCTGGTAACCATCAGTGACGTCACCAAGCGGCTCGAGGCCGAACAGCAGCTGATTCAGGCCAGTAAAATGGCCACCCTGGGCGAGATGGCCACCGGTGTCGCCCACGAGTTGAACCAGCCCCTGTCGGTCATCAAGACCGCCAGCAATTACTTCATGCGCAAACTGAAGAAAAAAGAACCCATTCGCGACGCCATCTTGATGACCATGGCCGAGGAGATCGACAGCCACGTGGAGCGGGCCACCAAAATAATCAACCACATGCGCCAGTTCGGCCGCAGGGAGGACCCCAATCTGGAGCCGGTGGTGCTCAACGACGTGCTCGAGCGGGCCTTCGAGATCTTCAGCCAGCAGCTCAAGGTTCGGGGTATCGACGTCCAGTGGCAGACAGCGTCGGGTCTGCCGCCGATCATGGGCAATCCCAGCCGCCTGGAGCAGGTGATCATCAACCTGCTCATCAATGCCCGGGATGCCATCGAAGAGCGTTCGGCCCAAGCTGGCGACAAGGACACCCTGCCAGTCATCACCTTGATTACGGCCAGTAAAACCAGCACCGTGACGCTGTCGGTGTGCGACACGGGCATCGGCGTGCCGGAAAGTATCCGTAGCAAGGTTTTCGAACCCTTTTACACCACCAAAAAGGTCGGCAAGGGAACCGGGTTGGGATTGTCAATCAGCTACGGTATCGTCAAGGAGAGCGGCGGGAAGATCGACGTGACGGAAAACCCGGCCGGTGGGGCCTGTTTCAACCTCAGCTTTCCGATGATCGAGGTGCCCCATGAGTGAGGAAATCCTCCTGGTGGACGACGAGGCCGGAATCCGCAACGTGCTGGGCATCTCCCTGGCCGATCTGGGATACCGGGTGCACACGGCCGAAGACGCCGCGGCCGCCCTGAAGATCATTGCCGACCATCGTCCCGCGATCGCCTTGACCGACATCAAGATGCCGGGGATGAACGGCATCGAGCTGCTCAAGATTGTCAAACAGCGCTACCCGGAGACCGAAGTCATCATGCTCACCGGTCATGGTGACATGGATCTGGCCATCGAAAGCCTCAAGTTCCAGGCCACCGATTTTATCTCTAAACCCATCTCGGACGATGCCTTGACGGTCGCATTGCATCGAGCCCAAGAACGAATTGAGATGCGCCGCCAGTTGAAGGCCTACACCGAAAATCTGGAACAGTTGGTGGAGGAGAAGTCCCGTCAGCTGATCGAGGCGGAGCGTCTGGCAGCGGTGGGTGAAACCGTGGCCGGCCTGTCCCACACCATCAAAAACATCGCCGGCGGGCTGCAGGGCGGCTTGTTCGTTCTGGACAACGGCATCAAAGGAGAAGATGCCGACTACATCAAGCAGGGGTGGGAGTTGGTGCGTGGAAACGTGGATCGGATCCAGAGGCTCTCGCTTGATTTGCTCAACTTTGCCAAAACCGACCGCCTGACATACAAGCAGGTGCGCCCCGATCAACCAGCCCGTGAAGTGTTCGACCTGATGCAGTCCCGTGCCGCGGATCACGGGATCGAGCTGGCGCTGGAGGCGCCCGGCGATTTGGGGGCGATCCGCATGGATCCTGAGGGCATCCACCAGTGTCTGCTGAATCTGGTCACCAACGCGGTGGATGCCTGTGTGGCGTCGGATCCAGGGCAAGGGGCGCAGCGCGTCATCCTGTCGGTCGACCAGGCGGCCGACGGGAGCGTCACCTACCGGGTGGCGGACACCTGCTGCGGGATGGACGAAAAGACTCGTTCACGGCTGTTCCAGCGCTTTTTTACCACCAAGGGTGAGCGGGGGACCGGCATCGGCCTCATGCTTACCCGAACCATCGTCCACCGGCATAACGGCCGCATCGATGTCGACTCCCAGCCGGGCAAAGGGTCGTGCTTCAGCATTCATCTGCCTGGAAACGGCGGCAGTTCGGTCTGAATCGGCCACCGGTGAGGGTGATGAAGGTGATCCGCGTCCGAGAATTTCCCCTACCGGGCCTGTGACATCGCCAGCCGAATGCCCAGGCCGATGAACAGCACGCCGGTCATTTTGCTGAGCATGCCGCCGATCGGCGAGCGGCGGCGCAGGCGCAGCGACAGCCATGCGGCAGCGTTGACCAGAACCAGGAACCAGATGCCGCTGGTGAGCAGAAAGACCAGGCCGAGCGCCATGAAAGGCACAAATACCGGTTGGGCCTGCCGTGAGACGAACTGGGGCAGCAGCGAAAGAAAAAAGAGGGCCACCTTGGGATTGAGGGCGTTGGTGAGGACACCCTGCCGGAAAAGTGTCCACGGGTCGGGGGTAGCCGGAATTATTTCAGGCTGGCCGGCCCGACCGCTCGCGTTCACCAAAAAGCCGATGCCCAGCCAGATCAAATAGGCCGCCCCGGCGAATTTGACGATGGCAAACGCCAGCGCAGAGGTGGCCAGGATGACCGAAAGGCCCGTTGCCGCCAGCAGGGTGTGAATCAGAATGCCGGCCATGATGCCCAGTGCCGACACGATGCCGGCCCGCTTTCCCTGGGCCGCGCTGCGGCCAAGAATGTACATGGTGTCCTGGCCGGGGGTAATGTTGAGCATGATGCAGGCCAGCAAAAACAGTTGGAACTGTTGAATGCCAAACATGGGTGGTCCGCTTTGCACAAAAACCGATGCGAAACGGCCCGGACCACAACAGGTCCGGGCCGTTTGTTTACCGCACGGATATGGCCCAATTCCCGGCGGGTGCCGGGACCGTTTTTTTA
The DNA here is from genome assembly GCA_963785365.1 of uncultured delta proteobacterium. GTDB lineage: Bacteria > Desulfobacterota > Desulfobacteria > Desulfobacterales > Desulfosarcinaceae > Desulfosarcina. Next base: position 127,467 of record CAWAUZ010000001.1, on the reverse strand, counting down.
TTCCTTCGGCTTAAAGCTGAACTTCTGGCCGCCGATGGCGGCCTCGTACATCAGCCCGCCCTTGGCATGGACGAAGACGGCCATGCCCTTGTGAAAGCCGGTTTTTGCCTGGGCGCCGGTGGCCGGCCCGGCGGTGGCGCCGGCGGTGGCCCCTTCCGTGCCAGCCTTGGCCTGGACGCCGGCCGTAATCGCCACAGCCGAAGCGGTGGCGTCAAATTCGAATTCGCCGCTGGTGAACTCGTTGTAGGCCCGTTCGTCCTCGAAAAGGATCAGCTGGCTGAAAACCTGCCCGCCCAGCTGCCACCCGATGCTTACCTTGGCCAGCGAGGCGGTGCCGGTCACCTTCCCGCCCGCGAATACCTGTCCCTCGCCGTAGGAGCCGCCAATACCGATGCCGGCTTTGCCGATCGTCGGGAACACCGTATAGCCGTAAGCTTTTTCCAACAGCGGCCTTACCGCATCAGATTTTTTGAACACCTCGAGGGTGTCGGTATACTTGTCAGCCTGCACCGGCCCGGCCAACATCAGGGTCAGGATCACTGCCATCATGATCATGGGGTAGCGATAAACGTTCATAAGGGTGGCTCCTTGTCCGTGTTAGGCCAGCGGAAATAAATAAATCCACCGCTTTGCATGTCTTTGCGCCGGTCTTCGGCGTTGCCCCAAATGTCACGGTTTCCAATACGCTTTCATTTGTCGCGCCTTGAAGATCGGCACACATCCGGCGCAATTCTGGCGGACTTATTTATTTCCGCTGGCCTTATACTGATGGTATCGGTGTTAGTTGAGGCCGCCCACGGCGATTTCGACGCGCCGGTTCAGGGCCCGGCCCTCTTCGGTGTCGTTGTCGCCCACCGGATTGAGCTCACCGTACCAGTGGGTCACGATGCGGTCGGCATCGATGCCGGCATTGACCAGGTAATCCTTGACGGCATTGGCCCGACGTTCGGACAGGCCCAGGTTGTACTCCTCGTCCCCGACGCTGTCGGTAAAACCGGCGGCGACTACGAAAGCCTGGGGGTTGGTCTGCAAGAATTCGCTCAGCTGGTCCAGTTGTTCCGTGGACCCGGCCGGAAGGTCGGCGCTGCCGAAATCGAACAGCACGTTGTTGACGTCGACGCGGGTCTCTGTGACGGGCGTCAGGCGCGCACGGGTGGAGGTCTTGACCGTGAACAGACCGCCGCTCAGGAAATGCGGGTTGTCCAGAAAAGCTTCCAACGGGACCACGCGCGAGCAGGCGTTGATCTGGGCGGTGGCGTCCACGACCCGCTGGTTCTCACCTTCGGTGGCGCTGCTGATCAGGTAGAAGCAGACATCGTTGTCCCTGGCGATCTCCTTGGCGATCTGCAGGGCGCTGTTGGGGCCGCGGACATTGGAGTAGGAGCCGTCCGTGAACAAGATGACAGCGGTTCTGCCCTCCAGCCCGGCAATCGGCGCGCGCAGGGCGCTCAAGGTCTGCTGCAGCATGGTCGGCCCGCTACCCGTTTCGGGCAGATTGTTGATGGCGGCGCCGAAGGCATCACGGCTGTAAGGCAGGATCGGGTAGATCTCTTCGAATCCGGTGTTGGTCATGTTGAACAGCCCGGCGTTGTAGCCCAGGTCCGGCAGCCAGGCGTTGCGCTCCTGGAGCATGGCCTTGGTAGCCTGGATCCGGGTGACGTCACGACCGGGGACCATCTGGCCGGCCGAACTGGAGCTGTCGAACAGTATGATAAAGTTGTCGACGGTGCGGATCAGGTCGGCTTCGGTCACGATCTCTTTTTGGATCATCTCTTTGGTGACGACCTCGAACGCCGCTGCGTTGCTTACGGCCCAAACGGAAACCAGACACAATACCGCCAAAACGCTGAAAATCGATCTTTTCATGAAAACGTCCTCCTTACTTTAATGCGTTGAAAAAACGAGCCGCGACACAATCCCCGATCGGAATTGGGTGCCCGTTCACCTTGATGGAAACGGCAGCCTGCCTTCCATCAACCAAAAATAGCTTCTATTGCACCAATAAACGGGTGCTTAACGTATGATTTGCGTTGACTGCTCCGAACGAAAAACGATTTTCCTGTGTGAGTAATGGGAGAGCGAATAAAAGTGAAAAAGCGTTAAAAATTTTGTTCCCAATAATAAGCGTCGCTGCTGGAATGTCAACCAGGGCGGCTGCAACGGTTTTCGGTGGGAGGGAATCGAGTCACCGATTGGGTGTGAATTGCCGCCATTGAGCGGGCAGGGTGCATTGCCCGGGCTATGGCAGCCTCAGTACCGCCGCCTGCATCAAATCAAACAGGGCCGTCGGGTAAACGCCGAGCCCCACAATCGCCACGATCATGACCATGGCCAAAAGCCGGGCGGACGGGGGCAGATGGAGCGGCCGAACGGCTTGTACGGGTTCGTCCAGATAGGCCGCTTTGAGCACCAGCAGGTAGTAGTAGAGCGAGATCACGACGTTGACCATGGCGATCAGCACCAGTAACAGATACCCTTTTTGCATGGCTGCCACAAAAATGAACAGTTTGCCGGCAAACCCGATGGTGGGTGGGATGCCGGCCAGTCCGAACAGGGCCATCATCAATGCCAGGGCCAGCAGCGGAGAGCGCCGGTGCAGGCCGGCCAGTTCGTCGATCTGCAAGTTGCGGCCGTCCTCGGCCACGCGGACCAGGACCATGAAACAGGTGAACTTGAGCACCAATACGACCGCGGCATAGAACATGGCACCGGCATACCCGGCCGGTGTCATGCACAACAACCCCAGGAGCAGGTAACCAGCGTGGGCAACGCTGGAAAAGGCCATCAGGCGCTTGAAATCTTTCTGGGCAATGGCGGCCAGGTTGCCGACGGTCATGGATACCACGGCCATGGCGATCATGGCCCTGGCCAGCATCTCCCCGTTGCCCTGGGTTAGGGAGACGATGCGCAGCAACACCGCCACGGCGGCTACCTTGGAGACCGCGGCGATGAAGGCCGCCACGGGGTTGGGGGCGCCCTGATAGGCGTCCGGAGCCCAGAAATGGAACGGAAAGAGCGCCAGTTTGAAAAAGAAGCCGGCCAGGGTCAGCAGCAGTCCGGCCACCAGCATGGGATGCCCCATCATCCCCGGCACGCGTTCGACCAATTGGTCGACGTGCAACGCGCCGGTAACCGCGTAGATCAGGGCCAGGCCGAAGAGCGTGATGGCCGACGCGCTGATCCCCACCAGAAAGTAGCGCAGGCCGGCAATCATACCCCAGCGGCGTTTTCCGTGCAGAAAAACCAGGATGTAAAGCGAATAGCTGGACAACTCCAAGGCCAGGACCAGGGCCAGCAGGTGGACGGCCGAGGCCATGAGCATCATGGCCAGGGTGCAGGTGGTCAGCAGGAGATACCCCTCGCCATGGCGTTCGTCGGGCAGCCCGCTGAAATTGTCGCACAAGACGATCACCAGGAAGTATCCCACGGCGATCAACACCTTGAATACCTGGGAAAAAAGATCGACGCGGTAGATGTGGTTGAACAGGTTGCCGCTCATGGGCCCGCCGGCCACGGCGGCGGCCACGCTCACGGCCGCCATGGTGACGGCCAGCGCATAGTCCCGGCGCGGGTCCGGCTTCAGGCAGGCGACGGCCAGAAAGATCGCCACTGTGAGCAGCAGAACCAACTCGGGCGTGAGGAGTAAGCCGTTCATTGCAATCCTGTCAATTGGGCCGTGGCGGTATGGATCATGTCAAACAGCAGTCCGGGGAAGAGCCCGAACAGCACGATCACCGATACCAGAATGATGCGGGGTGCCGCCAGGGCGGGGCCGACATCCGACAGGTGGGTGAACTTTTCCAGGGGCGGGCCGTAACAGGTTTTCTGGACCACCCGCAGCATGAAGAGCGCCCCCACGGCCAGGGCGCCGATGGCCAGCGAACCGGCCAGCGGATAGACCTTGACGCAGGAGATGAACACCACCACTTCGCCCCAGAAGCTGGCCAGGCAGGGCACGCCGATGCCGGTCAGCGCAGCCACGATGAAGAAACTGGACGCCCGCGGCATAATCCGGCTCAAGCCGCCCAGTTCGGCAATGGCTTTGGTGTGGGTGCGGTCGTAGATGTAGCCGACCGAAGAGAAGAACAGCGCCGTCATGACCCCGTGGGCGAACATCTGAAAGACCGCCCCATTGACGCCGTCGACAGTCATGGTGGACAATCCCAGGCCGACGATGCCCATGTGCGACACGCTGGAGTAGCCGATGACGTATTTCAGATCGGTCTGACTCAGTCCGACAAACACCCCATATACGATGCCGCAGGTGGCCAGCACCGCCATCAGCGGCGCCCAGAAATGCCACCCTTCCGGGCACAAAAACATGCCCACCCGCAGGATGCCGAAGGCCCCGATTTTCATCAGCACTCCGGCATGGATCATGGAAACGGCCGTGGGGGCTGCCACGTGGCCGACCGGTGACCAGGTGTGGAACGGAAAGACGCCGGCCAGGATGCCGAATCCGATGTAGAGCATCAGAAAGGCCAGACGCTGCTGGGCGGGCGTGAATCGACCGCTTTCCATCAGCGCCAGCAGGTCGAAGGTCAACATCCCCGATTGGACCACCAGGTAGACGATGGCCGGCAAGATCAAGGCGCTGCCGGCCAGCAGGTAAAGGGTCAGTTTCATGGCCCCGTATTCCTTGCGGGTGCTTCCCCAGATGGCGATGAGCAGGTACATGGGAAACAGGGAGACATCGAACCAGACAAAGATGAAAAACAGGTCCAGGCTCATGAAGAGGCCGAATACGCCCGCCACGAGCAGAAATATGAGGGCGAAGAACTCCTTGACGCGCAGTTCCAGCTCCCAGGTGGTCAGCACGGCCGTGAAGAACACGATGCCGGTCAGCAGCAGCATGGGCAGCGCAAAGCCGTCCACCCCGTTAAAGTAGGCGATGCCCAGGGCGGGAATCCAGTCCACGCGCTCGACAAACTGATATCCGCCCGCCTGCTGGTCGTAAGCCAGATAAAGGTATATCGAGAGCAGCAGGGTCAGGCCGCTGAAGACGGCACTGACGATTTTGATGGCCCGCGCATGCCGTCCGGGGATTGCCAGAATCACCAGCAGCCCCGCCACACAGCAGAGCAAAAGGGCCGTCAGAAAAGGAAAATGCGCCATTTGGTAGGTCATGGTCGCGCGCCCCATCCCAGAAATAGAATCAACCCGATCACGGCCGCAAACATGACCATCAACCGGTACTGGATCATGCCGGTGTGCAGCCAGGCCAGGAGCCGGCTTAGCCCGGTGGCCGAGCGTCCCAGTCCGTCCAGGGCGCCGTCGATGACGCGCCGGTCGTTGGCCGCAAACAGCCGCGACACACCTCGATAGACCAGCGTGTCCAGCAAAAAGCGGTAGAGCCGGTCCAGGTACCAGCGCTTGCTGAACAGATCGGCCAGCAGTGGTATTCGCTCCGACCATCCGATCTGGGGGGCATTTTTGCGGCCGAATTCATACCACGCCAGGGCAATGGCGGCGGCGGCGGTCAACCCGGCGGCCACGGGCAGCCAGCCGTGGTGGCCGGGCATCGAACCGGCGCCGCCCATCTGGGCGATAAATCGCTGCAGCGGCGCCTGAAAAAATCCCAGCACCAGCGTGACGCCCGTCAGGGCCCACAAAACTATGGCCATGGCTTTGCGGCCCCCGGGGGCGTGGCGGTCATCATGGCCGGACGCGGGTTTGCGCGCTTCGTCCAGGCGGGGAAACAAAATGATGAAGATCAGGCGGAAGGCATAGTAGGTGGTCAGAAACGCACCGACCGCCGCGGCCAGAAACGCCAGCGGATGCCCGTTTTCCAAAAGTGTGCCCAGGATCAGTTCCTTGCTGAAAAAACCGGCCAGGGGCGGCAGTCCGGAGAGCGCACCGGCACCCACGATCAGGGCGACCATGGCGGTTTTGAGGCGGCGGCCGCCCTGCCGGCCGATGGCCACCATGTCGTTGGTGCCGCAATGGTGAATCAACACTCCGGCGCACAGGAACAGCAGGGCCTTGAAAGCGGCATGGGTGGTCAGGTGGAACACACCGGCAAACAGGCTGCCGGCGCCCAGCCCCATAAGCATGAATCCCAGTTGGCTGATGGTTGAATAGGCCCAGACCTGCTTGATGTCGCGGGCCACCATGGCCATGGTCGAGGCCAGCAGCATGCTGATGGTCCCGATGGCCAGGCAGACGCCCATGGCGGTTGGCGACAGGGCGAAAAAGCCGTACAGGCGGGCAAACAGATAGACGCCGGCGGCGACCATGGTGGCCGAATGCAGCAGGGCGCTTACCGGCGTGGGGCCTTCCATGGCGTCGGGCAGCCAGGTGAGCAGGGGAAACTGGGCGCTTTTGCCGACAATACCGCCCAAGATCAACAGGGCGCTCAGGGTGATCATGCCGGGTGACAGACGACCGGCCACAACTGCCGGATCGGTCAGCGCCGGGATGTCCAGGGTTCCCAAGTGCAGCAGAAGCACGACGATCCCCAGCAAAAAGGCCACGTCGCCGGTGCGGGTCATCACGAAAGCCTTTTTTCCGGCCTCGCTGGCACTGAATTTGTCGAACCAGAAACCGATCAGCAGGTAAGAGGCCAGCCCCACCAGTTCCCAGAAAATGTAAAGTTGCAGCAGCGAACTGGAGACGGTCAGGCTCAACATGGCCCAGGCGAACAGGGACATGCAGCCGAAATAACGTCCGAACCCGGGGTCTCCGGCCATGTATCCCAGTGAATAGATCTGCACCAGCAGGCTGATCACGGCCACGATGGTGAACATCAACACGCTCAACGGGTCCAGCAGGATGCCGATGGGAACGGTCAGCTGCCCGGACACCATCCAGGTGGTCTGAAAAATCATGGGGGCCGGCATGTGCCAGTGCCTGATCAGCAAAAAAACCGCCGACGAGGCCGACACTACCACGGCGGCTACGGAGATCGCCGCCGAGATCACCGGGCGCGAGCGGGTGACGAGCATGATCAGACCGAAGGCCAGCAAGGGTGCCACAAGGGCCGCAGCAGTGGCGATCAGGCTGACGGGAAGATGAACGGTTGGATCCATAGTCAGTGCGCAGCTTCCTTTTCCAGGGTGGCCGCATCGATGGCGGGGTCAACCGATCCGGTGCGTTTGTATATGGCAATGATGGCGGCCAGGCCGATGGAGACTTCGGTGGCGGCGATGGCCAGGATGAAAATAACCACCGCCTGACCTTCCATCTGCTGCCAGTGCAAGGAGGCGCCCACAAACGCCACCGCCGCCGCATTGAGCATGATCTCGACGCCCAGCAGCATCATGATCAGGTTGCGTCGCGCAAGGGTGCAGAACATGCCCAGGGTGAACAGTACGGCTGAGAGCAGCAGGATGTGGTTCAAGGGAACGATCACGTGGCCTCCCCGGACGGGTCCGCTGGCTGCCGACGAGCCTTGAGACCCAGCACATAGGCGCCCACAAGGGCCACCAACAGTAGCATGCTGGCGATTTCGACGGCCAGCCAGTGGGTCTGGAAAAGATAGATGCCAAAGTCTTTGGGCGCGGCCTGGGCCGCCGGCATGGCCGTCCATCCGCCGCCGTCTTGGCCGAGTAGGATCGTGTTGACCATCAAAAACCCGATGCTGATGACAATCGCCGGCATCAACTGCACCGATGGAAAGAACATGCCCGGTATCTTTTTGAGCCGGATCATCATGATGAGAAAGAGAAACAGCACCATGATCGCGCCGGCATAGATGATAATCTCCAGGGCCGCCAGAAAGGGGGCGCCCAACAGGTAGAACAGCATGGCCGTGCCGAAAAACGACAGCACCAGGTACAGCACGGCGTGGACCATGTTGGGCCGGGTGACGGCCATGGCCGTGGACGCGATGATCAGCAATGCGAGAATATAAAACAAGATGGTCAGGATCGACATGGTCGTTTTTCTGATCTTTGTGACCTTTTGGGGGGGTCGGGTGGTTGCGAATCCCCAAAAGGCTAAGGTAGATTGCTCTTCACATTCACCGGCGGCGCCTCATTGACATGTTCGCCCGTGTCCTGCGCCCTGGTGGCCACGCCGGCATAGTCATAAAAATTATAGGACGGATCCTTGCCGGTGCCATCCACCAGCAGGTCTTTTTTCTCGAACACCAGGGTCAGGATCCCGGACTGCACATTTTCGAAATCCGGGGTGAGCTGGATGGCCGACGTGGGGCAGGCCTCTTCGCACAGGCCGCAGTAGATGCAGCGGCCGAAGTTGATGCGAAACCAGCGTGCGTAGCGCCGGCCGTCGGGCTGTTCGGCGCTTTGCATGGAGATGCAGCTGACCGGGCACACCGCCGAGCACAGGTAGCAGGCCACGCAGCGCTCCCGTCCGTCCGGATCGCAGGTAAGGACGATGCGGGCCCGCGAACGGTCGGGCAGCCGCCGTTTGACTTCCGGGTACGATTCGGTGATCGGTTTGCGCCCCAGGTGCCTGGCCGTGGTGGCAAACCCGAGTACTAGGGCTTTGAGCGCCGACCATCCCGAGTTGTCGACTGGCTGGAGCGGTTTGTTGGTGTCGATGGTATTTTTTTGCGTCATATCATGTTTGTCCGGCAAAAAGGATAAATGCCCCGGTCAATAAGATGTTGATCAACGACGCCGGTATCAGGACCTTCCAGCCCAGTGCCATGAGCTGGTCATAGCGCAGTCGCGGCAAGGTGCCGCGAATCCAGATCATGATCACGGCCACCACGACGATTTTCAGCATGAGCCAGACCAGCGGGGGTAGAAAGGGTCCGCGCCAGCCGCCCAGAAAAAAAACCGCCGTCAGGGCCCCCAATACCTGGATGTGGACGTACTCGCCCAGAAAGAAGAGGCCGAAGCGCATGCCGCTGTACTCGGTGTGGAACCCGGCACCCAGTTCGTTCTCCGCTTCGGGCAGGTCGAAGGGAATCCGTTTGCTTTCGGCCATGGCGCTGATGACAAAGATGGCGAACGACACCGGCTGGAGCACGATGAAGGGCACGGTTGCCTGGGCCTCCACGATGGCCACGAGACTGAAGGAACCGGCCAGCATCACCACCGGCACCAGCGACAGGCCCAGGGCCAGTTCGTAGCTGATCATCTGGGCTGCCCCGCGAATGCCTCCCAGCAGGGCAAACTTGGAATTAGAGGCCCACCCGCCCAGGGCCACCCCGTAAACCCCCAAAGAGGAGAGGGCGAAAACGAACAGCAGGCCCACGTTCAGGTCCGTAATCACCATGGCAACCGGGCGGCCGAACAGCTGCAGGTCCGGCCCTATGGGCACCACGGCGAACATCAGCATGGCCGTGACGGCCACCACGGCCGGGGCCAGGCGGAAGATCAGCGGGTCGGCCGCTGCGGGTACGATGTCCTCTTTGCAGAGCAGCTTGACGGCATCGGCGATGGGCTGCAGCAACCCGAAGATGCCGGCCCGGTTGGGGCCGAGCCGAATCTGGATGCGGGCCAGCAGCTTGCGTTCCAACCAGACCAGGTAGCTGGCCGCCAGCAGCATTCCGCCCAGCATGACGGCGATTTTGATTGACAGGATGATAAGGCCGAGCAGGTAATTCATGCGTTATCCGCCATCTCAACGATTTTCAGTTGCGAGCCTTTTACGATGGCCCGCGTTTCACCGAACACCTGCCATTCAATGAGGCGGTGCCGTGGAACCACCATTACCCCCGGCGCCATGCCCTCATCCGCGATTACGGTTACCGTCAACCGCCCGGCACCGGTGGTGACAGTGACGGATCGATTGGCAACCAACTGCAGGCGGGCGATGGTATCCGGATGCAGCCGCCCGACGGGGGATCCTCCCAGTGCCGCCAGTGCCGGGGCCGCGGACGACAGGCTTTCGGTGCCGAACGTCCAGTCCACCAGCAGCAGACAGATGTCGTCGGCGGATGCCTGGGTGTCCACCGGCATTGCAACCCCCGCTGATTCGTTGTCTGCCGATGCGGACCGGTTCAAATCGATTCGCCCTCCGACCGTATCGGCCGTCGGCCGGTCAAGGGCGGGGTGAAAGGCATCGAAAACCGCGGCCGGCATCTGTTCGCCTGGCATTGCAGCATCTTCGGCCAGCAGGGCGACAGTCCGCCAGGCGGCCAGGGGCGCGCCGCCCGGTATGCGGGTTTCGAACCGGCGCGGCGGATGATCCTGGTTGCCGCTGGCGTGGATGGGTTCTCCGCCCGCCATGACGGCGTTTGCCCTCTGCAGGCGTCCCTCCTGATTGAGCCAGTGGCTGGTGTGTTCGTAGATTGGCTGGGTTGGCACAAAGCAGGCGGCCTGGCTGTTCAGCGGGGAATCCACATAGTCGAGCACCACCAGGTGCGCCAGTTTGGCCAGGGCGGCCTGCAGCCGCGGACGGTCCGGGAAATCACGCCAGAGGTCCTGTTCGACCACGATCAGCATCCGAATGGCGCCGGTTTCCATGCCGGCGACCAGCGCTTCGCTGGTGATGTCCGGCCCGTCCATCAAACCGGCGGCGAAGTCATTCGGCCCTTGCAGCGTATAGAACAGTCCGGCAACGATATGGGTGCGGCACAACAGGCGGGCCAGTTCGGCGGCCAGGCCGATCTCCGTGCCGGTCACGATGTCCGTGCCGCACACGACCACCGGACGCGGGCTGCTGTTCAACTGTTTGGCCAGGGCCGCCACCGGATAGGCGTCTGTTGCGCCCGGGGTTGCCGACGGGGCCGCCTGGCTGCCACCGATTTCGCCAACCAGCGCCTGCAGCACAGGACCGAGCTTCTCGGGGCTGACCGCCCAGTGGTCGCAATCGAAGGGCAGCTGCACCCCGCGGGGATCGATCACTGTCACGCGGCCGCCCTTGCGCTGCACCTGGCGCAGGGCCAGGGCCAGCATGGGCGCTTCGTTGATCGGGTCGGCGCCGACCACCAGCACGTCGCTGGCGGATGCCACACCGGCCATGCTGACGGCCAGGTCGGGCTGCAGGCAGGCGACCGCCGTTTTGAGATTGTGGGCCTGGCGCTTGGTGTGAACCAGTGCGGGCCCGGTCCATCCGTGCTGTCGGCAAACCATTTTGACCATTGCCAGGGTCTCCAGGCTGCCGCGTGAGGATGCCGCCATGGCCACGCTGCCGGCACCGGACTGGCCTGTTACGGTGTTGATGGCCGCCCGGATCCGGTCAAGCACGTCGGTCGTTTGCGCCGGCACACCGGCCTGCATGGCTTTGCGGGGCCGCTCGGCGGCGCTGGCGTAGGCATACCCATAGCGGCCCCGGTCGCAGATGAAATGCCCGTTGACATCGCTGTTGAGGCGTGCCTCGTGGCGCACCACCTGGCGGTAGCGGGTCGCGGCGGTCAGGTTGCAGCCCAGTGAGCAGTGGATGCAAACGCTGGCCTGGCGCTGACAATCCCAGCGCCGTCCGACGTAGCGGGAAGGCTTGTCCGTATAGACGCCGGTCGGGCAGATGTCGACCAGGTTGCCGGCAAAGGGGCTTTCCAGCACGCCGGGCCGGCTGCGGCCGAAGTAAACCCGGCTGCCGATGCCCATCACGCCCAGATCGCGGTAGCCGGTGACCTCCTGGTAATATCGGGAGCAGCGGTAGCACTGGATGCAGCGGTTCATTTCATGCTGAACCAAGGGGCCCAGGTCCTGGTTGCGGTGAGTGCGCTTGAGTCCTTGGTAGCGGCGTCGGCCGTGCCCTCCGGCAATGGTCAGGTCCTGCAGCAGACAGTGCCCGCCCTCGTCGCACACCGGGCAGTCGTGGGGATGATTGAGCATCAAAAATTCGATCACGTGGCGCCGGAAGTCGACCGCCTCGGCATCGGTGCTGGAAACCACCATGCCATCTTGAGCGTCGACCATGCAACTCATCTGGATCCCCTTGATCGGACCTTCCAGAAAGGCCACCGCGCACACCCGGCAGGCCCCCACCGCTCCCAGGGCGGGATGAAAGCAAAAGCGCGGGATCACGATGTCCAGCCGTTCGGCGGCCTCGATCACCTTGGTGCCGGCCGGGACGTTGATTTCGCGGTTATCGATTTTAAGAGTTGGCATAATGCACTTTTTCTTTGAACGGGCATCCGCGCCCGTCTAAATGCGCCATCACCTCGTCTTCGAAACAGGTCAGCAGACTCTCGATGGGACCCACGCCACCAGGGGCAAACGCGCAGTAAGACCGCCACAAGTGTTTGCAGATCGTTCGTATCTGAGGGATCACATCCGACGATGCCGATCCGTTTTCGATGCGCGCCAACAGATCGTAAAGGTACGGAAACCCCTCCCGGCATGGGGTGCACCACCCGCATGATTCGCGCGCAAAAAACTGGGTCAGGTTCAAGGTCGCGGCCACCATGCAGGTTTGATGGTCGAACACCATGACGGCCCCGGTACCCAGACGGTTGCGCACGGCTTTGAGCGAGCCGAAGTCCATGGAAATGTGGTAGTGCTGCTGCGTCAGATACCCGGTGGAGGCCCCGCCCGGCAGGCAGGCCTTGAAGGCGGCCCCGTTTCTCATGCCGCCGCAGACGTTGTCGATGATCTCCGACAAGGGGATCCCCAGGGGCAGTTCGTAGCAGCCGGGCCGGTTGACCTTGCCCGAGACGCAGAACAGCTTGGTGCCGGCGGCCTCGGGCGTCAGGGCCAGATCCTTGAACCACTGCGCGCCGTGGTTGAGGATGTGGGGGATGCAGGCCAGGGTTTCCACGTTGTTGATCAGGGTCGGCTGCCCCCACAGCCCCTTGTCGGTCGCATAGGGCGGGGGCTGCTTGGGGTTGGGCCGCCGGCCCTGCAGGGCGTTGATCTGGGCCGTGACCTCGCCGCAGATGTAGCGGCCACCGCTGCGATGCACCACGATGTCAAAGTTGAAATCGCTGCCCGCGATCCTTTTTCCCAGCAAGCCCTCGGTGCGGGCGACAGCGATTTCACGCTCCAGGATGCGGGCGGCACTTTCGTACTCGGGCCGGATAAAGATGATGCCGTGGGACGACTGGATCGAAAAAGCCGTCAACGCCATGCCCTCGATGAGCATGTGCGGCTCGGCATGCAGGAAAACACGGTCCTTGAAGGTGCCTGGCTCCATCTCGTCGGCATTGCAGACCACGTAGCGGGGCTGCGGGGCATCCTCGGCCACGGTCTGCACCTTGACGCCGGCCGGAAATCCGGCACCGCCGCGGCCCAGCAAAAGGGCGTCGGCCAGGACCGCCTTGGCCCCGGCTGCGTCCCGATCGGCCAGGATGCGCTCAAGAGCCGCATAGCCGCCATGCCGCCGGTACTCCGTCAGCGTGGTGATGCGGTCCGGTTGGCGGTGTTTGAACAGCACCTGGGGATAGGTTGCGGTCACGAATGGCGCTCCCGAAGCGAGTCGATCAGGCGATCAAGGGATTCGATGGTCAGTGGACCGTGCACCATGCGGTTCACCAAAATGGCCGGTGCCCGGTCGCAGTAGCCGATGCAGCACACCGGCAGCAGGGTGAACAAACCGTCGGCCGAGGTCTCGCCCATCCCAATGCCCAGCCTGGCGCACAGGTGGGCTGCCAGATCCTGACCGTTTTCCATCCAGCAGATCAGGCTGTCGCAGACATGAATCACAAAGCGGCCCACCGGCTCGCGGTAGATAAAGGTGTAAAAGGTGGCCAGTTCGTCGACCTCCAGGGTGGACATGCCCAGCAGCGCGGCCGCCTGGTCCAGGGCCTCGTCGCTGAAATAGCCATAGTGGTCCTGCAGGGCGTTGATGACATCGATGGCCATCTCCCGCGGGTGCGCTGCGCGGGCGATCTGTTCCCGCAGGCTGTTTTCGAGTGTTTCCGGCAGCATCGTCATCTGTCAATGTCGGGCATGATATAATCCACCGATCCGATGATGGTGATCAGATCGGAGAGCGACCACCCTTTGGCCATCAGGGGCAGGGCCTGCACATTGGCAAATCCCGGCGCCCGGATGCGCATGCGATAGGCGTACCCGAGCCCGTCGCTGACCACGTAGTAGCCTTGTTCGCCGCGCGGGATTTCGCAGGCCGCATAGGCCTCTCCCCGGGGAATCTTGGGGCCACGGGTCACGTTGATAAAATGGTGGATCAGGGCCTCGATGTCGGTCAGCATCTCCTTGCGCGGGGGAACCACGTAGCGGTAGTCGTCGGTGATGGTGCGCCCCGGCGGCATCTGCGCGGCCGCCTGGCGGATCAGCCCCAAGCTTTGGCGCATCTCTTCGATGCGCACGATGTAGCGGGCATAGCAGTCGCCGCCCTCGGCGGTGGGAATCTCGAAGTCGAACTGGTCGTAGCCGCTGTAGGGAAAGGTTTTGCGAAGATCCCACGCCAGTCCGCAGGCTCGCAGATTGGGGCCGCTGACCCCCCATCCCATGGCATCGGCCAACCCGATCGCGCCGACTCCCATGGTGCGGGCGCGGAAGATGGGGTTGCGGGTGATCAGGGCTTCGTATTCCTGCAGGCGTCGTGAAAAGAGCTGCGCAAAGGCATCCACGGCCGGCTTCCACCCGTCGGGCAGATCGGCGGCCACCCCACCGATGCGAAACCACGACGGGTGCAGCCGGCCGCCGGTGATCAGCTCGACGATGTCCAGGATCATCTCGCGTTCGCGGAAGGTGTAGAACGTGGGGCTCATGGCGCCCACGTCGTGGGCATAGGTGCCCAGCCAGACCAGATGGTTGCTCAGGCGGAACAATTCGCTGAGCAGCACGCGGACACACTGGGCCCGCGAGGGCACCTGGATGCCGGCCAGTCTCTCCACGGCCATCACGTAGGGCAGGTTGTTGGCCGCACCGGCCAGGTAGTCGACCCGATCGGTGTAGGGGATGAACTGGTGCCAGGTCTGACGCTCGCCGATCTTTTCGGCCGCTCGGTGGTGATAGCCGATTTCGATGTCCAGGTCACGGATCGTCTCCCCTTCCAGGGCCAGCACATAGCGAATCAGTCCATGCGTGCTCACATGGTGGGGGCCGACATTGAGGATCAGATCCTGCCGGCCGCGGCCATTCTTGACAAAGCAGCCGCCGTCGCGAGGCTGCAGCCGGCGGGCGTCCGCCTGGGTGTACGGGGCCATCTGCGTGGCGCGTCCGGGATGGGACTTGCGCAGGGGATGGCCCTGCCAGTGATCCGGCATCAGGATCCGCCGCAGATCCGGGTGGCCGTCGAATTGGATGCCGAACATGTCGTACACTTCGCGCTCGTACCAGGTGGCAGATGGCCACAATCCGGTTACGCTGGGCGCGGTGGGGTTCTCCCCGGCCAGGGGGACGGTCAGGCGCAGGCGCGTGGCCGGGTCGAACGCCAGCAGATGGTAGACCAGGCTGAAGTCATGCGCCGGTCGGCGCTGACGCCGGGCTGATTCGTCTACGGCGGTCAGATCGTCCAGGCGCTTGAATGGTGGTGTCGCATCATCTTTGAGATAGGTCAGCACCTTTCGAACGGCGGTTGGCGCGACGCTGAAGGCGGCCATGTCGCTGGTCGGTGAAATCGGCCTGACGGCATCGCCGAATCGTTGCCGCAGAGATTCGGCCAGGTGCCGGTCCGCATCGCTCCAGGCGCGCTGTGCCGGCGGTGGGGCCCACATGCCGTCGCTGCGGCTGTCGGTGAAGTGCGGCGGGGTTACCGATGTACCCCGGATGGCGGTTCCGGTCATGCCGGGCCCACGCGGGTCACGGCTTTTGGTGACGCCGTCGACCATCAGCGGTCGTTGGGTTCCCTGGCTGCCGCCCTTCAGGTTGAGGATCGGCCGGGCCGGCTTTTCGGTGACGATTTTCTCCTGCAGCTTCACCAGGCCGGCCAGAACCGCCTCGGGCCGCGGCGGGCAGCCGGGGATGTAAAGATCCACGGGCAGAATCTGGTTGACACCCTGAACGACGCTGTAGGCGTCGTACATGCCGCCGGTGTTGGCGCACGATCCCATGGAGATGACCCACTTGGGATCGGCCATCTGCTCGTAAAGCCGCAGTACCACCGGGGCGATTTTCTTGAAAACGGTTCCGGAGATGATCAGCAGGTCGGCCTGGCGGGGGGAGGGCCGCAGCACTTCGGCCCCGAAGCGGGCGATGTCGTAGCGGGAGGTAAAGGCGGTCGCTTGTTCCACGAAACAGCAGGAGAGGCCGAAGAACATGGGCCACAGGCTGTGTTTGCGGGCCCAATTGACCACGGTGTCCACACCAGCCAGGGCCGTGTCCGGATTCAATTGCGCCGGGAACCCCACTCGAGGCCTCCCTTGACCCAGACGTAAACCAGACCGGCGATCAGCACCGCGATGAAAAACTGGATCTGGAACCAACCGGCCCAGCCCAGCGGGCGGCTGGCGACCGCCCAAGCGAAAATGTAAGCCCCTTCCACATCGAAGATCAAAAAGAAGATGGCCACCATGAAAAACGGTACCGGATAGTGCAGGCGCGCCTGGCCGGTGGGAATGATACCGCTTTCGTAAACCCGCAGCTTTTCGACGCTGGGCTCCTGCCGGCCCAGCCAGCGCGCCAAAAAAAGGATGGCCGCGGTCAGCCCGATGACAACCATGCCATACAGCGACAGGCTGAACATGCCGGGTTCCCAGGGAGCAAGCACACCTTGAACGTCAACGGCCTGCATAAATCCACCTTCAGGCGGCACACAAGGGTTAGCAACAGTGACGGACCGACACGGAGAGGCGATGACAGCCAAAAAGACCGGTACGCTGTCGACGATGGCGCTATATTAAATCGGAGTTCTGTCCGATGTCAAGCCGGCGCTTTTTCACGCCGGCTGCCCCTGAAATCTTGACAGACGGCGATGAGGCCTTACGATGATTGCTGTATGAGTGAATCATGGAGAGCGGCGTGAGGGAACTGGCCCCTTGATCGCCCGGCAACCTTTTTTCCGCAAGGTGCTAAATCCAGCCCGAAAGGGAAACATGTGGTCTTGACGACAAGGGGAATCCCGCCGCTTTTCCAGGAGCGCTTTTCACTTCAGATTGACCCATCGCCCCTCGGCGCCACAACCCGTGATGAAACGGTTTGATTTGCCCTGGTGCTGCAGGAGTTCACCCCGGCAGGTGTCGATACTGCGTTAAGGGATGATCTTCCCACCGAAACCCTAAACAACTGACCAGCGGGTATTTGAAAGGCAGGAATAATGAAGAAAACGGTATTTTTGTTTTCGGGTGAAGGCACTCACAGTCACGACACCCGTTTCAGACTGCTTACCCATTCACCTTTGTGGAAGCGGATCGAGGCGATTGTCAAATCGACGCTCGACCTGGATTTGGAGTCGCTCTGGCATGAGGCGGTCGGGCATCATCGCTGCCCGCACAGCCCGCTGCTGACGGTCATCTCCCAGATCTGCCTGGCCGACATCTGGCGGCGATGGGGCTACCGTCCGGACGTGGTCGTCGGCCACAGCACCGGTGAACTGGCGGCCGCTCACCAGGCCGGTTTCTACACCCTTGAAGAGACCCTGCTGCTGGCCAACCGGATCGGAACGATCGCCGCCCGATTGGGCGGGGTCATGCTGCATGGCTGGCTGCCCGATGCAGCCATTGAACAATTGCCGGTCAACCTCTCCTCGTTCAACTTCAAGGATCAATCCGGCACGCATGTGACCGTCAGCGGGTACGCCGAGGAGATGCAACGCTTTCACCAAGCGCACCCGGACTTTGTTCAAATGAAGCTGCCCCATCCCTGGCACCATCCCGATTACGGCCGCTTCGCCGGCCAGCTGGGGGCGGTCCCGGCCAATCGGGTCGACGACGGACGCTTCGTTTCGGGCGTCACCACCGCCTTCGAAACCCGGCTGAAACCCGACCACTGGCTCCAATGGCTGGTCAACCCCATTGATTTCATTCAAACCATGCAGTCTCTCGCGGAGCGCTATGGCAAGGACCACCTGGACGTCATCGAAATCGGGTTCCACCCCATTTTGGAAAAATGTTGTCAGATCCTCAACGATTACAGCTACGTGTCATCCATGTTTCGCGGCGAGGACGACTTCAAATGGATTTTTCATCAGCGTCGAAAGCTTGACCGCGACGTGCTGCGCAGCGAAATAAGGCCGGTCATCGATGCCTATCAAGCCGATCTGGATTATGGCCAATCCCTGGCTTACCAGGGATTTACCTCGTTGAAGTTCACGGAGTTGTCCGTTCTGCTGCAGCCCTTTTTTCCGTCGCTGGCCCCGCACGATTTTTATCGCTATAAAACCATCGATCAATTGATCGACCGCTTCGGCGTCGAAACGCCGGTTGAATTGCCGGCCACCGGCAGTTTCCAGCGCAACGGGGTGGTCATTTCAGCCATGAGCTGTCGCTTTCCGGCTGCCGTGGAGACGCTGCCGCATTTCTGGGAGATGTTGACCGGCCAGACGGATCAGGTCAGGCATTCCAGCGGCCGGGGCCGCGGCGAGGCCGGGTTCCTGGACGACACCGTGGCCGCATTCGATCACCCTTTTTTCAACATCCCGTCGGCGGAAGCCCGCACCATGGATCCTCAGCAGGTGCTGGCCCTGGAGTTGACCGAAATGCTCTGGCGGGATGCCGGCATCGACCCGCAGACACTGGATCGAAGCCGCATCGGTGTCTATATCGGCGTGTGGAGCCAGGAATACGGCGGGGACCGGAACTCGGTCTATTACCCCACCGGCACCAATCCGAGCATTATCGCTTCGCGCATCAGCTATCAATACGACTTGCGGGGGCCCAGCTGGGTCTCCAACACGGCCTGCTCCTCGTCTCTGGTGGCGATCCACTATGCGGCCAAGGATATCGAAGCCGGGCGCGTGGACTATGCCATCGCCGGCGGCGTCAACATGCTTTTGGACGATGCCTTCACCGCCAACATGCGCAATTCCGGATTCCTCTCCGCGGATGACCGCTGCAAGGCCTTCGACAATTCGGCCAACGGCTATGTGCGCGCCGAGGGCGGCGGCCTGGTCCTGCTGGTCAACCGGGCCCTGGCCGACACCTACTATGCCGAATTGACCGGGTCCGCCGTCAACCAGAACGGCGGCCGTTCGCAGGTGATCACCGCCCCGCACCCCGAGGCGCAGGAGGAGTTGATCGCGGCGGCCTGCCGGGACGCGGGCATCACGCCCGACCGGATCGCCTATGTCGAGTGCCACGGCACCGGTACGAAGATCGGCGACCCGATCGAGCTGTCGGCGCTGCAAAACACGGTCGCCCGCAATCGGTCGGACACCTGCTATGTCGGTTCGGTCAAATCCAACATCGGCCATCTGGAGTCGGCCGCCGGCGTTGCCGGGCTGATCAAGTCCGTGGCCGCCTTGAACCATGGGCTCATTCCACCCAACCTGCACTTCGAGCAGCCCAACCAGCACATCGCCTTCGATGCCTATCCGATCCAGGTGGTTGCCGAATCCACCCCGATCGACCACGAGGCCACCGTCGGCGTGAGCAGCTTCGGGTTCGGCGGGGCCAATGCCCACATCGTTCTCAAAGGGGCCGCGGCCGACCGGCGTAAGCATATCAGGCCGATCGAGGTTCCCTTCGACCGGCAGCGCGCCATACCGCTGGCGGCCTACCTCAAGATCGGCGAGCCGGAAACCGCCAAATCCACCGCTCAACCGCTCCCGTCGACACCCGATGCGACCGTTCGGGACGCCGTCGCACACCTGTTGCTGCGCGTGACCGGCATCGAAGCCATCGATCCGGACCTGGGGCTGCTCGAACACGGCTTGGATTCCATGAGCGCCACCGAGATGGCCCGTCATCTGGAAGAGCGATTCAAGATTGAAATCGAACCGGACCTGCTGTTCGACTACCCGCTGTTCGACCAGTTCGTCGAAGCGATCGAGAAGCGGGTCGCCGCCCGTGACGTCACCGATCAGGTGACCGCTGTCACCCGCGATGCCATCGACCATCTGGTGACCGACCTGTTTTTCCAGCTGACCCGCATCGAAGCGATCGATCCGGAGATCGAACTGACCGATCAAGGACTCGATTCCATGAGCGGCACCGAACTGATCTCCAAGCTGGAGGCGTCGTTGAATGTCGAACTCGGGCCCGAAATTCTTTTTGAATATCCCCTGCGGGATCAATTCGTGGATCAGGTGTATGCCCTGGCCGGCAAAAACTAAGCGTTGCCCGTCCATAGATGGCCCATTGGCCGATTTTTGAACGAACCCTGAGGAACATCAACATCATGACCGAGTTTAAAACCACCCACGTGGGCTCTTTGCCGCGACCCCCGGAGATGATTGCCGGCGCCTTGCGCAAGCAGCCGGTCACCCGGCAGGCTTTGCGGCGATATCTGACCGGCATCGTCGAAAAACAGCTCTTGCTGGGAATTGACTACATCAGCAACGGGGAGCTGCCCCGTGCGGACTATGTGAGTGCGACGGTGGGTCGGATTGCCGGTTTCGAGGGCAGCGGCATCGCCCCCATGCCCCGGGACCTGGAAGACCTGCCCGAATTCTCCAGGCGCTTCGGTGGCCGCAACGGATTGATCACGCTCAATCCCAAAGCACCGGTCAAACTGCCGGCATGCTCCGCACCGCTGGCCTATACGGGTGCAGCATCATTGACCGATGAACTGACGATGATGAGCGAGGTCTTCGATGCGCTCTCGCAATCTAAACCGGATAGGCATGCCGAGGCCTTTTTTACCGCGCCCTCTCCGGGAACCGTGGCCCTTTTCATGGGCAACCAGTACTACGAGAACGACGGCGCCTATCTTGAGCGCATCGGCGCGGTGCTCAAGCAGGAGTACGACCTTATTGCCGGGCATGGGTTCTTGCTGCAGATCGACTGCCCCGATCTTGCCATGGGTCGGCACACGCGCTTTAAAAATTTGACGGATGATGCCTTTCTCGACGTCATCGACGCCCATGTCGGCGTCTTGAATCAGGCCCTGGCATCGATCCCTGCGAAGCAGTGCCGGGTTCACATCTGCTGGGGCAACTATCCGGGCACGCATCACCGCGACATCGAATTCAAAACCATTTTCAGGCGCGTTATGCGGGTCAAGGCCAGATTCGTCTCCATCGAGGCCAGCAATCATCGCCATGCCCACGAATGGGCGCTTTTCAAGGAGCTTGCGCTGCCCGAGGACAAGGTCTTGATGCCCGGCGTCATCGACACCACCTCCAACATCGTGGAGCATCCCGACTTGGTGGCCCAGCGCATTGCCAACTATGCCCATCTGCTGGGCCCGGCGCGGGTCATCGCATCGACCGACTGCGGATTCGCCACGACCGCAGCGGCCGCCAGCGTCTCCGGTGAAGTGGCATGGTTGAAACTGGAATCCCTGGTGGAAGGCGCCCGGCGGGCGGGCCGGCAGTTTGCCTGAGGGCAGAGCATCAGACCAATTCAAACCAAACTGAAGGAAACGAGATGAGTCAAACCAACCATTTTTCACTGGGCGTGCGCGTGGCCAACTTTTCAGATGTCGACCTGACGGCCGCGCATGTGCTCAATTTCGATTCGGCACAGGTGGACGCGATCGTCAAAACGATCCGGCGGTATGCGGACCTGCCCTATGTCTTTGTGGTGGCACGTGATCAGGCGGAACGGGCGGCCGGTGTGCTGGCCGCACTCAAGGCCATACACTCGCCGTGTTACCCCCATGCGATCTTCACCACTGCCGAAGCCAAGTCGGCCCTGGAAAGCGTCGCGATTGACGTCGTGGCGCTCGAGAGCAGTGATCCGGAGGCCATTTACCAGCGCATCGACGACTATGCGGCCGCCAGATTCCGATTCAATCGCGACCGACTGCATGTCGGCAGTGCCGCCCCGCCGCCGGCCGCGGTGGATGTCGTCATCGTGGGCGGCGGCATTACCGGACTGTATGCGGCTGGCCGCCTCAAGCAACGTGGCATTGCCTTCTGTGTGCTGGAGAAAGCGGATCGGATCGGCGGGATCTGGTCCATGTATGCCAATACCACCTCGCGGGTCAACACCTCCGAGGGCGCCTATCGGCTGATCGGCGACAAGCCCCGCGCCAACCGCGATCACTCGGCGACACGCGAGATCCTGGAAGATCTCACCGGATTGGCCGGGCAGGTGGCCGAGCGGATTTTCCTGAAAACCGAGGTCACCCAGATCGAAAAACAGGGCGATGGCTACCGCATCGGCATCAGGCGGGGCGGGCAGGCCGCCGAACTGGCCTGCAAGGGGGTCATTCTGGCCATCAACGATCGCATCGGCGCCCCCCGCGAGATTCGATGGCGGGATCAGGAGACGTTCCAGGGCGAGATCGTGGCCGGCATGTCCGACAAGGCGATCGATACAAACTGGCGCGACAAGGCAGTGGTGGTCGTGGGCATGGGGGCCTTTGCCATCGAAAATGCCAGGACCGCGCTGGAGGGGGGGGCGCGGCACGTGACCGTCATCGGCCGCCGGCACGGAACGGTCTGCCCCAAGATCATCGACTATCTCAACTTTGCCACCCCATACGACCAGGATTTCCGGCATGACAAGAAAAGCAACATCCGCAACATGATGTATTGGAAAAAACTCTACCAGCTCAGCGGCGCCACCCAGCCGGAGTGCTGGATGGGCAAGATCAAACACACCGGCCACACCATCAGCGTCTCCGACATCTGGTTCATCGGCCACTACTTAAAAAAGATCCGGACGGTAACCGGAACCATTGACCGCATGCGGGCAGGCGGGGTGGTCGTCGACGACGGGCAGCAGATCGATGCCGACATCGTCGTCAACTGCGTCGGTTTCGAGCGCAATGGGTCGGTCGCCCAGGAGTTGTGCGGTTACGACACGACCACCACCATCAATTACGTCGACAAGGACTTCATGTATCTGGCCGACGCCTTCATTGATGACGACGCCTTTAACTCCTTTTTCGGCTCCAGCGTCCTCGAAATGGCCAAGTTCTACATGGCGGTGTACATCACATGCTTCGACAGCCCGCGCTACGATGAACTGATCCGCACCGAGGGCATCGCACGGATCCCGATCGACGATCGCAAGTGGTCCCACTACATCGCCGGCGCCACGGCCCTGATCCAAAACCATCCCGACCTCTACCAGATCGCCAAAAAGCAGGTCGACCGGCGCACGTCTGATTTCCTCGAAAAGCACGATTTGGCGATCTACATCGCCGAGAACAAGCGGGAGTGGGTAGACACCCACGCCATGCTGGCCGGCAAGCCCATGGCCGAGGCCGATTGCCTGCCGTATGTGTTCGAGAAGTTGCTGCCCCCCTAAACCCCGATCAAAACCCTGGACGAAATGCAGAAAAGCTGGCAATAGAGACGGTGTTTAGGTCGAACAGGATTTCACTCAGACAGGAGAGACGCATGAGCACTCAGGAGATTTTCGACGCAGTACTGGCCTTTGACGAAGCGACGGTGAAGGCCAAGACCCAGGCGGCGCTGGAGGGCGACACACCGATCGACAGCATCCTCAACGACGGGTTGATCAGCGCCATGGACGAGGTGGGCGAGCGCTTTTCGACCGGCGAGCTGTTCGTGCCCGAGATGCTCATGGCGGCCCAGGCCATGAAGGCCGGTCTGAAGATTTTGAAGCCGCACCTGGCCGAGGGTCAAAGCCGCAGCAAGGGCACGGTGGTGATCGGCACGGTCAAAGGGGACCTGCACGACATCGGCAAGAACCTGGTGTCGATGATGATGGAAGGGGCCGGTTTCGAGGTGGTGGATTTGGGGGTGGACGTTGAGAGCGAGACGTTCGTGACGACGGCGTCCGAGAAGAAGGCCGACGTGATTGCGCTGTCGGCGCTGCTGACGACGACCATGCCGGCCATGCAGAGCACGGTTCAGGCCGTCAAGGAGGCGGGGATGTCCACGCGCACGATCATCGGCGGGGCGCCGGTGACCCAGGCCTTTGCCGACCAGATCGGCGCGGACGGCTACAGCGCCGACGCCCCGGGAGCGGTCAAGCTGGTCAAACAGCTGGTCAGCTGACGGCCGCCGGTGATCAGGCAGCCGGCGCGACGCCAAGCTGCCCAGCCTGTCACCACATGGTCACAACAAACAACGCCTCAAGATTACCACCGCAACCGTCACACCGGTAAGCCATGCACAGGCCTAACAATACCAGCCCTCGAATCGGGTTCCATGCCTGATAAAGTGGTCGGTCTTGCGTCAGTGTTGCTTGCCGCTGCCTGTTGGGGGGCTTCGGGTATCTTCGTCAAGCTCATCATGGCGGACGGTCCCATCTCTTCCCTCTGCCTGGCGTTCTGGCGCGATTTGGCGGCCTTTGCGGTTTTCACCCTGCTGGCGTTGAGTATGTATCGCAACCGGATCAAGATTCGGCGGCCGGACTGGCCGCGACTGGCCGGCATGGGCATCAGCCTGGGAGCCTTCCACGTTGCGCTGAACCTGGGATATCGGCTCAACGGGGCCGCCATCACCACCATCCAGCAGGCCGCCATGCCGGCCATCGTTCTGGTCGTGGCCCGTTTGATCTGGAAAGAACCCCTCACCGGATTCAAGATCTTCTCTTTGGTCCTCATCGGCATCGGCACGATTCTGGTTTCCGGTATCGTGCGTGCCGACGCCCCCGACGTAACCGCCGCCGGCATTATGGTCGGTCTTTTCGTCCCGCTATTGTACGCTGGCTGGAGCCTTTTCGGTAAGAGCCTGCGCGACGGCTACAGTGCCGTCGTCACCCTGGCCTGGGCCTTTGGCATAGCGGCCCTGATCCTGCTGCCGTTCCAGCTGTTGACCGGTAGGATCGCGCCCCTGTCCGTGTCCGGCATGGCCGTGTTGTGGTTCTGCGGATTGGTCGGCATCTCGACGGTATTCGCCTTTTTTGCTTTTACTTTTGCCCTGGGACGGCTGCCGGCAGGCATCGCGTCTATCCTGGTGATGTCCGAAATCGCCTTCGCCATTTTCTATGCGCACCTTTTGTTGGGTGAAACGCTCAGCCTGTCAGAGGTTGTCGGGGCACTTGTGGTGGTGGGCGGGGTGGTCATTCTATTGGTCCCCGACGCGCAAAAGCGGCCGGTCAAATCACCAACCCGAGATAATGGGCCCCGATCATCATAGTCCGTTGTTGACATGATCATGACCCTGGACCGGCAGGGCTTCCTGAACGAGGTGATGACGGAACCGAAACGTTCCTGCCGGTTGCCAACAACCGGCCCTGAAATTTTTTCGATCAGGGCCGTGTTGCCAGGCATGGGTCGATTGATCCCGTTGGGTCCTTTTGGTATACTCATTGCGAACATTTTTAACGAAAAGGACAGCGCTCAGAGCCACCGGTTTCAATCAGGAGAATACCATGGCGCATATGTTCTCCAGGTCCGCCTACCACGGCCTCACCGATCGTTTCAACCGATTCCCCCAGGGTGCCCCGCCATCCGAGCTGCTCAACTGCATACTGGCGCTGCTCTTCGATCCGGGCGAGGCGGCCCTGGTGTCGCGGCTGCCCGTCAGACCCGTTAGCGCCAAGCGGGCGGCCCGCGTCTGGCACATGCCGGTGCACCGGGCGCGCCGCATCCTGGATCGTCTGGCTGCCAAAGCCCTTCTGGTCGACTTCGAGGTTGCCGGCCAGATGCGTTACGTGCTGCCGCCGCCCATGGCCGGATTTTTCGAGTTCTCCTTGATGCGCATCCGCCAAGACATCGACCAGAAGCTGCTGGCGGAACTCTTCTACCAGTACCTGAACCAGGAGGAGGCGTTCGTGCGCGCCCTCTTCACCGAAGGGCAGACCCAACTCGGACGGGCCTTTGTCAACGAGTCGGTGCTCTCGCAAGCCAACGCCCTGCACGTACTGGATTTCGAACGCGCCAGTGAGGTGATTCGAAGTGCTTCCCACCGGGGGCTCAGCATGTGCTACTGCCGGCACAAGATGAGCCACCTGGGGCGGGCCTGCGCGGCGCCCATGAACATCTGCATGACCTTCAACACCAGCGCCGAATCTCTGATCCGCCATGGCCATGCGCGTGCCGTGGATGCGGCGGAGGCATGGGACATGCTGGCAGCGGCCCGTGAAAACAATTTGGTTCAATTCGGTGAAAACGTTCGCGAGGGGGTCAACTTCATCTGCAACTGCTGCGGGTGCTGCTGCGAAGCCATGATCGCGGCGCGTCGATTTGCCGTCATGCGGCCGATCCACACCACCGCGTTTCTACCGCAAGTGGATGACACCAGCTGCAATGGCTGCGGTAAATGTGTCTCTGTGTGCCCGGTGGCGGCCTTGACCCTGGTGTCGGCCAACGATCCCCAGCATCCCAAACGGAAAGTGGCCCGTTTGGAGGCCGATCGCTGTTTGGGCTGCGGTGTGTGTGTTAGCGCCTGCACCCGAACCGCCAGTCTCAGCCTGCAACCTCGGCCTACGCGGGTGCTGACCCCGCTCAACGCCGTTCATCGGGCCGTCATCATGGCCGTGGAGCGTGGCAAACTGCAGCACCTGCTCTTCGACAACCACGTGCTGTGGCACCACCGGGCCTTGGCCGCTGTTTTGGGGGCTATCTTGCGCCTGCCGCCGGTCGCGCGGGCCATGGCCACCGATCAGGTCAAGTCCCGCTACCTGGAAGCATTGGCCCGGCAATTTTCATAGGGCGTCGGCAATCACCCCTAAAGCGCGCTCCATCAAGGTCATGTCGGCCTGAACGCCCATGTGTCCCAGCCGAAATACCTTGTCGGCCAGCGGCCCGTAGCTTCCGGCGGCCACGAGGCCCGTTGCGCGCAGCCGTCGATCCCAGCTCTCCCAGGTGAATCCGTTGGGTATGATGGCGGCCGTAACGGTGGGGGAGGCGATGGCACCGGAGGCCGGAAACAGGTCGATGCCCAGTTTTTCCAAACCCTGACGACAGAATCGGGCGACACGGTCATGGCGGTTGAAACTGTTTTCCAGGCCTTCATCGAGCAGCAGTCCGGCGGCCATGTGGAGCGCCGCCACGCCCTGCCAGCTGGGGGTGTAAGGGAAAAAGCGGTTTTCCACCGCCTGCTGGAACGGTTTGAGCGCGTCGTAGCCCACGTAGCCGACCGCGCCGATGATCTCCCAGGCTTTGTGGCTGACCGACAAAAACGACATGTCCGGCGGTGCCGACAGACATTTCTGAGCGCCTCCCAGGCACAGATCGATGTGCCAGTCATCGGCCAGCACGGGCACGCCGCCGGCACCGGCCACCGTGTCCACGTAAAACAGGGGCACCCGGTAGGCATGCTTCAGGCGGCCCAACTCCTCCAGCGGGTTGAGCGTACCCGAGGGCGTTTCGCAGTGAACGGCCGTGATCATGCGGGGCTTGAATTCGGCGATGGCCGCTTCGATGCGGGCCATGTCGTTGATGGTTTCGTCGTAGCTGAAGCCCACCGTCTTGACCTCAGCGCCGATCGATTGGGCCATTTCGCCGATACCGTAGCCGAACACGCCGGTGGCGACGCACAGAACCCGATCGCCAGGCACCAGGCAGCTTTTCAGGGCGCTCCACAGTGAAATCATCCCTTCACCGGACTGGATCACGATGTCGTCACCCGTACCAAAGATCGCTTTCAGCCGCCGCTGGGTGCGGGTGTAGAGTTCCACGAAGTCCATTTCCAGATCGCCGGAGCCGTAAGGCTCCAGGTAGACCTGCCGGATTGCATCGGGAACGACGACCGGTCCGGGAACCATGGGGATCGGATAGGTTTTCATCAGTGCGCCTCCTTGTGGATATGGGAAAAGAGCCGGTTGCCCGGTGCCGATGGGCACCGATCTAAACCTGGATACGGCGAATCTGTTGCAGCACCGGTTGAATCCGCTCGCGGTGCTCCGGTGGAATCATCAGTACGAACACGGGCTGATTGGGCAGCAGGCCGTCGGTCGTTTTTCCCGGCCGCCCTGCGGCATAATTGCTGAGGTTTTCGTCGGATGTGAAAAATTGCATCACGTCGACGAAGTTGCCCGTGTATCCGTGGGCGTCGATGTGTTCCAGGTGCTGGAGGAAGATGTCGTTGACCGTCAGAATGAAGGGATCCATCTCGGCAAAGCCGCTCTCGGCGCAGTTTCTGGCCGACACCATGCAGCGGCAGCCAAAAGGCCGCACCGGGTAGACGGAACAGATCCGATCGGTCAGGATCGGGCAGGGACCGGCCTCGGGATCCGGCTGTTCGTCGGGGGGGTCCCCGCCCCGGGCACAAATATCGGCCATGTGGTTGATCGTTGTCTGGGGAACGAACCGGCCCGAATGCGCCCGGCCGGTGAGGGTCTCCAGGCAGGCTTGGTTACCGGTGCGCTCCAGGTGGTCCAGGATCCGGTACCCCTCGAGCGTGGTCATGGTGACGTTGGCCGTACAGCAGTGGGCGCAATATTTTTGGCAGGCCAGATCGAATTCACCGACACATTGGTCGTAGATGGCCATCATCTGCTCGAGAACCGTCAGTTTGTTATTTAAATCCATGGCGCCATGCTTTCTTGTTCGGTTTCGGATCAAGATCGTTTATATCTTATTCGGCGCTCATTTTCCAGCCGTTGCGACCCTGGTGATTTCCTTGACAACCTTCGGGACGATCGATAGAGGGATTGAGACGGGCGAAGATATCGATCGGCCGGTCAGCCGGGTATCGTGTCACGAAAAGACTCCCGGCACCTGAACGTGACCATGACACCACCCAACCATCAGTGGAGGCCCTGATGACCAGCACGGTTTTTCTGATCGACATGCGGGCGACCGCCAAAGAAAATTTCATCGCCAAGATCGAACGCTTGATGGAAGCGGCCGGTATTTGCCAGGTCATCGCGCCGCGCGATCTGACCGCCGTTAAAATCCACTTTGGAGAGATGGGCAATGCGGCTTTCATCCGCCCGGTGTTCATGCGCAAAATCGTGCAGGTGATCAAGCAGGCCGGTGGCAACCCGTTTCTTACCGACGCCAACACCCTCTACGCAGGCACCCGCAGCGACGCCCCCAGCCACCTGACCACGGCCATTCAAAACGGTTTTGCCTTTGCTGTGGTCGAGGCCCCGCTGATCATCGCCGACGGTCTGCGCGGTAAAAACGAAACGGCGGTGCCGATCGGTGGCAAGCACTTCGAAGCGGTCTACATCGGTACGGATATCGTTGAATCGGACGCGCTGGTATCCGTGGCCCACTTCAAAGGCCACGAGTTGTCGGGGTTCGGGGGAACCATCAAAAATCTCGGGATGGGCTGTGCCTCCCGGAAAGGAAAACTGGCTCAGCACTCCACCTTGTCACCGAGTATCGGTGAGGCGTGCATCGGCTGCGGTGAATGCCAGGACCACTGTTCGCAGTATGCCATCTCCATGCAGGATCAAAAGGCATCCATCGATGCCGAGGCGTGCATCGGCTGCGGTGAGTGCATTCTGATCTGCCCGAATGAAGCCATCGAGGTCCAGTGGAACCAATCCATTCCGGTTTTTTTGGAGAACATGGTTGAATACACCCTGGGAGTCCTCAACGGTAAGGCGGACAAAACCTTATTTATCAACTTCATCACCGATGTCTCCCCGGCCTGCGACTGCCATCCCGCCAATGATGCCCCCATCGTAAAAAATATCGGCGTGGTGGCCTCCACGGACCCGGTGGCCATCGATCAGGCGTCGGTCGACCTGGTCAATGCGGAACCGGGCCTGGCTGGTACACAACTGAAAGCCAACACGGGGCCCGGCCAAGACAAGTTCAAAGGTATCTATCCCAAGGTGGACTGGCAGGTTCAACTGGACTACGCCGAGAAGCTGGGGATGGGGTCGCGGGCCTATGAACTGGTCCGATTGTAAGGGCACGTCGACGCATGCTGCGCACTATCGTTCACATGGGGTTGCACGCCGGTGCACCTTTGGCTGTTGCCCGCCTGGGGTTCGGTCCGTCCTGGCGGCGGGCCTGGCTGATCATGGTGGCGACCATGATCGTCGATCTGGATCACCTTTTGGCCACGCCGGTGTTCGATCCGATCAAAAGATCTTGATGCTGCGGCTTTTGAGCGCCATGAGTTCGTCGGTGGTGGTTCTCAGACGTCCGGCCAGGATGCTCGAAAAGACGCGATAGATGATATAGCCGAAGGCCAACTTGTCGATGCCGGACAACTGCTCGATATAGTAGATGTCCGTGGCCAGGCAGACGGTTTCCACGGCGGCCACCGCCGAGGCGCTGCGCGGGGCGCATTCGATGGCCCCCATTTCGCCGAAGACATCTCCCCTGCGCCGCAGCAGCGCCACCGGCTTGTTGTCTTTCAACAGCCGTACCGACCCGTAAATCAGAAAATAGAGCCACGTGTCGGCGCTGTTCTGCTCGAAGATGGTCTCTTCCGGTTTGTACCTCCTGATCTTGCTCATGGCGATCAGATGGCGCAGTTCCTCGTCCTGAAACGGCTCGAAGATGTCGAACTTCCTGACGTCACTGAAAACGCGCTGGTTTTCCTTTAAGAAGTTGGTTTCCTGCATGCATGCCTCCGTTAACCCAACCATCCTGAGTGTCCCTGAAACCGGTGTGTCGAAAATCGATGCGGTTGGATGTGCATCGATGGCTACCCTATATAGGGTCTTGGACGTTTCGGCACATGTGGCATACAAGATGGTATTCAAAAAACACGCCAAGGATTGGGAGGCGAGGTGCCGCAGGCATTCATTGGTTGGGTGTGGGCGGGTTCTCGGCTTGGTATTCGAGTCGGTTCACCCAGGCCCTGATGACGGCATTGATCAGGGTCGCCAGGGGGACGGCCAAGAAGAGCCCCCACAGCCCCCACAATCCGCCGAATAGCAAAATGGCCACGATGATGGCCAATGGGTGCAGATCCATCACACCGGAAAGCAGCAGCGGTGCCAGCAGGTTGCCATCCAGGATCTGGATAATCAGATAGGCGATCATGGCCGAGGCAAACGAACTGCTCCACCCCCACTGAATAAAGGCAATCAGGGCCATTACGAATCCCATTATGGTCACACCGATGTAAGGGATTATCACGGACAGGCCGACGAACAGCGATACCAGCAGCGAAAACTCCAGGCCCAGGGCCTTGAAGACGAGATAGCTGACCCCCCAGACGATCAGAATCTCCCAGCCTTTACCGCGAATGTAATTGGTGACCTGCACGTTGGCATCCTGCCACACGGATTCGGTCAGATCCATGTTGTCGGGTAAAAACCGCTTGCCCCAATTCAATATCTTGCGCTTGTCTTTCAAGAGAAAAAAGATCATGAAAGGGACCAGCACCAGGTAGACCACCAGTTGGATGAGACCCAGGACCGAGGCCACCGAAAGGGTCAGGACGCGTCTGCCCAGGGCGGTGATGCTGGTGTTGAGAAAGACGATCACCTGGCTGACCTGACTTTCGGAAATCAGCTCCGGGTAGCTGGAGGGCAGCTGAAGGAGTTGGTGTTGAACCGTCGCCAGCATGCTGGGCAATTGCTGAGCCAATTGGCTGACCTGTTTGACGGTCAACGGAATCAACCACAAGGTCATCACGATCATGGCGATCAGGAAAATGGTAAAGACGATCATTACCGCGGCCCAATGGGGCGTGCGGAATCGCATCAGCAGGCCGACCAGACCATCTAACAGGTAGGCGAAAATAATGGCGATGAAAACGGGCGCCAAAAGGTTGCCCAAAAGATAGATCAGGGCCGCTCCCACCAGCAGCATGATGCCCAATATCACCCGCTGGGGATCGGAAAAATGCCGCTTTTGCCACTCTCTGAACAGGTCAAACATGGTTTTCGATTTCGATCTGGTTAAAACCGGTAGCCGTAGAACACCCCCAGCGTGTCCATGCCGTCGTTGGGCGACGTCAGATAACCATTGGATACGTGGTCGAAGGCAAGGGTAAGCCAATGGTGTGCGGTGAGGGCATAACCGATCTGGATCGGGACCCGGAACAGGACCTGGGACCCCAGCGATTTCCGGTCGGCGGCCTCCGTATCTTGCTCACCGTTGTGCACGGCGACCCCGAAACCGGTTGCAAAAGCGAAGGGGGCCAGTTGGCTCCAGCGCAGTAGAAATCCCGCGTACAGCTGGCTGGTGTTGCCTTGGGTGTTGATGCTGACGCCGGCGTTGGGACTGGCGGTCGCGCCCAACAGGTGAAACAGCGTATGGCTGAAGATCGCCTCCGCGCCTATATCCGGTCCTTGTTCCTTTGATTCACCGCTCCACAGCCCATCGACGTCATGGGCCGCCACGCCCACCCGGATCTCCTGCAGCCATCCGGCGGCTGACGGTTGGTCAAACGCGTACCCACTGCCACTCATTATCGGTAGGAGTACCCAAATCCATAAACCTGCCCGAATAAAGCGCTGACCACCGATATGGCGCCGGCCGGCCTGACGGGCTAACAACCGCGAGCACCGGTATTATGCCGACGGCAGTGCACAGGTATCCGCTCCCAACGATTTTTTGGCCTCCACAAAATGGGCGGCGGCCAGGGCCGCCGTACAGCCATCTGCCGCCGAGAGCACAATCTGGCGGGCGAATTTTTCGCGTAGATCACCGATCACGTATATGCCGGGGGTATTGGTCTCGCATTTTTCGTCGGTTATCACCATGCCATCGGCATTCATGCGGGTGCCGGCTGGCACCAGTGTATTGTTGGGATCGAAGCCGATGAAAATGAACACCCCGTCTACATCCTGTTCGCGGGCAGCCCCCGTGACTGTGTCTTTGAGGGCGACGCGCTCCACGCCGTCGGCGCCGGCCTCGATCTGCGTAAGCACCGTATTCCACAGTATTTCGATGTTGCAGTCCTCAAAAACGCGCTGCTGCAGAATTTTGCTGGCCCGCAGTTCGTCACGGCGGTGGGCGATGTAAACTTTCTTGCACAGCTTGGCCAGGTAAAGGGCCTCTTCGGCGGCGCTGTCGCCACCGCCGACGACCATTACCGTCTTGCCCCGGAAGAAAAATCCGTCACAGGTGGCGCAATAGGAGACCCCTTTTCCATAAAACTCGTCCTCGCCGGGTACGGCCAGCTTTGTCGGGCTGCCGCCGGTGGCCAGAATCACCGCGTAGGCCTTGAGCACATCGCCGTTGGCCAGCTTGACGGTGTGGAGCTTGAGCCCCGGGTCCAGGGCGGTCACCT
Source organism: uncultured delta proteobacterium (assembly GCA_963785365.1). Taxonomy (GTDB): domain Bacteria; phylum Desulfobacterota; class Desulfobacteria; order Desulfobacterales; family Desulfosarcinaceae; genus Desulfosarcina. The sequence continues at coordinate 94,641 of CAWAUZ010000001.1, read as the reverse complement.
CCTGGGAGATTATTTCCAGATTGTAGGATTGGGCGTGCTGGGCGAACTTCATGGACAACTCCGCCCCGCTGATGTGGGTGAAGCCGGGATAATTTTCCACCTCGTCGCTGGCCGTCACCTGGCCGCCGGGGACCCCCTTTTCCACCAAAACGGTCTTAAGGGCCGCCCGCATGGCATAAATCGCCGCGGAAAGCCCACCCGGGCCGCCGCCGATAATAATCAGATCGTAAACCTCGTTGGCTGCCATGATCAATCTCCGCCTTTCTGTTTGGACAGGGCCTGTTTCAATTTATCCCCCAGATCCCCCATCGTACCCGCCGAAACGGCGGCGAATTCCTGCCAGTTCTGAGCATCGGTGGCCTCACCGGTGCCCAGCGATATTTTGCGGTCGGCGGCGTTTACCGTTTCGATGGTCACTGCGACGCCGGCACCGGGTTTGAGCGATTCGATTTCAGCCGCTTTTTCCGATGCCGCAATCTTCGATTTGGGCAGCAGTCCGGTAATCCCGGGCGACAGGTTCACAAAGATGCCGAACCGCTCCTTTTTCTCCACGCGCCCTTGTACGGTCCGGCCCCGGGGGAATTTTTCTTCGATGCCGTCCCAGGGATCCCCGTCGGCATCTTTGATGCTCAGGGAGATCCGCTTGCGATCCGGATCGAATTCCTTGACCATCACCATGATTTCGTCACCCGGGGCCACCACCTCTTCCGGACGCATGACCCGCCGGGTGTAGCTCATTTCACTGATGTGCACCAATCCTTCGATGCCGGGAAACAGCTCTACAAAAGCCCCGAAATTGGCGCAGCGGGTCACCTTTCCCATCAGTTTGGCGCCAACCTGAATCCGGTTTTGGGCTTCTGCCCAAGGGTCGCCCATGGCCTGTTTGACCGACAGGGAGATTTTCTTGGTTCCCGGCTTTTCACCATCTTTGACCCCCAGCAGCTTCACCTGCAGGCGGTCGCCCACCGCAACGGACTGTTCGGGCGTATCCAACCGGGACCAACTGAGCTCACTGATGTGCACCAGGCCCTCCACACCGGGGGCCAGGCTCACGAAAGCACCGAATGGGGCGATGCGGGTGACCGTTGCCTCGAAGACCGCGTCCGCTTCCAGTTGTTCCATGAAGGCCTTGCGGCTGGCCTCCAGCTCCGCTTCCAGGATATCCCGCCGCGAAACCACGATATTGCGTCCGCGCTCTTCGAACCGTTTGATTATGAACGAAAATGTCTGGCCGACATAGGCTTCCGGATTTTCCACGAAGGTCACATCGATTTGGCTGATCGGACAAAATGCCCGTCGTTTGAGCATCTCGACCTGAAAGCCACCTTTGATGACCGCCGCCACTTTGCCTTCGACGGGAATGCGCTGCTCCCAGGCATCCTTGAGCATGTTCAGGCCGCCGATGCCTGAAATGGCTCTGGACAGGCGAATCTCGCTCTCGTCGGCGGCGACCACGTACAGGTCCAGTTCGTCGCCTTCGACAAACGCGAACCCCCCATCTTCATCCCGCAATTCGGCTTTCTCCACGACGCCGTCCACCTTGGTACCCGTGTCCACGAACACGCTGTTGGCACCGATGGATATGATGCGCCCTCGTATCTGGTCGCCGACCTGGATGTTTTCATTCATACCGGCGCTGTAGGATTCAAGCAGTTCGGCGAAACTCTCTCCGGCCTCGTCGGACGCCTTGTCGACTTCATCGCTCATGGTTGTTCTCCCGTTCAAATAAAAGTGCGGCAACTTCACCAGAAAACGATGGCTTTTGCAAGCTTCTTGTCTGCTTCGGGCCTATTCCTGGCAGTCGCGGCGCACCAGCGCTCAAGCGGTTATCCCCAAGCCCAAAAGATTCCGTCTGTCTTGACAACGGCCGTGGGATGAATATGCTTTTTTTTCAAGACACTGGGTGGCGGCGATGCCACATTTCGACAAGCCGGGCCGCCGGCTTCGCCGCCGGGGCATGCAAGGTTCGAAAAATCGGAAATCAGAGCAGCAGGAGGATCGACCATGGCTATCATTAAATGGGACCCGCTGGGAAACATCGCTACCTTGCAGGACCGGATCAACACCATCTTCGACGACTCCTTTCCCTGTCAAACGAGCGATGCGGCCGGAACCGCCTCGTGCGCCTGGACACCCAGTGTCGACATCTACGAGACCGAGCAAGGGATCATCATCGCCGTCGATCTGCCCGGCGTCAGCAAGGAAGCGCTGCAAGTGGAGGTCAAGGACAACATCTTGACCCTCAGCGGCGAACGGCCGGCCGATCTGGACACCCCGGCCACGCACTACTATCGCCGCGAGCGCTCCTGCGGCAGCTTTCACCGGGCCTTTACCCTGAGGGCGGTGATCTCACCGGAACAGATCAAGGCCCGGTTCAAGAACGGCGTGCTGATCGTGGAGATCCCGCCGCCCGAGGCGGATACGCCCAGACATATCACCGTCGATGCTGAGTAGTCGCGCCAGGCCATGTGCCCCATACAGGGTCCAACGGGCAAGCGGTGTCCGCGCCGCTGCAGGCCGGCGCAAAGTACGACACCGTCAATCAAAGGAGCATCATCATGAAAAATAGAGCTATTACATCCCGTGAACAATCGTGTATCAGCCAGTGCATCCTGAAACACTGGTCCGCTTCGAGTCCTGACAGTGAAAAGCGGGACCGACGATACGAAAGGTGCCTCAGGGACTGCAACGTGTGTGGTTGAGGTTGTCAAATGATTGCAACCTGAACGCACGTCAGGTCAGTGTCAACTGCGAAACGCCCCATCGGACTGTCTTGCCGATGGGGCGTCTTCGTGCATCCGAGTGCAGACCATCTACTCTTTGATAAACCCTTTCAACAGATTCTTGACCGGCTCTTCGTAGGGCTGCAGTTTATTTTTCTCAATTATTTTTTTGACCGCCTCATTTTCGAACACCTGCTTGTCGATTTGCTCCCGGGCGATCGATTTGAGGTCGGGGCTGAATTGCGGTGCGGTAAACGAGCCGGTCACCAGCACCGGCACCATGATGCCCTTGCGGTTCGTCTCGTCGCCCTGACCTTTGATGGTGCCGACCACTTTCGGTTCGATCCTGAAATCCAGGGAGCCCTTGACCAGGTCGGCGCTGCCGGTGGCCTGCAGCCTTAAAAAGGGCGACTTGAGGCTGGTCGGACTGGTTTTCAACACGCCGTTTTGAATGGTAAACGGGACCAGAAGCTCGGTAAAATCCGTGCGCGGCCGTTTACCGGTCGGCTGGCCCATGCCGAAGGCGGCCGTTACGTTGCGCGCCATGGCGGCCAAATCGACGCCGACGATGGCACCGTCGGTGATGCGTAGTTCACCGGTGCCGTCGAGGCTCCCTTTGACCGCCTCGGGGGTGTCACCGACCATTTGCAGGTCGATGGTGGCGCTGGTGGTGCCTTCGATGATATTTTTGCCGGTCTGCGCTTGTACCAGCGGTGCCAGTTGGAGATCGCGGATCTGCATCTCGACGCTGCTGGCCGGGACCTTGCCCTTGACATCGATCAGGCCGCTGCCGGAAATCGAACCCTGGTAGGCCGTCAGGCTGAACGGGTCGATGCGCAAGAGGCCATTTTTGGCCTTTACCGCCAGTTGCAGATCCGTCAGGCTGGACTTGCCGATGATCAACGTTCCGGACTTCAAGCGGCCGTCCAGTATCAGCCGGCGCAGGGCGGTATAGTCCGTTTGCGGCGGCGCCGATTCTTTTGAGGCCTTGTCCGGCGATCCGGCCTGCTTCCCGGTGCCCGCTTGCGGTGTGTTGGCCCCTTGGTCGGATTCCGGGGGCAGGTAGCGGTTCAGGTCGATGCGGTCCAGGTCGAGATCGAATTTGAGGTCCGGTCGATCGAACTGGCTGGCCTGCAGGGCAAAGGTCAGGTTCGTGTCATCCAAACGCATTTCCCCCTGAGTCACGGACACGGACGAGGGGCTTGCCTCGACCTTGGCTTTCAGGCCGACTTTTTGAAGGGCGCCTGGATCGGCCGTCTGGATGGGGTTGTCTGGCTGAAGGCTGGCCACGAGCGCTTTTAACGAAAATGGATCGACGTTTAACACCAGGTCGACGGCCGGTGTCTCCATGGGGTCCGTGACCGTACCCGCCAGGTTTGCCGTCAGTTGCGCGACGGCCTCGATGGTGAGGTCCACCGGAATCGTTCCCCGGCCGGGATGGTCGCCCAGCGGTCCGAACGTGCCTGCTATGGCCAGGGGCTTGCCGTCCAGTTTGGCGGAGGTCTTGAAGTGAACGGGTGCGTGGAACGACGCGTCCTGCAGGCTCAGCTCGAAATCGGTTATTTCCCGTCGGGTTGCGGCAGCTTGATCGATATAAACGATCGACCCACGGCTGATACTGAACTGGTCGACCGCCACCGTTTTGATCGGCAAGGTGGAAGCGGCCCCCGCCGATGTCCCTTCCGTTGCCGGCGCGGGTGTTGAGGGCGTTTTTTCAGCGCTGCTGAACTGCCAGTTGGTTCTGCCGTCGCGCCGTTTGATCAGGGTGACCCGCGGACCTTCGACAATGAATGTTGAAACCTCCAGATGCCGGGACAAAAGGGCCAGTAATTTGACCCTGACCTCGAAGGTGTCGATCGTTGCAAAAGGGTCGTCGTCAAATCCCTGCGGATTGCCCAGTTTCAAGTCCGAGAACGCCACGCCGGCCCAGGGAAACAGGGATAACCGCAGGTCGCTCCCGATCTGAAACGAGCGTCCGGTCGCCGCGGACACGCGCTCTTCCAGGTACGGTTTATACCGGTTCAAATCGACAAAGAAGGGAATGATCAGAAGCGCTGCGATGATCAGTCCCAGCAACCCCAACCCGCCGATGAACAACCACTTGACCCATTTTTTCATGTTAGAATCGTCCTCTGAACGTCAAACCGACAAACGGTGCCGGGTCGGTATCCGTCTTTCCCAATTCATGGGCGTTTTCGTTTTCTACCGTAATGCTGCCATCGATCAGGGCGCCGCCTTCGACATCGAGCGCGAGATGCTGTCCCAGCTGATAGCCGACGCGCAAAAAAAGCGCCCAAAAGTCCACCTGCCCGATGCCATCGGGTACCGCACTGCTGTCGTCCAATCGGAAACGGTAGGAGCGGTAGGCGCCGCCCAGTCCCATCTCCCAGGCCGGATCGGGGGTGTAGATCAGCTCCAACCCGGCCGGGCCCACCGGACCGGCCTGAAAGGGATTGGTGAGCCGGAAGCGATCCGTGATCTTCCAGTCGATGACGATATAGGGAAACGCTTCGAGTTCATCCAGCCGGTTGAAGACACCGCCGCCCAGGCCCAGCATCAGGTCCGGGCCGAAGACGTAGGCGGCCGACAGCACCGCTCCATAGGAGATCGACTCGCCGGCCTGGGCACCGGTGGCGCCGGCCATGTCGGCGGCGGGGATGAATCCGAAACGCCACCGGCTGCCGGGGCTGTAAAAAACGGGTACGCTCAAGCCCGGCCGAAAGATGTCGTCCCACAGGTCGACGCCGCCGTCCAACCCGGCCACCCCCGAAAAATTCCAGTGCTCGTAGTCGAAGCTCAACCCGATCCCCACCATCCACTCCCGGTTGACCCGGCGGGTGGCATCGAACCGCAGAAAATGACGCTGCACATCGAACTCGCCGCCGCTGTCCAGATCGGTTTCAAACTGGTAGAGGGGGGTGTAGGAAAAGCGATAGGTCGTTTGCGAGGGCGGCTCTTCGGCGGCACCCACCGGCGGTCCCTGGGCAACCCCCAAAACGGTGACCATCGTTGTCAGCAGCAGCAATCGAACCCACACCATCAACCGCACGGTGCATCGGCGCATGTTTGTCTCCATTAGCAAAATAGGCAGCCAAAGGGTTTTTTAACTTGGATTGGCGGCCTTCGTCGAGGATTTATTTCACAGCGCGGCCAGGCGGAGCCGCGGGAAGGGTCAAAACCGGTACCGCAGCCCCGCGCACAGGGTGTTGGAGCCCCCGTCTTCGGCGACGGTACCGAACGCGTCGGAGCGGTGGTGCAACCGGAACAGCACCTCCCATCGGGTCGCCGGAGGCGCAACGGTCAACTCCCCGAACCAGTAGACCAGCCACTTGCTGCTGGATTCGTTGTTTTCGACTTCCACCGCCGGCACCTCGGTGGCGTAAGAGGGGCCGATTCCCCAGGCAAAGCTGGTGGCCAGATAGTCGTCCCAGGGAAAACGATGCCAGCGCAGGCCCACGATGGGCAGGTTGATTTCCCAATTATCCTGGTCACCGAAGTACCGACCCACCTGGCCTTCGAGTTCGACAGAGAGTCGTTCGCTAAACCAATGGGCGATGGTCCAGGAGGCCGATGCGACCACGAGGGTGGCCTCGGCAAAGTCGCCCCCGGGCTGGATCGCCGCCTCCCACTTTTCATTGGTCAGTTGACCGGCGTAGATGGCAACGGCATAATCCGCTGCCAGGCAAACACCTGGTAAAACGATCAGTTGAACAGCGATCAGCACAGCACACATCTGTTGGCGTTTGTCGATCATGATGGGCGTTCAATATCATTTCAGGTGGAATTGATCAAACCCTCCTCGGCCATCTCATGCCGGTGGTCCGCGATGTGGCGGAGATGCCATGACATGACCTGATTCTGCATCGCTTCTGGAACGTCGCCGTGCGCCGCAGCGCCGGTCGCGTCAGCCATTTACCCCAGACCGCTGTTAGGATGCCGGATCGGCGTGAATGGAAATTTTATGTTGACACACCCGGCTGCTCTGGCCTATTTAAGGAAAATATGACTGAGCGTTCGTTCGGAATTTCGACCATTTAAATTACATTTATAGTAATTCCAAAATGATACGAATGAATCACGATACGGCCGTAAATCGGAGAATTCCAACTCTGGTGAAAAACAAGGCCTTGGTCGAACAGCGCCGCCGGCAAATCGTGGACGCCGCCGTGAATCTGTTCATCGAAAACGGATTCCATAAAACCACTACACGCCAGATCGCCCGGGCGGCGGGCATCTCCATTGGGTCGCTGTACGAATACATCGCGACCAAGGAAGACGTGTTGTACCTGGTTTGCGACGCCATTCACGCCGAGATCGAGCGCGGCGTGGCCGATGCCTTGCAGCGGGCCAACAAGGGCAAAAATCCACTGGCCGAGGTGATCCGCGAATATTTCATGGTCTGTCACCAGATGAACGACCACATCCTGCTGATTTACCAGGAGACCCAGTCCCTGCCCAGAAAATGGCAGCGGGTCGTGCTGGAAAATGAGATCCGTATCACGGGCATCTTCACCGGCGTGCTGGCCGCGCTCACGGCCTCGGGGGACCTGCCCACCATGGCGCCGCGCCAACTGGATCTGGTGGCGCACAATATATCGGTCCTGGGCCACATGTGGACATTCCGGCGCTGGTTCCTGGCCAACCACTACCGCATCGACGACTATATCGATTTTCAGACCCGCAGCATCCTGGGCATGTGTCATTTTTCGTAACGGTTACCAATTGCTTAAATCCTATTTTTCAAATGCAGGGAGGGATCGGAATGGAGTTTGAACTCAACAAGACCCAAAAGGACATTCAAAAGGCCGTCAGGGATTTCGTCAAAGGCGAGTTCGACAAGGATGTGGCCCTCGAACTCGAAAGAAAGCACGAATTTCCGCGCAAGATCTGGAAAAAGGCCTGCGACCTGGGATTGATCGGGGTCCACTTCCCGGAGCAGTATTCGGGGCAGGGCCTTGGTTCGCTGGAAGACATCCTGGTCGTCGAGGCGCTGTGCCGCGGCGACTCCTCCATCGGCAGCGCCGTGGCGCTCTCTTCTTTTGCCTCGGAAATCATCATGCACTACGGCACGGACGAACAGAAAGCCAAATACCTGCCGGCCGTCGCGGAAGGTGAGATGCTTTCGGCCGGGGCCTTTACCGAGCCGGACCACGGTTCGGACATCACCTTCATGAACACCACCGCTGTCCGCGACGGAGACGAGTGGGTGGTCAACGGCGGCAAGACCTTCATCACCAACGGCGGATTGGCCGGTTTCTACAACGTCTTGTGCCAGACCGACCCCGACGCCCAGCCTGGCTACCGCGGACAGAGCCTGATCCTGGTGGAAGCCGACCGGCCGGGGCTCTCCACGACGGACGTGGGTGAAAAAATGGGTATCCGCATGATGGCCACCGCCGAAGTGATCTTCAAGGATGTGCGCGTTCCCGCCGCCAATCTGATCGGCGAGGAGAACAAGGGCTTCTACCACGTGCTGCACTTTTTCGACGAAAGCCGCATCCAGGTGGCGGCCCAGGCCCTGGGAACGGCCCAGGGGGCCTTCGACCGGGCCCTGGCCTACGTCAAGCAGCGCGAGCAGTTCGGCAAAAAAATCGCCCAGTTCCAGGTGACCCAGCACAAGCTGGCCGACATGGCCACCAAGATCGAACTGGCCCGGCTGATCACCTACAAGGCGGCCTGGAATTTCGACCAGGGCCGCATCGACCCCAAACTGACCTCCATGGCCAAGATGTACGCGGCCCGCACCGCCGTGGAGGTGGCTGACGAAGCCATCCAACTGCTGGGCGGCTACGGCTACATGACCGAATACGAAGTCGAGCGCTTTTACCGCGATGCCAAGATTACCGAAATTTACGAAGGCACCAAGGAGATCCAGAAAAACACGATTGCCAGTGCCTTGATCGGGAAGTTGAAATAACGGCAAGCCACAGGAGGACGCATGAACGACACGATCCCGGTCTACCGGCCCAACCACAATGTCCGGGTTGTCACGGCGACATCGCTTTTCGACGGCCACGACGCATCCATCAACATCTTTCGACGCATCCTGCAGAGCAGCGGCGTGGAGGTGATTCACTTGGGACACAACCGCGCCGTCAGGGAGATCGTGGACGCCGCCATCGAAGAGGACGTCCAGGGCATCGCCGTGTCCAGCTACCAGGGCGGCCACATGGAGTATTTCAAATACATGGTGGACCTGCTTCAAGAAGGCGGGGCCTCGCACATCAAGATTTTCGGCGGGGGCGGCGGCGTCATCGTCCCCGAAGAGATCAAGGCGCTGGAAGCCTATGGCGTCGCCAAGATCTACACGCCCGAGGACGGCACCCGCATGGGGCTTCAAGGGATCATCAACCACATGGTGCAGCTGATGGACTACTCCCGTGCCGACGGCGTCGACTTGAACCTGTCCGACCTGAAGCCGGACAACAAGCTGCGCGTGGCCAACCTGATCACGGCCCTGGAGCAGGCCAAAGCCAAGGAAAACGGCCACCTGAAACAGTTCAGGCAGGATCTTGACGCCCGCATCGGCGATCGCACCGTGCCGGTGATCGGCATCACCGGCACCGGCGGTGCCGGCAAGTCCTCGCTGACTGACGAGCTGATTCTGCGGATGCTCCACGACCTGAAAGCGCTGCGCATCGCCATCATCAGTGCCGATCCCTCGCGGCGCAAAACCGGCGGCGCCCTGCTGGGCGACCGGATTCGCATGAACGCCATCGGCAGCCCGCGGGTCTTCATGCGCTCCATCGCCACCCGGCGCTCCCACACGGAGATTCCCGAGTCCCTGGGCGAGGTGCTGGCCGTGGTCAAGGCGGCCGGCTACGACCTGGTGATCGTCGAAACGGCCGGTATCGGGCAGGGCGATTCGCACATCATCGACCTGGTGGACGTCTCCATGTACGTCATGACCAGCGATTTCGGCGCGGCATCCCAGCTGGAGAAGATCGACATGTTGGACTTCGCCGACCTGGTGGTGGTCAACAAGTTTGAAAAACGCGGCGGTGAGGACGCGGTTCGCGACGTGTGCAAGCAGGTGCAGCGCAACCGTCAGGCCTTCGACCGATCGCCGGAAGAGATGCCGGTCTTCGGCACCATCGCTTCCAAGTTCAACGATGACGGCGTCACGGCCCTGTACCACGCCCTGCTGGATGCCATCCAGGCCAAGACCGGGATCGTTTTCGAATCCAGCCTGCCCCGGCCGGATTCCAAGCAGTCCACCTCGAAAACCATCATCATCCCGCCCGAACGCACCCGCTATCTGGCCGAAATCGCCGAAACCGTGCGCCACTACCACCATGAAACCAAGGTCCAGGCCGATGCCATGCGGCGGGTGTGGCACCTGGAGGCGGCCGCCGCCGCCTTGGACGGCGACGGCCTTGCCGGCGATGCGGCTGACCTGCTGGCGCGCCTGAAAGACGAAATCGACCGTGCCCGCAGGCAGCTGGCCGCGGAAACCGAGGCCTTGGTCACGGATTGGGAGGCCACCCGGGCGGCCTACTCGGCTGACGAACTGGTCTACACGGTGCGCGGCAAAAAGATCCGGGTGCCCCTTTACACCGAATCGCTGTGCCACCAGAAGATCCCCAAGATCGCCTTGCCCCGTTTTAGCGATCCCGGCGAAATCTACACCTGGCTGCGGCGGGAGAATCTGCCCGGCTACTTTCCGTTCACCGCCGGGGTCTTCCCCCTCAAACGCGTGGGCGAGGACCCCACGCGCATGTTCGCCGGTGAAGGCGATCCGGCCCGCACCAACCGGCGTTTCAAGCTGTTGTCGGCCGACAGCGAGGCCAAACGCCTGTCGACCGCTTTTGATTCGGTCACCTTGTACGGCTACGATCCGGACCGGCGCCCCGACATCTACGGCAAGGTGGGCAATGCCGGGGTCAGTGTCTGTACCATAGACGATGTGAAGGTTCTCTACGACGGGTTCGAGCTGTGTGCCCCCAACACCTCCGTATCCATGACCATCAACGGGCCGGCGCCGATCATGCTGGCCATGTTTCTCAACACGGCCATCGATCAGCAGCTTGACAAGGCGGCCGCCGAAAAGGGGCGCCCGCTTTCCGAGCCGGAGGCTGCGGACATCAAAACCACGGTGCTGGAAAACGTGCGCGGCACCGTTCAGGCCGACATTCTCAAGGAGGACCAGGGCCAGAACACCTGTATCTTCTCCATCGACTTCGCCCTGAAAATGATGGGCGACATTCAGGCCTATTTCATCGAGAAGAACGTGCGCAATTTCTACTCGGTGTCCATCTCCGGCTACCACATCGCCGAGGCCGGGGCCAACCCCATCAGCCAGCTGGCCTTCACTCTGGCCAACGGGTTCACCTATCTAGAGTACTACCTCTCGCGCGGCATGCCGCTGGACAAATTCGCCCCCAACCTCTCTTTCTTTTTCTCCAACGGAATGGATCCGGAATACACCGTCATCGGCCGGGTGGCCCGCCGCATCTGGGCCGTGGCCCTGCGCGAAAAGTACGGGGCGTCGGTGCGCAGCCAGATGCTCAAGTACCACATTCAGACCTCGGGCCGCAGCCTGCACAGCCAGGACATTCAACTCAACGACATCCGCACGACCTTGCAGGCCCTGTGCGCCATTTACGACAACGCCCAGAGCCTGCACACCAACGCTTTCGACGAGGCCATCACCACCCCCACGGAAGAGTCGGTGCGCCGGGCCCTGGCCATTCAGCTGATCATCAACCGGGAGTGGGGGCTTGCCAAAAATGAGAACCCCTACCAGGGCAGCTTCATCGTCGATGACCTGACCGACCTGGTGGAAGAAGCCGTGCTCATGGAGTACGACAAGATAACTGCCCGCGGTGGTGTCCTGGGGGCCATGGAGACCGGCTACCAGCGCAGCAAAATCCAGGAGGAGTCCATGTACTACGAGATGCTCAAGCACACGGGCGAGTATCCCATCGTGGGCGTCAACACCTTCAGGGACCCGCATGCCGACGGTGCCGACCTGCTGGAAGGGGCCGCGTGCATCGACCTGGCCCGGGCCACCACCGAAGAGAAGGAGTCCCAGATCAGCCGCTTGAAAGACTTTCATTCGCGCCATGCCCAAAAGGCCCCGCAAGCCTTGGCGCGGCTTCAAAAAGTGGCCTTGTCCGGCGGCAACATTTTTGCCGAGCTGATGGAAACGGTCAAGACCTGCAGCCTGGGCCAGATTACCGGGGCGCTGTATGATGTGGGGGGGCAGTACCGGCGCAACATGTAGACGCTTCAAAATAACCGTTTATGGATGGGCACCGAGCAATCATGAGGAGATTAAACATGCAAGAAGCCGTCATCGTCAGTGCGGTCAGAACGCCGCTGGGCAGTTTCAACGGATCTTTGGCCGGCATCGGCGCCACGGACCTGGGTGGCATCGTGATCAGTGAGGCCGTCGCCCGCGCCGGAATCGAAAAAAGTGTCGTCAACGAAGTGATCATGGGGCAGGTGCTGCCCTGCGGCTACGGCCAGAACCCGGCCAAGCAGGCCGCGGTCAAAGCCGGCATGCCCTGGGAGGTCGAAGCCATCACGGTCAACAAGGTTTGCGGGTCGGCCTTGAAGGCGGTCATGCTGGCGGCTCAGGCCATCCAGGTGGGGGATGCCGAGGTGGTGGTGGCCGGCGGCATGGAGAACATGAGCATGGCGCCCTACTACCTGGACAAGGCCCGTTTCGGCTACCGCATGGGTCCGGGGCAGCTTCAGGATTCCATGGTCCACGACGGCCTGTGGGACGTCGTCAACGACTTTCACATGGGCATCTCCAACGAACTGTGCTCCGATCGTTACCAGGTTTCCCGCCAGGATCAGGACCGCTATGCCGCTCAATCTTACCGGCGGGCCCTGGCGGCCGTCGACGGGGGGCGCTTCGACGATCAGATCGTGCCGGTCGTTATCCCCCGACGCAAAGGGGAGCCGATACGGTTCGACCGGGATGAATGCGTCCGGGAAACGTCCTACGAAGCCCTATCCGCCATGAAGCCGGCCTTCAAGAAAGGTGGCTTCGGGACGGCCGGCAACGCCTCCATCATCAGCGACGGCGCCGCCGCCGTGGTGGTCATGTCCCGGAAACGGGCCGAGGCGCTGGGTTGCACGGTCATGGCCGGCATCGGCGCCCAGGCCTCCTTCGGCATCGACATGCAATACGTGCTGGTGGCGCCCATCTGGGCCATCCCCAAGTGCCTGAACAAGGAGGGTATCGGCATCGACGACGTGGATCTGTTCGAGGTCAACGAGGCCTTCTCCGGCTCCACCGTTGCCGTCATGAAAGAGTTGAAGCTGCCGGCGGACCGAACCAACGTCAACGGCGGCAGCGTGGCCCTGGGGCACCCCATCGGCGCCAGCGGCTGCCGGGTGTTGGTGACGCTGCTCTACGAAATGGTGCGGCAGGACAAGCAAACCGGTGTGGCATCGCTTTGCCTGGGGGGCGGGGAGGCAGTGGCGATGGTTGTCAAACGATAGCCAATGTCCGTCCAGAGACGGCATCTTGCGTCCCATATCTGCGTTCTCACCATATTGAAATCCTCGACGTAGCGCCGCTACGACTGTGGTTTCAATATGGCTGCGGCCTTGATCTGAACCGCAAGCTACCATCTCTGAACGGACACTGATGGCCTCAGGTAAAAAAAACTTCTTTTTCTCAATTGTTCATGTAAATCGCGGAAGCATTTATTCAAAACGATAAGTCTTCAGTTTATACGGCCAAAACACTCATTAAGGGAGAAAATCATATGCAAATCAACACCTTCGGTGTCGTCGGCGCCGGTCAGATGGGCAACGGCATCGCCCAGGTGGCGGCCACGGCCGGCCTGGACGTCATCATGAGTGACATCGAGATCGAATTTGCCGAAAAGGGGTTGGCCAACATCGCCGTGATTCTCGGCAAAAGCGTCGACAAGGGCAAGATCTCCGATGCAGACAAAAAGGCCATTCTCGCTCGGATCAAGATCACCAACGAGCTTGCCGATTTGGCCCAGGCGGATTTCGTGGTGGAGGCGGCCACGGAGAATGAAACCCTCAAATTTAAAATATTCAAGGCGCTGGATGAATCCTGCAACCCGACCGTAATCCTGGCCACCAACACCTCTTCTATCCCCATCGGCCGCATTGCCGCTCAGACCGGCCGCCCGGAAAAGGTCATCGGCATGCACTTTATGAATCCGGTGCCGGTGATGAAACTGGTCGAGGTCATCCGCGGCCTGGCCACCTCCGACGAAACCTTTCAGACCACCTGGGATCTGGCCAGCAAATTCGGCAAAACACCGGCCCTGGCCAATGATTTTCCGGGCTTTATCGCCAATCGGATTTTGATGCCCATGATCAACGAGGCGGTCTTCGCCCTCTATCACGGGGTGGGCACCCGCGAAGACATCGATACGGTCATGAAGCTGGGCATGAACCATCCCATGGGGCCGCTGGCCCTGGCTGACCTGATCGGCCTGGACACCTGCCTGGCCATCATGGAAACCTTGTACAGCGGGTTCAACGACTCCAAGTACCGGCCCTGTCCGCTGCTGAGAAAATATGTGGCGGCGGGTTGGTTGGGACGCAAGGCGGGCAGGGGGTTTTACGAATACTGATAGTGCCAAACGCCATCATCCGGCCCGGGCCGGTGTTCCCGCTCGGCTGAAATTCTGGACGCCTTGAACCCTTTTACGGCAAAGGAGCTGTCATGCCCGCCAAAAAAAAAGGCACCCTCGCCCCCGTCGGCAAGAAGATCAAAACCGCCCGGTTGGGCAAGAAGATGACCTACGAAGCGCTGGCCAACGAAACCGGCTTCTCGATTGATTTTTTGAAAAAGGTTGAGGCCGGAAAAACCACACCGCCGGTGGGCAGCCTGCTCCAAATTTCCCGTGCCCTCGAAATCGACTCCGGAGACCTGCTCAAGGAGGCAGAGGGCCGTATGCAGGACCGGATCCGGGCCTACACCAAGCGTACGGACAGCTACGCCTACACCACGCTGACCCCCGGTGCGGAAAACAAGCACCTCAAGGCCTTTCGGGTCAAGATCGACGCCATGAAGGACCACGAAGGGGTCAGTTACAACCATGACGGCGAGGAGTTTGTCTATGTGCTGACCGGCGATATCGAAGTGGTGGTGGGTGAGCATATCAACACCCTGGGGCCGGGTGATTCTTTGCACTTCAACTCTGGCATCCAGCACCATTTGCGCAATATCGGTCAAACGGACGCCGAATTCATCGTGGTCATCTACAATCCATAAAGGACGCTGGCATGTCATTCAAGCTGACCGACGAACAATTGATGATTCAGTCCATGGTGCGTGAATTCTCCCGCAAGGTGGTGGCCGAAACGGCCGCCGAGCGGGATAAAACCAAGCAATTCCCGGCCAAGAACCTGAAAAAAATGGCCGAACTGGGTCTGTTGGGGATGATGGTGCCGTTCGATTACGAAGGGTCGGACTCGGATACGGTGGGGTACGTGCTGGCCCTTTCCGAGATTGCCTACTCCTGCGCTTCCACCGCGGTGGTCATGTCGGTCCACAATTCAATCGTCTGCGAGAGCATCTTGAATTACGGCACCGAGCAGCAGAAGCAGCACTATCTCAAGGACCTGGCCACGGGTAAATATATCGGCGCCTTCGCCCTGACCGAGCCCGACGCCGGGTCGGACCCGGTCAGCCAGCAGACCACGGCAGTCAAGGACGGCGACCACTACATCATCAACGGTACCAAACGGTTCATCACCAGCGGTAAGAACGGGGGCCTGGTTATCGTCACGGCCAAGACCGAACCGGAGGCCCGACACAAGGGCATCAGCACCTTTATCGTCACCAAGGACAATCCCGGCCTGGTGGTGGGAAACGAGGAAGACAAGATGGGGCTGCGCGCCTCGGACACCACCGATTTGCACTTTCAGGACTGCCGGGTGCCGGCCAAAGACATGCTCGGTAAAGCGGGGCAGGGATTTACGATCGTCATGAAAGGACTCGACGGCGGCCGCATCGGCATTGCCGCCCAGAGCCTGGGCGTGGCCCAGGCGGCCTTTGACGCGGCTGTCAAACACGCCCGTCAGCGCGACCAGTTCGGTCAGAAAATTTCCAAGTTCCAGGGGCTGCGCTGGATGATCGCCGACATGGCCACGGAGATCGAGGCGGCCCGTCAGCTGACGCTTTCGGCGGCGGCCATGAAAGATCGCAAGCAGCGCTACACGACCCAGGCCTCCATGGCCAAGCTGTATGCCTCCGAAATGGTCAACCGGGTCACCGGCACGGCCCTGCAGATGCACGGTGGCTACGGCTTTACCACGGATTACCCGGTCGAGCGGTTCTACCGTGACGCCCGCGTGTTCACCATCTACGAGGGTACCTCGGAAATCCAGCGCATCGTGATTTCCAACAACATCTTGAAAGACAAACGTACGCCTTGACAGCCCACGCAACCGTGGGATCGATGAAAGGAGAACGATCATGGTCAGAACCGAAATATCCCTGTTTCTGAAAAACGAACCCGGCGAGCTGGGCAAGCTGGCCACCCTCATGGGCCAGGCGGGCATCAACATCGATGCCATGACCATCCAGGATGCATCCGCCTACGTCCTGGAACTGTTCAAGGCCCGCGGCAAATCCCTCAAACGCATCGCCTCGGCCGCCAGCTACAACTCCATGCGCAAGGATTCGGCCCAGTTCGCCCTTATCCGCCTGCTGGCCGAGGACGGCAAGACCAACGCCGCCATCGACCTGCTTTCCCAGCACGACTATACCTTCGACATCATGCCGGTCATCGCCGTCCAGCTGGACAACCAGCCTGGCGAGCTGGCCCGGCTTTCCTCCAGGTTCGGTGAAGAGGGGATCAACATCAACTATGTCTATGGCTCCGTAGCAGGTCCGGAAGCAAAGTGCCTGTTTGTATTCTGTCCCGAAGACATCGAGCTGGCATCCAAGATCTTTGCGAAAGGGGCGCCGCCCCCCCAGTCGTAGGTTCCGCCACCCATTGATTCGCTGCCATCCTGCCATTGCCAATGTGAGGTTCATGGCTACTTTACGTAAGTGTACTACGAATCATTGCATGAACCTGAAAATCAATGGAGCTGACCTATGAACAGACAAGATTGTGTTTCCGAAAAGTGGTCGAGTCGTACCATCGGGCTGATACTGCTGCCGATTGCCGTGGCACTGGGCCTGCTGGGCTTTCTGATCCTGCCGGTGGTGGGTGTTTTCTTTTCCATTCCGTTGTTCCTGCTGGCGGCCGTCTTTATCGCCGCCCCGGAAAGCAAGGTCTGTCGGTTGATACTGCGCAAGCAGAATTAGGCCATGGGCGCACCGAAACTGTCCGCAGAGAGACTAAAGCCCGATTTTCCGATCTTCCGGGATACGACCTCATGCTGCGGTGGCAGGTCGCCGAAGCCGCAGGACCTCACTCAGATTCCCGGTTACCGCCTGTGGCCCTTCGTCAGGGATGTGGTTGACACCCCGGTGGGTCGGGTGCCACTGGTGCGCACCGACTTGCTGAGGTGCGATCGCCTGGGAACCGTGTCTGCGCGGCTGGGTGTCGGCCGCAACGGCTACTGGATCGCCCCCGGGCTTTATGGGGTCGGTGCTCCGGACAACTGCTCACCGGTCATGGTCACGGCCAATTACAAGCTCTCTTTCGATGTGCTGCGCTCGCATCTGGCCGGTCTCGACGCTTGGATACTGGTGGTGAACACCAACGGCATCAACGTATGGTGTGCGGCCGGCAAAGGAAGCTTTTCGACGGTGGCGGTGGCCGAACAGGCCAAGGCGCTCGGTCTCGACAGGCTCGTTACCCATCGGCGTCTGGTTCTCCCGCAGCTGGCCGCCACCGGCGTGGCGGCCCGACAGGTCAAGGCCATGTGCGGCTTCAAGGTGGTGTGGGGGCCGGTGCACGCCAGGCATCTCAAAGCGTTTATCGACAACGGCATGAAGGCCACGCCGGCGATGCGAAAGGTTACCTTTGCCTGGCGCGAGCGCCTCGCCTTGATCCCGGTGGAGCTGAACCACATGGGCAGGCCGACCTTATACCTGCTGCCGATCCTGTTTGGGCTGTCCGGAATCGGGCCGCATCTGTTTTCGTTTCACGATGCGGCCTTTCGTGGCGCGATGGCTCTGCTGGCCTTCCTGCTGGCTGTCGTCGCGGGAGCTGTCCTTACGCCTGCCTTTCTCTCATGGCTGCCCGGAACGGCGTTTGCCCTCAAAGGAGCCCTGGTGGGTGTGGCCACCGGTGCCGCCCTGTCGGCCGGATTTACGAAGCAGCTGGCCGTGTCGGAGATGTTGGCCCTGACCCTTTTCATTGTGGCCCTCAGCTCCTACCTGGCCATGAACTTTACTGGGTCGACACCGTTTACCTCCCCGACCGGTGTCGAAAAAGAGATGCGCATCGCCATCCCGGCCCAGGCGGTCGGCGTGTTGCTCGCGGCAGTGCTGTGGGTGGGCGCTGCATGGATGAAGCCCTAAGTCGTTACCCCGCGAACAGGATAAGCCATTGAAAGAATTTAGGTATCTGCCTAATGTAACCACGCTTGCCTACGATTCCACGCGCTGCGTCGGCTGTGGAAACTGTGAGGCTGTATGCCCCCATGGCGTGTTTGCCATGCAGGGGGAGAAGGTGCGGCTGTTGGACAGGGACGGCTGCATGGAGTGCGGCGCCTGCGCCACCAACTGCCCCACCCATGCCATCCAGGTCACGCCGGGTGTAGGCTGCGCCGCCTATATCATTTCAGGATGGATTCATGGCAAGGAAAACGCCTCGTGCGGAGGCGAAGACGGTTGCTGCTGAACGCTCGAAAATGTTTTTGAAATCAATCTCCTGTTTGACCCAAGGTTCCATTGCTTCGACATACCTCAGTATGC
The DNA here is from genome assembly GCA_963785365.1 of uncultured delta proteobacterium. Classification (GTDB taxonomy): domain Bacteria; phylum Desulfobacterota; class Desulfobacteria; order Desulfobacterales; family Desulfosarcinaceae; genus Desulfosarcina. The sequence goes on along the minus strand of CAWAUZ010000001.1, from coordinate 76,092 downwards.
CTGAAGGTAGATGTCCGTCCACAAACGAGGGATCTTGGTCGAGATCAAGGCGCGCGAAAGATTTTATCGGCAGGCCCCAGCGGCGCTGATCGGCATCACGCGTTTCGGGGCCGTCGAAGTAGCTAGTGCTCCAGGCCGTGGCTGTAATCCAGGTCGCCCTCGGCCGCTATCGTGAACGCCAACCGCTCGCCTTCGGCCTTGCGCGGATCCACGAGGAAGCGCACGAATTGCAGGTTCTCGTCCAGCGAGGCCGCCGCCAGGTCGGCATGGCTCGGCGTGCCGACAAATGCGCGGATCGCGTCCAGCGTCGCCGGCTGGCCCTGGACCAACAGCTGGCCCTCGATCTGCAGCGCTTCCGTGATGTAGAACCCGCGTGCATTGGCGGAGATCGTGCGCTGCCCAAGCGCGCGCGCCGCGGTGGCCCGGGCCGCCCTCGCTTCCGCGTCCTGCGGATCGAGCCGCAGCAGCATGGCGGTGAGTTTCAGGCTCCAGCGCCAGTTCGCGAGCCCGCCGGAACCAGCCGCGTCGCGCGCCGCGCTGCGCACCGCCGCCGGGCCTCCCATCATGTCGATGGTTCGCTCGGCCTCCTCGCGCAACGACAGCGGATTGATCTCGTAGACGTCGCCGTCGAACCAGCCGACGGTCCCGTTCCAGACCTGGCGGACGTGGCTCTCCACCTGCCCGTAGGCCTCACGCCCCTCGCGCAGGTGGCGCGGCATGTAGAGGGCCTCGGCCGCCTCCCGGGCGTCCATACCGTGCGCGATCAGGCGCAGGGTCTGGTCGTGGATGAGCTGCACCTGGTCGACCGAGCGCTCGATGGCCTCGAACACCGTTTTCTCGCCCTTCAGCGTGGGCCCATGGACGTCCAGCAGGATTTCGGCGTTCTTCGATTCGACCCAGCGCGCGTCATTGATGAAGTTCGCCGGGTCGCGGAAGGGGCCGCCCCGCAGCGTGTAGATGTTGAAGATCGCCCCGGTTACCATGAAGTTCGTCACCACCAGGCGGTGGCGGGGAAAGTAGAACGCCACGCTGTCAGTGGTATCGGTGCGGTTGGGCGCGACCTGGACTGGCTCGCCCGCCACCACGACGTCCAGGACCCTGCCGTCCTCGAAGAGCCTGGTCGGCGGCTGATAGCTCGACACGGCAAGCAGCTTCTCCGGGAAGAACCGCATCAGGCTCGGAAACGCGTCCGGGCCCTGCGGCGGGTTAAAGACGGCGAACTGGGCGATGGCCCGCGCCTGGTAGAAGCCGCTCTTGACGCTCACGCCGGTCGACGCGCTGCGGTTGCGGTCGAGAAATTCGTGCCCCCATACCTCGGTGCCCTCGTCCAGCCAGGCCCCGGTGCCGTCCGCATAGTGCCAGTGCGTGAGCAGGATGGCCGCGACTTTTATCTTCCGGCCGAGCGTCTGCTCGAGCACCTCGCGCATCTCGGCTGCGGCCCGGGTGGAGTCCCCGGTGTCGATGATGATCCAGCCGTCCGGTGCTTCGATGGCGTAGCTGCTCGCGATGCCCCAGCCGCGCAGGGCATAGACGCCGTCGGTGACCTTTTCGGCAACGGTCGTGTCCGTCAGGCCTCACAGCGCGTTGGCTTCGAGCTGGGTCGCCGTTGTCACGGCGCCGTTCGGTGCGGTGACCGTCTCCATGGTGAGCGACAGGCTGTGCCAGGAGTGCTCACCCTGCACCTTAGGTTGCTCTGCGGCTGCGACTGCCCGAGAGGCGAGCGAGCACACCGCAATCGTAAGCAGGGCGGCGACTCCAACAAATCTCACGGCTTGAATGTGCATGATCCTGTCTCCGGATAATTATTCCGATGTTATCATTTATCATAAATCTGCCCGGGCTCCTCCACAATCGGATCGAAGCTCGAAATCGAGCAGATTGCCGGGCGACATTCCTAGCCTTGCCTGGTTGGCCACTCGGGTTCTGGAGGTAGCGGCGCCGTCACGGTCGTTCTGCAGCTCCACCCGCGCCAGCATCTTCGCCTTGTGCGAGCGCAGCTCGATGCGCACCGCGTCCTCCGGGATTGCCACCCGGGAGCCCGGCGCGACGAACGCGAACTTGCCGTAGGGCTGCAGCAGGCCGCCGGTGTCGCTCAGTTCGGCGAAGGTGATGACGTAGGTCGTCGTGTCGTTCGCGGTGATGATCGGCAGCTTCTGCTCCGTGGTGCGGTAAACGATGAGGTCGCCCGGTTTGCCGCCGAGCGGGCCCAGGTGCGCGTTGCGCCACTGCATGATGGCGACCGCCGGCACGAAGTGGATGTAGGCCTGCACGGCGCGCTGGTAGTCGATCTCCTCGCGAACGCGTGCAACGGTCGCGTCGGTGGGATAGCCGTTGGCCTCGAACTCAAGCACCCCGGAGCGGGTCTCGTGACGAGTCAGTTCCTGGGCGTCGGCCGGAGGCATCCATGCGACGAGCGCGCAGACCGAGGCGATGGCGAGATGATTTTACAGTTTCATGGGCCGAGCTCCTTGGGATTCAGCGTTTCGTTATGGGCGGCGGCAACCAGTCGCCGGTCAGGATCGGACCGCGCGGCGAGTAGTGCCGCGTGACGAGGTAGAAGCGCCCCCTGGGCGCGGGCAGCCAGTTGGCCCGCTCTTTCGGATCGGTCGGCTCCGCTGGGGTGATGGATGTGGGTCTGCACACACGTGCAATCCACGCGGACCTTGCGGCCTTTTTCGATAGGCCATCCACTTGCCTTTGTTCAAATCTTGAAGAACGCGTTCGCAGATGAAGAGCTCCTAATCATCCATAATGTCGACCTTAAAGGACGCAGAGCTCTGGAAAAGGATGATTTTAACTACGCCTTATGCAATGACGCCATACCCTCCGGCACCGTTTTACCGCGGCCATGCTGGAAAACGGCAACCACATTCGTGTGCTGCCGGAGCGTAAAAAGGAAAACCGCATCCCCATCTTGACACCGTCCCCCAAAATCCGATAAAGCAATTCCAAAATCGCTGACAGGCTGCTTCGGCATTCAAAAAAAACCGGACAGCGCTTCGAAAAACAGGTTATGCCAGGTGAAAGCCATCCCAACCTTGTGTGGGATGGCTTTTTTCATTCCAGAGCCCCATGCCGAGTCAAAAATGGAGGGTTCATGCTTGTAAAGGTTGCCGTTTTAATCGCCTATTTTCTCTGCGTGCTGATCATCGGCCTGATCGCCCGCACCCGCTGGAAATCGCCGTCAGAGACCTATTTTCTGGCCGACCGTAAACTGGGCACCGTGGTGCTGCTCGGCACCATGGTGGCCACCAATTTCTCGGCCTTCACCGTCTTCGGCGCATCGGGCGCGGGATACCGGGACGGCTACGCCTTTTTTCCCATCATGGGGTTCGGGACCGGCTTCATGGCCCTGACGTTCTGGCTGTTGGGCCGCAAGATCTGGCAAAAAGGTCGTGAGCGGAACCTGGTGACCCCGCCGGAGCTGGTCAAAGACCTCTACCAAAGCCCGGCGCTCTCCTTCCTGTTCGCCCTGGTGATGATCGTCTTCACCATCCCGTACCTTGCCCTGCAGCCCATGGCTGCCGGCTACGTCCTGGAGGAGCTGGTGGGTCTGCCCTACGTTTACGGCTGTGTGCTTGTCACCGTCATCATCCTGCTCTACACCCTGCGGGGCGGAATGCGGGCCGTGGCCTGGACCGACCTGTTTCAGGGAGCCATGATGTTCGTCCTGCTCCTGGCGGCCCTGATCCTGGTGTCCCGGCACCACGGCGGGTTCGTGGCGGCCAACCAGAAGGTCATGGCGGCCTGGCCCGAGCTCTTCGCCCGCCCCGGCGGCACCGGCCGCTACACCCTGGGCATATGGTTCAGCTACATGATGCTCTGGTTTCTGTGCGACCCCATGTTCCCGCAGCTGTTCCAGCGCTTTTTCTCCGCCAGGACCGAAAAGGATCTCTCCCGCACCATGATGTTCTACCCGCTGGTGTGCACCGTGGTGTTTTTCCTGCCCATCGCCGTGGGGATTCTGGGGCGGCTCTCCTTTCCCGACCTGGTCGGCAAGGAGGCGGACCGCATCCTGCCCATGACCCTGACCCTGATTTCAGGAGACGCCATGGCCGCCCTGGTCATGGCCGCGGGCCTGGCCGCGCTGATGTCCACCATGGACTCCCAGCTGCTGACCCTGGGCTCCATCTTCACCCACGACATCGCGCCGCTCGTCCAGAAACAGAAGCCTAAAAGCAGCATCAGCGGCCGCATTTTCGTGATCGGCCTCAGCCTGGCCGGCCTGGCCCTGGCCTACAAGCCCCCGGCCACCATCCTGCAGATCGCCACCCAGACCTTCACCGGCCTGGCGGTCCTTTTCCCGACGGTTTTCTTCGGGCTCTACCTGAAAAAGGTCTATCCGCTGCCCGCCATACTCTCCATTGTCTGCGGCGAGGCCGCCCTGGTCCTTTTCTACCTGAAATGGGTGTCCGCCGGCCCGTTCCTGCCGGTGGTGTGGGTCATGCTCGTCACCTTCGCGGTATACCTTCTAACGCATGCGGCCCTGCAGTCGCGGGAAGCGGGGTTTCGCATCCGGCGGCCCGAGTGGGTCCCGGGCCCCTATTTTACCCTGTTCGCGGTTATTTTCGTGCTGGCCATGGATTTTTGGGCGTGGGGCAGATCCCAGCCGGTGCTCATGGGGATCCCCCTGTGGCTGGGATATTTCGTATTGCTGTCCGCCGTCCAGACGGCGGTGATGGCGGCCTGGGTGAAGAAACGCTGATCTGAGAGCAGGGCAGGGCGGTGGTTTTATTCGTAGGAGCAGTTGCAGCGCACCCGATTCTGGTCTTGCTTGCATTGCATGTCAGGCGGTCCCTTTCAGTCCGATGTCGTCGGCCACCTCGCGCATGCCCATGATGGTGTCGGTGATCAATTCGCCGATCTCCACCCCCAGCATGTCGGCGCCGTTCTGAATGATGGCACGGTCCACACCGGCGGCGAAGCGCTTGTCCTTCCACTTCTTTTTGACCGACTTGGCCTTCATGTCCATCACGCTCTTGGTCGGCCGCACCAGGGCCGAGGTGGCCACCAGGCCGGTGAGCTCATCGATGGCGAAGAGCACTTTTTCCATGTCGGTTTCCGGTTTGACGTCGCTGCAGATCCCCCATCCGTGGCTGACCACGGCGCGGATCAGATCGTCCGGCCAGTCGTTGGCTTTCAGAATTGCTTCCGTCTTCTGGCAGTGCTGATCGGGGTACTGTTCGTAATCCAGATCGTGGATCAATCCAACGACGCCCCAGGTCTCCTCGTCCCCGCCGTATTTTCGGGCCATATAGCGCATGACCCCCTCGACGGCCAGGGCGTGTTTGATGAGGCTTTCGCTCTGATTGTATTCTTTCAAAAGGTCCAGGGCCGCTTCGCGGGTGGGAATCGGACGGTTCATGTAGGTCTCCCGTGGATCATTCGAGTTGTACGCCGGATCCGCATGTCCTATGATATAGGGGGATCAGCCATTGCGGATTCCGTTAATTCCCCCGCCCTGTGGGACAGGACCGGGGTGAAGGTTCGTATTCGAAGATGGTTGCCGTTCACGGTAATAAAACCAGTCTGAATGGGTTACCATATGCTAGACCGTTCAACAAGCCCTTAGGAGAGAGAACCCGTGGCGCCCTCGCAATCCCGAATTGAGTTACACCGGCTGGCGTCCGCCGTGCGGGCGCTGAACACCCGCTGGGCCAGGCGGGCCCTGGCGCTTTGGCGCAAGGGGGCCACCGATCGTTCACCGGATGGCATCTACGCCGGTTTCGAAGCCTTTTTGACACCCGGCACCATTGCGGGTACGGCGCACATCGCGGACCGCGACGCCCGTATCCGCATTCGACATGGGCTGATCGATCATTACCTGCAGCGCAAGCTGATGCCCCACGAAACGGAGATGCAGGCCTGGAGCCGCGGTGCGGCGGCCCATGTGGACGGCGAGAAGATTTACTTTGGGGAGGTCATTCCCTGGTGTCAGAAGTCCAGCACCCTGGCCAAGCGCCAGAAACTGCAGCAGGAGACCGGTCCGCTGTGCAAACTGCTCAAACCGTTTGCGGTTAATTACTGGAACGTGGTTTTGGAGACCCTGACCGACGAGTTGGGTTTTGACGATTACATCGACTACTGCGGGCGTAAAAAGGGCATCGATTACCACCGCCTGTATGGCCTGGCCCACCAGCTGCTCCAGGCGAGCGACCGGTTCTACTACGATGCCATGCAAGCCTGGAGCCGTGACCGTTTCGGCCTGCCCCTGGAGGCGCTCAACCGCTTCGATGCCATCTACCTGCTCAGCTTGAGCCAGTGGGACCATCTTTGCCCGGCAGGGCAAGCCGCAACGACCCGGGCCTTTTTTATGGATCGATGGGGGCTGGACATTTTCCGTCGGTCCGGCCTGCACTTAGACCTGGCGCGGGCGCCGGGTAAGAGCGCCCAGGCCATTTCGGTCATGGTTCGCATCCCTGACGAGGTTTACATCCTCATGCGGCCGCAAGGCGGCTGGGTCGACCTGGAGACGCTTTGGCACGAACTGGGTCACGGCCTGTCGGCCACCGGCACTGACCCGCACCTGCCGTCGGTGCAGCGCGAACTGGCGACGGCTTTCAACCTGTCGGAGGTCTACGCCTTTTTGCTGCAGCGCATGGCCCTGTCGCCGATAGTCCTGGAGTCGGTGCTGGGGCTGCCTGAATCGACCGTCAGCATGCTGACCTACTACAAAAGATTGAAGGATCTTTCTGTCTTTCGCCGCTATGCCGCCAAATTCATCAGCGAGTACGACATGTTCGCCGGCGGCGACCTGGCCGATGGCCAGCCCTACGCGGCAACCATGGTGCGGGCGACCGGCTTTTACCACCAGCCTGAAAGCCACCTGTTCGACCTGGTACCCGAATTTTATTGTGCCGATTATCTGCTGGGGTGGCTGGGGGAAGCACTGCTGAGTGATCATCTGGTTGACCGCTTCGGAGAAAGTGGGTACGCTGACCCCGACGCTGGGCAGTGGCTGCAATCGCTCTGGCGCCAGGGCAATGCACGGGATATCTTCAGCTTTTTCAGGCAGAACGGCATCGGCGACCTGGCTGAAACGCCCCTGCTGCAACGCTGGCAGCGTTTGGCGCAGATGGCGGTGCCGGTTGGGGGGATTTGATTCGTCCATTGGGTGGCCGGGCAACGGTGAGGAGTGTATTTTTTGAAATTTATCATTACCAATGACGATGGATTCGATCAGCCTGGTTTGACGGCATTGGTACAGGCGCTGCGGCCTCTGGCCGATGTTACCGTTGTCGCGCCGGCCTTACCCCAGTCCCACGTGGGGCACCGGGTCACCATGAAGACACCCATCCGGGTCGACCGCACGGAACCGGACACCTACGTGGTTCATGGAACACCGGCCGACTGCAGCCGGTTGGCCATCAAGGCGATCATGCCCGACGTCGACTGGGTCGTGGCCGGGATCAACCCGGGTGCCAACCTGGGCAGCGATGTTTACCAGTCGGGCACCGTTGCGGCGGCCCGGGAAGCGGCCATTTTGGGAAAGCGGGCCATGGCCCTGTCCCAGTACATCGCCATGGACTGGACCATCGACTGGCCGGCCACACAGCTGCACGCGGCCCGCCAGGTGGCCGCACTACTGGCCGAACCGCTGGCCGCGGGGCAGTTCTGGAATGTCAACCTGCCCAGCCCGATCACCACCGATTCGGCCGTTGCGCATCGCTTCTGCCCCGCGGACAAACATCCCCACCGGTATCGATATACAAAAAATGCCGGCAACTATCATTACGAGGGGATGATACACGACCGGCCCCGGACCCCCGGCAGTGACGTGGATGTCTGTTTCAGCGGGCTGATCGCCATTACCCGCCTGGAGATATGATCGGATGAATTTTTGTTCACAGTGCGGCCGCCCGGTGGTTCAGCGGGTACCGGTCGACGACAACCTGCCGCGCTTTGTCTGCCTGTCCTGCGGTACGATTCACTATCAAAACCCGCGGGTCGTGGTCGGTTGCATCCCGGTCTGGGACGGCCGGATTCTCATGTGCCGCCGCAACATCGAGCCGCGCAAAGGCTACTGGACCCTGCCGGCCGGTTTTCTGGAAAACGGCGAAACCACCGCGGCCGGTGCCCGGCGGGAAACCCTGGAGGAGACCGGCGCCGTAACTGTCGATCTGGTGCCTTACCTGATGGTCGACATTGTTCATATCCACCAGATATATTTGATGTTTCGCGCCAGACTCCGAGAGCCTGACTTTCACCCCACCCGGGAGAGCATCGAAGTCGAGTTGGTCCGTGAAGCCGACATTCCCTGGCGTGACATCGCCTTCAAGGTGATCGAGAAAACCTTGCGCTACTATCTGAAGGACCGGCCTTCCGACACCTTTTCATTTCGGACCGACAGTATTGAAAAACCAGCCGCCGAACTGGCGCTTGGCAGGGCGGCGGGCATCCGGTCGATGTCGTAAGGCATCCCAGAAAGGTTTGGCAGCCGCCAGCGCTCTTGATCCAACGGTTGGCGATCCCGGCCGAATTGATCCGCGGCGGCGCCGGGAGCGATTGCACCGCAACACCATCCATCCGGGAGAATCGGCATGCCTGAAGAGCCCCCCCCCAGCACCATGCAGAAAGCGTTTGCATTCAACATGGATCCCGACACCTACGGTACCATCGCCGAAATCGGTGCCGGCCAAGAGGTTTCGCGCTGTTTTTTCAGGGCCGGCGGTGCGGCCGGCACCATCGCCAAGACCATATCGGCCTACGACATGTCGTTCAGTGATGCCATTTACGGCGAGGAGAAGGACAAGCGCTACGTCACCGAAAGCCGACTGAAAAAAATGCTCGACAAGGAGTTCGACCTCGTCTTGCAGCGGGTTGGCGACACGCGCCCCAAGACATCGACCTATTTCGCCTTCGCCGACACGGTCACCGCGCGCAGCTACCGTCAGCGGGGAGAATGCCACGGCTGGATGGGGATCAAATTTCAGGTGACGCCCGGCGCCGCGCCAAGTGAAATCCTGATACACCTGCGGATGTTGGATGACGATTATACCCAGCAGCAGGAGGCCGTCGGCATCCTGGGGGTCAACCTGATTTTCGGCGCCTTCCACTTTCACGCCCAACCGGAACGGTTGATTCAGTCTCTGGGGGACAACCTGGCCTGGGGACGCCTGGAGGTCGATTTAATCCGTTTCGCCGGCCAGCACTTCGCTCATATCGACAATCGTTTCATGGCCCTGAAGCTGGTACAGATGGAACTGGCCGATGCGGTGGTGTTCGCCGCTGACCGCAAGACCCTGGTGCACCCGTCGGATCTATTTTACAACCGGGACGTCGTCGTCATGCGCGGCATGTTCCGGCCGGTGACCAAGGTGAACGTGGACATGCTGGCCAGCGGCATGGCGCTGTTCGCCGAGCTCGGCGAGACCGGGACCACCCCGGCCATCACCATCCCGGAAATTTCGGTCGCCGAGATGCGCCGGCAAGACCGGTTCGACATGCAGGACATGCTGGATCGGGTCGATTGTCTCAACATGCTGGATTATCCGGTGATCGTCTCCAACTACCTGCGCTATTTTCGGCTCTCCGATTATCTGGGGCGCTACACCAAGGGCAAGACGGCGTTTGTGATGGGCATCCCCAACCTGGAAACCTTGTTCAACGATGACTACTATGACGGATTGAAAGGCGGAATCCTGGGGGCCTTTGGTGCGCTTCTAGATCGTGACACCCTGATATTGGTCTACCCCATGTATCAAGATGGCGACCCTGGCACCTTGATTACTTCCGAAAATTTTCCTGTCCCCGGGCACCTGAAGCACTTCTATGCCCACCTGCGGGCCAACGGAAAAATCATTCCGGTCCAATCCTACAATCCCGCCAACATGCACATCTGGCCCGAAACGGTCCTCGAACAGATCCAGCAGGGCAGCGTTGCGTGGCGGGCATCGGTGCCCGAACCCGTGGCCGGGGAGATCGCTGCCCGCGGTATGTTTGCTTCCCGTTAAAGAGATTAAGTGGTCTGCCGATAATTAACATGAGGAGCGGGAGGAATCGCAACCTCTCAACTTGGCAGGCCTAAAAAAATGAACAGCGAAACCAGTTCCGGCAACGATTACCTGACCTCTCTTTTGGTGTGGATAATCATCATGGCCATCACCGGTGTCATGATGTTCACGGTATGTGGCGTGATCGACATCAGCAAGTCGGTTCCCCAACAACAGATCCACAACCTGAAAAAATAAATCGGCCACGATGAATGCTGCAAAGTCGCCATGGGGGCCTTTGACCAACCGCCCCATTCAAGGCGCGGTCGTCCCATTGGTTTTCTCTAATTTAAGCCGGCGGCCTGCCGATAAGGAAATCGATGGCGAACGATACGCTTTCAATTCAACAAAGCTATACGGGATCGATTACAAACACTGAAAAGGACACAACACGATGCAATACAATGAAAGCGTAGAAGATTCTCGTGAATATTTTCGTTTGGCGCTCGAACAGATCGGCAAGCGCGGGTTGCCCACGGACCCGCTGAACTACTGCATTTGGTATGAATATGCCTCGGGCAAAAATGAAGCCCTCAACGCGGCGATCGACAGTCACATTGGCGATCCAGAGGCTTTCAAGAATGGATTGAGTAAAAAGCTCTACCAAGAGTTTATTGTCGACAAAAAAGAAGCTCTAAATGATATGGTCCGCGACGGCCTGCAAAAGGTGTTTGGAGAAATCATCGGTTCGATCCAAACCACAACACGACAATATGCGGCTTCTGAAACTCAACTCGAAACCATCAATCATTCTTTATCCAAAAGTACGACCGATGCGGAAATGGAGGCGGTGGTAAAACAGTTGAAAGACGAGATTAAAAGCCTCGAATCCACCAACTTGCTTTTCAAAGACCAACTCAACCGGTCGACGAATGAAATCCAACAAATGAAAAGCAAGCTTGAAACCTACCGGAAAGAATCAATCAAAGACCCCCTCACCAGCATCGACAATCGCCGCGGCTTTGATCAAAACATGCAAGAGGCCATTGACATGGCCAATGCCGCGGAAACGATCTTATGTCTTATCATGGCTGACATCGACCACTTCAAGCAAATCAATGATACGCATGGTCATTTGGTGGGTGACAATGTCCTGCGAATGGTGGCCAAGACGTTCAAGGATTCCGTGAAAGGACGCGACCGGGTTGCCCGTATTGGCGGTGAGGAATTTGCTGTCATTTTGCCGGACACCCCATTTCAAGGTGCCATGAAACTGGCCGAAGATATGCGCATGGCCTTCGAGAAGTACGATCTGAAAAAGCGAAAAACGGGTGAAAGCCTGGGGAAGGTGACGCTTTCATTCGGTGTCACGAAATACAGCCCTGGTGAAAGCGCAGAGGATTTCATCAATCGAGCCGATGAAGGGCTGTACAAGTCCAAGACGAGTGGGCGCAACAAAGTAACTGGAATCTGACGCAGACCACTTCCGAACACATTCTTTGAACGGCCATTGATTGCGATTTACTTTAGCTCCCGCTTCCTGTGGGAGAAAGGCCGGGTGCGGGCAAAATCGCAGATCACGGCCATTCACGCTACAAACTCTTTTTAAGTGATGTCTGGTATTGTTAACTCTGGGGAAAGAGAGCATGGATTTGCGCAAAATATTAGTTTGGGTTTCGATGGCGATTGTTTTGATGGCAATGGTCGCATGCGGCAGCAACAGCAGCAACGATGATGTCATTGGCAACAACGATGAAATCCAAAGCAAAGACAATGAACTCATCAGTGAAAAAGATGAGGTTGTTGCCGATAATCCACCCCCCAAAGCAGTTCCATCCGGTTTGTCACCCACATTGATTTCAACCACATCCATTGAAACCGACAGCGTTGCTTTGGACGGGCAGTGGCTGACATGGACGGGTGTGGATCGCCAGGGGATTTACATTTCAGATGGCCTTGAAACCAAAAATCAAACGGATAATCTTGCCGTTGAATACTACCCGAAAGAAGTTGCGTTTGACGGCAGATTTACGGCCTTTTTTACCCAATCCCAAAAGCAACTTTTTGTCGTAGACAATCAGGATACGGAATCGATTCCTGTTTTAATTGCAGACTCAACTGATAGAATTGAAGGCTTTCACATTGATCAGGGCGAGTTGGTTTGGGTCGATAATGCCGATGACATTTTATACTATGTCGATTTGGATTCAGGCTCGCAGACCCCCACGGCAATCACTGATGGTGCCATCCGCAAGATGCAGTGTAAAGTTGATAATGGCCTGATCGTCTGGGTAGGATCTGTCGACACCGGATCGGACACACACTGGCGTGTGTTTTATTATGATCTCAAATCGCCGGCGCCGACTATCGTCCAACCATCCGGGCAGACCAATTATGATCACTGGATGGTAAGCGTGCATGACCAATTTATAGCGTGGCAGGGATCTGACGCCGGGTTGGACACGGAAATCTTTTATTGTGATCTGCGGCAGGACCCGCTTGCTGCCGTTCAACTTACCGATAACGCCACCGATGACCGCCACCCGCAGGTTGAGAACAAAATCATCGTCTGGGATGGCAGCATCGCATCTGAAAGCGCCATCTCCTATATTGATATGAATGATTCCAGCCCTTCCATCGATCAATTAGCCACCGCCGCGCTTTATGATAGCCTCGGTCATTTTCGTGATGGTGTGATTGCCTGGACCGCTTCAACAGGATCCTTCAGACAGATCTTTTTCTATGACCTTAACGACAGCCCTCCAGAGATCGTAAAACTCACAGATGATGGTTTCCACAATCTGCAACCCCAGGTCGCCAACGGGCAGATTGTTTGGATAACTCGAGAAGCGGACGGTGGCCAAATTTTGGCCCATGAGCTCGTATCGTCGCTCACAGACCAGGTGGCCAATTTGCCTCACAGCGAGATAATGAGCGTTTTGTGTGAAAACGATTACCACGTCTGGCTTTCCAGGGGGCTCAACAAAAGGGTATACGCCCAACCGGCCGACGGTAATGCCCTGAACCCGGTACCCGTCACCCCTCCAGATGTCGATGTCGGTTCGCTGCAACTCGACAATGGTATCGCGGTGTTAAGAGCTTTTGACGGGAATTACTTCCAAATCTATTATTGCGACCTGAATGCGGATGATTTTCAGCTTGTGAAGCTCTCCTACAACGACAATAACAACGGGTATCCTCAGATCCAGGGCAGCATCGCTGTTTGGGATGGAAAAACTGCAGCAGGGGTTGATCAGGTTTTTTATGCGGACCTGTCTTCAGCGTCTCCAGCGGGTGTTGCAATTGGCGTTGACGAAGAATTCAACCATCAATGCGCTGTTCATGACGGAATTATCACATGGCTGGGCGGCATCTACCCCAATTATGAGGTTTACTATTACGACCTGAATGCCTCCTCTCCACAGGCAGTCAACCTTACCAGCAACGCCATTTGGGAAACCGAGCCGAAAACGAACCAGGGCATTGTTGCATGGTCCAGGCAAAATACCGGCAACTTCAATGACGTTTGGTATTACGATCTTGATGCTGATGGCTCTCTGGAACGGCAGGTGACCAACAGCGGCGGGTCGGATGATCGCATCAAAGCCATCAGTGACCGGGTTTTGGTTTGGATCAGCAATGATCGTGAAATCTTTTTTTACGACCTCAATTCCATTTCGCCCACATCCGAAATAGTCGCTGCCGATGGGGAGTGGAAAGGTGGGTTGTCTTTTGATGGTGGCAAGCTTGTCTGGAACGCGTTCGGCGAGATTCATGCTTATGACATTTTTGATTCCGACCCGACACAGATCCAAATCACCGACAACGAGTTTAACGACTTCGGCCCTAAAATCAAAGGTGAATTTATCGTTTGGGAAGGAGATGGCTTGACCTATGCGGCAAGATGGTAGCCGCAAAGCGCGCGTCTATGGTCCGCTTCCAGCCTTTGGCGTAGGTTTGAACCGGTCTTGCCTGATGGCAATGCAACCCGGGAGGGTTCTCGGACCCAACGCATTGCCACCGGCAGCCGATGGTTTGTCAAGGCCCCTTAAAATGGGCACGAGCCTCTGTGCCCCAGGCCGCCCGATGGATCACTATGTTTCCATGGTGGCCAGCACTACCGCCAGGCGGCAGCCTTGGAGATACTCGGGCAGATCGATATATTCCTTGATGGTGTGAATTTCATATTGCCCGGCGCCGAGGGTCACCGTCGGCACCCCGTGATTGACCAGCCAGTTGGCGTCCAGCCCGCCGTTGGAAAAAACCGTCGTCGGCTTCAGGCCGAGCGATTCGACCGCGCGCTTGGCGCGCTGAACTGCAGGCTGGTCTTCTTCCAGACTGAACGACGGATACGAGGGCTTGCTGGTGAACTTCACCTCGGCCGTCTCCCCGTTGGCATCTTTTACCTCGGCCTGCGCCTTGGCGAACGCCTCGCGATAGGCTGCTGCAATTTTGGCGGCGAAGGTGACATCGGGACTGCGGGCTTCGCCGACGATATGAACGTAGTCGGTGACGACGTTGGTTGCATCGCCGGCCGCCTTGCCGCTTTTACCGCCGAAGATCCCCGCGTTGCTGGTGCCATGGCCCTCGGGCTTCACCACTTTGCCGAACCAGCCGCCGCGGTGCGCTTCGGCCAGGGCAAGCGAGCCGACCAGGGTCGCCGAAATTCCCTTTTCCGGCGCGACGCCCGCATGGGCCGCCTTGCCGATGATTTCCACCTCCCAGTTCTCCTGGCCCACGGCACCGGTGATCAGTTCACTGGCCAGTTTGCCGTCGACATTGAAACACATGGCCGCCCCGCCCAGGTCGGCCGGGTCCATCTCGCGCGAGCCGTGCAGCCCGCTCTCTTCACGGACGCTGAACAGCAGCGTCATCGGCGGGTGGGGCAGGTTTTGCTTGAGCAGCGTTTCCACCAGCGTAACCAGAACAGCGCAGCCGGTGCGGTCGTCGCCCCCCAGGGCGGTCGTGCCGTCGGAGACGATGCGATCCCCGTCGCGCCGCGGTTTGGCGCCGGCGCATAGCGGGACGGTGTCCAGGTGCGTCGAGAACAACAGCCGTGGTCCCTCAATCGTGCCGGGCAGGTCGACCAGCAGGTTGCCCGTCTGCGTCGGTACGGGGATGCGCTCGTGAACCGTGTCGAAGCGAATCGCTGCAGCCGGTACACCGACCTTCATCAGCTCGTCGGCGACGGCTTCAGCAATCGCCGCTTCCTCGCCGGTGACGCCCTCGACTTCAAGAAACCGCATCAAATGCGCTTCGGCGGCCTGCACGTCTATCTGGGGAATGATGCTCTTCATCGTTTTGCTCCTTGACGTTATGGGTTGGGTTGGTTGCGTTTGCGGTGCGGCATCCACAAGCGCCCTACAGCCCCCAGGGAAGTCCCAGCAGGTGCCATATGGCGAACAAGGCCGTCCAGACAATGAACAGAAACACCATGTAGGGCAGCATCAACGAGACCACCGTCCCCACGCCGGCATTTTTGTCATACTTTTGGCAGAATCCGATCACCAGCGCGAAATACGGGTTCAGCGGCGTGACCACATTGATGGGCGAATCGGCAACGCGGTAGGCGGCCAACACCGCCTCGGGCGCGACCGCCAGGGTCATCATCAGCGGCACGAAGACGGGGGCGAACAAGGCCCACTTGGCGATGGCGCCGTTGATCAGCAGGTCGATGATCGCGACCACGACGATGAAGCCGAGCAGCAACATCAGGGTGGGGAAATTGGCGGCCGTGAGGATGTCGGCCAGGTTCAGGGCGATGATGGCGCCAATGTTGGTGTAGTTGAAGTAGGCCACGAATTGGCTGAGCACAAAAAACAGCAGGATGAGCCCACCCAGACCGGCCAGCGCTTTTTCCATCGCGTTGATGATGCCGGTGACGCTGGTGATCGTTTTGGCCCCGTAGCCGTAAGCCGCTCCGGTTGCCAGAAACAGCACCATGATCACTGCGATCAGCCCGTTCATGAGCGGCGAATTGCCGATCAGTACGCCGGTATCCGGATCGCGCAGCGGGGCGCCGGCCGGCAGCGACAACAGGGCGAAAAGGGCCAGCATGGCCACCAGGGTCCCGGCCGCGTAAAGTAGGCCGCGCGACTCGTCTGCCGAAAGCGCTCCCTGCTCGGCTTCGGGTGGGGCGCCGCTGGCCAGTTCCGGCTGGTAAGGGCCCAGACGAGGCTCGATGATCCGCTCGGATATCAGCGCCAGCAGCACGGTGAGAATGAGGACCGACAGCGCCGAAAACCAGATATTGGACGCCAGTCCGATCGTCATTCCCGGGTCCACCATGGCGATGGCGTCGTTGGTGAACTCGACCAGCACGGCGTCGAGTGGTTTGATCAACATGTTGACGGTGAACGCCCCGGCCACCGCGGCAAAGCCCAGTGCCACCCCGGCGATCGGATGCCGGCCGACGCTCAGAAAAGCCACCCCCGCCAGGGGTATCAACACCAGATAGCCGGCATCGGCCGCCACACTGGACAGGATGCCGACGAAGGCCAGAATGTAAACCAGCGCCCAGCGGGGAGAGACGAGGACCAGTTTGCGGATCAGGGCGTTGACGAGTCCCGACGTTTCGGCCACGCCGACGCCGATCATGGCGGCAATCAACAGCCCCACCGCGGTGAAACTCATGAAATTGGGTATCAGGGAGGCGTAGACGAAGCGGATGCCCTCGGATGTCAACAGGCTGCGGGCGGCGATGGTTTGCTCCTCGATGGTGTACTTTTTTTCATCGAGGGTCTCATACGTAACGGACGTTCCGGTGTCGTAAAGGTCGGGGGAGTAGGTGTTGGCCTCTTGGTCGACGCTGTGAGGCTCGGGTACAATGGCCTCGAGCGTGACGCTGGCCCCTGTCAGGTATAAAATGTGGGATACCACGACCACGATGGCGATCATGATCACGAAGATCAGCACCGGGTGCGGCACCATGTTCCCCACCTTTTCGACCACGTCCAGAATTCGCTGCATCAATCCTTTGGGTGCGTCATTGGATTCGGCCATCTTTCGATTCCTCACTGTGAGTTTTAAACTTGCCCTTCGACCGGCAGGTGGAACCACACATACCCGCCGCCGCGCGGCTGCAAATTGCGCATCACCCGCCAGGGGGCGTCACCAGGATCCTATCGACCGCCCAACAAGGCTTGGTTTTCAAGCCCGCGATGGTGAGTGGTATGGTCGCACCGCAAACCGGTTAACGACCGGTCAAACTGGCCTTGAAAGATCGATCCCACTATCGATTGTGCCGGTTCGCCTCAAGACTTCTGAAGGACAGTGGCGATCCGATTTATTTTCGGCTGAGTTATGAATAGAAACATTGAGATAGCGGGAAAATTAATCATTTGCAAATGTGGTGTCAAACAATAAAATCGCTGGTTTCAAAATGTTTTTTAGCGGGGAGGGAATTGGAGCAGAGCCTGACCGCCGGCCTTGTCGCGGCGCTTTTGCCGGGTGCGCTTTTTCCTGTTCGGATCGCGTGATGGTGGCTTGCTGCTGTCAATTCGTCTGGTTGGTGGTATATTGGTAATCTTCGGGAACATATGAAATCCGGTATTTTTCGTAAAACCCATGTCAAAGCTTCTTTTTCACATTTTTTACTGAACAGTTGCAGAGGCACTATGCATAAATCAGGCGTTGATTATGACTGCGTCATTATTGGTTCAGGCTTTGGTGGAAGCGTGTCGGCTTTGCGTCTCTCTGAAAAAGGTTTTAGGGTTGCCGTATTAGAAAAAGGCAAACGCTGGCAAAAAGAGGATTTTCCCAGGACGAATTGGAACATCAAAAAGAACTTGTGGATGCCACGGATCGGCTGCTACGGCTACCAGATGCTCACGCCGTTGAAACATGTTCTCATTCTTCATGGTGGCGGTGTCGGCGGTGGAAGCCTGGTATATGCCAATCAGTTGCTTGTGCCGCCCGCTAATGTCTTCGAAAACCCGGATTGGGGCATACCGGACTGCAAAGCCCGCCTGATGCCGTTTTATGAAATAGCGAAAAAAATGCTGGGTGCCAATCCCAGTCCCCAGGTCGGCGTGGCCGACAAATGCCTTCGTGACGTCGGCATCGAACTGAGAGGCAAGGACACCTTCCACAAAAATGATGTCGGCATCTATTTTGGCACACCGGATAAAACGGTTCCCGACCCCTATTTTGGCGGCAGGGGTCCCGAGCGCACGGGATGCACTTTTTGCGGTTCCTGTATGGTTGGCTGCCCGGTGGGTGCAAAAAACACGCTCGACAGAAACTATCTGTATCTGGCGGAAGGTCTGGGCGCTAGAATCGTGCCTGAAACAGAGGTTGTTGGCGTTACACCATGCCATGGCGGTTACGAAGTCAGTTCCCGAAAATCGACTGGACTGCGTCATCCGGAAAAAACCTATCGTTCGCGCTGTGTGGTATTTAGCGGGGGGGTGGTGGGCACTGTCAAGCTGCTTTTGAAATGCAAGTCTGAAGGGTTGCTTCCGAAAATCTCCGATCGGCTCGGCCATCTTGTGCGAACCAATTCAGAAGCGCTCCTTGGTGTGAAATCAAAAGATAAAACGGTTGATTGGAACGACCAGATCGCCATTACCGCCGGCATCTATGCCGACGAAACCACCCACATTGAGATGGTACGCTTTAACAAGGGTTCGGATGTCCTGCTGAACCTGCTAACCCTGATGACGGATGGAGGTGGAAAAATACCTCGTTGGCTGCGATACCTTGGAAACATTGCACGTCATCCGGTCCAGTTTATTACACTCCTGTGGCCATTGGGAAAGGCATCGACAACGACTGTCGTGCTGGCCATGCAGACTGATAAAAACCACCTTGAACTGGATTACAAACCCCGTTGGTGGCGTTTGGGTGGGAAAAGCATGAACTCCACGGTACCTTCCGGGATACTTCGGACCCCTTCCTATATCCCCATTGCCAATGAGACTACCCGGCGACTGGCCCGCAAAATGAAAGGTGTTCCCCTTAGCGGTCTGCCTGAAGTCGTTTTCAACGCGCCCAACACGGCCCACATTCTCGGGGGATGTTGCATGGGTGCGTCACCAGAAACGGGTGTTGTGGGATTAAATGGTGAACTCTTTGGATATCCAAATCTTTATATTGCGGATGGGTCTGTCGTGCCAGCCAATTTAGGCGTCAATCCAAGCCTGACGATTACCGCATTGTCCGAATACATTATGTCGCAAATAGACGAAAAATAGGTGCCGATGCAGTTCCTCGCTCCCGGTAAAATTGGCCGAACGGGAGAATAATGATATCTTCAATCCGATGACACAGGAAAAATGTTATCCGGCACCATGCGCTTCGAAAAGTGCTGTATTCCCGATTCCCGAGTTGCTTGATTTCGAAAAAGCCGCTGTCATACCCGTAAATCGGATTGGCCGCAGGATACAGTGAGGCGAAACGTCCAAAAAAACAACTCAAGACCAACACGAGTGACGTACAATCCTTTCTTCAGGTAGTCCCCTTGGGCCTTCATGCCGCAGTTTGTAATCGCCTATATTGAATGTGTTATGGAAAGCCCTGTCACACTCCATTTTGCCCAATTCAACATTGACCTTGTGACGTATTTTATCTGCGTCAATATCTAAATAACTGCAAATGCTCGTAAAACTTGTGAAGGAATCCTGATCGTCAATACTTATCCAATACAATGCTTGGGTTTTGTAAATTTCATGATCGCCATAGGCAGGCTTAAATATATCTTTAAGGGCACGAGCTAAAATGGCAGCAAACAGCGCTCGAATTGACCTTGTTAATCCCCCTATGTCTGGATCTGGCATGTAAAGACCTGCAAGTGAAGGTGCATCGCTCATCGGCATCCTCTTTTAAATTAATCGTGAAACCATATGGCATTTGCATCGATTACAAATGGTCACCAATACACCTTGCCTCAAAGGTTTCATTCGGCAATCTAAGTCTTGTGTTGGTTGAACGTACACGAACAATTAATTTTTTATGCTCGACTGGTCATTGTCATCAATAAAATTTTTTATAATAAACGGGGAAGTCATTGCTGCGAGAAGACAACCGTAATCCAGACTAAATTTGACCTCATCTCCAATCTGTAAATTTTTGTTCTTGCTGTCGATAATGATATGGTCGCTGCTTGAACCCAATATTTCCAAACCATTATTTGATTTCAAGCCGGATGCCAGGATGTCCTGCTTTCCCAAGGCAATAATCACCCGCGCGTGGATTCCATGATCTTGGAAAACGGGAACATTTCCAAAAGCATCTTGACCGATTTCTCCAAATGGAAGAGATGGCTTTTTCTTGGACTCAATCACTTCAGCAACAAGCTGAAAAGCGCCTGTGTGCAATCCTGGGATTGCTTCTCGGTTTACCGTTTCGAGGCCTAATAGGATTGATTCACCCAGGCGAAAATTGTTAATCTTGCCGACATCCCTGGCAGATCGGTACCACTCATAATTTGCTGAATTGCCACCCGAAACAATTGTTAAACCAAGATGAAATTCTCTTTCTAGGGTATCAGAAATTTCAGATAGCTCATGCATGTTTTTGTCAGCAGGTTTCACACCACCGTAACAAGCCAAATTGCATCCAATACCAACTATCTTTATATGGGATAAAAAAATGGTCTCCCGGATAAATTCAGACAAATCAAGAGGAAGTACTCCCTCACGTAAATCACCTAGTTCAACCATCACAATTACCTGATGGACTTTGTTGCATGCTTTTGCGAAATACGATAGTTTTTTAATGGTATCAAGCTCAGTGTTTAAGCTAATGTCTGCACTTCGAACCACGGATTCCGCTTGACTTAATGGTGTTCGCAATAGAACAAACTCAGTTGATATCCCCGCCGCTTTCATTTTCTGAATGTTTTCAATGCGAGAGTCGGCAATATATTGAGCTCCACCTTGAATCATGGCCTTGACAATAGAAGGTTCTCCAAGTACCGCCTTGGAAACCCCCATTATGGAAATACCTTTTTGCTTATACAGTTCGGATAGAATTCGGGCATTATCCCGAATTTTGAGTAAAGATATTTCAATCCTTGGCATTAACATTTCATTTTTCTTTTCATCCAAACGGCACGTCTCTTAAACAGATAACAAATTGGATTTATAAAGATTAATTTGCTATATGGTTTGTTTTAGCTTTGGAAGTCGATTGCTTAAGGTTTGAATGAGCTTTTGACATCCATTGATCATTACATCTGTGGTCTATAGGCGTATAGTGACCTTTTTTTATGGGCTATCGTTTTTGGCATCGCTCACGCACGGACTGGAATGGCATCCCATCCGCAGGCTCGTAACGCTCGGCACGGATGAACCAGAATGAGAGCCCGCCCGTATTGTGATTGGGAGCCAATCCATTACTGGGGGGCCTGACACCAAGCGACCCTTTTCGGCCAGTTTTCCGCCAGCCTCTGGCCTGCATGATCATTCGAATGACCACACCAACGGCCTGTCGCAAGCGTTTACTCCGTCGAGTGTCTGTATCTGCCAGAAACCGATCGATGGCTGGATGAGATTCAAGCTCCCGAACGACACCAGACAAAGGCGGCCGGTCGTGGTGAATCTCAGACTCTTCCATCCGGCATTGCCTGTTGGCATCATTGAAAAACTCCAGGACTGCGTCGAAAGGTTGGTCCTGATCGTTCACAACGTCTGAAAACCTTCGTCCCTGATTGTCTTCGATGAACGTGTCGCGTGTTATTTTCACAATAGGCAAACTAAACTCCGCTTATCGACGTCATTCAAGATTGACAAACAAATTATGGACCTCTCTTTTTTGAACTTACAAATATTGTATCTGTATTTCCAGGAAAAGCAACAGCAAATTTATCCAAAAGGTCTTCGGCAATGGTTGACGACCATTGAAAGAGATCTCAGGAATAAATAGTTGTACGTTTTTTGAAGGTTTTATCCGCGAGGTATGATAGATGAATAAGCTTTTGCATCAACCCAATCGATTATTCTAAATCAAGGAATTATCTGATGCCGTTCAAGGTCCTGACTGCCGAAATGTCCCATGAAACCAATTCCTTTAGTCTCCAGGAAACGGATGAGCAGGCATTTAGAAACCGTTATGTTCTGATGGACACCGAAGCCATCGCCCAGCGTGGCCAAGCGAATACTGAACTTGCCGGCTTCCTCGATAGCGGTCGAGCGCATGGCTGGGATGTCAATCATGTGCTCAGCGCAGCCGCAGGCCCAAGCGGCAAAGTTAGGCGAAAAACCTTTAACTGGCTCTGCGAACCAATCATTTCCGTTATCAAGCAACACGCCTTCGACGGGCTTCTTTTCGGGTTGCATGGCGCCATGGACCTTGATTTCTGTGAAGATGGAGAAGGCGCGTTTCTTTCGCTTGTTCGCGACGTGGTGGGCGAGAAGATGCCAATTGCCATCACGCTTGATCCACATGCAAATGTCAGCGAAAAGATGTGTGCGCTCGCTGACATCATTGTATCGTTTAAAACCTATCCGCATATCGATATGCGCGACACCGGTCGCCATGCCGGTGAAATTTTACACCGGACCATGGCCGGTGAGATCCAACCGCGCACGATCTTTGTGAGTCGGCCGATGCTGGAAGAAGTCAATGGGGGCCGAACCGACATCGGCCCGATGATCGAGCGAATCGCGAAAGCACGGACGTATGAGCAGGAGGCGGACGTATTCGCCGTAAGCATCAATGCCGGTTTCGCGAGTGCAGATGTTGCTAGGGTTGGCCCGACGGTGCTGGTCACTGGTCAGGGAGATTTTACAGCACACATTGCTTTCGCCGAAACGATTGCGGATGATATCTGGAACAGACGCTTCGAGGTGCTCAACGACTATCTCGGCGTTTTTGAGACGGCAGTGATTGCAGCTGCATACGAGCCTGACAAGGGGCCGCTGGTAATTGCAGACTATGCGGATAACCCCGGTGCTGGTGGCTATGGGGATTCAACCGCACTATTGCACGCCCTGCTCAAGGCGGGTGTAACCAATGCCTGTTTTGGTCCAATGGTCGATCGCGGGGCAGCACAGGCGTTGCATGCGACTGCTGTCGGCCAGCGGGTTCAGATTGCATTGGGGGGGAAGACCGATCCAAGTTTCGGTGGTGGGCCACTTACCGTTGCGGGCGAGCTCGTTTCTATCAGTGACGGGCGTTTCACCGGCGATGGCCCCATGATCCATGGTCTCAGCGGCTCTTTCGGCCCCAGTGCGGTTCTACGCGTCGAGGGTCTTGAGATTTTGGTGGTCAGCAGGGCCCGACAAATACTTGATTTGCAGCAATTTAAAGCATTTGGTATCGACCCCCTGAGCAAGCACGTCGTGGCGCTAAAATCGATGCAGCACTTCCGCGCTGCGTTCGAGCCGATTGCAGGACAAGTGATTGTTTGCGACAGCGGGGCACTTTGCACCCCGCGCTACAACCGATTGCCCTATCGCAATGTACCAAGGCCTATTTTTCCTCTTGATTAGCCCGAAGGTTTACTTGCAACCTGCAGGTAGTTCCGTCGATCTATTCTCAGGGCCAATGGGAATGGCACAGACATCATTGCCGTCTGCCGGTAGCTCCTTGTTGGCCAATCGCTTAACTGTGGTCGTCACCGGACTGGCAATAAATTTTAGGGTTGTTCCAAATAAGCCACCTCGCTGAACACCTATACCAAAATCACTGAAGTTGCCTTTCACTTCGATGGGTGTTGCCAGGCTGAAATATTCGGCCTTTTTGGGGGTGGAGGTCATTTTTAGATCGATTTGCTCATTATTGAAGTTTATCTGTCCTTTGCCGCAAATTCTGATTTTTGTAGTATCGATTAAGAAAACGTCTGGTCTGAGGAACCCGTCTTTCATGGCCCAGCGACCTACCAGGCAATTGATCTTTGATTGGTTCTCTTTTCCTCTTGAAATGACGGCTGCAATAACGTTTACTGCCCACAAGTCTATAATACCTGCCTTGAGATTTTCCAAACGACCGGAAAAATCAACATAACCGTTGCTTTTGGCCAAGAGCTCACCAAAACTGTCAGCTGAAGATTTTAGATCCACATCGAGGTTGATAATGCCGCCCATATCTGACTCCGGCCTCGCGTGCCGCACCGGCACACCAAAGTCGAAGTTTTCTATCGTCGCCCTCACCGACGCCTCCGGGGCCTTTATATCCGGCTTCAGCGAAGCCGCCAGAAAGAATGAACCCCCGGGTATGTTGAGCCTCACCGGGTCTACGGTAAAACGTCCGTTTTTCAGGGTTGCCGTCAACACACCGCTGCCCAGTTCATCTTTTCCGGAGGTCACTTTCTCGGCCTTCACATCGATCCGGGCGTTAAATTTGGCCAACACCTCAGAGCTCAACAATTCTCCGGTTCTGACGGCCTCAGACTTTTTTCCCCGACCCTCCTTCGCTAACGATTGCTTCGCGTCATTTTTTTCTGGTGACCACTCCCCAACATCAAAATCGTTAAGTTGTATCAATGGGGAATTAAGTTCAACGGTCACCTGCGGTTTAATGCCTGATTTGTCGGCCGTCATCATCCCGGTCAACTGGCTTTTTCCTACCTGAATGGCGAAATCGGTCAGTTCAATCCTGTCCCGACGCATTGAAAGCTCAGAAGCGGCTTTGTATGACTTCAAGGGCGGCAGGTTTAAACGCAACAGTCCGTTCAGACTGTCCAAATGATCTCCGGTCACCGATGCTTTTAAGTGCAGGCTTTGGGTGGCCTTTGCCAGATCGAGAGTACCTGCAAAAATAAACCGGGTTTTTGCAATCTCGGTTATAATCTCCATTTGGGACCTGCTTATCTCGACCAGTTCCTGCAGAGAGCCGATTTCGATCTCGGTCACGTATGGTTCATTTAACAGCTTTCCCTTCATCGAAAGGATGAAAGGCTTGCCGGGCAACATGGTCCCGGTGCATTCGTCTATTTTGAATTGCATCGATTCCGTCATGCCGGGCCGATGATAGTTCACCGCGATGTCCTCCATGACCAGTTTGGTCAACACCAAAGAATCAGATGTCAGCTGCAGTTGGGTTTCTTTGTTATACGGTCTCGGCTTAGGCGGCACCTCAGATTTACCTTCAACCGAGGTCTGCGAAGACCAGTTGACCGCTCCTTGCTTGTTTTCCAAGAGTGTGACGATAATCCCTTTGACGCTGAACTTGGCTATCTTGATCTTGCCCATGAGAAGCGGGAGCACATGCACCCGAATCTCGGCAGTTTTCATTTTGAGGAAATCACCTTCTTCAAAGTTTTTTGGATTCGATATACGCAAACCCTCGAGCGAAAAAACTGGCCGCAGGGATGTGCTAACCTTAATTTTATCGTCAATATTTACAGTGCGCCCAAGTGCCAGGGATGCGGCCGACCCCACTCTTCCTCTCTGGTTGCTTAAATCTATCGGAATACGAATGATTGACAGGAGGATTAGGATCAATAGCAGAGCCGCAATAAAGCCGCCGACTATGTATAGGACCCAACGGAGAGATTTTGAGCCTCGCATGTCTTGCCCTCTTTTGATAAAGTATCACTTTTTGTAGAATACGATGGTTCATTGTAATTCAAATGGGGCTTGCCTTGCCGAAGGCAACCGGTTGCATCTTTCGTGGATATACCGATTTACCATAATTATCATAGGGTATGATAGCAGTTCATTATACTTAAATCAGCATGGCTATTATTGATCAAACGGTCAATTGTAAAAAAAGGAATTCAAAAAAAATACGGCGCGATCCTACCGGTCCATCATCGAGCGGTGAATCCATGAGTTGTGCAATTGGCATTGAGTGCAGGTTTCTTATACAAAAAGAGAACCGGACATAATCACATCTTTGATGGAAATGAATTATGCAACGGTTCTCAGTGGGATTAGGAATTGTCTGGATGTCTTGTCCTGCAACTATGGTTTTCAATCATAGTGAATGAAATGCGCCTTTTTCATAGCGGCATCTTTAAAATTAACATCGTCACCAGTAATGGCATGGGTTGTCTTGGATAGGTCCGTTGATGTGGTGGTTGAAACTTTAGCATAACGGATATCATAACGATGCTCTGTTACTGACCGATACCTACAATATCCGTAAATTAAACAACATGAAAGTCCCTGAAACTATTTTTCAGCCTTTCTGCGTTTTCGTTCCTTAACAATAATTTCAAGCTCCTTACTCATCTGACCAGCAATCGCTGTATTTTCTTCAGCACGTCTGGCCAAATAGGGTAGCGTTGACTCAACCGGTCCATAAGGAAGGTATTTACTGACATTATATCCTGCATTTGCGAGGTTGAAGCTGATATTATCGCTCATACCATATAGCTGTGAAAAGTAGATATGCGGGTGGTCGTTAGACAGCTCCTTTTCAGCCATGAGCTCTATCAGTAATCTACAACTGACTTCATTATGGGTGCCCACACAAATTTCAACCAAGTCAATATTGTAAATGAAGATTCCCACGGCTTTGTCGTATTCAATGTCTGTTTCCTCTTTGGTAGCGTTGATGGGCGATTTATATCCATAACGCTTTGCGCGTTCGCGCTCTTTTTCGATATAGGCACCACGAACAATTTTAATGCCCAGTTTATAGCCCTCGGATCGGGCTCGCTGGATCAACTCGAGGAAATAGTCATTGCGGTCCCATCGGTATAGCTGAAGAGTGCTATAAACGATGGCTTTGCTCTGGTTGTACCGGGACATCATCTCTTCGGCAAGATCGTCTATGGCTTTCTGGATCCAGCTCTCTTCTGCATCGATATAGATCGGTTTGTCCGCATTAAAAGACGCTTCACAAATCGTCTCAAGTCTATTTTTCACCTTGTCCCACTCGCGTTGCTCTTCAATAGTAAGCGCTTCGGTAGCGGTGACTTTTTGAAATAGTTCGAATGGACCAATGCCCGTCATTTTCATGCATGTGCAGGGAATATCGGGGTTTGTTTTAGATTTTTCAATAATTTTTAACAGTTCTCTTCTCGTGGCTTCAAAACCGGTTTCGTCCTCGGTTCCCTCAACAGAATAGTCTAAAATAGCGCCGATTCCAGACCGGCCCAATCTTCTAATCACATCAGCGTATTCACCTTCCTTCTCGCCGCCACAAAACTGCTTAAATACGGTGGCCTTGATTATAGGTTTTACTGGCAGGCCCATCGATAATGTAAGTTTTGCAGCTTGGGAAAGGAATTTTACCAGAAAGGGGCTTTTGGTCAGTCTAAAAATAAGATAGGACAGTAATAACTCCTTATCTGACTTATTTTTAAACGCGATGGATGTGTCTTCAAAAGAAACAGGCAACGCTGAAACTTTGAAATCACCAGATTTGTGCATGTCTGCCTCCTTTACCCCAACTTTGTCAAAATCGATGCCCGATCGCCACAAGGTTTCACCTACACGATTGGAAATCGATGACAACCACACCCCACATCAACCACATCCATGTGTAAATGTCTATAATCGCAACGCCTGTTTATTTATAACGCTGGATTTCTCCGGATTTTATTCGAGCCTGATAGTCTTTCAGATCCTTTTTTACGGTTCCCATCAAAAGATACAAGCCGACCACATTGCTAAGGGACATGGCAAAAATCGCCGCATCTGAGAAATCAATGACCGGCCCCAGGCTCATGCTGCATCCGATAACGACAAACACACAGAAGATCAATTTAAAAGTCAACTCCGAAAACCGGCTTTCACCAAACAAATAGGTCCAGGATTTCAAACCATAGTAAGACCAGGAGATCATCGTGGAGAAAGCGAACAAAAGTACGGCAATGGCGAGTACGACGCCAAACCAGGGGAACACGGACTGGAACGCGGCCGAGGTTAAGGCCACACCGGTCATTCCCCCTGAATCGGCGTAGGCGCCAGTTATGACAATGACCAGAGCGGTCATGGTACAGATCACCACCGTATCGATGAATGGTTCCAGCAGGGCCACATAGCCTTCGGTGAGCGGTTCGTTGGTTTTAACGGCGGAGTGGGCGATCGCTGCCGAGCCGATGCCGGCTTCATTCGAGAACGCAGCACGCTTCAGGCCTTGTATCAAAACACCGACAATCCCACCGCCAATGGCTTCGGGTGCGAAAGCCCCTCGAACAACTAGTCCAAATGCGGTTGGTATTTGGGTGATGTTGGCCAATAGGATCACCACGGCGGTACCCACATATAATATCGCCATCAAAGGCACGATTTTCTCGGTCACCTTGGCAATGGATTTGATACCACCAATGATAACGGCACCGACGATAACGGCCAGGATCATTCCAAACAGCCAGCCGGTATCGGTAAAGACCCCGAATGTATTGGCAATCATTTGATGGGCCTGGTTCCCCTGAAACATATTCCCACCGCCAAATGAGCCGAAGATACACATGACGGCGAACAATACGGCCAGTACCTTGCCAAGCCCCGGTTTGCCTTTTTCCGCCAAACCCTTGCTCAGATAATACATCGGTCCGCCGGAGACATGTCCGTCGGGAAATTCCTCACGATATTTGACACCCAGTGTGCATTCGGTAAATTTCGAGGCCATACCGGCAAGTCCTGCCACGATCATCCAAAAGGTGGCGCCGGGGCCTCCCAGGCTGACTGCAACGGCAACACCGGCGATGTTTCCCAGCCCCACCGTGCCGGACAAGGCCGTGGCCAGCGCCTGAAAGTGCGACACCTCACCGGCGTCTTCAGGATTTGAATAGACACCGCGAAGCAGGTCGATAGAATGCCGGATGCCCGTGAACTGCAAAAACCCCATGTATACTGTCAAAATGAGCGCACAAATGATCAGCCAAGCGACGATCAGTGGGAAACTGACGCCGTTGATCGATACGGAATAGAAAATAAATGAAACGAATGGCCCAAACACGGTGCTGAAGATTTCACCGATCTTTTGATCGATACCTCCCCCAGCGTCCTGAGCCAAGGCCGCCACGGGCGAACACAAGACAAACACCGTTATTAAAAACGAAATGGCTTTGTATTTCATGATTATAATTCCTTTTCAGTATGTGGGGTAAGCTTCATAGCTAGCCTCGGTGGTTTTCTAAAGACAACAATATCTTGCCGAAGGCTTGTATGATTTCTTATTCCATCATGCAAAGAGGCAAACATAAGGAAAGCCAATCACGTTGTTGCTATGGGACGATGGTTACCGGGATGTGGGCCAGCTGTGTCAACTTCGTGGCAACACTCCCAAAAAGCAAGGATTTGATCCCCGAATGGCCGATCCTGCCGACAACAATATGGCCGACCGCATGCTCTTTGGCGATTTGGAGCAAGACATCGGCCACTTGACCATGGCGGACAAGGCCGAGAGCCTTGATGCCCTGGCTTTCGAGAGACTTCAGTACCGGATCCAGCACTCTCTCCCTGGCGGTTTTGATCTCTTCTTTTCGACGCAGATGACGTTGTTCGTTTTCTTCGGGGGTGTTAAACGTATACGGTGACCATTCAACCACATAGGCGAGAACTAGGCTTGCATTGCCGGATTTGGCTTGTGGGACGGCAAAATTTACCGCATGTTCGCCGGCTTTACTACCGTCGATGCCTATCAATATTGTATCAGTCATTGGATCTCCTTTAGACAAATGAAATTAGATGGCGGTTTACACGATTTTTATATCCGCTTACTTTATCTGGCCAAATTCAATGAATGAGCCCTCTCTTACATTAACGCCCATTTCAATGATAACGCCTGACACATCACCCGCTTCATCAAAATCAAGACTGCCGGTGGCGCCCTCATAGTTGATCGCTTTACCTGCCTTGATCAATGCCTTTGCTTTGGACCACTCACCCGGCAATATGACCTCCCCGGGAGGCGTCGCCACTGCCCGCAATGCCTTAGCTATTCCGGCACGGTCTGCACTACCGTGTTGTTCGATGGCCAGCGCAAGCAGAAAGGTGGCGTCATAGGACTGCCCGACAAACGCTCCCGTGGGATTCAGATTATTGCCCCAAGCATATTTGTTGAAAATTCTCGCTCCCGTGCTATCCGGGGCACCCGGCTTGGTCACAATCATTCCCCTGAGTTTGTCGCTCCCAATGGTTGCGATCAGGGTATTGCTTGCCATCCCGTCTCCCCCGACAAACTGCTCGAAAGCACCGCTTTCCACTGCCTGGTGCAGCAAGGTCTGACCGGATCCGTTGGCATATGCCAGCACAACCAACGTGTCCACGCCCGAGGTTGCCAGTGATCGGATCACATCATTGTAGTCCGTTTTTCCCTCTTCGTGGGCCATATTTCCGGCCACCTTACCACCGGCGGCCTCGAAAGCACTGGAAAGTTCAGCAGAAATGCCCTCTCCCCAATCATTGTCGACGTAGGTAATGACGATTTGCTTGATCCCCTTGGATAGTAACAATCGCGCCATGATACTGCCCTGGTAGACATCGGAAGGCGATGTGCGAAACACGAGATCCCCGTCATCGAGCGATGTGATCGCAGGCGAGGTTGCTGACGGCGACACCACCGTGATCCCCGCGGGTATGGTCACATTTTTATATATGGCAATCGCAGCACCCGAGCACAGCGGTCCGACAATGGCCAAAACTTTTTCATCCTGAACGAGGTGGGTGGCGGCATTCACCGCCGCGGTCACATCCGAGCAAGTCGAATCGCCGCTCGGCATGATTATTTGTTGCCCGTCTAAAATCCCGCCCTGATCATTCACATGCTTGGCCGCGAGTTTGGCTCCTTTGTACATTCCCGGCGCCAGGCTTTTAAGCGGGCCGGTGAATCCGGCCAGGAATCCAATCTTCACGTCGGCAGCGGCGCTTACCGATCCGATGAGGACGCTCATAGCTGCTAAAATGAGAAAACATTTTTTAATCGGTGACATTGACGATTCCTCCTTGAAGTTAATATCTCAGTCGTGAATCGAAATATCTGCGCATACGTCATCAGCAAGATACGCATGATACCTGGCGAAGGGGTATCATGCCTTTCGACTCAGCTGTTCCCCAACAGGTGCCTACAGCAGGCTGTCAATAGCCGTATATTCCAGGTCAAAGGCCTCGGCCACGGCTTTATAAGTCACTTTGCCGTCGATCACGTTGGCACCCAACTTAATTTCGTTGCTTTCCTGCATCGCCATTTTCCAGCCCTTGTTGGCAATTTCCACGGCGTAGGGCAGGGTGGCATTGGTCAGGGCCATGGTGGACGTGCGCGGAACGGCCCCGGGCATGTTGGCCACGCAGTAGTGGACCACGCCGTCAACCACGTAAATGGGATTGCCGTGGGTGGTGGCCTTGGAGGTTTCGAAACAGCCGCCCTGATCGATGGCCACATCCACCAAGACAGAGCCCGGTTTCATGGTTTTAAGCATATCGCGGGAAATCAGCTTGGGAGCCTTGGCCCCGGGGATAAGCACCGCGCCCACGACCACATCGGCAGTTGTGATGAGCTCCCGAAGCGTGGCCGGACTGGAGAACAAGTTGAAGCAATTGGCTGGCATCACGTCACTCAGGTAACGCAAGCGATCCAGATTCATGTCTAAGATATATACCTTGGCGCCCAGGCCACATGCCATCTTGGCCGCGTTAACCCCGACGATGCCCCCACCGATCACGACCACGTTGCCGGGATCGACGCCCGGCACCCCGCCTAGCAGCACCCCGTGACCGCCTTGGGCCATTTCCAGGTACTTGGCGCCCTGTTGGATGGCCATGCGTCCGGCCACTTCGCTCATGGGGGTGAGCAGGGGCAGTGAACGGTCGGGTTTTTGAATGGTTTCATAGGCAATGCATACCGATTTGCTTTTGATCAGCGCCTGAGTTAATTCTTCGGCTGCCGCCAGATGTAAATAGGTGAAAACGACCTGTCCTTCCCGGATCATTTCGTATTCCGATGGAAGCGGTTCCTTCACGTGCATTACCATGTCTGCACGACCAAAAATCTCTTTGGGCGTATCCACCATTTCGGCCCCAACGTTGATGTACATCGCATCATCAAAACCACTGCCGATACCGGCATCCTTTTCCACCAGCACCGAATGGCCATTGACGATCATTACTTCCACGCCTGCCGGGGTCATGCATACACGGTTTTCCTCTGCCTTGATCTCTTTTAGAATTCCTACAATCATGGGTTCCTCCTCTATTTTTTGGGGTTACCATTTGGTGAGGCGTTGGTTGAGGCGATAAATTACCTAACCGGTTTAAAATTTTTCGATACCGCTCTATTGTTGTGACCGTAAACGCCTCATCGGCACCCATCAGTCGACTGTAGCCTACAGCATCGGCGCTGAAGATGGTGGTGAGTTTGCGCTTGTAGTCATCAGCCATAAACGACCTCCGAAACCATACGCAATTTTTATTAATGGTAGGTGTGTTTCTATTTGATGGGGAACGCAACGAAATACAATAGGACAGCTTCAGGTACAAAGGGTGTTATGAATTATTAGTGCGATGAGGCAAAAATTGTCAAGTTTTTTGGAATTTGATTGGTTATAGTTGCATTCAAGGAGGGGCAAAGGTAATCTTTGGCAATTGCCATACCTGCCATTATGTCGCCAAGTAGTTGGATCGTAAGTTAATTCCAATAAACCACTACATATAGGTGCGGCCGAATTGCCAGTTCGGTACAGATTACATCGGGGAAAGTATCTATCACAGAAATGTGGCGACCTGAGATTTATTGAGAGTACCTCCTAATCCCGAACCTTACATTCAGCACCCTGTTTAAGCCATGCTTGGCTATTTTTTTCTGGCTCATGGCACCGTAAATACTTCTGCCGCAACACCGGCAGGAAATAATGGCCAGAAAACGATTGATTCCTCAAAACCTCGAAACATACCAGCACCCTACCATGAAGTAGTGATTTCCGCTGGCCTAACATCGATCAACACCCCAACATCAAATGCCGAATCTACAATTCATTCGGGCGCCGATAGAACAGCCAGTTTCTTCGGCAACTGATGAACCTGGGAGAGTTTTTTAGACTTGATGGACCGGCGCACGACAACCCGGACATCGCCGATGAAGCACCCAATCAGCTTTCTCATTCACTTATCGCCTGGATGGATCAAGCCACGGAAGAGCTCATTCCGGGTAATTGCACAAATTATCCTATTATCGATTTTTGTGTGCTTGCTGTAAATTGAAGACAGTTTGAATTCGTTAACGAAGCGTCGGCCTGTTCCTCATCACCGTTACTTGCTTGGGTGATCTTTAATATTCCAAATTGGCCATTGCCATTTTGTAGCAGGGCGGACATAGTCCGTGGGTTACTTGAGGCACTACAGTCGCTTCGAAAAGCCTGAGTTCGGCTAAACCCGCTTCGATTTCGGTCCACTCTTTATTGGGAGTCTCCATCATCTTGCACATACTGCAGAGCCTGATGAGTTTACCTGATCTAGCTGTTTCTCTATCAAGCAATCCGACGGGATCACGGATTTCAGTTCGCAAGATCCTACTCGTGACCTCAATGTGCCTATCTGTCAGGGGGTTCAAGACGAGTTCGAGAAATCTCCGCTCTTGAGGAGAATCGCAGCGGAATGGAATGGGTCCACAACGATTACCACTCCTGACGCTCTGGAACATTTCCGCATACAAGTGTCGCGTCTCACTGTCCTGAATGAAATTCCACAACTTATATCCTACCACATCTTCAGGACGGCACCCGCTGTCCCACGCGTTCTCATATGCGAAGGAGTCCCAGTTGTCACTTACGCTTACTATAGTGTCGCTGTTGTCAATCCGATATATGAAAACCTCTTCGCTCATTCAGTACTCTCTCTCGATCCAACATTGATAGTCATTAGACGCCTCATTTCTTTCCCATATTGGAGGGTTGGGTAGATGTCTTGTTAACTCTTATCCCATACAACCACAGGACTGACGGACAATTAATTTGCTTTTCAGAGTAACCTCTCGAGTTGAGCGAGTCGGATCCTGAATTCTATTTATGAGTAATTCGGCAGCCGTTCGGCCGATTTCATAGGTGGGCTGCTCGATTACTGTCAGGGCCGGTACGACAAGTTTGGCCCAGGTGGTTTCGTCAAAACTTGCCAAGGCGACTTCCTCTGGAATTGCTTTTTTACTTTCCCGAAGGGCAAGCAGTGCCCCGGCCGCCAAGAGACTGTTGCTGGTCAGGATGGCCTCGGGGGGGGCGGGTAGCTGTAACAGTTTCAGGGTCGTGTTGAAGCCGTCATCCTCCCTGGGGTTGGCATACTTGACCAAATCGGTGGATGGCTGCAGATCATGTGCCTTTAGCGCCTGCACAAAGCCCTCCCGCCGTTCACGGCCGGTGGTGCTACCTATGCCAAAAATGGCGCCGATGCGGCGATAGCCATGCTCAATGAGATGGGTTGTGATGGTGTGGGCCGCCTGCACATTATCAATTATTATATTATCGACTTCTGCATCGCTCACCCGTCGGTCAATAACCACCATGGGAATATTCAACTCGGATGTTTCTGAAAAATTATCGGCGGTTTGACGGGTTGGAGATAAAATAATACCGGCAAGGTTTTCATCACGTATCAGATGCAGATACCGCTGTTCTTTGTCCGGATCTTCATCATTATTGCAGAGCATCACGCTATAGCCCTGCTCGTGTGCGGCATCTTCAACAGCCCGACCGACCTGTTGAAAGAATGGATTTTCAATATCGGAAACGATCAGTCCGATAATGGTTGATTTTTGGGATCGAAGACTACGGGCAACGCGGTTGGGACGGTAATTCAGCTTTTTTACCACTTTCATCACACGAGCTTTAACTTCTTGGCGCACGTGGGGCTTGTTCGCCAAAACTCGTGACACGGTCGCTGTTGATACACCCGCTGCATCGGCAACGTCTTTTATCTTCACCATATTAGTATCAAGCTCCTGATTATCTTTGGATTTCACCAAACCCAAACGGCTAAAGTGTAAACGTTTACATATTCATTGTCAATTCAAATATGCCTTTTCCCATCGACCTTTTTTCGACCAGAAACACTCCATTAACAATCCATCACCAACTAAAACCAAGAAATATATTATGATATTATTAGATTGTCCTTTGATGCGATGGTGACGGATGGGATCCACAAGAGATCGTTTTTGTAATTTATTCTGATTATCGGACCATGGGAATGGATCAAATGTACCAATCTTCTGTGCAAACCATTGTATTATTACATTTAAAATATAAAATAAAGCATAATTAATGTAAACGATTGCTGATTAAATTTTATATTTGCAGAGATATCAATTCGGTACCAAAAGTTATAATATACTAAAAAAACATTTAATTAAAGATTATACGTGAAAAATTAAATAATTTTTGAAAAATTTAATTGACACGAAAACTGCAATCGATTACATTACAATCAGTGTTTGAGGATTTACCATCCCATTGGCGCTTTTATCCCCTGGGGTTTGAAAATGGATAATTTAACAACCATGTAATTAGGAGGTTTGTTTATGTCCGATAATGCTATGAAAATCGGCGTCCAGTCATTTGGAAGGTTTTTAAGTGGTATGGTAATGCCAAACATTGGTGCATTTATCGCTTGGGGATTGATTACTGCGCTGTTTATACCAACCGGTTGGTTGCCGAATGAAAAATTAGCGTCGCTGGTTGGTCCCATGATTACTTACCTGTTACCGCTTTTAATTGGTTATTCCGGTGGTAAGATGGTCGGCGGAGACCGTGGTGCTATAGCAGGAACCGTTACGACGATGGGGGTCGTTGTCGGTAGTGATATTCCGATGTTCCTGGGTGCTATGATTGCGGGCCCACTAGGGGGTTTGGCAATAACGAAATTTGACCAGAAGGTTCACGGTAAAATCAAACCCGGGTTTGAAATGTTGGTCAACAATTTCTCTCTCGGCATTATTTCCATGTTGGTAGCCTTGATTGCCTACGCAATAATTGGCCCGCTCGTTTCTTCACTTACCAAGGCACTGGCGTCGGGGGTGGGATGGATTGTGAACATGTCTCTATTGCCTCTGGTGTCAATCATTGTCGAACCCGCAAAAATTCTGTTTTTAAACAATGCCATTAACCATGGAGTTTTCACACCTTTGGGC
This sequence comes from uncultured delta proteobacterium, assembly GCA_963785365.1. Classification (GTDB taxonomy): domain Bacteria; phylum Desulfobacterota; class Desulfobacteria; order Desulfobacterales; family Desulfosarcinaceae; genus Desulfosarcina. The sequence continues at coordinate 40,210 of CAWAUZ010000001.1, read as the reverse complement.
GCAGAACAGTCAGCTAAGGTCGGCGCTTCGATTTATTATTTGATTGAAACCAATCCAGGTCCCGGTTTGGGTGTCCTCCTGGCTTATATGGTGGCGGGTAAAGGTACGGCACAAAAGTCAGCCTACGGCGCGGCGATCATTCACTTTTTTGGTGGTATCCATGAGATTTACTTCCCCTATATTTTAATGAAGCCAAGATTGGTGATTGCTGTGATCGCCGGCGGTATGGTGGGTGTTGGTTTTAACATGGTCACCGGAAATGCCCTGGTTGGTCCGCCATCTCCGGGTTCCGTGTTTGCGTTGACCCTGATGTCCACAAAAGGGATGGGTATTGTCTTAACCTTAAGTTCCATTGCGGTTTCCGCGGTCACTTCGTTTCTAATTGGGTCGGTAATCGTTCGCAGGGACGCTTCGCAAAGTGATGACCTGGAAGCCGCCACAGCTGCTGTTGCAGCAAGTAAGGCCGCAGCAAAAGGTCAGGCGGTCCCCATCGCGGCAGGAAGTGTTCGATCCATTGTCGTGGCTTGCGATGCCGGCATGGGATCTTCAGCCATGGGAGCAAGTGTATTGCGTGGCAAAGTCAAAGATGCCGGTTTAACTATTGAGGTTACCAACGCAGCGATCAATGATCTGAAAGATGCGGACATCGTCATTACCCAAAATGAATTGACTGATCGCGCTCGGTCTAAATTGCCAAGTGCACAGCATTTCAGCATTGATAACTTTATGGACGGCAGCTTCTATGATGAGCTGGTAGCCAAGATCACCCAGAAACCTGAAATGCCTGGGGAGGTTGTTCAGGCACTTACATCGCAAAATAACAAAACTGCTGCGGAAGATACGTTAACGGTCAACCCGCAACAGATTTTATTAAACGCTCAAGTAACGACGAAAGACGAGGTACTTGGACTGATTTCAGAGAACCTGTCCACGTTGGGCCTCGTTCGTGGAGACTATCTGGAAGCGCTCACTGCGCGTGAAGAAAAAGTCAGCACCTATCTGATTAATGGCGCAGCTATCCCCCACGGTGTCAATGAAGCAAAAGAGCAGGTTATTCAAACCGGTGTCTTTATAGTGCAGGTACCGCAAGGTGTCGTCTGGAATGCCAAGGGAGACATGGCCCGCTTGATCGTCGGTATCGCAGCCAAAGGCAAGGATCATTTGAGCCTGCTGCAGCGGCTGACCAACGTGGTCATGGATGAGGCCGTAGCCGAAAAACTGGCCACTACAACCAATAAAGACGATATTCTGCAGGCGCTGAATGCAAAGACAGAGGCTGCACCGGTACAACTGGAAGATTATTCAGTTGTCGCACAGGCACAGGTTGTTGATGCCCAGGGTATGCATGCCCGCCCCGCCAGCTTGATTGCAGAACAGGCTGTAAAATTTTCAGGAACCGATATCCGCATTCGCAACGATCAAAGGACAGCAAATGCTAAATCCATGGCATCACTTTTGTCCATGGGCGCCAATCAAGGCGATGTTCTGACAATTTCCGCGCAAGGATCTGCGGCAGAGCAGGCCATTCAATTTCTGGCTGCAATGATTCGTGAGGGGCTGGACAATGAGGAGGAACAGGCGAATGCATCTTATCATCCGCTGACCGTTTTATCAGCACTGCCCGATGTTCAGTGCCGTTTAACATTAAAAGGTTCCGCTGCATCACCTGGTATTACGATGGCACCTGCATTTCGGTTGCAGGGAGGAAAGATGAGATATGAGGAGGAGGCACAAGATCCCAAAGCGGAAGCCAAACTGTTTAGCACTGCCCTGACCGAGGCTGCCCGGCAACTGGATAAACTGAAAGCCAACCTGCAAAGCAGGGCACCGAATGAAGCCGCCATTTTGCATGCTCAGAAGCAATTGCTGCAGGATGAACTGGTGTTAATCGACAGTGAAAAGTTCATTGTAAATGGTAAGACTGCCGCATGGTCTTTTCATCAAGCCATTGAAAAGCAGGTTGGGTCACTAAAAACAGTTGACAATGAGCGCCTGAGAGCAAGGATTGCAGACCTGATTGATGTCCGTGATCGGGTAGTGGCGTTGATGGTGCCCGCTGTTTCAGCAGTTGATTATCCGCAAACTGACTTCATTCTAATGGCAAAAGATCTAACGCCTTCTCAAACAGCCGGATTGTATGGTCTGAAAGTTCGCGGCATCTGTACGGAGCTTGGCGGACCCAACAGTCATATGGCGATCCTTGCCCGAGCCCTGGGAATTCCGGCAGTGGTTGGCCTGGGTGAGGGGGCGCTTGCGAACATTGAGGACGGTGAATTGATTATTGTCGATCCACAGGCATCGTCCATTTACATTGATCCGGATGAAGCAACCCAGAAAAATGGGGATAAATGGATTGAGCAGTGGGAACAGATCCGCACAGCAGAAGATGCACAAAAACATAAGGCCGCTGAAACGCTGGATGGTCACCACATCGATGTCGTATGCAATATCGCCAAACCGGAAGACGCGAAACTTGTTTTAGACGATGGTGGCGAAGGTGTGGGCTTGTTGAGGACTGAGTTTCTTTTTGAGTCTTCAGCAGCAGAACCCCCCATTGAAAAGCAATGCGATGCCTTAAAAGCCATCATCAAAGAACTTGGCAGTCGTCAGTTGGTCGTGCGTACGGTGGATATTGGCGGAGACAAACCTGTGTCCTGGCTGCATATGCCTCATGAAGATAACCCATTCCTGGGTATGCGAGGGATTCGTCTGTCGTTTAAATATGAAGACATATTCAAACGCCAACTGGAGGCCATTTACCAGACAGCGATCTGGCAGAAAGAGACAACCGGCTCGACCGGGTTGCACATCATGTTTCCCATGATCAGTAGCGTGTCGGAGTGGAGAAAAGCGCGAGATATTGCCGAGCGTGTTCGCTTGCAGTTAAACGCGCCTCAATTGCCGCTTGGTATTATGATTGAGGTACCATCCGCAGTGATGGTTGCGGAGCATTTGGCCAAAGAAGTGGATTTCTTCTCCATCGGTTCAAATGACTTAACGCAGTACACCTTGGCCATCGATCGCCTGCATCCTGATCTTTGCTCTGAAGCTGACAGTTACCATCCTGCATTGGTGAAAATGGTTGAGATGACGGTAAAAGCCGCACAGGCCCATGGTAAATGGGTTGGTGTGTGCGGTAATGCGGCTGCGAATCCTAGTCTCGCGACACTGCTGGTCGGGTTGGGTGTGACTGAACTGTCAGTCAGCCCAGCCAATGTGGGGGCGGTGAAAAATATTATCCGCGCAGTGAGCTATAGTAAATTACAAGAGAAAGCGAATAAAGCATTACAACTGGAAAGTTCAGAAGCCGTTATGGAGTTGTATAAAACAAACGACGATCTGTTGTAGCATCAACCATTTAACGAAGTTAATTATCCCGGAAGGAAAAAAATGATGAATCAATACGAAAAATATCAGCAGCTTGCCCAAAGCCTCCCTGAGACGACACAAACCTGGAACTTTTACGGTGCCGGTATAGAAAACATCGGCAAAGACGGCCAGCCAGAACCCTTTGGAATTCCTGAGCCAAGCGATGACCAGCTTCTGGTTCGAGTTGATGCGGTTAGTCTTTGCTTTTCAGATGTCAAATTAATTACCCAGGGCGGCAAACATCCAAAACTTTATAATCGGGATTTGAAAAAAGAACCCACACGACTGGGGCATGAAGCGTCTTTAACCGTAATTAAAGTCGGCAAAACGTTAACGAACAATTTTACCGTGGGCGAACGCTATGCCATGCAACCGGATATCTATCAAAATGGCAAAAGCACCGCCTATGGTTACACCGTACCTGGTGGCTTAATACAGTATCATCTGATTGGCCCGGAAGTATTAAAGACGGATACCGGATCTTGTCTGCTCAAGGTTTCCAATCAGCTTGGCTTTGTTGAAGCGGCCTTGCTGGAACCCTGGGGTTGCGTTTGGGCATCCTATACACAGCGTCGACGTCTGGAACCCAAAGAAGATGGCATCATGTGGATTGTCGGTCAGAAAGGCGACAAGACCGCTTATGGCTTTTCCAAAGGGCTGGAAGCACCGAAAACGGTAATACTGACGAATGTACCGGAATCCATCCGATCTCTGGCGGAAAGCAAATGCAAGACGGTGGTCATTCGTGATGACGTAACCATTTCCGATTTAAAAAGTCTGGTTGATGAATATACCGATGGTGTCGGCTTTGATGACGTCGTTGTACTGGACCCGCGTTCTGCAAGTGAAGTCACCGAAATTGCGAAATATGTGGCCAGACGCGGCACCATGAACATGGTGGGCAAAAAGCCGCTGGATGGGCTGGTAGATGCTGACGTGGGACGATTGCATTACGACTACGTTGCCTTCGTAGGCAATAAAGGTGAAGACATTTCTGATTCCTACGGTCACGCTCGCAATCGTTGTGATCTACGCACTGGCGGTTTAGCTGTTTTTGTGGGTGCCGGTGGGCCCATGGGACAAATGCATGTGCAGCGAGCCATTGAAAAGAAAGACGGCCCTAGCACCGTTATTGTGACCGATATTAATGATCAGCGGCTGTCTGAAATCAAGCAGCGATTTGCTCCGTTGACTGAAGCCAATAATTGCAGGTTGCTGACCTTTAACCCAATGGAACACAAAGATACGTTGCCGGAATTTGTCAACGCTCAGAGTCAAGGGCAAGGTGCTGATGATGTCGTGGTCTGCGTACCGAATGCAACCATCATGGCTGAGTCGGCAAGCTTTATGAAACCGGATGGCATGTTGGTTCTGTTTGCAGGCGTACCCAATGGAACGTTGGCACCGGTAGACTTCAGTTCTGTTTATTTGAACAATGCGCAATACACCGGCACCTCGGGGCTGACCATTGAAGATCAGACGACGGTGATGGAAAACGCGCTTCAAGGTAATATTGCGCCAGCGGTTTGCGTCGCAGCCATTGGGGGGATGAAGGCTGCTAAATTGGGTATCGAAGCGATGATGGATGCGCGTTATCCAGGCAAAATTTTAATTTTTCCACAACTGGAAGACTTACCCCTGATGGGGCTGGATGAGTTGGCTGAGAAGTTACCTGAAGTGTCTAAAAAACTGGGAGCGGGCAATACGTGGACGGTTGACGCTGAAAAAGCTTTATTTGAAGCATGCTTAAAGGAATCCGCATGATATATACACTGACGTTGAATCCGGCAATCGATTGGGAACTGCAAATCGAGCATTTCGAGCTTAATTCTGTGTCCAGAGCAAAGCAGTCACGCAGTGATTGCGGTGGTAAAGGCTTTAATGTTTCCCGCATGTTGCGGAACTTAAATACCGACAGCATTGCGATGGGGTTTGTTGGCGGTATAAATGGTCAACGTCTAAAATCTGGATTACAGGAACAAGGCGTTACAACGGACTTTACCTGGATTCAGGGTGAAACCCGCACCAACGTCAGCATTGTTGCTGTCGATAATGCCGAACACATTAAAGTCAATGAACCAGGACCGGCGGTCACGGCTATTGAAGTGGAAGCGCTGATCCGACAAGTCGAACGTGTATTGGCACCAGGAGACTGGTGGGTGATGGGTGGCAGTTTACCACTCGGTGTAGATGCCAATATCTATGCCCAATTAATTGAGCGAATTCAGCAAGCGGGTGCCCATGCGATTTTGGATAGCAGTGGTGAAGCATTGTTACAGGGCTGTAAAGCCTGCCCGACCTTGGTTAAACCCAATCTGGAAGAAGCGTTACAGCTGCTTGGCATTACCCAGGAAGGTGTTGACACCATGACGGATTGGGTGGGTAATATTTTGGCATTGGGACCTAAAAATCTGATCGTCTCGCTGGGTAAAGAAGGTGCCATGCTGGTTACTAACCAAGCGATGGAAATGATTCATTCTCCCACCATCATTGAACAAAATCCAATTGGAGCCGGTGATTCTTTAGTCGCCGGGGTGGTTTGGCAGCTCAGTCGAGGCGGCAGTTATGAAGATGCCATTCGTTATGGCGTGGCCTGTGGTGCGGCGACTGCGAGCAAGCCAGGTACGGAATTGGGAAGCTATGATGATGTGATGTCATTAGTGAAACGATGTGATAGAGAAGCCATAAAATCTACCGGATAATGTCAGAGATCCAATAGATAAGGAATGAGAGGAAAAATGATGGACGACCCAACCCCATACAAAGATCTTGGATTGGTCAACACCCGCGAGATGTTCAAAAAGGCCATGGCAGACGGCTACGCCGTGCCGGCGTATAACTTTAACAATATGGAACAGCTTCAGGCCATTGTGATCGGTTGCGTGGAATCGAAATCTCCGGTGATTTTACAGGTCTCCGGCAGTGCCCGCAAATACGCCGACCCGTCCCTGCTGCCCCACATGGTCAAGGGCGCGGTCGCCATGGCCAGAAAAATGGGCGGATCGATTCCCATTGCCCTGCATCTGGACCATGGCGATAGTTTCGAGTTGGCCAAAGACTGCATCGACAGCGGATTTTCCTCGGTCATGCTGGATGGTTCCCACCACTCCTTTCGATGAGAATGTCCGGCTCACCAAAACGGTGGTTGATTACGCCCATGCAAGAGATGTGACCGTTGAAGGTGAACTGGGGGTTTTGGCCGGTGTGGAAGACGAGGTCTCATCCGCGGTTTCCCACTACACCAAACCCGAGGAGGTTGAAGAATTTGTAGGAAAAACCGGTGTAGACAGCCTGGCCATCTCCATCGGAACCTCCCATGGCGCCTATAAGTTCAAGCTCAAACCTGGGGAAGAAGTCCCTTCTCTGCGCTTCGATATTCTGGAAGAGATCGAAAAGCGTCTTCCGGGCTACCCCATTGTACTGCATGGCGCATCGTCGGTAACGCCCGAACATGTGGACTTGATCAATCGCTACGGGGGCAAACTGGAAAGTGCGGTGGGTATACCGGCGGAACAGCTGCGCCGGGCCGCCGGTTCGGCAGTGTGTAAAATCAACATCGACAGTGACGGCCGCCTGGCCATGACCGCCATGATCCGCCAGGTTTTCGCTGAAAAACCGGCTGAGTTTGACCCCCGCAAATATCTGGGGCCGGCACGGGACGAACTCGTAAAAATGGTCAAACATAAAAATATCAACGTACTTGGCAGCGCGGATCGAGCATAGTTCTCTGAACAACCATTATGGCTGCTGCACAATTAGGGTCACCATAGGCACAGGCAAAAGGAGGTTATCCAAGATGAACATGAAAAAGGTTTTAGGGCTGATCATGGGCGGCGGACAAGGATCGCGGCTGTACCCCTTAACCAAGTTGCGGGCCAAACCGGCCGTGCCCTTGGCGGGAAAATACCGCCTGATCGATATTCCCATCAGCAACTGCCTGCATGCCGGCATCGATAAGATCGCCATCCTGACCCAATACAACTCGGTCTCACTGCACCGCCACATCCAGCGCACCTACGCGCGGGACATGTTCACCAATGGCTGGGTGCAGATTCTGGCCGCCGAACAGACCCCCCGAAGCACCGGATGGTACCAGGGCACGGCCGACGCGGTGCGGCAGCAGATGATGGAGATTGAGGCCGCACGCACGGAATATGTCCTGATTCTGGCCGGCGACCACCTCTACAACATGGACTATCGTGCCTTTGTCGACTATCACGTGGAAACCGGGGCCGACATCACCATGGCGGTGCAGCCGGTTACGGCCGATATGGCCCCTGCCTTGGGCATCCTCAAGCGCAGCCACGACGGGCAGATCGAGAGCTTCACCGAAAAGCCCGAACCGACAGCGCTGGCAGGTCTGGAAAGCATGCCCGACCCGGATAAGCCCTATCTGGCCTCCATGGGCATTTATGTCTTTCGCACCGACCTGCTGTTTGAAGCGCTCAACGCCGAAGGCCACGATTTTGGCAAACACATCATCCCCAATGCCCTGGCCGATTACCGCGTGATGGGCTATGTCTACGACGGCTATTGGGCGGATATCGGTACCATCCGTGCGTTTTATGAAGTGAATCTGGAAATGGCGTTGCCGGATCGGCCGTTCGATTTTTACATTCCCGGACGGCCCATCTACAGCCGTGCCCGTTTTTTGCCGGCCTCCGAAGTACATGGCGCCCAACTTGACCACACCCTGCTGGCGGACGGTTGTCGGGTGAATCAGGCGGACATCCGCAACGCCGTCATCGGCCTGCGCAGCCTGATCGGCCCAACGGTAAGGATCCGTTCTTCGATCATCATGGGCGCGGATTATTATGAAACCGAAGCGGATCGAGCCGAAAACAAACGGATCGGCAGACCCGACATCGGCATTGGCGAAGGCACCGTCATCGAAGGTGCCATCATCGATAAGAATGCCCGCATTGGTCGCAACGTGCACGTCCGCCATCTGCCCGACCGCCCCGACAGCGAAACGGACAACTGGGTGGCCCGGGACGGATTGGTGGTTATCCCCAAGGATGCGGCCATTGCCGATGGTACGGTGATTTGATTTAACCATGGCAAACTTGGTCCTTTAGGTCAGGATTAGAGATATTGGTATAGCCAAGGAAAGATGTCAAAAGAAGTCAGGAGTCAAGCGAATTGCGTTGTTGTCGTCTTGCTCCGGCATATTTTAAATTTGTCTGAGCCGGAGGCGATTTCCTTATTCTGGATTCTGACTCTGGCTCCTGAATTCTATCTAACATATTTATTGTAAGAAATGAGCGCTCAGATCGAGCCGCTAAGCATCGAGGAACCGAAACCCATGGAACCCACTTCCGGATCATACGCGCTACCTGAACCACCTGGCAAAATCGTACCCGTCACCGGAGACTGCCGCCGAGGCCATTATCAACTTGCAGGCCCAGCTTAACCTGCCTAAGGGCACCGAGCATTTTATCTCGGATATTCACGGTGAGTTCGAAGCCTTCTGCAAAGTAGTCAGCCATGCCTCCGGCGCGATCAAGCGCAGGATCGCCGAAATTTTTGGCGACACCTTGTCTGATGCAGAAAAAGTGAATTTAGGTGCCCTGATTTACACGCCTGAAACGATGTTGGGGGTTATGCTGCCCGTTGCTGGCGAGCAACGGCAGTGGTATCGAGACACCTTGTTGCGACTGATCCGTGTATTGCGCTCGGTTTCATCGAAATACCCGCGCGCAAAGGTTCGGCGGTTGATCGAAGGTCGATTTGAAGCCCTGGTTGAAGAACTGCTCTACGAACAGGAACAATTGGCGGATAAGTGCGATTACTATCAAGGCTTGATTGAGACGATCATCACCACCGGCCACGCCAAGGCCTTGATTGTCGTCATAACTCAAGCCATCCAGTGTCTGGCCATCGATCATCTGCATGTGGTGGGTGATATCTACGATCGCGGTCCCGGTGCGCATCTCATCGTGGATCGCTTGATGGCCTATCACAGCGTCGACATTCAATGGGGCAATCACGATATCTTGTGGATGGGAGCGGCAGGCGGTAGTGATGCCTGCATTGCCAATGTTATCCGGATCTCCTTGCGTCATGGCAATATGGAGACGTTGGAAAACGGGTATGCCGTGAGCCTTCTGCCTCTGGCCTCCTTTGCGATCGAAACTTACGGAAATGACCCCTGTAACCGGTTCATGCCGCAGGGGTTCAATCAGTCTGACGATTCGGAAGGTGAGCGCAGACTGATGGCCCAAATGCACAAAGCGATCACCATCATCCAATTCAAGCTTGAAGCCCAGATCATCAGGCGTCGACCGGAATACCGCCTTGAGGATCGTTTGCTCCTGGATAAAATTGACTTCGAACAGGGAACCGTTAGGATAGACGAGCGTATCTATCCTCTGCTTGACACCGAATTTCCAACGGTTGCGCCCCACGATCCTTATGCCTTAACCCCTTCTGAACAACATGTGGTCGCACGATTGAAACTGGCATTTTTAAACAGTGAAAAATTACAGCGGCATGCGCGCTATCTCTTTGCCGAGGGCAGCATCTATAAAACCTACAATGGGAATCTGCTCTACCACGGCTGCATCCCCATGAATGACGACGGTTCCTATAAATCATTGCGACTCAACCATACGGAATACGCCGGAAAGGCGCTGATGGAGAAATTTCACCGCCTGGCCCGGCAGGGTTTTTTTACCGACCGCCACCCCACGAAAAAACAGGAAGGTCTGGACGCCATGTGGTACTTGTGGTGCGGGCCCTGCTCACCTCTTTTTGGCAAGGAAAAGATGGCCACTTTCGAAAACTATTTTATTGAAGATCCATCCACCCACAAAGAGCCACGCAACATATACTATACCCTGCGGGACGATGAAGCGACGGTCCGGCGAATCTTGGAGACATTTGGTTTAAACTCGGATGGCGGGCACATTATTAACGGGCATGTACCGGTCATCGTCAAGAAAAAGGAGCGTCCATTGAAAGCCGGCGGGAAGCTGATCGTCATCGACGGTGGTTTTTCCCCTGCCTACCAGAAAAAGACGGGCATCGCCGGCTACACATTGGTTTACAATTCATGGGGACTGCTGTTGTCCACACACCACCGACGCGAGGCTGACCCTTCTGCCGACATGGTCATCCACGATATTGACTGCACCACTGAGATCATCGAGAATCAGCATTACCGGGTTCGCATCAAAGATACCGATGTAGGCCGGGAAATTCAGGGCCGCATCGAAGAACTGACGGCGCTGCATGATGCCTACCGGGAGGGGGCAATTGATAGATAGCCCTTAAAGCCGGTATCAGGCCAAGAGCCGGCAATTGACAAATACAATAACCAAAAATTCAAATTCAAAATTCGAAACGTTATCATCTTGAAGAAAGGACATTCCAATCATCACTATTGGAGCAATCAAAATGACAATTAATTGTTGGTTCTTGATCTTGTTTGAGATTTAAATATTGTAATTTGGAATTTATTTGAGATTTGGTACTTGTAATTTGTTATTTTTTTAGTTTGGTATTTGCGATTTGTTGTTTCCAGTGTATCCGGGTTAGGTTTTCAATCTTTTCACGTCCCCATTTATGAATTTATCACTTTCAAACAGGTACGTGTCATGGACAGGTTGATGAAATGAGAATATTATATATCGCATCGGAAATCACCCCTTTTGCCAAAACCGGCGGCCTTGCGGATGTCGGCCAGGCACTGCCCAAGGCGGTAAAAGCACTGGGCCACGACATTCTCACAGTCATGCCCAAATATCTCAGCATAGCGGAGCAAAATCTTGCCCTGGAGCGTGTAACGCAGTTCACCGTCCAAATGCATAACGGCCTTCAAGGCGCCGTGTTATGGCGGGCTGAAAATGATTCCGTGCCCACCTATTTTATTGAGAACGACGCGTACTTCAATCGCGAGGAGTTTTACGGGCTGGGCGACGAGGACTATCCCGACAATCTGGAGCGGTTTGTGTTTTTTTGCAAGGCGGCCCTGGAGTGCTGCAAAGCCATCGACTTCGCACCCGATGTGATCCACTGCAACGACTGGCAGACCGCCGCCCTGCCGGCGATGCTCAAAGCGACTTATGCGGCCTACCGCAAGGACCCGTTTTTCAACCCGGTCCCGAAACTGGTTTATGCCATCCACAATATCTCATATCAGGGCCGGTTCCCGGAAGACCAATGGCCGATTCTATCCCTGCCCCGCAGCTACTACACCTATGATTTTGAATTCTATGGCCAGATCAACCTGACCAAAAGTGCGATTCATTTGGCGGACGCTGTCACCACGGTCAGCGAAACCTATGCGCGAGAGATCCAGACCACCGACTTCGGTTTCGGCCTGCAGGACACGTTGCAGGCCCGCAAAGAAGACCTTTACGGGATTCTCAATGGCGTGGATTACCAACAGTGGAGTCCTGAGACCGATCCATACACGTACGGCATTCACTACTCAGCTGATGATTTGTCGGGCAAACGCCGGATCAAATCCAAATTGCGCGAAGAATATCGTCTGCCGGACATGGACGATGTCCCCTTAATCGGCATGACCACGCGTTTTGTGGAGCAAAAAGGGATCGATCTGATCACCGAATGCGCCGAGAAGATTCTACAGCTGGATACGCAAATGATCGTGCTCGGCTCGGGTGAACCGCGTTACCATGATTTTTTTGAATGGCTGCGGCGCAGCTACCCCGACCGGGTGGGCATTTATATCGGCTTTAATAACGAATTGGCCCATCGGATCGAGGCTGGCGCAGATATCTTCCTCATGCCGTCACTGTTTGAACCCTGTGGGCTGAATCAAATTTACAGCTTGAAGTACGGCACCCTGCCCATTGTCCGGCTGACCGGCGGCCTGGCCGATACCATCGAAGACGGCGTCAACGGATTTACCTTTTTTGACTTCACTGCGCACTACTTCTTTGATGCTGCCCAGCGTGCCATCGAGGTCTATCGCAAGCATCCGGACAGGTGGAAACAGATGATGATCACGGCCATGGGTCAGGATTTTTCCTGGGAAAAGTCGGCTGAAAAATATCTTGCCGTATATAACCAGGTATTGGAGAAAAAAACATACAGGAGCGATCCAACATGAAAATTCACCCACTCGCCGGAGAAGTGGCACCGAAATCTGTGCTGGCCAACATTCCAAGGCTCGTTTCAGCCTACTACACCCATCAACCGGACGTTTCCGAACCGACCCAGCAAGTCGCTTTCGGAACCTCGGGCCACCGGGGCTCGTCACTGAAAAACAGTTTTAATCAAGATCACATTCTGGCCATCAGCCAGGCACTTTGTGAATATCGAACATCCCAGCATATCGACGGGCCACTTTTCATGGGCATGGATACCCATGCCCTGTCCGAACCGGCCCTGGCCAGCGCGCTTGAGGTCTTTGCCGCTGCCGGGGTGACCGTCATGATCCCCAAAGGGCTGGGCTATACGCCCACACCGGTCATTTCGCATGCCATCCTGACCTTCAATCAAAACAGACAGCGAGGCCTGGCCGACGGTGTGGTCATCACCCCTTCGCACAATCCCCCCGAAGATGGCGGCTTCAAATACAACCCTCCCCATGGCGGGCCGGCGGGCAGATGACATCACCCAGCGCATTGCCGACAGAGCCAACCAGATACTTGGCAATGGGCTTGATCAAGTCAAACGGATGCCTTTTGAAAAAGCCCTCAAAGCCGAAACGACCCACGAATATGACTACATTAGCCCCTATGTGGCGGACCTTGCCAACGTGGTCGACATGGAGATGATCGCCGCATCCGGGCTCAAGCTCGGTGTGGATCCCCTGGGAGGGGCCGCGGTACATTACTGGGCGCCCATTGCCGAGCGCTACGGGCTTTCCCTTGAGATCGTCAACCCGGTCGTGGATCCCACCTTTGCGTTTATGACCCTGGACAAAGACGGTAAAATCCGCATGGACTGTTCTTCACCCTTTGCCATGCAGGGGCTGATCAAGCTCAAAGACAAGTTTGACATCGCTTTCGGCAATGATACGGATGTCGATCGCCACGGGATTGTCACCAAAAGCGCCGGACTGCTCAATCCGAATCATTATCTGGCCGTGGCCATCTGGTACCTGTTTCAAAACCGACCCGCCTGGCGTCAATCGGCCGCCGTGGGCAAAACACTGGTGTCCACCTCGATGATCGACCGGGTGGCCGCGCATCTTGGGAAAAAGCTGTCTGAGGTGCCCGTGGGCTTTAAATGGTTCGTGGATGGGCTGATGAGCGCTGAAATCGGTTTCGGCGGCGAAGAAAGCGCCGGGGCGTCTTTCCTGCGCCGGGATGGCTCGGTATGGACCACGGACAAGGACGGCATTATCATGGATCTTCTGGCCGCTGAAATCATGGCCAAAACCGGCAGGGATCCGGGTGAAATATACCAGTCACTCGAGGAACAATTTGGTATCTTGCGTATATGAGCGCATCGATGCCCCGGCAACCGCCGAGCAAAAGGAGGTGTTAAAACAACTTTCAGCCGAAACGATCACCGCCAAGGAGCTGGCCGGAGAGCCGATCATTGCCAAACATACACGCGCACCAGGCAACCAGGCCCCTTTGGGGGGATTAAAGGTCGTCACCGAAAACGGATGGTTCGCCGCACGACCATCCGGCACCGAAGCGATCTATAAAATTTATGCGGAAAGTTTCAAAGGCAAGGCGCATCTGCAAAGCATTCAGCAAGAGGCCCAGACCATTGTCAGTGCGGCATTTCAAGCGGCAGGTGCTTAAAAAGGGGGTTAACACCAATGAAGCCTTCGGCTGCCGTCTTAGTGGACAAATTACTTGCCAGCGATCCCGGCCCTAAACCATACAAAAACAACTTGTTGCGACGGATTGAACCCTCCCCGCGGCAAGCCGCGGGGAGGGTTCAATCGATTTCCCGGTTGTTTGCATCTCCAACTGTGGTCAGCAGGAGATGCAAACGTCGGTCAATTCAACCGATAATATGTTGAACCGCCTAATTGGCGGTCACATCCATGGTGTCACTGATGCCGCTGGAGACGACCATGCCATTTTCAATGATGAAAAAACGGAACGCAAAGCCAGCATCGGTTGGCATCTGAAGCTTATAGGTACGCTTTTCCAAACCATCGTCGGTCTTTTGGATCAATACCGGTTCGCCCCACGTAGACTCAACAGATTCGAGGGTCATGGGGTGGTTCTTATAGTAGAGATGGCTGACTTCATTGATCTCTATCGGCCGGTAATCCTGTCGATTGGAATCGACGTTGAAGCCCGCTTCCGGAGAGATCCGGCTGGCCACGACGATGCCGTCTTCGACGATGAATTTTCGGAACTTGAAATCCGTGTAGGGGGCCTGTATCTCATAAATGCGAAGTTGTGTTCCATCATTCGTATCCCGAACAGCCAGCGGTTTTCCCCAGGTGCTATCCAGGTGCGCAACCGTCGTCGTGTGTTTGGCATAAAAGGCCTTGCTCAGATCGCTGGCGACAAAACCGGTGGTGTCGCGAAGCGTCTCCGGCGGCATCGCCTTACCGGTATCCGTGATACCACTGGCCAGAATCATGCCGTCCTTGATTAAAAAATAACGGTACTTGAGATCGGTGTAGGGACTCTGGATCGTGTAAGTGCGCCTTTCGACACCGCCATCCAGCACGGCAATGTCTACCGGTTCTCCCCAGACGTTTTCCATCTCCTGAGCAGATCTGGGATGGTGAGCGTAGAATGACCGGCTCAAGGAGTCCGAGCAACCGGCAACGAAAAATAAAAAGATAAGTCCTGTTCCGAGAATCGCTGAAACTCGTTCTTTTCTCATTTTGTATCCTTTCCTAAAAGGTGAAGGTGTATGTTTGTTGTTTCTTGCCCATGATTGACCTCATCATTCATGGTTGACAGCATCTACCCGATGCCTTTTTTTGCTTAGACCATAGAGCTGCTATGTCACAATCCATACCGTATCCTTGCGGCCCGCATGGTTTCCTCTTTTTTCATTTTTTCCCATTGGGGAAGGCAAGCATGAATGTTTAATTATAGCCGGTATCAGGGCGTTTGGTCGTACCCGGCAGGAATGGTTAACATAGGGACCGGCGACCGGCGATACATCTTGCGTGCCGTCGAGCCCACCACCGCGTCTCGCCAGGTTGCTGCGCACCCTTGGTGCCCACAACCAACAGGTTCGGCTTTTCCTCTTCGATGGCAGCCAGCAGTTCAAGGTAAGGAGTGCCGCTTTTGACGATATAGCGGCATCCACCGACCCTTGCCGGGGGAAGCGGCCATGAACAGGTCTTTCATCAGTTCGTTGGTGACGCTCCCGGATTCCTTTTCAGCGAGATGTAGCCCCTTCGGCGGAAAAGGACGGCATCGTAGCCGTTCTGGGCTTCGATGACGATGTCACGGGCCACCCCGTTTTTCGGTTTTGAATTTTCATTGTCAGCTGGCGTTCCGCGTCCCGTCGTCCAGGCCAGCTCTGCCTGGTGTCCAACATGTACTTGCGGATATTTTTTTTCGGTGGGATTCCACGGCTGCGCACGATGGCGGACCATCTTGTCACTTTTGAGGTTCTTTTTCCAGGTCGTAGTAGGCGTCCGGGATTACGTTGATTCATGAACCAGAACGATCCTTCATGCCGTTGAACGGACGTGCTCTTTCCGCGAATGCGTGAAGGATCGGCAAATGCATCTCAGAACCGTCCACGCAAAAGCAGGGGAATTGGGCTAACCCCCGTTAGTCTTCTCATGTAATTGGGACACGGATATGGATGATTCTTGTCGAAACACAGTTCGCTGGTTTTCGCGAGTGTGCGTCAGTCGTTTACGACTTTTCTTTTTCCCTAACAAATTTTCTGGAATACAAGAATCTTCTTGTGAAACAGGAAAATTTTCAGTCGGCTGCTATATTTTTTCCATTTCTTCGGAAACCTGCGCAGGACCAGGCCAGGATCAGGTAAAGAAAGGATAGTCCCCAAAGCCAGATCCATTCGACTTGGACCTGTTGGAAGGAGGCGCCCATCTGGGTAAGACGCAAAACACCGGAGATGCCCCAGGTGCTGGGGACCAGCATGGCGATCGCCCTGATCCAGTGGGGCATGGTTTCGACGGGCCAGGAAAATCCTGAGATCAGGACGGCCATCATAGAACTCCAGACGATCATGACCATGGCGGTTTCTCGCGTTTTAAAAAACGCTGCCAGCGTCTGCCCCAGCAGGATAACGGCCAACAAAAAGGGCAACAGGAAGGCAAAAACGGTTGCCAGCCCGGCGTGCATGGGAAAACCCCAGACCCGGTAGGCCACGCCGTAGATGAAGAGGACGTGAATCAGGTAGAGGGCCAGGCAGGCGACTGTGCGGGAAAGTATCTGCATGCCTGGGCCGCCGTGCAACACGGTCGTTGCGGTGCCGGCAGCGGATCGTTCGGCGCGGGTGCCGGAGATCATGCCAATGCCGATGAGCATGGTTTGCTGAAGGATCAGGATCAGAACGCCGGGAACGATGTAGGTGGCGTAGCCCAGGGAAGGGTTGAAAAGGGGGCGGTCGATGAAATTGAGTGGCGAGCGATCTACCCGGGCTTTTTCCTCGGACCAGCCTTGCGCCTGAAATCGACGGACCTGGATGCCGGCGGAAAGGGTTCGGACGGCTTTGACCAGACCGGTCATGGCCTGGCGATAGACGAGAAAATAGGTGGCGTCCACGTATGCGGCCACGGTTGCCCGGCGTGCCTGGAGCACCGTTTTCTCAAAGTCAACGGGTATGACCAGGGCGGCGCTGTAGCGGCCGGCGGCGATATTTTTCCGGGCTTCGTCGAGATTTTGGTCCCGGCCGTCGACGCGGACCAGGTCCGAAGCATCGACCATGCGCACAAGCTGCCGGCTCAGGGCGGAGTTGTCGTGGTCGATGACGACCAGAGGCACTTTACGCAGCACTTCACGGGCATACGGCAATGGGTAGACAAACGCGTAGAAGATGACGGCGAAGCCCATGATCAGCAGGACGCCGCGGTCGCCGAAGATAGCGCCGAGTTCGGTCATAACGTCATGGAGAAAGTTTTTGATCATGGCCTTCCCCAGTAACGGCTGTCGGTCAGGTAGCGTTTGAGTAGGGGGGTAAGTAAAAGCCCCAGCAGAACGAAACCGCACAGAAGGAGCATGTCCGGGACAGAATCGGCGAGGTCGGCGCCGCGGACGGTCTGCTCCAAGAAAACGTGCAGGTAGTGGGTCAGGGGCAGCAGGTTGCTCCATGCTTTTGCCAGGGCGGGCATGCCGGACTGAGGGAAGGTCAGTCCGACAAAGGCGAAGGCGGTTCCGGCATAAAAGGAAGCGGCGCTGAGTGCCATGCGCAGGCTCGGGTTGAGCACCACCAGGATGAGCCCGCAGGCCTGGCCGGCCAGGATCAGCAGGATGGTGGCCGAGGCCAAGCTGACCAGGGAGCCGCGCAGGGGCACGCCGAAGCCTTTGAGGATCACGGCCAGCATGACCCATCCGATCAGGCCGAAGGTGACGAAGTAGACCGCCAATTTACCGGCCATCGCCCGCCAGATGCTGCCGCCGGCGGTATCGAGCCATTGCCGGGCGGTTCCGTTCTTGAGTTCTTCGCCCATGGCCAGGACGATGGTCATGATGACGAATATTTGCAGAAACGTCGGGCACAGGGCCGCAGCCAGAAAGATACAGGTAGTTGAGTTGGGGGTTGAAAAGCACGTGCCGGTCAAGGTTGACGGGCTCCAGGTGGGCACGGGCGGCTTCGCCCATTTCGCCACGGCGCAGGCGGGACTGGTAGTTCACCCCGGCCGAGGCGGTGGCCACGGTGGCGCCAAGACTGCTGGAGATGATGCTGCCGGGCAGGAGCATCTGTGCGTTGTAGTATCCGATCACGTCCCCACCCAGTCCGCGTTTGATATCCCGCTCGAGTCCGCGGGGCATGATGACCACGGCATAGGCCTGGCCGCGGAGCAACAGGTCTTTGGCAGCAGCCGGGTCGGCCGGCTGATAGGCCACCTTCATGCTGGCGGCGCTATCGATCAAACGGGACAGTTGGCGGGACAGAGAAGAGTGGTCCAAATCGACCACGGCGACGGGCAAGTCTCGGGGGTACTGGTTGAAGAAAAGCCCCCAGGCCAAGGCAAAGGAGATCAGAGGCAGGACCAGCATGAGCATGGCATACCTGGGCTGCCTGTGAATACGGCCGAGTTCCCGGCGGGCCACGGCCCGGATTCCGGTGCGTCGGTCCGGGGCATGGCGATGGCGGTCATTTGCGGTCATGAGGCAGTTCCGTCAGCGGCACGATGACGCTCATGCCCGGCCGGAGGCCGTCGACGGGCTCGACCGGGCGGGCACGGACTTCAAACGTCTTCAGGTCGAAACCGCCGGAGGCGCTGGTGGCCCGCCAGGTGGCAAAATCACCCAGGGCGGAGATGTAGCTGACCTTGACGTTGAATTTCTTTTCGCCCAAGGCAGGGACGCGGACCGTGAAGGTTTCGCCCATGCGCAACCCGGCCAGATTGTCTTCGCGGATATTGAAGGTGACCCACACATCGGTCAAATCGAGGATCGTGACGATCGGATAGCCGGGGCTGACCAGTTCGCCGGGGTCGGCCAGGACGTGGACGACCTCGCCGCCGATGGGCGCGTCAAGACGGGTTTCGCTCAGGTAGCTTTTCACCTCGCTGACGGCACCGCCGGCCTGATCGACCAACGCAGAAGCGGATCTGCGATCTTCTTTGCGGGCCCCTTCCTGCGCCATGTCATATTGGGAATTGGCGGCAGCGGCGGCTTCGCGGGATGCGTTCCACTTGGCTTCGGCCTCGTCGCGGCGCTGGGCCGGGACCACGCCGTCGGCGTAAAGCCTTTCGATGCGGCGATAGGTTTTTTCTGCCAGATCGGCAGCTTCCTTAGCCTGCAGCCACAGGTTCATGGCTGCCTGGACTTCCTGCCGGCGGGCCCCGGCGAAGGCCTTGTCGCGTTGGGCGCCGGCGGCCTGTTCGGCGGCCGAGGCCTGGCGAAGCTTGGCCCGGATTTCGGGGATATCCAGGTCCAGGAGATGGTCGCCCTTTTCAACGGATTGGCCTTCCTTGACCCAGACGGTGGAGACCCGCCCGGCGATTTTGACGGCAAGGTCGACCTGAGTGGCGTCAACTTCGCCCTGGATGAATTCAACCGAGGGCTCCCGGAGAAACCAGGTGAGCCCGCCGACCAGAGCCAGCAGGATGAGGAGCCCCACGATGGGCTCGACGAACGCGTGTTTTGGTTTTCATTTTTCCACTTCCATTTGCGCAGCGGCCAGGTAACGGGGAAAATCTTTTCCCTGGCCGCTGGCTTCCAGCAATTGCGCCAGCGCGATGTCGAACGCATATGCCGCGCGCAACCGTTCCACTTCGGCAGCGGACAGGGACAGCTGGGCATCGACCACCTCCAGAGATGTGGCCAGGCCTTCTTCAAAGGCCCGGCGGCGGGCGCGCAGGTTTTCGTCGGCAAAGTTCATAGACGTTTGCAAGGCGTCGAATTGTTCACGGGCCTTCATGAGTTCCTGGTACTTGGAGGAAACCAGGGTTTCCAGGTCCCGGACTAATTTTTGTCGCATCAGCCCGGCCTGTTCTTCCAATTTTTGAGCGGCGTGGATCCGGTTGGGCCGGGCCAGACCGTCGAACAAGGTGAAGTCTGAGACCGGCGCCCACGGCCCAGGCGGGTTCTAAAACGGTCAAATCGTTTTCATAGAGCTCACGGATACCGAAGAGGTAGATTTCCGGCGCGTAGGCCGCTTTTTCGGCGCGAAGATTTTCGTGAGTCTTGTCCTTGATCGCGTCCAGCTGGTCCAGGGCCGGATGGGTATCCCTGGCCTGTCTGACAAAGTCATCCACGGGTTCAAGCGCGGAGACCAAAAAAAGCGGGGTGGTGGGCGTGACCGGTTCGTCGGATGATAGAACGTTGGCCAGGGCGGTGTGTGCCAGTTCCAGATCGCGACGGGAGGCTTTTAATTCGCGGTCGGCCTGGGCCTGGGCCACTTGGGCATGGAGCAGTTCGGTCCGGGCGATAAAGCCCTCCTCGTGCATGCGGCGGGCCTGAAACAGGTGCAGATCCAAGGCATCTTTGGCTTCAGCCCGGATCCGAACGACCTGGTCCGCCAGGCGGACGGCAAAGTAGACGCGGACCAGGTCGGAGGTCAGGGTTTCGGTGGTTCGGCGCAGTTTGGCATTGGCCTCACGGGTCCCGGCTTCGGCGGCTGCATTGGCGGCGGTGATTCGTCCCCCGGTGAACACAGGCCAAACCATGTTCAGTTGAGACTTCACGAAGGTGTCGTCTTGAATGGTTTCTTTAAAGGAAGGAACCGCCGCTGCCGGGACCGCCGGGTGCAGGGCCAGGATGACGTCCCGGATCGGGTTGAGATCCAAATAGATCGGGTCATCCATGCGGGTCACGCGACCCGTCAGCGTGATTTTGGGAAAGTAAAGCCCCTGTGCGGCCTTGGCGTCATACTCGCGTCGCTCGGTTTCGGAATAAGCGGCCTTGACGGATTCGTTGGCGGAGAGCATTGCCTCGAGTGCCTGGTCGAAGGGCAGGTCAGCGGCTTGTGCGGAAATGGCCAGGCTGGCCAGGTGCAAGGACGAGCACAATGCCAAGAACGATTATGGGAAATAAGCCCCGGCCCGGTCGCCCGAACAGGTGCGCTGAAAGTTGAATGGCCATTTTTGTTTTACAATCTCCTGGAAAAGATCCGGTCCCGTTCATGGTCCGGACAGCGAGCAATAAAAATATTTAATTGGGTCATTTTGTTTGGATAAACAGACGTTCATTCCCGCCCTTTTTGGCATATTGCCATCAGATAAGCAACCTAAGCAACGGACGTGCCACTTTCAGCGGGCGGTTGTAAAAGTGAAATATCAACGTCCGCGTGAGTCTAAAAGCCATCCGGTTAGGGTTGCGTTGCTTCTTTTCTTTTTGATATCATTGTGTTTTCCTAAAATTTACGATAAATTGCCGACCTGCTCATCAAACGCCCTTTTCAACGGAGATCCAATTGGCATCATTGCGCAAAACGAATCGTGTGCTAAGAACACTCAGCGAGTGCAGCCACACCTTGATCCGTGCCAAGGATGAATTGGAACTGATGAAGGACATCTGCCGGATTGTCGTTGACCTTGGCGGTTACCGTTTGGCCTGGGTTGGATTTGCCGAAGACAACCCAGAGCGAATCGTACGACCGGTGGCACACTGGGGATACGAGGAAGGTTATCTGGAAGTACTCAACCTCACCTGGGCCGACACCGAACGGGGGCGGGGTCCAACCGGTAGCGCCATCCGAAACGGCGCACCCAGCGTGTTTCAGAATATTCTGACCAACCCGGATTACGGATTCTGGCGAGAAGAGGCGCTTAAAAGGGGATATGCGTCAGCAGTTGCGATGCCGTTAAAAGAAGAGGGTAGAACGTTCGGTGCACTCAGCATCTGTGCCGCAGCGCCCGACGCTTTTGACAAAGATGAGCTTCGGCTGCTTGAGGAACTCGCCGATGATCTGGCCTTCGGCATCGTCACCCTCAGGATGAAAACCGAGCGCAAACAACTCAGGAAGGCGGTCCTCCAGGCCCAGAAAATGGAAGCCATCGGAACGCTGGCCGGTGGGATTGCCCATGATTTCAACAATATTTTGGGAGCTATCATCACCTGCAGTGAAATCGCCCTTGACGACCTCCCCGAGGACCATCCGGTGCATGAAGATCTCGACCACATCCTCAAGGCCGGTCTGCGGGGAAAAGCGCTGGTCAAGCAGATTCTTTCCTTCAGCCGAACCGGCGAACAGGAGCGACAACCGGTCCAGATCCACGGCCTGGTCAAGGAATGTCTGAATCTGATCCGAGCCTCCCTGCCGGCAACCATTGATATTCGTCATCAACTACCCGCTGATGTGGGCAGTGTGCTGGTCAATCCCATCCAGATTCACCAGGTAATGATGAACCTTTGCACCAATGCCGCCCAAGCCATCGGAGAACATGTGGGGGTATTGGAAATAAATCTCGAGCCCGTGATGGTTAACGCTGAAACTGTCGGTGAATCGCTGAATCTTCCCGGTGGACCCTATTTAAAACTGACGATTAGAGATAGTGGTCACGGCATGACACCGGACGTTCAGGAACGAATTTTCGACCCCTTTTTTACCACCCGCAAAAAAAGTGGCGGCACCGGATTGGGTCTTTCGGTGGTCTACGGCATCATCAAACACAACGGGGGGGCTATTACCGTTGACAGCATACCGGGCAGCGGGACGGCTTTCCACGTATTTTTACCTCGAGTCGATCCGGTGGCGGCCATTGACGGCGCACTGCCGAGTGGGAAAGAAAGAGGGGGTGCGGAGCGCATTCTGCTCGTTGACGATGACTCCGAGCTTCGCTATGCTGCGGTGAAAATGCTCAAAACGCTGGGATATACAGTTCAAACGGCAAACACAGCGATCGAGGCCCTGGCGGTTTTCCGCCGGGACCCCAAACGATTCGATCTGATCATCACGGATCAGACGATGCCCCAGATGAAGGGCACCGAACTGGCAGCACAAATTTTAAAAATCCGGCCCGGAATGCCGATCATTCTATGCAGCGGGTATCAAACCGATCCCAAAAGCCACCAGACGGCAGCGCTGGCTGGAGATTTGGGTATCCGTCTTTTCATACAAAAACCATTTACCCGGGCAGAAATCGCCGGGGCGATCCGCACAGTCCTGGAAGACAATCCCGAAAATTAGTATTTTTATGTCAGAAAACAAAAGATAAATCGCCAATAAATAACAATAGCCAAACCACAAATGACAAATAAATCACAATGACCAAAATTCAAAATTCCAAACCTTTCATAAATGTTGGAAATTTCAAAATGACAATCAACTTTTGTTTTTTGCCCTTATTTGGGGTTTGGATATTGAGAATTGGAATTTATTTGAAATTGGGTGCATGCAATTTGTTGTTTTCGGTTTATCCGGGTTAAGCTATGGCCAAAATCCTAATTATCGACGACGACGAAAATATTTGCTACGCGCTGTCCCGACTTGCCCGGCAAATGGACCATGACGCCGATTGTGCCGACACCCTGAAGGAAGGACTGGAGAAAGTAAAATCCGGAGCCGTGGATGTTGTGTTCTTGGATGTCCACATGCCTGATGGCAACGGGCTGGAGGTGTTACCAGAAATTCAAGCCTCGTCCGGGGAACCGGAAGTAATCATCAGTACCGGATACGGGGATGCCGACGGGGCCGAATTGGCCATCAAAAGCGGCGCCTGGGATTACATCGAAAAATCGTCCTCGGCCAAAGCCATTCGCCTCTCTCTTACCAGGGCCCTGCAATACCGCAAGGAAAAGAAAACCGCTAGTGTTGCCAATGCTGTGAGGGTCTTGCGACGGGAAAATATCATCGGCGACAGCCCCCAAATCAACGCCTGTTTGGACATGGCGGCCCAGGCAGCCCTGAGCGATATTAATGTGCTGATTACCGGTAAAACCGGTACCGGCAAGGAGCTGTTCGCTCAGGCCATTCATAACAACAGTGCACGCGCGAACGGCAGTTTT
Organism: uncultured delta proteobacterium; assembly: GCA_963785365.1. GTDB lineage: Bacteria > Desulfobacterota > Desulfobacteria > Desulfobacterales > Desulfosarcinaceae > Desulfosarcina. The sequence continues at coordinate 16,340 of CAWAUZ010000001.1, read as the reverse complement.
GTGGTGGTGGATTGCGCGGCCCTGCCCGATACGCTGGTGGAAAGCCTGTTATTCGGCCATGTCAAAGGGAGCTTCACCGGTGCCGATAAGGATCGCGAGGGCTTGATTCGGCAGGCTGATGGGGGAACACTGTTTCTGGACGAAGTGGGTGAACTGCCCCTGGTGCTTCAGAAGGCATTTCTGCGCGTTCTCCAGGAGCATCGCTTCCGCCCTGTCGGCAGTAAAAGCGAAGTCAAAAGTGATTTCCGTCTGGTGGCGGCCACCAACCGCAGCCTTGAAACCATGGTGACCGAGGGGACGTTTCGTAAAGATCTGCTATACCGCATCAGCGCCTTTGCACTCGATCTGCCGCCGTTAAAAGAGCGACCTTCCGACATCAAAGCGCTGGCCAGATTTCAAACCAACCGGCTCTGTGAACGCATGGGCATCGCCTCCAAGGGCTTTTCGCCTGATTTTCTCGATGTCCTGGCGTCTTACACCTGGCCGGGGAACATCCGGGAGTTGATTAACACCCTGGATCGCTGCCTGGCTGCAGCCCGCTACGAGCCGACCTTATTCCCTAAGCACCTGCCGCCGAACATCCGCATCCAGGTCGTCCGAAAATCAATGGGCCATCCCCATCAGCCGCCAGAAGAGAGTCCGGCGGACACCCACTATAAAAATCTGCCACCGTTGCAGGATTTCCGGGAAGCCATATATGCCCAGGCCGAGCGGCAGTATCTGGCCGACTTAATGGATCTGACCGCCGGCGATGTCAAAGAAGCCATCCGCATATCCGGAATTTCCCAATCCCGCCTGTACGCCATAATGAAAAAGCACAATATCGATAGACGTTCATAGCCATCTCGGCAACCGCCTTGATTATTCCTGTCCGGCAGTAAACTTTCCCGCACGCCAGGAAAATCCTATCGTCATGCGATAATCGTCACGATTCGATTGGTCGGTGATGCTCCCTATTGGCTTACCCTAAGCGGCATGGCCCGTCCAATCGTACTTCTTCCTTTTCTGGCACAGTTGATGCTGTCTCGGGCAATAGACAGGTTAACGCATCTTAGAGGTAAGGTCACATGGAGATCATTTTATATCGGAAGACAAACGGCGCCAGCAATTTCGAGGAAGCCATTCGCGCTTCGTTTCCTCAAATTACGGCATATACGTCCATGACGTCTTTCTGCACCCGACTTCGCCATACGCCGACCCAGGGAGTGCTCGTTGTTATCGCTGCCGCTGACGAAAAGGAACTGACGACACTGATGGCTAACCGGCACCTGATCGAGGATGCACCGATTATTCTGATTTTACCGACCAAGGATTCGGTTTTACTGGCCCAAGCCCACAAGCTCTGTCCGCGCTTTATCGGCGATCATGAAAGCGGTGCCGAAGAGGTAATCGCCGTCATTCACAAAATGCTGGCCCGAAAAAAGCAGGCCATGGAAACGGCACTGTCGGGTTCCCTGAAAAAATTGAGAAAAGGAGTCGAAAATGGATTTTAAATTAACCAGGGAGCAGCAAGAGATTCAGAAAAATACAATCGCCAGTGCTTTGATCGGCAAACTGAAGTAGTTGGAGTAAGGGCCTCGGTAAAAATATACCGCGCATCATGCAGTGTAAAAGGAGAACGATCATGGTTAAGGAAAATGCAATCCCCGACCAGAATATTGCTTATTCCGATTGGCACAGGCTGCAACTCACCTATGTGAAAAAGAACAAAATCGTATCTGCCGAAGAGGCCGTACGCATTATCCGGAACGGGGATACGGTGGTATTCGGGGGTTTTGTCGGTGTCGGGGCGCCAGAGGAGATCGCCTTGGAACTGGAACGGTACTACCTTGAAACCGGACAACCGTGCGATATCACCTTGATGTTTACCGTAGCCACCGGTCTGGGCGATGCAACCAACCGCGGACTCAACCATCTGGCTCATGAGGGTCTTATTAAACGCATCATCGGTGGTCACTGGGGGCTGGCGCCCAAAATCCAGGAACTGGCGGTAAATAACAAAGTCATCGCCTACAATTTACCCCAGGGTATCATCAGCCATCTATACCGTAATACTGCCTCCGGTAAGGCGGGTCTCATCTCCCAGGTGGGTCTGGGTACCTTCGTGGATCCGCGCAATGGCGGCGGCAAACTCAATGCTCGGACCGTGGACGATATGGTCCGGTTGATCGATATCGAGGGCGAGGAGTACCTGTTTTATAAAACCCTGCCTGTCAATGTGGCCGTTATCCGGGGCACGACCGCCGATACCGACGGCAATATCACCATGGAAAAAGAGGCGTTAACGCTGGAGTCGCTCTCCATCGCCATGGCCGCCAGAAATTCCGGGGGGCTTGTCATCGTCCAGGTCGAGCGGGTTGCCAGGGCCGGCACCCTGAATTCGCACCAGGTTAAAATCCCCGGAATTCTGGTGGACTGCGTTGTGGTGGCCCGGCCGGAGAACCACTGGCAGACCTATGCGGAACCGTATAATCCGTCTTTTAGCGGAGAGATAAAGATCCCTTTGAGAACCCTTGCCGCGATGGAGTTGAACCCACGCAAAATTATCGCCCGCCGGGCGGCTTTTGAACTCAAACCCAACTGCGTGGTCAATCTGGGCATCGGCATACCGGAAGGGGTATCCCATGTGGCCAATGAAGAAAAAGTGCTTGATTTCATGACCCTGACAACCGAACCGGGGGTAATCGGCGGGCTGCCGGCCGGCGGCCTCAATTTCGGTGCCGGAATGAACGCCGCCGCCCTCATCGACCAGCCCTACCAGTTTGATTTCTACAACGGCGGGGGCGTGGATGTCGCCTTTTTGGGCATGGCCGAAGCCGACCGTATAGGAAACGTCAACGTGAGTCTGTTCGGGACCAAATTGGCCGGCGCCGGCGGTTTCATCAACATCAGCCAGAATTCGAAAAAAGTCGTGTTTATGGGCACCTTCACAACCGGGGGGGCGAAAACCAACATCCGGGACGGCCGTTTGGTCATCGACAAAGAAGGCCGCTTCAAGAAATTTGTCGAGCAAGTGCAGCAAATCACCTTCAGCGGCCAATATGGTGCAAAATCCGGTCGCAGAATTCTCTACATCACCGAGCGATGCGTATTTGCCCTATGCAATCAGGGCCTGGAACTCATCGAAATCGCACCCGGTGTCGATCTTAAGAAAGATATTTTAGACCTCATGGATTTTGAACCGATTATCCCGCATCCACCGAGACTCATGGATGAGCGTATCTTCCGGCCCGAGCCCATGGAATTAAAGAACGATCTTTTAAGTATCGCCTTGGAAGATCGAATTACCTACGATTCTAAAAAGAATATGCTGTTCGCCAATCTTGCGGGATATGCCGTCAAGACAATGGAGGATGTAGCATCCATACGCGCGACCATCGTGAATCTCATCAAACCGCTGGGTAAAAAAGTCGATGCCATCGGCAATTACGACGACTTTTTCATTAACCCGGACCTTATCGATGCCTACTCGGAGATGCAGACATATCTGATGGAAAATTACTTTACTCGGGTCAGCCGCTATACGACCAGCGCCTTTTTACGCATGAAGCTGGGCGATGCCTTGGAAAAACGGGGCGTATCGCCCCATATCTATGAAAGTGCACAAGAAGCCCATGCATTCCTGGCGAACGATTAAAGCCAACTTTAATTCAGCGGTATCCGACAGAGGGAATTTCTCCCATTCCCCGAGGGGGACATTAAAAATGGAAGTGGTAATGAAATTTTCGCCAACGCAGGCCACCTTGGAATCCGTAAGGCGGCTACTCTGGAATCTGCTTCTGCTCACTCTGGGCAGTATATTAGGTGCCATTGCCATCAATGGGATCCTGATCCCCGACGGCTTTCTCAGTTCAGGCCTTACGGGCCTGGTTCTCATCCTGCATTATCAGTTTCCACACCTGCCGGTTCCGGCGCTCTATTTCCTCTTTAACGTGCCTGTTTTCGTATTGGGGTGGAAATTGGTGGGACGACGGTTTTTCTTTTACAGCCTGGCAGGCATGACGATTTTTTCGGCATGCCTGGCCTGGGTCCATGTATCGTTTCCAGTTCAGGATATGCTCTCCAGTGCGTTGCTGGCAGGAATCCTTTCAGGTGTCGGATTCGGTATCACCTTGAGGTCTTTGGGATCGGCGGGCGGGACCGATATTCTATCGGTAGCCCTGCTTAAACGGTTTTCCGTGCGTATAGGAACCACGACCCTGGCTTTCAACTGTATTGTGTTGCTGACAGCTGCATTGCTTTTTCCGCTGGAAAAAGTGCTTTACACCTTGATTTATATCTACGTATCCGCCCGCATCCTCAATCTGGTGATCACCGGGTTGAGCCAAAGAAAATCGGTTATGATCGTATCCACCCTTGCAGAAGCGATATCGCGTCGGATCCTGGCGGATATCCACCGGGGGGTGACGATTTTGCGCGGTCAGGGCGCCTATTCGGGTCGGGATGAAAAGGTTTTATATACCGTGGTTAATTTCCGGGAGCTGTCCCGGGTAAAACAAATCATTCGGCAGATGGACCCTAAGGCCTTTGTGGTCGTCAGCGACACGCTGGAGGTGATGGGCCAGCGGATTGGCAACCAGCCCCAATATTAATTGGTAACGGAATGGTTATCGGCGAAATGGTAAATGACCATGCTGCCGTATTATCGCCATGGGGGTTACATAACGCATGAAACATCAACGGTGGGAACCTAATTTTATAAAGTGGCACACCTTATGCCTTTTAGAAAGGCTAATGATACACCCTTTTTACTGCTTCGGTTCGGCAAACAGGTTGATTCCCACAATAACGGAGGTGAGACACGATGATACCGCAAATTAAAAGAATCCTTTATACCACTGACCTTTCACCCAATTCCGGTTACCTGCTGCGCTATGCCGTAGAATCGGCCAAAAAGCACGGGGCTGAATTGATCGTTTTACATGTGATCGAAGAATTGTCGCCGGCAACCAAGTCAATCATTTCGTTCTATCTGGAGGATGAAAAATCCGTAACCATTTCGAAAGAAAAAATGGCCTATGCCAAGAAACGCATTCACAAACGTCTGCAAGCATGGTGTAAAAAAGAATTAAACAACGACCCTGAAGCCGAGGGGCTTTTTAACTCTATTGAGGTGGTGGAGGGGTACCCTGCCGATGAAATCCTCAGGAAAGCGGATGAATTCAATTGCGATGTCATTTTCATGGGAACGCACAGCAAAAGTTTTTTAAAGCACGCTTATTTTGGGAGCACCGCTAAAAAGGTTTTGCGCAGAGTAAGAAAGCCGGTATTTATCCTACCTCTGCCCGAAGGAGAAACCGATATTACCATTAACGATTAGAACGTATCTGTAGGTTCTATTCAGCCCGCCACGATCGGTTCCCTGGCCATGTATCGGTGACATATCCGGTATGCCCGGGAACCCATCCCACCTCAAATTCTTGGCAAACTGGAAACTTGCGTGGGCGCAGGAGATTTCTCAACCGACATTCAATCTAAACCATACTCATAAGCCCACCTAACATCTATTTATTGGATGAATACAGCATGTTTCATCTCTCGAGTTCAATTCTCTCATTGACTGGCTCTGGTATTTCTTCTAAGGCCGCCATACCTGCAGCGGTCAATTCGTCGATCACTTCTCATCAGGGTCCCGTCAGAACGAATACATGGCTTTTATCATCGGTTTGGAAATTTGGGCACCAATGTTCTTGTGTATAAATAACGATTGGTTAGCTTTTTCTTGACATCGTTAAATGAAACGCCTTAGGATGCATTACCATGTATAAATAACTAAAAATTAAATCATTTTTCGGAGTACAAGTAAAATCCATGAATATTTCAAAAACAATAATCATCGACCCGGAGTGGAATGAAATAGAAAAAGCCCGGAACCAAATTGGCCGGCTTCTGATCGACCAGCACCTTTCTGAGGATCTTATTCACGCGGCGACGATGATCATGAGCGAACTGATCGAAAACGGCGTCAAATACGGCACGTTCCGACCGGGCGATCGAGTGGAGTCTCACATCAACATCGACGATCACATGATCACCATTGAGGTCATTCACCCGATAGACGCAACCAATCGCCTACACCTGCAAGAACTGGATGAGATGATCCAGTGGATTAGAGGCTATCAAGATCCATTCGAAGCCTATATTGAAAAATTAAAAAAAGTCGCAAAAATGCCGATAGATGACAAGAAGAGCGGATTGGGTCTTGTGAGGATCGCCCATGAGGGGGGGGCTATTCTTGATTTTTACACCAATGAAGACGGCAGGTTGAACGTTTCGGCTGTCTTGAATTATTAACGTTCAGCGTGGAGATCGATATGGTTGAAACACAAGTGTTTGAGCATAATTTATTAAAAATTCATCTGACAGATGGCAGCGATTCAATCCATATCGGATTAACCGGGAAGAGTGTGGAACGCGATCCCGGCAAAATGATCACTCCGATCCTATTGAATGCACTGAAAAACACCGGTGAAGAAAATCGACACATCATTCTTAATTTTTGTCAATTGGACTTTATGAACTCCTCCACGATAACACCGATCATTAAAATACTGGATAGAGCGAAGCGGGGGAACAACCGATTGACAATTTTGTACAACAAAGCACTGAAATGGCAGGCCCTCAGCTTTTCCGCTCTGGAGATATTCGAAACCCGCGATAAGCGCATCGAGATAAAAGGTATTGAATAATATGCAGGCGAACCATGCACACATAGAAGGCGCTTTATACAATAACGATGAAAAAATTTCCATCGTGGCGGAATTAGCTTCAAAATATTCTTTTTTCATTACTTGCAGCGATGACAGTACAATCACACACGGAACCGAATTTCAGAACCTTTCCCTGAAGGTCAACAAGAAGGATGTCGATTTAGGCCGATGCCGGATGCTTATCGAACCGAATATCGACGGTTATACCGGGCAGTTGATATTCACCGAGTCCGTTTATGATCTTGAAAGTCTGTTCTACAAGAACAAACTCGTAAAACTTCAATCTGATTTCATGAACCTCCCCATCGTCATTTCTCACAAAAAGCAAATCAAACCGGCCTTCAAGAATTACATCGCCGACCTGACATATGATCTGGGCGTCTACAAGGGCTATTTCGACAGTGCTGATAGGGAATACGAAAAAGAGCCCGAACACATCAAGCGTTCGATTCAAAATGCCCTCATCGCCACCGAGGGAAGATGCATGATGAAATTCCTGGATAAAAAACTTGAAGAATTCGAGTGCATTATCCAGACGTTTGACCGAAAAGCGCATGAGCGCCATGGGTTTTATCTGAGGAAGCAGATCCTGCACTATCTGTTGTGTGCACCCTTTATGGCGCGCGCAAATTTAAAGCCGCGCGGGTATGCGGGTGATTCCGTCATGATGAGCATGATCTATGAGAATGACTACAGGGGTGACTCGACATTCGGAAAAATCATGCACAAGCATCCCATTGAGCATCCAGCGGCCTCAGCGGTGAGAAACAGACGCACGATGATAGCAACCCGGCTTTCAGCGCTTTCAAAAACGAATCAACGGGTGAGCGAATCTATCAGGGTCTTGTCTGTTGCCTGCGGACCAGCCCTTGAACTGAATGATATTTTTTTGTCTCCCGAAGATGGCCCTCGGTTTAGTTATGTGTTGCTCGATCAAGATCGACGGGCCCTGCAAGAAGCGGCTGAAAATATAACGCGAATAGAAAAAACGCTGAATATTCGCCTTAAAGTCAAATATCTGAACAATTCTGTCAGGACTATGCTTGCCGCACCCATGCTCGAAAAACAGTTGGGACGTTTTGATTTTATATATTCCATGGGGCTTTTCGACTATTTGACACCACCTGTAGCCAAGGCGGTGATCCAAAAGCTATTTAAGCTCTTGGAGCCGGGTGGCGAACTGATCGTAGGCAACTTTTTTATCTCAAACGCAAGCAAGTTTTACATGGAATACTGGCTGGACTGGGTTCTTTATCACCGCTCGGAAGAGGAATTCAGGCAACTGCTCGAAGGTAACCCCACCGCACAGATTGAAATCGTTTTTGAGAACACACAAAGCCAAATGTTTTTATGTGCGAAGAAAAGAGAATAGATCGATGAGCGAAAAGCAGCGAAAGGTCGGAAATGATCGGCGGCGATTGAAACGCAGACAATTTAAAAGGGCCAGTCTTTTATCAGAAAATTTTGACAGACATTTGCAGGGCATCACCCATGAGCGGCTTATAACGCTTACTGCTTTGGGTTTTACTTTGGTTCCGCTGTTTTTCATACTTGACTACTATACGCTTCCAAAAGAGACATTGCTTCGCATCGGCACCTACCGGTTGATCTCCACCCTTTTGCTTCTGGCCCAGTTCTTCGTGATTCGGCAAACCCGACCCGGCAAACTTTCCTATCTCCACGGCAATTTTGTTTCCGTCAATGTCGCCGGAATCATTGCGCTAATGATCGTTGACATCGGCGGTTTCAATTCCAGCTATTATGCCGGTCTCAATCTGGTCATGATTGCGGTCAACCTTCTTCTGCCGTGGAACGCATTCCATACGACCATCAACTGCACGATGGTCATTTCGATTTATATTGTCTTCAATATATGGGCCGGCCCCGATTTTGATCACCGCATTTTGTTCAACAACCTCTTTTTTCTATTTGCCACCGCAGTTATTACAGTAAGCATCAACTACGTGAAGCACCGACTTGTTCGCCAAGAGTTTTTCCTGCTCATCGAACTCAAGAAGGCCCGGGATGCTTTGTGGAGTGAAATCGAGCTGGCCAAACGGATCCAAACCGCATTGCTGCCGGAAAAGGAAAAGATCGAAGGCTATGAAATTGCCTCTGCCATGACCCCGGCAAAAGAGGTGGGGGGAGATTACTATGATGTAATCGAAACATCGAATGGCGAAAAGTGGGTCACCATCGGTGATGTCTCCGGACATGGTGTCGATTCAGGACTGATTATGATGATGGCCCAGACGAGCATTCAGGCGACGGTTAACAACGGTTCAGGCGCCAGCCCATCCGAGGTACTCAAAAAGGTCAACAAAGTGATCCGCGAGAACCTGGCCAGGCTGGGTTCTGACCATTACATGACAATAATGGCGATCCGTTTTGATAATAAAGCCATGACCGTTGCCGGGAAGCATCAGGACATCATCCTTTATCGATCATTATCAAACAAGACAGAACACATAGAGACGGGTGGAACGTGGCTGGGCATAACCGATGATATCGAAAAATATATCGAAGATACATCCGTTCCATTGGAAAAGGGCGATCTGATCCTCCTGTTTACCGACGGAATAACCGATGCCGCGAATGAACAGGGGGAAATGTTCGGCCAGGAACGCCTTGAAAATGTACTTCACCAGTTTGCCGATCTCCCAGTCAATAAAATTCTCGAAAAGATATTGCGTGAAGTGAACGCGTTCCAAAAAGAGCAATTGGATGACATGACGTTGATGGTTATCCGAAAAGGCACCTGATGCCACCGTCTCAGAAAGCTTGTGGTATGATATCTATATGACATTGTTTTCAATGAACATAAACGACGTCTCAGTCAAGTGGCATTCGCTATCTTTTCCCGACCAACTGGAAACCGAATTTCTCAAGGATTATGCGAACAAATCCTTGATTCATACACGTTTTGCACTGCTAATGGCTATTTTCTTTTATGGGATATTCGGTATTCTCGATGCATGGCTCGCACCGGAGGAGAAACTCAGTTTATGGTTCATCCGATTTGTGGTCTTTATTCCTTACACCGTCCTGATCGGTCTTTTTTCGTTCACAAAGAATTTTAAAACGTACATGCAGCCCGCCAACGCGTCCGTGGTATTGTTGGCCGGTATCGGGATCATCGGAATGATCTTGATTGCACCTCACCCTGTGAGTAATTCCTACTATGCCGGTCTCATTCTGGTCTTCATGTTCGGTTATACTTTTTTCAAGCTGAGGTTCGTTTGGGCCACTATTGCCGGGTGGATGATCGTCTTCGCCTACGAGATGACGGCCATTTCATTGAGCGACACCCCAATTCCCGTATTGATCAACAACAATTTTTTTTTCCTGGCCGGAAACATATTAGGCATGTTCGCCTGCTATTCGATTGAATACTATCTGCGCAAGGAATATATCCAATCCCGCATGCTGGAGGCTGAGAAGTCAAAAGTCCATGCAGCTAACTTGGAATTGGAAAAAGGGGTCGCGGAGCGAACCTCTCAACTGGTGATCATGAACAAGGATCTGCAGCAGGAAATTTCGGAACGAAAGCGAAGTGCCGAGGCGCTCAAGTTGAGCGAGGAACGATACCGGACGATTCTCGAGAGTATGCAGGAGGGGTATTTTGAGGTCGATCTTGCCGGAAAATTAAAATTTTTCAACAATTCGGCGGCGAAGATATTAGGCTATTCTCCACAGGAGATGGACGGTCTTGATTACCGTGAATATACAAACAGGAAGACCGCAAAAAAAATGTATCAGGTGTTTAACAACCTTTACACCTCCGGTAAGTCGGTGGACGTCATGGATTATGGCGTCGTCAGAAAAGACGGTGAAGTAAGGATCCTTTCCATGTCTACAAGTTTGATCCGGGACTTACAGGGTGAACCCGCCGGGTTCCGGGGGGTCGCAAGGGACGACACTGCCAGAAAACGGGCAGAAGAAAAAATACGTCAGATGAACGACGAACTCGAGCAGCGGGTAGTAAATCGGACGGCCCAGCTCAACGAGGTTAATTTGGCACTCAAACAATCGCTGGCGACCGTTAAAAAAACACAAGACCGGTTGGTGCAGACGGAAAAAATGGCTTCTCTCGGAAGCCTGGTGGCGGGTGTCGCCCACGAGATCAATACCCCTTTGGGAATCGGTGTTACCGCGTCGTCTCTGCTGGAGGAAAGGACACGTCAGATCACCAGTTTGCATGCGTTTGGGAAAATGAAGCGGTCGGACCTCGATAAGTACTTAAAGGCCGCGAACGATGCTTCCTCATCGATCCTATTGAATCTCAACAGGGCGGTGGACCTTATTCGGAGTTTCAAACAAGTTGCCGTGGATCAATCTAATGAAGAACGGCGTTCCTTCGGTGTCAAGGAATACATCGACAACGTTCTGCTCAGCTTAGGCCCCCAGTTGAAGAAAACATCGCATCATGTTCATCTCGACTGCCATGAGAACTTACAAATCAACAGCTACCCCGGTGCCTTTTCACAGATCATTACAAACCTGGTAATGAACTCTCTCTTGCATGGTTTCTCGGGCATCGAAAGTGGGAAGATTCAAATCAGCTTTTCAAAATCCGGAGATACCTATCTGCTGATTTACCGCGATAATGGTGTGGGGATGGATGAAAACACGCGCCTGAACATATTTGAACCCTTCTTTACCACCAAACGCGCCAGCGGAGGCACAGGCCTCGGTATGCACATTGTATTTAACATCGCTACCCAGACATTAAATGGCTCGATCAGCTGCGAAAGTGGCCCCGGAAAAGGAACTGTCATTGCCATAAAGATCCCACTGAATCAGGAGATAGATGATGTCTGAATTGCCGAATCAGAGTGAGAACCCCGGCGACGATCTCGTATTCGCCGAAGAAGAATTAAACGAACAGGTCGATTCTGGCCACAGTGGCACATGGAAGATTATAATTGCCGACGATGAGAAAGAAGTTCACAACATAACAAAAATGGTTCTTGATGATTATCGCTTCGATGGGGGCGGGGTGACTTTGCTGCATGCCTATTCAGGCAAAGAAACCGAGCGATTGATTCGTACCAACCCAGATACAGCCATTCTGGTGCTCGATGTTGTGATGGAATCCGACACCTCCGGCCTGGATGTCGTCCGTTACATCCGTGAGGAATTGAAAAACAACTTTGTCCGGATTATTCTGCGGACCGGTCAACCTGGAAAAGCGCCGGAAAAAGAGATCATTACGGAATACGACATCAATGATTACAAAGAAAAAACGGAATTGACGGCCAACAAGCTTTTTACGACCATCACATCCTCGTTGCGGGCCTATCGAGATTTGCGAACAATTGAAAAAAATCGTAAAGGTTTAGAAATAATAATAAATTCTACCGGTCATTTGTTTGCGCACCAGAGATTGCAAAAGTTTACAGAAGGAATACTGACACAGCTTGCCTCCCTCCTTCAGGTAAACGAAGACTCGCTTTTTCTTCAGTCTTCCGGATTCGCTGCATCTGATTCAAAGGACAAGCTGGAAATTATTGCCGGCACCGGGCGATATGAAGTCTTTGTCAATCAGTATGTGGAAGACGTTTTGGATCAGGAAGTGAGGAAACATCTGAACCAGGCTATCAAGAACAAAGAGAGTCTGTTTATCGATGACGCCTACGTCGGGTATTTTCAGACAGAGAACGGTTCGAAAAACCTCCTTTATTTTGACGGCTGCAAATATCTGACTCGTCTCGACAAGGACCTTATCCGGATATTTTCAACCAACGTTGGTATCGCCTTCGACAACATTTATCTAAGCAAAGAAATTATCGAGACGCAAAAGGAAGTTATCGAGACTCTGGGTGAAATCGTAGAGACCCGATCGGAGGAGACGGCAAACCATGTTCGACGGGTTTCGGAGCTGTCATACCTGTTGGCCATGAAGGTGGGTATGGGTGAGCAAGAGGCGCTTTTACTGCGCATGGCGTCTCCCATGCACGATGTCGGGAAAATAGGCATTCCCGACGCGATTTTGAACAAACCCGGGAAACTCACCCAGCAGGAGTTCGACTCGGTGAAAAGGCATACGAAGATCGGGTATGATATCCTATGCAAATCGAATCGGCGTATCATCGAAGCTGCCGCGATTGTGGCTTACCAACACCACGAGAGGTGGGACGGACTCGGGTATCCTCAAGGGCTCCGAGGTGAGGATATCCACATTTTCGGACGAATTCTCGGCTTGGTTGATGTGTTTGATGCACTCAGTAATTCGCGACTGTACAAATCAGCTTGGGAGAGCGAAAGAGTGTTTCAATACATCAAGGAATCCAGGGGGACTTCGTTCGACCCGACGCTGGTTGATCTTTTTCTGGATAATTACCAAGAGTTTCTGGATGTCTGCAGCAAATACGCAGACTGACAGACGATCGGCCACTTAATCATATGGATTCTATCAACTGCAACGCGAAAGGACCATATCGACATGAAGAAGATTTCACCTCACGGCTTTAGCTCCATTTCTTGCCCAATTCGTCAAGCCCTGATTTCATCAGGTCCTCGGGAGACATTGCAATTCTGAATTCACAATCTGCGTTGAAGTTCAAAAAAAAGGGCTCGGAGAATGATGGGATTTGGGATGAATCATTGATCTCTACGATGGCAACCGCTCCTCGAGTGCCGCCTTGCTCTGTGAAATATATGATCTCCGGCTTCAATGCTTCGATAATTCGATGAATAATTTTTCCTGCCTTACCCTTACCCTTGGGCTTTGTACCCGGCGATGGAGATGAAGCCGTTGCCTACATGATCGACTTCAGGCAATACCGTTTCAGGATCAATCCCCATTACTTTTAACGCATAATCGCAGACCTCAAACTTCACCCCATCCTTTTTCATTTGCTGGATCATGTCGACGAACTTGTCCAATGCCTCATTATCGGATTCTTTAAATCCGTCTCGATCGGTTGAAATGGTTTTGACCGCCGGGCCGTGAAACACAACGGCAACTTTCGGTGGTTCTGAAAGGGCACGAACGCTTTTATCATCATTCACATTATTAACTGCCCAAAATACGACGTTAGCCGTCTGGGGTGATCCCTGGCTGACATCAAAGACGGTTTTAACGCCCTTAACCCCTTCCAATGCAGCGTATTCGCCTGCCATCGCGGGTATTGCGACCAGAACGATTAGAGAGATTGCTGCCACGATCGTATAAAAACGACGGACATTTGATTGAAATTTGGTAATCATTTTAAGCCTCTTTCTTCTGAAGCCTTACCGCAAGTGCTTTTATAGAATGGCTGCGTACAGTATCACCATTCCGACTACAGCGTTTTTGGAAAGGCTTCCGGATGCATGGATTGGTCACAAAAGATAGTAGCAACCGCGATCTGCAAATACAGCCTCAATATACTCAGATGGTCGAATCAACAAAAGCGAAGTATGTGGGAGGGCTGAGAAAAGGAATATAAAACCATCAGATATTAAAATTATTTCCCTTATCCCCAGTGGGGCTCGACATCAATTTGGTTCAATTTTCAGCTCAAAAGGACATTTGACGGCGGCTGCTATAGCTTTTTGACGTTTATACCACAATGTAGTGTCTAAAAGTAAAAATACAAGATTTTTAATCAAAGAATTCCTCGCCGCTCTGCTGCGGGGCAAGAATTGCGAGCGAAGCGAGCTTCCTTTTGCGTTCAGAGCTTGCTCTGGGGTTCATACCTTTGATTGCTGTCTCGATTTTGGTCGCGACACGGTTGACTCCATAGACAGGGAGACAGGCCTCATCGTTAGGGCATAACGGTGGAGTGGAAGGGTGGCCGGTCAGGAAAGCTGGAGGGTCTCAAAGGTGTAGTCGGCCAGATCCACCACCAGCAAACTGTTTTTAAGGATGTTATCCCTTTCAAGCAAAACCTTGAGCACTTCTGCGCACTCCAGTGAAGCGACGAGATTGACCCCTGCTGCCAGGCAGCCCAAGTGTGTTTCCGCGCCTTTGGCCATCTCCAGTCGATCTTCGGGTCCGTATATGTTTTCCAGCCCTTGGTCTTCCGGAAAGATGGTGGTTACGTGTCCGGAAATACCGGCTATGGCGGCGGAAACCATGGGGATCCCGGCGCGTTTGGCGGCCGCCTCAAGCATAAACCGGGATGGGATATTGTCCAGACAATCCACAACCATGTCGCTTGAACTCACCAGTGTATCCACATTTTCGGATGTCATGCGGGCGGCGGTGATTCTGACTTCGAGACCGGGGTTGATCGTCCCCAGACGCCTGACCGCAGCTTGCACTTTAGGTGTGCCAATGTCCTCAATGCTACTGAACAGCTGGCGGTTGAGGTTGTGGGCTTCAAACACGTCTCCATCGACCAGGCCAAACCGTCCGATTCCCATGCGGGCCAGGGTTTCCGTCACCAAGCCACCTAAGCCACCCAATCCCACGATGCAGACGGCTGATTCGAGCAGACGGATCTGATCGGCTTGGCCCAGGGTTTTCATATTGCGCAGATAGCGATCTGGAAGGATCTGTTGCTTTAAGGCTGCAATTTCCACGCTTCGTCCACTGACGCCGGTGTCATCTGCCAGGCGCACCACATCGGCTGCGCTGATGGTTCGGCAGGGCGTACCATCGCTGAGTGAGGCTTTTGTAGCCAGGGCGTCGAGACGCGGCGAAAGTGTGCTTTTCATAAACTATCCACCAGCCACCGGCGGGAAGATGCCCACGCGTTCACCGCCGTCCAACTGGGTTTCAAGGGATCGTTTGACACCATTAATAAATATCAAGTGAGCCTTGACGGGGGAATGTCAAAACGGTCCAATAGTTCTTTGACAGTGGTCCCTGGATGGATGGGCACTCGGTCAGAATTTTCGGGTGACAAGGGGGTCAAGGCGGCAAACAGCTTTAGTTGAATGTGCGACGGCTTCATGAGATGTTTATCCATGCTGAGTGAGTGAGTAGCGTAACAAAATTTAAGACAAAACATTTACTTCGTCAAGCGACGCCATACGAATTCCATGGTGTGACGCCCGTTGCTTTTGACGTCATCTTGTGGCATCATCGCCCAGCTTTACCCGTTGATACGAGAAGGGGAATTTTGAATACTGCATGGATCAGCGATGGTTGCAATCCTCTTTTTTATTTTAGACGGGGGAAATGATTTGGTTTTATGGGCCACATTGTAACCACGATTATTCCCATTTTCATTCTCGTGATCCTTGGCACCATCGCCCGGTCCAAAGGATTCCTGCCCCCTGAGTTTTTAGGCCCGGCCAACCGGCTGGTTTTCTACCTGGCCATCCCGGCAATGATTTTCAGGGCGATTGCCAACGCCTCATTGACCCGCCAGTTCAACCCGGACGGATCGCTGATGATGGAAAACCGCTTTGCGGAAAAGACCATCGCTGCGCTCAAAGCAAAAGGACATGATGTTAAGGTCGTGGGAGGCTACGCCGAAATCATGGGGTCTTCGCAGGTGATCATGATCGACCGGGAAAACGGTGTGCTCAAGGCGGGCGCCGACCCGCGCAGGCAGGCCTACGCCATCGGCAAGTAAACCGTCTTTGTCCAATCCACACGATGGGCAGCACTCTCTTCAGACAGGATGGCGCAGAAGCACACGGACGACACTCCACCCGCCACCCGACCGGCAGCCGATCACGCTTCCCCCAGTA